>JAJDYN010000022.1 GCA_022825135.1 Gemmatimonadota bacterium | reverse complement strand
AAAAGCCTCAGAGGATACCGAAGACGGTCTCCATGACGCCGCCGGCATTCTGGCACGGATCTCGGGGTACGGCATCGACGCCTCTTTCTACCGGGAGATGCGCGACAGGCACCGGGCTCTCGCCCAACAGTTGGGCGGTGCGCGAGCAGTGGGTGCCGACGGTGCGGGCGGGCCGCCGACCCGGCGGAGACATGTCAGGATTCTGGTGGCCGGGGGGGCCGAGGAGGCGGCCAAACTGGAAGCACCGGTCCGCGAGGCACTGCGCGTGCGCGATCCGCATATCCACACCACCTTCGTCCAGACCGGATGGGGGAGCAACTGGCGCCGCGCCCTGCCCGAACTCGAACGGCACGCGGCCGACCATCACGGGCTGGTCATCCTTCGCTTCGTTCGCACCAACTTCGGCCGCCACGTTCGCCAACTCTGGCCGAATGATCGCCCATGGCGCTTCTGCTGGGGCGGCGGGCGTGGCGCGATCATCGAGACGGTGCAGAAGGTGGCCGCCCTCGTCCGGAACGGCTGATCGTGGCCTGGGACGGGCCTTCCCGGTTGACAGGATGCGGAAAGGGCAGTCTGGCCCCAACTTCCAGATCGTTACCCTCGATCAAGGCGTAGATGCGGATGCCTCCCCGCCATCGCCACGCGAATGCGAACATGGCCAATCGCCCGATTGAGAAGGACATGAGGACGCCCGCGATTCCCGCAAATCAATCCCGGTTTTCCCGCTTTCGCGACCCGATCCGACCGGATGCAGTCCAATGGCAAGAGTGGCAGATCGTGCAGCCCTGATTGAACTTACGTGATCTCTTGCCTTGATTCGGCGCGTTGGCAGTCTGCGTTACCAGCGCGCGGACGAGGACAAGCTCAGGAAGGCTCTGGCACAGCGCGGGAACATGGCCTCCTAGCACAATCAGCGGGAACCATTTGGCGGGAATCCGGCCAACGAGGCCCGTAAGTTCAATGATCGCACCGGATGCGGATTCACGACCTCATGCCAAAATGGCAGATTCTCCGGGTGGGACGCATTCCGCGCCGGAGGAGGAGCGGCTCTGACCGCCGCGGTTACCGGCCTGCCGGCCGCGCTCTAGCTCTTCCCTCCCGTCAGCCGCTTCACCCACGGCGCCGCCAGCAGCCCCACGATCCCGACCACGCCGATGGTCATCGCGACGTTCTGGAAGAGAGCCGCCGGAGCGAGGTCCACCAGTTGTCCGGCCACCAGCCCGGCGAACAGGTTGCCGAGCGCCGCCCCCACGAACCACACCCCCATCATCTGACCCACCCGGTTCGCGGGCGACAGCTTGGTGATGGCCGACAGGCCGATCGGCGAGATGCAGAGTTCGCCCACGGTGTGGAAGAAGTAGGTCACCACCAGCCACGCCGGGCTCACCAGGTTGTCGGTCGTGGCGTTCGCGGCGCCCCACGCCAGCACGAAGAACCCCATCGCCAGCCCGATCAGCCCCAGCCCCGCCTTCATGGGAATCGAAGGGTTGCGGTTGCGCCGCTCGAGCCACACCCAGAGCGATCCGAAGACGGGCGCGAGCAGGATGATGAAGAAGGAGTTGACCGACTGGAGAAAGCCGGCCGGCATGAGCCAGCCGAGGATGTTGCGGTCGGTGTAGTCGCGCCCGAACAGGTTGAGCGAGGATCCGGCCTGCTCGAACCCCGACCAGAACACGGCGATCAGCAGAAACAGCCAGAAGATCACCCCGAGCCGGCGGTTCTCCTCCCGCGTGTGGCCTCCCACAGTCCACAGGTAGACGAAGTAGCCGGCGATGATGATCAGCACGCCGTAGCCCAGCACGGTCGCGATCTGGGCCAGCGTGGCCGGAATCACTCCGGCCGAGACCAGGTAGCCGAAGGCCACGACCCCGACGACCACGGCGAAGAACGTCCCAAAGAACCTGCGCGACCTCGCCGCCACCTGCGCGGGCTCATCCTCGGTCTTCAGGAGCCCCGCGTCACCCAGCAGACGGGCCCGGTTCCGGTACTGGATGAGCCCGAGTACCATGCCCACGCCGGCCGCCCCGAAGCCCCAGTGCCAGTTGTACCCCTCGGCCAGGAAGCTCGTGACGAGCGGTCCCAGCAGCGCCCCCACGTTGATCCCCATGTAGAAGATGGAGAAGCCCGCGTCCCGCCGCGCGCCTCCCTCGGGGTAGAGTTCGCCCACGATGGTGCTGACGTTGGGCTTGAGCAGCCCCGTCCCCAGGACGACGAAGACGAGCCCCAGGAAGAAGGCGAACGTGCTCGGCACCGCCATCGTGAAGTGGCCCAGCGCGATGATCCAGCCCCCCACCCATACCGCCTTCCGTTGCCCCCACAGGTTGTCGGCAACCCAGCCGCCGGGGAGCGCCATGATGTAGACGAGGCTCGTGTACAGCCCGTAGATCGCGGCCGCGGTCCCCACATCGAGCCCCATCCCGGGGTTGGCCACCTCCGATCCGTCGCCGCGCAGGATCACGTGCGTCGTCGCCGTGGTCATGTAGAGCGCGAGCAGCGCGCGCATCCCGTAGTACGAGAAGCGCTCCCACATCTCGGTGAAGAAGAGGGTGGAAAGCCCGGCGGGGTGCCCGAACCAGGTTCCGTGGCGCTCCAGGATCTCGGCGTTCGAGGCGGATCGCGTGGTGGCGTCGTTCATGGTCCCGAACTCCTCGGTCGGCTCAGCGCTGGAAGGTGAAGGCCCCGGCTTCCTTCATTTCCGCGATCTCCTCGTCCCCGAAGCCGAGCACTTCGTCGAGGATCTCGTCGGTGTGCTCCCCCAGCAGGGGCGAGCGCGTGATGACCGCGGGCGAGTCGGAGAGCTTGATCGGGCAGCCGAGGTTCCAGTAGGGCCCTCGCTCGGGGTGGTCGAGCTCCACATACATCTCGCGCCCGCGCACGTGGTCGTCGTCCGCCAGGTCCGCGGTGCTCATCACGGGACCGCAGGGCACGTTCAGCTCGTTCAGGATGGCCATCAGCTCGCGCTTCGTGTACCGGCTCGCGAAGTCGTTCAGGATGTCCCACATCGCGCCCTGGTTCCTGCGCCGCACGGTGATGTCGGCGAAGCGCGGATCGTTGACCAGCTCCTCGCCTCCGACGCGGGTCGCCAGCGCCTCCCAGACGTGTTCCTGCACCACGATGTAGAGGTAGTCGTTGATGCCGCCCGGCTTGCAGTGGATGCAGTTGCCGAGCTGCCCGCCGCCCGAGTCGTTGCCCGCGCGCGGGGTGAAGTCCTCGAACTCCTGAATCGAGTACTCGGCCAGCGGCCCGCGGGTGATGCGCTGGTGATCGCGCCACTTCACCCGCACGAGGTTCATCACGCAGTCCATCATGGCGCACTCCACGTACTGCCCTTTCCCGGTCTGCTCGCGATGGAGCAGCGCCGCGAGGATTCCGAGCGCCAGGTGCACTCCGGTGCCGGAATCGCCGATCTGGGCGCCGGTCACGACGGGGGATCCGTCGAACATCCCCGTCGTGCTCATCGAGCCGCCCATCGCCTGGGCGATGTTCTCGTAGGCCTTGAAGGCCGCGTAGGGGCCCTCGGTGCCGAAGCCCTTGATGGACGCCATCACCATGCGCGGGTTGATCTCGTGCACGCGCTCCCATCCGAAGCCGAGCCTGTCGAGAACCCCCGGCCCGAAATTCTCCATGAGCACGTCGCACTCCTGCACCAGCCGGGTGAAGACCTCCTTCCCGCGCTCGTTCTTCAGGTTCACCGTGATCGAGCGCTTGTTGCAGTTGAGCATGGTGAAGTAGAGGCTGTCGGCCCCCGGTACATCGCGCAGCTGCTTGCGGGTGGCGTCCCCGAAGGGCGACTCCAGCTTGATCACGTCCGCGCCCATGAACCCCAGCAGCTGGCTGGAGGTGGGGCCTGCCTGGACGTGGGTCATGTCCAGGATGCGGATGCCGTTGAGTGCTTTGCTCATGGAAGGGTGGCTCCGATTGCTCGTTCAGGGTTGATGGAGGGAGGGATGTTCACGATTCACTTGTACATGGTCTGGCGCTTGGTGCCCGGGGCCCATTCGCCGGGATCCACCCAGATGTTGATGACGGCAGACTTGCCGCTGCTCTTCACCGACTCGCGCGCCCGCTGCAGCGCCGGCTGGATCTGGCCGGGATCGCGCACCTCCTCGCCGTATCCGCCCAGCATCTCGGCGAACTTCGAGAAGGGCACGTCGCCCAGCAGGTTGCCCACGTTGCCGCGCTCCTGCCCGTACTTGGCCAGCTGCCCGTAGCGGATCTGGTTCATCGCCGAGTTGTTGCCGATGACGGCGATGTAGGGGGCGCCGAAGCGGTTGCAGGTCTCCATGTCGAAGGCGGTCATGCCGAAGGAGCCGTCGCCGTAGTAGCAGAGGATCTCCTTGTTGGGATGCGCGAGCTTGGCCGCCATGGCGAAGCCGGTGCCCACACCAAGCCCGCCCAGGGCCCCCGGATCCATCCAGTTGCCCGGCGCGCGCGGCTTGACCGCCTGCGCGCTGATGGTCACGACGTCGCCGCCGTCGCCGATGTAGACGGTGTCCTCGGTGAGGAACTCGTTCAGCTCCCACGCCACCCGGTAGGGGTGGATGGGGTTGGCGTCGGAGAGGAAGAGCGGCATCAGCTTCTCGGTCTTCTGCTCCTCGATCTCGCGCAGGTGCCTCATCCAGCCCAGGCGGCGGGCCGGGCCGTCCCCGAGGTTGGAGCTTGCCTCGGCGAGCACCGCCTCCATGATGGCGCCGGGATGGCCCACCAGCCCCAGGTCGACGTCGCGGTTCTTGCCCACCGTGCGGTAGTCGAGGTCGATCTGCACCACCGTGGCGCCCGCGGGCAGGCGCTTGCCGTAGCCCATGCGGAAGTCGAAGGGGGTGCCCACGATCACGATCACGTCGGCGTTGCCGAAGCCGGCGCCGCGGGTGCGGTGGAAGTAGTGGGGATCGTCGGGGCCGAGAAGCCCGCGCGAGGCGCCGTTGGTGAAGGTCGGGATGTTCAGGGTGCGCACCAGGTCCCAGGCCTCCTGGTGGGCGCGGCAGCCCCACACCTGCTGTCCGAAGAGGATGGCGGGGCGCTCGGACTTGACCAGCAGGTCGGCGAGGCGTTCGATGTCGTGCGGGTCGCCCACGGACCGGGTCGAAGCCCGGTAGCGGCCCGGCTCGGGGATGGTCGCGCTGGAGAGCGGAATCTCGCGGTCCAGGATGTCGCGCGGGATCTCCAGGTAGCTCGGCCCCGGCGTCCCCGCGAAGCACTCGCGCGCGGCCATCGACACCATGTCCGCGATGCGCTCGGTGGAGCGGACGCCGCCCGAGAACTTGGTGATCGGGCGCGCGATGTTGACGTGGGGCAGATCCTGCAGCGACCCCATCTTGTGCTGGGTTAGCGCGCCCTGCCCGCCGATGTGCAGAACCGGGCTCTCCGACCGGAACGCGGTCGCGATGCCGGTGAGCGCGTTGGTGAACCCCGGGCCGGCCGTGGTGATCACGCACCCGAGCCCGCCGGTCTGGCGCGCGTATCCGTCCGCGGCGTGGGCGGCAACCTGCTCGTGACGCACGTCGATGATGCGGATGTTCTCGTCGATGCACCCGTCGTACGTGTCGATGATGTGCCCGCCGCACAGCGTGAAGACGGTGTCGACACCCTCGTTGGCCAGCGCCCGGGCGGCCAGGTGCCCACCCGAGATCACGTCTTCGTCACGGCTCTTGCGCGCCAGGGTGTCTTCGGCGGTCCTGGATTTCAGTGCGGTCGCGGTCGTCATGAACAGATCCTCCTTCGTGGCTTGCGAATCGAGCCGCGCGGGCCTCCCCGCGAGTCCGAGCAAAGCTAGGGAGCGGCCCGCGGCCTGCCAAGAATCGCCGCGCTCGACAATCCGCGCTTGAACATGTCGGTGTGAAGGACCGGCGTCGTCAGACGTTATTGTAGTGCAGCGTAGGCCACCGGCGCCTGGAGGGCGCGGTACTTGCGGAGGAGGATCTGCGATGATTCGGGTTCAACAGAACGTCGAGGGACGACGCCCGTCTGCCGTGCTCGCCGCTTGCGTCCTTGTCGTTGCCTCATGCGGCGGTGCGGAGACGGGGAGCGACATTGCCCTGGTTCCGTTCGCCGAGTCGGCCGTCCCCCTGAGCGAAGACATCGGGATTCTCCTCCTCGACGAGGACACCGTCTGCACGACGGAGTCGTACGAGCATCGCGTGTACTGCACGGACGTGGACGGTTCTGCAGTTCGGATATTTGGACGGCAGGGGGAGGGACCGGGCGAGTTCAAGGACGACTTTCCCGATCTGCTACGCGGGCCCGAGGGCACGATCGGCGCAATCGATTCCGAGTTGAATCGGATGTCCGTGTTCGAGGTGGCCACAGGTGCGCTCGTATCCCAGGTACGCCTGCCGGGCGTCTATTTCCAACGCGCTGCTTCTTCATTGTCCTCGACGCTGACAGGCCGTTCGTGGTTGATGCAGCGCGACTCTGCCGGCGCGATCCGTTCGCACACCCAGTTTGCCGAAGTGGATGTGGTATCCGGAGAGGTCGTCTGGGAGAGGATCTACGACAGCCGGTTTCGCACCGACGCCGGGTGCGAGGATTCTGGAGTACTGCGGGGCCTCCATTCAGGCACGTTTTCCTCGCGAGGGAACGCTGTGTTCGTCCTGTGCCGTGGACAGTTGCTGTTCTTCACCGGGCGCGACGATGCTGCGGGCACGCTTATCCGCGCGCCGAGATTCGTGCTGGAGTATCCCAGCGAAAAAGAGGTGGAAGAGTACTTGGAGTCCGCAGGCGGCTTTGCGAGGGAAGATTGGTTCCGCCGCATGCCGAAGCCGTACCAGCGTTTGCCCCTGGTGTTTGACGACCGCAGCCGGCTGTGGGTTGTAACAAGCCGCGGTCGCAACGAGGGCGTCTCGTACCTGGACGTGTACTCGGGTCCGGAATACTGGGGCGCCGTACGTGTGCGCCACGAAGCCCTCGCGGTCGATGTGCTGGGCTCGACACTCGTAGTGCTCGTCGACCGCCCTGTCGGCCCCGGCGACGCCGACGGCTACCCGGACCGCGGAGTCGACTGGTACGACATCAGCGAACTGGAAGCGCCGGAGTACGACCCGGAGTCCTGAGGTACGCGACCTGCGAACCCGCGCCCTCTGGAGCGCGCCAGTCCGCCGGCGCAGGTTTCGCCTTGCGATGCCGCGCGCGGGCGGATCTGAAAGCTTCCCGGCGCGGGCGAATCACGTTAGAATGTCACCAAATGGCATTTTTGTGAATACCAATTGGTGAGTGTCGATGAGATACGAGAAGCCGGAGGCTCTCAAGCCTCTTCTCGTTCGCGAGGGGGCGGTGGCCATGGTTCGGAGCGGCCTGCCGTTTTCGATGCTGGACGAGGTCGCGGCCGCCGCCGGGGTCGGGCGCCTCGCGCTCGCCCGAGTGATCGGACTGCCCTCCACGACTCTCGCCCGGAGGCGAAAGGCGGAGCGGCTGACGGAGGCGGAGTCGGATCGACTGGTGCGCGTAGCCCGTCTGGTGGCGTTGGTCCACGACATGATGCTGGGTGATGGCAAAGCCGCCCGCCGGTGGCTCGGGGATCCGCACGAGCTGCTTGAGGGCGAGTCACCGCTCGAACGGGCATCCACCGAGGTGGGGAGCCGCGAAGTGGAACAGGTCATCGGACGGATTCGCCACGGGATCTTCAGCTAAGGGTGTGGCGAGCCTGATCCATGGATGGCGACTGGCCGCGCCGGAGTATTCTCGCACCGTCGAAGACATGCTCTCCGGGGACGGCACTCTTCGGAATGGCGGGCGCTGGAGCAGCCCGGGGCGGAGGGTGGTCTACCTGGCAGGCAGTCTGGCGCTGGCGAGCCTGGAGCTGCTCGTTCGTCTCCGAGACAGCGATGTGCTGAAAGCGTACCGCAAGCTCCGCGTGGGCATCTCGCCGGATCTCGTCAAGGCGGTGGATCGTCAGCAGTTGCCCGCCGATTGGGCCCGTACGAGCCTGCACCCCGCCACCCAGGGCATCGGCGACCGATGGCTCGCCTCGCTGGAGTCCGCCGTCCTCACGGTCCCGAGCGCCGTAGTCATCGGCGAGGTCAACTACGTCGTCAATCCCGCCCATCCGGATTTCTGCAGGCTCGAGCCGGGTGAGATCAGGGAGTACCGCTACGATCCCGGGCTCGTGAAAACCTCCGGCCGGCGGTAGCGCCAGCTAATCCTCCCTGACCCTGAGCACCAGCTTGCCGAAGTGCGCGCTCGCCTCCATCTGGCGGTGTGCTTCGGCGGCCTCCCGCAGCGGATAGACTGCGTCGATCAGCGGCACGATGCGGCGGGCGGCGAAATGGGGGACCACCACCCGCTCGAACTCGGCCATGATGTCGGCCTTCTCCGGCACCGGACGCGAGCGCAGCACCGAGCCGATGACCGTGTGCCGCTTGACCATCAGCAGGGCCAGGTTGAGCTCGGCCTTGAGCCCGCCCATCAGGCCGATCACGACCAGGCGGCCGCCGGGCGCCATGGCTTTCAGGTTGCCCTTCAGGTAGGCGGCGCCGATGTGGTCGAGCACCACATCCACGCCCCGCCCCCCTGTGAAGCCGCGCACCGCCGGGGCGAACTCCTCGGCCGTGTAGTCCACCACGTGGTGCACGCCCATCGACCGCACCCGCTCCACCTTGCCCGGCGAGGCGGTCACGACCATGCGGGTGGCCGGGACCAGCGTGCGGCACAGGTGGATGGCGGCCGTGTTGACACCGCCCCCGCCGCCGTGCAGCAGCACCGCGTCCCCGTCGCCGAGGCCGCCCAGCATGAACAGGTTGAGGTACGCGGTCACGTAGGTCTCGCACACGCACGCCGCCTCGTCCCAGGAGAGCGCCTCGGGAACCGGCACCAGGTGGCCTTCGTAGGCGCACGCCAACTCGGCGTATCCCCCGCCGGCCACCAGCGTCATCACCCGGTCGCCGGGACCGAAGCGTTCGACACCCGGTCCTGTCTCGCGCACCACGCCCGCCACTTCGAGCCCGAGAACCTCGGATTCGCCCGGGGGCGGGGGGTACCTCCCCTTCCGCTGGCTGATGTCGGCGTGATTCACCGTGGTCGCGACCACCTCGATGAGCACCTGGCCGGGCCCGGGCTCGGGTGCCGGAGCATCGCCCCAGCGCAACACCCCGGCATCTCCGAAACCGTCCATCAGTACGGCCTTCATGGCGTCTCCCTGGGCAAGTTCAGTCCCCGCGGGCGCTCCTTGTGGAGGCGCTCCGGAACGCGCCGTCCGACTTGACCGGACTTCCGGCGCGCATCATCCTATCCGAAGCCGCCTTGCCGTGCGAGTTGTGCGGGGGCACGCTGCGCGGTGGCCCGGACCGCTGCCGCGGCATGCCTCCTGTGATGTAATCCCTCTGCTGGAGGAACCTCATGAAGCTCTTCACGCCCCTGACCGCCGTCTTCGCCCTGCTCCTTCTCCTTCCCGCCTGCGCGCAGGAGGCTGCGGAAGAGGCTGCTTCCGAGATGGAGATGGCGGGAGAATCGATGGCCATGGGGTCCATGGCGCAGGAACCCGACTGCTTCGTGCGCGGAGACCTGGAGGGCCGGCTCAGCTCGCTGGAGTCCGCCTCCACGTCGTTCGGCGACGTGATGGTCAAGGTCTGCTACGGCGCGCCCCTGCGCAGGGACCCCAACAACCCCGAGGTGACCCGGGAGATCATGGGCGCCCTGGTCCCCTACGACGCCCCGTGGCGCATGGGCGCCAACGAGGCGACCGCGATCTATCTGAGCGCGGGCGCGAGCGTGGGCGGAGTTGCCCTGGACGCCGGCGCGTACTCCATCTACGCCACGCCCACCATGGGCGACTGGACCGTCCACATCAACTCGGTCAACGAGCGCTGGGGCATCCCCATCGGCCCCGACGTAACGGCCAACGACGTGGGCAGCTTCACGGTGACGCCGGGCATGGTGGACGAGGCGGTCGACGAGTTGCGCTACACCTTCGTGGAAGCCGAGGGCGGCGCCGATCTGGTCATGGAGTGGGAGCAGACCAGCATCAGCATTCCGATCCGTTCGGGCTGACCGGAGCCGAACGACCCCCTGTTCGGGAGGCCGCGACCCCGCGGCCTCCCCTCAAGCCACGCGGTCCTGCCCGCCGGGGAGCCACTCCGCATACCGCCGGTACGCCGGTTCCTCGCGCCCGTACCGGCGGTAGCACTGCTCCGCCAGCCACTGCATCCACTCGTTGAATTTCTCGTCGCCGCTCCGGTCGCGTATCTCGTGCGTCCAGTCCTCGAGCCGCTCCCAGGCACCGAGCAGCGCCCCGCCCATGAACTCCCACACCAGCTCCAGGGAGACCATGTGGCGATGGGCCATGAGGCCCACCGATTCGAAGGTCAGGCAAACCAGCATTGCCGCGTCCTCATACTCGCTTCCGCGCTCGCGGATCTCGGACCCGTCGATGCCCGGCGGGAGGGTGAAGACCAGGCGAAGGGCGCGCGCCATGGGGGGATTCTGCAGGGAGCGCGCGAGTTCGATGGCGGCCGTGGCGCGCCGCTGGATCCCGTACTGCTGGAGCTGCAGGTAGCCGAACAGGAATCCCGCGATCACGACCAGAACGCCGACGATCTCCGCGAGATTCCCAAGGGATTCGAGGCTCATGGCTCAGTCGGAACCACCGAGAGAGGAAACATCGCGCGCGAGCAAAACTAGTGATCCGGCGAGTCCCGGGACACCTGCAACGGGGCGAAGCGCAATTCCCACCGACATGCTAGATTCCCGAAAACCCACAACGCACCCAACGAGGAGAGCCGATCGATGTCAACGTCGAATCCGGGGTTCACCGGCCGTGTCCTGCTGCTCGTGCTGATCGCCTTCCTTCCGGCGCTCGGCATCTACCTGTACGCGAACGGCGAGATCCGAGCACTCCAGCTGGCCAATCAGGAGCAGGAGCTTCTGCGCGCCACGAGAGAGACGTCGGTGGAGTACAACCGGCTGCTCGAAGAGAGCCGCGTCCTGCTGGCGACGCTCGCGGAGTTCCCGCAGGTGAACGGGATGCAGCAGCCGGAGTGCACCGATATCCTGGGACGCGTCTTCGACCAGGCCAACGACCTCAACGGCATCTGGGTCATCGGGCTCGACGGATACGTCGGGTGCGGCTCCGTGCAGCCGGACGGGCTGCTCTATCTGGGCGACCGCACCTACTACATCCGCGCCATGAACGAGAACCGCCACATCATCGGCAACTACCAGATCGGACGCGTCACCGGGCGCCCGGGCGTCGCGTCGGCCATCCCGATTCCCGATGACAGCGGGATGCCCGGGGGCGTCCTGATCGCAAGCATCGACCTGCGAGCTCTGAGCGAGACCGCTCAGGACATGGAGTTGCCGCAGTCGTCGACGTTCACTGTGCTCGACCGGGAGGGCCGCGTCCTGGTTCGCTACCCTGCAGGGCAGAGCGAGGGAGACACCATCGGCGCCACGCGGACGGAGGGGTTCCCCGAGGCGGCCGACGAGCCCGGCATCGTCCACGGCGCCGATCTGGACGGGAGCATGTCGGTCTTCGCAGTCGCGCCGCTGACGGGCGAGGGCGCAACTCCCGAGGGGTACATTGCAATCGGGCGTCCCGAAGGCCAGATCAGCTCGGAAGCATCCGAGGTCGTGAACAGGACGCTCGGACTGGTGGCGCTCGCCGGCCTCGCCCTGCTGACGGCTGCGTGGATCTTCGGCCGCTACCTTGTCGCGAGGCCGTCCTCGGCAGGCTGACCGGGACGCGGGGCGTTTTCGCGTCGCTGCCAGCGGCGTTCCACATGCCCGTTACGCGACTGTGACTCCCTCGCGGTGCTGCCGCCACGGGGGTTGTATGATATTTTGCTGGAAGGCCTGGCGTTGGCCATCGCGGCCGGCGCCGGTTGGATCCGCGATTCCCCGGTCCCGGCCGAGCAGGACGAACCCGGGGACGGATTTCGATTTGAGCAGCGCTTTTCGAGGCCAGTATTTCTCACCAGGAGGGTAGCCGATGTTGTCGAGAATTCGTCTGAATGCAGTTTTCGCCGTGCTGGTCGCCGTGCTGGTCCCCGGCGATCTGGCCGCACAGCAGGCCGCGACCATAACCGGACGCGTGACCGGGGAGGGAGGCGCCGGGGTCGCCAGCGCCCAGGTGGTGGTTACGCACGAAGTGACCGGGGTCCAGACCGGAGCGCTGTCGGGGAACGACGGCGGGTTCGTGGTGGAAGGAGTTCGTCCGGGCGGACCCTACACCGTCGAAGTGATCATGATCGGCTACGGCCGCCAGTCCGCGACCGGCGTCTCGCTGGAGGCGGGCCAGTCGCTGGCGCTTGACTTCAGCCTGAGCCAGGAGGCGATCGCCTTCGATGCGCTCGAAGTCTTCGCCACCCGGGCGCAGGACCGGCAAACCCCGGTCGCCTTCACCGACGTGAGCAAGACGCAGATCCAGAACCAGTTGGGTTCCCGCGATCTGCCGATGGTGTTGAACGTGACCCCGAGCGTCTACGCGACCCAGCAGGGGGGCGGCGCCGGGGACGCCCGCATCAACGTGCGCGGCTTCAACCAGCGCAACACTGCAGTGATGATCAACGGCGTGCCCGTCAACGACATGGAGAACGGTTGGGTCTACTGGTCCAACTGGGACGGCGTGGGGGATGCCGCCACCAGCATCCAGCTCCAGCGCGGGCTTTCGGCAGTCAACCTCGCCACACCGTCCATCGGCGGCACCCTTAACGTCATCACGGATCCCGCGGACCGGGGCGGCGGCTTCATGTACAAGCAGGAGTTCGGGCTCGGCAGCCTGGACGACGACGGTGGCTGGGGACTGGGCAACAACTTGCTGAAGGAAACACTTGTGGTGAACACGGGCCCGATGGGCGCGTTCGCGGCCACGGGTTCCGTGGTGCGCAAGACCGGAGGCGGGATGTTCCAGGGATTCACCGGAGGAGACGCGCTCTGGGTGGACGCGTGGGCCTACTACCTGGCCACCTCGTTCCAACTGAACCCCAGCAATCGGCTCGAAGCATACGCGGTGGGCGCCCCGCAGCGGCACGGCCAGAACATCTACAAGCTCAACGTGGCGAGTTTGGATGCCGACTTCGCCCGGTCGCTGGACGGATTCGACGCCGCGGCCCTTGACGAATACCCGGAAGTGGGCAGAGGACGCAGTCCCAATGTCGCCCCGGTCAGCGCCAGCTACGGTGGAACCCAGTACAACAGCACCGGTCCGGACGCCGGACAACGAAGCCGCTTCAACAACGGATACCTCAACGAACGCGAGAACTACTTCCATAAGCCGCAGGTCAACCTGAACTGGTATTCCTTTTTTGGGGACGGCCTGAGCCTCACAACCGTTGGTTACTTCTCCGGTGGCAACGGCGGAGGCACCGGCACCATAGGATCGCCAAGGTGGAACTACAACTACGGCCAGCGCTTTCCGGACTGGGACGCCACGATCGAGCGTAACCAGTCGAGCGACGAGGGGTCGCAAGGCATCCTGCGCAACTCGGTCAACAACCAGAGCACCTGGGGCGTCATCTCCAAGCTGCGGAAGAGCTTCGCGGCAGGCCTGACCGCCGAGGTCGGTGTCGACTGGCGCACTGCCACGATTGAGCACTACCGGGAGGTGCGCGACCTTCTGGGCGGAGCCTACTACCATTGCGTCGACGCCCGCCCCCAATGGTGTACCCCTTCCGCATTCTGGACCGACGCCGAGCATCGACGGAGTCTGGGCGACAAGATCCACTACCACAACGAGAACACGGTGGACTGGCTGGGCGGCTACGTTCAGGCAGAAAAAAGCACGACCGCCGGCTCGCTCTATGGCATGGTCGGCTTGGCCCAGAATTCCTACACCTTCGTGGACTTCTTCAAGCACGACCCCGCAGCCCAAGGCTTCCTCCAACTGGAGAGCGGCAACATCCCCGGCTACCAGATCAAGGGCGGCGCAGTCCGGAATCTCGACGACCAATGGTCCGTGTTCGGCAACGCGGGCATCATCTCGAAGGTTCCGATCTTCGACGGCGTGATCGACGACAACGACGGCTCATTGAACCGTGACCCTAGAAACGAGAAGTTCGTTTCCTACGAAGTCGGAGCCCAGTACCGGTCGAACAACCGCCAATTGTCGCTGAACGTGAACCTCTACCACACCACTTGGAGAGATCGCACGCTGACCCGATTCGTCCGGAACGTCGAGGGCGACACGGGAATCGATGGGCTGATCAACCTGCTCGGGGTCGACGCCCGCCACATGGGCATCGAGGCCGACGGAGCGTATCAGCCCAGCAACCTGCTGCGCTTCGACTGGGCTCTCTCTCTCGGAAACTGGAGTTATCTGGACGACGTTTCCGGGACCTATCGCCCCGACGACCAGTCTTCCGAAACGGAGTCCTACAACTTCTACATCTCCGGTCTCAAGGTAGCCGACGCGCCCCAGCACCAGATGGCGCTCTCGGCCTCGGTCTACCCGTCGGACGCCGCCTACCTGTCGCTGGTGGGCATGTTCTACGGCAACCACTTCGCCCAGTTCGAGCCCTTCAGCCGCACCAGCACGGACGACAGGGGAATCCAGTCCTGGCAGCCCCCCGGCTATTCGGTCTTCCACCTGCACACGTCGTATTCGCTCGGCGATGTCCTGCCGATTGCAAATGGCGGCAGCCTGCGCCTGTTCGCGAACGTCTACAACCTGTTCGACACGGTGTACATCCAGGACGCCACGGATGCCTCGAGGTTCAACGGCTACCACGACGACGGCGACCGCCACGACGCGGACTCCGCGGAGGTCTTCCTGGGTTACCCGCGCAACCTGAACGTGGGGTTCCAGATCGTCTTCTAGCCCTTGCCGCCGGAACTCGGGAGAGTTCGGCTCCGGCCGCTCAGCGAGCCTCGGGAAGCATTCCCGGGGCCTCGGCGGGCGGCAAGACATCGGCCCCGCCGGAGCAGTTCCGGCGGGGCCGAGTTGGTGCAGAAGACGGACGGGCGATGGGCCCAGCAGGGCTCGAACCTGCGACCGTCGGATTATGAGTCCGCTGCTCTGACCAACTGAGCTATGGGCCCGTCCGGCACGCGCTCACCCGTCCGCTCCTCCCGCGGCCCAAAGGTACGCAATCGAAACCCCGGCGTACAACCGGGATCCGCCTGTGCGAGCGAGGCGCAGGCTCGGACCGGAGTTCGTCGGTCAAGTCAGGTTCTGTGGCGGACAAGCGAAGGGCCGCCGACCAGAGGAGTCGCGGCGGATCGCGAGCGAGATGTGCGGCGAGTGCATATGTTTACGGCCCTTGGACGTCGGGGGATTTCCTTTGCGTGGTCTCTTGCCCACCTTGTTCTCCCCCGGGTGCCGATCGAAAACCGCCCATGAGCAACCGCCCCACGACCGACAGAGAGCAACGCATGACCGAACCGCGCGCCGCATGACAGACCAGGAGATCCTGGCCCGCTGGAAGGAGGAGCCCGCCCCGCTCCTCCCGGTTCTGCATGCCTTTCACGCGCGCGACGGCTACCTCTCCGAGGACGCCATCCGCACGGTATCGAAGGGGTTGCGCATCCCGCTCGCCGACCTGTACGGCACCATCACGTTCTACCACCACTTCGCCCGCGTGCCGGGTGGGCTGGACTGCCCGCGCGTCTGCACGGGACCCGTGTGCCTTCAGGAGGGCGCGCTCGACATCCTCGCCGATCTCGCGCCGGAGGGGGCAACCGGCATGCCGTGTTCGGGTCGCTGCGACGATCCGGTCCCGGTCATCCGCGGCCATCTCACCCTGGCGGGACGCTCGGCCGCCGACCTCACCGCCCGCCCCGCACCCCTCCCCCCACCCGCCCGCGACGCCGACCGCGAGTGCGTCTTCCGCACCATCCGCGAGCCAGGCCACGCCACCCTGGCCGGGTACCGCCGCGACGGCGGCTACGAGGGCCTCGCGCGCGCGGTGCGGGAATTGACCCCCGCGCAGGTGGTTGAGTCCATCGACCGGAGCGGGCTGGCCGGCCGCGGCGGCGCCGGCTTCCCCACCGGCCGCAAGTGGCGGGCGGTCGCCGAAGCGAACGGGACGCCGAAGTCCATCGTCTGCAACGCCGACGAGGGCGAGCCGGGCTGCTTCAAGGACCGCGCCCTCATGGACTACGATCCCCACGCGGTCATCGAGGGCATGATCGCCTCTGGCTACGCTACCGGGGCGCACCGCGGCTTCATCTACCTGCGCTACGAGTACCCGGAGACGGAGCATATTCTCGCAGAGGCCATCCGCGAAGCGGAGGAAGCCGGCATCCTGGGGCCGTCCGTGATGGACAGCGGCTTCGCCTTCGACCTCCACATCCGCCGCGGCGCCGGCGCCTATATCTGCGGAGAAGAGACATCGCTGCTGAACTCCATGGAGGGGAAGCATCCCTTCCCGCGCAACCGCCCCCCCTTCCCCGTCACCCACGGCTTCGAGAACCTGCCGACGGTCGTCAACAACGTCGAGACGCTGGCCTCGGTCCCGCATATTCTCGCGCTTGGCGCCGAATGGTATGCGGGGCTCGGGATGAACGGCCACGCCGGTACCAAGGTGATCTCGCTTTCCGGGGACATCCTTCGGCCCGGGAACTACGAGGTTCCCATGGGCTTCCCGCTCGAAAGGCTGCTCTACGACTGGGCCGGCGGTCCGTTCGAGGGACGCACCATCCAGGCGGTCACCATGGCCGGGCTCTCCGGGGGCTTCCTGGCGGGCGACGACCTCTTCGTCACGCTGGACGAGCCCGCTATCCGCGCGCGCAAGTCGTTCCTGGGCGCCGGGGGCATCATGGTGTTCGACGACTCGCGCGACATGGTCGAGGTGGCGCACGCGGCGATGGAGTTCTTCGCGCACGAATCCTGCGGGAAGTGCTTCCCCTGCCGCATCGGCACCCAGCGCCTGACCGAACGCCTCGCCGGTGAAGCCGGACCCGATTCGCTGGTGGCGTGGGTGGACGAAGTTGCGGATATTGGGTATACCATGAAGGAGACAAGCGCCTGCGGCCTGGGAACCGCAGCCCCGCTGATCACCGAGAGCCTCATGCGCTATTTCCCCGAGGCGGTTTCGCGCCACGTCACCGCCCATGGCCCCCTCCCAATGGCGGGCCGGGGTTAGGGCGGGCCACATGGGACTGGGCCCTGGAGGGTCCAGGCAGCAAACTCGAATCAGGACCAAGGCGATGAGCACGAACGGGACAGGACCCACCATCGTCCTCGACGGCGAAAAGGTCGCATACAACCCGGGGGAGACCGTCTACGAGGCCGCGACGCGGCACGGCAAGGACATCCCGACGCTCTGCTACGACCCCAGGCTGGAACCCTTCGGCGGATGCCGCCTGTGCGTGGTGGAGGTGGAGGGCGCGCGAGCGCCGGTCGCCTCGTGCACCGCCCAATGCCAGGCGGGAATGGAGGTGCGCACCAGGAGCGCGCGCGTGGAGGTGCATCGCCGCACGCTCATGGAGATGCTGGTCTCGGAGAACCGCGAAGTGGACGTGGACGAGCTCACCAGCCTGGCCTCGCAGGAGATGACCGAGCTGGTCGACCGCTACGAGGCGCGCACCGGGCGCTTTCGGGGCCGGCAGTCGGGCGCGAGCCGCCCCGACGATCCCAACCCGTTCATCATGCGCGACTACGACAACTGCATCTCCTGCTACCGGTGCGTGCGCGTGTGCGCGGAACAGGAGGGCGACTACGCCATCTCGGTGAAGGGTCGCGGCTTCGACACCCAGATCACGGTCGAATTCGACGGCCACCTCAAGGAGTCCGCCTGCACCTTCTGCGGGCAGTGCGTTCAGACCTGCCCGACCGGGGCGCTGGGGGACCTGAAGGCGCTGGCGTACCGCGACGTTGCCGGCGAGACGAAGAAGACCCGGACGGTCTGCCCCTATTGCGGGGTGGGTTGCGCGGTGGACCTGCTCACCCGCGGCAACACGCTCATCGGCGTGCAGCCCGCCATGGACGGCCCCGCCAACAAGGGCGCCCTGTGCGTGAAGGGCCAGTTCGCCTTCGACTTCGTGCAGCACCCCGACCGGCTGGCCCACCCGCTGGTGCGCGGCGAGGACGGCGAGCTGCACCAGGCCGGCTGGGACGAGGCGCTGGACCGGGCAGCAGAGGGGTTCCTGCGCGTGCGCGAGCGCTACGGGCGCCATGCCGTCTACGGGGTTGCCTCCGGGCGGGCGCCGCACGAAGCCGCCTACACCATGCAGAAGTTCATCCGGGGGGGGTTCGGGACGAACCACATTGACAACTGCAGCCGTGCCTGACACGCTCCCACAGTCGCCGGTCTGGCGGCAACGATCGGTCGGGGCGCAATGTCGAACCCGCTCGAGGACATGGAAAAACCCGATGTGATCTTCTGCATCGGGACCAACATGACGGAGTGCCACCCCGTGGCCGCGACCCGGCTCAAGCGGGCCATCGCCAACGGGGCGAAGCTCATCACCGCCGACCCGCGGCGCATCGCCCTGGCCGAGCTGGCCGACGTGTATCTGCCGCTCCGGGTCGGGTCGGACGTATCGCTACTGCTGGCCATGGCGCACGTCATCCATCGCGAGGGCCTGACCAACCAGGCCTTCGTCGAGGGACGCACCACCGAGGCGGAGGCCTTCCTCGAGCACATCGAGAAGTTCACCCCCGAGTGGGCCGAGACCATCACCGAGGTGCCCGCAGCCGACATCGAACGCGCCGCCATCCTGTACGGGAAGGCGGAACGTGGCGCCATCTACTACACGCTGGGCATCACCGAGCACATCTGCGGGGTCGACAACGTCCAGAGCCTGTGCAACCTGGCGCTCATGACGGGCAACATCGGGCGCGAAGGCACCGGGGTTAACCCGATGCGCGGGCAGAACAACATCCAGGGCGCGGGAGACGCGGGCGCCCTGCCCAACAACTACCCGGGCTTCCAGTCCGTGCTGGATCCGGCGTACCAGAAGAAGTTCGAGGCGGTCTACGGGCGCAAGGTGGACCTCGAGCTCGGGCCCACCAAGGTGAGGGCGCTGGAGGCGTGCGGCGACGGCATCCACGCGATGATGATCAACGGGGAGAACACCGTCGTCACCGATCCCGAGCGCCACCACTGCGAGGAGGCGCTCAAGAGCCTCGACCTCCTGGTTGTGATCGACCTTTTTCTCACCGAGACCGCCCAACTGGCGGACGTGGTATTCCCGGCCACGGCATGGGGCGAGACCGACGGCGTGCAGACCAACACCGAGCGGCGCGTACAGCGGCTGCGCAAAGCGGTCGAGCCCCCGGGCGAGGCCATGCCCGACTGGTGGATCGTGTCGCAGATCGCCCGCCGCATGGGCACGCCCGGCTTCGGCTTCGAGAGCGCGAAGGACGTCTTCAACGAGCTTTGCGAGCTATCGCCCCTTTATGCGGGACTGGACTGGGACCGCATCGACCGCGGCGAGTACCACTGGCCGGTGCCCCACAAGGATCACCCCGGGACGCCGATCCTGCACCAGGGGACCTTCGAGAACGGGCGCGGCATCTTCAAGCTGATCCGCTACCGGGATCCCGCCGAGGTAATCAGCGACGAGTTCCCGGTGTGGCTCACCACGGGCCGGCGCCTCCCCAACTACCACACCCGCACTCAGACCGGCCGCGCCGCCGGCATCGACTATCTGGCGCCCGGCGAGCGGCTGGAGATCCATCCGGAGGACGTGGTGGACTGGGGGCTCGAGGATGGCGGCTGGGCCAAGATGACCAGCTCGCGGGGATGCATGATGGTCCGGGTGGAGGCCAACGCCCGCTCGCCGCGCGGGACCGTCTTCACTTCCTTCAGCTTCAACGATGCTCCGGTCAACGTGCTCACGGGAGGCGGGTACGACCCGGTCACGGACACGGCGGAACTGAAGGTGTGCCCGGTGAGGGTGGAACGGCCGTAGCCCTCAGTCCGATCCGAAGATCCGGTCTCCGGCGTCTCCCAGTCCGGGCAGGATATAGCCGTGCTCGTTGAGGCGCCGGTCCATGGCGGCCGTGAAGACCGGCACATCCGGATGGGCCTTCTCCAGGGCTTCCACCCCTTCCGGACACGACACCAGCACCGCAAGGCGGATGTCGCGGGCTCCGTGTTCCTTGAGCAGCGTGATCGTCGCGGCGGACGACCCGCCCGTGCCGAGCATCGGATCGACGACGACGAAGTGGCGGCCCGCGGGCTGCGGAACGTTGAAGTAGTACTGGACCGGCTGGAGCGTTTCGTGGTCCCGGTAGAGCCCCACGTGCCCGACGCGCGCGCCCGGCAGCACGGTGGTGAAGCCTTCGAGCATCCCCAAGCCGGCGCGCAGGATGGGCACCAATACCACGTTTCCCTCCCGTACGCGGGTGCCGGCGGTGGTCTCGAGCGGAGTCTCGACCTCGACTTCCTCGATGGGCAGATCGCGCAGCACCTCGCAGGCCATGAGGGCGCCGATCTCGCGGATCAGATCCCGGAACTCCCGGTGTCCGGTGCGGTGGTCGCGCAGGCGGGTGACCTTGTCCGCGACGAGCGGATGGTCGAGTACCGTGAGATGGGGCCGGTGGGGCACGGCGCCTCCGCAGTCGCTAGCCCGACAGCTCCGGGAAGCGATACACGATGACGCCGCTGCCCGGAGCGTTGTCGACGTCGACGTAGCCCTGGTCGACCATGCCGCGCAGGCACTTTTCGACCTCTTCGAAGGACTTCCCGGAGGCCATCACCCCCTGGGTGACCGTGAGTTCGCCGCCCTTCTTCTCTGCGGCCTGAAGCAGCACGAGCCTCAGGTCCGTGGGGTTGGGCAGGGCTGCGGGCGCTGCGGAGCCGGGGTTGGCCCGGGCAGCCAGCCGCGGGTGCGGGAGGTAGCCCTTGCGCACGTTGGAATCGCGAATCAGCGCCTTCATGCGGAACAGGTCCACGAGTTGGCCGACGCCCGCGAGGCCGAAGGTCACCAGCCAGAGGATTCCCGTTCCCCACTTGCCCATGTAGATGCGATGGGCCCCGCAGACCCCGGCGAGGCACAGGCACCAGAGTCCGTACCCCAGGACATCCTTGTATACGGGCTCGTAGGCCGCCGGCACGTCCGGGAGGCTTAGGTTGACGTTCACCGAGATGTCTCTCGGGTCCCTGGCGCCATGCGTGGAGTCGTGTTCCATCAGCAGTGCTGCGCTTTGCGGGTGTGCAGGAAGGGATCGCCGCTCTGGCAAACGCCACCTCCCAGAGTGCGAAGTCCCGGCGGCAATTCAATGTCTCGCGATCATCGGCTCCGGTCCAGTCCCGGTGACCGTGAAGCGCTGCCCTTTCACCGGGACATGTCCGGCTGTTCCCCGCTGCCTACGCAGATCGCGCCGGCAGGTGTCGGGCTCTTATCGTTACCCATGACCGAACCGGCTCTCTATCGGCTTCTCGACGTGCTGCTCGTCGCCTTCCACACGGCGCTGGTGGGCTTCAACATGCTCGGATGGGCGTGGAGAAGAACCCGGCCGCTCCACCTGCTGACCATCGGCGTGACGCTGCTGTTCTGGTTCGGAGCCGGGATGGCGTACGGGTGGGGATACTGCCCGCTGACGGACTGGCACTGGGACGTGAAGCGGGCCCTGGGCGAGACCGGCCTGCCGGCGTCGTGGATCAAGTACCACCTGGATGCGGTCACGGGCATCGACTGGAACGCGGCGCTCGTCGATGCGGTGGTGATAAGCAGTGCGCTGGCGGCGCTGGGACTCTCGGTGACGCTGAACCTTCGTGACCGGCGCCGGCCCGGATAGCGCGAAGCTGCGGGAGTGCCGGAGTCCCCTCGCCCTGCTACCATAGTCCATGCGGAGCGAGGAGCCTGAACTCCCTCCGCCACCCGCCCATCCCGATCGACGCACAGGCCCGGATAAAGGAAGCAGAACATGAACGCGCGTCCCCTCATCATCATCGCCGCAGCAATGGCTCTCGGCTTTGCCCACGCACCGCTTCAGGCGCAGGACGGCAAGGACATGGTCGCCGCCTTCATCGACGAGAACGCGGGCTCCTATTCGAGCATCGCCCAGGAGATCTGGGACCTGGCAGAGCTGGGTTATCTGGAGACGGAGAGCTCGGCCCTGCTGGCAGGCACGCTGGAGTCCGCCGGCTTCGAGGTGGAGATGGGAGTCGCGGGCATTCCCACCGCCTTCGTCGCCAGCTACCGCACCGGGGACGGCCCGGTGGTGGGCATTCTGGCGGAGTACGACGCGCTCCCCGGCATCACCCAGGACCGGAGCCCCGAACTCACCCCTATCTTCGGGAAGCCGCAGGGACATGCCTGCGGTCACCACCTGTTCGGCGCGGGCTCGGCAGCGGCAGGCATCGCCGTGCGCCAGTGGATGGAGGCGACCGGCCAGGCCGGCGAGGTGCGCGTCTACGGGACGCCCGCCGAGGAAGGCGGCGCGGGCAAGGTCTACATGGTGCGCGAGGGCCTCTTCGACGACGTGGACATCATGCTCCACTGGCATCCCGGGGATCGGAATTCGGCGGGCGCGTCGAGCAGCCTGGCCAACAAGTCCGCCAAGTTCCGCTTCTCCGGCGTGTCCGCGCATGCCGCCGGGGCGCCGGAGCGCGGCCGGTCGGCGCTGGACGGCGTCGAGGCCATGAACCACATGGTCAACCTGCTGCGCGAGCACGTCCCCATGGAGACCCGCATCCACTACGTGATCACCTACGGCGGCGCGGCCCCCAACGTCGTCCCCGATTTCGCCGAGGTCTACTACTACGTGCGCAACCCCGACCCCGCCAACGTGGACGCCATCTTCGAGCGGGTGGTGCAGGCCGCCGAGGGTGCCGCGCAGGGAACGGGAACCGGGATGGAGTACGAGGTCATCCACGGCCTCTACAACATCCTCATCAACGTGGAACTGCAGGAGGCGATGCACGCCAACCTCGAGCGGGTCGGGGGCGTCCACTACAGTGAGCAGGACCGCCGCTTCGCCGAGGCGCTCGCCAAACACCTGCCCGACGACGCGCTTCCCATCGAGTCGGCGGCGGAGATCCAGCCCTTCTTCGTCACCGAGGCGGGCACCGGGGGCTCGACCGACGTGGCTGACGTGAGCTGGGCGGTGCCCACCGGCGGGGTGCGAACCGCCACCTGGGTGCCCGGCACCTCCGCGCATTCGTGGCACGCCATCGCGGCGGGCGGCACGCCCATCGGCGACAAGGGCATGGTAGTGGCGGCCAAGACGCTGGCCATGACCGCGATCGACGTGTTCACCCGGCCCGATCTGGTGGCGGCGGCCAAGGCGGAGCACTCGGACCGCATTCCCGAGGGCTGGGTCTACGAGCCGCTGCTGGGCGACCGCGACCCGCCGCTCGACTACCGGCTGCCGGCGGGAGGAACCGACCGTTAGCCGTTAGCGGCGGGACATCACACCTTCGTTTCGTCCAACTGATCCCGCGGTTCCGGTGGCTGGCCTCCGCGCCGCCGCAGGAGCCGCCGCGCGGCGTCGATGTCCGCCTGGGCACCACGCTCGGCGAAGAACTCGGCGGTCCGCATGGCGCACAGCTTCTCAGCGACAGCGGTGGTTACGAACTGGTTGATGCTCGTCCCGTCCCGGCGGCTCACTTCCCTGACGGCCTGTTTCAGGGACGACGGCATACGGAGGGGATAGACGGTGGGCTGCTTTCTTCGTTCGGTCATTTCGATTTCCCTTTCCGTCCCCCGGCGATCCTGCTCAGTGCTTGGCGAGGTGACAGCAACTCGATCCCGAAGGCGCCGGGAGCATCGCCGAAGTCGCGCCTGTTGAAGGTTACAAGGGCATCCGCGGTTCCGTTGAGATGTAGCAACTGCCGCTTTCGGCTAACCCCCCACCGCGAACTTCTGCACGCGCCGGCCCGTCGAGGCCTCGCCCACGTAGATGTTGCCGCGGGAGTCCACCGACATCCCGTGCGGCCGGAGGAACTGGCCGACCTGCCGGCCGCCGCGGCCGAACTCGCCCACGACCTCCAGGTCCGAGCGGCGCAGGATCCAGACCTTGTGGTTGGTGCCGTCGGCCAGATAGAGCCACTGCTGGGCAGCGTCCGGCGATAGCGCGATAACGAACGCCGAGCCGGAGGCGCGCGTCAGCGGGGCGATGGTCTTCTCGGTCACGTAGGTGCCGTCGCGCCGGAACACCTGGATGCGGTTGCCCCGCCGGTCCGCGACGTAGAGCAGACCGTCCCCCGAACCCATCAGGCCGTGCACGGTGGAGAACTGGCGCGGGGGCGGGCTGTCCGCGGTGCGCGCGCCGTAGTCGTAGGTGGCCTCGTCGTCGGGGGGCTCCCCGTAGGCGCCCCAATGCCGCAGGTACGCGCCCGTGTCTCCGTCGAACACGATCACCCGCCGGTTGCGGTATCCGTCCGCGATGAACACCTCGTTGGTTTCCGGGTCGACCCAGATCCCGGCCGGACCGCCCAGCAGCGTCGTGTCGCTGCTGCCCGCGTTCACGTCGTACTCGCCCAGCGTCATTAGGTGCTGACCGTCGCGCGTGAACTTCATCACGCGATGATGCCGGTAGCTCCCGATCCAGACGTTGCCGTTGTGGTCGATGAAGAGCCCGTGCGAGTTGCGCGGGAACTCGGAGACGTCCTGGGTGGCGGGATCGCCCCACCCCTGAACCACGTTGCCCTCCGGGTCGATCTCGAGCACGACGGGTGCCGGCACGCAGCACGTCCCCATGGGCGGATCCTGCACCGCGGAGATCTCCTCCGGCGTCAGCGTCTCCGGGAGGTGCGTAATCCACACGTGGTCGCGGTCGTCGACGAAGACCGACGTGATCGCGCCCAGGATCCAGTCGTTGGGGAACTCGCGCGGCCAGGTGGGATCGACCTGGAAGGTCGGTGGACCGTCGCCGGAACCGGCCGATGCCGCGGAAGAGGAGCCCGAGTCTGCCCCCGGCGCGCCCGATTCGGCACAGGCCAGCGACAGAGTCACGAGCACGATGACGGACAGGTGCAGGTGAGATCGAGCCATGGTTCCTCCAGTGAGCTGCGCGTCTTGTGTGCGTACGAGCCTTGGCCGGCTTCGCGAGACGATGCCGGTCTCAGGACAACGTACCGGATGAGGGGGTGTCCCGCCCGTTGGCGCATCTTCGGATCTCCTCCCCTTCCTCCCATGCTCCGGCTCATATAGGATTCAGCGCGCTTTGCACCTTGACCCAGGATTCACCAGGACCCGGAGGAAACCGATGAAGACGCTTGGCTCCCTGTGCTGCCTCGCCCTGGCGCTCGCCTTCGCCACCACCGTTCAGGCGCAGGACAGGCCGCTGAGCCCCCGCGGAGAGGCCGCCACCCATGTGGGCGGCGCGTACAACGCGGAAGGCAGCTACGAGAACGGCTCGTGGGTCGTCGTGACCTACGGCCGCCCCATCCTGCGGGGCCGGGACCTGTTCGGCTCGGGAGACGAGTACGGCCAGGCGTTCCTGCGCGGCGCGCCGGTGTGGCGCATCGGGGCCGACCAGTCGACCCGCTTCATGACCGAGACCGACCTGACCTTCGGCGGCCAGCGCCTTCCGGCCGGCGAGTACAGCATCTTCGCCGAGCTCACCCAGGACGAGTGGACGCTCATCTTCTCCAACTGGGGCGTGAAGAACGATTTCCGCGAGGAGAACCCGGATGCGCTGTGGGGCTCCTACGGCTACACCCCGGACCGCGACGTAATGCGCACCACCATGGACGTGTCGACCATCGCGATGTCCGCCGACCAGCTGACCATCATGTTCACCGAAATGACCCAGGAAGGCGGGGTGTTCACGATCTGGTGGGACGACCAGGTGGCGACGGTGCCGTTCGAGGTCGCGCGGTAGGGGTCGCGCGGTAGAGGTCGCGCGTGAAGCCGTCATGACAATCAGGCGCGAAGACATCGATCGCAGGCGGGTGAACTTCTCGGATGTGACTTCCGGGCGGAGGCTTCCCCCGATACATCCCGGTGAAGTACTTCGGGACGACTTCCTTCGGCCGTTGGGACTCAGCGTGTACGGGCTGGCACGAGTGCTGAAGATCTTGCGCCCCCGGGTAAACGATATCGTCCTGGGACGGCGAGCCGTCAGTGTTGACACCGCGCTTCGGCTGGGGCGGTACTTCGGGACCACCGCCGAGTTCTGGATCCATCTTCAGACCCGCTACGATCTCGACATCGCCGAACGGACGATCCGGCCCACGATCGAGCGCGAAATCCAGCCGCGGGCGGCCTGACGAATTCACGGAACCCCGGGTTGACGGCCCCATTTCCGCTTGCGCCGACCCCGTCCCCGGACCAGCTTTCCGCATCACGTCGGACAGCCTCCGTGCACACAGGCAGGTGACGCGGTCATGAACGTTCAGCAGACGCCTGCGCCCCTCGCGGCGCTGTCATCGCTGCTCCTCCTCGCAGCGTGCTCTCTCGCGCCGGCGCCCTCGGTGCCGGAGCCGGTCGCCGAGCTTCCCGACAGTTTCGAGGGGAGCGCGGAGTCGGGCGCGTATGAGGCCAGGGAGTGGTGGACCACCTTCCAGGATCCGGCGCTCAACACCGTCATCGACTCGGTGCTGGCCGCCAACTTCGACCTGGCGGAAGCGGTGGCGCGGGTGCAGCAGGCCAGGGCCCAGGCGGGGATCGCGCGCGCCTCGCTGCTTCCCGCCATTCAGGCCAGCGCGAACGTCAGCGACACGGACAACCCGTCCAACGCCGGCTTCGGCCAGCAGTTCCGCGAAATCGCGGGCGACCGCCTGCCCGGCTTCGAGTTCCCCGAGCGCCTCGGCATCGAGACCTGGTCGCTGGGCGTCGACTTCGCGTACGAACTGGATTTCTGGGGACGCGCCCGCAACGATTCGCGGGCCGCCGGGCAGGAGTACCTGGCGTCGGAGTCGGACTACCACGCCGCGCGCATCGGCGTGCTGTCCGAGACCATCACGACCTACTTCGAAATCGCCGACCTGCGCAGGCGCGAAGCCCTCGCCCGCGAGACGATCGACGTGCTCCTGGAGCGGGAGGAACTCGCGGAGACCCGCTACGACCGCGGACTGGTCACCTCCTTCGAACTCTACCAGGTTCGCCAGGAACTTCGAAACACGCAGGCCGCCCTTCCTCAGCTGGAGAGCCAGCTGGTCAACGCCGAAGGGCGTCTGGCCGTTCTGGTGGGCGGCTTCCGCGAGAAGCTCGACGCGATCCTTCCCGATTCGCTGGCGCCGCTGCCGTCGGGCGATCCCGTCTCCGCGGGGGTGCCGGCCGACCTCCTGGTCCAGCGGCCGGACGTGCGCTCCGCGGGCTTGCGGCTCGAGGCCGCCCGCTTCACCATCGGTGCGCGCCGGGCCGAAATGCTCCCTTCCCTGTCGTTCTCGGGCACGATCGGGGTGCAGTCCGCGGACGCCGACGGGCTCTTCAACGTCGACCAGTGGTTTCGCAATCTGCTCGGCAACCTGACCGCCCCGATCTTCCAGGGGGGTCGCATCCGCAGCAACATCGCCGTCGCGCACGCCCGCTTCGGTCAGGCGGCCGCCGCGTACGGCCGCACTGTGGTGACGGCGGTGCACGAGGTGGAGGCGGCGCTGGCCGCGCTCGGCAACGAAGGGCGGCGCCACGACTTCCTCGCATCGCAGCGGGAGGAGGCTCTCGCGTCGGTCGAGCTGCAGTCGCGCCGCTACGCCGCCGGCGTGGGAGGCTACGTCGACTATCTCGACGCCGTGCGCGCGCTCCTCAACGTCGAGTCGACGCTCGCCGGCGCACGCCGCGATCTGGCGCTGGCGCGCCTGGCGGTACACCGTTCGCTGGGCGGCGACTGGACCGTTCCGCCGGAGGAGCTCGAAGGCCCTCGCATGGTACCCGCCAGCGAATCCGCAGAACACGCCGACACGCCAACCCGGGGGACCGATTAGATGAGTCGCCGCCGCAGTTTTCTGATCGCCGCGGGCATCCTCGGGGGCGCCGTCGTCCTGGCGGCCGTGATGATCGCCCTTCGTCCCGACCCCCCGCTGCGCGAGCCGGGCTCGCAGGCGCCGTTCGTCACGACCGCCCCCGCTACTGCCCGGGACGGCGCCATCCCCGTCTACAGCGCGGGCACGGTGCGACCGCGCGCCGAGATCGATGTCGCCGCCCAGATCAACGGCAAGGTCGCGTCGGTCGCGCCGGCCTTCCTGAGCGGCGGGCGGGTGAGTGAGGGCGAGGTCCTCTTCCGGATCGACGACGCGGACTACCTGAACCGGGTGCAACAGGCGCGCGCCAACGTCGCCGCGCAGCTGGTCGCGCTCCTGCAGGCCGAGGAGGAAGCCCGGATTGCCCGCGCCGAATACGAGGGGTTCCTGCGCCGGCGGGCGGACGCCGCCCCTCCGGGCGAGGCGAGCCCGCTTACGCTCAGGGAGCCGCAGCTGGCCGCCGCCCGGGCTGCGCTGGCGCGGGACAGCGCGGCTCTCGCCGACGCGGAGCTGGCGCTCGCCCGGACGGAGGTGCGCGCGCCCTTCAGCGGCATCGTGCGGACCGAGATGGTGGACGTGGGACAGTTCGTGGCTGCCGGGCAAGGCGTGGGCCGGCTCTACGCCGACGACGCCGTGGAGGTGGTGGTTCCCCTGTCGGACGCCGATGCGGCCCTCATCCCCGACCTCTGGATGCTTGATGCAGGTGATGACGACGCAAGCGTGGAGGCGACGGTGATGGCGGAGTACGGGGAGGGCGTGTACGCGTGGTCGGGATACGTGGACCGCGCCGAAGCCGCCCTGGACGAGCAGACCCGAACGATCGACGTGGTGGTCCGCGTCCCCGAGCCGTTCGCGGGCGGCCGGGCGACCAGCCCCGAGGGCGATGGCGCGGAGATGGAGGACGGCTCGAGCGGTCCACCCCTCCTGGTCGGTCAGTTCGTGGAGGTGCGCATCGCCGGGGCCGCCCCCGAGCGGTACTTCACCGTGCCGCGTTCCGCGTTGCGGACCGGGAACGAAATCTGGGCGCTGCGCCAGGACACTCTGGTCACCATCGTTCCGGTGGGCGTCCTGCAGCGCGCCGACGAACTCGTGTACGTCACCGGCGCCCTTGCGGAAGGGCAGGCGGTTGTGCTGAGCGGGCTGCAGTTCGCCACCGAGGGCATGGTGGTGCGGACGAGCGCCGACGGGCCCGGATGAGCCGCCCCGACGAGCCCTCGCCCGACGAGCCCTCGTCGTACGACCCGCCGCGGGAGGCGCGCGGCCCCATCGCCTACATGGCCCGCAACGGGGTCGCTGCCAACCTGCTCATGTTCTTCATTCTGGCGGCCGGCTTCTTCTCCCTGCGCGGCCTGGTCCAGGAGGTCTTCCCGGAGATTTCCCTCGACCAGGTTATCGTCTCGGTGCCCTATCCGGGGGCCACGCCCGACGAGATCGAAGAGTCGATCCTGCGCAGGATCGAGGAGCAGGTCGAGGCGGTTGACGACGTCAAGGAGATCCGTTCGACGGCGGCCGAGGGGCGAGGGTCGGTGACGGTGGAACTCCAGCTGGGCGCGGATATCGCCCGGGCACTCGACGACGTCAAGGCCCAGGTCGACCGGATCCAGACCTTCCCCGCCGGCGCGGAGCGCCCCGAGGTCAGCGAACTGACCAATCGCCAGAGCGTCATCCGCCTGGTGCTGTTCGGCGACGTGGGCGAGCGCACGCTCAAGGAACTCGCGTACCGCACCGAAGACGGGCTCTCGGCCCTGCCGGTCGTCTCCTATGTCGAGACGACGGGCATTCGCGACTACGAGATCTCCGTCGAGGTCCCCCTTCATCAGCTGCGGGCGCTCGGCCTGACTCTCGGGGACATCGCCAACACGGTGCGCGGCGGCTCCCTGGAGCTGTCCGCGGGCAGCATCGACACGAGGGACGAGGAGGTGCGCATCCGCACCACCGGACAGAACTACACGCAGCACGATTTCGAGGAAATCATAGTCCTCAGCCGGGTGGACGGCACCGTGGTGCGCCTGGGAGACATCGCCGAAGTGCGCGACGGCTTCCGCGATGTGGACCTGATCACGCGCTTCCAGGGCCAGCCCGCGGTCTACGTGGAGGTCTTTCGCACCTCGGACGAGAAGGTGCTCGACATTGTCGCGGCCGTCGAGGAGCACCTGGAGGAGGAGGTCATCCCGTCGCTGCCGGCCGGGGTTGAGCTCGAGGTGTGGAACAACACCGGCCAGATCTTCGAAAGCCGCCTGGGGCTGCTGGTGAAGAACGGCCTCATCGGCCTGGCGCTCGTCCTTCTCTCCCTCACCCTCTTTCTCGATCTCAGGCTCGCGTTCTGGGTGGCGGTCGGAATCGCGGTGTCGTTCGTCGGCACTTTCGCCGTGATGAACTGGCTGGCCGTGTCGATCAACATGATGACGCTCTTCGCATTCATCCTCGCCGTTGGCATCGTAGTCGATGACGCGGTGGTGGTGGGCGAGAACATCCATGCAGAGCGCGAGAAGGGGTGGCGCGGTGTGGACGCGTCCATCCGGGGGACCCGCCGCATCACGGGCCCGGTGATCTTCGCCGTCCTCACCACCGTGGTGGCGTTCTGCCCGCTGTTCTTCGTCCCGAGCGTCATGGGCAGACTGATGACCATGCTGCCCGTCGTCGTCATCTCCGTCCTCATGTTCTCGCTCGTCGAGTCACTCCTGGTGCTGCCGAACCACCTCTCTCACATGCCGGATCCCGGCAGGCACCGGCGTGGCTCCCGCGATCATCTGGTCGCCCGCATCCAGCGGGGCGTCGACCGGGGGCTGAAGCGCTTCATCGCGGAACCTCTCGACCGGGCCCTCAGGGTTGCCACCGCTCAGCCCGGGCTGGTCATCACGAGCGGGGTCGCGCTCATCATCCTCTCCGTCGCGATGATTCCGGCAGGCATCATCCGGGTGAACTTCATGCCTACGGTGGAGGCGGACCTGGTCACGGCCACGCTGGAGATGCCTGAAGGCACCCCCGCGGAGCGGACCTCCGAGATGGCCGCCCATGTGGAGCAGGCCGGACACCGGGCCATCGCACGTCTGTCTGCCGAGAGCGCCGGATCGCTCCTGGAAGGCGTGAACCTGACGGTGGGCCAGGAGGCCCGGCAGATGCAGCCCTTTGGAGCCGGACCCTCAGCCGATCCGCGCCCCAACCTGGCGGCGGTGGAATTCAAGCTCGTAACCGCGGGATTCCGCGACGTGTCCGCGGCCGGCTTCCAGCAGGCGTGGCGGGAGGAACTGGGTCCCATCCCCGAAGCGAGATCGCTCACCATCGCAGCCGAGTTGCTCGACTTCGGCTTTCCGGTTCACGTCGAGCTTGCCCATCCGGATCCCGCGCGGTTGGCATCGGTCGCCGACACCCTGATCGAGCGCCTGCGGGCGTTCGAGGGCGTGTTCGATGTCCGGGCGGACCAGGATCAGGGACTCAGGGAGATCCAGCTCGACTTGCGCCCGGAGGCCCGAACCATGGGGCTGACGCTGGATGCCCTGGCCCGGCAGGTGCGCTCCGCGTTCTTCGGCAACGAGGCGGTGCGCGTACAGCGCGGCCGGGAGGAGGTGCGCGTCTACGTTCGCCTGCCCGAAGAGGAACGCAACACCATCGCGGACGTGGAAGAGTACCGGGTGCGCACGCCCACGGGAGGGGAGGTGCCGCTGGGGCGAGTGGCCTCGGTGCGCCTGGGAGACTCGCCCACCATGATCCGGCGGACGGACGGAGAGCGGGTCATCACGGTCACCGCCGACGTCGACCGGGAAGTCATCACCGGAGGTGAGGTAACGGAACAGCTTGCCGCGACCGTTCTCCCGGAGCTGGCCGCCCGCGACCCGGGTCTCTCCTACAGCTTCGGAGGCCAGCAGCAGGAGCAGGTGGAGTCCTTCGGTGCCCTGGCGAGCGGTTTCGCCCTGGCTCTGCTGGCCATCTACGCCCTGCTTGCCGTGCCCTTCGGCTCCTATACCAAGCCCCTGATCGTCATGGCCGCGATCCCCTTCGGGATCATCGGCGCGATCGCCGGCCATCTGCTTCTGGGACTGCCCATGAGCATGATGTCGATGTTCGGCGTGATCGGCCTGAGCGGTGTCGTGGTGAACGATTCCCTGGTCATGATCGATTTCATCAACGATCGCCTCCGGCGGGGCATGCCCGGCCGGGAGGCGATCATCGACGGAGCCAAGGCGCGCTTCCGTCCGATCCTGCTTACCTCCGTGACCACCTTCCTGGGGGTGGCCCCGCTCGTCTTCGAGCGCAGCCTGCAGGCGCAGTTCCTGGTGCCGATGGCGGCTTCACTGGGCTTCGGAATCCTGTTTGCGACGGCTGTTCTGATGCTGATCGTGCCCGCTCTGACCATGGTGCACCACCGCCTCACAGAGAGGGGACCGGTCGCTTCTCCGGCCGCCTAGGGCGCCTCTGCCGCTCGCTCGAACTCCGCCGTGAACAGCGCCCACGTTTCCGGGTCCAGGCGGACATCGGCGGGTTCCGCGTCGACCGGGATCGCGAAACTGTGCGAGGCCGCGTCCACCTCGACGGTGACGACCCGGGCCGGAAGCCGATCACTTCCCATGTAGACCCCGATGTCGAGCGGCATTCGGAACAGCCCCGTCTCCTGCACCTGGCGCAGATCGACGCGCACCGCTCCGGCATCGGAATCGTACGCCCATGATCCCTCGAAGACCGGATTGCCCCCGTGCCGGAGCCACTGGTCGAAGAAGGCCTGCAGGTCGTCGCCGGAAGCCTCCTCCATGGCCTGCATGAGGTCGTCGGTCGAGGCCGTGCCGTTAAGATGACGGGCATAGTAGGTGCGGATGCCCCTCTGGAAGGCCTCGTCGCCGATCCGCCCCCGGAGCATGTGCAGCACCCAGGCGCCCTTCTGGTAGGTCGCCACGCTGGTCACCCGCGACATGTCCTCGAGTCCGTCGTGGACGATGCGATAGTCGGGATTCTGCTCGTACCAGGCCCGGACGCGCTCCGCCGCCTGCCGGAGGCCGGCGACGAAGTCGTCCCTCCCGTAGGCGTGCTCGCGGAAGAGCAGCGTGAAGTAGGTTGCGAACCCCTCGCTCAGCCACACGTCGTCCCATTCGGACTCGGTGACCGCGTTGCCGAACCACTGGTGCGCGATCTCGTGGATGACGACGTTGCGCCAGCGCACCGGCCTGTCCCCCGTGACCGCATTCTCGCTGTACATGAGGGCGGTCGCGGCCTCCATGCCCCCGCCGGTGGCCGGCGAGGTGATGTTGGCGAGCTTCTCGTAGGCGAAGGGGCCCACGTAGTCGTCGAAGAAGGCGAGCGCGCGAAGGGTAGGGACCGCGAAGTCGTGGAAGCCGGCGTCGCGGTCGCGCGCGTAGACCCAGGTCTGGACCGGCCGGCCGTCGAACTCGCCTAGGTGCTGCACCGCGAAACGCGCCACGCCCACCACGAAGAGCCACGGGGAGATGGGCACCGACTGCCTCCAGTGGGTGCGGCGCATGCCCCCGTCGAGGTCCGTTTCTTCGACGATGACGCCGTTGGACACGACCTGGTAGTGTGCCGGCGCGGTGACGACGAATTCGCACGCCGCCTTCTCCGCGATATGGTCCACCGTGGGCAGCCAGTTGCGCGCCCGGTTGGGCCAGTTGTCGCTGAAGAAGGTGCGTTCGCCGTACTTGTTGGGCCCGATGCGGAGGCCGGACGCGGGCGCGCCCCGGTAGCTCACCGTCACCGAGTCCCGTTCGCCGGTGCGGCCGCCCGGGGTCAGCCCCACCGTGAGGAGGTCGTTTTCGTGACGGTATTCGAGGGGACGCCCCGCTGCCCGGACGCCCGTCACCTCCATTCCCCGACCGTCGGGCCTCACCCCGATCAGGTCGAGCGGAAGCTCCACGACTCCGTCCGCGGTGAAACGAAACCTCACCGTCGCCCGTCCGGTGATCCGGTCGGCGGCGTCGCCGAGGGTCAGCTCGAAGCGGTACGCCTCGACGTCGATCCCGGGGCGAGGTCGCTCGACGACAATCCCGTCGTGGGGCGCCTCGACGAAACGGGGAGCGGGCGTCGTCCCGAGCAGAAGGAGTACGGGTATCCACGGTAATGCGAGGAAGCGGCGGCGCATTGGACCTCCAGTGCGGGTTTGACGCGGCGTGCCCGGTGTTGCATATATTGGTCTATCCAGCTTGGGAGACAATACAGCCGTTCAGGTCGAGCCGCCCTTGAGACGCGGCAGGTTTGTGTTGTGTGCAGCAGCCGGACGCCGGAAAGTGCGGTAGCTGTTTGTGGCATACAGGGCCGGATAATTCAGCATGACCCATCGCCGTAGACAAGGGGGGGACGCGGCATCCGCGTCGGAGGCTGTCTGCGTGTTTTGCGGCCAACCGGTGCCGGTTCGGCGCGGCGGAACAACCTGCCGCGCCAAGTGCGCGCGAGCCTACCGGGACCGTGAAGCGCGCCGCGAGCGCGCCCGCGCCTCGGCACGAGCCTGGCTTTACGCCCGACAGCGCAGGACCGATTCAGTCATCTCCGACTGACGCCGCCAGGAAAATCCTCTTTCCGCGTCGTTTCGCGCACCCGCACGCCGCGCGGAAATGCGCAACCTGCTACCTGTTACTCCGGCTTCCTTCCGAACATCCTTCTGAGCGCGTTTCCGTCGGCGGAGCAGACGCCCCGCTCGGTGACCAGCCCCGTCACCAGCCTTCGGGGAGTCACGTCGAAGGCGTAGTTGGCCGTGCGCGTACCCTCGGGGGCAATCCGCACGGTGCGCTCCACCCCGGCTTCATCGATGCCGCGCACCAGCGTCACCTCCTCCGCATCCCGCTCCTCTATCGGGATGTCGGTCGCGTCCTCGGCGGTCCAGTCGATGCTGGGAGAGGGCACCGCCACGTAGAAGGGGACGCCGTTGTCGCGGGCGGCGAGGGCAAGCGGGTAGGTGCCCACCTTGTTGGCGACGTCACCGGAGGCGGCCGTGCGATCCGTGCCCACAATGACGACATCGACCTTCCCGCGACTCAGCAGATGGCCCGAGGCGCTGTCGGAGACGAGCGTGTGCGGCACCCCGTGCTGGCCGAGTTCCCAGGCGGTGAGGCCGGCTCCCTGAAAGCGCGGGCGCGTCTCGCGAACCCAGACGTGTATCTCCAGCCCCTCGTCGTGGGCCCGGTACACGGGTGCGGTGGCGGTGCCCCAGTCGACGGTCGCCAGCCAGCCGGCATTGCAATGAGTGAGCACGTTCAGGGGTCGGCCGGGCCGGCTCGCCCCACCTTCCGGGGACCGGTGGATCTCCCGGAAGATATCCAGTCCGATGTCGCCGATGCTGCGGTTGATGCGCACATCGTCTTCGCAGAGCGCGTGGGCGAACCGATAGGCGGCTCGCATCCGGCTCGGGGGAGGCAGTGGGCGGAGCGCGGCTTCGGCGTTCTCGAGCGCCCAGCGCAGATTGACCGCCGTCGGCCGGGTCGCCATCAGCCGGCCGACCGACGCCCGGAGCGACGCGTCCGAGGGATCGGCGCGCATGGCGAGCGCGATCCCGTACGCCGCCGTCGCGCCGATGAGAGGCGCCCCGCGCACCACCATGGCGGAGATGGCGTGCGCGGCGTCGGCCGCGCTCCTGAGCCGACGGATGCGGAACCGGTGCGGCAGCAGGGTCTGGTCGATGACCTGAACGTCCGCGCCCTCGCCCTCCGTGAAGATGGCGCGGTAGGGGATGCCGCCGACCTTCACCGGGCCCCCGGCTTTCCCGACCCGGACGCGCCCGGGGAGGCGGGGGCGGCCTCGTCCACCACGACCGGGCGGTCCCGCGCGCGGTCCACGACGCAGAGAAATCCCAGTTCCTCCCCCGCATCGGCGGAGAAGCGGTGGACATCGTGCGGAGCCACATACACGACATCGAGCGCCGAGACCGGCTCCGTTGCCTCTCCCAGGCGAACCGCGCCCTTCCCCTTCACAATTACGACAGCGTGCCCGTGCGCATGGCGCTCGAGAGAGGAATAGCCCCCCGGCGCGACCTCGAAATACCGCAGTTCGAAGCCCAGGCCGGCTTCGCCGCCATCCGGGCCGGCTCCCAGAAGCGTGTGGCGGGTCACGTTACGGAACCGGGCGAGCCCGCCTTCCTCGCGCCTGTAGCGCGCAGGCTCGATGTCCGCCCAGTCGCCCGCTCCTCCGCGAATGACCCGGGAGCTGCTCACCTGTTCACCCCTCCTGTCGGACTGCCGCTTCCACCAGTCGCCGTGCCGCGCCCTCCAGGTCCCGCTGCGCCAGGAGGCTTCCCCCGATCAACAGCATGGTGTCCGGGCCGTAGCGGCCGAACCAGTACCCGGCGTCGGCAACGTTCACGCCTCCGGCCGGCGCGGGCAGAGCGCGACGATGCGCCGCCAGCGGCTCCCGCAGGCGCCTGTTGACCGAGTGGCAGGTCTCCTCCGGCCACGAGAAGCGCCCGCCCGCGTTTACGTACACCACGATATCGGCGCCCGCAACCCGGTAGAGGGTGCCGAGCAGCACGTCCGGGGCGATTCCCTCCCCCCGGCCGGGCGCGGTCTGTGCGTGGGAGGGGTGGGCCATGATGGCCGGCGCGCGGGGGCCGGCGGCACACCGGCGGAGCGTGTCCAGCCCCATCAGGCTCGGGCACAGCACGACGCCGGCGAGCTCGAGCGCCGCGACCCGTTCGAGCCGCTCCTCGAGGGTATCCAGCGGGCCGGTCACGTTCGGAAAATAGGCGGTGTGCCCTCCCGTCCGTGCGTTCGCGCCGGCGACGGCCTCCGCGATCACCGCTGTGCGCTCCGCGAACGGGGCCGAGCCCCGGACGGCCAGGCCGTGGTCGTCCTTCACCACGTCCACGCCCGCGCGGGCGAAGGCGGCAGCCTGACGTGCAAGCCCGCCTGAAGACAGCCCGATCGGCTTGATGGCGGCGCTCACCAGGGGCCGCGCCGGGACCTTCACCAGCGAGCGGATGCCCTCGATCCCCAGGCGCGGCCCGGGCAGCGACCGCAGAACGGCCGGCGCGAAGTCGAGTCCCACCAGCCGCACCCCGTCCATGAGCGACACGTTGCCGTATGCGACGTTCAGAATCTGGGTGAGTTCGGTCGTGGTTGCCTCAAGCGGGTAGGCGATCCGCGCCAGCCACCTCCCTCCCCCCTCCGGCTCGAGCCGCTCGATGCGCCCGAGCATGCGCGCCTGCAGCCGGTCGCCCCCAACCCCGGGAGGAGCCTCCACGGTCTGCTCGCGCGCGATGGCGCCTGCCAGGGAGAGGGCTTCGCGCAGGTGCCGGCAACTCAGCCGGTAGCTGGCCCTGAGGCCGACCGCACGCACCGGTGCCTCAGTTGCGGATGGCGGGCAGGATGCGGTCCTGAAGCGCGGTCCAGCTTGAGAACTCCGCGCCCCCGTGCAGCGTCCATCCGTTGAAGAGCACGATCAGATCGTGCTCCGGGACGATGTGCAGGAACTGGCCGCCGTAGCCGTTTCCGGAAAAGACCCGGGTCTCTCCGTCCTCCTGGAACGGCACCCACCACTGGTAGCCGTAGCCTCCGTCGTCACGGTCGTTGTCGGGGTTGAGGTCGGGGATGACCGGCGAGGTGGACGCGCGCACCCATTCGCGCGACACGATCCGCCGCCCGTCCCATTCGCCTCCGCGCAACATCAGGTATGCCACCCGGACCAGGTCATGCGGCGCGAGGTAGAGCCCGCCCTCCGTGTCCGCCTCTCCGTCCGGGGTGATCTTCCAGTAGTAGTCGCGGATGCCGATGGGACGAAACAGATGTTCCTCCGCCCAGGCGTCGGCGCGCCGTCCGGTGGCCTCGCGCAGGATCTTCCCCAGGAGGACGCTCACGCCGTCGTTGTAGTCGAAGCGGGTTCCGGGCTCGGTTCCGACGGGCCGCCGCACGACGTAATCGATCCATGCCTCGCTCGCCTCGAGTTCGCTGGTCGGATGCGTGTCGTCGGCGTAGGTCTGGCCGGGAATCGCCCAGTCGATGCCGCTGCGCATGGTGAGGAAGTCCTCGAGCGTCGCGCCTGCGCGCATCGGCTCGCCGAGATCCGGACCGTAGGCGGCGAGGAACGGCCACGCCGGCGCCTCGACGCCGTCGATGTAGCCGGCGTCGACCGCGATGCCGAAGGCGATCGAGGTCACGCTCTTGGTGACCGACTGGAGGGTGTGCAGCGGAGTATCGCGGTAGTACGGGTGCCAGTCGGGATGGTCGTAGTTGTAGGGGTGGCTGACCGTATCCTCCTGCTCCGCCAGGATGCGGGCGTACTCCTCGGCGTGGTCCCAGTGGCGATCCGCGATCACGCGTCCGTGGCGAATGAGCAGGAAGTGGTCGATGAGCCCGAACCGGCCGGCGTCGACATCGGCGATGAGCGAATCGATGGCCGCGGGATCGAGCCCCTCCGCCTCGGGGGTGGAGACCGGCCACTCGTCGCCCGGCCAGACCGGATCGCCGGCGCCCGCAGCGGTGGACTGCGCATCCGGCGCGCATCCGGCGCACAGGAGCAGGACGGCAACCAGCCGCGAGCAGGACGGCCTCCCGAGAAGTCTCATGACGCATCCTCCGTCAGCCACCGCGCGAACCATGCCTCCAGCCTGCGATACATGTCCACCCGGTTCATGGGATCCCGGAAGCCGTGCGGCTCTCCGGGATAGGAGTGGCTCTCGAAGACCTTCCCTTCCCTCTCGAGGATCTCCACGGCGAGTTCGTACTGGCGAAACGGCGCACGCACGTCTTCCTCCCCGTGCATGATGAGGGTGGGCGTGACCACGTTCGGCACGCGGGCCAGGGTGTTGCTGACGGCGTAGACTTCGGGCCGATCCCCGGGTGCGCCCCCGTGTCCGGTCCTGATGAAGATCTTCCCCAGCCGGTCCGCGTTGGTGTAGGCGTCGGCGAAGTCGTAGATCCCCGCCATGGGCACGGCGGCGTCGAAGGCTCCGGGTGCGCGCGCGATCGCGGCCATGCTCTGGATGCCCCCGTAGCTGTAGCCGTAGACGCCGACCTTCCCGTTGGACCATGGCTGCGCCCGGAGGAAATCGGCGGCCGCGGCGGCGTCGAGCGCCTGTCCGTTGGCCCAGTCCCCCACGCCCAGATCCTGGAACTCGCGCCCGAAGCCGGAACCGCCCCGGTAGTTGACGGCCAGGACCACGTACCCCCGCTGCGCCAGGTGCTGCTCGGTGAGGCTCAGCCCCTTGAGGTAGGAGTTGGTGCCGCCCCCATGCACCATGACCAGCGCGGGATAGGTCGTGGCGCCGCCCGAGGCTGTCGCATCCCCGCCCTCGGGGAATCCCGGGGGACGGAAGAGGAAGCCCTGGATGTAGAGGCCGTCCCAGCTGCGGTAGCTCACCTCCTCCGCCTCCACCAGCCCCCTCCACCGGGTCGAGAAGTGCGTGAGCCGGCGCGCCGCTCCACCCGCGGCGGAGACATGGTCGACCTCCGTCCCGCGCGTCGAAGTCGAACGCAGGAAGACGAAGGCGGAGCCGTCCGCGGCCGCGTGGTAGGCGCGGAAGGACCCGCCCATGTTCGTCACCCGGGTGGCGACGCCCCCGTCCGCCGGCACCCGCCACAACTCCACCTCCGCGCGCTCGTGATAGGGGAAGAAGAGCTCGGAGCCGTCGCCCGACCAGGTGACCGTATGGTTGTGCAGCCAGTCCGTGGCGTGGACCTGCATGGGAACCACCTCCTCCGTGCCCGCCTGCGGGTCGAGGAGATAGATGTAGGCGAGGTCCTCGTACCAGTACTCGTCCTTGGAGGTGCCGAGCAGGGCGATGCGGGATCCGTCCGGCGACCAGACCGGGGTGGAAGACGCCATCAGGCCGCTGGAGATCTGCCGCTCCGCGCCCGTCGCGACCTCCACCACCCAGATGTCGTCCTCCCAGTAGTCGCTCCGGTTGGAGTAGTAGGCGATGTGCGTCCCGTCCGGCGACCACGCGGGGGCGAAGCGGTAGTCGTCGGCCGCCATGGAGGCGCGCGTGAGCTGCTTCGGCGGAGCGGAACCGTCGGCCGGCACGGTCCAGATGTCCTGGTGGCCCGAGCGCCCGCTGTAGAAGGCGATGGTGCCGCCGTCCGGCGACGGCCGCGCGGCCCGCTCGCCGGCCGGGTCGTCGGTGATGCGGGTCGGCTCGCTCGATCCCACCGCGGCCCGCCACAGGTCCCCGCCGCGCGAGAAGACGATGCCCGACCCGTCGCCGAACCAGACCGGCGACGAGCCCTCAACCCACGGCGTGGGCACGGGATCCCCGTCCACCGCGACCAGGAAAATGCCCGAGAAGTCCGCCGTGCTCGCGGTGACCGCGACCCATGCGCCGTCGGGCGAGAGAGCGGCCTGTCGGGCGCCCCGGTTGCGGGTGAAGATGTTCTCCCAGGTGAGGGTCAGGGCGTCGCCTTCGATGTCCGTGACGGGTGGCGCGCACCCGAGCGGGAGCCAGAGGGCGAGCAGGCAAGCCACGGGGGCCGCGGCCCGGGTCCCGGCTGACGGCTGGATCCGCGTCCACGATCTGTTGAACATCATCGGTCTCCCGGGTTGGTTGCGCCGGATGGGCAACCTACAATACGGACCGGCGAGCGGCCCGGCATCCGTTTGCGGCACCGGACGCTGACCCATCACCACCCGGGAGAGATCGATGAGCGAGCGCAGCGCGGACGCGAGCCGGGGGAGCGATGCCGAAGCCCCGGATGTGACGCTTTCCATCCACATCGAGGCCAGCCCGGAGACCGTCTGGGGCATCCTCACGACGCCGGAGCGTTTCTCGGCCTGGATGGGCGGTCAGGCCTCGTTCGAGACCCGGGTCGGGAGCCCCTACCGGGCTCTGTTCCCCCAGTACCAGTTGGTACTGGCCGGTGAAGTGCTCGACTTCGACGAGGTGAAGCGCAGGTTCGCGCTCTCCTGGGGCATCGAGTCGGGCCCGCAGGCGGAGACCATGCCGGCCGCTTCGTCGCGGGTGGAATTCCGGGTGACGGAGGGCCAGGGCGGCTCGCACGCGGACGTGCGTCACAGCGGGTTTCTCAGCGCCCGCACGGCGCGCGAGCACGAGGACGGATGGCGTTTCCACCTGGGCCGCCTGGCCCTTTCCGCCAACCGGACGGACCTCTCGGCGGGACTGGCGCGAGCGCTGCCCGCGTGGTGGGCCGCGTGGAACGAACCGGACGAAGCCGTCCGCCTCAAGTCGCTGCGCGCCTGCTGCGCCCCCGATCTCGAGTTCCGTGACGACTGGGCGGCGTTGCGCGGCATCGAGCGCCTCAGCCTGCACATCGCCAACTGCCACCGCTTCATGCCCGGCTGGCGCATCGAACCCACCGGCGACGTGCGCGTGTGCCGCGGCGAGGCGCTGGTGGGATGGCGCTCCTCGGCGCAGGGACAGGGGGCCCAGGAGGGCTTCAACCACCTGCGCGCCGACTACGACGGCACCCTGCGGCGTGTCGCCGGATTCCAGGCAGCGGGCTGACCGCGATCCCGCGTGTGCGCGTCTCCGGCGCTCGTCCTAGAATGAGGATCGAAACGCGGCGCCACGACGGCCGATCGTCAGGTGCTCCGGCGCGGTAGTCAGCACTTTCCCGGAGGCGGCCATGCGACAGGGAGCAAACGGTAACGCCCGCTTCGGTCTCGCAATCCTCGGCGCGGCGGTGGCCCTGGCGGCATCCCCTCTTGCGGCCCAGGAGGCGCTCGCCTTCTCCGACGTGGAACTCGAGCGCGGACAACGGCTCTACCAGGCCCACTGCGGGCGCTGCCACGGCGTCCTCGGGATGGGCGGCGAGGGGCCGGGGCTGGCGGTCAGCCGCCTGCCGCGCGCGCCGGACCACGCAGCGGTCATCGACATCATCCGCGACGGCATCCCGGGCACCGGCATGCCCGGCCTGCGCGCCACCATCCTCCCCGACGAGGAAGCCGCGCTGGTCGCCGCCCACGTCATCTCGCTCCGCCAGGCGCAGCTCGTCGAGATCCCCGGCGACCCCGAGCGCGGCCGCGAAGTCTTCGAGACCACGGGCGTGTGCTACTCGTGCCACATCGTAGAAGGGCGGGGGGTCGGCATCGGTCCCGAACTGACCGGCATCGGCATGCGCCGGGGCCCCGAGTACCTGCGTGCCTCCCTGGTCGACCCCTCGGCGGAGCTGCCGGTCTTCCGCTCGGGGGCGCGCAGCGGATTCGCCCAGTACCTCCCCCTGCGCGCCGTCACCCGCGACGGCACGGTCTACGAGGGCATGCGCGCCAACGAAGACGCGTTCACGGTGCAGCTCGTCACCGCAACGGGTTCCATCGTGTCGTTGCGCAAGGCCGACCTGGCCGAGCTCGAGAAGCGCTTCGGGCATTCCCTCATGCCCGCCACGGCAAGCCTCTCGGGCGAGGACATCGACAACCTCATCGCATACCTGGCCAGCCTCGGAGGATGAGCATGATCCGGTTCGCTGCGTTTCGCCCCTCAGGGCGCCCTGCCCGCCCGGAGCCCCGCCGCTCGCGCGGAATCATCCGCGGACTGCTGGCCTGCGCGATCGCCGCTCCGGGATGCCAGGGGGCCCCGGAGGGCAGCTCCCCTGAAGGCACTCCCGACCAGACGCACGTTCCCTTCGAGCGCCTCGTCAACGCCGACGCCGAACCCCACAACTGGCTGACCTATTCGGGCAACTACGCGTCGCACCGCTACTCCCGGCTCGATCAGATCGATCGCTCCAACGTCGGCGGCCTCAGGGTGCTGTGGGCCTATCAGATGGACGACGGCATCATCGAGACCACGCCCATCGCCGTGGACGGCATCCTGTACGTGACCGAGCCGCCCAGCACCGTGAGCGCCCTGGACGCGCGCTCCGGCCGCCAGCTCTGGACCTGGTCCCCGGAGATGGGTCCGGACGTGCTCAACATCGGCTTCCCGCGGGTGAACCGGGGGGTCGCGGTCCTCGACTCCACTGTGTTCGTGGGAACGCTCGACGCGCACCTGGTTGCCCTCGACGCGCGCTCCGGCGCGGTGCGCTGGGACGTCGAGGTGGGCGACAACGCGATCGGCTTCTCGCTCACCCTGGCCCCGCTGACGGTCAAGGACAAGGTGATCGTGGGCGTGTCCGGAGCCGAGGCCGGCGTGCGGGGCTACATCGACGCCTACGACGCCGAGACCGGCGAGCTGGCGTGGCGCACCTACACCATCCCGGCGCCAGGCGAACCCGGGAGCGAGACCTGGGGCGGCAACAGCTGGGAGACCGGGGGCGGGTCCACCTGGCTCACCGGCTCCTACGATCCCGAGCTCGACCTGCTCTACTGGCCCATCGGCAACCCGGCGCCCGACTGGAACGGCGACGTCCGCCCCGGCGACAACCTGTACACGGACTGCCTGCTCGCCCTCGATCCCGACACCGGGGAAATGATCTGGTACTTCCAGTTCACGCCCCACGACACCCACGACTGGGACGCCAACCAGATCCAGGTGCTGCTGGACGCCGAGTGGGAGGGCGAGCCACGCAAGCTGGTGGTGACCGCCAACCGGAACGCCTTCTACTACGTCCTCGACCGCGAGACCGGGGAGTTCCTGCACGGCAGGGAGTACTCGAAACAGACCTGGGCGGAGGGGCTCGACGAGAACGGGCGCCCGATCGTGATTCCGGGCACCGACCCCACCGAGGAGGGCGTACTGGTCTGGCCCAGCCTGCAGGGCGCGGCCAACTGGTTCAGCCCCAGCTACAGCCCGCGGACCGGGCTCTTCTACCAGCCCACCCGAATCATGGGCGCGGTCTACTTCAAGGCGGACGTCGAGTACGTGCCCGGACAGCCCTACACGGGCGGCGGCGAGCAGGCGCTGCGGGGCGAGGAGGCCAGCGGAGCCATCAAGGCGCTCGACGCCCTGACCGGCGAGCTCGTGTGGGAGTTCCCGCTGCTCTCCCCCCCGTGGTCGGGGGCGATGGCGACCGCCGGCGACCTCGTCTTCGGCGGAGACAACGAGGGCAATATCTTCGCGCTGGACGCGGAAACCGGCGAGCCCCTGTGGAACTTCCAGTCGGGCGGGGCCGTGCGCAGCGGCCCCATGTCGTACGAGGTCGACGGGCGGCAGCGCATCGTGAGTTCCGCCGGCGGCACGCTCTTCGTGTTCGGGCTCGATTAGATCAGTAGATGTCAGACTAGTTGTCAGTAGACATCAGTGACCTGCTCCGTCGAACGCTCCTCCCAGGCGGCGGGAGTTCGGGTCAGCAGCCTCCGCTCCCCAGGGGCCGTGACGGCACGTAGCGCACCAGGCGCATGCGGTTGACCTCGCCCGCGTAGATGTTGCCGTCGAAATCGACCCCCAGGAACTCGATGCCCGGCCCCACGTTGATGTCGTGCTGGGGCACGAAGCAGGTCACCCAGGCCTGCTCGGTCCTGAGGTCGCCGATGCGGATGCCCTTCTCCCAGCCGAAGTTGCTGCGCCAGGGGTCGGGCGGCCCGGTGCGCAGGTCGCCCGACAGCCCGTCGCCGGCATACAGGATGTCGTTTCCGTCGATGAAGAGGCCGCTGGGCTTGCCGTAGTGGGTCCAGATGTAGAGCAGATTCCCGTCGTCGTCGAAGACCTGGATGCGGCTGTTGCCGCGGTCGGCCACGTAGACGCGTCCCCGCGAATCGATCTTGATGTCGTGCGGATCGCTGAAGCGGGCCGGCTCGCGACTCTCCGAGCCCACTCCGCCTCCCACCGCCAGCACGAAACTGCCGTCGCCCGCCAGCTTCACGATGCGGTTGTTGCCGCCCCTGTGGCCGTCCGCCACCCAGATGTCCCCTGCCGGTGATATGGCGACGCCCGATGGCCCGTTGAAGTGCGTCTCGTCCTCCCCGTGCACCCCCGCTTCCCCGATGCGCATCACGACTTCTCCCTGACGGGTGAGCCTGAACACCTGGTGGCCCATCCCCATGCTCTCGCCCAGCGCGGCGCGCGCATCCCCGTGCGCCCCGCCCTCGCTCACCCACAGGAATCCCTCGCGGTCGAGCGCGAAGCCGTGCGGGAAGGCGAACAGCCCCGCCCCGAAGCTCTCCACCAGGTTGCCCTCCAGATCGAACTTCAGAATCGGGTCGATGTCGGTGCCCGCGCACTGGTTGGCGCCGCAGCGGTCCAGGATCCACAGGTGCTCGCCATCCGGGTCCGGGATGACGCCGCTCACGATCCCGAGCGTCCGGCCCTCCGGGAGCTGTTCCCAGCCCAGCGTGGCCCGATACGGGTGCGGGGCGCTCGTCTGCGCGCCGAGCGTCCCGCCGAACCAGCCTGCGGACGCGAGGAGAAGGGACGAAAGGACCCGGCTCGTTCGCTGTGCGTTGCTCATGTCGGCGTTCCTCCGGTTTGCGGGGCCTGGGGCGCGATGCTCGCCGGCCATCCCGGGGAATCTATGCAGCCGGTCGTGAATCCGCCGGAACAGGGAAACCATTACGCGCGCGAGGTCGTATCAGAAAGGTCGTCCCGCACCCGATCCCCCTCCAGGACAGCGATGCTGCCGCAAGCGCAAGGCCGAACGCTTCTCCGCTGGACCCTCGTTCTCTCCACATTCGCCGCGGCGCCTGCAGCCCCGCAGAGCGCGGACCGCATCTGGGGCCGGGTGCACACCACCGAGGGCGAAGTGCACACCGGCTTCATTCGCTGGGACCGGAAGGAGGCCAGCTGGGGCGACGTCCTCGACGGCGCCAGGACGCTTCCCGACGAGAATTACTTCGCCTGGCTGGAGGCCCACGACAGGGAACGTGCCACGCGCACCATCGAGTTGCGCGGCCATCGCATCAGCTGGTACGAAGTCGATCCCGATTTTCCGATGCAGGTGCTGTCCGGGGTTCGCTTCGGGCATCTGGACTCGCTGGTCGTCCTGGCCTCCGACCGCGTCGAGCTGATCCTGCGCTCGGGACCGCGTTACGAGATGGAGGCCCGGGGCCGCAACCTGGGCTCCTCCCTGCGCCAGGTCATCGTGGATGAGCCTCGGGGCACGGAGGTCGAACTCGACTGGGACGAACTCGAGCGGGTGGTCTTCTCCGCGCCGCCGCCGGACGCGGTTGCCGGGGCACGCCGGCTGCACGGTACGGTCGAGGACCGGAGCGGCAACCGGTTTACCGGTTTTCTGGCATGGGATCAGGACGAGGTCCTCGAATCGGACGTGCTGGACGGCGAAGAGATGAGGCGCCCGAACGACCGCGAAATCCGCTTCGAGCGCATTCGTTCGCTGACCCGCATCCCCGGAGGCACGCGGGTCGAGCTCTGGGCAGGCGAAATAATGGACCTGGGGGGCGGCAACGATGTCGCCGACGGCAACCGCGGCGTGCAGATCGCCGATCCGGAGCTCGGGGTCGTGTTGGTCCCGTGGGAACGGCTGGAGCGGGTGCGCTTCCACGAGCCCGCCGGCGGCAGCGGGGAGTACGCGGAGTTCGACGGCGGTCGCCTGCTCTTCGGCACCGTCGTGACCCACGAGCAGGGGGAGCTCCAGGGCGAGCTGCGCTGGGACGCGGACGAAGCCGGGACCTGGGAGATCCTGAACGGCGAATCCGATGGCGTCAGGTACGACATCGAATTCGGTTTCGTCCGCCGCATCGCGCCCCTGGAGGAGGATGGAGCCATCGTCACGCTCGCCGACGGACGCACGCTGGAATTGAGCGGATCCCGTGATGTCGATGCTGACAACAAGGGCGTGATGGTCGCGTCGGAGCCGCAGGGCGGCGCCGCAGCGGGCGGCACCGCCTGGCGACTCATCCCGTGGAAGGACATCCGGGAAGTCCGCTTTGGGCCCGCTCCGCCGGGTGCCGGGCCGGAGAACGAACGATGAACGGGCGCGGCGCGGTTCGGGGCCTTGCGCGCGCGAGCATGCTCCTGCCGCTGCTTGGCGCCCTCGTCGTCCCGGCATCGGGGCAGGAGCCCGATGCCGAGCCCGTGCAATTCGCCGACGACGCGTTCGTCGACCCGGCCGCGCGCGCGATCTTCGAGGCCGCCCACGCGAACTGGAAGTCGGTGGAACAGTCGGTTCTGCGTTACCAGGCGGTGATCCGGCAGAGGATGGCGGCCAGGATCCGGGCCCCGCTCAAGGACCGCGTCCTCTACCGGGACGAAACCGCGGTGCGCGCCTTCTGGGACCACGAATACGATGCGGTGGTGCAGGTGCTGGGCGCGAAATCCCAGTATCCCGGGCACGCGACGGCGCGCAGCGAAGGCGATCTGGAGTGGCTCGACGACCTCGCCTTCGACGAACCCTTCGACCCCGGTGACGACCGCCTCATGCTCGGATGGTCCGATCCGGATGAGCAGCCCGACGACGACTTCAGGGTCGAGCATCCGCTGGCGGAGGGCGCCGACAGCCTTTACCGGTACGCGAGCGGGGACACCCTGACCCTTTCGCTCCCCGACGGACGCCGTCTTCGCACGGTGCAGCTCGACGTGCTTCCGCGCGAAGCCGACGCCCAGCGCATCGTGGGCACGCTGTGGATCGAGCCGGAATCCGGCGCGCTGGTCCGGGCCGTCTACCGGCTGAGCCGCGAGTTCGACGCCATCCGCGACCTGGAAGATCTCCGGGAGGAAGAGGAGGAGGGTTCGTTCAGATACGTACCCGGCCTGCTGAAGCCCTGGACCTTCGACCTCTCCATGATCGCCATCGACTACAGCCTCTGGAATTTCGAGGTCTGGCTGCCCCTGTACATGCGGATGGAGGGACTCGCCCGAGCCGGCATCCTCAAGTTCCCGATCACGTTCGATGTCTCGTACGAGATGGAGTCGGTGACGACGCGCCAGGACATCGAGCGGCTCGAGGCGGCCCGCCGGGAGGCCGCGCCGACGGAGGTTGCTCCGCCCGAGCCGGACGAGACCGCGCAGCTCGTGGAGCGGCACTTCGAGACCCGCGACGAGGCCATGGCGTTCGTCGCGGAACTGCTGTCACGGGAGGGTGGCGTCGAGTACGAGAGCGCCGAAGAGGACGATTTCGCGGCGGAGCGGGACGCGTTCTTCATCGCGCCGCGGGAACGGAGCCTGGTGGCGACCAGCCCGGAGCTTCCACCGCCGATCTGGGAGGAGGCCGCGGGATTTCCGTCGGACGAACGGATTGGCGACTACGTGGAGAGCCTGGCCGGTCTCCCGGAGCCCGACGTGCCCGGAGTCCCCTGGTCGCTCGACTGGGGATGGGGTCGTCCGGGACTGTTGCGCTACAACCGGGTCGAGGGGCTGGCCGGGGGCCTGAACTTCGAGACCGCCGTCTACGGGTCCTACACCCTGGGCGCGACCGCCTTCCTGGGACTCTCCGATCTCGATCCCAGGGCGCGCTTCGACATCGCGCGCGAGACCAGCCGGCGCCGGATGAAGCTCGGGGTATACCGCGAACTCGCGTTCGCGAACCCGCGCGCCGGAAGCCTGGGGTTCGGCAATTCCCTGAACGCCCTGTTCCTGGGACGCGACGAAGGCGAGTACTACCAGGCGCTGGGCGCCGACCTGAGCTGGCTTCCTCCCGCTGACGCGCGGCAGTCCTTCGAGGTCCGGGCCTACGCGGAACGCCAGTCGGCGCTGGAGCGCAATGCGGGGTTCGCCCTCTTCCACGTGCTCGCCGACGACTGGGACTTCCGACCCAATCTGGCGGCGGACGAAGGCGACGAGCTGGGAGCGGAGGTGCGGCTCTCGCCCTGGCACGGGAGCGACCCCTTCCTGACGCAGATCGGGGTCGAACTGTACGGGCACGCGGCGCGGCTGTGGCCCGCGGGGGCCGGCGACCCGGCAACCTACGGGCGCGCCAGCGCAACGCTGCGGGCAGCCGTGCCGCTCGTACCGCGCAGGTGGCGCCTGGGCCTGGAACTGGCGGGCGGGACCACGTTCGGCGAGGCGACCGCTCAGCGGGCGTGGTTCCTCGGGGGTACGCGCACCCTGCGCGGTCACGCGCCTTCGGTGCTGTGGGGCCCGTCGTTCGCACGCGGCCGCGTCGAAGTCGCCCGCACCAGCGACTTCGGTGCCTGGAGCATCTTCACCGACGCGGGATGGGCCAGCCACGTTGGCGGCTACTACTCCTCGGGTGCCGGCGGAGACGTGGTGTACCCGGATGGATCAGCGGACGGACCGGGAACGGACCGGACCCCGATGGACGGCAGCCTGCTCTGGGGGGCCGGGGTCGGCGGCAGCCTCCTCGACGGGCTCATCCGCGCCGACGTGTCCTACGGGCTCAACGGGCCCGCGCGGCGGTTCTGGATCGCGTTCTATCTCGACTCGCTGCTCTAGCGGTCCGCGGGTGAACTCCCCCGGCGTTCAACCGGGAGAGGTTGACCAATCCGACCAGGTCCCGTTGGTCAACCGCCGACGTAGCGGCAGCGGCCCATGTCGCAGCGAATCCCGGTCAGCTCCTGGCTCAACCTCTTGAGGCGGGCGCGCGCCTGGGCATCGTACGCCTGGTCGTTGGCCCTGGTGGGCCTCAGCCCGCTGAAATACTGTCCGCTCTCGTAGTCGTCGGAATCCACCAGCTGCATCACGGCGTCGGCGCCCTCGTCGATGGTCGAGCGCGGCTCCACCCCCGCCCGGCGCACCATGCCGGTCGGCATGTAGGTGGCCGGATGCAGCGAGCCGACCACGATGCCGGTGCCCTCCAGCTCTTCGGCCAGGTCGTGCGTGAACATCACCTGGGCCAGCTTGCTCTGCGCGTAGGCGCGCCGCCCGCTGAAGTCCTTCTCGATCATGACATCGTCGAAGTCGATGGGCGTCTGGGCGCCCGAGGAGACGTTCACGATGCGCGCCGGCGCGCTGTCCAGCAGCCGCGGCATGAGCATGTGCGTGAGCAGGAAGGTGGAGAGGTAGTTGACCTGGAAGCGATACTCGTGGCCATCCTCCGTCAGCAGCCTCTCGTCCGGCGCCGACCCGAAGCCCGCGTTGTTGATGAGAAGGTCGAGGCGGCCGTAGTCGGCGAGCAGCGTCTCCGCAAACCGCCGCACATCCGCGAGCGAGGCCAGGTCGGCGCGGTAGAAGCGGGCGCTGCCCGGCCCCTCCGCGTTGATGGCGTCGACCACCTCCGCGCCCCGCTCCTCGTTGCGTCCGTGCACGATCACGTGCTGGCCCCGGGCTCCCAGCCTGAGCGCCAGTTCCCTTCCCAGCCCCGATGTCGATCCCGTTACCAGCGCCACCTGCTGATCGGACGCGGGGACGGCGGGAGCCTGCGCGAAGGCGTCGCCGGGCAGAACCGCCCAGGCGGTCGCCAGCACGACGGCGGCGAGCAAGGCGTCCCCGAACCGGGGGCATCCCTTCGCAGATCCGCGTCCTCCGGCAGGCATTCCATGGGCCGACTGCTGGCTGATTCTCGTCATGACGTGCTCTCCTCCCCGGGCCGCTTCGTGGACTGGGCAGCAAGTTAGGCCCGGCCATCCCGGGGCGACAGAGCCCCGGTGCCCAGCCATCGCTGCCCGGCGCGCGAAACCGACCGGGACCCGGCGTCGTACGAGCCGCCGATTCTCCGAACGACGAAAGGGTGGACGTGACCAGGGAGGGGGGACGGATGAACGGGAGATACATGAGACGCATGCTCGGGCTGACGCTGGCGCTGGCGGGCCCCGGCGCCGGAATCCAGGCCCAGGAACAGGGATCGGCACCATCGTCGGGCGGCGCGCTGGTGGTGCCCGGATGCTGTAGCGCCGAGGATGTGCCGATTCTCCCGGCGACGCGCGTCGCCGATGGGGACATCTCGATCGACGGCCTGATGGAGGAGGCTGCCTGGGGCGCGGCTGCCGTCGCCACCGGATTCACGCAGTTCGAGCCCGACGAAGGCCAGCCCGCCACCCAGCGCACCGAGGCGCGCGTGATGTACGGCGCCGCGGCGCTGTTCGTGTTCATGCGGGCGCACGACGCCAGCCCGGACGAGATCGCGAGCCAGCTGACGAGGCGCGACCAGCAGTCGTACTCGGATCTGCTGGGCGTGGTCATCGACTCCTACTTCGACCGGCGCACGGCCTTCCAGTTCACCGTCAACCCGGCCGGCGTGAAGCAGGACGTCTACCGCTTCGAGGACACCAGCGAGGACACGGGGTGGGACGCGGTCTGGGACGTCGCGACCGCGCGCGATGAAGCGGGATGGAGCGCCGAGTTCCGCATCCCCTACTCCCAGCTGCGCTTCCGGGATCGGGCGGAGCAGACCTGGGGCATCAACTTCGTGCGGCACCTCGCGCGCCGGGAGGAACTTTCGGCGTGGGCGCCCACGACCCGCGCCGACGGCGGCATCGTGTCGCGCTTCGGCGAACTGCGCGGGCTGCGCAACCTCGACCCGCCGAGGCGACTGGAGGTCCTGCCCTATTCGCTGGCCCGCCTGCGGCGCGCTCCCGGGGACGAGGCCAATCCCTTCTACCGCCCCAACGACGCGCTGGGGTCGGTCGGCGCCGACGTCAAGTACGGGGTTACCTCCGACATCACCCTGGACGTAACCATCAACCCGGACTTCGGGCAGGTCGAGGCGGATCCCGCCCAGGTGAACCTGACCGCGTTCGAGACCTTCTTTCCGGAGCGGCGGCCATTCTTCGTCGAGGGGGCGGGCATCTTCAACTTCGGCATCGCCCTGGGCGATGGAGACAACGCCAACGAATCGCTGTTCTACTCGCGGAGGATCGGGCGCGCGCCCCAGGGATGGGCGGATCCGCAGGGCGGGTTCGCGGATACCGACGATCAGACCACCATTCTGGGCGCCTGGAAGCTCTCCGGCAAAACTGCGGGCGGATGGTCGATCGGGGCGCTGCACGCGATAACCTCGGAGGAGCGCGCCGATGTCGCGCCGGGGACGGGCGACCCCTTCCAGCAGCCCGTCGAGCCGTTCTCCAATCAGGGAGTCCTGAGGCTGCAGAAGGATTTTGCGGAAGGCCGCTCGTCGGTGGGCTTCATCGGCACCACCGTGAACCGGAACGCCGGCGTCGCCGAGGAGCTGGGTCTCCGCTCGGCGGCGTACACCGGCGGCGTCGACTTCAGGCACCGCTTCGGGGGCGACGCCTGGCAGCTCGAGGGGTACGTCCTCGGCTCCCATGTGCGGGGTTCCGCGGACGCCATCGCCCGGACACAGCGCTCGCCGGCCCGCTACTACCAGCGTCCCGACGCCGGGCATGTGGACTACGACGACGGACGCACCAGCCTGGGCGGAGGCGCGGCCAATTTCGGAGTCATGAAGTTCGCGGGCAGCCCGTGGCGCGTCGGGACCGGATTCCAGACACGCACGCCCGGCTTCGAGGTCAATGACCTGGGCTACCAGCGCGACGCCGACTACCTGGTGCACTGGGTCTGGGGCGGATATCACAATTCCACGCCCCAGGGGCCCTTCCGCAACTGGTTCGTCAACCTCAACGCCTGGAACGTCTGGAACTACGACCGGGATCGCGCCGGGAGCGGAGGCAACGTCAACGTCAACTTCCAGTTGAAGAACTTCTGGTACGGATACGGGGGCGTGAACCAGGAGCTCGGGGCCTGGTCCGACGGCCTTCTGCGCGGCGGCCCGCTCTTCCGGACCGAGTCCCAGACCAACTTCTGGGGGGGATTCGGCAGCGACGCCCGCAAGCCGGTCAGGATCAACGTCAATTCCTGGGGCAATGTGCGTCCCGAAAGCGATTCGTGGTCCGTCGGCGTTGCCCCGACGCTCAGCGTGCGGCCATCGGGCAGAACCACCTTCAGCCTCGGCGCCATGCTCAGCCGCAACCTCGACGACCGGCAGTGGGTCCGGCGCATCGACACCGGCGCCCCCAACTACCTCTTCGGGCGCATCGAACAGACCACCGTGGGGCTGACCGCGCGCATGGACTACGCCTTCACGCCCGACCTCTCGCTGCAGGTGTACGCCCAGCCCTTCGTGGGGTCCGGAAGCTACAGCGAGTTCAAGCGTGTGGCCGACCCGCGCGCGGAGCGATACGCCGACCGCTTCGAAGCCGTGGAGGCGCGCCCCGAGGACAGCCGCTACCTGACCGAACTGGACGGGAGTCCGGTGTCCTTCGGCAACCCGGACTTCAGCTTCCGGCAGTTCCGGTCGAACACGGTCCTCAGGTGGGAGTACTCGCCCGGATCCGTGCTCTACCTGGTGTGGTCGCAGGGCCGGAATCACGCCGCCGACACCGGCCAGTTCGACTTCGACTCCGACCTCGGCGATCTCTTCGGCGTCATGCCCGACAACGTATTCATGGTTAAGCTCAGCTACTGGCTGTCGCGGTAGCGGGGGGCGGCACCGGCCGGCCCATGAAGAACCCGAGCAGGATCCGGCGGGCATGTTCTCGAGGAAGACCGAAGCGGAACGGTTCGCCGATCGACGGGCCAGGATGGTCGCGAGGCAACTGCGCCGCAGGAACATCCTGAACGAGGACGTGCTCGCGGCCATGGGCGAGGTTCCGCGCGAGCACTTCCTTCCCCGGGAGCAGCGTGCACTGGCCTACCAGGACCGCGCCCTGCCGCTGACCGGGGGACAGACCATGTCCCAGCCCTACATGGTGGCCGCCATGACCGATGCGCTGGAGCTGTCTCCCGGCCAGCGCGTGCTCGAAATCGGTACCGGCAGCGGGTATCAGACTGCGATTCTCGCGCGTCTCGCGGAGGAGGTCTTCACCATCGAGCGCCTGCCCGGGATGGCCGCGGGGGCGCGCCGGCTACTGCGGGACACAGGATGCGACAACGTGCGCGTGCGCGTCGGCGACGGCACCCTGGGCTGGCCGGAGGAAGCGCCCTTCGACGCGATTCTGGTCACGGCCGCGGCGCCGGCCGCCCCGCGGTCGCTGGAAGAACAGCTCCGCCCGGACGGCGGGCGCATGGTCATCCCGGTCGGGTCGCGTCGGATTCAGCAGCTGGTGCGCATCCGGCGCACGCATGGCGGGACGACCAGGGAAGGGCTCATGGAATGCGCGTTCGTGCCGCTCATGGGAGCGGAGGGCTGGTAGCGACAGTGACCCGCAGCCACATGAACCGGCCGTTGAACCCGGCGGGTGCATACTGGCTGTACTTGTTGCCGAGTCCGGTGAAGCGGTTCGGGTTCAGTTCCGGATATGCGTCGAGGACGTTGTCGGCGCCAAGGGTCGCCTGGATGTCGCCGCCAAGGCGGTAGCTCAGCGACAGGTCGGCCATCCCGTAGCCGGCGAAATCCTCGTCCTCCTCGGAATCGTACCAGCCGCCAAAGTAGTTGAACCGGGCCACCGCGCTCAGCGGACCCGCGTTGTGACGGACGGAGATAATGGCGCGGTTGCGAGGCAAGCCGAATTCGTAGTCCCTGATCTCCTTCTCGTCCGCGAGGGGCCCGCCGGGCGTGAACTCTTCCACGATCGTGAGGGTCCGGCTGACAGCGGCGTCGACGACGGTGACACCTCCCCCGGTCTCGAAGACGTAGCTGCCCACCGCCTCGCAACCCCGCGTCGAAGTGGTGAAGTCGTTGTTGAAGTAGTTGATGTAGTTCCAGCTGCGGGCCGAAGCCAGGCCCTCGGATTCAAGAGTCGCGATCAGATCATCGCGGACCCGTTCCGGGCCGAGGTCGGGCCGGTTGAGTTCGATGTCCCTGGAGAGGGCCAGGCGATCCGCAACGCGGATATGGAAACAGTCGAGAGTGGCCGCTGCCGGCGCGCGGTCCCAGACGAGACCGAGCGACACGTTGCGCGACCGCTCCGGCCTGAGGGAACGGCCCCCGAGCGCCATTCCGACGGGGCTGGAGGGCGCGATCGTCGCAACGATCGACACCTGCCGCTCGTCGCCGGAGCCGGCGTTCTTCGAGGTCGCGTTGATCGCGTTGGCCTGTCCGGGGGTCGGGGCGCGGAAGCCCGTGCTGAAGGTTCCGCGGAGCGCCAGATTCGCATCGAGTTCCGCCCGGCTGGAGAGTTTTCCGTTCGTGGTGGTTCCGAAGTCGTCGTAGTACTCGAAGCGCGCGGCCGCCCCGACGGTCCAACTCTCCCGGAGTTCCGTCTCCGTCTCCAGATAGGCTCCACCGCTGCTTCGCGCCCACCGCCCGCCGGTGTCCTCGCTGAATCCGGGGAATCCGTTCGAACCCGCCGTGAAGCCCTGGCTCTGCAGGTCCACCGTCCTGCCGTTCCACTCGAAGGTGCGTGCCCACGAGTTCATGTCCCCGCTGCGAATCCGGAACGCCTCCCGGCGCCATTCGCCGCCGAAGGCGAAGGTGAGATCGGACCCGCCGGGGCCGTACCCTCGCGCCGGGTAGGAGAAGTCAGCGTTGAGGTTCGCCTCGTCCTGGCGGTAGGCGCCGGGATCGAATTCGAAGTCGGCGGGATTGGCCGGGCCCAGCGCCGCGTTGACGGTGTTGCGGATGAAAAAGTCCACGTCGCTCGTGCCCCTGGAGACGCTGAGATCCCACGCGAGCCCGGAATCGGACTCGCTCCGCACCCCCGCCACCGCGGAATGGTCCCGGCTGTTGCCGCCGAAGCGCGGCGTGAAGCCGCCGGGGAAGAACTGGTTCATCACGAAGCAGTTCGGATGGTCCCGGTTGAAGTCGGCCGCGAGGAAGGTCCCGTTCCGATAGTAGTCGCCCCGGGGGTCGAGCGTCGTGGGACACCCGCCGCTGCCGTCACCGGTCAGGTCCCCCACCAGACGGTGGACGCCCCGCGTGTACACGCCCTCGCGGCTGTCGGGGTTGCGGTAGTAGAAGCCGCCGTCGGTCTCCTTGCGGGCGTAGTTCCCGAAGGCGTAAAGACGTATGTCGTTCCCGACCGGGACGCCGAGGTTCAGGAAGGTCTTGAGGTCGCCGTCCACGTTCGGGCTTCCCCAGATCTGCGCCGGGTTGGCTACGTGGACGTTGCCCGCGGCCTCCAGCGCCGCCGCGTCGGCCCGCTGCACGCTGCGCACCGTCTCGCCCGCCCGGCCGAGTTCGGCACTCAGGTTGAGGAATCCGTCGTCGAAGAGCGGCAGCCCCGCGTTGACCGCGACATGGGTCCGTCCGCCGTCGCCTTCCGCGGTCAATCCGTATCCGGCCTCGACCTGAAGCCCGTCGCGATCATCCTTCAGAACGAAGTTCATGACGCCGGCGATGGCATCGGAGCCGTATTGGGCCGCCGCGCCATCCCTCAGAACCTCGACCCGCTGCAGCGCGATCGAGGGAATCACCGACAGGTCCGGTCCCTGCGCACCTTCGGAAGCCTTGGGCACCAGCCAGGCGATGACCGCTCCGCGGTGGCGGCGCTTGCCGTTCACGAGCACGAGCGTGTGATCCGCGGCCAGATTGCGGACGTTGGGAGGCCGCACGATGGTCGCTCCGTCCGCGATGGGCTGGGTGTTGACGCTCAAGGTCGGGACGACGGTGCGCAGCAGGTCCAGCAGATCGGCCGCTCCCTGTGTCCGCACGGTGGCCCCGCTGACAACGTGCACCGGCGAGTAGGACTCGATGGCTGTCCTGCCGCCGCGCCGCGTGCCGACGACAACGATCTCGTCCAGCTCCATCACCGCCGGCACGGTATCGGGGGCGGGGAGCGTATCGGGGCGGGTGAGCGTATCGGGCGGTTCCTGTGCCCGCAGCGCCGGGGCCATGGCCGCAGGGGCCATCCCGAGCAGCAGGGTGGCGGCGGGACCGGCCCGCACGGCGCTCATGCAGGCCGCGCCCGGCCGCGCCGAGCGACAATCCGCGAATCGGTGCCGGGGGGAGTTCCTCCACGCGCTGCCCGGGATCCGGACGCGCGCAACTCCTCCAGAGCCGCCACCTCGGCTTCCGTCAGATCCCGCCACTCCCCGCGGCCGAGGCCGGCGAGTTCGACCGGGCCGAAGCGCACGCGCTCGAGCCGCTGGACCGGGTGATGGACCGCCCGGCACATCCGCCGCACCTCGCGCTTGCGCCCCTCGGTCAGGACCAGTTCGAGGACGGAGCGGGGTGAACCACGCTCCAGGACGCGGGCGCGTCTCGCACGGGCGAGGCCGTCTTCCAGTTTCACCCCGGACACCAGGCGCCTCAGAACGTCGCGCGAAGGCAATCCGGCGACCCACGCCCGGTATTCCCGCTCCACCCGATAGCGCGGGTGCGCGAGCGTGTTCGCCGCTTCCCCGTCGTTGGTCAGGAGCAGCAACCCCTCCGTGGCCCGGTCCAGCCGGCCCACGTGGACAAGGCCGCGCAACGATTCGGGCAGCAGGTCGTAGACGGTGTCGCGGCCCCGGTCGTCGCGCCGGGTCGTGAGAAAGCCCGGCGGCTTGTTGAGCATCACCCAGCGGACCGGTCCCGGCCGCACGCGGACGCCATCGACGCGCACTTCGTCGACTTCCGGGCGCACGCGGGTGCCGAGTACGGTGGCCGGCCGGCCGTTCACCCGCACCCGACCCGACACGATCAGCGTTTCGGCCCGGCGGCGGGACACGACGCCCGCGCGCGCGATGAACTTCTGAAGTCGCTCGCCTCGATCCGGGCCGGGGAAGGACTTCGGTGCGCCAGTCATTCCCCCGCCGCCGGCTCGACCTCGAGCGGTCCGGGTTCCCGGAGCACGACCGGGAGCTCCGCCGGTCGCGGCAGCTCGTCGAGCGACTGCAGACCGAAGTGTTCGAGAAAGTGACCGGTGGTCCCGTAGAGCAGCGGTCTGCCGATCCCCTCTCCGCGACCGGTGACTTCGATCAGGTCACGGTCGAGGAGTGTACGGATCACGCCGGCGCAGTTCACGCCGCGGATGTACTCCATCTCGATCCGGCCCACCGGCTGGCGGTAGGCGACGATGGCCAGCGTTTCCAGGGCGGGCCTCGAAAGCCGCGCCGGCCGCGGAACCGTGTCGAATCGCTCCAGGTAGGGAGCGAACTCCGGACGGGTCAGCAGCTGATGCCCGCCGGCGATCTCCACCAGCTGGAAGGCCCGGTCCCCATCCTCGTACTCGCGCCGGAGCGCCGCGATGGCCTCGGCGACCACGTCTTCGTCGAGGCTCTCGTCCGCGCGCGCGACCTCCTCCGCGGTCAGCGGAGCATCGCTCGAGAACAGGATGGCCTCAACCACCTGCGCCGGATTCACGCGGCTTCCTCGCCGGCGTTCCCGGATTCCGCCGCCGGGGCAGCCCGCCGATAGAGCCAGAGCTCGGCAAAGGGCCGGGTCTGGCGCAGGCGCACCTGTCGGCGGCGGGCGAGTTCGAGCCCGGCCAGCAGCGTCATGACGCCGTGCATGCGCCCGCGCCAGGAACCAATCAGCCGGGAGAACTCGATGCGCCCGGCGGCGCGCAGCCGATCCCGGATCAGGGCGATCTTCTCCTCCATCGAGACCGGGCGCGTCGTTACGCGGGGGGGTGCATGGGGCCGCGGAAGATCGACCCGGAGCGCGGCCTCCCATACTTCGTCCCACGTCGTGTCCAGCGGTGTGTCGCGCGGCTCGGGGCGCGGACGCGGCGGCACGTAGCCCTTCGCCCAGCGGCGCATCCTGCGCGCCTCCATGACCTCCAGCCGGGACGAGATCTCGCGCACCTGCTCATACTCCAGCAGGCGCCGGACGAGCTCGGCGCGGGGGTCCTCGTCCTCGTCCTCCCTGCGGTGCGGAAGCAGCATGCGCGCCTTGATGCCGATCAGCATTGCGGCCATCTCGACGAACTCCCCGGCGCCCTCGAGTTCCTCCGCCCCGATCCCCCCGACGACCTTCAGGAACTGGTCGGTGATGGTGGCGATGGGGATGTCGAAGATGTCGATGTCCTGCTGCCGGATGAGGTGCAGCAGCAGGTCGAGCGGCCCCTCGAAGCGCTCCAGCGCGACCACGAACAGCTCCCGGCCTTCCCTCGCGCCGGCGTCGAAGGGCGTCAGAGCCACAGGTCGATGAAGTCCTGGGCCGCTCCCATGCAAAAACGGACCGGCGCCAGGACGATGGAGAAGAAAGGACCCGGGAACAGGAAGAATACGGCGAGGAGGATGAGCATGCCGTAGCGTCCCAGGCGCCGGTACGCGACGCCAAGGCGGGTGGGCAGCAGGTGGTAGAGGACGTGCGATCCGTCGAGGGGCGGAATGGGCACCAGGTTGAAGAAGGCGAGCACCAGGTTGATCAGGATGCCCAGTTCCGCGATGCGCACCGCCACGTCCAACGGCCCGGCCAGCGCCCCGCCGCTCAACTGAGCGGCCTTCACCAGCAGGGCGGCCAGCAGGGTGAACCCAATCGCCAGGATGAGGTTGGCCGCTATGCCGGCCAGCGACACGCGGATGTCCCCGCGCCGGTAGTCATGATACTTGCGGGGGTTGACGGGCACCGGCTTCGCCCAGCCGAAGAGGAACCCCGCGTTCATGAAGTAGAGGCCGAGCGGCACCAGGATCGACCCGATGAGATCGATGTGCGGGAGCGGATTGAGGGTGATGCGCCCGAGCATGAAGGCGGTGTCGTCGCCTTCGCGCAACGCGACCCAGGCGTGCGCGACTTCGTGGACGATGATCGAGACGAGGAGGACGGGAATCAGCAGGAGAATGTCCATTGCACCCGGAAGCTACCGGCGGCCGCACCCGCCCGCTACCCGGCAGGCTCCCGTCGGACGACTTGCGGCGATGGCGCGGATTTCGCTGGAACCGGTTGATTCCCGGGGTGGAATTGCGTATCCTCCGCAGCTTGCTGGAGAAGGACCGCACGATCCGGGGAACGGGATGCCGAACGTCAAGAGCGCGATAAAGCGGATGAACAAGAGCCGGGAGCAGAATGCCCGCAACCGGGCGAAGCGCTCCCGTCTGCGCACGGCGCTCAAGAAGGTGCGCGAAGCCACCGATGCCGAGACCGCCCAGACCCGCTTTCGCGAGGCTCAGGTCCTGCTTGATCGTGCCGCAACTTCCCGCCTGCTGCACCCGAACGCCGTCGCCCGCGCGAAGAGCGCGCTGGCGCGTCGGGTGAACTCCCTGGGCTGAGACAGGCCCGCCGGGCTGAGACAACCCCGGCCGCAAGGTTCCCCCGGGCACGGGCCGACATGGCGCCGGAGCCCGCCCGCGCCGGGCTTCTTGCCCCATCGCCGCCGCGTGCCAAGCTTTCCCGTGCACTTGTAGTCGGCGATGGCGGCCGCCGTAACGCCGCCGGCCCGCCCGCGTCGCCGATCCGCCCCGGAGCGCGCCATGACGACTTCGCCCACCCCGCGGGACCCCGCCGCACGCATTCCTCCCGCCGCTGCCCACGGCTTTTCCCCGGCCATCGCGGTCGTCTTCGGCCTCCTGTTCGCGACCCCGGCGGCCGCGCAGCAGGAGTGGCGGCACTACGGAGGCAACCCCGCCGAAACCCGCTACAGCACGCTCGACCAGATCGACGCCGGCAACGTTGCCGGGCTCGAGGTTGCGTGGAGCTGGGAGATTCCCAAGACCGGCGCGCGGATCGAGGCCACGCCCCTGATCGCCGACGGCATCCTCTACGCGACGGGCCCGTTCAGCATGGTCTTCGCGCTGGATGCCGCCACGGGCGACGAGATCTGGCGCTGGGACCCCGGCATTCCGACCGAGGACCGCGGCGGCCCGCGGACCTGCTGCGGCGACGTCAACCGGGGCGCCGCGCTGCACGGCGACAAAGTCATCGCGGGGCTGCTGGACGGACGGCTGGTTGCGCTCAACCGGGCGGACGGGTCGCTGGCGTGGTCGACGCAGACCACCCCTCCCGGGTCCGACTATTCCGTAACGGGCGCGCCCCGGGTCATGGGCGACATCGTGGTCATCGGCAACGCCGGCGCGGAGTATGGGGTGCGCGGCTACGTCACCGCCTACGATGCCGCCACGGGGGAGCAGCTGTGGCGGACCTACACGGTCCCCGGCAACCCGGCGCTCGGGTTCGAGAGCGACGCGATGCGCGCCGCGGCGGAGACCTGGACGGGGGAGTGGTGGATCGTCGGAGGAGGCGGCACGGTGTGGGACGGCATGGCCGCCGACCCCGAGGCCGGCCTCCTGTACATCGGCACCGGCAACGGATCGCCCTGGAACCGCGACAACCGCAGCCCCGGCGGCGGCGACAACCTCTACCTCTCCTCGATTCTCGCCCTCGACCCCGCGGACGGCGCGCTCCGCTGGCACTACCAGACCACCCCGGGCGACGACTGGGACTACACCGCCACCCAGCCGCTCATGCTGCTGGACCTCACCATCGGCGGCCGCGAGCGCGAGGTCATCCTCCAGGCGCCCAAGAACGGCTTCTTCTACGTCATCGACCGGCATACCGGCGAGCTCATCTCCGCCGAAGCCTTCGCCGACGACCTCACCTGGGCCACTCACGTCGACCTGGAGACGGGCCGCCCGGTGGAGACGCCGGAGGCGCGCTACGGGAAGACCGGCGCGGTGTGGCTGTCGCCCAGCCCCAGCGGCGCGCACAACTGGCCTCCCATGTCGTGGAATCCGGCGACCGGCCTCGTCTATCTCCCTGCCAGGAACAACATCTCCTTCTTCGAGAAGGAGGAGGGCTTCGAGTACACCGCGGGCGTCTGGAACACCGGCACCGTGCGTGGCGCCGACGCGGGTCCCCGTCCCGAGCGGCCGCCGCTCAAGGGCCCCGCGAACCTGCTGCTGGCCTGGGATCCCGCGGAGAACCGGGAAGTCTGGCGCGTGCCCGCGGAGGGAGGTCATGGCGGCACGCTCTCCACCGGCGGCGGTCTGGTGTTCTGGGGCACCGGCTCACGGCTGGTCGCGCTCGACGCGCGCGACGGGCGGGAACTCTGGGAGGCGGAACTGGACGGGAGTCCCGGCTCTCCGGTGACCTACTCCGCGGGGGGGCGGCAATACGTCGTGATCGGCTCCGGGCAGTCGAGCGGGAGGGTTCTCCCGCGGATGCGGGCGTTCGCGCTGCCGGAAGGAGGACGGTAGGACGGCGGGCGGTCGCGGACGGCTTCCTGCCCGCTACCCTCCTTCCTTCCAGACGATCTGCCCACCGACGATCGTCATCACCGCCTTCCCGGTCAGCTCGTAGTCGGCAAACGGGGTGTTGCGGCTCTTTGAGAGGAAGCGCGACGGGTCCACGGCCCACTTGCGGGCGGGGTCGATGAGGGTCACGTCGGCCACGCTTCCCGGGGTCAGGGTGCCGCCCGGGAGATTGAAGGCGCGCGCGGGGGACGGGCTCATGCGCTCGATCACGGTGGGAAGGTCGATGACGCCCTCTCCGACGAGATGGGTGAGCACAAGCCCCACCGCCGTTTCCAGCCCCACGATGCCGAAGGGCGCGTCGTCGAACGCGGACTCCTTCTCGTCGTAGTGGTGGGGGGCGTGGTCGGTCGCGATCACGTCCAGGGTGCCGTCGGCAAGGCCCGCGCGCACGGCGGCCACGTCGGCGCCGGTGCGGAGCGGCGGGTTCATCTTGGCATCGGTGCGGTACCCCTCGACCGCCGCCTCGGTGAGGATGAGGTGGTGGGGGGACGCCTCCGCAGTCGCGCGCACCCCGCGCGCCTTCGCCTGCCGGATCGCCTCCACCCCCCACGCGGTGGAAACGTGCTGGAGGTGGATGCGGCCGCCGGTGAGTTCGGCCAGCAGCAGGTCGCGCACGATGTGAATGTCCTCCGACGCGTTGGGCTTGCCCACCAGGCCGAGGCGGGCGGACACGAGCCCCTCGTTCATGCTGCCGTCACGCGAGAGCCCCAGGTCCTCGGGGTGGTCGGCGACCGGAATGCCGAACGGCAGGGCGTACTCGAGCGCCAGCCGCATCAGCCCGGAGTCCATGACCGGATGGCCGTCGTCGGTGATGCCGACCGCGCCCGCCGCCACCATCTCCCCGATCTCCGCCAGCTTCTTCCCTTCCTGGCGGACGGAGATGGCCCCCAGCGGGTAGACGCGCGCGCCTCCCGCCCGCCGCCCTTCCGCCACCACGAAGCCCACCGATGCGGGATCGTCGATGGGCGGGCTGGTGTTGGGCATGGCGCACACGGAGGTGAAGCCGCCCGCGGCCGCGGCGCGCGCGCCGGTGGCGATGGTCTCCTTGTGCTCCCCGCCCGGCTCGCGCAGGTGCACGTGCACGTCGATGAGGCCGGGCGCGACCACCAGCCCGCGCGCCTCCAGGACCTCCGCGTCGGCGGGACCTTCCACCCTGCCCCCGCGCCCGGCCACCCGCCCGTCTACCAGCAGCAGGTCGCCGATGGCGTCCACTCCCGCGGCCGGATCGATGATCCTGCCTCCGCGAATCCACAGCGGGCGCGGGCTCACGCGACCTCCTCGGCCTTCGCGGCCTCGGCCTTCTCCGGCCGCCCGCCCGCCAGCAGGTAGAGCACGGCCATGCGCACCGCCACCCCGTTGGTGACCTGCTCCAGGATCACCGAGTGGGGCCCGTCGGCCACGTCGCTGTCGATCTCCACTCCCCGGTTCATGGGGCCGGGGTGGAGGATGAGAAGCGGCTCGGGGGCCGCCGCCAGCCGTGCGCGCGAGACCCCCCAGATGCGGTTGTACTCGCGCAGGCTGGGCACGAAGCCGGCTTCCATGCGCTCGAGCTGCAGACGCAGCACGTTGAGGGCGTGGGCCCACTCGATCGCCTCCTCCAGTCGATGGAAGATGCGCACTCCGAGTTCGCGCATGTGGGGCGGAATCAGCGTCGGGGGGCCGCATACACCCACTTCGGCGCCCAGCGTCAGCAACCCGAAGATGTTGGAGCGCGCCACCCGCGAGTGACGCACATCCCCCACGATGCAGACCCGCCGGCCGGCGATGGCGCCCAGGTGGTCGCGCAGCGTCAGCATGTCCAGCAGCGCCTGGGTCGGGTGCTCGTGCGCGCCGTCCCCCGCGTTGATCACGCTGGAGGGAATGCGCTCCCCGAGGAACCGGGCCGCGCCCGACGCCCAGTGCCGCATCACCACCATGTCGATCTTCATGGCCTCCAGGTTGCGGGCGGTGTCCACCAGCGTCTCCCCCTTCGCCACCGAGGAACGGCTCGCGCCGATGTTGACGGTATCCGCCGCGAGGCGCTTCTCCGCGAACTCGAAGGAGATGCGCGTGCGCGTGGAGGCCTCGAAGAAGAGGTTGACGATGGTGATCCCGCGCAGGGTGGGAACCTTCTTGATGCGCCGCTCGGAGATCTCCTTGAACGGCTCCGCGGTGTCGAGGATGCTCGTGATCTGCCGGGCGCCGAGATGCTCGATGCCGACGAGGTCCTTGCCCAGCGCCGGAGCGGCGGCGGAACGGCTCACGCAGCCTCCGGCGACGTCGTCACGACATCCACGCCGAGCACCCCGTCGATGTCCGGCACCAGGACATCGACCCGCTGATGCGGCAGCACCGTCACGGCCCGGCCCACGATGTCGGGCTGAATGGGCAGTTCGCGGCCCGCGCGGTCCACCAGCGCGCAGTAGTAGATGCGGGACGCGCGCCCCCAGTCCATCAGTTCGTTCATGGCCGCGCGGGCGGTGCGCCCCGTGAAGATGACATCGTCCACAACGACCACCGCCCGGTTGTCGATCCCCCCCGGGGGCAGCTTCGACTCACCGATCACCGGCCTGGGCCCGATCGCCATGAGGTCGTCGCGGTAGAGCGTGATGTCGATGGAGCCGCGGGGAACGCGGACTCCGGCCGCGCGTTCGATCTCGTCCTGCAGCAGGTGCGCGATCTGGACGCCGCGGCGGTGGATCCCCATCAGCGCGAGGCGCTCCGTACCCTCGTTGCGCTCCAGGATCTCGCGCGCCATGCGGGCGATCGCCCGTCCCACCGCGTCTTCTCGCATGATCGGGATGCGGAACTGATCGGGCATGGTCAGTTGTTCCGGGCGCCCGCGTCGATCCACTGCCTGATCACGGCGATCTCTTCGGCGCCGAGGGGCAGCCTGCCGATCGGCATTTGTCCGCCGACGATGCCCGGGCGCCCGTCCATCTTGTGGATCAGGTAGCTGTTCTCCGCGTCACCCGGTGTCACGAGGCTGAGCTCCACCTGGGTGCTGGGCACGTTCACCAGGTTGGCGAAGGAGCGGCCCGCAGAGAGATCGAGGCCGGCTTCGGCGAGGGACGGGCCATGGTGGCCCGCACAGGACGGAGTGAACACGTGGGTCTGGATACTCGACAGCGTCGGCATCAGCGTGTCGGTTTCCCCGGGGGCGGTGCCGGAATCGCTTCGGCAGGCCGTGACGGCCAGGAGTGCGGCGACGAGGCGAAGCACGGGCCGCGGGCCGTGGCGTCTGTTGGTCGTGTTGCGCAATGTCGGTGGTCCTGTTCCGTCGGAGGATCGCGGGGCCAACATACCGGAAGCCGCGGGCCGCCTGCAACGCTCCTCGCCCGCGAATCCCCACACCGCGACCGCAGGTGTCCGCCGCGGGATCCGGCTCGCCGCCGGCCTGCGCGCATGGCGTCCCGGTCGCCGTGCGTCCCGCGCCGCGATACCTTGCCAGCGGCTGTCCCCGACAGCTGCGCGCGGGTCTCCGGGCGCCGGCGCCCGTTCATCTCCCAATCCCTTCCGAGGACTCCCGATGCGGCGCACACCGTTCGCTCTCCTGCTCGTCCTGTCGATCCTGACCTCCGGCGCCGGCCGTCTCGTGGCCCAGGGCGTCGAAGAGCACCCGGCCGTCGTCATGGGAGGGTTGCCGTTCGCACTCACGCTGGCGGGCGCGCCCGACGAATCGAGCTGGTTCGAGGTTCGGACCGCCGATGGCAGCCTGCTTCGGTCGGGAGCCGTGGACGCCGGCGGGTCGCTGGCGGTGGCCGATCTGGTCGTGGAGTCGCGGGCGGACCTGCCTCTGGAAGTGCGCGTGGGAGCGGCGACCGAGACCGTCGAGCCCCACTACGCGCCCGCGTGGTACTCCATCGTGCCGCCGCTGGTGGCGATCCTGCTCGCGCTGATCTTTCGCGAGGTGCTGGCAGCGCTGTTCGCGGGGGTGTGGCTGGGCGCGCTGGCGGTGGCGGGCTTCAACCCCCTGCTCGCCACCTGGCGCACGGTCGATACCTTCATCGTCCCCGCGCTGGCCGACGACTCGGGCCAGACGCAGATCGTGGTGTTCTCGCTTCTGCTTGGCGGGATGGTGGGCATCATCGCCCGCAACGGGGGCACCCTCGGCATCGTGGAGGCGGTTTCGCCGGTCGCCACCACTCCGCGCCGGGGCAAGCTCGCCACCTGGCTCGCGGGGCTGACCATCTTCTTCGACGACTACGCCAACACCCTGATCGTGGGCACGACCATGCGGCCCATCACGGACCGGCTCCGCATCTCCCGGGAGAAGCTGGCGTATCTGGTCGACTCGACGGCGGCGCCGGTGGCGGCCATCGTCCCGATCTCGACATGGGTCGGCTACGAGATCTCGCTCATCGACCAGGGCCTGCAGCTCGCGGCGGAGCAGCACGCGTCCACGAACCCGGAGCTTGCCGCGTCGCTCGCGTCGTCGAGCGCCTTCGCCGTGTTCCTCAACACCATTCCGTACCTCTTCTATCCGCTGTTGGCGCTGGTCTTCGTGGCGCTTGTGAGCTACACCAACCGGGATCTGGGCGAGATGGCCACGGCGGAGCGCCGCGCCGCCCGGGGCGGGGGCCTTACCCGCCCGGGATCGAACCCGGTCACCGACACGACGGACACGCTGCTGCAACCGGTGGATGGCGCTCCGCGGCGGTGGTGGAACGCGGCCCTTCCGGTGATCACCGTCGTCCTCACCGTGCTGATCGGGTTGTACGTGTCCGGGAGCGCGGCAACGGGTCCGGGAGCATCCCTGATGGACGTCCTGGGACAGGCGGATCCCTATGCCACCCTGCTGTGGGGTTCGCTGGCCGGATGTCTGATGGCCATGGCGCTCTCACTCTCACAGCGCATCCTCACCCTCCAGGAGACCCTGTCTTCGCTGGTCGCGGGGATGAAGGCGATGATGACCGCGATGCTGGTCCTGGTCTTCGCCTGGTCGCTGGGGGCGATCACGGGGGAGATCGGGACGGCGGACTTCCTGGCCCGTACCCTGGGGGACGCGATTCCCTTCGAGCTGATCCCCGTGCTGGTGTTCGCCACCGCAGCGGCCATGGCGTTCGCAACCGGCACCTCGTTTGCGACGATGGCCATCCTGATTCCACTGGTGATCCCGCTGACCATCACCCTCGGGGGCAGCGTCGGCTTCGACGGAGGCAGCGCGGAGGTCATCCTGCTCGGGGCAACCGGATCGGTGCTGGCGGGCGCCATCTTCGGAGACCACTGCTCGCCCATCTCCGACACGACGGTCCTGTCTTCCACCGCATCCGGCTGCGACCACATCGATCACGTGCGCACGCAGCTGCCCTACGCCCTGCTGGTTGGCGTGGTGGGCATGGCGCTCGGCAACATCGGCACAGCCTACGGCCTGCCCCCGTGGCTGGCGCTGTTGCTCGGGGCGGCCGTTCTGTGGGCCGTCCTGCGCTTCCGGGGAACGTTGATCGAAGCGGAGGCGACGGGTTAGGCGGCTCGCCCCGTCGGCGCGCACACTCCGCCGCTAGCGACGCGCCCTGAAGAACGACCGCAGCAGCTCCCCGGAGGGCTCCGCCAGCACGCCTCCGGTCAGCTCGACCGAGTGGTTGAGACGCGGATCCTGGACCAGGTTCTCCAGGCTGCCTGCCATCCCCGCCTTGGGATCGGGGGCACCGAAGACCAGGCGCGTGACGCGCGCGAGAACGATGGCGCCGGCGCACTGGGCGCAGGGCTCGAGGGTCACGAAGAGGGTGGCGCCCGGCAGGATCCGGAGCCCGAGCCCGCGGGCGGCCGCGCGCAATACCACAACCTCCGCGTGCGCGGTGGGATCCGCATCGGCGCGCGTCCGGTTATGCCCCTCGGCCACGACGCGGCCCTTCAGCACCAGCACGGCTCCCACGGGAACCTCGGAACGGGCTTCCGCGAGCCGGGCCATCTCCAGGGCCCGAGCCATGAAGGCCTGATCCCCGGGCCGGGAGGCATCCCGCTTTCGTGCAGCGTTGGCGGCCCCCGGACTGCTAGCGGTGCCGCGGTTCACGCCTCCCGCGTCCCTCGCGGGCATCTGCGATTCGCCGGGAACTCCGGCGCCAGCGGCGGCTTGAGGGAAGGTCGCCGGATGCGGCCGGGTCGGGGCCCTCTCCCACCTGCCGCAGGAACGCCGTCACCCTGCCGGCCACGGCCAGGGCCTCCAGGCGCATCGCAGGAATCGCGGCGGCCTCCGATGAACCGGGATTCAGGAGATCGCCGGCCCGGTCGTAGCGATAGAAGCCCGCCCCGTCGGCCAGATGCACGGCCAGGATGTCCCCATCGCGGACCTCGGCGGCGAGGACGGGCTGCACGAGCAGGAGATCGCCATCTTCGTATCCCAGCGCGCCCGCTTCGTCTCCGGAAACCCTGACGAAGAACGATCCTGCCGCACCCGCCAGGCGGCGGTCGATGGCGTAGGATTGCGGTGACTCATCCTCGTCCCCACCCTCGCGCGGGAGTGTCGTCCGCGTGTAGCACGGCACCGAGCGCGTCTCCGCGTCAAGGTCCAGGCCCACGATGCGCGCGCCTCTCGAACGCGACGGGTCGCGCTCCAGATACCCCTTTGCGGCGAGCGACTTGAGGTGTTCGGATACGGTCTTGGTGCTCTTGATCCCGAATCTCGCCCCGATCTCGCGGACCGACGGCTGATAGGTGTGCCGGCGCAGATAGGACTCCATGTAATCCAGTATCCGGCGCTCGATCTCGTTTGGAGGTGGGAGCATGTACAGTGTTTCGGCGAGCCCGTCGATTCCGTTGGCTGGTCCGCCCACCGACTCCGCGGCAGACGGGAAAGGGAGAAATACTAGGCCGCGCTGTGGTGGAGAGCAAGCAAGGAATCCCGTATTCCCATGGCCGCGCCCGCGCCTTCCCGCCACCTTGCCCGTGGCGCCTCGATCGGCAACCCTTCGATGGGCTCCGATCGTCGAAATGTCCAGTTGCAAGATCGTTCCGGTGTGCCGTGGGGTACAGTCTCCGATGGCCTTGTCGGCACTCCGCGTCGTGCGGGCAACGGCCCCCGGAACCAGCGAACTCAAGGAATTCGGCCCATGAGCTTTTCGAAGACGACGCTGGGAGTTACAACCGTTGCGATCATCGCGGCGCTGCTCGGCGGGGGGATCTACCTGAGGCTTCGCCCCACTCCCCAGGACGAGGATGCCGCAACCCCGGCCGAGGCGACGACGCTCGAGGTGCCGGAAGCCTCGCTGGAGAGCTTCGCCCGGCGTGCGCAACCGGTCAGCGGGGCGCGCGTGCTTCGCGATACGCTCTGGATCCGCATCACGGCGTCGGGGGGCGCGGCCGCGTTCCGGCGCGCCACGCTGTCGGCCCGCGTGGCCGGCCAGGTGCGGGAGGTGGCGGTTCGGGAAAACGATCCTGTCGATTCCGAGACCTTCCTCATCCAGATCGACACCACCGAGTACGCGCTGGCGCTGGCGCGCGCCAACAGCAGCCTCACCGGGGCCCGGGCCGACTACGAGCAGATCGTGCTCTTCGACGACGAGATCGCGGATGCCGGGGTGCGCGCGGAGCGGGCGCGCGTGGCTCGCTCGCGCAGCGGTCTGGACGAGGCCACGGTGAACGTTCGCCAGGCGGAGCTGGAGCTGTCGTGGACCCGCATCGAAGCGCCCTTCGGCGGGCGGGTCGCCGACCTGCGGGTCGTGCCCGGACAGTTCGTGGGCGAGGGCGACGAGCTGGTCACCGTCGTGGAGCTGGACCCCATCAAGGTCGAGGCCCAGGTGCTGGAGGGCGAGATCGGACTCCTCGAAGAAGGCCGGCGCGCCACCATGACCTTCGCCGCGTTCCCGGGCGAAACCTTCACCGGTACGGTGGAGACCATCAACCCGGTCATCGACCTCGAGACCCGCTCGGCGCGCGTGACCGTGCTGCTCCCCAACCCCGGCGGCAGGATCAAGCCCGGGATGTACGCGAGCGTGTCCCTGGACGCGCAGCACTTCACGGAGCGCATCCTGGTCCCGCGCTCGGCGGTGCTGGAGCGCGATCGGCGCACCATGCTCTTCGTCTTCAATGAGGAGGAGGGGGAAATCGGCCGCACCGAGTGGCGCTACGTCACCACCGGGCTGGAGAACGACCGGGTGGTGGAAATTGTGGAGAACCCGGAGACCTCGATGGTCGATCCCGGAGAGATCGTGCTCGTGGACGGCCACCACTTCCTCGGGCACGACGCGGCGGTCCAGCTCGCCGAGGAGGACATGCCGGCGGGCGGCGGAGACATGCCGGCTGGCGCGGCTCCTTCCTCCGGGCCGGGACAATGAGGCGTTCGGAGGCGGGATTCCGGTGCTGCTTGCTCGCGGCATTGCTCGCCGCGGCTCCGCTCGCAGGGCAGGAACCGCAGGTCCTTTCGCTCGAGGACGCGTTCGAACTGGCGAGACGGAACAATCCGCTGCTGCGCCAGGCCGTGAACGAGCTGGAGCTGACGCCGGCGGGGATGCGGGCGGCGTGGGGGGCCTTCCTCCCGAGGCTCACCCTGGGTATGGGCACCAACGTCAATCTCAACCGGCGTTTGCAGGCAGAGGACTTCTTCGGTAATCCGATCGCCAATCCAAACGTGGAATGGGTCACCGCCTCCCGTTCCAGCCAGGACATCTCGGCCCGCTTCAGCCTGTTCGAGGGCGGCAGGCGCTTCCATGACCGCGGCGCGGAGCGCGCCCGGGGCGTCGCCCGCGAGCGCAGGGTCGAGGCGGAGATGACCGCCACCCGGGGGCGGGTCGCAACGAGCTTCTACGAAACCATCCGGCAGTCGGATCTTCTCCAACTGGAGATGGCGATCCTCGAGGGCAAGCGGCTGGATCTGGAGAGCACGACGAGGCTGTTCGAACTCGCCGTCGGCAGCCGGGTCGACGTCCTGGCGGCCGAACTGGAGGTCCAGCGGCAGGAGCGGGCGGTTCGCCAGGCGGAGAATGACCACGCCAAGGCCGTGCTGGCGCTGCGCGCGGAGATCGTCGCGCCGGACATGGGCGAATTCACCACCCGCGGCACCGCTCCGGAGCCATTCGATCCGGCCGCGCTGGACGAGGTCGCGCTCATCGGCAGGGCGCTGGACCAGAGCCCTCTCGTCCTGCAGAACCGGGCGCAGGTGGACGTGAGCCGTGCATCGCTGAGCGCCGTCCGCAGCGCGCGCCTGCCGACGATCAGCCTGACCACAGCATTCTTCCAGAGCGGCCATGGTCAGGATTACGCGGCTACCTTCCAACCCTTCTCCAGCGACTCCCGCTACGCCAGCGCCACTCTGTCCCTCTCCCTGCCCGTTTTCACGGGCTTTTCCGCCGAGCGAGACATCGCCAACGCCCAGGTCGAGTTGGCCAATGCCGAGGAAGAGGTGCGCCAGACCCGCATGGAGATCGAGCGCGACGTGCGCTCCCGTCTCATCGACCTGCGCGGCGCCTGGGACAGCTACCGGCTGGCGGAACTGTCGAGCGAGATCGCGGAGGAGCGCCTCAGGCTGGCCCGGGAGGGATACCGCCTGACGACAGTCACCTTCGCCGACCTGCAACTCGCGATCGAGGGGGCGGCCAACGAACGGCGCACCGCGATCGACGCCCGCTACGAGTTCGCCGCTGCCCGAATCGAGCTGGAGCAGGTCGTGGGCGGCCCGCTCGACGGCGGCACCCCGCTTCCCTGACGCATGTCGATTCCCCGCATCTCGACGCGGCGGCCCGTCGCCGTGGCCATGCTCTTCCTGGCCATCTCCCTGCTGGGCGTCATCTCCTTCCTGCGGCTGCCCATCGACCTTCTGCCCGACGTGAGCTACCCGCGCCTGGTGGTCTACACGACCTATCCGGACGTGGCGCCGGCGGAGGTCGAGCGGCTCATCACGGAATTGGTGGAAGCCCAGGGGGCGGCGGTGCCGGGGGTCGAGAGGGTGACGTCGGTATCGCGCGACGGGGTGAGCCTGGTGACGCTTCGCTTCGCCTGGGGCACGGACATGGATTTCGCCATGCTCAACGTGCGCGAGCGGGTCGACAACATCCGCGAGTTCCTCCCCGAGACATCGGAGCGGCCGCGGATCCTGCGCATCGATCCCGAGTCCGAACCCATCATGGTGTTGTCCGTCGCCGGGGGCACCGACCTGTGGGCGACCAAGGACTTCGTGGAAACGGTGTTCCGGCGGCGGCTCGAGCAGCTCGACGGGGTGGCGCAGGCGGCCGTCACGGGGGGGCTGGACCGCGAGATCCAGGTGGAGGTGGATCCCGACCTGCTCCTCTCGTACGGGCTCGAGATGGAGGAAGTGGCGGTCGCCCTCGATCGGGCCAACTTCTCCGCCCCGGGCGGATCGATCCTGCGCGGGCGATACCGCTACCCGCTGCGCACCCTGGGCGAGTTCCAGACCGTGGACCAGATCGGGCAGGTGGTGGTGGGCCGCCAGCAGACCGAGACGGGCGGGCAGCAGGAGGAGGAGGGCAGCTTTCGCCTGGTGCGGATGGATGACGTGGCCCGGGTGGTGGACGGATTCGCCGACCGCGAGTCCATCGCCCGCTACAACGGCGCCGAGGCCGTGGGGCTGCTGGTGTACAAGGAGTCCGGCGCCAACACGGTGGCGGTGGCCGACCAGATCCAGGAGGCGCTCGGCATTCTGGCGGTCGAGTTTCCGGACATCACCGTGGACATCGCCTACTCCCAGGCGGGCTTCATCTCCGACTCCATCAGCAACGTCGTGCAGGCGCTGGTGTTCGGGGGCATGCTGGCGTTCCTGGTGCTCTTCTTCTTCCTGCGCGACCCGCGCTACCCGTTCGCCATCGCGCTCGCGATTCCCATCTCCGTGGTGGGCGCGTTCGCGCTGATGGAGGCGTTCGGGGTCTCGCTGAACATCATGAGCCTGGGGGGGATGGCGCTCGGCGTGGGCATGCTGGTCGACAACTCCATCATCGTGCTCGAGAACATCTTCCGGCACCGGGAGGCGGGCGTCCCGTCGGCGGAGGCTTCCGCCCTCGGGGGCGAGGAGGTCCAGGGGGCGATCACGGCTTCGACCCTCACGACCATCTCGGTGTTCGGGCCGATCATCTACATCGAGGGGGTGGCGGGCGAGCTGTTCGGCGACCTGTCGCTCGCGGTGGCCTTCTCCCTGCTGGCCAGCCTGCTGGTGGCGCTGACGCTGCTGCCGGGGATGGCGGCGCGCTTCGTGGACCGGGCGCGGGCGCGCGATCGAGCCGAACCGGCCCGGCCGGCGCTCCGGCGGGGGATGCTGGCGAGGATCGGGCGGGCGTTTCTGTGGGTCGTGGCGCTCCCCTTCCGGCTGGTCGCGGGAGCCTTCGCGCTGGCGCGCGCGCTGGTGCGCTTCTGGTGGGAGGGGCTGGCCGGGGTGTGCAGCCGCCTGTTCGGGCCGCTGCTCGCCGCCTTCGACCGCGGGTTCCAGCGTTTCGCCGACCGTTATCACCGGCTCCTCGAGTTGTCACTCGACCACCGCGGGCGGGTGCTGGCGGTTTCCGCCGCCGCGCTGGCCGCCACGCTGGCGCTCGGGCTGGCCCTGGATCGAGACCTGCTGCCCGACGTCGATCAGGGCGGGTTCCGGGTGCGTCTCGAGCTGCCGGAGGGGACCGGGCTGGCCGCGACCGCGCTGGCCGTGGAGGAGATCGAACGGGCGCTTCGCGACGATCCCGGCGTCGAGACCGTCTTCTCCCGGGTGGGCGAAGACATCCGCTCCTACATGGAGAGCGAGGAGACCTCGGGCGCGCACACAGGCACCCTCGAAGTGCGGCTCCACCCGGGGATCGCCACGGACGGCGTGCTGGAGCGGGTGCGCGAGGTCGAGGCCCGCTTCCCGCCGGGGACGCTCGCCTTCGAGGCCGGACAGGCGACCGCCCTCGGCACCGTACTGGGCGGAGCCGACGCCGACATCGCAGTGCGCATCCGCGGCGAGAACCTCGAGGAGAGCTACGCCTACGCCGAGACGGTTCGCGAAGAGCTGTCCACGCTGGCGGAGATCGGCAATGTGCGGGTCGGCACCGGCCGCGGTCAGCCGCAGGTCCAGGTCGAGATCCTGCGCGACGTGGCCGCGCGGCACGACGTGGATCCGCGCCTCATCGCCGAGGAGATCGAGCGCGCCATGCGCGGCGACCGGGCCACGGAGTTCGTCGACTTCGACCGCAAGATCGACGTGGTGGTGAGGTTGCCCGACGCGCTGCGCTTTTCCGCCGAGACGCTCGACGCGCTGCAGGTACGCGGGGTGCCCCTGCGGGAGCTGGTCAGCGTGCGCGAGGCCGTGGGCCCGGCGGAGATCCACCGCGAAGACCAGGGACGGGTGGTCACCGTCTACGCCGACGTGATCTCCGGCGGCCTCAACCGCGCCATCGCCACGGTGGACGACAGACTGGCGGCGCTTCCGCCGCCTTTCGACGTGCGCGTCGACGTGGGCGGGGAAAACGAGGAGATGCGCCGCTCGTTCCGCGACCTCGCCTTCGCGTTTGCGCTCGCGCTGGTACTCGTCTACATGATCCTGGCGGCACAGTTCGAGTCCTTCCGACACCCGGTGATCATTCTCATTTCGGTTCCGCTCGCGCTCTCCGGCGCAGTGCTGGCACTGGCGCTCTCCGGCCAGAGCCTGAACACCATGAGCCTGATCGGGGTCGTCATCCTGGTGGGCATCGTGGTCAACGACGCGATCGTGAAAGTGGAGTTCATCAACCAGGCGCGGGCTCGAGGGGCCGCGCTGCGGGAGGCGATTCTGGAAGCCGGGAGGGTGCGCCTGCGGCCCATCGTCATGACCACGGTGACGACCGTCTGCGGGCTTACGCCGCTGGCACTGGGCATCGGGCGCGGCGCCGACCTGCGCGCGCCGCTCGCCATCGCGGTGATCGGGGGACTGGTTGTGGCCACCGCGCTCACGCTCATCGTCGTGCCGGTGGTGTACTCCGTGGTGGAGAGCGGCCACGCCCGGTCGCGCGGGAGGGCTCACGCGCCGCGCCCGGCCCGGGCGGCGGAGGTGCTCCCGTGAGCGCGGCCGGCGTTTCCGGACGGTCCGGCATCGTGCCCGCGCCGGCGGCGGAGGTGGCGCAGTGATCGGCGGGAGCATCCGGCGGCCGGTGGCGGTGGCCATGGGCTGCCTCGCGATCGCCCTCATGGGAGCCAGCGCCTGGCGCAACATCCCCATCGAACTGCTGCCCGAAACCCAGCTGCCCCGGCTCAACGTGGACGCCGAATGGCGCGGCGCCTCGCCCGAGACGGTGGAAGCCTTCCTTACGTCCCCCATCGAGGCTGCCGTTCAGCAGGTCAAGGGGGTGGAAAAGGTCGTCTCCCTGTCCAGCGAGATACAGGGAACCGGAACCTCCAGCATCGAAGTGCAGTTCAGCCGCGACACGGACATGGACTTCGCGCGGCTCGACCTCTCCGAGCGGCTCTCGGCCCTCGAGGAGGAACTGCCTCCGGCCGTGCGGCGGATTCTCGTCCGGCCGTACGTCCCGCCCGAGTTCGAGTCCCGCAGCCAGCGCGGGTTCCTGCGCTACACCTACACCGGCCCCTACACGCTCGAGGCGCTCCGGGCCGACCTCGACGACCGCGTGGTGCCGGATCTCTCGCAGATCGAAGGCGTGGCGCTGGTTCAGGCAAGGGGCGGACGAGAGCGCCTGATCGAGATCGAGCTGAACGAGGACCGGGTCAGTTCGCTCGGGCTCTCGCCGGGCGTGGTGAACAGTCGGATCAATGACCTCGACCTGGTGCGGGAGGCCGGAGCGGTCCGCGAGGGCGACCGGGAATGGTCCGTAACCATCCAGAACCGCGTTGCGCGCGCCGAGGAGATCCTGGGCACGGTGCTGCTCGAGAACCAGGGAACCCTGGTGCGGGTCTCGGATGTGGCGGACGTGCGGGACAGCTATGAGGAACCCCGAAGCTACAACCGCATCAACGGGCAGCCCGCGGTCTCGTTCATGGTGATCCGCGAGATCGGCGCCAACACGGTGCGGGCGGCCGACGCGGTCAAGGCACGGGTGGCACAGCTGGAACGGGCGAGGCTGGCCGGGACGAGCCTGATCCTCGACCATGACGAGAGCGAGGCCATCAAGGAGCAGCTGACCGATCTGCGCACGAGGGCGCTCATCTCCGCTTTCGTCATTTTCTCGGTGCTGCTCCTGTTCCTGCGCTCGTTCCGCTTCGCGGGGGTCGTCTTCTTGACGATCGCGTTCTCGGTGCTCATCTCGCTGAACCTGATCTACTTCGGGGGCATGACCCTCAACCTGCTCACGCTGATGGGGCTGGCGATGGGGTTCGGTCTGATCGTGGACAACGCCATCGTGGTGCTGGAGAGCGTGTTCCGCCGCTGGCAGGGCGGGCGGGACGCCGTGGGTGCGGCAACCGAGGGCACCCGCCAGGTGGTGTTGCCGATCCTCACCTCCACCGCCACCACCCTCATCGTCTTCGTGCCCTTCGTGTACCTGCAGGGGGAGTTGCGGGTGTTCTATGTGCCGCTTGCGATCGTGGTCGCGCTGACGCTGGGGGCCTCGCTGCTGGTGGCGTTCACATTCATCCCCGCGCTGGCCGCGCGCGTGCTGCCTCGTGTGCGGCGGGACGAAGCGGCGACCGGTTCAGCCCATCGAAGCCAGTCCCGCGGCGCGGGAGCCGTCCCCGAGTCCGGTGTCCCGGGCGATGCGCCTTCCGCAGGTGCGCCGGCGCGCCGCGGACGGAGGACGCCGCTCTATACCCGGGTCTACTCGACCATCATCGGCTTCACCCTGCGCCGCGCCTGGCTGGCGGTGACGGTGGCGGTGCTGGCCTTCGGCGGGTCGTGGTATCTGTTCGAGAACCACGTCACCCGGGGCGTGCTCTGGGGCGGGGGAATGGGCGGCCTGGACACCTACGTCCTCATCAATATCGAATTGCCGCGCGGCTCCGACCTGGAGCGCACCGACAACCTGGTTCGCTCTTTCGAGCAGCGGCTGGCGGCGATTCCGGAGGTGGAACGCTTCTCCTCGACCGTGACGGGCACGTACGGGCAGATCACCGTCAACTTCCCCGATTCGCTCGAGAACACCGGCATCCCGATGGCCATCAAGGAACAGATGTTCAGCCACAGCCTGGGCTTCACCGGGGCCGAGGTGCGGGTGATCGGCCAAGGCCTGGGATTCTACGGCGGAGGCGGAGGCGCTTCGCCGAACTATTCCATGAAGGTACTGGGGTACAATTACGAGCAGGTGCGCGAGATCGCCGAAGATCTGGGCGACCGGCTTGCGCGCGTGCCGCGGGTTCGCACCATCGACACCAACTCCGCCGGGCGATTCGTCCGCGAGCGCGCGACCGAGTTCGTGGTCGAGATCGAGCGCGACCAGCTGGCGCGCCACGACATTTCGGTGCAGGAGCTGGTCGCGCGCATGAACGCGGCCGTCTCGGGCCAGACCAGCGAGGCCCAGCTCAAGATCGGCGGCGACGAAGTGCGCTACGAGGTGAAGCTCGAGGGGTACCGCGACACCGACGTGCAGGAGCTTCTCGAGACCATCATCGCCACTTCCACCGGCAGCGGCATCCGCCTGGGCGACGTGGTCTCGATCGCCCCCGTGGACGTGCTCGCCTGGATCCGCCGCGAGGACCAGCAGTACGAGCGCAGGGTGGCGTACGAGTTCGCCGGACCGCGCCGGCTCGGCGACCAGTACTACGACGGCATCATCGAGTCCACCGAACTGCCGGTTGGCTACGTGATCGAGGAGGATCAGGGATTCCGGTGGAGCGACGAGGACCGCAGGCAGATCTACGCGGTGCTGGCGGTGTCGATCCTCCTCATCTACATGGTGACCGCCGCGCTCTTCGAGTCGGTGCGCCTGCCGCTGTGCGTCCTGCTCACGGTCCCCATGGCGCTGATCGGGGTCTTCCTGATGTTCTTCTACACGGGCGCGTCGTTCACCCGGGAGGCGTACGTGGGGGTCATCATGATGGGCGGCATCGTGGTCAACAACGCGATCCTGCTGGTGGACAACATCAACCGCGTCCGGCGCGAATCCGGGGATGATCTGCATGCCGCCATTCTCGCCGGCACCCTCGAGCGGGTGCGGCCGATCCTGATGACCACCGCCACCACGGTGCTCGGGCTGCTCCCGCTGGTGCTCTTCTCCGAGACCGCCGACTCAACCATCTGGAACGCCCTCGGCTACGCGCTCATCGGCGGGCTGCTGTCCTCCACGGTCTTCGTGCTGGCCACGACCCCGGCCATCTACCTGCTCATCGAGGGCCGCCGCGGGCGAGCCGGGAAGGTGGCCGCGCGGGCTCCGGCCACCTGACCCGTGCGCGTTCGCTTCGCTCCGTCGCCGACGGGGTTTCTGCATGTCGGAGGGGCCCGCACCGCGCTCTTCAACTGGCTGCTCGCGCGCCGGAGCGGCGGGACCTTCGTGCTGCGCATCGAAGACACCGACCGCGCCCGTTCCAGCGAGGCGATGACCGATGCGATCCTGCGCGGGCTCGCGTGGCTCGGCATCGAATGGGACGAGGGACCCTTCTTCCAGAGCGACCGGGTGGGCGAGCACACGGCCGGCGGGCGCAAGCTGCTGGCCGGCGGGCATGCGTACCGGGACTTCTCCACGCCCGAGCAACTCGCCCGCGACCGCGCCAACATCGCCGCCCTGGCGGGCGAGGCCACCCGGGCGGCCCGGCGGCGGGCGGAGGCGCTGGCGCCCGGCGAAGCCGAAGAGCGCGCCGCGGCGGGCGAACCGCACGCGGTGCGCTTCCTCGTCCCGGAGGGCTCGACCGAATGGGAGGACGCCGTCCACGGCCCCATGCGCTTCCGCAACCGGGACATCGACGACCTGGTCATTCTGCGCGCCGACGGCAGCCCGACCTACAACCTCGCGGTGGTGTGCGACGATGCCCACGCGCGCATCGACATGGTGCTCCGGGGCGACGACCACCTGTCCAATACGCCCAAGCAGATCCTGCTGGCGCGGGCCCTGGGGTTGCCGGTGCCGCGCTTCGGCCACGTGCCGCTCATCCTGGGACGGGACGGCAAGCGCCTCTCCAAGCGCCACGGCGCCACTGATATCGCCGAGTATCGGCGCGACATATTGCCGGAGGCGATGGTCAACTTCCTGGCCCTGCTCGGCTGGTCCCCCGGCGACGACCGCGAAGTGATGGAGCTGGACGAGATCGTCCGGCGATTCTCGCTCAAGCGCATCCTGCACAAGGGCTCGGTGTTCGACGCCGACAAGCTCGCCTGGCTCAACGGCCGCCACCTGTCGCGCATGGATCTCGCCCGGCTGGGGTCGCTCGTGACCGCGCGCCTGGCCGAGCCCTCGCAGGCAGCGGATGCGGCGGTCAAGGACCGGCCGGGCTGGTACGACGGCCTGCTCGACCTGCTGCGGACGCGAGCACGCAGCCTGGACGCGCTGGCCCGCAACGTGTCGCTGTACCTGCCGGGCGAGATCGCATACGAGCCCAAGGCTGTGCGGAAGCACTGGAAGCGCCGTGCGCAGGTGCAGGAGTACCTGACCGCGCTCCGGCGGACCCTCGATGGCTGCGAGTGGCAGCCGGAGCCGCTTGAACGCGCGCTCCGGAGTCTCGCGGCCAAGCTCGGCGTCGGTGCGGGGCGCCTGATCCATCCGCTCCGGGTGGCGCTCACCGGCCAGGCCGTGAGCCCCGGCATCTTCGACGTGCTGTACCACCTCGGCAAGGACCTCTCCCTCGACCGCATCGACAGGGCGCTGGAGACGCTGGCCGCAGGAGTGACCGATTCCGCGCCCGCCGCCCAGGCCGCGGCCGCGTCGGGCGGCGGGTGAGCCGGTGATGCGCATACGCGTGCCAACCGGACGGACGAGGCGACCGGACCCGGCGGTGTGGCGTCCGGGGCGGCGGAGGCGAACAGCGCGGTCGATCGTCCTCGCCGTGGCGACGTTGGCGGCGCTGATCGCCCTCACGCCGACACACGCCGTGGCGCAACGGGCCGACCGCAAGGCCGTCGAGGTCATTTTCGACGTGCTGCGTCCGGGCGAGCAGCCCACCTTCTTCGCCGAGCAGGTCGGGCGCCCTCCCGGCGTCACCGGTCGCGCCCTGCTGGACGACGAGAACCGGAGCGCGCTGGAGCAGCTCGGCTACGTCGAGGTCGCCGCGGTCGAGGACGTGCTGCTCTGCCCCGACTTCCCTTCCCCCGAGGGCTGCCGCATCCGGGACGCGGGCGTGCTCTACCAACTCGTCATGCCCGAACCCATCGCCGGCGGACGGCTGTCGATGCGCGTGGTCCGTCTGATCGACGGGGCCGGTACAAACGGGGTGATCCGGCGCGAAGTGTGGGACATCCTGATGGTGCCCGACGCCGAGATGGGATGGCGGGCCGTGCGCACGCGCCTCGACGCCACCAGCGACGGCCCCTGGGCCCCGCCCCCCGGTTCGTACGGGCCGTCGTAGAAGGTGATGGCCGTGGAACCCGGGCGCTCCATGTCGCAACGCTCCGAACCGGCTGGAGAGGGGAAGGAGCACGCGCGGGCGCTCATCGTGAAGGCGTGGCGATCGCGTTGGGAGGCGCTGCAGTCGCCACCAGCCGACGAGACGGCCCTCGGCACCCTCATGGCACGGATCGAGGCCGACCTCGTCAGGGCCTGCGAGATCTCCCGGCAGGCGGGTGCGACGCAGGAGCTGTCCGTCGCACTGGGCAAGCTCGGTCACGTTGCGCTTGACCAGGGCCACCCGGACAAGGCCCGGACTCTGTTCGAGGAGTCGGTCGCGGCCGCGCGGGAGACCCGCGATCCGCTGCGGCTCGCGCACGCGGTGCGGCACCTTGGCCAGGTGAACCAGCGGCTGGGCCGGCTCGATTCAGCGGGACGGTGTTACGAGGAGGCGCTCGACCTGTACGACCGGGCCGAGACGGCGCATCCCCTGGACCACGCCAACGCCCTTCGGCCCATGGCCCTGCTCAGGGAGGAACTCGGGGACGCTGAAGGGGCGCGGATCCTGTGGCGCAGGGCGGCGGAGCTTTACCGGGCCGCCGACGTCGAGGAGGGTGTGCGCGAATGCGAAACGCATCTGTCGAGCCCGTAGCCGCCGCCCCGCCTCCGGCTCAGACGCCTGCGCCCGCCGTCTCCTCCATCCCGTATCGGCGACGCACGTAGTCGTCCACGATCTCCTTGAACTCGTCCGCCAGGCCTTCGCCCTTGAGCGTGCAGTAGTGGGCCCCGTCCACGTAGACCGGGGCCTTGGGTTCCTCGAAGGTGCCGGGCAGCGAGATGCCGATATCGGCATGCTTGGACTCCCCGGGACCGTTCACCACGCAGCCCATGACCGCGACGCGCATTTCCTCGACCCCGGGATGCATCGACTTCCAGACCGGCATCTGCGCGCGCAGATAGCCCTGGATGTCCTCCGCCAACTCCTGGAAGAAAACGCTGGTGGTCCGTCCGCATCCCGGACATGAGGTGACCTGGGGCTCGAAGTTGCGGATCTCGAGCGCCTGCAGGATCTGCTTCGCAACCTGTACCTCCTCGGTCCGGTCCCCACCCGGGCGGGGCGTCAGCGAGACGCGGATGGTGTCGCCGATCCCCTCGAGCAGAAGCGGGGCGAGCCCCGCGGCGCTGGCGACGATGCCCGGAATCCCCATGCCGGCTTCCGTCAGCCCGAGATGAAGCGCGTAGTCGCTCAGGGGCGCCAGCTGGCGATAAACGGTCACCAGGTCCTGCACCTTGGATACCTTTGCGCTGATCACGATGCGGTCGTGGCCCAGCCCGACCTCCTCGGCGAGGACGGAGGAGCGCATCCCGCTCTCCACCATCGCATCCAGCACCACCTCCCCGGCGTCGCGCGGACGGGTCCGCTTCGCGTTCTCGTCCATGAGCTCGGTGAGCAGCCGCCGGTCCAGCGACCCCCAGTTGACGCCGATGCGCACCGGCTTGTCGTATTCGATGGCCAGCCGGATGATGCTGCTGAAGTTCTCGTCGCGCCGCTTGGCGCCGACGTTGCCGGGGTTGATGCGGTACTTGGCGAGGGCGCGCGCGCACGCAGGATGCTCGGCGAGCAGGATGTGCCCGTTGTAGTGGAAATCGCCCACGATGGGGACCTCCACGCCCTGGTCGCGCAGGCGCGCAACGATCTCGGGGACCGCGCGGGCGGCCGGGTGGTGGTTGACCGTGATCCGCACCAGCTCGCTCCCGGCGGCGGCCAGGGCGGCGACCTGGGCGGCGGTTGCCGCGGCGTCCGCGGTGTCCGTGTTGGTCATCGACTGCACGACGACCGGGTGGTCCCCGCCGACCATGACTCCGCCGACATTCACGGCCGCCGAGGGCCTGCGCTTCACGTGACTCATGGCGCTTCCATCGCTCCGGGTTGTCATTCGCGCTCAATGGTGACAAATCTAGCACCCGGACGGCGGCCATACATGCGTGGCTGAATCTCCCCCCAATCCAGCGAGGAAGCGAATGTCACAAGTGACCATCCGCGTCATCAGGAACGGACCCTGTCGAATCGATGGCGAACTCGAGCTCCAGAACGACGCCGGAGACCCCATCGCAACGCGCCCCGGCAAGGCGACCTTCCTTTGCCGCTGCGGCGGCTCGGCGAACAAGCCCTTCTGCGACGGAACCCACAAGCGCATCGGCTTCGAGGCGGACTGATGGACCGGGACGGGCCCGGAACCAGGATCTCGCCGGAGGCCGCAAGGCTCGGTTCCCGAGCCGTGATGCTGGCGGTGCTGTCCGGTTTCGCAATGGCCTGCGTTGATGGATCCGTCCCCGGAGGCTCATCCGCGGGAGATGGCACCGCGGGCGGAGCGAGAACCGGCCTGCTCCCGGTCGAATCCGGCGACGCCACCGCCGGCGACGCCTCCGGGCTCGCCGCGCGCGTGACGGCCCGGCTCGATGGCCTCCCGGCCCGCACCTCGCTCTACGCCCGGCACCTGCCGTCGGGCCGCGAAATCGCCATCCGCGCCGACGAGCCGATGAACGCGCTCAGCGTTATCAAGATCCCGGTCATGGTGCTCGCATATCGCGACGCGGAAGGAGGGACGCTCGACCTCGACGAGCGCTACCGCATCCGGCCCGAGGATCTGCGCCGGGGCAGCGGCCTGCTCCAGACCTTCGCGCCCAGGCTGGAGCCGACCTGGCGCGACCTGATCACCCAGATGATCATCACCAGCGACAACACCGCCACCGACATCATGATCGCACGCCTCGGCCAGGAACGGGTCAACGAGATGCTGTCGGAGTTCGGCTACGAACAGACCCGCCTGCGCGCCACCACCGGCGATCTCTTCCGCCGGGTATGGGTCATGGCCGATCCAGCCAACGAGGCGCTGTCCCACCGCGAGGTCTTCGAGCGCGGCTTTCCCTCCGACCCCGAGGCGTCCGCGCGCACCTTCCGCTTCGAGGGCGACCCGGAGGAATGGCTGGGCAGCATCACCGCCCGCGAGATCGCCGGTCTGCTCGCGCAGATCCATAACGCCGATATCGCTTCGCGCGCGTCGAGCGACGAGATGATCGACGTCCTCGAACGCCAGTTCTACAGCACGCGTCTGCCCCGCTATATCCGTTTCCGCGCCTCCGTGGCCCACAAGACCGGCGACTGGCCGCCCTATGCCGGCAACGACGTGGGGATCCTGTACTACGAAGGCGGACCCACCGTGATCGCGGTCTTCACCAACCAGAACACCGGCGACTTCATCGAGCTGGAGTCCACGCTGGGCCGCATCGCCGAGGACATCGTCAACAGTTGGCGCTAGCCGGGCCGCGATCCTCCCGCGGCAGGCATACCCACTACCGGCAGGGGCATCCCACAACCGGTAGTGGGTGTTCAGGGCTCATTGGCCGCCGGGGCTCGTGAACAGCGGATCGACGCGGGCGTAGCTTGCCTCCATGCCCTGCTCCATCCCGGTTTCGATCATCGTCTCTCGGGTCGCCTCATCGGCGAAGACCATGCGCATTGTCAGGAGAGCGCCTTCGCCGTCGGCTTCGAACCGGGTCTCAACGCGGTATTCGGCGGTCGCGTCGTCCAGCTCCATCCGCTCGCTGTGGACGATGCGCGTGCCGGGCTCGATCTCGAGCATCTCACCCGTGATCCCGAACCGCTGGCCATCCTCATGCTGCCATTCGTAATGGATACGCCCCCCGGGCCTGGCCTCGTTCACGCACACCGTCATTGACCATCCAGGCGGCCCGAGCACCCACTGCCGGATGAGCTCCGGGTCGGTGTGCGCGCGGTAGAGCGCCTCGGGCGAGGCCTTGAAACGGCGCGTTGCGACGATGTCCGTCTCCCCGTCCCTGGTGAGCGCCAGGTTGCTCATTCGGCCCCCTTCGCGTGTGCAGATCACTTGGCTCCAACACGACAGCTGCCCCCTGGGAAAGCCTGGCGAGGATGGGCTGTAGACGGCAAGGTCCCGCAGGCCCACCACGGAGTGGCCATCGAGGAAATGGTGATGATCGATCTCCCGTCTTCCCTGGTCCCTTGACTCGCTCGGCTGCTTCCCCTACTGTTGCATCTGTAGTACATGACTACAACAGTTGAGGCGCCATGAAGATCAGACTCAGCCACGCCGACGGCCGACCGCTGTACGTCCAGATCATGGACGCGGTGCGCAGCGGTCTCGTTCGCGGAAGTCTTCGTCCGGCAGACCCGCTCCCCTCTGTGCGCGAACTCTCCTCGAGCCTCCGCGTGAATCCGCGGACCGTTTCGCAGGCGTATGCGGCGCTCGAGCGCGACGGCCTGGTACGGGTCCGGCACGGGAAGGGCACGTTCGTGGCGCCGGGGGTGCGGCCGGAGGAAAAGGAGCGGCCGCGCCTTGCGAGGGAGGTGGCGAGGCGGGCCCTGGCTGACGCCTCGCGGAACGGACTCGCGCTGGCCGATCTGATGACGGCGCTGCGGGAGGTGGAGGGTGGAGATGCTCATGGTGACGGAAGGAAGGAGGACGGACGATGACGGACACAGCTACCGCGGCGCTTCCCATCGACCTCGGGAACGGTCCATTCGCGGTGACGACACGAGGGCTGGCGAAGCAGTTCGGTTCTGCACGCGCTCTGGACGGCCTGGATCTGCAGGTTCCGGAGGGGTCCGTATACGTGCTCGTGGGTCCCAACGGCGCGGGCAAGAGCACGCTGATTCGGACCCTCATGGGTCTCGTGCGATACCAGGACGGAGCGGTCAGCGTCCTGGGGCGGGACCCGGCCGACCGGGGAGCCGAAGTGCGCGCGGATATCGGCCATGTACCTGAGGACTACCGGGTCGGCTACGCCTGGATGACGGTGGGCCGGCTGCTGGGGCACCAGGCGGTCTACCACCCGTCCTGGGACGCGGAGTATGCCCGCAGATTGAGGGCCAGGTACGGGATCGATCCCCGACGCAAGTGCCACACGCTGTCGAAGGGTGAGAGCCGACGCGTGCAGCTCGTTCTGGCACTGGCGCACAGGCCGCCGCTGCTCCTTCTGGACGAGCCGACCGACGGCCTGGACCATGTGGTGCGCGACGAGACCCTGAGCATCCTCAGCGAACACCTCGCCGATTCTCCGACCACCGTTGTGATCTCCACGCACAGGGTCTACGAGGTGGAGCCCCTGGTGGATCACGTGGGCGTGCTATCGGAGGGACGGCTCCTGGGCCAACTGCCGCGCGACGAGCTGTACGGCGGCCTGCTGCGCTATTGGGCGGATGTTCCCGAAGGCTGGAGGGGACCCGGCGAGTTGGCGGGGCGCGTAGTCAGGCGCAGCGACGCGGCCCGCGCGATCGAATGGACGGTGTGGGGCGACCGTGATGCCGTTACGCGCGGCCTGTCGCAGGCGGGCGCGGCGGTGCGTGAAGTCGCTCCCCTGTCGGTGGACGAAGCAGCGCTGGCATTGCTCTCGGCAAGGGAGGCAACATGACGGACTCACCCGCAAGCCGCATACCCGCAATGAAGGCGGTGTGGGGCGAACAGCTTCGCGTGGTCGGGCTCGCGATCCGCCGCGAGGGCGCCCTGGCAGCCCTGGCGCTGGCGCTCGGCTCGGTGGCCCTCATCGCCTTCAGCAGAATGCCTGTCCTGCAGGCGATGGTCGATGGGGAGATCGGTGAACTCGTCTTCGATCCCGGGGAGCCGCCCTGGGGCTTCTTCGGCGTGCTCGGCGCCCTGCTCCTTCCGCTCGTGGTGTGGAAGGGCGAGCGGCGGTTCGGCGACACCCCGCTGTGGTCGATGCCCGTCGATCACCGGAGACACGCGCTTCTCAAGGTCGCGGCCGGATGGGTCTGGCTCATGGCGATCCTGGGTGCGGCTCTCGTTTGGGTCACGCTCACGACGCTGGCGAGCGGCGGGTCCCTGGGGGTCGACGAGGTTCGCCTGCTTGTCCTCGACCCGGCGGGAGTCGCCGCGGGCACGCCGGGTGCCGTGCAATCGGTGAACTGGACCACTCCGTGGTGGGAGTGGGCACTCCCGTTCACGTCGGCGACCGCCGCCTACCTCGTGGCCAGCACGCTCATCCTCGCCACGCGGCGTCCGCTGTTCTGGGCCGCCGGGCTGTGGGTCGCGGGCGGCGTCGTGCTGGGCATCGCCGACTTTCGGGACATCGACTGGATGCAGCGGGTCAGCGACTTCGTCGCCTGGTACATCGGTGGAGATTCGTTCACACGGGGGATGCAGCTCCCGACCGGCGGGAGAGAGGTGTGGACGCTCCTGCCGAGCGTCAAGATGTGGACGGCATCGTCCGCGTTCTGGATCGGCCTGGGGCTGGTGGGGGTGCTCGCGGCGTCACGGCGAGCACGCGATCGCTGACGCGGGCGGCACACGCTGGGCCCTCACCGCTGCACGCGCCCGCTGCCAACCCCGCTCATCAGCGCCTCCACCTCGGTCACGCCGACCCGGTGGAAGTCGCCGGGGACCGAGTGCTTCAGGCAGCCGGCCGCCGTCGCGAACTCCAGAGCGTTGCGGTCGTCCGCACAGGTTGCGAGACCGTAGATGAATCCCGCGGCGAAGGCATCGCCGGTTCCGACGCGGTCGACGATGTCCGGCACCTCGTATCTGCCGCTCACCATGAAGTCGCGCCCGTTATGCAGGCAGGCGCCCCACGCGTTGTCGTCGGCGCTCCGGCTCTCGCGCAGGGTGATGACCTGCTTCTCGAGGTTCGGAAAGGCGGCCAGCACGCGCTCGGCCAGCACCCGGTAGCGCTGACGATCCAGGGCGCCGGCCTCTACGTCCACGTTCGATGCGATCCCGAGCGAGCGCTGGCAGTCCTCCTCGTTGGCGATGCCGACCTGGACGTGCGCCACCAGCTCGCGCATCACCTCGGGGGCGGCCCTTCCGTACTTCCAGAGCTTGCTCCGGTAGTTGTAGTCGCACGAAACCGTCACTCCCCGCTCCCGCGCCCGGCGGACCGCCTGCAGGGAGACTTCGGCGGCGGCGGAGCTGAGCGCCGGCGTGATGCCGGTGATGTGGAACCAGTCCGCACCCTCCAGGACGGCATCCCAGTCGAAGTCGCCTCGGCCGGCGCAGGCGATGGACGAGTTCGCGCGGTCGTAGACCACCCGGCTGGGCCGCTGGTTCGCTCCCGTCTCCAGGTAGTAGATGCCCATGCGCTCACCTCCCCGCCGGATGTGCCGGGTGTCCACGCCGAAGCGGCGCAGCTCGCCGATGGCCGCATCGCCGATCGGGTTGGCGGGCAGGACCGTGCAGAACGCCGCGTCCAGCCCGAAGTTGGCGAGCGAGACCGCCACGTTGCTCTCGGCGCCCCCGAAGGTCGCCTCGAGACGCGGGCTCTGGAGCAGGCGCTCACGCCCCGGGGCCCGGAGCCGCAGCATGAGTTCGCCGAAGGTCACGATGCGCATCACTGTCGACTCCTCATGCCGTCCTCCGCCCCTCCCGACGGACCATGGCCACGGCCCTCGCGGCCTCGTCGCGGATCCGGTCGAAGGCGCCCTCGTCGATCCAGGCCGCCGGCGCCATCCACGAGCCGCCGCAGGCCAGCACCTGACCGAGCTTCAGGTAGTCCCGGAGGTTCTCGCGCTTCACTCCTCCGGTGGGGATGAACCTCAGGCCGGGGAAAGGCGCCGAGATCGCCTTGAGGAAGGACGCTCCTCCGAGGGGCCCGGCGGGAAAGAACTTCAGCACGTCGAGCCCCGCCTCGAGGGCGCTCTGAATCTCGGTGGGCGTGCATACGCCGGGATAGACGGGGAGTTCGTGCGCCCGGCAGTAGCCGACCACGCGGGCATCGAAGCCCGGCGAGACCACGAATCGCGCCCCCGCCTCCCTCGCGGCCTCCGCCTGCCCGGGGGTGAGGACGGTGCCGGCGCCCGGCAGGACATCGGGAACCTCCGCCGCGATGCGGCGCAGCGCCTCCGCGGCCCCGGAAGTCCTGAACGTGATCTCGGCGCACGGAAGGCCGCCCTCGGCCAGTGCGCGCGCCAGCGGCACAGCTCGGCGCGGGTCGCGGATGACGACCACGGGGACCACGCCCAGCCGGCCGATTCGTTCGTTCAGGGACGTCATCGCGATCCCCGCTTCTCGCGGACCGCCATCCCTTCCACCCCTTCCCACAGCCCCTGCAGGTACATCGCCCCGAGCGCCCGATCGTACAGGCCGTAGCCCGGCTGGCCGGTCTCGCCCCAGATCATGCGCCCGTGGTCGGGACGCATCGGGCCGGCAAACCCCACTTCGCGCAGGGCGCGGAGCACCTCCAGCAGATCGACATCCCCCAGCCGCGACGGGTGGGGACTCTCGTGGAAGCGCCGGTCACCGGTCACGCGGACGTTGCGGCAATGTGCGAAGTGGATCCTCGAACCCAGGCGGCGGATGATCGCGGGCAGGTCGTTGTCGGGACGGGCGCCCAGGGAGCCGGTGCAGAAAGTGATCCCGTTGGCGGGCCGATCCACCAGCCCCAGCAGCCGCTCGAGCGCCGGACCATCTGTGACGACCCGCGGCAGCCCGAAGACCGACCACGGCGGATCGTCCGGATGCATCGCCATCAGCACACCGGACTCCTCCGCCACGGGCGCCACGGCCTCCAGGAAGTACCCCAGGTTCTCCCAGAGCTGCTCCTCTTCCATCGCGCGGAAGGCGGCGAGCAACTCGGGAAGCCGTTCGGGCTCGGCGGGCGACCACGCCGGAAGCGCGGCCGGGCCCCGCGCGGGATCAAGCGCGGCCAGCTCCTCCGGGTCGTACGCGAGCGTGGCCGACCCGTCCGCCAGCCGCTTGTCGATGCTCGTGCGGGTCCAGTCGAGCACGGGCATGAAGTTGTAGCAGACCACCGGCACGCCGATCTCGCCCACGGCGCGCACGCTCTCGCAGTAGCGGTCGATGAGCCGATCCCTCGAGGGCCGCCCCAGCTTGATGTCGTCGTGGACGGGAATGCTCTCCACCGCCACGAAGCGGAGCCCCGCGTCATCGATCGCCTCTCCCAGCCGGCTCAACTCGTCCCGCGGCCACGCTTTCCCCGCAGGGATGTCGTGCAGCGCGCTGACCACGCCCTCGACGCCGGGGATCTGGCGAATCCGCGACAGGCTCACCGGATCCCGGGGGCCGAACCAGCGGAAGCTCATCAGCATCGGATTTCAGATGCCGCTGAACGCGCTGAAGCCGCCGTCGACGGGGATCACGGCGCCGGTCACGAACGACGCGGCGTCGCTCGCGAGCCAGCGGACCACGCCCGCCACCTCTTCGGGCCTCCCGAGCCGCCCCATCGGGGTGTGTTCGATGATGCGCCTTGCCCGCGCGGTGTAGCTCCCGTCCGGATTCACCAGCACGGCGCGGTTCTGCTCCGCCAGGAAGAAGCCGGGGGCAACCGCGTTCACCCGGAGACCGTCCCCGTGCCGGCGGGACAGTTCGACCGCCATCCAGCGCGTGAAGTTCTCGATGGCGGCCTTGGCGGCCGAATAGGCCATGACGCCGGTGAGAACCCGAAGCGCCGCCATCGATGAGATGTTGACGATACAGCCGGCGCCCCGAGCGGTCATCGCCTCACCGAAAACCATCGACGGCAGGACCGAGCCGTGGAGGTTCAGGCGGAGGGCCTCGTCGAAGGCATCCGCGGGAACCTCGAAAACGCTCCTGTCATCGCTGCGCGCACGCTCCACGTTCCCGCCCGCGGCGTTGACCAGGATGTCCGCAGTTCCCCACCGGTCCAGGAGCTCTCCGCATGTCCGGCGGAGCGCCTCTTCGTCAAGCACGTCGGCCTCCAGCGCGACGGCTCCACCGATCTCGGCAGCCTTTGCCTCAGCCTGCTCGCGGCGGCGACCCAGAACTGCGACCTGCGCCCCCGCACGCCCCAACTCCACGGCGACCGCCCCGCCCAGCACCCCGTAGCCGCCGCACACCACCGCCACCCTGCCGGTGAGGTCGAACGGACCCGCCTTCCCGCCCGGGCTCACCCGCCCCGCTCGGCGAGCTGACGCTCGATGGAATCGCGCATGTAGGGAAGGTGCCGGAGCGCGTTCTCGAAGTAGATCTTGCGCAGCACTTCGTCCGGAAGGCCGATCCCGTAGATGTTGTAGCGTCCGTGGCCCGGCGAGCCGCCGTGGGTGCGGACCTGGGCCGGATGGTAGAAGTGCTCGTCGAACGTCTCCAGGAACCGCCAATGCGGAGTCCAGAAGTCGTCGATCGTGCGTTGCTGGTTGCCGTCGGTGCCGAAGAGGATGCGGTCCTGGTACTTGAGGAAGAACTCCCTCCAGAGCCGGGGCGCGCGGCCGAGGTCCTGAATCGCCGCCGAGGTTTCGAGATCGGCGTTCGGGTAGGTGTCCAGCAGCGCGGCGAGCCTCCCCGGGTCGTAGTAGAGCATCGCCATGTGCCCGAGCACGAAGCGTGTGCGCGGGTGTTTCGCGAGCATCCTCTCGCGCGCCAGCTCGATCACCTCGCGGGGGGGGCCGGACGCAAAGAGGTTGCCGCTCGTGCTCCCCGGATACCGCCACAGGCCGGCCTCGTAGCGCTCGTTGAGGGGGCCGATGGGATAGAAGCGCCCCACCGAGTCGCTGGTGTGGATCATCACCGGCATGTCGTACTTCGCGGCCATCGCCCACACGGCATCGAGCCGAGGATCGTCGGCCTGGATGAAGGTGCCATCGGGATTGCGCACGCCCTGGCCCAGCGACTTCGACACCTTGAGGCCCCTTGCGCCGGCCAGGAATCCCCGTTCCATCTCCCCGGCCATCCACTCGGACCAGCCGGCCTCGTTGATGCCTTCGAGGTTCAGGGTGACGAAGTTCACCACCCGGTCCCGGTACGCCTCCCCCACCGCCAGCGTCGAGTCGAGGTGCGTCCCGGTTCCGCCGTTCAGGTTGATGATCGCGCCCATGCCGATGGAGTCCATGAGGGCGATCAGGCTCTCGTACGCCTCGGGCGTGGTGAGTTCGCGGCCATGCACGTGGAAGTCGATGGCCGGGAATTTCGCGCGCGTGATGTTGGTTCTGGGGAGCCGGAGCAGGATGTACGGCATGGGCGGCTGCTCGTATCCGACCGGTTCCCAGCCCTCCGGAGGCAGGGTCGCCTCCAGGGGCGGCATCGGCGGGATCCAGACGGCGCCTTCGGCCATCCCCTCGGGCGCGCGCGGGATCACCGGAATGGGGGTTCCGTCGCGGGCCCTTATGGTGTCGCTGCCCTGCTGGGCTTCGGCCATCCGGCCTGGGAGAACGGCGAACAGCGCCGCGGCGAACAGGGCATGAGTCACGAACGAACAACGCATGGGTCCTACCTCCTGTCCCGCTCCCTCAACCTCTCGGCAGGGCGCGTGTCATGTAGTCGACGATCGCCGCGCGCTGCTCCGGCGTGGTCGCGTTGATGAAGCCGCGGGCGTACTTCTCGCCCACGAACAGCCGCCACTCTTCGGCGCTGCGGCGGTTGTTGATGATCCGGTCGGCCGAGTGGCACCGCGTGCAGGCTTCGCGCGCCAGATCCCTCCCGGGCAGATCCGGCAGCTCCGCTCCGCCCATGCCGCCCAGGAACCCGTCGGGAGGCGGCTCGACCGGGGGAGGCGGCGGGGGCGCCTGCGGCTCCATCGACGGCGCGGGCAGGTCCGCGTCCAGCGCGAAGGTGTAGACCCGGCCCGGCGCGTAGCTGCCGCCCCGGCCGGTCACCACCGAGACGTATTGCCGGCCGTCCAGCATGTACGTCACGGGATTGGCGAAGCCGGGCGCGAGCGGGTATTCCCACAACATCTCGCCGTCGTCCGCGCGATAGGCGTTGAAGGACCCGCTGCCGTTGCCGTGGAACACCAGGTTGCCGGCGGTGGTCAGCGTGCCCCCGGTGACGCCCCGCTGCTCGAAGCGATGCCGCCAGCGCTCCTCGCGGGCGACCGGATCCCACGCGAGCAGGAAGGCTCCCAGACCGCCCATCCCGACCACCATGGGGTCGATCTCCCGGTCCCGCGGCCCCGCCTGCGGCAGCGCGGCGGGAAGCTCCCCGGCCCCCGCGGCGGCGCCCCGCACCGGCCCCTCGGCCGGCCGGCGGCGCCCCATGCCGAAGCCCGGCTGTCCGGGCTCGATCGCGAAATCGGGATCCACGGAGTACCACCGGGAGGTCTCCTGCCCGGGCAGGTAGACCAGGCCGGTGGCCGGATTCCACGAGGTGGCGTGCCAGTTGTGGGCGCCGTCCGAGCCGGGGGAGATGAGCGCGCCCTCTATCCCGTAGCGCGCGAAGTCGGTCTCGATCGGGCGGCCGGTCTCCGGGTCGTATCCCGTCGCCCACGTCACCCGCGCAAACGGCTCCGCGGAGATGAACTCGCCGGTCACGCGATCGATCACGTAGAAGAAGCCGTTCTTGGGCGCCTGCATGATGACCTGCCGCTCGCGCCCGTCGATGACCAGATCCGCGAGGATGAGCGGCTGGGTGGCGGCGTAGTCCCAGTCGTCGCCCGGCGTGGTCTGGTAGTGCCAGACGTACTCGCCCGTGCGCGGGCGCACGGCCATGATCGAGGTGAGGTACAGGTTGTCGCCCCCCGCGGGGCTGCGGATGTCGCGCGCCCAGGGTCCCCCGTTCCCCACGCCGAAGTAGAGCAGGTCCAGCTCCGGGTCCCAGGCCATCCCGTCCCACACCGTCCCCCCGCCCCCGTAGCGCCACCAGGCGCCGGTCCAGGTCTCGGCCGCCCGCTCCAGAGCCTCGCTCTCGAAGGGCTCGGTGGGATCGCCCGGCACCGTGTAGAAGCGCCAGATCAGCTCGCCCGTCTGCGCGTCATAGGCCGACACGAAGCCGCGCACGCCGAACTCGGCGCCGCTGATGCCCGTGATCACCATCCCGTCGACGATGCGCGGGGCGCCGGTGATGCTGTAGTCGTCGAGCGGGCTCCGCACCTGCACCCGCCACACCTCCTCCCCCGTCCCCGCGTCGAGCGCGGCCAGGCTCCCGTTCAGGAGCCCCACATAGACCTTGCCGTCGTAGAGGGCCACGCCCCGGTTGACCGGGCCGCAGCAAAGGCTCGGCCCCCGCCTGTGCCGGATTCCGCGCGCGTCGGTAACGTACTGCGTCTGCGGGATCCCGGGGTCCCAGCGCCACTTCTCCTCGCCCGTGCGCGCGTCGATGGCGAAGACGACGCTCCACGTGAGCGTGCCGTACATCGTCCCGTCCGCGACGATTCGGCGTCCCCTCCAGCTGGCCCGGGTACGATCCCGTGTCGTAGGACCACGCCAGGCCGAGCCGCTCCACGTTGCCGGCGTCGACCTGGTCGAGCGGGCTGTGGTGCGTGCCCGCCTGGTCGCGGCCGTAGTTCAGCCACTCGCCGGGGGGCGGGTCGAGCAGAATGTCCTGGTCCGGATAGGCCGCCGAGTCCGCCTGCGCCCCCGCGATCAACGCTCCGCCGCCGGCCACGACGGCGGCGACGATCCACATCCCTCGGTTGCGAATCACGTCCGGGACCTCGCTCGATGGGGTGTCCGCTTCACCCGAAAGTATGCGCGCCGCCGCGCCCGTGCCGCAAACACTCCCGCGCGGTCGAGGAGCCGCACCCACGACGGGTAGAGGCATACCCACTACCGGTAGTGGGTACCGGGGTCCTCTTCACGTGCACGGCAGGCCGTCCAGGCGCCAGCCCGACGACTGCAGGCGGTCGATCAGGTAGGGCACCCCGAATGCGTGGGTCCAGCCGAAGACCCGGATTCCGCTGGAGAAGGCCCAGTTGGGCATGCGCCCGCCGGCAAAGGGATCGCTCTCCCGCCCGGGCAGGTGACTCACCGCCTCCATCTGCAACACCAGCTCGCGCTGCGTCGTGTAACTCGCGAACGGCTGCGGCATCTCGTCGGTGCGCAGGTACGCCGCGCGCCGGCAGGCTTCCTCCAGGAACTCCGGACTGCCGGTGAGGTCGTATCCCGCCACCAGCGGGTGGATGCTCGCGAGATACGACTCCATGTCGTGATCCAGGGGCGGGGTAGCCAGCAGGCTGCGGGCGTGCTCGATCTGCCCGAGCTCCACCTCCCGGTCGTCGAACAGCTGGAGGTACTTGCCGAGCCCGTGGGTGAGGTAGTGCTGGGAGTAGCCGAAACGGTCGATGACCATGCGGCCGCCCTGCGTCCTCTGCAACTCCAGGACCCGGTTCACGCGGTCCTCGAGTTCCTCGCGATGGATGTCCTCCCGGGTCGCGTCGTAGAGCTCGGCCAGGTTCCACACCGACAGATAGAGCCTGCGCCCGGTGAGCCCGTGCTCTCCGAAGACCCGCTTGCGGTAGTAGTCCCCCGTCAGCCGGGCCACCTCGAGTCCCCGGTGATACCCGCTCAGGTAGTAGCTCGCCAGCCAGCCCGCGATCCAGACGTGGGCCGTGTACAGCGCGACCGCCTGCTGGTTGGTGTGGCGCGAGCCCATCCCCACGTACGGGCTTCCCGCCGGCTCTTCGAGCGATGTCCAGTAGTCCAGCGCGGCATTGGTGTCGCCCCGGTAGACCGGGCCCGTCGGCCAGTGCAGGTTGTCCACGTCCATGGTGTGGCGGCTCATGGCCTGGGCCTGGAGGTAGTCGTCCCGGCTGCCCGTCCTCATGAAGTTGAACCACCACTGGAAGTCCTGCGCGGGCTCGTTGTTGCCCCACTGCACCCAGCCGCCCCCGCGGTAGTAGGTCTTCAGGTCGCCGTAGTCGAACATTCCGAACCAGGGCGCCCAGTCCCGGTTGAAGCGCATGTAGCGGAACTTGTACTGAAGACCCCGTTCCAGCGCCGGAATCCCGTTGTCGGCGGTCGCGAAGGTGCCGTAGACCCCCGAATCCCGATACCACGCGGGTGGCGCGTGGGCGACGGGCGGGTCGAGGACCGCGAGCGCGGACGCCCTCACTGCCGCGAGATCGGCGCTGGCGTCATGGAAGTCGAGCACGACTTCCGTCGTCTTGGTGATGCCCCGGGCGAAGTTGCCGACCATGCCCCCGTCCGCCTGGGGACTGGCCCGCTGGAAACCCTTCGGCGGATGGTCCGGAGGCCAGGTGTAGGCGTGCATCCGGCGCTCCTCCAGATCCACGGCAAGCCGGTTGGGGTATTCCTCGAGCATCCCGCGCAGGCCGATGCTGATGCCTCTCTCGCCGTCGGAGAGGTCGATCCAACCCTCGGCGCGTTCGGCTTCGGCGATTACGCGGTCCGAGGCGACGGTGGCCGAGAATCCCCCGATCCGTTCATCCGGGCCGGATTCGGGGATGGGCGGAACGCCGTCGGCATCCGGGCCGGCCTGGAGCACCGAGAAGGCTGACGCACCGACGGTGTTCTCCTCCAGGAGGGTCGGCTCGCCGCTCTCCCACCAGCGGCCCCCGCCGAGCGCGGTGCGGAACACCGGGTCCCCGCCCAGGCGGTACGCGAGCCCGAGGCCGGCCGAGGCGATCATGTCGTCGGGCCGGGTGATGCCGGGGTCCATCGAGCGTTCGAACTCGTCGACGACCAACTCCCCCTGGGTAGCCACGTCCCGATGCTGGCGGCCCTCCAGCGGGGCCCCCTGGTCCGGGTTCCCCGTGTAGGTGATGGTGTGGAGAACCCTCAGGTGCGCCCTTCCGGCGTATGCGTGGATGTAGGTCACGAACGGGGAGGCTGGGTGCTCGGGCCGCTGGTAGCGGTACTCGCCCTCGATCCGCAGGATGGCGTGCATCGGACCCGATCCCCTCTCGACGAAGGTCTGATGGATCACGGCCGCCGAGGCATCCACGCCATCGGCGTCGACGAGGTCCAGAAACGACCCGCGCACGCCGACGCCCCCGGCGATCACGTGCCCGGGCCCGAAGCCGTCGCCCGCCGGGTTGAACTCGACCCGGTCGATGAACCCGCTTCCGCCCTTCTGCACCCGCAGGCGCAGCGGCCCGGTATCGATCTCGGCGAACCCGTTCTGCCGCTGGTTGTTCACGAACCGGATCGGAGACTCGACCTCCACGGTGCGCCGCACCTCCGGCCCGTGCTCCACCGTGTACCGCCCGGAGCCATCGGTGAAGAAGTCGACCCAGATCCACTTGAGGCTCGCGTCCGCCAGGCCCCAAGTGGTCACCGGGGTGATCTGCGAGGGGATCTCGTCTCCCCCGCCGTTACGTACCCGGACGTTCTCCGTGGAGACCAGTTCCCCCCGCGGAAAGGGAATGCCGAACGTGACCGGCGCCCCCGGACGCTCTCCCTCGACCGTGATCGGGATCTGCGCGGGGCGCGGGGAGCAAGCGAGGAGTAATCCGCCCGCGATCAGCGCGGCGGCAAGGAGGAGCTTGTGCGCGTTCATGGCCTCACACACGGGCCGCCGAGGCGGGATCCAGGAGAAGTGTGGCGTTGTGGTGTCGGCGCAGAATCGACGCCGGACACGCGGTTGCGATCGGGCCGTTGAGCGCGTCGTGCACGGCGTCCGCCTTGCGCTCCCCCGGCACGACGCAGCTGATGACCCGGCTGTTCATGATGGCCGGCACCGTGAGCGTGAGCGCGCGCCGCGGGGTCTCCTCGAACGCGGAGAACCAGCCGTCGTGGACCTGCTGCAGGCGGCAGGCGTCGTCGAGCTCGACCTCCTTCACCAGGGCGGGGTCGTCGAAATCCGCCACCGGCGGGTCGTTGAAGGCGATGTGCCCGTTCTCGCCGATGCCGATGCAGGCCACGTCCAGCGGGCGGGCCCGGAGAAGCGACTCGTAGCGCTCGATCTCCGCTGCCAGATCGTCTGCATCTCCGTGAAGAAGGTGGACGCGGCCGGGGCGGACGGCATCCAGGATGTGCTCCCTCAGGAACCTGCGGAAGCTCGCCGGATGATTCGCCGGGAGCTCCGTGTACTCGTCCAGGTGAAAGACGGTGACCCTGGTCCAGTCGATCGGCCTGCTGCGGAGAGCCTCCAGAAACGACAGCTGCGACACCGCCGAAGCCAGCACGACGCCGGCATCTCCCCGGCTCGCGATCGCGGACGCCAGGTGCCTCTCGACCCGCGCGGCGGCAGCCTCCCCCAGGCCTTCGGCCGTGCCGTACACCTCGACCCGCAGTTCCTCCCTGCGGGACGACCGCAAGGGCCGCGCCGCCATCGCGCGTCCGGGAGGCGCCGTCACCCCAGGAGCCCCGTGACGGCGAACCAGGTCGTGACCAGCGAGAACAGGATCACGGCGATCAGGCCCGCGTTCCAGCCCGGCGTGGCCCGGTGCTCCTCTCCCATCACCTGCCTCCTGTTCAGCAGGTAGAACGCCGGGATGGCCACCGCGGGAAGGATGGCCGCCTGGAGCGCCATGGCGATGACCATGAGCACCGGGGGCGCCTGGTCCAGGAACACCGAACCGAAGGAGAAGAGGAGGCCCAACCCGATCAGGAGCCGGGACGAACGCGAGCGCAGATCCCGCTTCCAGCCCGCGTAGTCGGCGATCAGCCAGGGCGCGATCAGCACCAGGGGAAAGACCGTGGACAACCCCGCCCCGGATATCCCCACGATGAGCAGGAAGGCCGCGAGGCCGCCCCCGATCGGTTCGAGCAGCCCGATCATCTCCAGGGTCGACTCCATGGTCATGCCCCGAACGAACAGGGTCCCCGCCGCCACGGCCATGACCATCGCGCTCAGGAAGACCATCACCGTCGCCGATACCAGCGCATCCCGCTTCTCGCGCCCGAGGTCCGCCACCGTCCACCCCTTCTCGGCCACCACCGTGCTGCGCACGATGAAGACCGCGGCCGAACAGGTCGTGCCGGCCATGGCGGCCACCAGGCGGCTGGCCCCGGGCGTGTCCGGCACCGCGGGGACCATGCCCGCGAGCACCTCCGTGTAGCTCGGGGAGACCATGAAGAAGACCGCGACGAAGCAGAAGACCATCAGGATGACGAAGGCGGTCAGCACCCTCTCGAAGAGCCGGTAGTGGCCGAACCAGAGCAGCAGGAAGATTCCGCTTGCGACCGTCAGGACGATCCAGAAGGTCGGGATCACGGCATCCCCCGCCGGCGAGGCGAGCCGGATCCCCTCCTGGATCAGCTCCGCCACGATCCCCATCACCCCCGTGAGCGCCACCAGCTCGCCCAGCACCAGCGCGATCAGCACGTACAGGGCGAGAACCCTGCCGACCGCCGGAATTCCGGTCTTGAAGCTCTGGAGCGCCGTCCGGCCGGTGACCAGCGTCAGGCGCCCGAACGCGACCATGAGGACGTACGTGAAGATCCCCGACAGCACGAGCGCCCAGAGCAGGTTCATGCCGTACCGGGCGCCCGCCATCCCCATGGTGGTGATGCTGCCCGTGCCGATGTTGTACCCGATCAGGAAGAGCCCCGGCCCCACTGTACTCAGTGCGACCAGGGCTTTCCCCGAAAGCGGCCGGTTTCCCGCGGCGGGCCGATTCACGGCCTGCTTGCGCGCGCGAGCCATGTCAGCCGGCGGTTCGCGTCAGCTCACCCTGCCCCGTCTCAGCCCGGATTCTGCACCATCTCTCCGGGCGATACGTCGATCTCGCGCTGGGGAATCGGATAGACCAGCCGGATGTCCCCCGCCGAGAGGCCGGCGGCCATCAGAGGCTCGAAACTCGACATGACCTGCGGCGCGACCCCGAATCGGAGAAGGTCGGCCCAGCGCTTGCCCTCGGTGATGAACTCGAGCTGGCGCTCGAACAACAGCTTCTCCTGGAAGCTCCCCGGGGTGCTCGCGCCGATGGGCGACACTCCGGCGCGCGCGCGCACCTGGTTGATCAGCGCGTACGCCTCGCCGCCCTCGCCGAGCGCTTCGGCCAGCATCAGCAGGACGTCCGCATAGCGGAACACGGGGAAGTTGTTGTCCGCGTCGGCCTGCGCGAAGGGGATGCTCTCCCACTTCCTGACGTAGACGTTGCCTTCGTCGGAGACGGCGAAGGTTCCGCCCATGCCGCGCGCGTCCTCCTCCGCCATCATGTACTGCATCGAGTGGATCTGGTCGATGCCGGGCGAGAGGACCTGGGGCGCGTTGCCGGCGCCGACCCCGCCGGATCCGCCGAACGGCGTGTAGTAGTCGGTGAACTGGCTTCCGGTGCCGGTGCCGCCCGCCTTGTACTGGAGCTCGAAGACGGATTCGGCGTTGTTCTCGTTGGCCACGCCCCAGAGGTCGGCGTAGTTCGGCACCAGCGAGTACTGGCCGGAACTCACCACCCGGCGCAGCGCCTCGGCCGCCGGGCCCGACTGACCGTTGGTAAGGTAGACGAGGCCGAGCAGGGTGTTGGCGGCGCCGCTGGTGGCGCGCCCGACATCGGCCCCGCTGTAGGACGCGGGCAGCAGCCCCTGGGCGGTCTCCAGGTCTCCCGCGATCTGGCCGTAGACCACGTCCGCGCTGACCTGGTTCACCTCGACGTTGGGCGAAGTCACCGCCTCGATCTGCAGCGGCACGTTCCCCCAGAGGACCGCGAGGTGGTAGTAGAAGAGCGAACGGATGAAGAGCGCTTCACCCTGGATGCGGCTGGCCACCTGCTGGTCCTCCAGGTTGTCCAGCCGATCGAGGATGAGGTTCGTGCGCGCGATTCCCTGATAGGCCGTCGTCCAGGGAATGGACAGTTCCTCCTGGGTCGACAGCTCCGAGAAGTGGGCGATGCGATGGTACACCTCCGCGAGACCGGTCGCGCCGCCCCCGTTCATGGTGTTGTCCGAACGCATCTCGTGCAGGAGAACGTAGGAACGGTTGTAGGCGCCGTTGCTCGCAAGCGTGGCGTAGGCGCCGTTGATGGCCACGTCGAAGTCGGTGGGCGTCTGGTAGAAGTCCTCCACGTTCCGCTCGGAGATCGGGCTCAGCAGCGTGAAGTCCTCGCTGCAGGACGAGAGGAGGAAGACCACCGGCAGGATTACCACGGTTCGTATTGTCGTCTTCATTGTCATCCCCCTAGAATCCGATCTCGGCGCCGAACTGGAACGCCCGCATCAGCGGATACGCCCCATAGTCCTGACCCGGGGTCAGCCCGGTCGACTGGACGCTCGCCTCGGGGTTCCAGCCCCAGTAGTCCGTCCATATGTAGACGTTGTTCACGGACCCGAAGACCCGAACGCTCCCCGGCGCCTGGCCGAAGATGCCGCCCAGCAACCCGGGCGGCACGTTGTACGACAGCGTGATGCTCTTGAGGCTCGTGTACGAGCCGTCCTCCATCTGGTAGTTGGACGGCCTCGTGTTCCCGCCGTGGTCCTGCCGGTCCGGCTTGTGGTCCCAGCCGTTGCCCGGCTCCTCCGGCGACCTCCAGTAGTTGCCGACCAGGTTGCCGTAGCCGTTGAAGTTGCCCTGCGCCGTCAGGTGCCGCCGGGTGAGGTTCAGGACCTCGCGCCCGACCACGCCCTGGAAGAAGACGCTCAACTCCAGGTCTCCCACGGCGAAGCGGTTGAACAGACCCCACGTCATGTCGGGATTGTAGCTGCCGAGCTCCGTGCGGTCGGCGGCGGTGATGCGGCCGTCGCCGTTGACGTCCTTCCACTTGATGTCCCCGGGGGTGACGTTGCGCTCGTCGACGGGGCTGGAGGCGATGTCCGCCTCGCTCTGGTAGATGCCATCGTGCACGTAGCCGTAATAGGCGCCGATTTCGCCCCCGACCTGGGTGATGTGGCGGACACCCGCGACGCCGGCAGCGAGGATCGGGTCTCCCTCGGCGCCGAGCCGGATGACCTCGTTCGAGTTGGTGCCCAGGCTCACGTCCGTGGTCCACTGGAAGCTTCCCACGAGGTTGCGCGAGGTGATCTGCGCCTCGAAGCCGGTGTTGCGGACCTCTCCGATGTTGGTGAGCACGGTGGCGAAGCCCGTGGACGAGGGCACGTTCACGTTCAGCAGCAGGTCCTCCGTGTTGCTGACGTAATAGTCCAGCGCACCGTAGATGCGGTCCGCCATGATCCCGAAGTCCACGCCCACGTTGAGCTGCCTCGTGGTCTCCCAGGTGAGCTCGCGGTTGCCCAGCGTCCGCGGGGTGGCGCCCGCGACCACCGCGTCGCCCAGCACGTACGGCTGGCGCCCCACCAGGCCGATGGAACCGTAGTTGGGGATCTGGAAATTCCCGGTCACCCCGTAGCTGACGCGCGGCTTGAGCTGGCTGAACAGGGTGCTCCCGCGCATGAACGGCTCCTCGGTGACCTGCCATCCGAGCGACAGCGAGGGGAAGTAGCCGGTCTGGTTGTCCCATCCGAAGCGCGACGAACGGTCCGCCCGGAAGGTCGCGGTCGCCAGGTACCGGTTGAGCAGGCTGTAGTTGACCCGGCCGAGTGCCGAAACCAGGGACCACTCCGACTGATCCTGGCCTCCCCCCGTGATCTCTCCTCCGTTGATGGTCGTGACCTGGTCGTCGGGGAAGTTGCGGGCGATCACGTCCTGGTTCCCGTCGAACTGCCGCTCGGCGGTATACCCGCCCAGCACGTTGAAGCTGTGCGGACCGGACGCCGTGTTGTAGTTCAGGGTGTTCTCGAGGAGCCAGTTGCGGCTCTGGCCCGAGAGGGCCTGGGAATAGGGGTCGGGAACGTTCCTTCCCCGGTACTGCAGGCGGGTACCCTGGTAGAAGTGGCGGTTGCTGGTGTCGTAGTCGTAGCCGAAGAGCGCCCGGTAGCGCAGGTTGTCGCTCAGGTCCAGATCCGCGGACACGCTTCCGAACACGCGCCCGGTCTGCAGCTTGTCGTCGATGTAGTCACGGGCGGCCAGGGCGTGATTGGTGCTGGTCATCCCGTTGCCCAGCGCGTTGATGCTGTGCTCGCCCCGCTGCAGGTAGTTGCCGTCGCTGTCATAGATGCGGGCGAGGGGAGACGACACCATCGCCGAGTAGATGAGGCCGGGCGGCCTGCCGAAATAGGGCGCGTGGGCCGCCTTGCGGTCGTGGTCCGCGTAGGCCGAGTTGATATCCACGGCCAACTGGAGCCGGTCGCTCGGATCCAGGGTCAGATTGGCGCGCAGCGCGAGCCGCTGGAAACTCGACCCCTTGATGACGCCCGACTGATCCATGTAGGACCCGGAGACGAAGTACGCGAGGTTCTCCGATCCTCCCCTGACCGAGGCGTCGTAGTTCTGCAGGACCGCATCGTCCAGGACGGCGCCGATCCAGTCGCTGTCGGTCCCGTCCCAGTTCACGTAGGCCTCGGGGATCATCTGCGATCCGCTCGCGCCGTTCTCGGCGCGGCCGGCGTTGGTGTCCGGATTGTAGTTCGGGTTGTAGTTGGGGCTCGCCGGATTGAGGGGATCGCGGCCCAGGAGGTAGGAGTTGTTGCGGGAATCCTTCACGTACTGGATGTTCTCCGCGGCGTTCATCATGCGCGGCCGGTTGAACGCGGTCTGCATTCCGCCGTAGGCCCGGAAGCTCACCTGCGGCGGCGCGCCCCGCTCTCCCCGCTTGGTCGTGATCAGGATGACGCCGTTGGAGCCGCGCGAGCCGTAGATCGCCGCGGCCGCGGCATCCTTCAGGACCTCGATGTTCTCGATGTCGTTGGGGTTGAGGTTGGCCAGCGGGTTGGCCCGCACGACGCCGAAGCTCGCCCGCTGCAGACTCACCTCGCCCTCGATGTCCAGGTTCATCGAGTAGGGCACGCCGTCGATGACGTAGAGCGGCTCGGTGCCCGCCGAAATCGAGCCCCGGCCCCGGACCAGCACCTGCGGGGCCGATCCCGGCTCCCCGGACGACTCGGCCACGTTGACCCCGGCCAGCCGGCCCTGGAGGACGGTCTGCAGGTTGGGCGTCACCGCGGCCTGGGCGATCTCGACGCCCGGGACCGAGCTCACGGCTCCCGTCACCTCCCTGCGCAACTGGGTCCCGTAGCCGACGACCACCAGTTCGTCCAGACCGAGCACGGTCCCGGTCATCGTCACGTCCTGGACCACCGCCTCTCCCTCCGTAACCGTGATCTCCCGGCGCTCGGTCTCGAAGCCGAGGTACTGGAAGAGGACGATCTGCGGCCCGGCGGGGACGTTGATCAGGAGGTAGCGGCCTTCTTCGTTCGTGAGACCCCCGATGCCCGTTCCTTCGATGGACACCTGCACCGTGGCTAGGGGTTCGCCCGACTCGGCGGAGGTGACTGTGCCGGTGACCTGGGCCTCGAGCGGCAGCGTCATCGCAACCACGCCGGCGACCAGACCCATCGAGATTCGTAGGATTCTTCGCATAGTGCCTCCAGGAGAGAGAGGAGTTACACGGGCCGCGGCGGGACATGGCACGTGCACCCGACGAGGGGAGACGGCACGCGCAGACCGGCAGCCGCGGCGTCCATGAGAACGTATTGCACGAACGCAAGAAACGCACCAGCAGGGGTCGCTCGAGGACGCCGCATCGCGGCCGGCGACGGGACGGCCGCAAGATGCCCTGCCGGGACGCCCCGATGGCCGTGTTGATGAACCGGGTGCGGCGCCGGGCTTCTACCCGGGCGCCCTTCTCGTCGTGATCAGGATCACGCCGTTCCCGCCGCGGCTGCCGTAGATCGCCGTGGCCCCGGCGTCCTTGAGGACGTCGATGCGCACGACGTCCTTCGGGTTGATGGCCATCAGAGCCGAGCCCACGGGGGCCATTATGGTCCGGCCGTCGATCACGAAGAGGGGCTCCCCGCCACCCATGAACGACGGAGCTCCGCGAACCCGGATCGAGACGTCGCCGTTTCCGAGGCGCCGCACCGTCACGCCGGGCAGCCGGCCTTCGATGAGGTCCAGGATGCTGGTCACCTCCCGGCCCACGTCCTCGGCCCGCACCGAGGACACGGCGCCGGTCAGTTCACCGCGATCCTGGGTACCGTAGCCGACACCCACCTGGTCGCCGGTCTGGTTTCCGCGGGCGGGGTCGCTATCCGCTGGGTCGGCACCGGCGCCGGGCGGACCGGAACTCATCGGCGGCAGGAGGCCGCAGCCGGCCATGAGGGTGGCGGCGGCCACGAGGACCGCGCCGGCTCGGGCGAGGCGGGATGAATACGGCATGGGACCCTCCGGGTCTTCTCCGCTTTCCCGACACGCGACTTCGGGATGACGCGACGGGTCGCGGGCACCTGTGACCGGTAGGGGCATGGCCCCTGTGCTGTCAACTCGCGGAACGCAGCGCCTGCAGCGCCATCCTGTAGTACCTGAGCCCCACGTTGGGGTCGTAGATGATGAGCCGGGCCCCGCGCCGCCCCAGCCGCTCCGGACTCGCCCCGGAGTACGCCATCAGGTAGCGCGCCAAAGCCTCGGGGTGGTCCGCGGACATGAACGCGGCAGCCCGGGCGGCATCCGACTCGTCGCCGGGCACTGCCGCCGTTTCGGCATCGCGCACGCCCCCGCGCCCGGGATCCGTCACCGCGTCAGGCGCGCCCGCGGCCAGCGCCCCCTGGTCCGCGGGCCGCCAGACCTCGGCGCGCGTGAACATGGCGTCCATCGGCAGGTTGGGGGCATTCTCGTCGGCGAGCTGGATCGAGACCTTCGCCATGATGGCGTTGTGGGGAAAGTTGCAGTGGTACGAGAGCGGCGAATACGCCTCCCGTTCGGGTCGCAGCCGGGCGAACTCCTCCAGCAGGTCGTCCCGGTGCTCCGCAAAGGCCTCCCGGAAGCCCGAATGCTCCTCTTCGTAGGGCCGGAGCGCCTCCGGGGGCGCGCCCGTGAAAGCCCATGGGTCCGGGGTCAGGCCATCGATGAGACCCTCGAGCACACGGGCGCGGCGTTCGTCCGCGAGGTCCGCTCCCTCGGGATCCTCGCGCAGCCGCACGTACTCGTCCATGAGCGTCGCGACCGAGAAGAGCAGCCACGGATAGTCGCCCACGTTGTCGCTGCGCATGCGCCCCAGATCGCGCCGGTAGAGCACCGCGAACCCCCAGCGCAGGTGGCTTCCCAGGATCGCCGCTTCGGCCAGCGCGAAGTGCACCCTGTGTGCGCGATCCAGGGTGCGAATCCTCTCCAGCAGCCGGGGATAGGCGCTCTCGTCCGGGTGGAAATGCGAGATGGCCATCAGCAGCAGGGTCTCGGCGCGCGCCACGAACTGGTGCCCGCTCCCGTGGGGACCCTGCAGGTGGCGGAGCAGCCCGGTGATGCGGTCCAGATTCCGGTTGGGATCGCCCTCGTCCCAAGCCCGCATGACCATCAGCGCCAGCACATAGAAGAAGTAGTGGTCCAGGAGGAGCGCCTGGACGCGCGGCGTGGCCCGCGCCGCCGACCATTCCTTCGCGAAGCGGTCGAGCATGAGCACCGGGGTGTTCTCGCGGGTGAAGTGATGCTCCAGATGGTTCCACGAGTGCAGGACGTGGAACCCCTCCTCACGAGTGCGCAGGTCGAAGTCGCGCACCAGGCCGTCCAGCACGAGCGGGGCGAAACGCCCCCGGAATAGGTGCGCCCGCATCCCGCCGCGCAGCCGCTCGAGCCCCCTCGCGCCACCGTCCGGCGAGCAGGCGCGCAGAATCTCGCGCCGGGTCCCGCCGGAGAGCGCCCCCGCGAGGAGCGAACAGGCTCCCTCGAAGTCGGTCGCTACTGACCCGCCCCCCGGAAGCGCGCGCCCAGCCCGTCGCGGTCCATCGCCGCGCCGCGCAGGTACACCGCGTCGATCATGCGCGTGTTGGTGATGTCGTCGAGCGGATTGGCGTCGAGCACGATGAAGTCGGCGCTCTTGCCGGCCGCCACCGTCCCCAGATCGTCGGCGCCTACGAACTCGGCGGAGGCGCTGGTGGCCGCCACGATCACGTCCGCCGGGCTCATCCCGCTCCGCACCATGTCGGCCAGCTCCTGGTGCGCCGCCCACGGCGAACTGCCGTCGGTGCCGAAGGAGATGGTGATGCCCTCCTGGCTGAGGCGGTTCAGGTTGCGCGCCTGGATGCCGAAAAAGTCCTGGAGTTCCGGCCGGTCGAACGAGTTGGTCTGCATCAGCTCGACCTGGGCCGCCGGCACCGACCCCGCCAGCCAGCCCATGTCCTCCGCCACCCCGGGCGCGGGCAGGTTGGGGACCAGCACCACATTCGGACGCTCAAGCCAGAGCGCAACCAGCTCGTCGTCGACGTCCATGTCGCGGATCCCGTGCGCGAAGGCGTCCACGCCGGCCCGCAGCAGCCCCTTCGCGTCCTCGAGCGTGAAGACGTGGGCGGTCACGCGCAGGCCGTTGGCGTGCGCCTCGTCGATCACGGCGCCGTAGAGCTCCGAGGAGAGCCGCTCGTACTGACCGCTCCGGTCATCCACCCAGATCTTCACGATGTCCACCTGGGCGGCGGCCAGCTCCCGCACCGCCGCGCGCGCCTCGTCCTCGGTAGTCACCCAGTGCGGCACCTCGCTGCGGCCGGGCTCGGGAGAGGTGATGCCCCGTCCCGCGCTCTGCGAGCGGGCGCCATCGGGCACCACTTCGCCGCGCATCTGCAAGCCGACGTTCCCATCCTCCGTCCCCAGGCTCACCAGCATGGACTGGCCGTAGTACGCGTAGTGCTGCAGCTGGTCGGTGCGCGTCTCGCGGTCGGAAGCCAGGTGGATGTGGGCGTTCACGATCGCCGGCATGACCGTCTTGCCGGCAAGATCCATGTGGGCGGCCCCGGCGGGTGCCTCCACCTGCCCCGCCGCGCCGACCGCGCTGAAGCGCCCGTCCTCCACGACGAAGACGGCGTCCTCGATCACTCCCCCGTCGCCGACGATCACGCGGGCGCCCTCGAAGACCACGGCGTCGGAACTCCCGGCTTCCGGCGCCTCGGCGCACGCGGACAACAGCAGGCCCACGGCGAATGCGGCGGGCAGGATCGGCGCTCCAGGCAACTTGCTTCTCGCGTCCATGCGAACCTCACATCTGGATGAACATCTCATTTCACCGCGCCGGCCGCGTCCAGAGGTTGAGCGGAATCGGCATCATCGGCTTGCGGGCCATCTGCTCCATGAACTGATTGGTGTAGATGCGGATTTCGGAACCCCGGGAATAGACTTCCATCAGATAGATGTCCGAGACCGCATAGGTCTCCAGCTCGTCGAGCCCTCCCCACGCGAGCGCCTCGTCCACATAGACCCACGGTTCGATGGCTCGTCCCCGCCGAAACACGCACCGGCTGCTCAGTGTCCCGGGGGGACAGGTCACGATCCGCACCATCGAGCGCTGATTCAGGAAGTCCAGCGGGGTGCCGGTCATCGCACGAAACAGCTCCCGCCGGTCGTAGGCCTGGGTGGCGAAACCGGCGGCCCTCCGGCGGAAGCGCAGGCGGGCCTCCATCTCCGTGACGTTCTCGACCGTAGCGGTCACGCCGGCGAGCATGATCGGCCGGGGCGTGAGCGCCACCTGCATCATGCCGCTCGACTCGGGGGTGATGGTGGCGGCGACCGCCCGCTTCTGGTACCCGAACTGGGTGACCACGAGCAACTGGGGTCCGGCTTCGACATCCTCCAGCCGGAAGATGCCCTGGTCGTCCGTCAGCACCCCCTGTCGGCCGTTCTCGAGCGAGACGGCGGCCGTCGGAATGGCTGTCCCGGTCACGACGTCGTAGACGACGCCCATGATGGCCACCCGCGCGGCCTCGGGTTCCGGCTCCTGCGCGGACACGGTCGCGGAGAAACACAGCGCTGCCGCGACACATGGGACGGCGGCGAGGTACGGGATCCGGCCCCGCGCCGACAGGACGGTCAAGCGGAAGAATCTCGGCATGTGGCAGGTCTCCATGGAGGCGTCCGCGCCAGCGGGGGCGGTCCGGAATCCGGAACCGTACCCACATCCTACCAATACGCCGCCGGCTTTGCTCCCGCCACTCGTGCCCGGTCCGCCGCATCCAGAGGACTCGATCGCCCCCGGGTCGGAACGACGCCTGGCTGCCGGAGCGATCAGACGCAGGGACAAGCCACGAACTTTGTGGCTGTTGCAGGAATCAGGCGCGTCCGTCTTGATGGTGAGCGATGGCCTTGGCGCCAATAGCTCCGCGAATCGCGTCCACGATCCACGTGTTAATGCTCACATGGCTGTCGGCGGCGGCGGCGGCAACGAGTGCGTGAAGTCGCGACCCGAGGCGCAGGTTCAGTTTGCCCGAGAAAGGACGCCTGGGCTCAACGCCGTCCTCCGCGCACCATGCGAGGTATTCGTCTACGGAGCGCTCGAATGCTCCGCGAATATCGGCGGCATCCGTGGCCTCGAACGTGACGATCGGATAGGGTCCGCTGTTCACCACGCGTCCGTGGAGTACCTCGATGGAGTCGTCGAACTCCACCGCGGCGACATACCCCTTGTACTCCATCATGGCTCCAGTCCCGCGGCTCCAAGAAACAAAGCGATGTCGCGAACCGTCGCACGACCCACATTGGGGCCCGGATGTTTGGTCGGCGGTCTGTGGCTCCCTCTCTACTCCTCCGGAAGCCCCGTCTCGTCGAGCGCGAGCAGCGTCCGGAGCAGCACGTTGGCGCCGTTGACGATGTCGGAGTCCTCGGTGCGCTCCTCCGGAGAGTGGCTGATGCCCCCGACGGAGGGGACGAAGATCATCCCCACCGGGGCAAGCAGAGCGATGCTCTGGGCGTCGTGCCCTGCCCCCGAGGGCATGCGGCGCGAAACCAGGCCGAGTTCGCGGGCGGAGACCTCGACGAGGCTGCGGAGGCGCGGATCGGTGGGAGCGGCGCGGCTGGTGTAGAAGCGCTGGAAGGAGAAGGTCACGCCGGCGTCGCGCGCGATGCGTTCGCTCCGCGCGCGCACCGCTTCGAAGACGCGCTCGATGCCCTCCATCGACAGATCGCGGATCTCCAGCGAGAGAACCACACGACCGGGGATCACGTTCGGGACCCCCGGCTCCGCGGCCAGCCGTCCCACCGTGGCCACCTGCCTGCCCGGCATGCCGCGCGCGGTTCGATGCACCATGTCGATGAAGCGCGCGGCCCCGACCATCGCGTCCTGGCGCCGGTCCATGGGGGTAGTGCCGGCGTGGTTGGTCATGCCCTCGACGGCCACGTTCCACCGCACGATGCCGACGATGCCCTCCACCACCCCGATGTCGATGCCGTCGGTCTCCATGACCGCGCCCTGCTCGATATGCAGCTCGAGGAAGGCGGCGATGGAGCCGGGCTCGCGGCGGGCGTCCGCGAGTCGGTCCGGGTCGCCGCCCAGGCGCCGCAGGCCTTCCCCGATGGTGTAGCCCGAGGCGGTCTGGACGTCGACTTCGAACGGCAGGAACTCGCCGGCGAGGATGCGGCTGCCGGTCTTGCCGCCTTCCTCGTTCGAGAAGATCGCCACTTCGAGGGGATGGCGGGTGCGGTGACCCGCCTCGGCGAGCCGGGTCGCGGCCTCCAGGGCGGCCATCGAGCCGACCTGACCATCGAAATTGCCGCCCCCGGGGACCGAGTCGATGTGCGAGCCGAACATGAGCGGCGGGAGCGACGCGTCCCGGCCCGCCTTGCGCGCGATCAGGTTGCCGGCCAGGTCGATGCCGACCTGGAAGCCGGCCGCGCCCAAGTGTCCCGCCACCCAGTCGAGCGCCTCGATGTTCGCGTCGCTGAAAGCCACCCGGTCGATTCCGCCCGCGTCATTTCGCCCGAAGGCCTCCAGCGCGCGCATGCGTTCGATCAGGCGGGTGTCGTCCACCCGCAATGCCTGTTGCGGCAAGGAGCGCGATCGGTGCGGAGAGCTTCGCGTCACCCTGGAGACGCCACCCATCCCGCCGGGCAGCGCGAGCCCACCGAGGGCGACCGCGCCCAGTCTTGCAAAGTGCCTTCGGTTCATGTTGGCATCTCCACGTCCATCGATGATCGGAAAGCCGGGACGGTCTGGCAGCTTGCCGAAGACGGACTGCCGCCGCAAGCGAAGAAACCCGACCGCCGGGGGGTGCGGATCGCGCCCTGAACCCCGGCGCGCAAGCGGTGTACTCCCGCCACCATGAGCGACCTCGATTCCACCCCGAAAAAGCCCGCCGACTCCGTCACCGTCATCACCGAGCTGATGATGCCCCACCAGGTGAACAACCTGGGCAACGTCTCCGGCGGTGAGGTCCTCGCCATGGTCGACCGCGCCGCGGCGGTCGCCGCCATCCGCCACGCGGGAAAGCCGTGCGTCACCGTGGCCATCGACCGCGTCGACTTCAGGGAGCCCATCCGCTCCGGTGAACTCGTCACCTGTTCCGCGCGCGTGAACCATGTGGGCACGACCTCCGTCGAGGTCGGCGTGCGGGTCGACGCGGAGGACCCGCTCACCGGCGTGAAGCGGCACACCAACACCTGTCTCCTCACCTTCGTCGCCATCGACGACGCGCACCGCCCCACCCGGGTGCCCCCGCTCGACCTCAGCGACCCCGAAGACCGCCGCCGCTACGAGGAAGGCCGGGAGCGGAGGAGGCGACGGCTGGAGCTGACGTAGCGGAGGGAATCGCCTCACACGCCGGCCCGCTTTGTTGACGGCGATTCCGCCAGTTGCACCGGCGGGCAAGGTCGGTGGCCCCCGCACTTGTCACTGCCGCCGTCCGCATCCTATTATCGCATGTCGCGCTCGGGTTATGTCCTGGTATCGTCCGGGTTTTGTCCGGCGCATGTTCACAACGCGACTCGGGAAAGGAGGAGATCCGTGAGACGCAACACCTTGTTCGCCCTCATCGCGCTTGCGATGGCATCGCCTACGCTGCTACAGGCGCAGACGGTGACGGGCACCGTGCGGGACCAGGCCACGGGGAATCCCATCAACGCGGCCCAGGTCTTCATCGAGGGGCTCGACATCGGCTCGCTCAGCCAGGCCGACGGCCAGTACCTCATCATCAACGTGCCGGCTGGCTCGCAGACGGTCACCGTGCAGTCCATCGGCTACCGCTCGGAGTCGGTGGTGGTGAACGTACCAGCCGACGGCTCGGTCGTTCAGAACTTCTTCCTCGCCTCGCAGGCGCTCCAGCTGGACGAGGTGGTCGTGACCGGCACGGCGGCGGCGAGCCGCGTGCGCGAGATCGGCAACTCGGTGGCCGTGCTCGATGCCGCCGTGGCCGAGGTCGCACCGCTCCAGAACGTCTCCGACCTGCTGCGCGGCCGTCTGGCCGGGGTCGTGATCCAGCAGGGCTCGGGCGATGCGGGTGGCGCCTCCACCATCAAGATCCGGGGCAGTTCGACCATGCGCGAGGTCAACGACGGACCGCTCGTCTACATCGACGGCGTCCGGGTGAGCAACCGGATGGAGAGCGGCTCGCGCGACGTCTCGCGCATCGATGATCTCGACCCGGCGATGATCGAGAGCATCGAGGTCATCAAGGGGCCGGCGGCGGCCACGCTCTACGGCACCGAGGCGGCCAACGGGGTCATCAACATCAAGACCAAGATGGGGGCCGTCGGCGACGCCCAGTGGAACTTCACCTTCCGTCAGGGTGCGCAGTGGTTCAGGGATCCGGCCGGCCGCACGCCCACCAACTACGGGGTGAGCAACATCTCGGGGCAGCTCGAAGAGATCAACATGTTCCGCGACTACCCGGCCGAGCAGGATCTCATGTTCGACACTGGACACACCCAGTACTACGGCATCGACCTCTCCGGAGGGTCCGACCTGTTCCAGTACTTCGTGGCCGGATCCGCGTCTTCGGACCGGGGCGTGACCGAGGACAGCTGGGCCAAGAAGTACAACGGCCGCGTGAACGTCCAGGCGCAGCCCAGCGAGGACCTGACGCTCTCGGCCAATGCCGGCGTCGCGCTTACGCGCATCCGGCTGGGCGGCGATCAGCCGTACGAGGAGGCGATCCGAGCCACTCCGACGACGCTCGGCACCCCGCGCAGAGGCTACAGGCGGTACACGCCCGAGGCGATGTACGAGAGGAACAACTACTACAACAACGCCAACCGCATGACGGCCGGCCTGACGGCGTCGCATACCCCCTTCGACTGGCTCACCCACCGGTTCACCTTCGGGCTGGACGTGACCGATCAGCTCGAAGATCAGCTGCAGCCCTTCCTGACGCCGGAGTCGGCCCAGTTCTGGTCGACGAACGCGGCCGCGGGCGGGCGCTTCGCGAATCGCGAGGCGGTCGTCTACACCACCTGGGACTACGCGGCCTCCGGTACCCGCGACCTGACCGCCGACATCCTCTCCACGACCTCGGTCGGGTTCCAGGTCTACACCAGGACCATCGAGGACGTGTCCGCGGACGGCAACCGCTTCCCTGCGCTCGGCCTCTCGAGCGTGAACGCCACCGCCGAGCGCTTCGGATTCGATGGCTTCGTCGAGAACAACACGGTGGGCGTCTACCTGCAGCAGCAGTTCGGCTGGCAGGACCGGCTGTTCCTGACCGGCGCCGTGCGCGCCGACGACAACAGCGCGTTCGGTGAGGACTTCGACCTGATCGTCTACCCGAAAGTGAGCGGCTCATGGGTGGTCGCCGACGGCGGCACCGGGTTTGCCAACTCCTTCCGCCTGCGCGCCGCCTACGGCGAGTCGGGCCAGCAGCCCGACGCCTTCGCCGCGCTGCGCACCTTCGCCACGCGCGCGTCTCCCGCGGGCTCGGCGACCGTGAGGCCGAACGATCCCGGGAACTCGGAGCTGGGTCCCGAGCGCGGCGTCGAGATCGAGGCCGGCTTCGACGCCAGCTTCTTCAACGACCGCGTCACCATCGACTTCACCTACTACGACCAGCGCACCAAGGACGCCATCGTCGCGCGTAATCGCCCGCCGTCGACCGGATTCCTCGCCCAGCAGTTCGTCAACATCGGCGAGGTCAGCAACCGGGGCGTCGAGGTCGGGCTTTCCGCCCGCGTCCTGGAGTCGAGCACGCTGGATTGGGACCTGATCGTCAACGCCAGCACCAACCGGAACCGGGTCGAGAACCTGGGTCTGCCGTGCAGCGGAAAGCCGGAGCTGAGGGACAGCTGCTTCCTCCAGCTGGGATGGACCACGCGCCACCACGAAGGCTATCCGGTGGGTTCGCTGTTCGCGCCCAGCGTCGCGTTCGCCGAGTTCCTCCCGGGCTCCGATCAGATCAACCGCGAGACGCTCCTCTGCCACTCGGTCGACGAGGACGACAGCGCCCCCTACATCCCGTGCAACGAGGAGGCGTGGATCTACCAGGGGCATCCGGACCCGAACCTGGAGATCTCAGTGGGATCTTCGTTCACCATCGGTGAGCGGCTGACGGTGGACGCGCTGGTTCAGGGCAAGATCGGCCAGACCAAGTACGACCTGCAGGGCTGGTGGAGGTACGGCGCCATCCAGCAGAGCGAACTCACCGCCTACCCGTTCGACCACGACATCCGCCTGGTCGCCGAGGCGCAGTTCGGTTCCACGGGCGAGTACGACCTCTGGGTAAACGAGGCGTCGTTCGTCCGCTTCCGCGAACTCTCCCTCACCTACCAGATGCCGCAGGACTGGCTCGGTGTGGTGCGGTCGACCCGGGGCAGCCTGAGCCTCTCCGCCCGCAATCTGGCCATGCTGTGGACCAACTGGCCGGAGTGGCCGCACCACGATCCCGAGGTCGTGGACCCGAGCAACACCTTCTCGGGCAACCGGGAGCCGCAGGAGGACTCCGCGGTTCCACCGCTGACCTCCATCACCCTCACCGTCCGCCTGGGCATGTAAAGGAGGCTTGTCATGATTAAGCAGATGATCAAGGCTTCCGCCCTCGTCCTCGCGCCCATCGCGCTGCTCGCGTCGTGTGACGCGCTCGACGAGCTGCTGAGCGTGGAGGAGCCTTCCCGGGTGGTGGCGAGCGACCTGGAGAACCCGAATTCGGCTCAGCTTCTCGTCGCCAGCGTGGCCAACGAGTTCCGCTGCGCCCATACCTATCACGCGACCGCGAGCGCCCTCACCGGAAACGAGTGGCGGGACGCTTCCAACAATACCATTTCCAACATCTGGGACGCCCGCATCCACGACACCAGCGGCTACGGCTCCCAGTACGCGCAGCGCGACTGCGGGGACACCTTCAGCCCGGCGATCTACCGTCCGCTCTCAAGGACGCGCTGGCTCGCCGACTACGTGCTGGGGCTGCTGAACGAGTGGACGGACGCAGACGTCCCCGACCGGACGGCCATGATCGCCGAGGTGGCGATGTACGCCGGCTACACCTACACCCTGTTCGCGGAATCGATGTGCGAGCTGGTCGTGACCGAAAACGGGCCCGTCGTCAGCCCCGCCGACGCCTTCGGCGTGGCGATCGAACGCTTCGACCAGTCCGCGGCGGCCGGGGCTTCCGGCGACCTGCTCAACGCCGTGCGGGTCGGCAAGGCCCGGACGCAGCTCAATCTGGGGCAGACGTCGGCGGCCGCGGGCACCGCAAGCGCGGTGCCGGAGGGATTCGAGTGGCTGCTCGAGTATTCCGGCGCCGAATCGGTCACCAAGAACAAGCAGTGGGAGTTCAACATCGACAACAACATGGTCACGGTGGCGGAGCCCTACCGGGACTTCCCCTGCAACTTCCCCTGGCCCGACGACATGATGTCGGATTGCATGCAGGAACTGGACACGCGCGTCGCGGTGACCGACCAGGAGGAGGGCCACCCCAACACCGGCATCGCCCTCTGGTTTGCCGAGAAGTATCAGAGTGCGAGTTCTCCCGTGCAGCTGGCCAGCTGGGAGGAGGCACAGCTGATCATCGCCGAGGCCGCCATCGAAGCGGGCAACTACGACCAGGCGTCGTCGATCTTCAACACGCTGCGTGCGAACGCCGGCCTGTCGCCCCATATGGCCATGATGGACATGAACGGCATGATGGACCAGCTCATCGAGGAGCGCGCCGCGGAGTTGTTCCTCGAGGGACACCACCTGTGGGACCTGAGGCGCCTCGGGGTCCGGCCCTATCCGCCGATCGGCCAGGACGACGGCTTTGGCGCCGTGTACGGAAACCAGCTGTGCTTCGACCTGCCGGCAACGGAGTTCCAGAACAACACCACCATCACGGGCGGCTGATGATCCGCATGTGATCGGCAGCTTTCGAAAGGGGAGGAGGATCCGGAGGATCTGACTTCTTCTCCGGAAGAAAGAACCGGAGGCGGGCCCCCGCGGGCCCTGCCTCCGGTTTCTTTTCTGGCGCCTCGCTGGGGCAGGATGACCGTCAGCGGCCGGTAGCGATCAGGATCACCCCGGACTGATGGCCCGTGCCCCAGCGCGTGGTGGCGTCGCCGGGCCCGATGAACTCCATCCGTCGAACCTCGCTCAGGGGGACCTGGAAGAGCGCGCTCAGGCCGCCCGGCCGGCGGATGTTGTCGATGTACACGACGGGGTACATGGCGCCGGCGGAAGTCAGGGAGTTGGAGCCGCGCGAGCGCAGCCATGCCGGCCGGACCCGGCGGAGAAACTGCATCGCGGTGTGCGCGTTCGCCCCTCGTTCGTCGATCTCGGCGCGCGAGACCTCGTTGGGGGGATAGGAACGGGCCTGAGGTTCATCGGCGGCGGGCGCATCCGGCGCGTTCGCGGGAGCGCCGCCGGCACCGCCACCGCAGGCCGCGACCAGGAGCACAAGCAGGGCGCCGCAAGGCGCCGCAGCGGTCGCCTGTGAGCGGCGGACGGAGTGGGAGACCCACGAGGTCCGGGGTCGGGCGACCCGCCAGGGCCGCGAGAGAGTCGGGAAGGTCATGATCACCCCGGGCAACGTGGGAACAGCTTGGTGTAGTCTGGAGGTACACAACCGCCTCGGATATGTTCTGGAACACGGCAAGGGGCGAGTGCTTCAGTCAGGCCACCACGCAGGGAGGTGCACAAGCCATGAAGAACGGGGATTTCCGGCAACGCCTGTTTTCGACTGCGGCCTTCCTCGCCCTGGTGCTGTTATCGGGATGCAAGAGCTGGCAGCCGGTGATGGACACCCCGGGGAGCTGGATTGCCCGCGAGAGTCCTCCGGAGGTCCGCCTGACGGCCGCGACCGGAGACCAGATGACGATCCGGCGCCCGATCGTGGTGAACGACTCGATCGTGTCGGCTTCCGCTCGGGTGGCGGTCGGACCCTTCGCGCCTCCCAGGCGAGGCGTGCGGTTGTCGGACGTGCACGGTTTCGAGGTCCCGCGGTTCGACCCGGTCAAGACCGCCGGTATGGCCGCCGGCTTCCTGGCGATTTCCATCAGCTGGGCGCGGACCGTCGGCAAACACGGCGGCGGGCAGCAGACGCCCGAGCCGCCGGTGGTCAAGCTCGCGCCCGGCTTGCGGTTCATCTGGAGCGTGATTCCATGACCGGATCGTTGAGGACTCGGCCGGGCGGACGCGATCACCATCCCCCGGGCGGGCGGCGGGGGCGTGCTCCGGTTCCTGCAGGGGCACGTGCCTGGGCTTCGGGAGCCATGTTGGCGCTGTGCGCGTGCGGCGACGCGACGGGACCTGTCCTGAGCCCCGGCGAGCGCTGCGGCTCGGACTCGAGCGCGGTCCCGGCCTTTGCCGATCCGGCGCTCGAAGCCGGCGTGCGTGCCGCTCTCGACCTCGCCCCGGAGGAATCGCTTACCTGCGGACGCGTGGCTTCCCTCGAGTCCCTGGGGGTCAACGCCACAGGCATCCGCAACCTCTCGGGAATCGAGAACCTGATCGGGCTCACCGAGTTCCTGGCTGCGCAGAACGGGATCGAGGACCTGGGACCGCTCGCCGCACTGACGGGTCTCGAATACCTGGACGTGCGCGAGAATGCGATCACGGACCTGAGCCCGCTTGCCGGGCTGACCAGCATGTTCGCGCTCAGCTTCGGCGAAAACCAGGTCTCCGACCTGTCGCCCGTCCGCAACATGAGCCAGCTCGAACAGCTCGGCGGGTCGCACAACCGGATCAGCGATCTCACGCCGCTTGCGGGACTCGAATCGCTGCTGCGGCTGGAACTCTACAACAACGACATTGCCGACCTCGATCCAATCGTCGGCCTGTGGGCGCTTCAGACGCTGGATGTCGGCCGAAACACCCTCTCGGGCCTGTCGGCGCTGACCGAACTCGACAACCTGCTGATCATCGGCCTCGAGCGGACCGCGGTCACCGACCTCAGCCCGCTCATCGATATGATCTATCTGACCACCCTGCATCTCCACGACAACCGGGAACTGAGCGACATTCAGCCGCTCCTCGACAACCCGGGAGTCGGCAGGGATGACGAGGTGAAGCTCGAGCGAACCGCCGTCTCCTGCGAGGACATCGACATGCTCAGAGCGAAGCGCGCCACGGTGACGTCGACCTGCCCGTAGGAGGCTGCCGGCTGGCGCAGCCCCGGTAGTACGACTATGAGCCCGCCGCTTCTCCTTCGAGGTGGGAGGCGGCAACATCCACCAGCTCCCGCGTTCCCGCGAAGAGCGGAGTACGCTGGTGAATCTCCCGGGGACGGATGTCGAGGATGTCCCCGGTGCCGTTGGTGGCCCTTCCTCCCGCCTGCTCCATGATCAGGGCCATGGGCGCCGCCTCGTACATCAGGCGCAGCTTCCCCTCCGGCTTCCCCCGGAAGGCGGGATACATGAAGAGTCCGCCCACCAGCAGAGTGCGGTGGATATCGGCCACCAGCGAGCCGATGTAGCGCGCCGAGAAGCCCTTGGTTCCCTCCGGCGGAGGCTGCTTGAAGTGGCGCACGAGTTCGTGCTGGCGCGGATCCCACCGCCGCGTGTAGGCCTCGTTGGTCGAGTAGTGTCGGGCGGACGGCGAGGGGATGCGGATGTTGCGCCGGTTGAGGAGGAACTCGCCGCTCTCGGGGTCGCGGATGAACCCGTGCACGCCGCGCCCGCTGGTGTAGACCAGCACGGTGGCGGCCCCGTACAGGATGTATCCCGCGGCGATCTGGTCGCGGCCGGGCCGGAGGATTTCCGGGAGCGTGAGGCCGGCACCGGTCGCATCGTCGGACGGGGAGCGCGGCAGCAGGGAGAAGATGGTGCCCACCGGGACGTTGACCCCCAGGTTGGACGACCCGTCGAGGGGATCCAGCGCGAGGATGCAGCCTCCGTCCGGATGACTCGACGGGACAGGCATGAGGTCCTCGGCCTCCTCGGAGATGATGCAGCACAGCATTTCGGCGTCGGCGACCTCCTCCACGACCGCGTTGTGGGCGTACTTGTCGATGCGGGTGGCGGCCTCTCCGTGGACGTTGCGGTCGCCGGTGCGCGGGAGGGTGCCGGTCAGCCCCGTGCGCGCCACCACCCGGGCGATGCGAGTGCCTGCGCGGGCGAGGCCGGCGAGCACGTGAACCCAGTCCGGGGGTTCGGACGAAGGGGCGGCCTCCTCGCTTTCGAGGAACGCGCCGAGGGTGGGCACGAGCGTGCGAGAGCGCATGCGCGGGGGGATGGGGATGGGTGCGGGGGTGACGCGGGTTCGGGCCCGCAATGTCGCACGAGCGAGGGCTCCGGGGTAGGGTACCGGGCGAACGCCCCGACGGCGGTTACAGGGCAGGCGATGGAGTGCGTCGTGCCGAGGGGATCGATCTACGACAGCAAACGGACATCATACGAGAAGTAACGAGATCCGATAATCCGGACCCGGACGGCATCCGGGTGCATCGGATTCACGAGCACGTTGCTCTCTTCGGGAACCAGCACGGATGGAACCCGCAGTAACAGCTCTTTCCCCCTCCTGGCCCATTCGCCACCGATCGCCTGGCATTGGGGCGGTGACGGAGTCTGCCGCCAATCGGCGGGCAGGGATGCGGGTGCGCGGACCAGTTCGGTCACATCGTCCGGAAGGCTGATGCTCAGCGCAACCAGATCGTCCGGTGCTTCCTCCGCATCGATGTGCACCAGGTATTCCAGCGCCGCGAGCGAGAGGTGGGAAGCGGCGTAGACCGCAGGCGTTCCGCGAGGAGTCCACCGTGCCCCGTGGAGGCGGGCGCCCTCGCCATCCAGCGCCGCGTGAGCTTCGCGGGTAATGCGCCAGAGTTCCAAGCGCGACTCAGGGTGTTGGGGGGGGTGTGACCTCGCGCTACGCGCCCAGCCCGTGCTCGATGCGCCCCAGCACCCGCTCCACAAGGCGGGCGCCGACATCGCTGGCCAGAAGATCCAGGGGCCGGCGTCCCTGGAGGGCACGGTTGGGCTTGCGGAGCCAGCGTCTCGCCTTCGCACCGTCACCGATGGCTTCCTCGGCCGAAGCCACGACGCGGACCACCCGGGTGAGGCGGTCCGACTGCTCGCTGCTCAGCCGCCTCCCCAGGCGCTTCCTGTGCGCCAGCGTCCGCCGTGGGATGACCAGAGAATGAAGTTCGGTTGCGCGCAGAGCGCCGGTCTCCACTACGCTCTCAAAGGCCTTGACGGGCAACCCGGCCCGCACCGCGTCCTCAAGGTCCAGGTCGGACCGGATGTCACGACCGAGAGCCTGCCGTCCCCCAAGACGTGCGGCCAGAGCCTGTGTGGTCATTCATCTTCCTGTGCAATATTGCACATATAGCATGGGCAAACGCCCGCATCAGGTCAAGGATGCTCCCTCATTCGCAACGGGTCCCGGCCGCAACTTCCCCGACCTGCTGGAAGAGCGCGCCAGTTCGCCGGGCCGCATGCCGTGAGGGGTTCCTCTGCGGGCCGCTAACGCGCACGCAGACACGCCGGGAGCTCCGGGCAGCGTTCCACCGAGAGCGTGAAGTCCCCGGTGGGGAAGGCGCGGACGCGCACGACGCCCTGGAGGTCGGTGCGCGCAACGTCGGATCCGGCGCGTTCAATGCGGTCGAGCACCACTCGGTGCGGATGGCCGTAGCGGTTGCGGGCGCCTGCCGAGACCACGGACAACTCCGGCTGGGTGAACTCGAGGAGCCTCCAGGAGGTCGAGGTGCGGCTGCCGTGGTGACCGGCCTTCAGCAGGTCGAGGGGCGGGATGTGGCCGGCGGCCAGGAGCGCCTCCTCCACCACCGCGGGGGCGTCCCCGGGGAGCAGCGCGCTGAAGTCGCCGTAGCGCAGCAGCAGGACCACGGACTGGTCGTTGGCCTCCTCGCTGGCCGCGGAGTCGGCGGCGCCTCCGGGGTGCAGCACCTCCAGGGTGACGCCGTCCGCGGAGACGCGGTCTCCGGCGCGCGCGGCGAACCAGGTGGCGCCCCGGGCCTGAGCCCGCTCCAGGGCGGCCACGTAGGCGGGCCGTGCGGCGGGGGCTCCGGGGTCGAGGACGCGCACCACGTCGAGTTCCGAGAGGACCGCGTTGGCGCCCCCGATGTGGTCCAGGTCCGGGTGGGTGAGGATGAGCGCCTCCAGGCGCGCGGCGCCTCGTCTTCTCAGGTAGGGGACGACGATGCGTTCGCCGGAATCGAAGGTGCGCGAGCGCGGACCGGTGTCCACCAGGATCCAGCGGCTGCCCGGGGTGCGGATGGCCACCGCGTCGCCCTGGCCCACGTCCAGGAAGACCAGCTCCATGGCCCCTCCGCCTCCGATGAGCGCGGGAATCGGCCAGGCCACCAGCGCGGCCGCGAGGGACGCGGCCAACACGGCCGCGCGCACCCGGGGACGAAGGCGCAGGGCAAGGCCCCGGACGACGAGCCAATGGACGGCGAGGGCGGCGGTGGCGGCCACGATCCACCAGCGCGGCGTCCAGACGGCGGCGCCGGGGATGTCCACCACCAGCGCGACGATGGCGCCGGCGAGCTGGAGAAACAGGTCGACGCCTCCCGCGAAAATGCCCGCCAGGGGGAGCGAGATGAAGGAGAGAAGGATGGAGAGGAGCATCCCCGGGATGGCCGCGGCGACCAGCGGCCCGGCGACCAGGGTCACCGGAATGCCGGCGGTCGCGAAGTACCCGAAGTGCCAGGCGACCAGCGGGAAGGTGGCGGCCGTAGCGGCAACCCCCGAGGCGAGACCGGTGCGCAGCGCCGATGGAAGGCGGGCAAGCCGGCCCGTACGCAGGACCCGGCTCGCCGGGGGAGCGAGCAGGACCAGACCCGCCGCGCCCGCGAAGGAGAGCTGGAATGCCACCGAGACGATCGCGTCCGGGCGGGCTGCCAGCAGGGCGATGAACGCCGTGGCCAGCGCGCCCAGCGACGAGACCCGGCGCCCGAGCAGGCGGCCCGCGGCCAGCGCCGCCAGGATGAAGGCCGCGCGCGTGGCCGCCACCGGGGAGCCGATGGCGAGCACGTAGGCCCAGCTGCCGCCGGCTGCCGCCATGGGCGCGCGGCCCGGACCGAGCCCGATGCGGCGCGCGATCAGGTAGAGGATGGCCGCGATCACCCCCACGTGGAAGCCGGAGATGGCGAGCAGGTGGGCGATGCCGGCGCGCGCCCACTGGTCGCGGACCTCCCGGGGCAGACGCTCGCGGCGGGCCAGGATGAGCGCCTCGCCCAGGCCGGCGCGGGCCGGGTAGAGCGCGTCGAGTCGTTCGCGCACGACGGCCCGCAAGCGCACGGCAAGCGGGACCGCCGGGGCCCCGGCGTCCACCTCGAGGGCGCGCACCACCAGGGTGCCCGCGTACTCGGGGGGCATGCCCCGGCGCAGGGGGCGCGCCAGCCACTGGCCGCCAATCACCAGCGGCACGGCGGCGGGCGGAACGGACACATCGTCGCGCACGACGGCGCGCACCCGGGCACGGCATCCCCCGGGCAGCCCCGAGCGGGCGATAAAGGGCGCCGCGCCCTCGCCGGGCATGCCCTCGAAGTAACCGCGCAGTTCCAGGGTGGCGCCGTCCTGGATCGCGAGCTGGCAGCTGCGGGCGCGCGCCCCGGCCGAGGCCGTGCCGTGGAGCAGTCCGCCGCACAGGGCGAGGAGGAGACCGGTGGGGAGCGGCTGCGGGCGGAGGCGGCGCGTGCGGGCCAGCCGGCCCGGGGGTGCGTCAGCGTCGGGCCCGGGGCGCTCCCATGCGAATATGAGCCATGCGAGCAACGATCCGCCCAGCACCGCCGGCGTGAGCCACCCCGGCAGGTGAACCAGGGCCGTCCCCAACCCGAAGGCCAGGGCCAGCCAGGCTACCGGCGGAATCCAGGTGTTCGGCTGCCCTCCTCGGCCAGATTACGCATTGTGCACAATCAAGTGTTCTCGCGGCCCTCCGCGGCCTCCGCATCGAAGAGGTCGCGCTGGGTCAGGTCCGTAGCGCCCTCGGCGCGCGCCTCCTCGATGAGCCGGTCACGGAGGATCCTGCGCACGCGGAGATCGGTGTGGAGACCGGCGAGAAGCATCACCAGCATGCCGACCAGGAGCGCCGCGAAAGCCACCATCGTGACCGGGAACCGGTAGAACTGGACGAACCCCAGGTCGAGCGTGATGCGCTGGTCCCCGTTATGCGCGGTAAACCAGATCACCAGCCCGACAAAGGCCGCCACCCCGGTCAACGCCAGCCATCTGCTCAAGTCGGCTCCGGAGGCCGGGATCCATTGGCCAGCCGGCGGCCCGTGAACGTGGCGCCGCTGGTGCCGGTGAGTTCAACGGTCGCGTACGCCCCCTCGAGGCTGGTGGGCGCGGAGAAGGCGACCACCTTTCCCCGCCGGGTGCGGCCCAGCATCTGCCCCGGACCCCGGGCCTCCTTTTCCACCAGCACCTCCTCGACTCGCCCCACCTCCGAGCGGTTGATCGCGGTCCGGATGGTACGGGCCACCTCGATCAACTCGCGCAGGCGGCCCGCCGCCTCTCCGTCCCCGATGAACCAGTGCGCCGGCATGCGGGTCGCGGGGGTCCCCTCGCGGGGCGAATAGCGATAGGTGTAGACGTCGTCGAAGCGGACGGTGCGCAGCAGCTCCAGGGTGTCCTCGAAGTCGCTGCGGGTTTCGCCCGGGAAGGCGCAGATGATGTCGGTGGACAGGGCGATGTCGGGGATCGCCTCGCGCACCATCTCCACCCGCTCGAGGAAGCTCTCCACCGTGTAGCGGCGCAGCATGCGCTTCAGGGTGCGGTTGTTGCCGGACTGCGCGGGCAGATGCAGCTGCTCGCACACAGCGGGCTCGGAGGCCATGACCTCCACAAGGTCCGGAGTGACGTCGTTCGGATGCGGCGAGGTGAAGCGCACGCGGCGGATGCCGGGGATGCGGGCCACGCCCGCGAGCAGGCGCGCGAAGCTCCACTCCCCCCGGGCGTAGGAGTTCACGGTCTGTCCCAGCAGGGTGACCTCGGTGACGCCGGTGGCGGCGATGCTCCGGATCTCCGCCAGGATCTCTTCGGGACGGCGGTTCTTCTCCGGTCCGCGGACGTAGGGGACGATGCAGAAGGTGCAGCGGTGATCGCACCCGCGCTGGATCGGAACCCATGCCGAGATGCGCGACGTGCGGCGCTGCTCGAGGCCTTCATAGTTCTCGGCCGGGTCCAGGGAGAGTACCGAGAGGCGCCGTCCGGGCTCGGAGAGGGCATCAAGCCGCTCGGGCAGTTCGCGGTAGCCGTCGGGGCCCATCACCAGGTCGACGTAGGGAGCCCGTTCCAGAAGTGTGTCGCCCATGCGCTGGGCCATGCAGCCGGTGACGCCGATCACGAGATCCGGGTTGTCCCGCTTCAGACCGTTGAGCTGCGACACCCGGCCGAGGACGCGCCGTTCCGCGTGTTCACGGATGGCGCATGTGTTCACCAGGACCACGTCGGCCTGCCCCGGGGTCTCGGCCACGGCATAACCCCTCTGCTCGAGGATGCCGGCCATCAGCTCGCCGTCGCTGATGTTCATCTGGCAGCCGTAGGTCTCGATGTAGACGCGTCTGGGGACGGACGCCGGGCGCGCATCGGCGGGGGCGGACGAGGCGCCCGGGGCCGGCTTCGACGCGCCGGCCCTGACCGCTTCGCCGGCGGCCACCGGGAGCCGGACGGCGGAACCGGACCCCGCAGGGGCGGTCTGGGCCCTGGCACCCACTAGAAACTCGATGCCCGGAAGGAAAACGTGTAGCGCGAGAAGGACTCCGAGATCGAGTCCGTCGCGCGGGTGCCCCTCTCGTACGAAAAGTCGAAGGCGGCGATGACGAGGTCCTCGGTCTCGAGCAGGTTCCAGCCGAAGCCGGCGGCGAACGCGCTTTCGGTCGGGGTCGAGACGTCGATGGAAAAGGGCAGCCCGGCGCGGCGGTAGCCGACCCGGACCGGGAGGCTGCGCCCGAACAGGCCCATCCCCGACCACTCGAACCCGCCTCCGAAGGAGGTGACGGCGCCGCGCGCGGCCGCGCCCGCACCCGATTCGGCCGGCGTCCAGTCGGAGCGCCCGAAACCGAGGGTGGCGGCCACGACGGGTGTGAGCATCGCGCTCGCTCCGATCCGGATTTCGGTGGGCAGCTCGAAGCGGGCTTCCCCGCCCTCGGTCTGGCCCACGGGGGTCGCCCGCAGGTCGCCGGACCAGGTCAGGCTGCCGGAGATGCGCAGGAAGTCCCGGAAATCCCACATGGCTCCGAGCCCGAAGGTCGTGCCCGTCATCTCCCAGCGTCCGCGTTCCCGAAAGCGGTCGCCGGTCTCCTGTTCCTCGTCCTCGACGACGCCGATGGTGCGCGAAAAGCTCCGCACCTGGGTCCCCGTGTGGAAGCCGAGGGTGGCCGCGACCGAAAAACCTCCGGACAGGGCGCGCGCGAAGCCGATGCGGGCGGCACCCACGCTGCCATCGGCCTCGTAGGTGTCGGCTACATCGATCGAGTCCTGCTCGCTGGCGACGCGAAGGGTCCGTTCGGCCTTCCAGTTCTGTTCCAGGAGACCCCCGTAGGACAAGGTGGCGACCCCGTAGTTCCGCACCGGATAGGACAACGCCAGCAGGGGAAAGCGCGTGCCTTCGATCGGGACGCTCTGGTCGCCGATGGCCGCCGCGCCGCGGCTGGGCTGGATGGTGACGGCGATGCTGGGTACGGTGATCCGGCTGGCGCGGGCCGGGTCGGTGGGAAGCACGGCGCCGCCGAAGAGACCGACCCCGACCGAGCCGAGCGCGCGGGATCGCCCGTCGAGCGCCTCCAGGGGAATGCCCAGGCCCTGGCTGCCGATGAGCGACTGGGCGGCGAGCGGCCGGGGCACGGCGAAGGCGGGGAGCGCGAGGGTGACGGCCGTGAGGAGGCCGCCGGCAGCTACACGGGCGGCGACGCGCGAACGGGCGCGGGCGTTCATCTCATGCTCATCCCGGAGAGCTGGCTCACGAGGATGCGAAGCAGCGGCGGCGAACTCGAGTCGGGTCCCAGGAAGCGCATCAGTTCGAAGCTCTGGGGTTCGATGGCGGCCAGCAGCGCCAGCGTATTGGGCGCCGGGACGCTGTCTTCGGTGACACCCCGTGCCAGGTCCTTGACGAAGTTGGTGATCGGTATCTCCAGCACGCGCCCCTCATCGCCCGCGAAGATCTCCGGAGGCACCTGCAGGACCGGGATCTGGACCGAGTTGCCCAGAGGCGCGCGCGGCAGGTACTCGGGCGAGGGAATCGGGCGGGCGTCGACGAATAGCGTGTCGGTGGGTCGCAGCGCCGCGTCGGTCATCCCCGGGGTCAGGACCAGCGCCGCCTGAGTGATGCCGTCGGCGGTGAGCGGAAGGGTACACTCGCCCGAAGGGCAGGTCTCGCCGCGAATGGGAAGCGAAGCCGGCAGGTGCACTTCGAAGACGGTGCGCCAGGCGGGGGCGCCGCCGATCTGGAGCACCCCCTCGGGCAGTGAGGGAACCGGGTTGTAGATGAAGGTCAGGTGTTCGGAGTAGGTGTCGGTGGTGACCATCGTGTCGGACCGGATCGACGGCAGCGCGTCCATGACCAGATTGGCCGAACGCACCTTCACGCGCGCTCCGGGGGTGACCATCCGCACCAGCATGCCGCGTGCTTCGTCCTCGGTGTCCCACGCCTTGATGACGAGGGTATCGATGGCAAAGAACGCGGAGTCGGATTCCGCCGGATCCCACACCGCGGTGGCGATCGGCGCGGCGTCCCCGCCGCCGAAGCTGGCCCAGGGCACCTGTTCTCCGAGGGTGTCCACGGCGTGGACGAAGGTGGCGGAAGGCGGATGCCAGCGCTCGCCGATGAGCGATGCGGACAAGGTCACCGGCTCGGAGGGGGCCGCCAACGTATCGAAGCGGAGGACTGCGCGCCCGCCGACCAGCGTGAGGTCCGGGTCGGTCACCGTCGTGCCGGCGGTGTCGCGAATGCTCGCGGAGCGCGGGATGGGACCGAATCGCACCAGCGTGCGCGCCTCCAGGCCCTCTTCGCCGAACTCGGTGGCGACCAGCGGGACGGCCACGTCCGAAGGCCGGCCGAAGCCACCGAACACCTGAACGCCGCGCGCGAACTGGTCGTGGGAAAGATGGACCTCGGAGGTGACCACCGTGACCGGAAAGGTGAAACCTTCCACCGCGGTGGGCGTCTCGTACCCGCAGGCGCCGGTGAGGGTCGCGGCCGCCGCGACGAGCGCACGGACGGCGCGGTTCAGGCGGAAGGGCGCGGGCAGAAGAGTCGCCAGGCTCCAGTCGGCGGTTCCCTCCGGGGACTCCGAGCGGACGGAGAGCCCGGGCGCAAACTCGGCGAGGGCCTGGCGGCACTGTCCGCAGGGCGAGGCGGGCGGCCCGGACGAGGTGCTGAGGGCGATTCGGGTGAACGACCGGTGACCGCCAACCACAGCCGCGGCCAGCGCCGAGCGCTCGGCGCACAGGGTGAGGCCGTAGGAAGCGTTCTCCACGTTGCATCCCGAGAACACGGCGCCGTCGGCCGTCTCCAGCGCGGCACCCACCCGGAACCCGGAATAGGGAGCATACGCGCGCTCGCGCGCGGCGCGCGCTCGCTTGAGAAGTCGCTCGAAGGCGTCCGTCATGCTTGCCAGATCCGCGGAAGTCGGCCGGTCAGGCCGGTGAGGACCTCGTAGTTGATGGTGCCGGCCCGATCCGCCACCTCCTCGACCGTGATCTCCTCGTCCCGGTCGGAACCGATAAATGTAACGATATCGCCGGCGCGCGCGTCGGGGACGCGCGAGATCTCTACCACCGTCACGTCCATGGAGGTCCTTCCGATCAGAGGAACCCGCCGCCCCAGCACCAGCGCGTGCCCGCGGTTTCCCAGGGCGCGCGGCAGGCCGTCGCCGTACCCGATCGCGACGGTGGCCCAACGCTCGGGCGTCCGCGCAACGTGGGTGGCGCCGTAGCCCAGGGAGCTGCCGGCGGCGACGTCGCGCACCAGGGTGATGCGGGCGCGCACGGCCGCCACCGGGGCGGGTCGAGGGAGGTCGGGAGCGGATGCTCCGCCGTACAGGAAGATTCCCGGGCGCACCGCGCTGGCCGCGTACCGCGGGCGGCGCAGGACCCCGGCGGAGTTGCAGGCGTGGACCCACGCACCCGCGGGCAGCGGCAGGTGACCGACGGCCTCCTGCAGGCGCGCCCACTGCCGGTCGATGGTGCCGGCGGCTTCGTCGGCCGAGTGGAAGTGTGTGTAGCACCCGCCCCAGCGGAGCGGGGGAGCGGCCAGCGCGGCCACTTCCCTTCCCCATGCCGCCGCCGAGCGCCAGTCGAGACCGGCCCTGCCCATTCCCGTGTCCACCTCCATGTGGAAGGTGGCGCCGCGCCCGCGCCGAGCGGCCTCGGCGGCCAGGGCGCGCAGGCTGCCCAGGTCGGATAAGCACAGGGTCAGGCCGCCCTCCAGGGCCGCGGGGAGGGAGGAGGCGGGGGACGGGGTCATCACCAGGACCGGGCGTTCGACCCCGAGCGCCCGCACCTCCAGCCCCTCCTCCACCGTCGCCACCCCGTAGCCGTCCGGCTCCTCGGCTTCCAGAACCGCAACCGCGTTGCTCACGCCCAGGCCGTACGCGTTCGCCTTGATCATCGGCACGACCGCGGCGGCCCCGGCGGCCCGGCGGATGTGCGCCAGGTTGGCGCGCACCGCCCCGGCATCGACCTCCACCCAGGCGCGTGACCGGGGATCATCGGGATTCCCGGTGCGGGATGAAGAAGAGCGATCAGCCATGGAGCGATCTCCGGAAGCGATAATCGGAACCGGCTCGACGCTCGCCGGCGCCCGAACCCGTCGGCCCGGTACCCGGTTGCAACGCGGCGAATTCAGCGGGGATCCCGGGCCCCGACGACCCGGCGAAAAAGGTGTCGCCGGCGGGAGCGAGGGGCAACATCCGGCAGCCGACCGCATTCGGTCGTCTGGACTTCTCCCCGAAGGTCGGGAATACTACTCGCGGCGGCATCGTCCGGGTTCGTTGCGGGTCGGCGTTCGTGCTGCGGACGACCGCGACGCGCGAGCCGCCATCCCCGGTTGTCCCATCCTCACGCGAAACTGCCCCCGATCTCGTGACAGCAGGCGACCATCGCACCGCGCACACATCCGAAGCCGTCGCATCCGAAGCCGCGGCCCCCGACGCTGCCGGATCCGAGGCCGCCGCATCCCCCGGAATCGCCCCTTCGAAGGGCGCTCTCGACCGCGCGCTCGCCATCGTGGAGTTCCTGCGCGCGAACTGCCCCTGGGACCGCGCTCAGACGGCCGAGTCGCTCATCCCCTACCTCATCGAGGAGAGCCAGGAGGTGGTGGACGCGATTCGCTCCGCGGATGCCCGGGAACTCGAGGGGGAACTCGGCGACCTGCTGCTCAACGTGGCCTTTCAGATCGTGCTCGCCGAGGAGGCGGGGGCCTTCGACCGGGATTCGGTGGTGGATCGGCTGGAGGCGAAGATGAGGCGCCGTCATCCACACCTCTTCGGCGAAGGCGAGCGGGAGAACTGGGAAGCGCTCAAGGCCAGGGAACTCCCGGGAGACGAAAGCGTGCTCTCCGGGCTTGCCACCGGGCTCGACCCCCTGCTGCGCGCCCATCGCATTCAGGAAAAGCTGAGCGGCGTCGGCTTCGACTGGGAGGATGCCGGGGGAGCGCTGCTCAAGGTGGCCGAAGAGCTGGAGGAGATGCGAGTTGCGCTCAAGGCGGGAGATCCCGGGGAGGTGATGGACGAAGCCGGCGATCTCCTCTTCACTGCCGTCAACCTCGCGCGTCTCGCCGGGGTACATGCGAGCAATGCGCTGGCGCGCACCAACCGCAAGGTGGAAGCCCGCTTCCGGCGCGTGGAGGAGCTTGCGCGAGACCGCGGAGGGCGGGTGGCGGAGATGTCGCTGGAGGAACTGGACGCGCTCTGGGACGCGGTGAAGGCGGAGGCGCGGGTCAGGGCGTCAGGCGATTCATCAGCCGAGGGAAGGGGATGAGCTCGCGGATGTGCGGGCGTCCGGTCATCCACGCCGTGAAGCGCTCGATCCCGAGCCCGAACCCCGAGTGCGGGAAGGTGCCGTAGCGGCGCAGGTCCAGGTACCAGCCGTAGGCCTCCGCGGGCAGCTTCTCCTCGTCGATGCGCGCCGTCAGCCTGTCGAGGTCGTCCTCGCGCTGGCTGCCACCGATGATCTCGCCGTAGCCCTCCGGGGCGATGAGGTCGTTGCACAGCACGGTGCGGGGGTCGTCCGGGTTCTCCTTCATGTAGAAGGCCTTCGCCCCCTTCGGATAGTTGTAGACGAAGACCGGGCGGTCGAAGTGCTCCGCGATGCGGGTCTCGTCGGCGCCGCCCAGGTCCGCGCCCCACCGGGTGTCGCTGCCCGCCTCACGCACGATCTCCACCGCCTCCGTATAGCTGACCCGCGGGAAGGGCGCCTGGATGCGCTCGAGGGCCGAAAGGTCGCGGCCGAGCACCTCCAGGTCTCCCGAGCACCGCTCCAGCGTGCGCCCGACCAGGTAGACCACCAGCTCCTCCTGAAGACGCATGTTGTCGTCGGAGTCCGCGAAGGCGACCTCGGGCTCGAGCATCCAGAACTCGGTCAGATGGCGCCGGGTCTTGGACTTCTCGGCGCGGAAGGTGGGGCCGAAGCAGTACACCTTGCGGAAGGCGGGGCACGCCGCCTCGACGTACAGCTGCCCGGTCTGCGCCAGGAAGGCGCGCTCGCCGAAGTACTCGGTCTCGAACAGGGTGCCCGCGGATTCGCCGATCGCGCCGGTGAGGATGGGCGTGTCGATGCGGACGAAGTCGCGCTCGTGCAGGAAGTCGTGGATGCCCTTCTCCACCTCCGAGCGGATGCGCAGGCCGGCGCGCTGGGCCGAGGAGCGCAGCCAGAGGTGACGGTAGTCGAGCAGGAACTCGACGCCGTGCTCCTTGGGCTGGATGGGGAAGTCCACGGACGCGCCCAGCAGCCGGACATCCTCCACCAGGAGCTCGTAGCCACCCGGGGAACGCGCGTCCTCCTGGACCGACCCGGTCACGGCCACGCACGACTCGTGGGTGAGGGCGCAGCCGAGCTCCCAGGCCTCGGCGGAGAGCTGCTTGCGCAGCAATACGCCCTGCACCAGCCCGGTGCCGTCGCGCACCACCAGGAAGGCGACCCGCCCGTGGACGCGCACGTGCTCCACCCAGCCGCGTATCGTGACGCTCCGGCCGACGCTGGCCCCGAGTTCGCGTACGATGGTTTGGGGGGCAGCCATGGTGGTCTCCTGGGGTGGAATCGGCTGGAGATCGACGGTCTCCGGGGGCGGACCGCCGGTGGCTGGCAGCCTGCGGACGGACTGCTAGTCTGTCATGGTCGGGGCGTCAAGTCCAACCCGCGGCCAGATGCACGGCCAGGCACTGCATCTGATGCGCGCCGGGCACTGCCACGGCGTTGCAAATCGACAAGAGCAACACCTTGTTGCTTTTCGTGTTTTGCAACACGCGGGCAGAGGGTGAGACGGAACCCGGTCGGGGTCGTCGCACGGCGCGGTCGAGACCTGGCTGGATCACCTGGTCACGTTCTACCCCACCGAACGAAGCTGCAGGCGGTCGCCGAACCGACCGGTGAGCAGATTACGCCGCATGGCGTTCCCGGGGGCGAGCAGGTCGGGATCGCGGTCGATGGTGGCGCGGGCGTGTTCGCGGGCGGCGTGCATGAGGTCCCGGTCGAGGGCGAGGTCGGCGAAACGCAGGACGGGCCGCCCATGCTGCTGGGAGCCGAAGAAGTCTCCTTCCCCGCGCATGGCCAGATCGGCCTGCGCGATCGCAAACCCGTCGTGCGTGCTCCGGAACACCTTGAGGCGTTCGGCGGCGGCCTCCTCCGCGTCGGCGATGGCGACGCAGTAGCTGCGGTCGGCCCCGCGCCCGACCCGGCCGCGGAGCTGGTGCAGCTGGGAGAGGCCGAAGCGCTCGGCGTTCTCGATGAGCATCACGGTGGCGTTGGACACGTCGATGCCCACCTCCACGACCGAGGTGGCCACCAGCACGTCCAGGTCGCCGGCCAGGAAGGCGCGCATCACCGCATCCCTCTCATCGCCGGGGAGCTGGCCGTGCAGGAGGCCGACCCGGGAATCCGGAAACTCCTCCGCGCGCAGGCGTTCCCATTCCTCGCCGGCCGAACGCAACTGCAGCTTGTCGGACTCGCCCACCAGGGGGTAGACGACGTAGACCTGGCGCCCGCACGCCAACTCGTCCCGGACGAGCCGGTACGCCTCGGCACGGCGGGACGGCCGCAGCCAGCGCGTTTCCACCGGCTTGCGCCCGGGAGGAAGCTCGTCCAGCACGCTCAGGTCGAGGTCGCCGTAGAGAGCGAGGGCCAGAGAGCGCGGGATCGGGGTCGCCGACATGATCAAGGTGTCGGGAGCAGGGTCGCGCTGGCTCAGGACCATCCGCTGACGCACCCCGAAACGGTGCTGTTCGTCCACCACCACCAGTCCGAGCCGGGCGAACTCCACCGTCTCCTGGATGAGCGCGTGGGTGCCGGTCACAACGCGGCCGCTGCCATCGGCCAGGGCGGCGAGCACGCGGGCGCGCTCGCGGGCGTCGGTGCGCCCGGTGAGCAGCAGGGTCTCCACCCCGAGCGGGTGGAGCAGGCGCTGCAGGCTGCGGGCGTGCTGCTCCGCGAGCAGTTCGGTGGGGGCCATGAGGGCGGCCTGGTGCCCGCCCTCCACCGCGAGCATCATGGCGAAGACGGCGACGATGGTCTTCCCCGCCCCCACATCGCCCTGAAGCATGCGGTTCATGCGGCGGTCCGCGGTCATGTCCGCGTAGATCTCCCGCAACACCCGGGCCTGGGCATCGGTCAGGCGAAACTCGAGCGACTCGTGCAGGGGACGGATGAGCCGGTTGGTGCGGCCGAACCGGATGCCGTTGACGGCATTGGTGCTTCGGTGGCGCGCGTGGGCGTGCATGAGTTGCAGGAAGTAGAGCTCGTCCCATGCGAGACGCCTTCGGCCCCGCTCGGCCTCGTCGAGGCTCTTCGGCGCATGGAGGCTGGAGAGCGCCTCGGCCAGGCCCGGCACGCCGATCTCGCGGCGCTCTCCGGGGGACAGGTACTCCTCCTCCTCCACCTGCCGCAGGAGCCTGGAGAGGTTGCGCTCCAGCAGCTGGCGCAGCACCCACTGCGGTACGGCCTCGGACGCCGGATAGACGACGAAGATAGTGCCGCGAGCTCCGGCCTCGTCTCCCCCGGAGGCGCTGCGGGCACGCCCGGATTCGAGAATGGCGAACTCGCGGGGCTGGATCTGGCGGCCGTGAAAGAAGCGCACGGTCCCGGCGGCGAGCAGAAGGTCCCCCTTGCGGATCCTGCGATCAAGCCAGGGTTGGCCCGGCCAGGCGCAGGTGATGTGGCCGGTCTCGTCCTCGATCACGGCCTGGAAGATGCGCAGGCCCTTGCGCGTGGGGATGACCCCGGAGCTGCGCACCCGCCCGACGACGACCGCGGAGTCCCCCACTTCGAGGCCGGCCACCGGCTGAACGGTGGAGGCGTCCTCATAGCGCCGGGGCACGTGATAGAGCAGGTCGCGCGCCTTGCGGATGTCCAGTCCGGCAAGGTTCTCCGCGCGCCTGGGACCGACGCCCTTGAGGTACTGGACGGGGGAGTCGAGCCTCGAGAAGCTCATGCCGGAGATCCGAAGACGCCCTCCAGAAACGCGTTCGCGTCGAAGGGCTCGAGGTCTCCGGGGCCTTCTCCCAGCCCGACAAGCTTGACCGGCAACCCGAACTCCTGCCTGAGGGCCACGACGATGCCGCCGCGCGCGCTGGAGTCCATCTTGGCGAGGAGAATCCCGCTGGGACTCACCGCGTCCCGGAAGGCCCGCACCTGGGCGAGCGCGTTCTGCCCCACGGTCGCGTCGAGCACGATCAGGGTCTCGTGTGGCGCCCCCGGGAGTTTGCGGGCGATGACCCGGCGCACCTTGGCGAGTTCGTCCATCAACCCGGTGCGGGTGTGGAGGCGTCCGGCGGTGTCGACGATCACCACGTCGACTCCGCGCGCGCGGGCCGCGTCGATGGCGTCGAAGGCGACCGCGGCGGGGTCTCCGCCGGGCTGGCCGGCCACGAAATCGGCGCCGGTGCGGTCCGCCCAGATGCGCAACTGGGAGACCGCGCCCGCCCGGTAGGTGTCCGCCGCGGCGAGCAGGACCTTGTTCCCCCGGCCAGCCAGGACGTGGGCCAGCTTTCCGGCGGAGGTGGTCTTCCCCACGCCGTTGACCCCCACCATGAGGTAGAGGGTGATCCCCCGGGCGGAGTCGCGAAGGGTGAAGGCGGTTTTGGCTGCCGAAGCCCCTTCGGCCGATGTCCCGGGAAGCAGGATCTTCGCTACCTCCTCGCGCAGGGCGCTGCGAAGTGCGTCCGAGCCGCGGATCCGTCCGCGCCGTTCGAGTGCCTCGACGCGGTCCACGAGACGCAGCGCGGCCTCCACGCCGAAGTCGGCGGCCAGCAGGCGGTCCTCGAGGTCCTCGAGCGTCTCGGCGCCGAGGCCGCGCGCGGACGGGCGGAGGTCGGGGAGGGCGAAGCCCACGACCCTTCGCCACAGCGACCCGCGCGTACCGCTCCCCTTGCGGGTCAGTCGGCCCAGCGGCGTCACGGGCGCTACCGGAGGCCCCGTCGCCGGCGGCCGATCCACTCGCCGCACAGAACCGCCAGCACGAGGATGAATGGCGCCGGGTGCGTGCGCAGCGGACGGCCGGCGGCGGCGCGCGCGCCCCCTTCGGCCGCATCCCCGCTCACCGCGTCGCCGACGGGCGGCAACCGCAGTTCGCCGGTGTAGCGCTCGACGTCGAAGCGGCCGCTCGTCTCCTCGCCGCCGGGCCCCGGAGACATCACGAAGTCGTAGGCGCCCGGGTCCAGCGGCGCGGTGGTGAAGGTCTCGGTGGAATCCACCGCCACCGTGGACTCGAAGACCGCTTCTCCGCCACGGACGAGGCGAAGGCCGAGTTCCTGCCCGGCCATTCCGGGCGCCTGCCAGCGGACCGGGCTCCCGCGCCCGATCACCGGCTCGGCGGGACCGGGTGGACCGGCGGTCACAAGCCGCTCGCCGGCAAACAGCCAGTTCGCCACTCCGGCCCAAAGGGACCGGTAGGCGCGGCGTGGCGTTCCCTCGCGGGCGGCCCAGCGCCAGTAGCCCTCGGCCAGGCCGACGCCCACGCGCCTGCCTTCCCCGGCGATCAGGACGAGGGCGGCCTCCCCGGTGCCGCGCCCGCCCAGATGCACCTGCAGGGCGGTCGCTCCCGAGAGAGCCGTCGCGGGGTGGAGGGCGGTGAGGGGCGGCAAGGCCCCCAGATCCAGGTCGGCGAACTGCCCGGCCACCGGCGAGGCGGGCAGGTCGGCGGCCACGTACCACTCCCCTTCGACCTGGCCCGCCACCGCCACCCCGCCCAGCGACGCACCCGCCCGGTCGGCCGGGAACATGAGCAGACGCCGGGCGTTGCGGGCGGCGTCGCGCACCCAGTCCGGAGCGGTCGCCCCGACACCGTGCAGCACCACGATGTCGGCGGCGGCGAGCATCGCGCGCAGCTCGCCCTCGGTGACCTCGTCCGCGACCTCGCCGCCGCGCCCGATGGGCAGATACCGCGACCCGGTGGCGCGCAGGTAGCCTCGCGCCGGCAGCCCGGTCACGTCCTCCAGCACCGGAAGCAGGTGGCGGGGCTCCCAGTCCGGGCGCAGGGAGAGCAGGACCAGCCCGGCCTGCGGGGGCGCCACGCGCACATGGCGCACGCGCCGGTCGTCGTCCGCAAAGCCGTCTTCTTCCAGCACGACGGTGGCGGCGTAGCGCACCAGCCCCTCGGCCGCGGGGGCGGGGAGGTCCACCGGCGTGCGCACGACCTGGCCGGGGGGAGGGATCTCCACCGGCACCGAGGCGACCAGGCGGTCCTCCTCGTGCACCTCGATGCGGGCGGCGGCCCCGGGGGCGGCCTCGCCGAACACGGTGACCTCGGCGACGAAGGGCGTTCCCTGCTCGGCACGCGCGGGTACGGCAAAGTCGGCGACCCCCGCATTCGCCACTGTCGCGCCCACCACCTGAAGGCGGGCCCGCAGCCCGGGCACCACCGGGAGGCGGCCGAAGTCGGCATCGGTCAGGCGTCCGTCGCTCACCACCGTTACCGCCCGCGCGCCCGACTCGACCGCCGCCCGCAGGGCCGGGAGGAGGCGGGAGGAGGTGGCCGCGGGTGCGCGCCCCTCCAACTCGTCGGCCGTGCTCCCTGCCACGGCATCCCCGAAGACCATGATCCGGCCTCCGCCGCTCGCGAGGCGTCGCGCTTCCCGAACCGCATCCGCCCATGCCGTCCCTCCGCCCGGAGGACCGGCGGCCATGCTCAGGGAGCCGTCCAGCAGCACGACGGCGCCCTGGCCGATGCCGTCACCCGGGCCGGCAGGCAGGCGCGGATTCCAGATGAGCAGCAGCACGAGGCAGATCGCCAGCGCTCTTGCAAGGGCCAGCCAGCGCCGGCCCGTCACCGGCAGTTCCCGGCGATGGTAGACCCAGAGGGAGAAGCCGCACGCCGCCGCCAGCAGGACGGGCAGGGTAATCCAGGAAAGCAGGCTCACTCTTTTCTACCCGGCGCAGGCGCCGGACGGGGTCACTGTTCGTCCTGGGGCTCTGCCCCGCCCTCGGCTTCTTCAGCGACTACGGAAGCGCCCGGCAAGACCCTGCCCGGCACGAATGCCGGGCTGGCGAGAAGCGCGCGGCCCTCGGCAAGCCGCTCCTCCCACAGGGCCCACATCGCCTCCGGAATGGGATCGCCCGGAGGGGTGCGGATGTCCAGGGGATCCTCGACGCGGCCGTTGCGGCGCAACTCGTAGTGGAGATGCGGTCCGGTTGCCAGCCCGGTCATGCCCACGTACCCGATCGTCTGGCCCTGCCTCACCCGCGCTCCCGCCGCAACGCCGGGGCCGAAGCCGCTCAGGTGCGCGTAGCGCGTCACGAAGCCGTTGGTGTGCCGGATCTCCACGAGGTTGCCGTAGCCGCCGCTCCAGCCGCGGTGGGTAACAACTCCGCCCGCGGTCGCCATGACCGGCTCGCCGGTGTTCGCGGCGTAGTCGACGCCGTTGTGGGCGCGCCATGTCCGCAGGATGGGGTGGAAGCGGGCGCTTTGCACGCGCGAAGAGATGCGCCGGTACTCCAGCGGCTTGAGAAGAAACTGCCGCTGCACCGACCTCCCCTCGGGATCGTAGTAGGACCCCTCGCCATCCCCCGAGGCATCGAACCAGAATGCCCGAAAAGGGGTTTCCCGGTTGACGAATTCCGCGGCCACGATGCGTCCGCTGCCTCGCATGGATCCGTCGGGACGGACGGCGCGCTCCAGGACGACGCGGTAGGAATCGCCCGGCTGAACCTGCCGGTGGAAGTCCACCTCCCACTGGAAGATCCTGTCGAGACCGTCCAGGAGCCTGGCCCGGTCGCCGGACGGCATGAACTGTAGCGACGGGCTTCCCATCACGGCCATCCAGAGACTCGAGCGGATGCTTCCCTCGAAGAAGACCGTGTCGGTCACGACCGGGGTTCGCATCATGCGCGAGGTCCAGCCTTCGGCAGTCCGGTCCAGATACATGATCGAGTCCGGGCTGAGCCCCACTTCCACTGCCGTCAGCACCCCGTCGCGGCGGTCTCTCCAGTAGGTTACCGGGGTGCCCGCAACGAGCCGGCGAGGATTGGCTCGCTCCCCGAAGGCCGCCAGCAGGCCGACGCGTTCACTGGTCGGGAGGGAGGCGGCGAGAAAGAGCGAACCCAGCGTCTGGCCGCGCCTCAGACTGACCTGCTCGGCCAACTCCGGGGGCGTGGCCGCGACGGAGGCCAGGGTGCCGGCATCGTAGGTGACGGGCCTCGCGGAGGCGAGCCATGCAGTCGCTCCCAACCCCAGGATGCCCGACACGATGGCCGCGGCCACCACGAACCTGCGATCTCCCGCTACGCGCATCATCCCCCTCCCGCCCTCACATGGGCCCGACGCCACGCCCATCCGGCGCCTGCGTGAACCCGCGCCCCTCCGCTCCTCCCACAACCTCACCGGGCGAGCGTCACGAAAGTCGGCAGGTCGAGGATATCGACCGGGCCGCGAACGACGACGCGCTGGCGCTTCCGGGGCTGCACCGGCCTGGTCGTGCTGGGAGTCCTGTTCATGCTCGCCGAGCTTCTGCCTGTGACTGTCGCCGCCTGCAGTGCGGCCGCTCTCGCCGGGCGCGGGGACGGAATCGGCGACGGTCTCCGGTCCAACCCGGATGGAGCACCGTTGCTCGCCATCTCCGACCTCGGGGCACCGGGTGCCTCGGATCCGTTGCCGAACCCCGTGGCTATGACCGTGACCCTCACGCCCTGCTGCAGCTTGGGATCGTGGACCGCGCCGAAGATGATCTCGGCGTCGTTGCCGGCCTCTTCCTGAATGATACTAGAGATCCTGGTCACGTCGTCAATGGCGAGATCCAATCCGCCCGTGATGTTGATCAGGACTCCGTGGGCGCCCTTGAGGGACACGTCGCCCAGAAGCGGAGAGGAGATGGCCTTGCGGGCCGCTTCCTCGGCCCTGTGTTCCCCCTCGCCGAAACCGGACCCCATGAGGGCTCCGCCGCCACAGGCCATCACCGTGCGCACATCGGCGAAGTCGACGTTGACCTCGCCGGCGACCCGGATGAGGTCGCTGATGCCCTGGGTGGCGTGCAGGAGAATCTCGTCGGCCTTCTTCAGGGCGTCCTGGAAGCTGGTTCCCTTGCCGACCACGGCCATGATGCGGTCGTTGGGGACGACGATCACCGTGTCCACCGCCTTGCGCAGCTCCTCGAGCCCCTGCTCGGCCTGCCGGAGGCGCTTCCTGCCCTCGAAAGAGAAGGGCCGGGTGACGATGCCGATGGTGAGCGCACCCATTTCCTTGGCGAAACGGCCGATGATGGGAGCGGCTCCGGTCCCCGTTCCGCCACCCATGCCCGCGGTGATGAAGACAAGGTCGGCTCCCTGGATCGCCCTCGTCACCTCTTCGGCGTTCTCGTGGATGGCCTGACGGCCGATTTCGGGACGGGCGCCCGCCCCGAGACCGCGCGTCAGCTTCTTCCCGATCTGGATGCAGATCGACGCCCTCGACTGACGCAACGCCTGGGCATCCGTGTTCGCGGCGATGAGTTCGACGCCCAGGAGGTTCTCGTCGACCATCCGGTTGACCGCGTTGCCGCCGGCGCCGCCGCAACCCACCACCTTCATGCAGGCACTGGGGGCCTCGCTCTCGTCGAAGACGAACGTCGGTCCTGTCTTCTTCTGGTCGTAGTCGATGATCGTCATTGTTTCCTTCCTTGCTGGAGGGATGTCTTCCCATTCCCGTGCTTGCGCCGGGCGCGGGACGCAACGTCCGCCGCCCGGTACCGCGGTGCGCTCAGAAAAACTCCTTGAGCCAGGCGCCCACCCTTCCGACCATTCCAGGGGTGTGGGCGAGTGCCCCCTGTCCCGTCTTGGCAAAGCGGTCGGCTCCGAATTGCGCCACGCCGACGACCGTGGCGAGCCGGGAGCGGTTCATCGAGTCGGCCAACCCGCTTACTCCGGCCCCGGGGGTGCCGATGCGAACCGGCGTCCCCAGCATCCTCTGCACCAGCTCGCCGATGCCGTCGAGGGCGGCGACGCCGCCGGTCAGGACGACCCCGGTCCCGAGCGGAGCGCTCAGCTCCCGCGCATTCAGCTCCCGCTGGTACCAGGCGATGATCGCCGTCAACCGGTTTTCGAGGGCGTCCGCGACCGCGGCCCTGCCTATGCGCCGAGGCTTCGAGGGCGTGGGCCCCGGGATTTCGATCATCTCCCTGGACCCCACGAGCTCGGCCAGGGCGCAACCGTGATTCTCCAGCACCCGGCGCGCCTGTTCGTGCTGTATGTGCAGATGCTGGACCAGATCCCAGGTCAGTGCGACGCCCCCGGTCGGCAGCATGTCCGTATGGTACGGCCTTCCGTCGACGAAAACCGCCATCTGGCTTGTGGCCCCGCCCAGATCCAGCACCGCGACCCCGATCTCCCTCTCGTCTTCCCGCAGTACGGCGCGGGCGGCCGCCAGGGGCTCGAGGATGAGCTTCTCCACCCGGTAACCCGCCCGGGACACGGCGCTGCGGATGTTGTTCGCGATCGCCGACGCTCCCGTAACCAGATAGACCTCCGACTCCAGGCGCGTGCCCGGCATGCCGACCGGGTGCAGGATCCCGGAGTTGCTGTCGACCGTGTAGCTCTGAGGAACCGTGTGCAGCAGCTCGCGGTCGTGGGGCAGCGCGACGGCGCGCGCCACCACATGCAGCCGCGCCATGTCGTCCGCCGACACCTCCGTGGAGGAGATGGCTACCACGCCGTGCGAGGGGAAGGTCTGAACCTGGTCGCCGCTGATGCCCACATAGATGTTGGACACGGTGCAACCCGCCATGAGCTCGGCTTCGCGCATCGCCTTGGCGACGCGCTCGGTCATCTCCTCGACATCCTGCACGACGTCCCGGTGCACGCCGTTGGTGTGCACCTGTCCGAGACCCAGGACCTCGATCCAGTGCGCCGGATACTGACCCCTCACCTCCGCGATGACGGCGGTGGTGCGCGTCGCGCCGATATCCAGCCCCGCAACCAGATGAGAAGCCATGTCATCGCCTCCCGTTGCCCGGCTCGCCCGCGGGCGCATGCCTCACGACCACCTGGTCGCGGAAGCGGAGGTCGGCCACGGTCACCGTTCGTTCCGGGGCTCGCGGGACGGCGTCGGCCAGAGCCGCAAGCCCTTCACGCAGACGCCGCACGCTCAGCGGAGGTTCGAAATGCAGTACCGCCTCGGTCTCCGAGAAGCGGGCCGTCAGCGTGCCCTGCGGGGTCCAGCCGATTTCCGAGACGGAACGCGCGAAGTCCGGATGGAGTTCGCCCAGGCGATGCACCTCCGCGGCCATGGCCTGTATCTGCTGGTGTTCGGTGGCCGTCAGCGTGCCGCTCCGCGCCTCCATGGGACGGAGGATGGGCAGGTCGAGTCGATGCAGGGCGGGATCGATGGGGAGATACTCCCCTGCGGGATCGACGGGATTCAGAGCCGGAGTCGCCACCAGGGCCACCGGCTGGCGCTCCCGGATGACGATCTCCGCGGTGTCGCCGGGCAGGGACCTGACCATGGCCTCTTCGATCAACCGGTGCGTGCGCAGGCGTCCTTCCAGAGACCGCGCCCCCCCGCGCTCGTCTTCGTAGACCGGAATCCACTGGCGGATTTCCTCGGAGTCGAGATAGCGGACGCCCCGCACCTCCACGGCAGAGACGTGGAATCTCGCAAAGTGCGCGAGAATGTCGGGGCGGTCGCCCAGCGCGGCCAGCGTGGCGGCCGCGAGCAGGAGGGGAACCGTCAACGCGAGCAGCTTACGCATCGTGTCCTCCCAGGCAGCGAAGGAGCGCGGGACCGGTCGACTCGATCGATCCGGCGCCCAGGGTCAGGCATATGTCCCCGGCGCGGAGGGTGCCGGCCAGAGCGGCGGGAAGCGTGGTCAGGTCCGGGTGGTAGCGCGTGTCCCGTCCCCCCGCCGCGGTCACCGCCGCGCACACGAGTTCGCCGGAGATGCCGGGGATGGGCGCTTCGCGCGCGGGATAGACGTCCGAGACCCAGATCCGGTCCGCCGCGGCAAGCGCCGCACCGAGCTGCCCGGCGAAGTCCCGCGTACGCGAAAACAGGTGAGGCTGGAAGACGGCCACCAGACGGGCTCCGGGAAAGCTGCCGCGCGCCGCCGAGATCGCGGCCGCGATCTCGGTGGGGTGGTGGGCGTAGTCGTCCACCACGGTCACCCCACGCTCGCGTCCGAGCTGCTCGAAGCGGCGGCGCACCCCGCGGAACCCCGCCAGCGACCGGCGGATGTCGCTCCACCCGACGCCCATTCGGCGCGCGGCGGCGGCCGCGGCCAGGGCGTTGAGCAGGTTGTGCCTGCCGGGGAGACGGATCGACAGCTCGCCCCGATCCCGCCCCCCCTCGAAGATGCGCGCCCGGGCACCGCCGGAGCCGATGCGCACCCGCGTCGCCCGCAGCTGGGCGCCCGCGCTGAAGCCAAAGGTGCAGGTGCGGGCGCCAAGGCCCGCAAGCAGCTTTGACGCTCCCGGGTCGTCGGCGCAGACGCACACCGTGCCGTCCGGAGGCACGGCGCCCACGAAGGTGCGGAACGCTTCGCGCAGACGCGCGAGGTTCCCGTAGGTGTCGAGGTGGTCGGCCTCCAGGTTGGTGACCAGGGCCGTGCGGGGCGCGATGTGGTGGAACGAGCGGTCGTATTCGTCGGCTTCGACCACGTACAGGTCCCCGCGCCCGTAGCGCAGGTTGCCCTCCCACCCCGCGACCCTTCCCCCGACCAGCCCGGTGGGGTCCCGGCCGGCCGCCGCCAGGATCTCGGTGGCGAGGGCGGTTGTGGTGGTCTTGCCGTGGGTCCCGGCCACCGCCACGACGGTGCCCGGGTTGACCCACTGCCCGAGCGCCTCCGCCCGCTTGACGACCGGGATGCCCAGCTCGCGCGCCGCGCCCACCTCCGGGTTGGACGGGCTGATGGCGGAGGAGACGACGACGGCGGAGACACCATCCAGGTGATCCGGGTCGTGGCCTGTGGCGACGGGGATGCCCAGCGCCTCGAGCGACCGCGCGCTCAGGTCGCGCCGCAGGTCGCAGCCGGTCACCCGGTAGCCGGACCGGTGGAAGAGCTCGGCCAGCGCGCACATGCCCGCCCCGCCGATGCCCATGAAGTGCACCGTGCCCTCGCGCGCGCGCTCGCGCAGACCCCGGGCGCTCATGCGGCCTCGCCGGGAACGGTCACCGACCGCGGCCGCCGCGGGAGCAGCTCGGTGAGCGCGGTGGCGATGTGGGCGGCCGCGTCGGGCCGCGCGCGCTCGCGGGCCGCCCGGGCCATCGACGCCACGCGGTGGTCGTCGCGCGCGAGATCCGTAATGGCGGCCCACAGGGCGCGCGCGTCCGCTTCGGCCTCGGGGAGGTGCAGCGCCACGCCCGCTTCGGCGAGCGCCCGGGCGTTGCGGGTCTGGTGATCTTCGGCCGCGGTGGGAAGCGGAACCAGGATCGCGGGCAGCCCGTGCACGAGGAACTCCGAGGTGGCCATCGCCCCCGCCCGGCTCACCGCCAGGTCCGCCGCGGCGAGTGCGCCCGGCATGTCGTCGATGTACGGCACCAGCCGCACCCAGTCCGGGGACCCGGCCCGCGCGAGTTCCCGCCGCATCCCGGAGAAGTGCGCCGGGCCGCTGGCCCAGAGGAGCTGAAGGCCCTCCGGGCGCTCCGGCGCCCCGAGCACGGCTTCCAGGATGCGTCCGTTCAGCACCGCCGAGCCCTGGCTGCCCCCCACCACGAGGGCGACCCGCCCCTGCGCCGCAAGCCCGAAGCGACGACGCGCTTCCTCGCGCCCGATCTCTTCAGGGCGGCGCACCGGATTCCCGCTGACCACCACCCGGTGGCGCACCCGGCGCGGCATCTCCTGCGTCGCTTCGGGCCAGGCGAGATGGATCTGGGCCGCGTGGCGGCTGAGCAGCCGCGTGGTGACCCCCGGCAGGCTGTTCTGCTCCTGAAGCGCCAGGGGAATGCCCATGCAGGCGGCCACCAGTCCGGACGGGGCGCACGCGTATCCGCCTGTGACCACCACCAGCCCGGGCCGCAGCCGCCGGAACGTGTCGAAGACCTCGAGGACGCCCCCGAGGAGGGACTGCATCACCAGGGCGTTGTTCCACAGGTGCCGGCGGTCCAGTCCCTCCACCTCCACCAGCGCATAGTCGAGGCCACAGTCCGGGAGCACGCGCGCCTCCACGCCGCGGCGCGAGCCGACGAAGAACGGACGGATGTCGGGTCTCATCGCCGCCAGCTCGCGGGCCAGCGCGAGCGCGGGGTAGAAATGCCCCCCGGTGCCGCCGCCGGAGAAGACGACCACGCTCGGCTCTCGCCTAATCATGAGCCGGTCTCGGACCGTGAGGGATGCCTCGGGCCACGGACAGCAGGATGCCGATCGCGGCCAGGGTGACCACCAGGTTGGAGCGCCCGTCCGAAATCAGGGGCAGCGGGAGGCCGGTCGCCGGCAGCAGGCTCAGATTGACGCCCATGTGCAGGAACGCGTGCAGGGCGATGAGGCTGGTGCATCCGACCGCGAGCAGCTCTCCGAGCAGATCGGCCGCGCGGCGGGCGATGCGGAAGCCGATCACGATCAGGGCGACGTAGGCGCAGACCAGAAGAGCCACGCCGATCAGCCCCCATTCCTCCCCGATCAGGGCGAAGATGAAGTCGTTGTGCGCCTCGGGAAGGAATCCGAACTTCTGCTGCCCCTCCCCGAACCCCACTCCACCGATCCCGCCGGAGCCGATCGCGATCAGCGACTGATCCACCTGGTATCCGGCGCCCGAGGTGTGCGATCCCGGGTTCAGGAAGACGATGAGCCGCCTGAATCGGAAGTCCGCGGCGAACTGGTACAGGATTGCCGGCGTGGCGAGCAGCCCCAGGAAGACGAAATGGCCCACGCGTGCGCCCGCCGCGAACACGATGATGCAGCCGAGCATCGCGATCAGGGCCGCCGTGGAGAAGTCCGGCTCGAGCAGGACCGGCACCAGCATCGCGGCCCAGATCAGGAGGAAGGGGCCGAGTCCGCGCGTGAGGCTTCGGAATCGATCCTGTTTCTTCACCGCCAGGACCGCCGTCCACACCAGGATCGCCAGCTTGGCCGCCTCCGAGGGCTGGAAGCTCGCCGCGCCCACCTGCAGCCAGCGGCGCGCCCCGTTCCGCTCGGGGGCGAAGGACTCGGTGCCCGGGAGGATGATGAAGACGAGCAGCAACCAGGCCGCCAGCATCATGGGCCACGCCAGCGACTGCCACCTGGTGTAGGGAATCCGTGAGAAGATCAGCAGAAACACCAGCCCCATGCCGGCGCCCACGGCCTGGCGGACAACGAAATAGTAGTCGGGAAGCCCCTGCCGCTGAGCCAGGAAGGAGCTTGCGCTGTAGAGGGTCACCAGCCCGAACGAGAGCAGGAGCAGCGTCAGCGTCATTACGGCGGCGCCTTCCCACCCGCGGCCCAGGCGCGCCGTTGCGAGCGGCCGGGCGTCGCGCACGCGGGACGCAGGGTAGGCGGGGACGGCCGTAACGGGCATTCATGCCTCCCCTCGCGCGAGCGACGCGAACCGGTGGCCCCGCGCTTCGTAGTCGGAAAACTGGTCGAAGCTCGCACAGGCGGGAGCGAGGAGCAGGATGTCGCCGGGCCGGGCCCATCGCGCGGCCACATGCACGGCCGTGTCGAAGTCGGCTTCCACGCGAACCTGCGATGCGGCCCCCGCCAGCGCCTCCTCGAGGCGGAAGCGGGCATCACCGTACACGATGACGCGGCGGACCCGGCCGCGGATGGCGTCCGTGAGCGGCGCGAGATCCTCCCCCTTGTCCTGGCCGCCGGCCAGCAGCACGATCGGCCGGTCGAAACTCCGGACCGCGCCGGCGGCCGCGGCCACGTTGGTCGCTTTCGAGTCGTTCACCCAGAGGACGCCGTCGCGCTCGACCACCCGCTCCAGCCGGTGGGGCAGCGGGCGGAAGTCCCGCGCCGCCCGGGCGATCGCTTCCGTCCCGGCGCCCGCCAGGCGGGCCGCCAGCCCCGCCGCCATGGTATTGGCGAGCCCCGCCCGGCCGGCCAGGGCCACATCCGCGACCGGCATTACCCGCTCCTCTCCGCCATCGGACGCGAACATCAGCCAGCCGTCGCGCGCGTACGCGGCCAGCTCGCCATCCGGGCCGCCCGACCGCTTCCCGGCCGACTCGTCCGCGTCGAAGAGGTAACGCGCACCGGGAACGTCATCGTCCAGGGGCAGAGCTGCCGGCACGCCGCTCCCGAGCACCCAGCGGCTGTCCGCGCGCGCGTTGGCGAACAGGCGCGCCTTGTCGGCGTAGTAGGCGGCGCGGCCCGCATAGCGGTCCAGGTGGTCGGGCGCCAGGTTGGTGACCACGCCGATGTCCGGGCGGAACCGGGAGATGGCCCCCAGCTGGTACGAACTCATCTCGACGACCAGCCATTCGGGAGCCGGATCGCGCAGCGCCAGCTCCGAGGCAGGCGGACCCAGGCCGCCGCCGATGTTGCCCCCCAGGCCGACCGACACTCCCGCCGCCTCAAGCATGCGGGCCGCCAGCGCGGAGGTGGTGGTCTTGCCGTTGGTGCCGGTCACGGCGATGAGCGAGCTGCGGAAGAAGCGAAACGCGAACTCGGGCTCGGAAACCCAGCCCTTGCCCGCCGCCGCGAGCGAGGACAGCACCGGCGCTCCGGGCGGGATGCCCGGACTGGCCACGACCAGGCGGCTTGCCGCGATGCGGGCCGTATCGTGGCCGCCGAGGCGCACGCGAGCGCCCATGGACTCCAGCTCCCTCGCGTACGCGCGCAACGCGGGCGTGTCGCCGTCGTCCGACACGCGCACCTCCCCGCCGTGCCGGAGCGCCAGCCGCGCGGCGGCCCGGCCGCTCGCCCCGAGGCCGACGATCGCGATGCGCTGTCCGCTCAGTGCCGCCATGAGATTCCGCCGTGCCGGAATGCGTAGAATGCGTAATCTGCCCGAAGTCCATCGCCATCTATCGAATCTTGAGAGTGCTCAGGGCGACCATCGCGCAGAGCACACCGACGATCCAGAAGCGCGTGACGACCTTGCTTTCCGGCCATCCGAGCTTCTCGAAGTGGTGGTGAATGGGGGCCATGAGAAAGATCCTCCGCCCCTCGCCGTAACGCCGCGCCGTGAACTTGAAATACCCCACCTGGGCGATGACCGAGAGCGCCTCCGCCACGAACACCCCTCCTACGATGACGAGCAGGAACTCGGATTTGAGAAGGATGGCCATGACGCCGATGGCACCTCCCAGCGACAGGGAACCGGTGTCCCCCATGATCACCTGCGCGGGATGCGCGTTGAACCAGAGGAACCCGATCGCCGCCCCGGCCAGCGCGCCGGCGAACACCGTCAGCTCCCCCACGCCGGGCAGGTAGAGGACGCCCAGGTAGGCGGAGGTGTCCACGCGCCCGATGAGGTAGGCGAAGATGCCGAAGGTGGCGGCCGCGATCCCGCACAGCCCCGCGGCCAGGCCGTCGAGCCCGTCCGTCAGGTTGACCGCGTTCGAGGTACCCGAGACCACCGTGGCCACGAACAGCACGTAGACCGGCGGGAAGAAGACCGCCACCATCTCCGCGAAGAACGGGACACCCGTCCAGGTCGCCGGGACGGGCCACACCGGGTAGAACAGCAGGAACAGCCCCAGGGCCAGTCCAAGCGCCCATTGCCCGATCATCTTGTAGCGCCCCGCCAGCCCCGCGCTCGTCTTCTTGACGACCTTCAGATAGTCGTCGAGGAACCCGATGGCGCCGGTCCAGAGGAAGGTCGCGAGGACGACCAGGATCGCGACGTTGTCGAGTTCGGCCCACAGCAGCGTGGAGACGGTCGCGGCGGCGATGATCAGCGTCCCGCCCATGGTCGGCGTGCCGGCCTTCTTCAGATGCGTCTCCGGACCGGTTTCGCGCACGACCTGACCAAAGCGCAGCCGGGTCAGCCAGCGAATCATGCCCGGTCCCAGCAGGAAGCTGAGCACGAGCGCCGTCACCACCGCCCCGGCGGTGCGGAAGGTGATGTACGTGAACAGGTTGAAGACGATGTGCACGTCGGTGAACCGGGGCAGGAGATGATACAGCATGGTTCACTTCGCCCCGTTGCGGACCGCTGGCCCGAAGTCGGCTTCGATGAGCGGAACCAGACGCTCCAGCGCAACGCCGCGGGATCCCTTGAGCAGGATCAACTCGTTGCCCTCCAGGAATCCGCGGAGCAGCGCGTATCCCTCCGCCGCGTCCGCGCTGGCGAGAAGCGCCGGCTCCCTGCCCTGCCGCCCCGTCTTGCGCAGGCGTTCGGCGGCCGCGGCGAATTCGCCCAGCGCCAGCACGACGTCCACTGCCCGGGTCAGCGCTTCGCTCAGCAGTTCGTCGTGCAGCGCCGCGCTCCGGTCGCCCAGCTCGAGCATGCTCCCCAGCACCGCCACCCTGCGGCCCGCCGACGGAATCAGCCCGAGCAGGTCGAGGGCGGCGCGGACGCTCTGCGGGTTCGCGTTGTAGCAGTCCAGCAGAAGGGTGAGGTCTCCCGCATGCAGTTGCTCGCCCCGCATGCCCTGCGGCCTGTACTGCTCGAGCCCGCGCACCGCCGGCCCATGAGGCGTCTGCAGGAGGTCGGAGATGGCAAGCGCAATGAGAGCGTCGTAGACCGCGTGCCGTCCCGGCACCTGGAGGTGGACGCGCTGGTTGCGCCAGTCGAAGAAGTAGCGCCCATGGGAATCCGGGTGCGGATTCTGGGGGCGCAGGTTGGCGTCGGCGGCGTCGGACCAGCCGGCGACCCTTACGTTGGGGTGAAGCTCGCGAGCCCGTTGGGGGAGAGCCGGCGGCTGGTCGCCCACTACCACCGCGCCGCGTCCGTTCAACCCGGCGACCAGCGCCAGCTTCTCCTGAAACACCCCCTCCAGCGAACCCAGTTTTTCAAGATGCGCGTCCGAGACGGTGGTGACCGCCGCGATGTCGGGCTCCGCGACCGCGGTCAGGGCCGCGATTTCGCCCGGCTCGCTGGTGCCCATCTCCAGCACCAGCACCTCGGCCGCGTCCGGGGCTTCCAGAATCGTCAGCGGCAGCCCGATCCGGTTGTTGAGGTTGCCGGGATTGGCGTGCACCCGGTAGTTGCGCTGCAGGGCTCCCCGGAGGAATTCCTTGGTCGTCGTCTTGCCCGAGGATCCGGTGATGGCCACGACCTGGGCCGCGTGGCGGCGGCGGCGATAGCGGGCCAGGTGTCCGAGCGCGGCCAGGGTGTCGGGCACGCGGTACACCGGCACCGAAGCCCCCACAGCGACCGCCCGCGAGACCACCACGCCCGCCGCGCCCGCGACAACCGCATCGGGCACGAAGTCGTGTCCGTCGAAGTTCTCCCCCGGGATGGCCACGAAGAGCTCACCACCGGCCAGGGTGCGCGTGTCGGTGGAAACGCCCGCGAACGTGGTGCCGGCAAACGCGGGGGCATCCCGCAGGGAGAGCGCCCCCTGCACGCGCTGGTGCGTCCAGCGAAACGTGGTCATGGGCTCATCCCTCCGCCGGCCAGGTGAGCCAGCACGATTTCCCGCTCGTCGAAGGGCAGTGTCTCGCTGCCGATGATCTGCCAGGTCTCGTGTCCCTTTCCCGCGAGGACGACCAGATCACCGGGCGCGGCCAGGTCGAGAGCTCGTCCGATGGCGGCGCGGCGGTCGGAGACCCGCTCGTGCTCGGCCCCGGCCATCCCCGCGACCACCTCATCGATGATCGCTTCGGGATCCTCCGTGCGCGGGTTGTCCGAGGTGACGATGGACACGTCGGCCCGCTCCGCCACCGCTCTGCCCATGAGGGGGCGCTTGGCGGCATCGCGATCGCCACCCGCCCCGAAGAGAACGATCAGCCGGCCGTCGGTGAGGTGCCGCAGGGTGTCGAGGAGACACACCAGCGCGTCCGGGGTGTGCGCGTAGTCGATGACGACCGGGCACGGCCGGCTGGCGACGAGTTCCATGCGTCCCGGGACCGCGGGCGCGCTCCCGAGACCATCCACGACCTCGTCCACGCGGCGGCCGGCCGCCAGCGCGATGCCCGCCGCCGCCAGGGCGTTCTCCACGTTGAAGCGCCCCAGCAGGGGCATCGACACGGGCTCGGCGCTCCCCTCATAGGACAACTCGAAGCGGGTCCCCGCGGGCCCGAGTTCGAGAGAGGTGGCGGTCAGTGCGGCATCCGAGTCGACACCGTAGGACAGGCGGCGGCGCGATCCGCTGTCCAGTCGAATCCAGGCGGGCTCGTCCGCGTTCACCACGACGGTCCCCTCCGGAACAACCAGCCCGACCGCCCGCGCCTTGGCGGCCCGGTAGCCATCCATGTCGAGGTGGTAGTCGAGGTGGTCGCGAGAAAGGTTGGTGTACGCGACGGCGTCGAGTTGTACTCCGTCGAGGCGACGCTGGTCGAGCGCGTGGGACGACGCCTCCAGCCCCACATGGCGAACGCCCGAGTCCGCAAGCGACCGCATCCACGCCGAGAGCTGCACCGGCCCGGGCGTAGTCAGGCCCCCCGTGTGCGGGCGCACGTCTCCGTCGGCGTCCACGAGCCCCAGCGTGCCGATCGCGGCGGAGGGCCCGCCGACCCTCAGCAGGTGGCGCGCCAGCAGTGTGGTCGTGGTCTTGCCGTTGGTACCCGTGACCGCGTAGACGAAGACGTCCCGGCATGGGTTGCCGAAGAACTCGTCGGCGGCAAGCGCGCCCGCCAGGCGGCCGTCGCGCACCACCACCTGCGGAACGGAAAGGCCGGACAGGGGCGTCTCCACCAGCACCGCCACCGCCCCCCGCCTGACCGCCTCGCCGACGAAGTCGTGACCGTCGTGCTCCGCGCCCCGCCACGCGACGAACAGGTCGCCTTCGCCGACCTTCCGCGAGTCGTGGCTCACCCCGCGCACCCCGACGTCCCCGGGGACATCCGCCCCGGGAGCGAGCGCGCCGGCGGCCCCCAGCCGCTCGATCGCGCGCGCGAGCGGGAGGCTACGGGCTCTGCCCACGTTCGACCCTCCCGACTTCGATCGAAACGGTGTCGCCCTGAACGAGCAGCGAGCCCGCGGCGGGCCAGGTGCCGAGCACAGGCCCGGGAGCGTCCCAGACCACGCGCAGCCCGGCGGTGTGCAGCCGCCGCACCGCGGTGCGAGCCGACAGGCCACGGACGTCCGGCACCACCACCTCGGTCCCCTCCCCGCTCGCCCAGGATGCGGGCTCGGAGGCCGCGGCTTCCGCGCCCGCGAAGCGAATCACGGGGTTCTCAGGGGCGGGGCGGCGAGCCGCGTGCGCGAGCACCCGCCGGTCCACCGGCGGCTGCTGGGCGGCCAGAATGCCCTCCATGGTGGCGCGGATGACCGGGGCGGCCGCCGCTCCGCCGTAGTAGACGCCCTCCGGGCCGTTCAGCTTCACATACGCCAGCAATTGCGGATCCTCGGCCGGGAAGAAACCGACGAAGGTGGCGAAATACTCGCCCTTGGCATAACCGCCGTCCGCCCGGTACGCGCGACTGGTGCCGCTCTTGCCCGCCACCGCGAAGGAAGTCAGGCGCGCACGTGTGCCGGTGCCGGACTCGGTGACCTCGACCAGCACCCGGCTGATGTCGCGGGCCACGCGGCTGTCGACAACCTGCCGAATCAGGCGCGGTTCGGGACGCTCGATCAGCGATCCGTCGGCGGCCCGCACTTCGCGGATCAGCCTGGGGGCCATCAGGCGGCCGCCGTTGGCCAGCGCGCCATACGCCATCGCGAGCTGCAGCGGGCTGACGGAGATCTCGTAGCCGATGGCCAGGGAGGCGGGTGACTGCGCGGACCAGTTCTCCGGCTTGCGCAGGACGCCCGAGGTCTCGCCGGGGACGGGCAGGCCGGTGGGCATGCCGAAGCCGAAGTCGCGCAGCATCTCGTATTGCTGGCGGTGGGACAGGCGTTCGGCCACCTTGGCGACGCCCACGTTGGACGATACCCGAAGCGCGTCGGCCAGCGACAGGATGCCGCCCTTGGGGTGCACGTCGTTCAGGGTGCGCCCGGCGACATGCCAGGTGCCGTTCCCGATGTCGACGAGATCCTCCAGCGTTCCCGCTTCGCTGGACAGAATCGCGGCGACCGTGAAGGGCTTGAGCGTCGATCCGGGTTCGTTGGCGGTATTGATTGCCGCGAGACCGGCCGCGTCGCCGTCCCGGATCGAGACCACCGCCAGGATCTCCGCGGTGGCCGGATCCGTCAACAGGATGTCCCCGCCGCTGGACCCCGTCATTTCGATGGCTTCCTGGAGCTCCTCGCGGGCGATTTCCTGCAGATCCACGTCGATGGTGAGCGTGACGTCTCCGCCCGGCACGGGGAGCTTGATCGGAACCGCGCGTCCCGGGAGTTCGACGCCGCGGGCGTCCCGAAGCGTCATCTCCTCACCCGGGCGCCCCGTCAGGACCGGGTCGTAGGACTCCTCCACGCCCCCGGCGCCGCTTCCGTCCAGGATGCCGCCCAGCACCCCCGCCACCAGGTCTCCATGCGGCCGAAAGCGCTCGTAGTCGCGCCCCAGGTACACGCCCCGGATGTCCTCCAGTCCGGCGCGCACAGTGGTTGGATACCGGCCCGGAATGACGACCCACGCGTCATCGGCACCCGTGTGCCGCCGCGCCTCGACCGGCGACAGGCCCAGAACGGACTGCAACGCGGAACTCGCCTCGGCCGCGAAGCCGTTCTCGTCGCGCCTCAGCTCGCCCGGCGCGAGGCCCACTTCCACCACCTCGCGGCTCTGGGCCAGCAGGACGCCGTCCCGGTCCAGGATGGAACCCCGGATCGACGGAACCGGGCGTGACATCTGGTGCTGCTCGGCCGACCGCTGGCGCCATTCGGCGTTCTCCACCTGCAGCATGGCGGCCCGCCCGACGACGGCTCCGGCCGATACCAGCCAGCCGATGAGGATCAGCCGCCGGGGCCAGTGCGATCTTTGCGGAAGCCTCATGGGTTCACTCCCGACAGGTAGACGATTTCATCGGCGGCCGGATTGTGCATGCCCAGACGCTCGCGCGCCTCCGGGACGACGCGGCCCCGGCTCTCCAGGTACTGGATCTCCCCCAGCAGGTCCTTCCGGACCGCCGACACCACCTCGATCTCCTGACCCAGGTCATGCAGCTCGGCCAGCACCTCCAGGGCGCGCATCTGGCGCCATGTGACCACGCTGAGAGAGGCCAGCAGGGCCCCTACCGCGATCGCCACCCGCCTCGAGTCGCCCATCCGTCTCACGATGCCTTCCTCCATGCACGCAGGCGCGCGCTCCGGGCCCGGGGATTCGCTGCCGTCTCCGCTGGAGCGGGCCGCACCGGACGGCGCACGAGCACCTCTCCCGCGGCCCGGCCCGTACAGACGCATGCCGGAAGCGCGGGAGGACACGTGCAGTCGCGGCTCCACTCGCGAAACCGGTGCTTGACTTCACGGTCCTCGATCGAGTGATAGGAGATCACCGCCATCCTTCCGCCCGCGGCCAGGGTGCGGCGCAGGGTGTCCAGGCCTTCCCGCAGCGCCCCCAGCTCGTCGTTGACCTCCATGCGCAACGCCTGGAAGACCCGCGCCTTGTCGCGGGGCGCCGGCGACCGTCCCATCGCGGCGCGGAGGGCTCCCACCAGGTCGTCGCTGGTTGCAAGCGGCCGCGTCTTGCGCCGGCGCACGATCCGGCGCGCCAGCCTGTACGCGCCGCGGTGTTCGCCCAGCTCCCGAAAGACGCGCGCCAGACGTGCTTCGTCGTAGGTGTTGAGCACGTCGGCCGCGCTCGGGGTGCGCGCATCGCTTCCGTCCATGCGCATGTCCAGCGGCACTCCGCGGCGGAAGGCGAATCCCCGCCGGTCGTGATCGAGTTGGCGCGAGCTCACGCCCAGGTCGAGCAGCACCCCGCTCACGGCGCCCTCCTCGAGTCCGGGGGCGCGCCCGGCGTGGCGGAAGTCGGAGAGAAGGAAGCGTACCCGGTCACCGAACGCCGCAAGCGTCCGTTCGGCCTCGGCGAGCGCGCCGGGATCGCGGTCCATCGCGACCAGGTGGAGCCCGGGAGCCCGCTCCAGGATCGCGCGCGCGTGCCCGCCGCCGCCCACGGTGCCGTCCACGAACAGCCCGCCGCGCTCGGGCTCGAGAAGCGCGAGCACTTCCTGCACCAGCACCGGCATGTGATAGTCCTGGACGCCGTCATCATCGTCCGCTCGCCTCCGCACGCGCCGCTCATCCGAAAATCTTGTGCATGAACTCGGATGCGTCGGGCGCGCCGTCCTCGATATGCACATCGAAGAGTCCGGGGTTCCAGATCTCGATCCGGTCCAGTGAGCCCACCACGAGCACCTCGTCTTCCAGGGAGGCCGCCTCCTGCAGCCAACCAGGAATCACGAATCGGCCGAGTTTGTCGGGCGTGACCTCGACGGAGAACGAGGTAATGCGCCGAACGTACATGTCCGCTCCGCGATCGGAGCGCCGGTATTCCTTGAGGCGGTCCTCAATCTTCTTCCACGCCGTCCCGGGAAACAGCGACAACGCGGGAGCTTGATACTGGAGCAGCACGAGAGGTCCGTCCCCTGCGGCACGCCGCAGCGGAACCGGCAGGCTCAGACGACCCTTGTCGTCGAGACGTTTCTCGTAGCGCCCCAGAAAGCCGTTCACGGTGGTAATCTGTGGGTTAAAATGGATGATTGTGGAGAATAGCGGGAAACATAGGGAGCGCAATGGGGAACGCGCAAGCCCAGGGGGCGAACGAAATCGGACGGCGGTAAACGCGGCTGCGGAGCGTGCTTCACAGCTCGCCAGGAGCGACCCATCTCGTGCGCAGGGGGGCGCCGTCCTGAAATCAGGGCAAAAAAAAGCGCCGCGGACGAATCCGCGGCGCTTCGTTGCTGCGAACGGCGCGTAGTGGCGCTACTCCCCTCCCCCGCGCCGGATGATGGCCTCCTGAATCTCGACGTAGGTCTGGGTCGCGCTGAGGATCTGCGCCAGGTCGATCGATTCGACGGTGGCGGCATACGCGCGGCCGAGTTCAAACAGCGGGAGGGCTCGCTGGAAGATCGGGAGCGACTGGCGGGCGGAATCGATGGTGTTGGGTTCCTGGAGCGCGAGGCCGTGGTTGTAGAGCGACCATCCGTGCCAGAAGTCCAACTGTGAACTCATGGTTTCCGAGACCTCGAACTCGTTCTTGGTCCTCTCCAGCAGCGAGATGGCGTAGGTCCAGTTGGTCGCCTGAACGCCATCGTTGTACGCCTTGCCGAACACCAGACCCGCCATGATGTCGGCGGACTGTTCGCCGCGCTCCACGGCCTCCTTCAGGAACCCGATGGCCGCCTCGACGTCATCGGCCTCGAGGAGCCAGCTTCCCTGGCGGGCCGAGAGATTCGGGTACTCGGGGTCGACTCCCTTCGCGCTCTCGATCGCCGCAATCGCTTCCTGGAGACGATCGTTGCGCTGCAGGGCGTCGGCCAGCTGCGACCAGAGCGCCGCTTCCCCGGGATGCACCTGAACCGCGCGCTGTGCGAAGTCGATGGCGGCCGGATCGTCGAGCTGCAGGTAGGCCCTGATGACGTTGATCAGCTGGGCGGGGGTCGTCTCCGCGCCGCGGCTGTCCAGGACGCGCGTATAGGCTTCGATGGCCCTCCGGTACAGCCGCTCGACTTCCGGAGTCGGCTCGCTCTGGCCCTCCATCGCCTGCCCGGCCGCCGTGAAGGCAAAGCCTCCGAGCTGCTCCCAGAGGTCGTCGTTGGTGTCGTCCATCGCGACGCCTTCCTCGATCAGGACCATCGCGCCCTCGGCGTTTCCGGCGGTCGCGAGATCATACGCAACCCGCATGCGCACGGCGGCGCTTCCCGGGTTGAGCTCGAGGTAGGCGGTGTAGTGTCTCAGTGACTCCTCGTCCATGCCGAATTCGGCGGAGAGCATCCCGGCGAACTGGAGGGCGTTCTCGTTGAATGGGTTGAGGTCGAGGACCCGCAGCATCTCGTCGAGACCTTCCTGGCGGTCCCCCAGCTCCATCACCGCCCGGGCCCGGGCGTAGCGCGAAGACTCGGAACCGGGGTTCCCCTCGATCGCCCTGTCGCAGTTCTGCAGGGCGTTGGCCCACTGCTGGCTGCCGAAGTACTCCTGGCAGATGGCCGCAAAGCGCAACTGCTCCACGTATCCGTCGAATACTTGAAAGATGTGCTGCGCGGCGAGTTCGTCGCCGTCATCATCCGGAACGGTGAAGTCTTCCACCGTGAAGGTCTCTCCGGACGCCACGCTCACGAACTGGATGTTGGCCAGGGTCCAGTCGTCCTGCCCCTCGGTGTAGTTCGCGCACATGACCAGCTCGGCGTTGATCTGGGTCGCGAGCTGGCGCGAGCGGATGCAGTTCAGGTCGTCGCGGTCGATGTCGAACTGACGCATGGCGTCGCGGATCTCGTTGCGGTCGACCGGCTCATGGGTGGGCAGCTGGTTGATGAGGTCGCGAAGCTCTTCGGCCACGTCCTCTCCGAAGCCCCGGCCGGTATCCTCCCCCGGGAAGAGGTCGGGGATCATGACCCTGAAGCGTCCCTGCACTTCCTGTTGCGCCGACGCGAGCGCCGGCAGGAACAGGAACGCCGCAAGCAACGCGACTCCCAGCCGGGGGAATGCCAACCTGAAGAACATCGCTCCTAACTCCGCCAAGGTTACCGGGAAAGCTATGCAAACTATACCCACGCGCGGGAGACGGTCAACCGACCCCGAAATACAAAGGGGGCGTTGACACGCAACGCGTCAAGAGCGAACCGGATTGGCCATCGGAGCGCCGCCGGTACGGTGTTCGATTTTTCCTGTAACCCGGGCGGGGGCGTCAGGATCCCCGCCGCGCGGGAAGCGGCCCCTCGTGGGCTCGGATGCGTTCCGCGAGGGCGGGTGGAATCCGCTGGCTCGCTTCGGCGGCATAGTCGAACATCACCTGCACGGTGCTGCCCGAAATCAGCAGCTTTCCCTCGCCCGACCGCACTTCGTATTCCATGACGAAGTGCTTCTTCCCGAGAACGGATATTCGCGTGCCCACGGTGAGGCGGTCGGGGTAGAGCACGCGCGCGTGATAGCGGATGCCGGCCTCGGCCAGGATGTAGTCCACTTCCTCCGGCGTGCGGCGCCCCGCAACCTCCCGCCAGTAGGCGGCGCGCGCCTCCTCGAAGTAGGACAAGGCCCTGGAGTGATGGGCGTGGCCGCCCACGTCGATGTCCTGGAACCGGACCTGCACCGGGTGCCGGAAGCGAAACACCCGACGTCAGCGGCTCCGAAGGACCGCGGACGCAAACATCCCCGGCCCGGCGATCTTCCGGGCCGGGGATGTCGCCTCGACGTCAGCGGGCCAGAACCCGGATCGATCCCGAACCCGTGTCGACCACGATGCTGCCCCGGCCGTCACCGATGGTGCCGCGCAGGAAGGAGCGCCGCCGCGTGCTCTCATCGATCGGGACCTCCACATCGATCGTGCCACTGCCCGTGTCCACCTCCATGCGCGCGCCCAGGTCGCCCGGGACGCGCAGGGTCACGCCGCCCGAGCCGGTGTCCACTTCCAGCCGCTGGACGTCGGCGACCAGGTCCACTTCCACGCTGCCGCTGCCGGTGTCCACCATGATGTCCGGCGCCTCCACGGCCAGCAAGGTAATGCGACCCGACCCGGTGTCCACCTCCACCGATTCCGAACGGATGTCGGAGCCGTGCACGCTGCCCGAGCCGGTGTCGACAAGCACGCGCTCGCCGGTCACGCCGTCCAGCGTGACCTGTCCCGACCCGGTATCGACGTCCAGATCCCCGTTCGCGGCCGACACCCGGACCGATCCCGATCCGGTGTCGATGCTCAGGCTCCCGAGGGTGCCCGCGGATTCGATCGAACCCGACTGGGTATCGAGTTCCAGATCCCCTTCGACATCGCGCGCCTCGGTCGCGCCCGCGCCAAGGTAGAGCGAGAAGCGCTGGCCGGGGGGCACCGCGATGGTGAGGTCGGCCCAGGCCTCGAGCCCGCTTCCCGAACTGCGGATGTCCACGCGCTCACCGCGCGAGAATCCGCCGTGTCCGAAGGTGCCGTCGTCACGGACCCGGACCCGGGTTCTGGAGTTCCCGCCCATGTCGCTGTAGATGACGCGATCGGAGGGATAGCGGACACGCAGGGTCTGCGCGCCCCCGATCTCCCCGGACTCGACGGTCAGCGTCTCCGCATCCGGGCCCCGCGGATGCACGGTCACGACTACATCGCTGCCGGTTGCCGGCACGACGTTCACCGCCCCAGCCAGGTTGTAGACCGCGACATGGCTGCCTGCGATGCGGTACTCCTGTGGCGATGCCTGGATTGCGGTTCCGTCCATCGCAGACAGGGCGACCACCGCCGCGGCCACCGCCCCTCCTGCCCAAATGAGCTTCCTGTTCCTGGTGTGTCCGGCTGTTTCCGTCATCGATGTCCTCCGTGGGTCCGGTGGCGCAGGGCCGGGGAGCGGCCAGCGGCTGCGCGCCATGCTGTCGGGGCACGCCGCGAGACCTCGCGCGCGTTGCGCAGCGAAATCCGACGGCGTCGATGGCGCCCGTACGTTACGAGCGGGCGCGAAGTGTCGCGGGCGTGGATGCGGGCCTGTCGCCGTCTCCGGCATCACGCGAAAGCTCGACCAGGAGACGGTGAGCGGCGTCCGCCCTGGACGTCCAGAAGCGGGAAACGGCTTCGGCCTCCGCCCGGTAGCGCTCGTGCACTCCGCGCCAGCGCGCGGCCTCCCGGCCGAGCCAGTCGAGCGCGGCCTGGGGACTCGAGGAGAGCAGCGCCTTCAGGACGAAACGGCGCTCTCCCGCGCGTCGACCGAGCCCCAGGTCGTCCGCGCAACGCGCAAGGTCCGCGCGCGTAAGGAGCATGCCGGTGCGCACGGGCGCGGTCAGCTGGCTCAGGAAGACGCCTCCCCCGCCGATGCGCGGATCTTCGAGCAGAGGCGCCTCGCGCAGGTGCAGGGGCAGTCGGTCCGGCGCTCCGAGTTCGGCCGCCTCCGAAAGAAGGGCGGCGCACAGGAGTTCGGCCCAGCGCCGGTAGAAAGGATGGGCGGTTTCGCCTACGGCGTGCAGGTAGGGCGGCAGCCAGGAAAGCAGATGCTCCCAGAGGAGCGCCTTGCGGCTCTCCCGGCGCAGCACCCGGCCCGGCCCGGCCGGCTCCCGGGCCTCGGCGTCCGAGAGTCCCGCGTACAGGCCCAGCAGCGCACTCAGGTGATCCGGCTCATCGGGAGCCTCCCTGCCCAGCGCGCGCCAGAAGCCCGCCACCCGGTCGGCGGCCTCACCGCCCAGCATGCCGTCCGCGCCGACGTGGAAGGAGGCGAACGGATACAGCTGGAAGAGGAAGAGTTCGGTGTGGTCGGCCGGCCGCGGGAGTTCCGGCAGGTCGAGGGCGCGGGCGATGGATGCGTGGGCGGGGTGCGGAGGCTCTGCCAGCGTCGCCAGCGCGCGGATGACCTCCACGGGGTGCTAGCCTCCCGCGGGATCGTCCGCGGGCAGCCGGTACGCTTCGCGAGTGGGACGCACCGGCCTGAGCAGCCAGTAGGGGCGGCGGGTGCCGTCGGGAGAGACGCTCCCGGCCGGGCGCGTGTAGCCGAGCCACTTGCGGAACACCCGGCCGGAGCGACCGGCGCGCACGGAGATGTCGCCGTAGGCGTCCCCCGGGCGCGCCGCGCTCACCCGCACCGCCTGGTGCCAGCAGTGCGACCCGGAAATCGGGTCGGGGTGCACGGGGAAGGTCAGGTTCTGGTGCACGCCCACGTCGGTCCACCAGATGCGGGCGGTGTCGGCGTCCGCCGACTCGTAGGGCCCTCCTCCCTTGCGCCGCGTGAGCGACCAGCCCTCCTCGCCGCGTTCCAGATCCACGGTGGCCATCGCCTGGTTCTGGCCGTGGTCGGCGACCTTCCAGCGCCCCATGTGGTGGCTGCACGCGACCACTCCGGGGCGAATCCCCTCCGTGACCCAGGCACGCACCACGAAGTGACCGATCTCGGTCTCGACGCGCACCAGGTCGCCGGTGCGAACGTTGATCCCGCGCGCATCGCCCGGATGGATCCAGAGCGGGTTGGTGTGGGCGATCTCGTCGAGCCACTTGGCGTTGGCGCTGCGGGTGTGAATCTGGATCGGAACCCGGAAGGTGGAGATGAGCACCATCTGCCCCTCTTCCAGGTTCTCGCGGTGGATGTGACTGCGCGTATATCCGGGAGTGGCCAGCTCGGGCCAGCCCCACTCCGCGAGGGTGCCCGACCAGAACTCCAGTCGTCCCGAGGGCGTAGGGAAGCCTCTGACGATGCGGCCATCCACCTCGACCCCGGCCCGCCGGCGCCCGTCCGCGTCGCCGTCGACCACGGGGAGCGGGACAACGTTGGGAGAATCGGGTTTGGGAGCGCGGGTGTAGGCGCGGCCGTCCGCGTCGATACGGACATCGTCGAGCTCGGCGTCGGGCACCGGCTCCTCGTGCAGCGCGCCCGTCCGCGAGGCCACCTCGAACGCCCCGTACCGGCGCATGTACTCCAGGGGCGTGACGCCCTCCCGGGCGGCGGCGGCGGGCAGTCCCGGAACGGAGTTCTCGAACATCCATCCGTAGTACTCGTCGATGCCGAGCTTCGTCCCCGGGCGCGCGCGCGACTCGAAAAACGAGCGGATGCCCAGGTCTCCGTCGGGATCGATGCGCCAGGTGAGATCGATCCAGAACTCGTTCTCCTCCCACACCTCGCCCGGGTTGGCCTCGCGGGTGTCGGAAACGCTCTCGCCCAGGCGCTCGCGCGCGGCGCGCAGCACGGGCTGGCGGAAGCCCACCCACTGCCCCGCGTACTGCTCGTAGGAGTGCACGTCATGGCGCTCGGAGCCGAGCCCCATGGGCAGCACGTAGTCGGCGAAGTGGGCGGTCTCGTTCCAGGTGGGCGTCAGGGCGACGTGCAGGCCGACCCGCTCCGGATCCGTCAGCATCTCGATCCAGGAGAAACCGTCCGGGTTGGTCCAGACGGGGTTGTACACGCGCGTGAAGTAGACGTCGAGGAAATCGCCGCTCCTCTTCAGAAGATGCGGCAGCAGGAAGGACATCTCCATCAGCGCAAGCGGATACTCGGCAGGCCAGGTGAGCTCGTTCCAGTGCTCCGGGTGCCGGGGCAGATGGATGGGACGCGGCACGAACTTGTTCCACGAGTTGGGATGGGTGCCCCCCTCGGTCGCGACCGCTCCCGTCAGCGCGTTGAGCAGGAAGAGGGTGCGGGCCACCTGCCAGCCGCCGAGGTTGCCGGCCGCGGCGCTGCGCCAGTTGTGGGTCGAGAGCCGGGTCCCGGCCCCGGCCACGAGGCGGGCCACTGCTTCGATCGCGCCCGCGTCCACCCCGGACTCGCGCGCCGCGTAGTCGAAGGTGTACTCGGAGTACATCTCCTCGAGCTTCTCCTCGAATCGCTCGAAGTCGGGCGGCGAATCGGGGTGCGCCCGGGCCATGAACTCCCGCCAGTTCCACCAGCGGCGCACGAAGTCGCGGTTGTGGAGCCGGTTCGCTACCAGCCAGCGGGCGATGGACAGGAAGATGGCCGCCTCCGAGCCCGGGTAGGGGGACAGCCAGTGATCGGCGTGGGTGGCGGTGTTGGAGAGGCGGGTGTCGAGGACGACGAGCTTCGCCCCGCCGGCCTTGGCGTCGATGATGCGCTGGGCGTGCGGGTTGAAGTAGTGCCCCGTCTCCAGGTGGCTCGACACGAGGAGGATGACGCGCGCGTGGGTGTGGTCGGGGCTCGGGCGGTCCATCCCCATCCAGAGGTGGTACCCGGCCCGCGCGCCCGACGAGCAGATGTTGGTGTGCGAGTTGTGGCCGTCCACGCCCCACGCCGCCAGCATGCGCTCGGTGAAGCCGTCCTCCCCCGGGCGGCCAACGTGATACATGATCTCCTTCTGGCGCCCTTCCTCGAGCGCCCGGCGAATGCGTCCGGCGATTTCGTCCAGGGCCTCGTCCCAGCTCACCCGGGTCCACTTCCCTGAGCCGCGCTCGCCGGCGCGCTTCAGCGGATAGAGGATCCGGTCCGGATCGGTCACCTGGTTGGCGGTCGCCGGTCCCTTGGCGCAGTTGCGGCCCCGCGACCCCGGGTGCTCGGGATTGCCCTCGAACTTGCGCACCTCGAGGGTGTCGCGGTCCACGTAGGCCAGCAGCCCGCACGCGGACTCGCAGTTGAAGCAGGTGGTCGGCACCAGCATGTAGCGCTTCTCGACACGCCGGGGCCAGGCGCGCGAATCCAGCTCCACCCAGTCGTCCCAACGCTCCTTGGGCGGAAACGAGGCCAGGTGTACGCGGCTGGGACCCGGGTAGAAGCTCTCGCCACGCTCCTCCGCCTCCCGGCGGGCGGCCGACACCCGCTCGTTCAGGCGCTTCAGGTCCTCGCGGCCGCCGTTCTTCACGATCCGGTCCCGTCGTCTTCGTGCTTCATCGGGCGATCCTCACGACAGCGGGACGGCCTGTCCCGCCTGCACGTAGGCGTGCTCGTAGGCCAGCAGTCCCAGGAGCCCGGCGAGCAGGGCCGGCAGTCCGATCCAGGGGGCGGCGAGCCCCACGGCGCTCAGGAGGATGCCGGCCCGGAACCAGGCGGCGAAGCGCCCCCGGGTCAGCTCGCGGACGGCCAAGTGCGCGTGCGCGGTGCCGTGCGTGATGGTGATCTCGCCCAGGACCAGCAACAGGTGGGCCGCGGTGAGTGCCGCGAAGCCTTCCGCCAGCAGCGGACGCACCGCGGGGGCCGCCAACGGATGGACCGCCGCCGCGCCCGCGAGCAGCGCCTGAACCAGGAAGTGGGGCGGCAGCAGAGGATTCTGCCACAGGTCCCGGGCCTTCGCCTGGGCGAACAGGTACGCCGTGTACACCGCCGTCATGGCGGCCAGCGGGACTCCGGCCAGCGCCAGCACGCGGACGGTCCCGGAGGCTCCCGCCCAGGCCGCCCCCAGATGGGCCGCCAGCACAGCCCCGTAACCGGCCAGCACGACGCCCCCGCGCACCAGCCAGCTTCGCCACTGCGGCCGGAGCAGGATGTAGTGGAAGCGCCCGGGATGCTCCAGATCCCAGATCAGAAGGCCCGTGGTGACCACCAGAAACACCAGCGCCAGCAGGGGCGCGCCGAAGAGCCAGAGCGGGTCCGTCCACGAGAGCGCCCCGAAGAGGATGAGCAGCAGAGGCGCCAGATACGCTCCGGCCGCGATCGACTTGGTCCAGGTGTAGAGGCTGACCCGCGCGTCCCAGGGAGCGCTGTGGGGTACGTCGTAGCTCAGAATCGCGCCCGCGGAGGAGTTGCTCCACCCCGGGTGGCCCGATGTCACCTGGTCGGCGCCGCTTCCCTGCTCGCTCCACATGAAGAGCCCCCCCTCCGGCCGTGCCGCCGCCAGCGGATCCAGCGTCACCTGGCGCGCGTCCTTGTAGAAGAGTTTCGGGCGGGTCTCCTTCTCCGGGCGCCGGACGGTGAGGGCGTCCTCGTGGACCATCTCGGTCACCTTGGCCAGCGGATCGTTGAGGTCGCCGACCAGAATCGCTTCCGTGGGACACACCACCACGCACGCCGGCTCGAGACCCATGTCCAGGCGATGCGCGCAGAAGTTGCACTTCTCCGCGGAATGGTCCTCGGGGTTGATGAAGATGGCGTCGTAGGGACAGGCGGCGATGCAGGCCTTGCAGCCGATGCATGCCTCCTTGTCGAAGTCCACGATACCGTCGGACCGGCGGTACATGGCGGAGGTGGGACAGGCGGTGACGCAGGGAGCGTCCTCGCACTGGTTGCAGCGGGTTACCTGGAACGCCCGCCGGGTCCGCGGGAACTCGCCCGCGTCGACGTACTTGACGTAGGTGCGGGTGACCCCGAGCGGAACCTCGTTTTCGGACTTGCAGGCGGTGGTGCAGGCATGGCATCCGATGCACCGGGAGTGGTCGATGACCTTGGCCCAGCGGGAGACCCCGCTCGCGGTTGAGCCGTGCGCGCGCGCATCGCCCGCTGTCTCGACCGGCGAGGGGGCGGAGGGATTCACGTTTGGGTCGACCAGGGTCCTGAGGATTGAGAATCGGGAGAGAGCATCCGGCGCACCAGCGGGATATCGATCAGGCCACCTGGGCATGGGTCGGCCGGAATCGCGGGCACCGCTTTCCAGCCACGTCCGGGCACGCCGGAATGCTCTCCGTACTGCGTGCAGTTACGTCCGAGGATCTATCCCCCTGCTACCCGGTCCCGCAACGGCTTGCCGGGCTTGAAAAACGCGTACTTCTTCGCCGCGATGGTGATCTTTTCGCCGGTGGCCGGGTTGGTCCCGGTGCGCGCGGCGCGCGACTTGACGCCGAAGCTGCCGAACCCGGGGAGCGTCACCTTGCCGCCCGCGTCGAGTTCGCCGGCAATGATGCCCGATCCGGCGCTTGTGTCGAAGATGCAGTTGAGCACGTCCGCTGCCTTCGCCTGGGAGAGGTTGGCCTGCTGCGCGAGAGCGGCCGCCATTTCCTTCTTGTTCATTACATCTCCTGCGTTGTGGGTGCACCCGACACCGCCGGACTGCCCCATCCGACGGAAGGACAGGACAGGATACACGGAATGGAGCGATTGCGGAACCTCGCGGGGGCAAGCCCGGCCATGGGCGCTGACGGATTCGAACCGCCGACCTCCTGCTTGTAAGTGTCCCCAAAGGGCCATGGAATCCAAGGCAAAAAATCGTATAAGTTCAATCAGGACTGCACGATCTGCTCTTTTTGCCGAGACCTCAAGTCAGATTCCACCGTACCGAAAAAGCCGGAGAATCGCAACAAAGGACAGGTATTTGACTGTTCACTGTTCGAGTCCTCTGGGACGGGGTGTCGCGTGCCGACAGGGCACTGCCGCAACACGCACACCCCGTCCACCCTTCGGGGACGCGGACGGCGGCACGCCGCGCCTGGCTCACATCTTGACGCCGGGAGGCAACCCACTCGCCCAGGGATTCGCGGCAAGGGAGCGGTCGAAATCCCTCGGCCCCGTTTGCACGCAGGGTGACGGCGCGCCGGACAGCAGGGGCGTCCGGGGGCATTGAGGGGAGCGGCACTAAATACTTGAGGCCCCGACCGGCGGGAAGGGGCATCTTCTCGACACCACGTCCTAGAGCCGCGGGAGCCCCCGTTTGCGGGAAACGACCTGTCGGCCCCGAGAACCGGTAAGTAGATCAGAACCGGCGCACCCACGTTCGATACGGAACCGTGGGGGCGCGAATCAAGACAAGGAGTCACGTAAACTGCCTCAAACAGCGGGACTCTGGCTAGCTTCCGGGACACGAATGACCCGCAGCCGGTTGTCGGCTTCAACCACGCAGGGATGCCGCTTGCCGGCTGGCGAAGTCGTGCAGCGGGTCGAGGTTGGCCTTGGCTTCTTTCAACGCCTTGGAGGGGTTCGCCGCAAAGCAGTTGAATCGTGTCATGAACTGGAGGTGGGGAGTGACTTCCCTTACTACTTTCTTGCATGAGGAATGCAGCTTCACCTGGATTCGGCGGCGACCTCGATAGTTCAGATCAGGATTCAGGCACCGCCTCGCTCGGTTCAGCGCGTGCGTCCAACCCTCGGCATCAAGCTCGTCGAGCCAGATGGGAGTAGGCGGTAGCTCCGCTTCCCTGATCTTGACACGACCGGGTCCCTGCCACGCATCCCGCCGCCAGCTAACTTTGACCTCGTCCGGTCTCGCAACCCTGGAGCGATACTGCGTCAGCAGGAGTGGACGGAGGAGTTCTCGCTCGATGAGTCGAGCCACGGGCCAGCCGTCATACTTCATTCCCTCAAGGTTGACGCCCAGCCATGACGTCTGCTCCGGCCGGGAGTACCAAGCGTTCCATTGCACGCCGCCGCATCCATCGTGGACGCCCATCCAACCGATGGACGGGCTGCCGAATCTGCCGAACGATGGCCCTCGACGTTCGAACGATGCCTCAAACAGATCAGCAACGACTGAAGCCAGCACGGCAAGCGTGTTCAAGGCGCATCTCCTCCTTGAAGCGGTTGTGGGACCGGCGCAACCTCTCGCCCCTTCTGAGGGCTCCGCAGCTCCAGCCCCTTGAAGCTGGGGAAGATCAACCCCGATCCCTTCTCGAGCTCTTGCGCCTGCTCCAGCACCGCCAGCACGCCCGTCGACAGGCGCACCCGATGCTTGCGTCCGCCCTTCATGCGCTCCGCGGGCACCGTCCATGTCGCGCGGTCCCGGTCGATCTCCGGCCAGCGCGCCCGGCGCGCCTCGCCGCTCCTCGTCGCCGCCAGGGCCACGAACTCCAGACACAGCCGGATGCCCAACCACGCATCCGACTCGCGGACCGCCTCAAGCGCCGCCCCGACCTCGGCATGCGGCAGGGCGCGGAAGTGCGTCCGGAGCCGCCCCCCCCGCGGCGGCGGAGCAGCCCAGCCCTGACCACGGAGCCCCAGTCCCCCTCGGCGAGCCCGGATTGCGGCTTGGTCAACCCGGCCCCGGCTATCCTGATGCTGAACATCGAGACGGATCCGCCCAAGCCGGTACTCTGCGGGGCCGGTCCCTCAACCGAAGGTGCGGCGCAGCACGGATTCGTAGATCCCGTCACCGAACCACTTGCGGATGAACATCAGCGGGCGCGCTGTCGCGCCCTTCACGTACCGCCTTCGCGGCTTGGCTGCGGTCGCCGCCTCGACGAACACCCGGGCGAGAACCTTGGCGTCGGTGCCGCGGCTGGCGGCCTTGGGATCGGACGCCATCGCGAAGAACCGGTCCAGCCCGGCCTTGTAGGCGCTGTGGGCATAATACTTCTGGAGGCTTCCTCCCACCACGTGGCCGAACTCGGTTTGGATGAGGCCCGGCTGGATGAGGACGACCTGGATGTTGAAGGGCGCGGTCTCGATGCGCAGGCAGTCCGACCAGCCTTCGAGCGCGTGCTTGGTCGCGTGGTACCAAGCTCCGAAGGGCGTGAAGATCCGGCCGCCCATCGAAGAGGTGTTGACGATCCGGCCCCCGCCCTGCGCCCGCATGTGCGGCAGGACGAGTTGGGTGAGGTGGGCGAGGCCGAACAGGTTGACGTCGAACTGGTATCTTGCGTCGTCGAGCGGGATGTCCTCGACGGTGCCGTAGAGGCCGAAGCCCGCGTTGTTGATCAGAACGTCGATCCGTCCCTCGGCGTCGATGATCCGACCGACGGCTCGCTCGTTGTCCCTGCCCTTCGAGACATCCATCTCGACTGGGGTGATGCCGTGTTCGGACAGGTCGGCCATGCGGTCCGCCCGGCGCGCGCCAGCGTAGACGGTATGTCCGCCGCTGGCCAGGAGGATCGCGGCCTCCCGGCCCATGCCGGACGAGGCTCCCGTGACGAGTATGATCTTGCCCAAGGCGCTGCTCCTTCTCTCGGTGTTGGTTGAAGACGCGCTCGCGTGCGGTCGCGCGGGCTACCAATCTAACGGCGGTCACGCACCGATGTGGCATCGTACCCGGGATGATCCGCCACCCGGGCGGCAAACCAGCGACGGGCGAGGCCACTGCATGGATCGCCGATGTTCCCCACCGACTCGCCCACGTCTTGCCGGAGAAGGCCGAAGGAAGCTGGAGCGCGGCCCCAGCTTCACAGTGATCGTCCTGTCCTCCAGCACCCGGTACCGCACTGAGTCGTCTCGCGAAGCCGTTTGTCCCGAGTGGTGCAATCCCGTCAACGTGATAACGGGTAGGATGCACGATGAAGCGACCCTCGAAGCTGAACGCGAGTTTCGTCAAGAGAATCCGGCGCCCGGGCCGATACGGGGATGGACGCGGTGGGTACGGGCTGTCACTGCTGGTTAAGCCCACATCAACCGGTCGGATCAGCAGGACATGGGCGCAGCGCCTCTACATTAACGGCAACGCCGTTAACCTCGGTTTGGGAGCCTATCCGGTCGTGAGCTTGAAGGAGGCGAGGGCGAAGGCTCTGGAACACCGCCGAGCATTGGCACGCGGGATCGACCCGAGGAACGGCGGCATTCCGACATTTGCGCGAGCCGCCGAGAAGGTGATTGCGATCCATAAGGCGAACTGGAAGCCGGGCGGTGACACCGAGCAGCAGTGGAGGAGCAGCCTGCGCGCATACGTCTACCCGAAGATCGGACACAAGACGGTGGACAAGATCACGACTACGGACGTGATGGCCATCCTGCTACCGATCTGGAATGAGAAGCGGGTGACGGCGAAGCGCGTGCGCAATAGGATCTCGGCGGTGATGAGGTGGGCGGTAGCGAGAGAGTACAGGGAAGGGAATCCGGCTGGCGACGCCATAGCCACCGCGCTCCCCAAGAACGGTTTTCGCACGGTCCACCATCGCTCACTGCCGTATGCTCAAGTCGCGCAGGCGCTGGCAAGAGTACGTGCGAGCACGTCACGACCCGTGACGAAGCTGGCGTTCGAGTTCCTCGTTCTGACCGCGACCAGATCGGGTGAGGTTCGGGGGGCGCAGTGGGCGGAGATCGACATCGAGACCGCCACATGGACCGTGCCTGGCGAGCGCATGAAGACCGGACGAGAGCATCGCGTGCCGTTGTCTTCACGTGCCTTCGAAATACTCGCCGAGGCACGCCGTTGCTCCGTCGGATCCGCGTGGGTGTTTCCGTCTGCGGCGGGCCGAGAGCTGAGCGGCAACACATTCCCTCTGCTTTGCCGACGACTCGACATTCCAGCCGTGCCGCACGGCTTCCGTTCGTCGTTCCGCGATTGGTGCGCCGAGTGCGGCGTACCCCGCGAAGTGGCGGAGTCGGCGCTCGCACATACCGTCAAGGGCGTCGAGGGGGCGTACTTGCGAACCGACCTCCTCAAGCGGAGGCGAGACGTGATGGAGGAATGGGGGAACTACGTACGTCAACCCGGTTGACAGCCTGGGGCGCCGGGGCGGGGCGCCGTGTGAGCTTCCCCAGTCCGACGAGCGGTGAAAAATGCAGGTAAACAATATGATAACGTCCCAGCATTTGTAATCGTATCCTGCTGTAATTTAGCGTGTTATGAGGACCAGAGTGCCGGTGAGTATATCCGGTCCTCCGCGGTGGTCGGCAACGTGGTTGCGGCCGACGCGATGATGAGCGGCGGCGACGGTCAGCCCGAGACGCTGGCGGGCGTGACGGTCACGCTCGGCGGCGAGCACGCGATGGGCGAGACCATGGAGACCGACGAGACCGGCGGCTTCGCCTTCACGGGGCTCCGGGCCGGCACCTACACGGTCACGATCTCTGACTTCCCGGAGGACGTGTCGTTCGAGGAAGTGAGCCTCGAGATCTCGGTCGAGGTAGGCGAGGTCGGTCAGGCCGACTTCACGGGCCACTTCATCCGCACGTCAGCGGTCGAGGGCCAGGTGGTTATCGAGGGCGAGGGCCTTGCCGGGGTGACGGTCACCCTGAGCGGCGGTCCGGCCGACGAGAGCTACACGGTGCTGACCGACGCCGACGGCATGTACCGGTTCGAGGACCTGCGCCCCGGCTCCTACACGGTCAGCATTTCCGACTTCGACACCCGCGACTACGAGTTCGCGTCCACGTCTCAGGACGTGAGTGTGGACCTGGACGAGACCGGCACGGTGTCGTTCACCGGCGTCCTGCTCCGGACTTCGGGCATCGCCGGCCGGGTGAGCGTCGAAGGCATGGGCCTCGGCGGCATCGAGGTCACGCTGGCGGGCGGCGATGACAGCCGCACGGCGATGACCGACGATGGCGGGCAGTACAACTTCGCGGGCCTGGCGGCCGGCGACTACACGGTCTCGATCGCGGTCGACAGCGACGCCTACGTGTTCGAGTCGATGAGCGCGGACGTGACGGTCGGTGACGACGAATCGGCGATCGTGAACTTCGAGGGCGCGCACGCGCGCACCGCGAGCGTGTCCGGAATGGTCTTCATCGATGAGTTGGACAAGAACGACATGTTCGACGAGGGCGAGCATCCGCTGGCCCGAGCCGGTCTTCCGGTGGCGCTGGTGGGCCCGGGCGTCAACGAGCAGCGGCTGGGCGCGACCGACGCGACCGGCGCCTTCTCGTTCGACGGTCTGCGCTCCGGCCCGTACCAGCTGGTCGTGCTCATCAACGCCGAGGTTGCCGCGGCGCTCTCGGCCGCCGACCTCGCGTACGGCGGACCGAGCGAGGGCTACTCGATGGCTCTCGGGGTCGGCGAGGCCGCTTCGCAGTCGATTCCGTTCGACATCACGCACACGACCGTGAACTTCACGGTGATGCTGAAGAGCGGCGACGACACCGGCGATGCGGTTCCCGGCGCCATGGTCACGCTCTACTCCGACGCGGCCGGCGAGACCAGGGTCGGCGGCGGCGAGACCGGCGACGACGGCTCGGTCGCGATCAAGGTCGCGCGTGCCGGCACCAGCGGAAACATGGTGCATGCGGGCGTGGCCGCGGACGGCTATACGGGCGAAGGCATGACGGCCGTGTCGTGGGATCCGCAGATGTTTGCAACCGCGGGCTCGAACGACCACGACCTCGTCAACCTGAACGTAGACGCGATGGTCAGCGGCGCCACGGTCACGACCGAGTACGGCGGCGGCGACGCGCTCGCCGGCTGGGCGATCAGCGTCATGTCCGGCGAAGATGCTGTCGAGGGTGCGCCGGAGATGCTGGACGACGACGGCAACGCGGCGCTCATGGCGACCGTGGCATCCGTGCCCACGACCTTCACCTTCGCGGTTGCCGACGACCAGGACGACGAAATGGACGGCGGCGAGAGCTACGAGGCGGAGCCGGTCGAGTACGAGCACACCGGTCTGTCGCTGGCGGGCACGATGGACGCCGGCACGATCGAGGTGGCGTACTCGACCCAGACCCTCAGGGTCTACGTGCACCACGAGCGCGATCAGGTTCCCGGCTTCACCGAGAACATCCTGGCTGGCGACTACAGGGCGTCCGGGGTGCTTGACCTCTCGGTCGGGTATATCGACGACGCCGGACGCTCCCGTTCGTTCACGAGCAAGGAGTGGAATGCGGCCGCGAATACGCAGAAGGAAGACGACGTCACACTGTCCAGCGGTGCGATCATCAGAGGTCACGGCAAGGCCGGCCTCGTGGTGTTCAGTCACCTTCCGGCGGATGCAGACGTCATCGTCGAGGCGAGCAAGGCCGACGCCGACGCAAAGCTCATGGTCCTCAATGCCGGCATCCATTCCGATGAGCTCGCGGCGTATCGGGACATGGACACGAACGGTGTGACGGGCGGTGCGTTCGGCGCGATGGGCGGCTGGAGCCACACGGTCGAGCTCTGTCCGCTGCAGGACGAGGGTCGCGGCGATTGCGGGTCGTTCGCGTACGTGAATACCCACAACGTCACCGGGCAGGCCTGGAAGAAGGACGTCATCAGGACTGCCGGCAGCGATGGCTTTACGGTACGCGACCTGAGGCACGTACCCGGCACGACGGTCACCTTGGATCCGGTCGACGGCAAGAACATCGCGGGTGACAGCGAGTCCTTCACCGCCGCGGCGAGCAACAGCAGATCGACGCCGCATGACGACCGCAAGGAGTTCCGCTTCGGTCAGATGGCGGCTGGCGTCTACGCGCTCGGCATCCCGGACGGCTGGCGGGCGGCCGAGGGTCCGCCGAACGCGACCACCGGCGCGCTTGGCAAGGAAGTCAACGTCGACGCCGATCTCCAGATCGACGTCACTCCGGCGACGGGTCTCATCTACGGCCACGTTACCGGGACGAACGGCTTCCCGCTGGACAGCGTCACCGTGACCGTGAACGGCGTGTCGGCCATGACCGACGGGGTCGGCCGCTACATCGTGGAAGGCTTCGACGCCGTGGTCGGGATCGACGGCAGACCGACCCGGACCGAATTCCGAAACCAGAAAATCGTCGCGATCTCGGCCGCCAGGGCCGGACGCGTTGCCGCCGCGGACACCATCATGTTTGCTGGCCTTGCCAACAACCCGACGGTGCACGACATCGACCTGGCCGGTGCCCAAAGTCGCGCCACGATCAGCGGCACGATCCGCGCTTCCGGCTCCAACGCGCCGGTTGCGGGCGTCGAGATCAAGGTGGACGGCAAGGCACCGCTCAACGCGGCGACGAGCGGCGCGAACAGTGGCAAGCTCGTGACGGGCGCCGACGGCACCTACACGGCGATCATCGCCGCGAAGGCTCTGGGCCAGACCGCCTCGGTGTCCGCGACGAAGAGAGGCATGACCTTCGTGCCCGCGACGCTGGTGGCTCCGGCGCACCCAGGGGCGGAGATCACCGGCATCGACTTCACCGGCTTCTTGAACGCCACGATTACCGGCAGGGTCGCAGGTGCGGATGGCAGGCCCATGGACGATGTCGTGGTCACGGCCACGCCGGTAGCCGGCGGCGATGCTGTGTCTACTGACACCACGGGAGTGACCGGGGTGTTCTCGCTCAACGTGCCGTTCGGCAGCTACAGCCTGGGCTTCACGGCTGCCAACCACGAATTCGTGATTCCGCCTCAGTACGCGACGGCGGTCAACGTGGCTCCGGGTCAGGTCGTGAACGTCGGCCTCGTGCAGGCGAGGACGTTCGCAGCCAGCGACGTCAGTGCGGCGCGTGTGCTTACGGCAGACGATCCCGGCACCACGGATAACGACGAATCCGATCCCCCGACGTACACCGACACCGTCAGGATAGCCTGGAGTGCGGGCACGGTGCCTACCGGTCACATTGTCACCTACCAAGCCCAGTCCAAGGTCGGCGATGGTGCGTGGACGGATCTTGGCAGTGCTGTCACGTCGACCGCCTTGGCGGCGACACCGGCCACAGACTCGACGGTAAGGACCGAAACAGTCCCAACCGACAGCGATGGCGGGTTCATGGTTCGCGTCGTGTCCACCAGCGACAACGGCACGAGTGGAGACACGGACGACGATGTCGAGATCGAAGGCGCTGCGGTTGACGTTGCAGCGGTCGATCCGATGGCCACCGGTGTGAGTGCGAGGCGTCAGGCGGCAGCAAACTCAGACGAGGCGGCTACGGACGGCAACTTCATCCAGGCCAGCTGGAACGCCTTGACGAATACCAACTCCGCCTTCCGGGTCGTTGCCCAGGTTACGGCCGCCAATGCGGGTGCTACGGTGTGGGTGGTCCTGGCATCAGGAGCAGATTCCAACGCCAGGAGTGCCGTCTCAGCGGAGATCGGCGACACCTTCAGCACGCCACTGCCTGTGGCACTGCCCAGCGGCACGGGCGCCAGTGTCACCGTCACCGCAGCCGAGCTCAGAGCGGCGATCAGTATTGCCGTAGAGTCGGTGCAGGGTACCGCGGATGCCACGGATGACGGCCCGAAGTGGAAGCGCTCCGCGGCAGTCACCCTTGCTGCAAGGACCGGCAGCTAGTCACCCTTCAACACCATCAGCCTGGCTGACTCGCCACCAGCCAGGCTGATGGCCCGCAGGACGGCTCACCCCTCGTCCGGGGCTCCCCGGGCGGGGGGTGACGCTCGTCAAGTCACTATTCCACTGCCCGTTTCATGTGACGCAGAGGCGGCACGATGATTCAGAACCAGCTTGGCATGTCCGTCCGTTTCCTCCTGACCGCCGCGGTCTGCTGGGCGATCCTGTCTCCACAGGGCGCGCGCGCTCACGAGCCGTCTCCGGATGGTTGGCACGGGGGGGAGCGCCCGGCGGTGGGAGCTGCCACGGCGCGTGCGGCCGTCCCCCCTACGACCGCGATTGTGTCCACCTGGACCGGGTCCGCCCACGAGAGAATCGGCATCGACATCCATTTCTCGGAGCCCGTGACCGGTCTCCTGATCGGGGAGATCCAGATCTTCGGCGCCACGACCGATGGTGTCTTGGAGGCTTGCAGCTCAACCTATTGCTCGAGCTATGCGCTGAACCTGATCACGCAACCGAACTATGAGGGCCCTGTGATCATAGGCATCCCTTCGAACGTGGCGCAGAACACCCTCGGAGAGGGAAACATCGGGAGGACGATCACCCTCGACGCGGACAACCGGGCGCCTTTGGTGGAGGACGCGAAGGTGAACGGCGACGAAGTCACCATCACCTTCAACGAAAACCTTGATCAGCGCGCCGTTCCCGCAGTCGGCGACTTTTCGGTCTCCTTCCTACGAGGCGGTGTGTTCAACATCAAAACCGTGTCCGGCGTCGAGGTATTCGGACGCGAGGTGTTCCTGAATCTGGCCAGCCCCGTCGATACGCTCGACGCGGTCCGGGTGTTCTACAGCGACACCAGCGCCAACGCGCTAAGGGACCTGATCGGCAATCGCGTGTTCGGCTTCGAGAGGGCGCTGAGAAACGTCACCGGAGAGGCGCGCACCGGGCTTCCCGGCGCGCCGAGCAACCTCACGGCCGTTGCCGACGGCACCGACGCGATCGAGCTGGAGTGGGATGAACCGACCACGGATGGCGGCCGCGACATCACCGGGTACCTGATCGAGGTGTCGACGAATGCCGGTGCCACCTGGTCCAACCTGGAGCGCAATACCCGGAACACCGACACCGAATACCGCGACGGCGGCCTCGCCGCAGGTGTCACGCGCCACTACAGGGTGTCGGCGATCAACTTCAACGGGGCGGGAGACCCCTCCAACGTGGCAAGCGCCACCACGGAGGAAGTCGTACCGGGCGCGCCCCGGTCCCTGACGGCGCTGGCCCGGGGGACGTCCGCCATCGAGCTGAGGTGGCGCGCCCCTTCCTCCGGGGGCTCGACGCCGATCACCGGCTACCGCATCGAAGTGTCGCGCTCGGGAACCGGCGGGTGGCTGGTGCTCGAGGCCAACACCGGGTCCACGGCCACAGCCTTCAGGCACGACGCCCTCGAGCCTAACAGCACCCGCCACTACCGCGTCGCGGCGATCAACCGCGCCGGCACGGGCCCGTGGTCGAACGTTGCCCGGGCAACCACCGAAGTGGCTGTACCGGGCGCGCCCACCGGTCTCAGGGTGGGTCCGAGCGGCGTGGCGGGAAGCGGCCAGCTCCTCCTCAGATGGACGGCCCCGGTCGACGACGGCGGGAGCGCGATCACCGGCTACCGGATCGAGAGGTCTTCCAACCGCATCTCGGGCTGGATCATCCTGGTGGCGAGCACCAACAGCACGGCCACCACCTATCTGGACACCCGCCTTTCACCCGCCACCACCTGGTTCTATCGCGTGTCCGCGGTCAACAGCCGGGGGACGGGACGCGCTTCGAACGTGGCCGACGCCACCACCACCGCAGCGCCTCCCGGACCGCCGCAGAACGTCCGCGCGCGCAGCACCGCGCCGAACAGCATCCTCCTCGCCTGGGACCGGCCGGAGAGCGACGGAGGGGCGCGCGTCACCGGCTACGCCATCCGGAGGATCGGGCCCGACGACGAGTCGTGGATCACCCACCGTTCCAACACTGGGACGACGGCGACCACCTTCACGGACACCGGACTGGAGCCGGTAACCCGCTACCAGTACCAGGTCGCGGCCATCAACCGCGTGGGCACCGGCCCGTGGGCGCCGTCGCCCTCCGAGATCCCGGCGTCGGCCATTACACACGCCGACTTTGCCGGGGTCCCGACCGGGCTGACGGCCCGGGCGGTGGGCACGTCGCGCATCGACCTTTCGTGGACCGCGCCCCGCTACACCGGCGGCGTCTCGATCATCGGCTACCGCATCGAGGCCTCCGACGACGGGGGCGCTACCTGGAACATCGTCCGCCGAAACACGAACGCGAGGACGACGACGTTCTCGGACGTGAACCTCCGGCCCGCCATGACGCGGCATTACCGCGTGGCCGCGATCAACCTTGCGGGGGTCGGGCCGTTCTCGAACGTGGCGCGGGCGACCACCGACGCGACCCTGCCGGGGGTGCCGCGACGCCTCGGCGCCGAGGCAAGCGGCACCTCGCAGATCGACCTCTCCTGGCAGGCGCCCTCGGACGACGGGGGCGCGCGCGTCACCGGCTACCGCATCGAGGTGTCGGCCGACGGGGGCAGGAGTTGGGAGGACCTGGTGGGCAACACGCGCACCACGGCCACGGTCTACACGCACAGCGGGCTCGCGCCCGCGAGTACGCGCCACTACCGCGTCTCGGCGATCAACCGGGTCGGCGTGGGCGATGCGTCGCGGGTCGCGGGCTCCACCACGGCCGCGACCGTGCCCGACGCGCCCACCGGGCTGGTCGCCAACGACGTCACGCCCACCCAGATCGACCTGTTCTGGATCGCGCCCGCCTACAATGGCGGCGCCCCCATCACTGGCTACCGCATCGAGGTATCGGAGACCGGCGCGGCCTGGGTCGACCTGGTAACCAACACCGAGTCGACGGTCACCGCCTTCTCGCACACCGAGCTGCAGCCGGGGAGCGTTCGCCACTACCGGGTCTCGGCGATCAACCGGGCCGGCACCGGCGCGGCGTCGGCGAGCGCTTCGGCCGCGACCGACGATCCCGTGCAGCGCGCGGGACGGCTGAACACGCGCGTCCTGCCGCACGTGGCGGCCGCGATGACGTCGAGCACCGTCTCGGCGATCGCCCGCCGGGTCGATGCCGTGGCCAGCGGGATGGGGATGGAGCAGCGCGTGGAGACGAACGGGCTCTCGTCGATGGCGGCGAGCCTGTCCGCGCCGGGCGCGGGTGGCCTGGGGCTCGCCCAGGGCGACCAAGCCGGCCTGGCCGCGCTCTTCGGGGGCACCTCCTTTACGATGCCCTTCGGGGCGTCCGACGCCCAGCAGCAGTCCGCTACCGGCACGCAGCTCGCGAGCTGGGGCGCGGGCGAGTACCACCACCTCGGCGAACCCGGCCAGAGCGCCC
>JAJDYN010000031.1 GCA_022825135.1 Gemmatimonadota bacterium | reverse complement strand
TTCCAGATCGAGTGGCGAGAGAACGGGCGCAGGCTCACCCGGTCGCTGGGGCACCGCGAGTGGGTGAGGGCGAAGCGGCAGGCGGACGAGTTCGCCGCCGGCTTCGTCGGCCCGGACCTGAACGGCAAGCCGGACGCCGAGCCCGAGCCGCTCACGCTGGAGAGGCTGTTTGACATTTACGGTGAGGAGGTGACGCCCACCAAGGGCGAGCACACCCGGCAGCATGACCGGGCCGCCATGGCGATGTTCCTGGTTTGCTTTGGCAGGGACCGGAAGCCGGAAACGCTCTCGCAGCGGGACTGGGACCGGTTCATCCGGGAACGGCGGGCGGGCAGAGTCGGTCCGAGTGGCCGCCCCGTGTCCGACCGGACGGTCGAGCGGGACCTCAGGTTCCTGCGCGCGGTCCTCAATTGGGCCGGGCGATCGAGGGACGAGGAGGGCAGGCTCCTCCTTGAAGCGAATCCCCTGAGGGGCCTCAAGCCGCCGAGGGAGAAGAACCCGACGCGGGTGCTGCTCACGGCCGCGGAGCACGAGGCGCTGCTGGAGGTGTCGACGGAGATGGACTGGCGCTTCCGCGTCGCGCTGGTCCTCGCGCACGAGACGGGGCACCGCATCGGCGCGATCCGCCAACTCCGGTGGTCGGACATCGACTTCGGGGCCGGGGTCATTCGGTGGCGCAGCGAACATGACAAGACGGGATACGAGCACCGGACCCCGGCGACCGCCGGAGCGCTCGCCGTCCTCGAGGAGGCGCGGAGGCGGAACCCCGGGATCGGGAACACTCCGCTGCTGCCCACGCCGAAGAACCCCGCGAAGTGCGTGGACCGCGGGCGGGTCGCCAAGTGGTGGAAGAAGGCCGAGGCGCTCGCCGGACTGGAACCGAAGCGCGGGAGAGGTTGGCACTCGCTGAGGCGGAAGTTCGCGTCCGATCTGTTGGACCAACCGCTGAAGGTGCTCTGCGAACTCGGAGGTTGGAAAACCGCTCAGACGGTGCTTCAGTGCTACCAGCGCGCGGACGAGGACAAGCTCAGGAAGGCCCTGGCACAGCGCCGGGGCATGGCCTCGTAGCGCAATCAGCGGGAACCATTTGGCGGGAATCCAGCCAACGAAGCCGGTAAGTTCAATGATCGCACCGGATGCGGATTCACGACCTCATGCCAAAATGGCAGGCTCATCGGCTGCGGGAGCGAAAAAGTCTGCCAAAATGGCAGACCATGGAACCGTGTCACAGGATAGCGTCAGGGCACCATGCGGTCCAGAAACGCGCGCTCGTCCACCGTCAGGCTTCGGGCGCCGAACGCCTGCACCTTGCGGAGCAGCGCGATGACCTCGGCGCGGTTGAGCTCATGCAGATCGTCCACCGGGATGAGTTCCCACTTGCGCCGCATCTCGGCTTCGGGCCGGGCCTTGACCACTCCCTGCATGCGCCGCCGGACCATCCGCCGGCGGCGTTGCCGGGCCCAGAGATAGACCAGCGCGCCGGCGAAGCCGCCCAGGTGCGCGAAGTGCGCCACGCCATCGTCTACCTGAGTGATGCCCGCGAAGAGGCTGAAGCCCGCAAGAAACAGGATCAGCCATCGCGCGCGAATCGGCAGGATGCCCCAGATGTAGACCGGCTCGCGGGGCCAGTAGCGGGCGAAACCCAGCAGGACCGCGAACACCGCGCCCGAGGCCCCCACGACCGGCGCCATGGGAGGCAGGAACGAGAAAAGCGCGCCCCCAAGGCCGCCGATCAGGTACAGCCTGAGGAAATGCGCGGACCCCATGCGCAGCTCCAGCCGGGGACCGAAGAAGTAGAGCCCCAGCATGTTGAGCGCGAGATGCCAGAAGCCCGCATGGAGGAACATGTAGGTGAGGAGCGTCCACGGCCGCAGATAGGCCAGCTGCGGCACCAGGGTGAGGACCCAGAAGCCGTCGGATCGCGGCCCCGCGACCGCAAAAAGCAGAAAGACCACCACGTTGGCGGTGATCAGTCTTCGTACCCACGGTGTCATCTCGGGCCGGCCCTTCCGTCCGCGGTCTCGTGAGGGGTTGGAGGCGGAGCGGCGTGGGCTGGCTGCCATGGATCCGCGCCCGCGCCATCAGTACCAGCGCCCGGCGCGGCTGGTTCCGGGATTCGCGCGCGGGGTCTGGTGATTCGGCGGCGCACCCGTTCATATTCCGGGTTCGAAATCCGAATCGAAACTGGAGAACCGGATGATGAATTCGACGTCGCGCTGGATCGTCCCGCTGCTCGTTGCCGTGACCGCCTGCCAGGGGGGCGAAGTGCCCCCCCGGACGGAGGACGGCGCCTCCCCGACCCTCGGCCTGCGCTCACAGGAGGGGATGGTGTCGTCCGCCAACCTCATCGCCAGCGAGGTGGGCGCCGAGGTGCTGGCCAGCGGAGGGAACGCGGTGGACGCCGCCATCGCCACCGGCCTCGCCCTGGCGGTGGTCCACCCGACCGCAGGGAACATTGGTGGCGGGGGCTTCATGGTCATCCGCAGCCCGGACGGCGCCGCTACGGCCATCGACTTCCGCGAGAAGGCGCCGCTCGCCGCGCATCCCGAGATGTTCACCGACGAGGACGGCGAGTATTCCTTCGAGATCCACCACGGCAGCTACCTGGCCGTCGGCGTTCCGGGCACGGTGGCAGGCTTCGCCCTTGCCCACGAGCGTTACGGCAGCGGAACGCCCTGGGCGGATCTCGTGGAGCCCGCGGTCGGACTGGCCGGCGACGGCTTCACCCTCAGCCCTGCGCTGGCGCGTTCACTGGCCAACGTCCTCCCGCGCATGGAGCCCTATCCCGCCAGCGTCGGGCAGTTCTCGAAGGACGGCGTTCCCTACGAGGAGGGAGAGCTCTTCCGGCAGCCGGATCTGGCGCGCACGCTGGCGCGGATCCGCGACCAGGGCCACGACGGCTTCTACAGCGGCGAGACCGCGCGCCTCCTGGCCGAGGAGATGGTGCGCGGCGGCGGCATGATCACGGAGGAGGACCTGGCCCGCTACCAGGCGCAGGAGCGCACTCCCATCCACGGGACCTACCGCGGGTACGACCTCGTCTCGATGCCGCCCCCCTCGAGCGGGGGCACGGCCATCGTGCAGATGCTCAACATCCTGGAAGGCTTCGACCTGGCGGCGCTGGGGCACAATTCCGCCGCCTACGTCCATCATCTCACCGAGGCGATGCGCCTCGCCTACCGCGACCGGGCCCAGCATCTGGCCGACACCGATTTCGTCGACGTGCCGCTGGAGCGGCTCACCAGCAAGGACTACGCGGACGAGCTGCGGGGCAGGATCCACGCCGACCGGGCCGGCCACTCCGAGCCGTCCCAGTTGGTCATGGCGGAAGAGAGCACCGAGACCACCCACTATTCGGTGGTGGACCGCGACGGGATGGCGGTCTCGGTCACCTACACGCTGGAGCAGGGCTACGGCTCGAAGATCACGGTGCCCGGGGCGGGCTTCCTCCTCAACAACGAGATGGGCGACTTCAACGGCAAGCCGGGCCTCACCAACGACCGCGGACTGATCGGCACCGAGGCCAACCTGGCGCGGCCCGAGCAGCGCATGCTGTCGAGCATGAGCCCGTCCGTGCTGTCGCGCGACGGCGAGCTGGTGGCGGTCATCGGCACTCCGGGCGGGCGCACCATCATCAATACCGTGATGCAGCTGGTGCTCAACATCGTCGACCACGGCATGACCATCGAGGAGGCTGTGGCCGCGCCCCGGATCCATCACCAGTGGCTCCCGAACAACGTGCGCATCGAGGACGGCGGGATTGCGGACGGGGACGTCGCGGCGCTGGAAGCGATGGGCCACGAGGTCCAGGTGAGGGGCAGCCAGGGGCGGGCCAGCTCGATCGGGGTCGATCCGGCGACCGGCGAGTTCGTCGGCGCCCCCGACCCGCGCAGCCCGGACGGAGGGGCGGCGGCACCGTCGGGAAGCTGACGGCTCCGGGCGACGACGACGTCCCGGGGTGCATGTCCAGGGAAGGGCATCGCGGGCGCCGGGACAGCATTGCGTTCGCGTAGCTGACGCCGGCGCCACATTGGTCGATCCGCCTCGAAAACCCGGCACGGGTCTCGCGGGACCGATCGGACCGTGTTCGTGAAGGACCCGACGGCGCCCGCACACCCGTACCTGATCGTCTTCGCGCTCTGGCTGCTGGTCTTCTCCGCGAGCAGTCAGACCATGGTGATCGCCCCGATCCTGCCCCTTATCCGGGAAGAACTGGGCATCGCCGATGCGTTCCTGGGCACCCTGGTCACTGTCTACAGCCTGATGGTGGGCATCATGGCGGTGATCTCCGGGCCGATTTCCGACCGCGTCGGGCGGCGCCGCATCCTGCTGCTCGGTGCCGGGGCGATGACCTGCGCGCTCGCCCTGCACACCTTCGTCGACTCCTACCTGGAGTTCCTGGTGGTGCGCATGCTCGCGGGCGCCGCGGGCGGCGTGCTCTCCGGCGCGGCGGTGTCCTACGTCGGCGACTACTTCCCCTACCGGCGGCGCGGATGGGCGACGGGCTGGGTCATGAGCGGATCGGCCGTCGGCCTGATCATCGGCATTCCCGTGGGCGTTCTGCTCGCGGGCGAATTCGGCTTCCGCAGCCCCTTCTACTTCTTCGGCGTCATGATGGCGCTGACGTTCCTGCTGGTGTACACGCGGGTGCCGCAGCCCCCGGTGAAGCGCCGGCGTTCCCGGCTGACCATCAACCGGGCGATCGCGGGCTACGTCGTCATGCTGCGCCGCCCGGAGATCGCCTTTGCCGCGCTCGCCTTCTTCATGGTTTCGCTCGGGGTCGCCCTCTTCGTGGTCTACTTCCCCACCTGGCTGGAGGCCTCCCTCGACGCCACCTCCGAACAGATCGCATCGCTGTTCCTGGTGGCCGGGGTGGCCAACGTCATCGCGGGTCCCCAGGCCGGGAGGCTGTCGGACCGGGTGGGCCGCAAGGTGATGGTGATCTCCTCCTGCCTGGGCCTCTCGGTGGTCATGCTCGCGACGGTGCCGCTCATCACCAGCCTCTGGGTCGCCTATCCGCTCTACGCCGTGATGATGATGATGATCGCGATGCGCACGAGCCCGTACTCGGCACTCCTGACGGCGCTCGTGCCCGCCAGCCGGCGCGGTTCTCTCATGAGCCTGACGGTCGCGCTCGGGCAGGTGGGATTCGCGCTGGGCGCGATGTTGGCGGGGTACTCCTATGCCAATCTGGGATTCGCCGGCAACACCGTCATCGGGGCGGTCGCGGTGCTGTGCATGGGATGGATGGTGTGGGCCAGGCTGCCCGAGCCGGAGCGGGAGTGAGCCTACGGCTCATCCTCCACGAAACCCCGATAGCCCAGCGGGCGCTGCCGTGGCCACACCTCGTCCAGCGTCGCTGCCTCGAACAGGCGTCCGTTGATCATCACCTGTTCGACCGACACGGAGTTGCGCAGGTCGTCGAGCGGGTTACGCGACAGGATCACCAAGTCGGCCAGCTTCCCGGGCTCGAGCGATCCGAGCTCGTTCTCGAGCCCGATGCCGTTCGCGCCGAAGATGGTCGCGGACCTGAGAGCGTCGTGGTTCGACATTCCACCTGACGCCACCATCCAGAGTTCCCAGTGGAAGCCCAGGCCCTGCAGCTGGCCGTGGCTTCCGACCCCCGCGAAGCCGCCGTCGGACACGACATCGGCGAGGAAGCGGGCGTGGTCCTCGAAGACGAACTCCTCGTCCATGGCCCAGGCGACGGCGCCCGCGGCTCCGGCCCTGCGCCGGGTTCGCGCATCCAGGGTCTCGTGCGGGGTGAAGCGGGCCAGGCGCTCGTTGTCGTGGACGCCTCCGCGCGTGAACCAGTAGATCTCGCCCATGGGACCGCCGAAGGAGACGATGAGCGTCGGCGTGTTCACGACCCGGGTCTCGGAGAAGAGCCGCACGACATCCCGGTACAGGGGATAGACGGGCAGGTTGTGCTCGATGCCGGGATAGCCGTCCATGGCGTGCGTCAGGTCGAGCTGGAAGTCCAGCCCGGCCTCGGTGGTCGGCATGAGCTCCAGTTCGCGCGCGGCCATGATCAGCCACTGCCGCTGCTGGCGGTTGCCCGCCAGGTACATCTTGAAGGTCTTGGTGTCGTAATAGTCGGAGTAGCGCCTGAGGATGTCGCGCGCGTGGTCAAGATCGCGGATGCCTTCGAGCGCCTGGTAGTTGCCGAAGATGCCCGGGCCGGTGGAGAAGATGCGCGGGCCCAGGATGTCGCCCGAGCGCACCCGGTCGGCGTAGGTGAGCACGTCCGAGACACCGGTCTGCGGGTCGCGCGTCGTGGTGACGCCGAAGGCCAGGTTGGTGAGGTAGCCCCAGGGCTGCGTGGTGTGGACGCCCGCCGGCGGCCGGAGGTGGGCGTGGGTGTCCACGAAGCCGGGGGTGATGGTCATGCCGCTCACGTCGCGGACTTCCGTGCCTTCGGGGACCTCGAGCGAGCCGGAGGGGCCCACGGCGGCGATGCGGTTGCCGTCGATGAGGACGTCGCCCGTCTCGATGACTTCGTCGCCCCGCATGGTGATGAGGCGGGCGCCGCTCAGCAGCAGTCTTCCCGTGGGAAGATCGCGCGGCGCGTCGAGGGCCACGCGGACTTCCGTGGGCTGGTAGCGGGCGTCGTCGGAGTCGTCCCGCTCAGGATCGCCTTCGGCAGCCCGGGGGTCGTCGGCCGGATCCGGTGGCTCGGCCGCGGCGGGATCGCCGGCGGGGTCGGCGGCCCCCTCCTCCTCCGCGGCCTCGGCTGCCTCCACGCTGTCGGCGAAAGCCTCCGCCGCTTCCAGGTCGTAGCGGAAGTACGCGTTGCCCAACGCCCACACGACCATCTCGCCATCGCTGCTCCACGACGGGAACTCGGCGCCGAAATCGGTGATCCGGGTGACGGGAACGGGTGCGGCGGACGGGTTGCGAATCGAGACCGTGGGTGCCTCGCCACCCACCTGGGGCACGGTCACCAGGTAGAGGTCGTTGCCCACCCTGGCCAGCGCCCGCCCCCCGGTAGGGGACATGCGGACCGAAGAGGCGTTGGCGGGAGGGCCGCCGCGGTTGGCCGAAAAGCCGGTGACCTTGAGGTGCTCCTTCTCGTCGGTGCCGTCCCAGCGCACCGAGACCAGCCCGCGCGCGCCGGCGTGCAGATGGATGCGGTCGGGCTGGTCGGTCCTGAAGTGCGGCTGTGAGCGGCCCAGCGCCTCCGCCACGACGGTGGGAGCACCGGCGGCGCCCGCGCCGTACCAGACGATGTCGGTCCGGCCCCCGCCGCCCGCGCCTGGCAGGCGGCTGCGCACCGCGGCCCGCAGCACCACGATCCGGTCGCCGTCGGGCGACCACGCGGGAGACTGGAGGTAGTGAGGCGCCTGCGAAAGCCGCCGCGCGCCGCCGTCATCGGCCGACACCGCCCACAGGTGCCCGCCGCCCGGCTCCAGCCAGCTCACCGCCGCGATGGTCTCGCCGTCGGGCGACCAGGCCGGGTGGGACAGCGCGCCCTCGACGGTCGTGCCGACCCGCCGGGGCTCGCCGCCGTCCGCGTCCATCACATACAGATCGCCGAGCGCGGTAAACGCGACCTCGCTCCCATCCGGCGAGAGGGCCACGTCGCGGATCTGGCGCACGCGGAAGGCGGGCGTGTCCTCGACCGGGTAGTCGAAGTCCAGACGCGGCCCCGCGTGGACCACCACGTCGGCCGTGAAGGGGATCGCGGCCGGCTCGCTGCCGTCCATCGGCACCCGCCAGAGCCGCCCGCCATACGAGGCCACGAGCGCCGCGCCGTCGGGCGTGAAGGCGTAGCCCGGCAGCAGGTCGAGGGTCGCGCGGCTCTCCATGTCGTCGCGCTGCACCGGGTATGCCAGCCAGCGCTCGTCGCCGGTGGCAAGATCGCGGGCGCGCAGCCCGGTGGCGTCCTCGTGCCGGGAGCCGTACACGAGGGTGCCGCCGTCCGGAGACAGGGCGGGCCGGAATCCCGACCCGTAGCGGCCCGTTACGGTGGCCTGCCGCCCCGTCTCGCGGTCGTAGCGGATGAGCTGGTACTTCGGGAAGGCCGCGTCGTAGGTCCAGTCGCGCGTCCCCTGCGCCAGGTAGATGTAGCGGCCCGTGGGATCGAAGGCGGGACCGATGGCCTTGAGCTGCTCGGGCTCGTCGATCAGCGCGATGCCGCTCCCGCCGTCACGGTGGAAGAGCCACGGCTTGGCGGCCCCGCCCAGCGGGCTGAAGGTGCGCGAGGCCACCAGGTAGTCCCCGTCCGGCGACCACTCGGGCGACGTGTACAGGTTGTCGTTGCCGCGCGTGATCTGCGTGGTGTCCGATCCGTCCACGGCGAGCACCCACAGGTTCTGTCCCCCGCTCCGGTCCGAGACGAACACGATCTCGGTCCCGTCCGGGCTGAAGCGCGGCTGGCTCTCGAAGGCTGGGCCGCTGAGCAGCGGCATCGCCGTCCCGCCTTCCACGGGCAGGGTGTAGAGATCGCCGAGCAGGTCGAAGACCAGCGTCCGCCCGTCCGGGCTCACGTCGACCGACATCCACGACCCCTCCTCGGTCTGGAAGCGGACTTCCCGGGTGGGCTCCAGCGGGAGGGATTCGGTGGCCAGGGAATCGGGCGCGCCGGAAGGCTGCTCCTGGGCGCGGGCGGGGAGAGGTGCCAGGAAGATCAGGGCGGTGGCCAGTAACCGCGTTCCAGTGACCGTCGTCTTGCTCGGAATCACAGCAGACATCATCGCGCTCGCGGGCGTCGGGTGGGATGAGATGCTCCAGGCGGGAGTCCCGGCCCGCCCGAAAGAGAAGAATCGCCCCAAGTGTTCGTATCGTCGTCGCGCAAGGCAACCGGGATCGTCGCCACGCGCGGTTACCGGCGATTGACTTATGTTCCACCCTTCTCCACGCCCGTGACACCAGACCGGCGTCCGCTACCCCCGCAGCCAGGAATCGATGAATTGACTACCGGGCGGCTGGTCTCGACCCCCATTTCCCGCAAAGAGCTTCGCCGGTGGACCGACGAAGCAGTTCGGCGACTGGATCAAGGCCCTCGTCCGACGAAGCGCACACTCCACAAGCGGGCCGCCGCGGGCGCCTGGAATCGGCTGGAACTCGTGGAACAACTCGGAAACACAGGCAGCGAGGTGGAACGTGCGATCCGGTTCCACAGGGCCGGCCGGACGAGCCGGTTCGAGGGTGCCCTGGAACGTGCTCTCGAGCTCTTCGACCTGACCGCTGCAGATCCGCGCTGGCACGGCCACCGCTGCCAGGAGATTCTCAGGGCGCGGGAGGAATTCTGCCGCCTCTTCTTCGATCCCGACGTGCCCCCTGAATCAGCGGAAGGGTTGCGAAAGTACTTCTACGGTTTCGCGCACGCGGCGCGCATGCTGCACTACCGGCGGCAATCCCGCGGCTAGCGACCGGCGGAAGAGCCGCGGAGGACTCGCGCCCCCGAACCTTCAGACGCCCTCGAGCGCCCCGTACACGAGCGCCCGCAGCTTCTGGTGATCGTCCAGGCCCGCGGCGGGGATGACCTGGGTGAAGTAGACCACCACCAACCGCTCCGCCGGATCCACCCAGTAGGTGGTGTGGTAGGCCCCGCCCCAGCCGTAGTCCCCGAGCGAGCCCGGCTCACCCGCCTCCCCCAGGTCGAGACGCACGCTGAAGCCCAGTCCGAAGCCCATCCCCGGCGCGAAGAGATCGCCGACGTGGTTGCTGGTCATCAGCGCGACGCTGGCGGGGGAGAGGATGCGCGCTTCTCCGAGCGTGCCGCCGTTCAGCATCATCTGCAGGAAGCGGGCGTAGTCGCGCGCCGTCGAGAGCAGTCCCGCGCCGCCCGAAAAGCTGATCCGGGGACCGTCCACGTACTGTCCCTGGGTCGTCATGCCCGGACCGTCGGGGGCGCGCATCAGTGCGCCCGGGGTTCTCCGGTTGTAGACCGTCGCCAGCCGGTCCCGCTTCTCCGGCGGCAGGTAGAAGTGCGTGTCGCGCATGTCCAGGGGCTCGAAGATGCGCGCGCGCAGGAAGGCCTCCAGGGTCCGTCCCGAAACGGCCTCGACCAGCGCGCCGAGGATGTCGGTGTTGTAGCCGTAGACGAAGCGCTCCCCGGGCTGGGCCTGGAAGGGCAGCGACCCCATGCGGTCGACCGTCGCGCCCACGGGTTCCTCGCGGTGGGCGAAATACCATCCGGTGATCTCCGCCTCCCGCCAGCGATCCGCTCCAGGCCCGCCCATGCCGTAGGCGATCCCCGCCGTATGGGTGAGGAGGTCGCGAACGGTGATCGGCCGCTGCGCCGCCACCACGTCGTACCCGCCGTCCGGCAGCGGTTCGGCCACGGTGGTCTCGCTGAACGCCGGCAGGTACTTCCCGACCGGATCGGAGATCAGCAGCGCGCCGTCCTCCTGCAGCATCATCACGGCCACGCTCACGATGGCCTTGGTCTGCGAGGCGATGCGGAAGATCGCGTCCGCCCCCAGCGGCGCGCGCGCCTCGAGGTCGGCGAAGCCGGTGGCGTGCTCATACACCACGGCCCCGTCGCGAAGCACGGCAACCACCGCACCCGGCAGCCGCCCATCGGCCACGTACTCGTCGAGCATTGCGCCGATGCGCTCGAGGCGGCCGGGCGCGAACCCGGCGTCCTCGGGCGCGACCCGGGGAAGCTCCTGCGCTAGCGTCGCGGCCGGCGTCGGACCGGCGGCGAGCGGCGCGACCCCCGCCGCAGAGAGCAGCGCGGCGACCGCGAAGGGGAAGAGTCGGCTGGACAACCGCCGGGAATGGATCATTTCGGTACACCTCTTCATACGGTTACACGCCGCTTGCGTCGCATCGGAGCATGCCGGAGCCCGCGCGCACAGGCCGGGAGACGGCGGTTGGCGGCAAACGGGAGCTCGGCTGATATTGGACTGCCACGCGTCATGCTCGCAAACCATCGGCCGACTCATCGTCCATCCGCCCGCCCAGGAGGACATCAGCGTGTATCCCCGACGGCCTCTCGGCCCCTCGATTCCCATGCTGGCCCTGGCCGGCATGCTCGCCGCGGCCTGCGCCCCCGCCACCCCGCCGGCGGCCGACCCCCCGGCCCCCGAGCTCGCGCCGGACGTGCCCCTCGAGGCCGGGGCCGTGATGAGCCTCCCCGAGCCGGACCCCGTCGAGGCCGGACGAGCCCCCCTCCCCGGCGAGTACGCGGGCGCCTTCGATGTCCTGCACTACGACCTGGAGTTGTCACTCCACGAGGGCCGGAGCGACTTCGACGGCCGCGCGCGCATTCTGGTCGCGCCCCCTGCCGACCCGGAGACGCCGATGGAGTTCGACCTGGTGGGCCTCGCCGTGCACGCCATCGAGGTCGACGGCGTCCGCACCCCGTTCGAGTACGCCGACGGCAAGCTGCGCGTCTTCGCGCCCCCGGGCGCGGCCGGCACCGTGGAGGTGGCCGTGGCCTACGGCGGCACCCCCGACGACGGGCTCATCCTGCGCGACAACGTGCACGGCGACCCGGCGGCCTTCGCCGACAACTGGCCCAACCGGGCACGCTTCTGGTTCCCGTCGGTCGACCACCCGAGCGACAAGGCGACGGTGGAGTACACCATCCACGCGCCCGCCGCCTGGCAGGTGATCGCCAACGGCACCATCGCGGCGCCCCCCGCCCCCACCGACGACGACGCCCTGGGAGGCACCGCCGGCCGGCGCACCTGGCGCTGGACCACCTCGGTGCCCATCCCCAGCTACACCATGGTGGTCGGCGGCGCCGACCTCGCCGTCCGCCAGGTGGGGCTGGCCGCGTGCGACGACTCTCCGGTCTCCCCGCGCAGCGACGGCTGCACGCGCGTCACCTACTGGGTCTATCCCCAGGACGTCGACAACGGCGCGCGCATCTTCGGACGCGCGGCGGAAATGGTCGACTTCTTCACCGACCTCATCGGCCCCTACCCCTACGAGAAGCTGGCCAACGTGCAGAGCGCCACCCGCTTCGGCGGCATGGAGAACTCCTCGGCCATCTTCTACACCGAGCAGGGCATCGCCCAGGGCCGCAACATGGAGGGCACCGTCTCGCACGAGATCGCGCACCAGTGGTTCGGCGACAGCGTCACCGAGTCGGAGTGGTACGACCTGTGGCTCTCCGAGGGCTTCGCCACCTACTTCGGGGCGCTTTTCTTCGAGGAGGCCGACGGACCCGCGGACTTCCGCGAACGGATGGAGAGCAGCCGCCAGCGCGTGCTCGCCTCGAGCGACGTCAACCGTCCCGTGGTCGACCGCGAGGAGACCAACCTCTTCAACCTGCTGAACGCCAACAACTATCCGAAGGGCGGATGGGTGCTGCACATGCTGCGCGGCATGCTGGGAGACGAGGTCTTCTTCGCCGGCATCCGCAGCTACTACGCGCGCTTCCGCGACAGCGTGGCGAGCACCTCCGACTTCCGCGCCGTCATGGAGGAGGCGTCCGGCTCCGACCTGGGCTGGTTCTTCGAGCAGTGGCTCTACCGGCCCGGCTACCCGGTGGTCACTTCCGAAACCACATGGGATGCGGGCGCCGGCGAGGCGGTGGTCACCATCCGGCAGACGCAACAGGCCGACTGGCCCACCTTCCGGCTCCCCCTGGACATCGAGTTCGAGGTGGGCGGCAACACGGAACGCAGCCGCGTCGAGGTCACCGGGAGGGAACAGACGTTTCGCATCCCGCTCGAGGCCGCGCCTTCCGCAACGACCCTCGACCCGGACGACTATCTGCTCATGCAGACGGGCGGCAACTGACGGGCCGCCCTCGGGATCGAAGCTGTAAACACTTGTATTCGCGGCCCCGATGCGCGACCATGGCAGTTTCCGCCTACCCACCAGAAGCCCAACATGAAATGAATGGAGACGGCTCTTGGCAGGGACCACACATCTCAGGTTTGAGCGCGACATCGCCGAACTGCAGCGGCAGATTGACGGCCTGCGCGCGCTGGCGGACGAGAAGGGCATCGACGTGGTGCGCGAAATCGATGTCCTTCGCAGCCGGCTTGCGGCCATGACCGAGGAGACCTACCGCAACCTCGCCCCCATGGAGCGCGTGCAGGTGGCGCGTCATCCCAACCGCCCGTACATGCTGGACTATGTGGAGCGAATCTTCACCGACTGGATCGAACTCCACGGCGACCGGAGCTATCGGGACGACCAGGCCATCGTGGCCGGCTGGGCGTGCCTGGACGGACAGTCCCTCATGGTCATCGGCCAGCAGAAGGGCCGGGCCATGAAGGAGAACCTGCGCCGCAACTTCGGCATGCCTCATCCGGAAGGGTACCGCAAGGCGCTGCGCCTGATGAAGATGGCGGAGAAGTTCGGGCGTCCGGTCGTGACCGTCATCGACACCCCCGGGGCCTACCCCGGACTCGGCTCCGAGGAGCGCGGCATCGGCGAGGCCATCGCCCGCAATCTGCGCGAGATGGCGGCGCTGCGCGTTCCGACCGTCTCCATCGTCATCGGCGAAGGCATGTCCGGCGGCGCGCTCGGCATCGGGGTGACCGACCGCATCCTCATGCTGGAACACGCCGTGTATTCGGTCATCTCCCCGGAAGGGTGCGCCGCCATCCTCTGGCGATCGCGGGACCACCGCGAGAAGGCCGCCGAGGCGCTGCGCCTGACCTCGGGCGACCTGCTCAGGCTGGGCGTGGCGGACGACATCATCGGGGAACCGGTCGGGGGTGCCCACTCGGACTGGGAAGCCGCCTCGAGGAGCGTGTCCGGCGCCCTCAAGCGACAGCTGGCCGAGCTGACCGCGCTCGACACCGACGAACTGCTGGCCCGGCGCTGGGCCAAGTACGAGACGATCGGGGACTGGGCCGGGAAGGCGGCCCGTGAGTCCGGACTCACGGGTCCGCGCCTCGACACGGAAAGCGGCAGAAGCATGAGAGCCGGCGGCTGAGGACGCACCCCACCCAGGTTCGAGAGCAGATGCCAGAGTTCGCGGAAGTCCGGTTCAAGGGAACACGCAAGGACTACTTCACCTGCCAGCCCGGCGGGCTTCAGCCGGGCAGCTGGGTGATGGTGGAGGCCGAGCGCGGCCGCGATCTCGGCCGCGTGACCGCCCTGGGCGCCATCGCCGAACGCAAGTGCTCCACATCCGGTGGATGCGCCACGCCGGAACCGTCCCGCAGGGTCCTGCGGCAGGCTCTCGCCGACGAGATCCGGCACGTGAGCCAGCTTCGCACCGACGAGGATCGCGTGCGCGCGGTGGCGCGCGACAAGGTGGCCGCCCACAGGCTGAAGATGAAGGTCACCGAGGCTGAGTGGCAGTTCGACCGCAAGAAGCTGATCATCTACTTCACGGCCGAGCGGCGGGTCGACTTCCGGGCCCTGGTACGGGATCTGGCCCGCACCTTCCGCACCCGCATCGAGTTGCGCCAGATCGGCGTGCGCGACGAAGCCGCGATGCTCGGGGGAGTAGGCCGCTGCGGGCGCGAACTGTGCTGCTCGACCTGGCTGCCCTCCCTGCGGCCGGTGAGCCTTCAGTTGGCCAAGGACCAGCGCCTTTCCCTCAACCCTTCGCAGATCTCCGGCTGCTGCGGCCGTCTCATGTGCTGCCTCAAGTACGAGCACGACGCGTACGTCCGGGCGCGCAGGCGGTTCCCGCGCGAGGGAAGGTCGGTGAACACCTCGCTGGGGCGGGAGAAGGTGATCGCGGTGGACATCTGGAGCGAGACGGTCACCCTTCTGGCCAGCGACGGAGCCCGCCGCAAGGTGGCGCTGAAGGAACTCAGGAAAGAGGTGTCCGGGGTTCCCCGGCGGAAACGCTCCAACTGACCCGGACATGAGCCGACGACGTTATCTCACGACGCCGATCTACTACGCGTCGGGCGAGCCCCACATCGGGCACGCCTACACCACGATTCTCACCGACGTGCTGGCCCGTTTTCACCGGCAGACCGGCGCCGAAACGAGATTCCTCACCGGCACCGACGAACACGGTCCCAAGATCGCCGAGGAGGCCGCCCGGCGCGGCCTGACCCCGATCGAGCTCTGCGACCGGATGGCGGGCCGCTTCCGCGAGGCGTGGGATGAACTCGACATCTCCTTCGACCGCTTCATCCGCACCACCGAGGCCGACCACATCGCCATCGTCACCGCCTTCCTGCAGCGGCTCCACGACAAGGGACACATATACAGGGACCGCTACCTCGGATGGTACTGCATCCACGAGGAGCGCTACTGGACGGAGAAGGACCTGGGGCCCGGCGAAACCTGTCCGGACTGCCGCCGGCCCGTACGCCAGATCGAGGAGATCAACTACTTCTTCCGCATGAGCGCCTTCCAGGAACGGCTGGTGCGCCACATCGAGGCCAACCCCGACTGGATCATCCCGGCCGTGCGCCGCAACGAAGTGCTCGGGTTCCTCCAGCAGCCGCTCGAGGACCTCTCCATCTCCCGCCCGCGGAGCCGCGTGAGCTGGGGCGTTCCCCTTCCCTTCGACGCCGAACACGTCTGCTACGTGTGGGTGGACGCGCTCATCAACTACGTGACCGCATCGGGCGCCATCGACCCCGGGGCCGCCCCGGACGAGCAGGGATTCGGCACCCCCGTCGAGTCGTGGTGGCCCGCCGATCTGCACGTCATGGGCAAGGACATCCTCACCACCCACGCGGTGTACTGGCCCACCATCCTGATGGCGTGCGAAGTGGAGTTGCCGCGGCATATCCTCGCCCACGGGTGGTGGCTCGTGGGCGAAACCAAGATGTCCAAGTCGCTGCAGAACGTGGTGGACCCCCTCGCCCTGATCGCGACCCACGGGGTCGACGCGGTGCGCTGGTACCTGCTGCGCGAGATGCCCACCGGCAGCGATGCCTCGTACACGCCCGAGCGCTTCCTCACCCGCTACGACGAGCTTTCCAACGTCCTTGGGAACCTCGCCAGCCGGGTGACGTCGATGATCGCGCGCTACCGGGACGGCGCCCTCCCGGACGCCGCGGGGCAGGGCCTGGCGGCCGAGACCGGCGAGACCCTTCGGCGCTACCGGGACTTCATGAACGGCCTTCGCCTGCATCGCGCCCTGGGCGCGGCGATGGATCTCGCGCGGCACGCGAACCGATACGTGGAGGAGCGGGAGCCGTGGGCGCAGGCAAGGGACCCGGAGCGTGCGCGGGATCTCGACGAGACCCTGGCCTCGCTCGCGCGTTGCCTGACGGTGCTCGCCGCACTGCTGGAGCCGGTCATGCCGGCGAAGATGGGCGTGCTGGCGGGAACCTTGGGGCTTGCCCGGGTTCCCACCCTGGACCGGGCCCTCGACACCCGTCTGGCGGGACGAGCCGTGACGCGTGGCGAACCTCTCTTCCCGCGGATACGGCTGCCCTCCGCTTGACTGGCTTCGGCCGGCACGGATAGGTTGAAGCCCCTGCCGTGTTTGTCGCTCCCTGCCCTCGATCACTCCTGAGGCATGCCAAACAAATCACTCGGCGCCAAGCTGAAGACCAGGTTTTCGATCCTCGTAGTGCCGCCCGGCGGCGGGCGGCACCGGCAGTTCGAAGTCTCGCCCCGGCTGCTCCTCTCCTGGGCCGGCGTCATGGTCCTCGTCCTGGCGGCCGTTTTCTTCGTCTTCTCCGGTGGCCCACACCGGATGGAGGCGCGCCAGCTGGCCGCGAAGAACCAGGCCATGGCCGAGGAACTGGCCGGCATCCGGCGGGAGGTGGCGAGCCTTGAGGGCGCGGTCGAAGGCCTGTCGGAACAGAATGCGCAGGCCCGCGCTCTGGCCGGGCTGGAGTCCATCGACGCCGAGGTGCTCCAGGCGGGCGTGGGGGGTCCCGGCACCATCACGCCCCGGTCGCACCCCCTGTGGGGCCTCGACTCGCTGTATTCCAAGGACGCCTTCGCGACCTCCTTCGATCTGAGGGCGCTCGAGCGGCGGGTGCGCCTGCTCAGCACCAGCCTCACCGAGGCCGCGGATTCCCTGAACCGGCATCGCGACTGGCTGGAGTCGTTTCCCTCCATCCTGCCGGCCCGCGGCTACATCTCCAGCCGCTTCTCACCCTCCCGCATGCATCCGGTGCACCACCAGCCGCTCCCGCACGAGGGCATGGACATCTCCGCCGCCGCGGGCTCGCCCATCGTGGCGACGGCCAAGGGTGAGGTGACCTTCACCGGCCGCCGCAACGGGTACGGCCTGACCGTGCTCGTCGAGCACGGCTTCGGGTATGAGACCCTGTACGGCCATGCCAGCCAGATTCTGGTGCGAAGAGGTCAGCAGGTGGAGCGCGGCGAGGTGATCGCGCTGGTCGGGAGGACCGGAATCACGACGGCTCCGCATGTCCATTACGAGGTGCGGCAGAACGGAAGACCGATCGATCCGCACCGGTTCGTAATCGACGTCATTCCCTGATCCGGCCCAGCGCAGTTGACGGCTGCATTCCTCGCCGGGGTCGCCCTCCTGAGCGCCATCTCCGACCCCGGGTCGCTCCGTCCGGACACGGTTCTCCGCCCGCCTGACGGCCCCGTCATCGCCTTCGTCGAAGCCACGGGTTCACCGGCGGCGGCGATCCGCATCACGGTGCCCTTCGTCGAATCCGAATCCGGCGCCGGAGCCGGCTACCTCATTCAGCTGATGGCACTGGAACGCGTCCGGAGACTCCGGGAGACGCTGGGCATCGAAGTCCTGGCGCACCGCACCTCGGTCGGACTCGTCTATCGCCTGAATGGCGCCGTCGTGGACTTCGACCATCTCGCCCGCGTTGCGCGCGAGTTGCTGGCCCGCCCGGCGTCGCCCGGTTTCGTGGCGGCCCGGACGCGCCTCGAGGGCATGAACCGGCGAGAGCGGGAGACTGCGCGGGGCGCGCTTCGGCTCCGGCTTCGCTCGCGCATGGCTTCACCGATTCCGTCGGTGACGGGAACCCTCGAGTCGCTTGCGGCGCTTCACCCGGCCCGGCTGGTGGAGCAATGGCGGGAATCGCACCGCCGGGGCAACCTCTCGGTGGTCGTGGTTGCCGACCTGCCGGTGGAGGCCGCGTTCTCGGCCCTCGCAGAGCTGGGGGAAGCGGGGCCGGCACCGGAGACGGATCCGCTCCCGGAGGCGGCTACCAGAAGGTTCCCGGCCATCAGACCCGAACGAATCCGGGCCTGGTACGGGGAGGCATATCCGTCGGGAAGCGCGCGGGACCCGCGCTCCGCGCTGCTCGCGCGCATCGCGAACGACCACCTTCGGGAGCTGGGCGGCGAATTCGAACCGCAGCTCGAGCGGTGGGAGCTGGGAGAACGGTCGTGGCTGGTGTTGACCGCGGCAGCCTTCTCCCGGGACGCGACGACGATGCGCGCCCGCGTCAGAGACTACGTCGGCGACCTGCGGGCGGCCCTTGGCCCGGCCGTCGTGCGCAACGCGAGGTCTTCGCTCCGCTCGGAGCTGATCCTGGAGACGCGCTCGCCGGGCGGGTTGGCGGAGGTCATCGGCCGGCACCTGGACGCCACGGGCGACGCAGGCGCGGCGGCGGACTATCTGCTCCGCCTGGAGGAGGTCGATTTCGAGGCCATGACCGCCTTCCTCGACGAGGTCGCGGCGGCCGAGGCAGTTGCCGCCGAGGTGGCGAACTGATGCCGACACCGCTCCCTCGGACGCGGCTGCTCCCATGGACGGCGCTGTGGGCGATCCTGTCGCTCGCCGCTCCCGCGGTGGGCGCGCGCGGCCCGCCCTCCAACGGCCCGGCCGCCGTCCCGGATACGCTGCAGCTGGTGGTGCTGAGCGAGCGGCCCTGGACGTCCGCCGTCGCCGTCACCCTTTCCTTCGCCGGCGGATATGGCGACGACCCGCCGGGGGCCGAGGGAACCGCCTGGCTCCTGGGCAAGGTGCTCGAGCGGGCCGTGGCCGCCAGCCTCGCGGAAACGGGCGCGGTCGCGGCAATCGAAGTGGAGGGCGACCGCACCTGGGTCACCCTGCTGGCCACATCGGCCGACTGGGGGACGGCGTACCGCATCCTTACGCGCACCCTGTTCACCGACCAGTTCGACGCGGCGCTGGCCGCGGAGACTCGCGCCGAGCTGTCGGGCCAGGTGCTGTTCCAGCACGACGCGCCCGTGCGCGCGTTCGAACTGGCCGCTCGGCGCGTGCTCCTCGGGGCGGAGCGCGCCCGTCCTCCCATGGGCACTCCGTCGAGCGTGAACGGCGTGACGGTCGCGGCACTGGAGGCGGCGCGGGCGCGCATCTACCGGATGGACGGGGCGCGGCTGGCCGTGGTGGGCGCGGTCGCGCCGGCCGAAGCGGCCTCCATCGTCGGCGCGCACCGGACGATGGCGCGGCGCGGGGAGCAAGCCTGGGTGGTGGAGGGCGCGCCTCTGCCGCCGCGCGCCCCGGGACGGGCGTGGGAGACGGGCGGCCGGACCTCGGTCGACGATGACATCACGAACAACTGGATCCGCGCCGCCTACCCGTTCGACGGCGCGGCACCGCGGCGGCCGATGGAGTTCCTCGCTCACGTGATCGGGGAACAGCTGGGTATCGACCGTCCAGCTCCGGGGTTGATCAGCCGCCGGGTCGAGGTGCGCGAGCTGCCCGGAGGGCCTGTGCTGCAGGTGACGATCGCCGCCCAGTGGCCGACCGTGCGCGCCTGGGAGCAGCGCATCGTGGACATCCTGGATCACCTGTCGGCCGGCAACCTCTCCCCGGACGACCTGAGCCGGCAGTACCGGAGGTTCCGGTCGGCGCGGGCCCTCGCAATGGCGGATCCCGAGCGCGAAGGCCGCCGGCTGCTCCTGGAAGCGGAGTCGGACGGCGGGCCGGGGGAACCGGTCGCGCCCCTGGAGGGTCTGTCTTCCGAGGAGGTCCAGCGTGCGGCAGCCGACCTGGGCGAACCGCGGGTGCTGGTGTACGGGCCGGGCGGGCCCTCGCCTTGATGCATCGGCATGGGGGCGGTTACTTTGCGGCCCGAATTCGGCCGAATGCGTCGCCTGCGAGCCGGAAGGAGCCAGCTCGGTAGTTTTCAACGTGATAGCCTGGAGTAACTGCACCATGAGGAACGCCATCCTTTTCCTCGCTCTCGCCGGCACCATCGCCTCCGCCGCATGCGGGCCGACCGAAGTCACGATCAACGCGCAGATGGAGGTTACCGGCGCCGAGGGGACGGAGGTGCGGCCGCTGGCCGACATGGAAGTCCAGCTCCTTCCCTTCGACCGCGACGCCATCTTCGACTCCCTGGCGGGCGAGGCCGACACGCCCGAGCCGGAGATTCCACCGGATCTGCTCGAGGCCCAGAACCAGGTCGCCGCGGCGCAGGGGGAATGGCAGAGCCTGGAGAGCGAGTGGTCGCTGCTGCGAGAGGATCTCCTCAACCTCAGCACCGAGATGGAACGGCTCAATCCCGCCGAAGCCCAGTACCGGGTGATGTTCATGGAGTTCGACGAGAAGGAGCAGCGGCTCGCTCAGGTCGAGCGCCAGCGCGACGCCGCCTTCGAGGAGTTCACCTCCATCCAGGGTTCCATGATCGAGCAGGCCGACCAGGTCAGGATGCTCCGCGAGATGTGGGGAGACGATGCGTTCGCCGACTACGGCACGGTGTCCCAGTTCATGATCGACGTGAGCGGCCTCGACCCGGTCGTGGACACCACCGACGCCTCGGGCAGCGCGCTTCTGGCCGCGCCCGCGGGGCAATACTGGGTGTACGCGCGCTGGGAGCGCTCCTTCGACGAGCTCTACTGGAACGTCCCGCTCACGGTGGAAGGCGAGCCGGTGGCCTTCACGCTCGACGAGAGCAACGCGCAGGTCCGCCCCATCCTCTGACCGGACGGGACGGGCGCCCGCCCGGTCCCCCGGGCCGGCACCCGGTCTCGTGGATCGTCCATCGAGGTTGCTGGGCGTAGTCCCCGCCTGCGGACTGTCCACCCGCATGGGAAGCGCCAAGGCGCTTCTCGATGCGGGTGGACAGTCCTTTCTGGTGCGGGTCGTGTCCGCCCTGGCGGCAGGCGGGTGCAGCCCGGTCGTCGTGGTGGCGAGGGAGGCGGACGGCGCCGTGGCGAGGGAGGCGAATGCCGCCGGCGCCGTGGTGGCGGCCAACCCCGACCCCGATGAAGGCCCCATCTCGTCCATCCGGCTGGCGCTGGCGGAGTGGGGCGGCGGAATGGACGGATGCGCCATCTGCCCGGTGGATCACCCGCTGGTGACGGGCGCCGCGGTGCGGTCTGTGGTGGCGTGCTTCGAGAAGGGCTCCGCCGACATCGTGATCCCGACCTGGCGCGGCCGGCGCGGTCACCCGGCCATCTTCCATCGCCGCCTGTTCCCCGAACTCCTCGACCCCGACCTTCCCGAGGGAGCCCGCACGGTCGTGCGGCGGCGCCCCTCCCGCGTCCGCGAGTGCGTGGTGGAGGACGCGGGCGTGATCGCGGACATCGACACGCCCTCCGCGTACCGCCGCCACTTCCAGGTGGCGTGACCGTGCCCGAGCGCCCTGGGCCCGACGCTCCCGGTCTGCCGGAGTCCGACGCGGCCGGGCCGCCCGGATCCGACGCGGCCACCGACGGACCGGACGCACCCGCCGACGGGGTCGTGCCGCCCCGGCCGGTCGCCGCCGGTCCCGACGCGGCCGCCGCCGCCGCCCGCATCCTGGAGGCGCTGCGCGGGTCGCGTGGGGCGGTCGAGTTGCTGGTGGTCTCGGACAGCGAGGGGCGCGCGGAGGGCGCCCGCATGCTGGTGCGTCCGGACGCGGTCGAGGGATCGCTCGGGGACGCCGAACTGGACGCGGCGGCGCTGGCCGTCGCGAGCCGCGAGCGGCTGGCGCGCGGGCACGGCGGATCCCTCCACAACCTGCAGACGCCGGCGGGCCGGCGTCTGCAGGTGTACGCGGAGGGCCACCATCCCCGCCAGGAACTCATCGTGGTGGGCGCGGGACACATCGCCCAGCCCCTCGCCACCCTGGGCACGCTGCTCGACTTCGAGGTCACCGTGCTGGACGACCGTCCCGAGTTCGCCACCCGCGAGCGGTTCCCGGAGGCCGCTGCCGTGCGCACCATCGACTTCGCCGATCCCCTCTCCGGCATCGATGTTCACGCCGGGTGCCATTTCGTGCTGGTGACCCGCGGGCACAAGTACGACTACGAGTGCCTGCGCCGGCTGCTGGCCCGCCACGGCGAGGCGAACCCCGCCTACATCGGCATGATCGGCAGCCGCCGCCGCGTCCGGGCGACCTTCATCCAGCTCGAGGCGGAGGGGATCCCTCACGAGGTCATCGCCCGCGTGCGCGCTCCGGTGGGACTCGACATCGGCGCGCAGACGCCGGCCGAGATCGCCGTGAGCGTCCTGGGGGAGATGATCCTCGAGCGGCGCGGCGGCACGGGAGCGCCGCTGAGGAGCCGGGAGCGCATCGTCGAGCGCTTCCTGGCGAAGAACCCCCCTACCGGGAGCGTAAAATGAGTTCGCCGGGCGACCAGGAAGTGTACGAAGCCGTTCTCGCCACGGTGCGGGCCGGCCGGCCGGCCGCGCTTGCAACCATCGTCTCCACGCGGGGCTCGACGCCGCGCAAGGCCGGCTCGCGCATGCTTGTAGACCCGCAGACCGGGCTGGTGGGCACGGTCGGGGGCGGCTGCGGCGAGGCCGAGGTAATCGAGGCCGCGCACGAGGTGATCGTGGACGGCGTCCCCCGCCTGGTGAAGGTGGACCTCACCGAAGACCTCATGGGATGGAGCCCGGCGGTATGCGGCGGCATCATGGACATCTTCGTGGAGCGGGTGTCCGCAGGCGCCGGCCGAGACGGAGACGACCCCGGAGCATGACCTCCCGGCCGGGCCGTTCCCTTCCCCGCGTCACCATCCACTACCTGAGGCCCCCGGATCACCTGCAGACCTTCCGCCAGCCCATCATCCACCGGAACCCGCAGGCGATCGTCACCTTCTCGCGCGGCATCCGCGTCCCCTCGCCGATGGAACTGGACGGGAAGGTCGTGCTCGAGACCGGATCCGACATCGTCTGGTTCACGTTTCCGGGCCTCTGGCACGACATCGGGCGCTTCCACAACGCCCGGGGGGCGTTCACGGGCTTCTACGCCAACCTGCTCACGCCCGTCGAGATGCTGCCTGGAAACATCTGGCGCACCACCGATCTCTTTCTCGATGTGTGGATGAAGCCGGGAAAGGCGCCGAGGCTCCTCGACGAGGACGAACTTCGGGACGCGCTGAACGCGGACGCGCTCGAGGCCGGGACGGCGCGGCGCGCCCGGGAGGAAGCGGAGAGGATCCTGGAGCGCGCGAGCGCCGGCGCGTGGCCTCCTCCCGTGGTGCACGAATGGACGCGGGCGCGGGCTCTCGGCGTGCTGGGGGATACCGGCGACCCGGAATGACCTGCCTCGACGACCCGGGCTGAACGCCCGGATGCCTGCTTTCGCTCTCCTACTCTCCCCCGTCCTCCACCCGGTACGCGGCACACAGCCGCTTGAGGTCCACGTAGAGATCGCCGAGCACGTCCGGGTCTTCGCGGAGGCAGTCGATGAGGCGTTCGCTCGAGTTCAGACCGGCGCTGGGCACCCGGACGTCCTCGTGGTGATAGACCCCTCCGTCGACGAACACCAGGCGCACCGTAGCGGTCGCGCCACCGCTCATGGCTCGCCTTCCGTCAGCTGCTCGACCGCGTCCTCGATCGTGGTGTAGCTGGTGTCCGGCAGCCTTCTCGCGGCTCCGCTCCCACGGCTGACCAGAACGCTCGGGGTGCTGGTCAGGCTGAGCGCGCCGGCGAGGCGCAGGTTGGCGGTGACCCTGTCGGCGTGCCGGTCCGAGTTGAGGCAGTCGCGGAAGGCGTCGTCGTCGAGCCCGAGTGCACGGGCATATCCGACGAAGTTCCCCACCGGATCGCCCGAGGCCGCCCACGAGAACTGATTGTCGAAGAGCGTGGTGTGGTATTCCCAGTAGCCGTCCTGGTCCCCGGCACAGTGGGACGCTCGCGACGCGAGGAACGAGTTGGAGTGAATGCCCACCAGCGGCAGATCGTAGAAGACGAACTTCGCCCGCCCCGTGCCGACCAGGTTCAGTTCGATGAGGGGCTTGACCCCGGAGGCGAACATGGCGCAGCCCGGACACTGGTAGTCCCCGAACTCCACGACCGAGATGGCAGCGTCCGGGTCTCCCAGTTCGCTGCCGTACGCCAGGTTGACGAGCTCTTCGTCGGACAGGTCGCCCAGGTCCACGGGCTCGGTGACGGCGTTGCTGAACACCGTCGAGCCGGTCGTGTAGACCGCTGCCACCACGCCTATGAGCGCCACCCCGCCGAGGATGAGGTAAAGGCGCTTGACGCCGCCGCCCGTGGGCTTCTGCCTCTTTTCCTTTCGCTGCCGTGCTCTGCTGGACATCTCCGCTACTCCGTCGCCGGTCGTTGTCGATAAAGCCACGCGCGTCTGGCCGCGTGACGGGATGGCGGGCACGATGTGCGACCCGCACCTCCGGCCGCAGGCTAAACTTGGCGCGTCGGCGAACCCGCGCACAAGATGGGCGCCGCCCCCGGGCTACGCCATCAGCACGTCGACCACGTCACGGGTGCAGGTCAGGTCGGTCGCGACGTGGTCCGCGCCCGCGGCCGCCAGTTCCGCCGCGCTGAAGTGGCCGGTGGCCACGGCGAAGGTGCGCGCCCCGAAGTGGCGGCCGCATTCCACGTCGAGCGGGGTGTCCCCCACGACGACCACCGACTCCGGCGGGAAGCGCATCCCCCACACCCGCTCCGCCCTGCCGACCGCAACGGCGGGCAGGTGGTTGCGGCTCTCCCGGTCGCAGCCGAACCCGCCCGCGGGGAACGCGGCCGCCGCCAGCCCGGCCGAACCCAGTTTCAGGCGCGCGCCCTCGCGGATGTTGCCGGTGACCAGGCCCATCGCCACGTCCTCGCGGTCTTCCAACGCCGCCAGCAGGTCGCGCACGCCCGCCAGCACCGTGACGGGCTTTGCGGGCAGGCGCCGCTCGAGTTCACGCGGGTAGAGCGTCCACAGCCGGGGCAGCCCCTCGTCGATGCGGGCATCGTCCAGCCCCGCCTTGCGCAGGAGTTCGCGCGCGATCTGCGGGTCGGTCCTGCCCGCGAACGACACCAGGTTCACCGGACCGGTGGTGCCGTACACCTCCACCAGCGCATGGGTGAACGCGTCCTTGGCCGGTCCACCCCACACCAGGGTGCCGTCCACGTCGAAGAGGATGAGCCGTTTCACGACGGGTCGGGCTGGAGACGGACCAAGTTCACTTGACTCGGCTAATCCGGGACTTTCGCCGGCGACCCTGCGCACGCCACCAGAGCAGCGACGTCGGCGTTGCCGCCGCTGATCACGGCCGCGACCAGGTCGCCGGAGCCCGCGGCTCCCGACCGCAACGCCGCCACCGTGGCCGCCCCGGAGAACTCGGCCACCAGTTTGGCGCGCTCAAGCAGGAAGACGGCCGCCTCCCGGATGGCGTCGTCGGACACGAGCACCACCTCGTCCACCAGGTCGCGCACCAACGCGTAGGTGAGGTCGCCCACCTGCACCGGCGCGAGTCCGTCCGCGATGGTGTCGATGCGGTCGATGCGCACCACCCGGCCGGCGTCGAGCGCGGCCCGCATCGACGGCGCCCCCTCGGGCTCCACCCCGATGATGCGCATGCCGGGGCGCAGGGCCCGCAGCGCCACCGCCGTGCCCGCCGCCAGGCCGCCGCCACCGATGGGAACGATGGCGGTGTCCACCTCGGGCCAGTCCGCGGCGATCTCCAGGCCCACCGTGCCCTGGCCCGAGATGATGTGCGGATGGTCGAAGGGCGGAACGATCACCAGCCCCTCGGCGGCGGCGATCTCCTCCGCCCGGGCGCGGCGCTCCACCGAAGTCGTGCCCTCGAAGACGACCTCGGCTCCCAGCCGGGCCGCGCCCCGGTGCTTCACGGCCGGCGCCGTGGTCGGCATGACCACCACCGCGCGCACCCCGCGGATGCGGGCCGCCAGCGCGACCCCCTGGGCGTGGTTGCCGGAGGAGTAGGTGATCACCCCGCGCGCCACGTCCTCGTCGGAGAGCCGGGAGATGAAGTTGTAGCTCCCGCGCAGCTTGAAGGCGCCGCAGCGCTGGAGCGACTCGCACTTCAGGCGCACGCTCGCGCCCACCTCGTCGGAAAGTTCGGGGGACCAGAGCAGCGGGGTACGCACCGCCACGCCCTCCAGGCGCGCCGCCGCCGCACGTACGCTTTCGAGCGACGGAACCGTCACCCGGCGCTCTCCCGGCCGGCGCCGGAAACCGCCTCCCGGCCACCGTCCAGACCGCCGTCTCCGGCCTCGGGGGCGGCCTCGTCCCCGTTGTCGCCCATCACGCGCGCGAGGTCGACCAGCTCGTCGTTCTCGTCCAGGTTCAGCAGGCGCACACCCTGGGTCGCCCGGCCGATCACGCGGATCTCCTCCACCCGCTGCCGGTTCACCACGCCGTTGCGCGTCACCAGCATGAGCTCGTCGGACGGGTGCACGGCCTTCACCGCCACCACCGGGCCCGTCCTGTCGGTCGTCTTCATGTTGATGACGCCCAACCCGCCGCGCCGGTGCAGCGGATACTCCGCGACCGCCGACCGCTTGCCCATGCCGCCCCGCGTGGCCACCAGGATCGACGAGTCCTCGGAGGGGACCATCATGCCCACCACCTCGTCGTCTCCCCGCAGGCGAATGCCGTTCACCCCGCGCGCCACCCGTCCCATGGGACGCACATCCGACTCGCGGAAGCGAATGGCCTTGCCGGCGCGCGTGGCCAGGAGGACCTCGCTGGCGCCGTCCGTGATCTGCACGTCGATCAGCTCGTCGTCCTCATCCACCCGAATGGCGTGGATGCCCACCACGCGGACGTTGCCGTACGCCGACAGCGGGGTCTTCTTGACGACGCCCTTGCGGGTGCAGAACAGCAGATGGCAGTCCGGCGCGAAGGTGCGCACCGGCACGAACGCTGCGATCGCGTCGTCCGGGTCGATGTCGCGCAGGTTGACGACCGGCTTGCCGCGCGAATAGCGCCCCGCGTCGGGCGCCTCCCAGACCTTGATCCAGTGGCACTTCCCCGACCGGGTGAAGATCATCAGGTAGTCGTGGGTGTTGGCCACGAAGAGATGCCCGACCTCGTCCTCGTCCTTGGTGGCCATGCCCTTGAGCCCGCGCCCGCCGCGCCGCTGCGCGCGGTACGTGGTCAGCGGGATGCGCTTCAGGTAGCCCTGCCGGCTCACCGTCAGCACGACCTCCTCGTCCTTGATGAGGTCCTCCATCTCCAGGTCGGCCACGCCGGTGAGGATCTCGGTCCTCCTGTCGTCCCCGAACCTCTTCGCGACCTCCCGCAGCTCCTCGACGATGATCTGCATGCGCCGCGGCCTGCTGGAGAGGATTTCGTCCAGCTCCGCGATGACCGCGCGCACGTCGGCCAGCTCCCGCTCGAGCTTGTCGATTTCGAGGCCCGTGAGCCGGGCCAGGCGCATGTTGAGGATGGCCTCGGCCTGACGCTCCGTGAGGCGGGCGGAGAACTCCTCCGCCCTCAGGCGCGCCATCGCGGTCCCGGTATCGGGCGAGGAGCGGATGATGGCGATCACCCGGTCGATGTTGTCGACCGCGATCTTGAGGCCCTCAAGGATGTGTTCGCGCTCGCGCGCCTTCGCCAGCCTGAACTCGCTCCGCCGCACCACCACGTCGTGCCGGTGATCCACGAAGTGGAAGAGGATCTCGCGCAGCCCCATCACCCGGGGCACGCCGTTGACCAGCGCGAGCAGGATGGTGCCGAAGGTCGCCTGCATCTGGGTGTGCTTGTAGAGCAGGTTGAGCACCACCTGGGGCACGGTGCCGCGCTTCAGCTCGATCACGATGCGCATGCCGTCGCGGTCGGACTCGTCGCGCAGCGCCGACACCTGGGTGAGCTTCTTCTCGCGCACCATCTGGGCGATCTGCTCGATCAGGCGGGTCTTGTTCACCATGAACGGGATCGCGCGCACGACGATGCGGGCGTTGCGCCCCTTGCCGGCCTCCTCCACGTCGGTGCGGGCGCGCATCACGATGCGGCCGCGGCCGGTGCGGTAGGCGTCGCGGATGCCGCGGCGGCCGCAGATGAAGGCGCCGGTGGGGAAGTCGGGCCCGGTGACGATGCTCTCCAGCACCTCCTGGGGGAGGTCCGGGTTCTCGATCAGCGCGATGGTCGCGTCGACCACCTCGCGCAGGTTGTGGGGCGGGATGTTGGTGGCCATCCCCACCGCGATCCCCGAGCTGCCGTTGACGAGCAGGTTGGGCGCGCGCGCGGGCAGCACCGTGGGCTCGTCGATGCGCCCGTCGAAGTTGGGGATGAAGTCGACGGTCTCTTCGTCGATGTCGGTAAGCAGCTGCGTCGCCAGCGGGGTGAGCCGCGCCTCGGTGTAGCGGTAGGCCGCGGGGGAATCCCCGTCGATCGAGCCGAAGTTGCCCTGGCCGTCGACCAGCGGATAGCGCAGCGAGAAGTCCTGCACCATGCGCGCCATGGAGTCGTAGACCGCCGAGTCGCCGTGCGGGTGGTACTTGCCCAGCACCTCGCCGACGACGGTCGCGCTCTTCTTGTAGGGGCGCGTGGGGCCGAGCCCCAGCTCGCTCATGGCGTAGAGGATGCGACGGTGTACCGGCTTCAGGCCGTCGCGGACATCGGGGAGCGCGCGGCGCACGATGACGCTCATCGAATAATCGATGAACGACTCCCTCATTTCGTCTTCAAGGAGCCGCGCGAGTATCCGTTCTCCGGGGGCGGAATCCATGCAGATGCCTCGTGGGGGTTTACGCGTGCGGGAGCACGCTGCCGGCCGGCCCCGCCCTCATCCGCGACGAGGACGGGACGAAGCGCCCTGATGGGCCTCAGGTGCCCGGCGCCGGATAGTAGATGGCGAGCGCGTGGCCGATGAGTCCCTGGTTGCGGCCGATGTCGGCGGTCGCCTGGCTGCGCGTGGTGTCTTCGATGCGCTCGAAGATGATGGCATCCGCGCCGAGCGCCGCGGCTTCGGTCCGCAGCATCAGCAGCATGTCCTCGTTGGATGTGCCCAGAGGCGCGCGGGCCGTAACCGGACCGATCGTCCGATAGCCTTCGCGGGCGGCCTGTCCCATCGCGGGAACGATGACTTCGACTTCTTCCGGACCCGCCTTGGGGGGCAACTGCACGCCGGCGCACGCCGCCAGGACTCCGGACAGAGCGAGAATGGCGAGAACGTGCCTCATCCCCTTCTCCTCGTGAAATGAAACGCATTGGGGGCCGACGATCCGGCGGTCCTGCGGAACCTGTTGAAAATAACAGAAAACGTAGGGGAGAGCTACGTTTGCGGCCCCTCGAAACCGACGCCGCGGAGACCGGCGATGCCTGCCATGGGCGGACCCTCCGAGCGGTGTTGCAAATCCGGAAAAGCAACGTGGTGTTGCATTTTGCGTTTTGCAACACGCGGACAGGGTCTGTTGGGACGTCTACCCTCCGGGGATCTCCACCAGCTCGACGGCCACTGGCGATCCGGTGGTTTCCAGCCGCACCAGCATGCGGGGACGGTCCACGGTGAAGTACGCCCGCTCGCTCCGCCGACCGCCGCTGAAGCCGATCTCGACGACCTCGAAGGTTCCGGCCGGCACCGTCATCTCGGTCGTCCCGCGCACGCGCATGGTAACGGTGCGGGCGCGGCCGTTGAGGGACACCACCGGGAAACGGATCTCCTGCCCCTCCTCCAGTTCCGACATCGACGCGACCAGTTCGGCCATGTCGCCCAGCAACGCGCCGCGCACGACCTCGGTCTCGATCTCGCGGTCCTCCTGACCGGTCCCGCTCGCCCGTCCCGTCACGCGCTCCCCGTCAATCTCGATCTCGGCTGTTCCCTGGCCCTGAGGGGTTGCGAGGCGGACCACCTGGGCGATGGGCCGGAAACTGCGCGGCGAGAAGAACACTTCCGAGATCTCGGTGGAAACCTGATCCAGATAGCTTACCCGAACCGTCGTAGTCAGAGACATCGCGCGTTCGTCGTTGCGGGTGGCGAAGCCCAGCACCCGCTCCATATCCGCGATCTGCCGATCCCGCACCATCAATCGGTATCTCCAGATGCCGGGCTCGAGCACCGAGGGGTCGTAGGCGATGTCGGAATCCCTCACCTCGACATCGTCGATGGTGAGCTGGTTGCCCTCCGCGTCGACCATGCGCACGCGGCCGAAACGCGTGAGGTTCGAGCGGACCCTGGTGGCGTCGCCCACCACCACGACCACGGCGCGCTCCGGATCGAAGTGCTCCACGAGCGCGTTCTGGATGTCCTCGGGCGCCACCGCCGCGACCCGGTCGCGGTACGACACCAGTTCCTCGGTTGAGCGGCCCCGCAAACGATAGGTCGCGACCTGGTCGGCGATCGCCTGCGGGGTCTCGATGGTTCGCGGAAACGACCCGATGAGATAGTCCCGCACATCCGCCAGCTCCTCGTCGGGAACCGGCTCGGAGCGGATGAGGTCGACCTGGTTGAGCAGCTCCGCCAGGGCGCTGTCGGTGACTTCGCTGCGCACCTCGGCGTTGGCGAGGAAGTAGCCCAGATCGCGCTTGCGCACGGCGGACGTGTACGATCCGTAGGTCCAGCCCCTGTCCTCGCGCAGCACCTGGAAGAGGCGGCCGGTGCTGGAGCCTCCCAGTACGCGGCTGCCCAGGTTGAGCGGCATCCAGTCCTCGTGGTCGCCCTTCATGGCGGACTGTCCGACCAGGATGGTGGACTGCACCGACTCCGGCCGGTGCACCAGGATGATCTCCTTCTCCTCGCGCGCGGGGATGTCGAAGTACGTGGGGGGCCGCGAGGGACCGGGCTCCCAGTCGGCCAGCGCCTCGTTGAGGCGGGTTTCGATGTCGTCCACGGTCACGTCGCCTGCGACCACCACGAGCGAGTTGGTGGGCTTGTAGTGGCGCAGGTGGTAGGCGATCAGGTCGGAGCGCCGGATCCGCTCGATGCTTGCGGGCGTGGGGAGCAGCCCGTAGGGATGACGTCCGTACACCGCCTGCTGGAATTCCCGGCTGGCCAGGAATCCGGGCGAGCCGAGCTGCACCTGCAGGCCGGTGACCGTCTGCTGACGGTACTGGTCGATCTCCTCCTCGGGGAAGTTCGGGTTGACGACGATGTCGCCCAGGAGTTCGAGGCCGGCGTCGAGCTGGGAGGTCACGACGCCGAGAACCACACTCGTCCAGTCGTCGCCCGCGGCCGCGGACAGGTTCGCGCCGATGTGGTCGGTGGCGTCGGCGATTCCCAGCGCGGTCCGGGTATCCGTGCCCTTGTTCAGCAGGCTGGCCACCATCGCCGCCACGCCGGCGCGGTTGCGGGGATCGGCGGCGCTGCCCGCCCGCACCACGAGGTTCACGGTCACGTACGGCTGCTCGTCGTGAGGCACCACGATCAGGTCGGCCCCGTTGTACAGCAGACGCTCCTCGAAGGCCGGAAACGGGATGTCGTCGAGCGGCAGCGGCTCGGGAGGGCCCTGCTGCGCGGCGGCGATTCCGGGGCTCAGCAGCATCAGGACCGCCGGGACAGGCACACCGCGCCTGGTCCGATCCCGGCAGGACCTCATGCGACGCGCGTTCAGGCGATGTGCGTTCATGGGATCACTCCTCCGGTGGGCCGGGCGACGACCACGGTCCGGTTCTCGGGAACGAGGTATTTGCGGGCGACGTTCAGGACGTCGTCGAGGGTCACCGCCTCGTAGTGCGCGAGCACGTTGTTGACCTCGAAGGGATCGCCGTACGTGAGCGCGAAGGACTGCAGGATGTTGGCCTTGGCATTGACCGTCATGCGGCTGGCAACCTGCGAGGCGCGCTGCTGGTTGAGCGCCTTCTCCAGCTCGCGCTCGGTGATGCCGTCGGCCTTGAGCTTCTCGATCTCTTCCTCGATGACGGCCCGGATCTCTTCGATGTTGCCGCCGGCGTGCGGCAGGCTGCCGAACAGCATGAGTCCGGATCCCAGCCGCTGCTGCAGCCCCGAGATGACGACCGGAGCCAGCTCGTCCTGCTTGACCAGGCGCTGGTGCAGGCGGCTGCTCTCGCCCGCGCTGAACACCTGGGAAAGCACCGCGAGCGGGAATACGTCCGGGTGGCCGGCCTCCGGCACGTTGTATCCCATGTAGAGGAACGGCAGCTGCGCGTGCTCGTCGCTGACCGAAGCCGTGCGTTCGCCGTCGGTGCGGGGCGTGACCGGCGGATCGGGAAGCGGCGGCACGTCCTGCCCCCGGGGAATCGCGCCGAAATACTCCTCCGCCAGCGCGCGGATCTGGCCGGTGGTCACCGCGCCGACCACGGCCAGGGTCGCGTTGTTGGGCACGTAGTAGCGTTCGTAGAAGTCCTTCACGTCGTCCGTGGTGGCCGCGTCGAGATCCTCCATGGAGCCGATCGGCGTGTGCCGGTAGGGCTCGTAGTCGGTGGAAAGCGAATCCAGAATGATGTTCGCCTGCGCGTACGGCTGGTTGTCGATGCGCAGGCGGCGCTCCTCCTTCACCACTTCGCGCTGGTTCTCGAAGCCGCGTTCGCTCACCACCAGGCGGGCCATGCGCTCCGCGTGCAGCCAGAGGGACAGGTTGACCCGGTTCGAGGGGAGGGTCTCGAAATACGCCGTGCGGTCGGTCGAGGTGGTGCCGTTGTACGTCCCGCCGGCGTTGTTGACCAGGCGAGCGAAGTCGCCGTTGCCCAGGTTCTCGGTCTCCTCGAAAACCAGGTGCTCGAAGAAGTGCGCGAACCCGGTCCTGCCCGGAACCTCGTGCGCGCTGCCGACGTGGTACCACATGTGGACCGCCACCACCGGCGCCGAGTGATCCTCGCTCACGATCACGCGCAGCCCGTTGTCGAGCGAGAAGGTGTCGATGGGGATCGGGGGCAGTTCGAAGGCCTGGGCGTGCGCCGGTCTGGCGGTGACGGCCCACCCCAGCGCCAGACATGCCAGCACGGCGACCCGCCGGGGCAGGAGCGGAAGCGCGGGAACCGGTCGGCGCGCGGGGACGCCTCTGGTCGCTGTGTTCACGTCAGCCTCGTCCGTTGCAGGATCGGCTCCGGGAGGCGGGCGAGGCAGGCTCCGGTCACGCTGGCGCGCTCGGCCATCACCTCGTGCGGGCGGCCCATCGCGACCACCCGTCCTCCGCGGGCTCCGGCGCCCGGCCCCAGATCGATGATCCAGTCCGCGGCGCGAATCACATCCAGGTTGTGTTCGATGACAATGACCGTGTTTCCGGCATCGATCAAGCGCATGAGGACGCGCAGGAGTTTCGCCACTTCGTTGCCGGAAAGGCCGGTGGTGGGCTCGTCCAGGATGTAGAGTCTGCTGCCCCGGCGCCCGGACGCACCCGACAGCTCGCGCGCGATCTTCAGCCGCTGGGCCTCGCCTCCGGAGAGGGTGGGAGCGGGCTGGCCGAGCCTCAGGTATCCGAGCCCCACATCCTGCAGATGCCAGAGGGTCTTGCCCAGGCGCCTCTGCCTCGTGAAGAAGCGGATGGCCTGATCGACGGTGAGTTCCAGCACCTGGGCGATGTTGAGCCCCTTGTAGGTCACGTCCAGGATCTCGCGCTTGAAGCGGGTCCCCAGGCAGACGTCGCAGGGCACGTAGACGTCCGCCATGAAGATCATCTCGATCTCGACCTGGCCGGCGCCCTTGCAGGCCTCGCAGCGGCCGGCGGCGACGTTGAACGAGAAGTGGCGCGCCTGATAGCGCTTCCTGCGGGCGAGCGGCTGGGCGGCGAAGAGCTTGCGCACCTCGCCCCACGCCTTGATGTAGGTAACCGAATTCGAGCGCGGCGTGCGCCCGATGGGCGACTGGTCGATGCGCGTCACGTCGGCCAGGTGGGAGGCGTTGGCGATGGAGCGGTACTCCCCGACGAGCTCGCCCATGTGCTGGCGGGCGCTGGTTTCCCCATCGTTCATCTCGCGCTCCAGGGCGCGGTAGAGCACGTCGTTGACGAGCGTGGACTTTCCCGAGCCGGACACCCCGGTCACCACGGTGAGGGCGCGCAGCGGGACATCGATGTCGACGTCCCTCAGGTTGTGCAGGCGGGCGCCGCGCAATTCGATGCGGCCGCCCGGAGGGCCGCGTCTGCGGGGGAGGGAGGGGTCGGCCGCGCCGGCGATCAGGCGCCCGGTGGCGGTGCCGGCGTCCGCGAGCCCGGCGGGCGGACCCTCGAAGACCAGACGCCCGCCCTTTTCGCCCGACTCGGGACCGAGTTCGATGACGTGGTCGGCGGCGACGATGACCTGCGGGTCGTGTTCCACGACAACGACCGTGTTCCCCGCGTGCGAGAGCCGCTGGAGCAGCGCCAGCATGGCCGCCGTGTCGCGCGGGTGGAGCCCCACGGTGGGCTCGTCCAGGACGTACAGGGTGTCCACCAGCCGCGAGCCGAGCGCATTGGCCAGGTTGATGCGCTGCGCCTCCCCGCCCGAGAGGGTGCGCGTCTGGCGCGAGAGCGTCAGGTATCCGAGCCCGACATCCACCAGGAACCCCAGGCGGTCGCGGATCTCCCTCAGGATGGTCTCCGCGATGTCCTCCTCCATCCCGGAGAGCTCGAGGCCGTCGATCCAGGGCAGCAGCTCGTCCATGGGGAAGGCGCAGACCTCGGGGAGGGTGCGGCCGCCCACGCGCACGTTGAGGGCCTCGGCGCGGATGCGGCCCCCCCCGCAGTTCGCGCAGGGAACGGCGCTCTGGTAGCGGCGCAGGAAGACGCGGATGAACTGCTTGCGGCGCTGCCGCTCGCGCGAGCGCAGGAAGGGAATGATGCCGATGAAATCGGGGGAGCCGCGCAGCACCTCCTCGCGGAAGAACCCGGGAAGCTCGCTCCAGGGCTCGTGCTCGCTCACCCCGCGCTTGCGGGCGAACTCGCGCAGCCGGGCGCGTTCGCGCACGTAGCGCGGCTTCTCCCAAGGGTCCACCGCCCCTCCCGCCAGCGAACGTCCCTCATTGGGCACGATGAGTTCCTCGTCGTACTCGAGGGTCGCGCCGAAGCCGGTGCAGGTGGTGCAGGAGCCGTAGGGGCTGTTGAAGGAGAAGAGCTTCGGGGTCGGATCGGGGAACTCGATGTCGGGGTGGTGCGGGCAGCGAAAGCGCTCGGTGAAGCGCAGGCGGGATTCGCGGGCGGGCGCGGACGGGCGCACGATCACGGCTTCGCCAAGCCCCTGGACGAAAGCCACCCCGAGGGAGTCGGCCAGGCGGTCGCGGACACCCGGATCGACAGACAGCCGGTCGACCACCACCAGCGCCTCGCGCGCAACCGTCAGGTCGGCGCCCGCCCGCGCGGGATCGCCCGAGCCCGATGCGGCCAGGTCGATCACCGCGCCGTCCGCCATGACCCGCAGGAATCCGGCGGCGCGCAGCGTCTCGACCACCTGCGCGTGCGTGGCGCGCCCGCTGGCCTGGAGCGGAAACGCCACCATGATGCGCTCGCCGTCCCGCAGCGAAAGCACGCCGTCCACCGCCCCCGACACCGTGTCCCGGCGGATGCGGCGGCCGCAGCGCGGGCAGTGCGTGTGCCCGACGCGCGCCCACAGGAGCCGCAGGTAGTCGTAGACCTCGGTCGCGGTGCCCACCGTCGAGCGGCTGGACCGGGTCGGGTTCTTCTGCTCGATGGCCACCGCCGGAGGAATCCCCTCCACCGACTCGACCCGCGGCTTGCGCATGCGGTCGAGGAACTGCTTGGCGTAGGTGGAGAGCGACTCGACGTAGCGGCGCTGCCCCTCGGCGAAAAGCGTGTCCAGCGCCAGGGAGGATTTCCCCGATCCCGACGGCCCGGTGATCACCGTGAAGGCCCGCCGCGGGATGTCCAGATCCAGGTTCGCCAGGTTGTGCTGCCTCGCGCCCCTCAGGCGAATCGGATGGTCCATGGGGAAAAGATACTACGGGTAGGGGGGCGTCTGCCAAAATGGCAGGCTCGGGGTCACGCAAATCACGGCAAGAAGTTACATAAGTTCAATAGGGACTGCACGATCTGCGCTCCTTGCCGTTGCACAAGACCGGACTCCATCGTGCGCCGATGGCCGGAAACCCGGAACTGATTGGCGGGAACCGTCGGGTATCGCGACTGGGCCGATGACCAACGACGGCTCCAAGGATCTGTCCACTCCCCGGTGCCGGAGTCGGCGAGGGACGACAAAGCACAACGGTAGCCGAGCTACGGCAGCGAGGTGGCTACAGCCAGTCCGGTCTCGCGTCGACTTCCCTTTGACGCTTCCACTGCTTTTGCACCGTTGCCCAAGCCGACTCGGCGAGGTGCAGGCACCTGATTTCGCATGCATAGAGCAGGTGGTCTACCCACATCTCACAAGGCGGGTGGATGCCCATATGTTCGTCAAGCCAGTTCCCCTCGGGTCCGGGAATGCCAAGCCTACGAACACGCGCACCCAACCGGCTTGGAGCGCTACCGAGCATGAACTCCGATTCGTGCATGACCGTCCTGGCGAACTCAAGCTCCTCCTGCAAGTCGAGCAACTCGGCCAACCGATTGGCACGAGTTGTCCGCTGATGTAGGTTCAAGCGGCACCAATCCCACGCCATACGCACGGCGCAACATCCTTTGTCAGCCCATACTCGCCGCTGCGGTTTGCCGGGCAAGACATGCTGCACGAGATGTTTCGCGACTTGGAACAAGCCTTCCATCTTTCCTATTTCTCCGACTGCGCGGGCCGTGTCCATCTTCTGGGGTGCCGATGCGATGCAGGAACTTCTAGCATTAAGCTTATCAGTTCTTGGAGGCGGGGCCGGAGTCCCTCTTGCTCCGCACGCCCCAGAGTGTACCCGCCAGCGAGTCGGGGGCAAGCTGTGAGCGCTGGGGAGACCGTGCGCGCCCATGGTGGCGGCGGCGGACGGGCCAAAGGTCCGGACCCGCGAGCGGCGCGGTGGCCCTGCCCCTGCCCCGGTGACCGCGACCTCTACCCCCCGACCCCCAGAACGCGATTCGCCTTTCGAATGGGTCCCATCGAAGGGGAGTCCGTCCGTCCGGGAGCGCATCGCGGGGCGGGATCGTGACCGGGCGAGAAGCGCAACGGCTAGCGCGGGCGGCGCTGACCCTCGTTCTCGCGCTCGCCGCGCCGCTGGCCGGGCAGACGGATTCTGGCGCGAGCGACAAAGAACGCTTCGACCTCCTTACCAAGTGCCAGCCGCTACTCCTCGCCGTGTCTGTGACGGGTGACGAAGCGAGCAAGATCAGGCTCACCAGGCTACGCGTCCGAACGATGGCGGAGAGTCGCTTGCGGGCCGCGCGGATCTACAACGGCCTCACCGAGGCGGGTGCTCCGGTGGGTGCTCCGGCTCTGTCAGTGCGGGTTGACACGCTTGACGATGGCCCGCCGGTCGTCTCGTTCGGGGTTTCGCTGGTGAAGGATCTCGACGACCCCGTGACCGGATTGAGGTGGGGTGTCCACACGTGGGAGCGCAGCCACTATGGCGTCCACGGCGGGGATGCGGGCTTCGTCATGCAAGCGCTCTCCGAAACTCTGGATCGATTCATCCTCGAGTACCTGCGCGTGAACGAGGCGTGGTGCTGAAAACGACCTGCTCCAACGCGACGCGAGCGATCCGGGAGTACCTACGTTGACCACCTTTCCTTATCCCCTCTGGCACTGCGCCGTATCGCTATGCAGGGGCCGAACCCTCGACCCGAAGGGCGACGGATGGCTGCGGGCCGTGCTGGGGCTTGCCCACCCTGCCAGCCCGCGTCGGTGGGACGTCTGGATTTGCCCGGAGTGCGCGGCGGTCACGGACCGGGCGAATCGGCTGACGGGATCGTGAGTTGCGCCAACTGCGGCCGCGCCAGCTACGGATGCGGCGACCAGGAGCGGCTCCTGTGCCTCCGATGCTGCGGGCATCCCGAATGCGCCACGGAGGCCGACCGACGCACGCGGGCGCGGCGGTTGGCGTGGCTCTTCATCGTGGCGGTCGCGGCCGCCCCATGGGTTTACCTCGCGGTGCTCGGCTGGCCGTAGCCGAGGTTGCCGCTGGGGAAAAGTCGAGTTGTTGGTCGCCACCGACCGCCCTACGGGGGGCAGAACGCACCGGACGTCCTGTTGATACGGTGCCACCAGTAACGAAACTCTTGCGTGTCGGGTACGCAGAGGCCAGTGCCATGAGACTCGAAGAGCGTGTTTCCGCTTCGGCTCGCGGTTGGCCTTCCCGCAGGGATTGTTGGACGGGAGCGACCCCCCGGGGAGGGTGTCCGGGATGTGCACATCCCAACCCTCCGCGATGCCCGCACTGGGCATCGCAAGAGGGGGGTCGCTCCCGTCCACGTCCTTGAGACCCGGTTCGGCATCGGCGAATCGGGAGACCGTGGCACAACCCTAAGCCGTATAGCTGCTTGCGGCATTTGCTTGGTGTCCCATCCGAGGGCGGATTCCGTGTCCGGTCGACCTCGAAGTGAAATACACATCGCCCGTGCTGCACCGGGGCGTCCGGATCCCCCGTCAGAACAGCCTCCCCAAGAGCCGCTCCGTCTGCCATGCGCTCACCCGGTGCAACAACCCCCGACCGGACTGTCGGCGTGCCCGATTCCTGAGTTCCACCAGCCGCACAAGCCCGCCCCGGACGTCGCCGCACACCTCTCGGATCAGGCTAACGTCCCCGCTGCGGAGGACGTGCTCGATCCACTTGATCTCCCGGCCGATCTCCGCGTTGTAATCCGACGGGCGTGGGTCTCTCGCCCAGTTGCCGAGCACGGTGTCGGCGCGGCTCGTCTCCTCCCAGGCCCGCCCCACGGCCACGACTTCGATCTTGCGGCCGCGATCGCGGAGCATCCCCCATAGCTCCCGGTGCGCCGCGCCCCACGCGCGTAGCGCCGTCGCGCTCTCGTGGCCGGGATCGACGTAGACGAAGACCGCGCGCTCGGCGTCCAGCGCGAGCGGCAGCCCGAGGTGAAAGTGGCGCCGGATGTTCCCCGCAGCGCCCCGGTAGGTCCGCTGGGGAAGGACCCGGTGCTCGATGCCGAGCGCCTCGAAGGCGTCGACCTTCTCGGCCTCGGTCGGTAGCCACGGCAGGCGGGGATGCTCGAGGACGTAGTCGAGCGAAAGCAGCCGACGCATCAGCACGTCCCGGGAGGTGATCCGGCGCCGCCGAAAGAACTCCCCGGCTCCGAGCGCCCGGTAGACCTTGCGGGCCCGGATCCGGCACACGCGGCCGATCCCGTGGATGCCGCTGGCCGGAGCCTCCTCGATGGCCAGACCCTGCGCGACGAGTGCGAGGACGGCGCGCCGCACCTTCTCGGGGTGGCAGCGCAGGAAGCTCGTCCACTGCGCGCGGGTGAAGACGCCGCCGTGCAGGCAGGCCAGGGCGATCCATTCGGCCCGGCGTCCGGTCCATCCGAAGGCCTCCAGAGCCTTCTCGCGTCCCCTGAGATGGACGATCAGCGCGGTTGCCCGTGGTTGAAGGCGAGGGTTGAGGTCGGCTGCGGGGCGATCTGGGGGATGTTGGCGAGGCGGAAGATCCGTTTGCCCGGGCAGGTGCGCAACCTGGCGGGACGGAAGTCGTCCCCGATTGGAGGGGCGGGCGTGCCCGCCCCGGAGATCGGGGGACCGGCGGCCGCGGTCTGGAGCGGTCCAGAGGAGCTCCTCCGCCGGTCACGTTCCGCACTCACGCGGAGGGTGACGCCGGACTTGAGGAAGGAGGCGACTTGTCGTCGGACCAAGACCGCACTGGTCAAGACACCCCTTCCGGGCGAGGTTTCGTTCGCGCAGATCGTGCAGTCCATCAATCGAGAGGAATCGAACGATGGCACGCACGAAACGAAGTCGGCGCTCCTACGGCGCCGGA
>JAJDYN010000021.1 GCA_022825135.1 Gemmatimonadota bacterium | reverse complement strand
ACATACTCCATGACGGCGGCACCATCACTCAGAGACGCTGGCGAGGGGGAAGGTGGCGGAACCGCTTTCGGCTTCTGCGCGCGCCGCTCTTGGGGCGCTATTCTCCTGATCGCCGGCAGCCGATACTTGGCGTGAAACTGTTGCAGCGTCAGCTCCCCGACCGACTCGTCGATCTCACGAGCAACGGCGAACAGGCTGGCGTTCTTCACGCGGGGATCCTTCTTCAGTTCGCCTTCCACGTACTGCACGACGGGATCCTGCAAGCTGTCCATGTCGAACCCTTTCGAGAGGCAGGTCCGCGCCCCGCTGGACGCGGATGAGTCGGAGATCGGTCAATTGTACTCGACCGAGAACGCTCCGACGAGGTGTTGGTCGGGCAGCGCCAATGTCGTGGGCGACCCGCGACGTCACGGGGGAACGGGGGCGACGCCCCCGCCCGCGCGATTCACCGGAGCGCGGGGCTGTTCGGGTTCGAAGGGACGAAGTCCCTCGCCAGCCCCGGTGTATGACACGGGGTAGGCTGGCTCCCGGCCATATTACGGGTCGGGAGCCAGCCGTAACCGTGGAGCCACGCTGCCGCGACCACGGCGTGTCATCAAGCTCACGGACGGAGCGCGCGCAAACGGCAGCGGGGACCTCCTAGTACTACTTCTCTTCGGCGTCAGGGCAATCGGGCCAAGATGTTTCATCGTCATAATCGCATACGACGGTAATCTCGCCGAGCTCTGCGCTGCCGCTTGAGGAGCTGGGAACGTACACGATGGTCCAAACGTTGGGCTCCGTGCTGTGCGGGACCTTGCTGACGATTCTGGGACCGCCACCGCCACCGCTGCTGCCACTCCCGTCATTGCCGTCGTCGTCTTCGTCGTCCTCCTTCCCGTCCTCCCGCCCCTTCGTAAAGCAGGCGATGAAGTCGTCGTTATTGTCGGGGCCGGTGTTTCCGTAGCCCGCATGGTGCATGGCTTCGTGAATGACGGTCCCCAACTGCAGGTCAGTGGTGACCGAGGAGTCCACCACAACTTCGTGCTCGGGAGCATAATGGGTTCCCAGCCGGTGGCTCACTGGATCTACCCCAACGTACCAAGTGTCGCCGCCGTTCAGCGCTGCCGTCACTTTCGTCTTCACATCGGCGCACGATATGGTCGAGTCCGTGGGATGAGCCGCCAGCCAGTTGTCCGAGTTCCCGATGTCCTGCTTCCACGAGGACACCTGCCCACGGCCCAAACCCGTCCACCTCGCCAGAAGTGATGACGATGTCTGAGATAGCACCAGTGCGGGAACGAGAACCAGAACGAGGGGCGTACCGAGCCGAAAAAGGCTCCTGCGGCTCATAATCATCGTCCGAAAACGCCGAAATACTCTTCGAGCGCCTCCGCAAGCTGCACTGATGGGGCCACACCGCCTTCCGTGCGCGCCCGCATTGCCCCTACGATGGCGGCGATTGCATCCTCCGACGCCTGCCCATTCCCGCAACGTGAACGCTCGGCAGGTGGTTCCCACGTTCGGAAGAACTCCGAGGGCTCGTCGTCATCGTCGAACCAAGAGCGGTGGAGTTGCAGGACGTCAGGGTGCTCGGCGAGCAACCGGTTGTACTCCGCCTCCCACCGCTTCGGGGACTCCGGGTCCAGCGCCGCCACGGCCTGCGCCCCGTGCGGATCACCTAGCGGGGCCAGAAACCCGCCGTCATCGCATCCGGCAGCCAGCAGGGCGACAGCGGACGCCACCAAGATCGTGGTCGCGCTGTACTGATTCTTGCTCATCGAATTCCTCCTCGTGTGCGCAACGTAAGGTTGCGGCTTGACCCGGTTTTGCGTCAACCCCTCTGTTCCCGTTCCGGGCCTCTCGGGGACCGGGGCGAAAAGCGCACTCCAATGATAGGCAACGCGTGACGACCCCCGAGAGAGGAAAACCCCTGAATTCGTGACGGGAAAATCCCCTGACGCCGCCCGGGGGAATCCCCCCAAACCACACGGCCCCAAGGCGTTTCGGCTCCCACGCGGCCCGGGCCCAACCTGGTTTCGAGCGGATCGCCGAACGACATCTCGCAGTTCGGACGCCCGTTGACTTTTTCAGGCTACGCACGCTCTATGGTTGACCAAGTGTGACCGCCGAAGCTAAGGATGGCTTGCCAGTCCGCATGGATGCAGGAGGGAGGGTAACCGGGTTGCTCACCGACAGGGACTACAGAGCCGTGTTCGAGGCATTGCCGGACGCGACGCTCGTCGTGGACGCCGAGGGCGTGATCCGGGATCTCAATCCTTCGGCTCTCTTGATGTTCGGATGGAGCCGCGAAGAGGTGGAAGGCTCCCCCGTGGAGATGCTGATTCCCGCCGCAAGACGCGGTCGTCATGATCAGCACCGCCTACGCCACGTTGAGGCGTCGAGTCCGCCATCGATGGGGCAGGGACGGGAGCTGCGGGCTGTGCGCAAGGACGGCGGGACCTTCCCGGTGGAAATCAGTGAGAGCCCCGGCAACCTGACATCGGACCCGGAACACGTGATCTGCACGATCCGCGATATCACTTGCTTGGAGCGGATGCGGTGGCTGTCCAGAATGAAGGTGACTGCGGCCGAAAACGAGCGGAAACACCTTTCCCGCGAGCTACACGACGAGTTCCTCCAGTTCCTCGTGGCGTTCACGATCAGGGGGAAGCTGCTGGTGGACGAGAGGGATCGGGATGAGAGAGAGCGTGCGTGGGAGGTGATCGCCGACGAGATCCTTGATGCGATCCGGGGGGTAAAGCGGATGATTCGGGGCCTACGGTCCCCGAAGCTCGAACGGCAGGGGCTTGTGTCCGCGCTCGCCACCCTGTTTCGCGATTGCCGGAAGGTGCATGGAGTAACGATTCACGCCAGCGTCAACCTCGACTGGGTGGCCGACGAATTGGATCCGGTTACCATCCTGGCCTTGTACCGGATCGTGCAGGAGGCCGTGACCAACGCGGCGACGCACGCGGGGGTGAGCGAGGCTGCCGTGACTCTTAGATCGACGGACGGGGCGATCATCGCGGAGATCCGAGACGAGGGACGCGGGTTCGAGTTGCCCGATTCCAGAGCAGCAACTGATGATGACCACATCGGTCTCACTGGGATGCGTGAGAGAGCCGAGTCAGTCGGGGGCAGCCTCCTCGTTCAGACCTCGCCGGGTCAGGGAACCACGGTTCGGGCTGCTGTGCCGATGGTGGGTCCGGAGGGAGAACGATGACAAGGGTGCTGCTGGTCGACGACCACAAGGTGGTGCGCGCCGGTCTGAGGGCATTGCTGGAGTCCACTGGTTGGGTGGATGTGGTGGGCGAGGCTTCGTCGGGGGACGAAGCGGTGGCGAAGGCGCGGGCGATGGAGCCGGACACCGTCATCATGGACTTGGCAATGCCCGGCATGGACGGCGTCGAGGCGACCCGCCGCATCACCGGGCTCGGACTCGAAACAAGAGTCCTCGTCCTCACGATTCACGACGAAGACGAATTCCTCGTGCCCGCGCTCAACGCCGGGGCAGCGGGTTTCCTGAACAAGTCCGCCGCCCACACCGACCTCATGGGCGCCCTCGAAGCGCTCGCGCGCGGACACTCGTATCTGCCGCGTCGCGCCGCAACTCTACTCGCGAGCCGGAGACTTCAAGGCGCATCGGACTGCGGACCGGGTCCCGAGGTGCTCTCCGCACGCGAGCGCCTGGTAGTCCAGATGTGCGCGGATGGCTTTTCAGCGAAGGAAACGGCTCGAAGGATGCATCTGAGTCCCAAGACCGTCGAGGGCTACCTCGCCCCCGCCAAGATGAAGCTGGACCTGAACACCCGGCACGACATCGTGCGCTTTGCCCTCAGGGCCGGGCTCCTGCGGGCCGAAGTCGAGAAGTAGGAACTTCCTCGCCCCGGTCAGCGTCAATGGTGAGCGTGTTCCGTCAAGAAGTCGGTGGGTCTGCCCGTGGCCGGGATTTCGCGGAGTCTCGGTTCTTGAAATTCCCGCCAAGCTGTTCCGTTTTGCCTGCCACTCTGACAAGATGCAATCGGGTACGGTGGAACGGCAGGAAACGCAGATCGTGCAGCCCTGTTTGAACTTACATGACTTCCTGCCGTGATGCGTGCTCCCTTGACTCTGCCGTAACGGCGGGGTTTGGGAAACATCTGGCACGTCCGACGCGGGCGCGCTAATCTTCGCGCCCGAAACATGCGGCCCTTGCCAACCTCGCCATCGGGGTACGACGCCTGTCCGCCTCCCGTTGCCGGCTCACGCAAGAGGGAAGGGATCGGAACGGGACGGAGCATTCTCGCGTTGCGGCCGCGCCAGGGGAGGGCCATGGATATGGAGCCGGAACGCGGCGGGCGGGACCGGGTTGCCCGCAAGTTCGAACGGGCAACGCCCGCACCTGACGCATCCATGCGCGCGGGTCGGCGGCTTGCGGCAGCAGTCTGGCTGGCATCGGGCCTCGTTGTGGCCGGGTGCGCCGACCCGCCTCCCGCCGACCCACCCCCGCCCGGCGCCATCGTCTTCGGGGTCTACGGGGACGGGCCCTACTACCCATGGGAGGAGCCCCGCGCCCGACGGATGCTGCTGGACGCCCAGTCGGCCGGGGTGGATTTCCTGATCCACATCGGCGACATCCTGGGCGGATCCTGCGCGGATGAGGTGCTGCATGAAATCCGCGGGCAGCTGGACGCCATGTCGGTTCCGGTCGTGTACACGCCGGGGGACAACGAGTGGGCGGACTGCCATGCGTCAGGCGCGGGCGGCTATGACCCTCTCGACCGGTTGGCGATGCTGCGCCGGGTCTTCTTCGACGATCCGTCCTCCAGCCTCGGCGCAGTCCCGATGCCCGTCACATCGCAGGCGAAGGATGCCGCGTTCGCCGAGTTCCCGGAGAACCAGCGCTGGACCCGGGGCGGCTTCGTCTTCGCCACCCTGCACGTGGTGGGGTCCTTCGACGCGACGGCGCAGTTCCCGGAGCGAGACGACCGGCACGACCAGGAAGTTGCCCGCCGGAGCGAGGCGGCGCTTGCCTGGATGGATGTCGTGTTCGAGGAAGCGCGGACCACCGGGGCCTCCGGGATCGTGCTCGCGGCACACGCCAACGTTCGCCTCGAGAGCGGGGGCGGGGAGGGCTACGGGCCCTTCGTCACCGCGTTGCGGGATCATGTGGCCGCCTTTTCCGGGGATGTCCTCTTCATCCACGGGGACACGCACACCTTCCGGACGGACCAGCCCCTGACCGACGGGAAGGGACGGGGACTCGCCAACTTCACGCGTCTTGAGACCTACGGATCCCCTGACATAGGCTGGGTGCGGATCGTGGTGGACACCGTGAAGGGCGAAATTGTCGACGTGGAGCCCCGGCTGATGAAGCGCTGGTTCTGACAGCCTCGGGATACGAACTTCCCCCGGACTGCCAGCGAAGGAGCACACCGCGACCGATGAGCGATCGAGAGACATCCGCCGGATCCCGGCCCGCCACCGGGCTCGTCCGCGAGCTCGGGCTCATGGGGCTGGCGGCGACCGGGATCTGCGCGATGCTCGGCGCCGCCATCAACGTGATGCCGTTCATGATCCAGCGCAGCATCCCCGGAATCGGGCCCTGGGTGCTGCCCGCGTACCTCTTCGCGGCCGTGCCCGCCGTTCTGGCCGCTTTGGCCTACGCGAGCCTGGGTTCGGCGATGCCGCGGGCGGGAGGCAGCTACGTCTATGCGAGCCGAGCCCTGAGTCCGTACTGGGGCTTCGTCGCCAGCTTCTCGCAGTGGTTCGGGCTGTCCATCGCGATCGGGGTGGTCTCCTACATCCTGATTCCCTTCCTGCGCGACATCGCGGGTGCGCTCGAGTTGGTCGCCCTCGCGGACGCGCTCGACACCGGCGCGGTGCGGGTGGGGCTGGCGCTCGTGTTCCTGTGGACCTTCGTGCTGGTCAACGTGCGCGGGCTCGCGCTCTACGAGCGCACCCTGGTGCCGATGATGTTCCTGATGTTCGCGCTGGGCGCGGTGGTGATCGTGGCCGGGTTCGCCTTCGATCACGGAGACTTCGCGGCCGCGCTCTCGGCGTCGGAGGGCCGGTCCGTCCCCGCAGGGGTTGCGCCGGCGCTCGAACCTCGCACCCTGCTGGCGGCGTCGGTGCTGCTCTTCGCCACCTTCATCGGCTTCGATTCCATCGCCCAGGCCGGGGGCGAGGCGAAGAACCCGGGGCGCAACCTGCCGCTCGCGATCGGGCTCGCGATCACGATCGTCGGTGGCTTCTACTTCCTGTTCACGGCGGCGGTGTACCACGCGGTTCCCTGGAGCTTCATCGCCGCCGAGGCGCAGGTGCGGGACCTCACCGCGCCGGGACTGCTCGGCTACCTGCTCCCCGCGGGATGGACGGTGGTGATCGTCGGCGGGGCCGCGGTGGCGCTGATCAACGACCTCCCGGCGATGCTGCTGGCGGTTTCGCGCATGATGTTCGCGTGGGCGGAAGACGGCATCTTCCCGAAGAGGGCCGCCGCGGTGCACCCGCGTCGGCGCACGCCCCACGTCGCCATCGTCGCCAGCGGAGTCATGGCCTCGGTCGGCATCACGGGAAGTCATCTCGCGGGCGACTTCTTCCTCGGGATCGACATCCTCGTCATCTCGATGCTGGTCAACTTCGGACTCATGTGCCTGGCGCTGCTGACGCTGCCGCGGCGCAACCCCGACCTGGCGGCGCGCGTGACCGTGCTGACCGGGCGCACGGCGCGGACTCTGGTGGGCGGCGCGGGAGTGGTGGTGCTGGGGACCTTCCTGTTCGTGCAGGTACTGCGGGATCTGACCACCGAGGTGGCGGCGTGGTACTTCCATCCCACTTGGGTGTGGCTGCTGGTGATGGCCGTCGCTTCCGGGGTGTTCTGGTGGAAGATGACCGCGCTCACGACCTCCGGCGCGGATGTGGAGCGCATCTTCCGCGAACTCCCGCCTGAATGAGCGTCGAGCACCGGCGGCTGGCTCAGGGACTGCGCGTGTCCCGGGTGCTGAACGGGCTCTGGCAGGTCGCGGACGCGGAACGGGACGGAACCGAGCTCGACCCGGAGGCGGCGGCGCGTGCGCTGGAGGCGCATGTGGAAGCGGGGTTCGACACCTTCGACGCCGCCGATCACTACGGCTCCGCCGAGATCATCGCGGGGACCCTGGCCCGCCGCCGGGCGGGTGTGCGCGTGCTGACCAAGTGGGTGCCGTCCCCGGGCGCGTCGTCGCGGGCCGAGGTGGAGGCGGCGGTCGACCGGGCGCTTCGGAGGATCGGCGTGGAGCGCATCGATCTGCTCCAGTTCCACGCCTGGAACTACGCCGACCCGAGCTGGCTGGACTGCCTGTTCCACCTGACCGACCTGAAGGCCGAGGGGAAGATCCTGCACATGGGGGTGACCAACCTGGATGCGGTGCATCTGGACATGGCCCTGCACAGCGGCATCCCCATCGTCTGCAACCAGGTGTGCTACTCGCTGCTCGACCGGCGGCCGGCCACCACCATGGCCGAAGTGTGCCGGACCCACGGCGTGCAGATGCTGGCCTACGGGACCCTCGCCGGGGGACTGCTGAGCGACCGCTGGCTGGGGCGGCCGGCGCCGCCGATCGGCGACGCGCTGACCTGGTCGCAGATGAAGTACCGCCGGTTCGTGGACCAGGCCGGCGGGTGGGACCGCTTTCAGGAGGTGCTGCGCGCGGCGCGGCGGGTCGCGGACCGGCTGGGCGTGTCGGTGGCCAACGTGGCCGGACGCTACGTGCTCGAGCAGCCCGGGGTGGCCGGGGTGATCGTGGGCGCGCGGCCGGGCGGGCGAAGCTACCTCGCAGACAACCTGCGGCTCTTCGACTTCGCGCTGGACGACGAAGCGCTTGCGGAGCTGGATGGGGCGGCGGCCCACCTCGATCCCATCCCGGGGGACTGCGGCGACGAGTACCGGCGCCCGCCCTACCTGACGGCGGCAGGCGATCTGCGCCACCACGTCACCCGCTTCCCTTCCCCGTATCCGGTTCGACACGGGAGCGACGGGCGCGCGCGGGTCTCGTCCGGCACCATGTGGGAGGACGTGGCCGGCTTCAGCCGGGCCGTGCGGGCCGGCAACCGCATCTGGATCGCGGGCACCACCGCGACCCACGGCACCCGACTGATCGGAGGCGACGACGCCGGCGCCCAGACCCACTTCGCCATCGACAAGGTGGAGGGCGCGCTGAATTCGCTGGGCGCCGGGCTCGGCGACATCGTGCGCACCCGGCTCTACATCCGGGACGCCGCCGACTGGGAGGCGGTGGCGCGCGCGCACGGGCACCGCTTCCGCGAGGTGCTGCCCGCCAACACTCTCATCCGCACGGGCCTGGTCGGCGAGGGCTACCGCGTCGAGATCGAAGCCGAAGCGGAGGTCAGAGCATCTCCAGAATGAAGTCGGGCGTAAAGCGGATCAGGTACGTGCTGAGAAGGGTGAACGTCCCGCTGACCAGCATCACCCCGACGACGATCAGGAGAACGCCCGCCGTAACCTGAAGCGCGGGAAGCAGGTGCCGGAAACGCCGAAAGCCGCGCAGGAATGCACCAACCGCGAGCGTGGCCAGGAGAAACGGCACCGCGAGCCCCATCGAGTAGACGAAGAGGTATCCCACGCCCGCCCACATGTATTCGGCCGTTGCGGCCAGGGTGAGCGCCGTCCCCAGCATGGGCCCGATGCACGGCGTCCAGCCGGCCGCGAAGGCTGCTCCCACCCCCAGGGTTCCCAGATGCCCGACGGGCTTGTCGTTCAGATGCACGCGCCGTTCCCGATCCAGCGCGGTCAAGCGCAGCACGCCGGCCAGGTACAGCCCCAGGAGGATGATGATCACGCCGCCGATGCGCGCGATCCACAGGTCGTAGGCGCGGAAGAACTGGCCCAGGAAGGAGGCCGATGCGCCCATCAGCACGAAGATCAGCGTGAACCCGGAAACGAACAGGAGCGAATGGACGAGCGCGGCGCGCCGGTCCACGCCTGCCTGCAGGTCCTCCAGGCTCATGCCCGTGATGAACGAGAGGTAGCCGGGCACGAGAGGAAGCACGCAGGGGGAGAGGAAGGAAATCGTTCCTGCCAGGAAGACGCCCGCCAGAGGTATCGAATCGGTCACGGATTGCTTTTCCGGGGCTGAGGACGAGTTGCGGATGCCGATGGCGGCCGGATGTCCGGCTGCCCGGTTTCCTCGGATGCCGGACCCGAGCGGGCGCGTCTGGCTTCGGCCCACGCGCGGGCGCCGGCCGTGACCCCCAGCCACCCCAGCAGGGCGGCGAAGGTCCAGGCCACGGTTCTAGGAAAGAAGGCGGACAGCAGCGCGAGCCCGATGAGTATGCCGGCCGTGGTGCCGAGCACGGTCCGCGCCTCCCGCTCAAGCAGGCGGCGGCCGGCGATGGCGTCGCCAAGGGTCGAGCCCGCGCGCACCAGGTCGCTGATGCGCCAGCCGCCGCGATCGGGGGAGTTGCGCCAGTGCTCCAACCGCTCCAGGAGGCGTTCCGGAGGCTCGATGGGGCGTTGCTCGGGCTCCCTGGCGGGAGGTCGCGCCGCCCGGCCGTGCGGTCCGGAGGGCAGGACGATCTCGATCGATGAGGCCAGATCGGCCAGGAAGAGGCCCTCCAGTTGACGGGCCAGCTTGCGGTCCAGCACGCCGATGTCGATCTCCCAGTTGCCGAGCAGGCTGGCCGCGTTGAGGTTGCTCGATCCGATGCGGCTCCAGACGCCGTCGGCGACCGCCGTCTTGGCGTGAATCATCGGCCCCTGCCACTCGAACAGCCGCACGCCCGCCTTCAGAAGATCCCGATACCCCCCCCGCGCCAGGCTTCCTACCAGAGGCCAGTTGTTGTGGGCGGGCACCAGGATGCGCACATCCACTCCGTCCCGGGCGGCCGCAGCCAGAGCTTCGGCGACCGGGCGAGGCGCGATGAAGTAGGGATCGGTGATCCAGAGCCGCCGGCGCACGCTGGCGGCCGCCAGCTGGGTCACCCGGTAGACCCGGGCCCTCCAGGGTCTGCCCTCGATGACCCAGACCGGAGTCTGGCCCGCCGCCTCCGGCACGACCCCGTCCAGCAGCTCCGGGGGCACGGGGTCGCCGATCTCGTCCCACAGCCGTCCGAACGCGCGCGCCGCCGCCAGCGCCGCCGGGCCCCGCAGTTCGGCGCCGGTGTCGCGCCAGGGCGCGCGATCCTCCGTGCCCGCCCACTCGTCGCCGATGCAGAACCCCCCGACGAAAGCCACTTCGCCGTCTACGCACACCAGCTTTCGGTGGTCGCGCTGAAGCACCCCGAAGGGATCGCGCAGGGCGGGCCGGTTGAAGGCGCGCACCTGGACGCCCTTCTGGCGGAACGGCCTCCAGTAGCGGGCGGGCGTCGCCCAGCACCCCACCCAGTCGTACAGGACCCGCACCTCCACGCCCTGCTCCGCCTTGGCCACGAGGATGTCGCGGAAGGCGCGGCCGGTCCTGTCGTCGCGAACGACATAGTTCTCGAAATGGACGAAGCGGCGGGCGCTCCCGATGGCGTCGATCCAGCTCTCGAAGGTGTGCGGTCCGTCGAAGTTCAGCCGGATTTCGTTGTCGTCGATGCGCGGGGCGCCCGCGGACCGATCCATGGCCTTCGCCAGAACGTCGTAGGGCGTGACTTCCAGGCCGAAGGACAGAGTGGATGTCCGCTGCGGCGCGCGCGCGAGGCCGAGGTCTGCGGCGCCGGCCGGGGCGCGCGGCCGGTCCGTGGACTGTACGGCGCCCGGCGTGTCTACCGGCTGGGGGCGGGCGGATGCGCTCACGAATCCCGGCCCGCGGTGGCGTAGGCGATCAGCTTGTAAACCAGGCGGGCAACCAGAAAATCCGGCGCCCGGAGGCCCGGGATGGGCGCCAGTTCGACCACGTCGGCGGCCACCACCCGGCGCTCGGCGAAGACCCGGCGCAGGAAGCGTAGCGTCGGGTACCATGCGCCGCCTCCCGGCTCGGGCGCTCCCGTGCTCGGAACCAGCGACGGGTCGAAGTAGTCGATGTCGAAGGTGAGGTACACCAGCGGCCCGAGCGCCTCCAGGGCGCGGTCCATCCAGGCTTCGTCGCGCTCCATCTCGTCCGCGAAGATCAGCGTAACGCCGGGCTCCCGGCGCGCCGCCTCCACCTCCTCCAGGCTGACCCCGCGCAGCCCGACCGCGACGATGTCTGCCCGGTCCACGACCCGGGTCATCGCGCACGCGTGCGAGAAGGCAGATCCGTCGTGGGAGGCGCGCAGGTCGGCGTGGGCGTCGAGTTGAAGCACGGAGAGGCGTTCCGGATGCCGCGCCGCAGCCGCGCGGATGGCCGCGGAGGAGATGGAATGCTCGCCGCCCAGCATGGTCAGGAAGCGGCCGTCGGCTGCATCGAAAACGGCTCCCCAGGCCTCCTCCAGCTCCGCCAGGGCAGCGGCGGGCCCATCGCGGGTCAGCTCCAGGGCGGGCAGCGTGTGGATGCCGGCGCGGCACGGCTCGGCATCCAGCTCGTTGTCGTAGAGTTCGACGTAGTGGGAAGCATCCAGGATGGCGCGCGGCCCGTAGCGGGTTCCCGTGCCCCACGACGTCGTGGCCTCGTAGGGAACGGGCAGGATCAGCACGCGCGCGGACGCGAACGCGCTGGTCGCCTCGTCGAGGCCGAGAAACGTGCGCGGAAGCCCCCAGCTCAGTCCAGTCAGGGCCTTCGGAAGGGACGCGGTCGCGGCTTCGTCGGCGACGGCGCCCCGGCCGGTGCCCGGCGACCTCAGATTCGGCATCGTCCGGTGCCCGCTCAGATGGTCTCGATGGGGCAGGTCAGCCCTTCATCATCGAGCCGCGCTCCCGACTGCCGGCAGTCGGCGCACAGGCCGTAGATCTCCAGCTTGTGGCGGGAGGGCCGAAAGCCGTGCTCGCGCGCCACCCGCGCCTCCAGCCGCACGATCTCGCGCGAGTGGAACTCGGTGACCTTGCCGCACGACAGACAGATGAGATGCTCGTGCACCGGCTGGCGCGAGAGGCGATGTTCGTAGCGCTTGAAGCCTTCGCCGAAATCGTGCTCGTCGACCAGATTGGAGCGCACCAGCAGATCGAGCGTGCGGTAGATGGTGGCCTTGCCGATGCGTTCGCCCCGGCCCCGCAGACGGCCTTCGATCTCCTCCACCGAGAGGTGGTCGTCGGAACCGAACACCACGTCCGCGACGGATGCGCGCTGCTGGGTCATGGGAAACCCCTGGTCGCGCAGATAGCGGCCGAAGAGGCGCACGAAGGGGTGGGCTGCCGTCGTCTTCATAATCCTTGGACCCTGACGCGCTCCTCAAGTTCAGCCACAAGACCGTCCAGCGCCGCAGCGTCGCCACCGATAACCATCTCGCGCGGATCTCCGAGCTGGAGCGATTCGCGCCGCACGACCCCGGCCATCACACGCGCAAGCGAATCCACGGGAGCCAAGCCCTGCTCGACGAGCTCGGGGTCCACGCCGAGGTCGAGGCCACTCCTCCTGGCCTGGTAGGCGGCCGTGAACAATCGGCGGCGTTCCCTTTCCGCAAAGCAACTTATCGCAACCAGCCCGCGCTCGCGCCGCCCCCGGGTCATCGGCGGGAAGATCCAGAGGCGATCGATGGTGTCCGCGCCGAGGCGGCTGCGCACCAGCGCGAGGGTCGTGGCCAGCCCTTCGGGGACCCCCGGGTCGCTCATTCCCGCACCAGGGCGCGCGCCGCGTTCACGACGTCGGCGCGCACTTCCTCCAGGGGGCGTGACACCAGCGCCCCCGCCGCCTTGGCGTGGCCGCCACCCCCGAAGCTGCGGGCGATCCCGTCCACGTCGACCAGTCCGTTGGAACGGAACGACACCTTGGTCGCACCGTCGTTGGTGGTGCGGAACAACATCGCGACTTCCACCCCCTTGATGGCCCGGGGATAGTTCACGAGCCCCTCCAGGTCGTCGCTTGTGGCCTTCAGGTCACGATAGGCCTGGTCGGGCACCGTGATCCAGGACAGGCCGCCCTCGGCCCGCAACTCTCCCAGGCACTCCCGCAGCAGCTTGAGCCGCCGCACATCCATCGACTCGAAGAGCTGTCGGTGGATCCCGGCCACATCGACGCCCCGCTGCACCAGTTCGGCCGCCAGCAGATGGGTGTCGGGGGTGACGTTGCTGTAGGCGAAGGACCCCGTGTCGTCGACGATGGCGGTGTAGAGCGCGGTGTCGATGGCCGGGGTCCAGCGCGCTCCCGCCGCCATCAGGATGTCGTACACCAGTTCCGCGGTCGCGCATGCTCCGGTGTCGACCAGGCGGTCGCCGGGGATGGGGCGGGTGGGGGTGGTATGGTGGTCGATCACTACCGTGGGCCGCCCTTCGACCATCGGCTTCACCCGGCCCAGGCGGCGCAGGTCTCCGGCGTCCACCACCACGACCAGGTCCGCAGCCGCACACGCCCGCGCGGCGTCGGCGGACCTCGCGGGGAGGTGCCAGGATTCCTCGGGAAGCAGGAATCGGTAACGCTCCGGAAGCGGCGTCGGCGGCACGAACCAGCCTTCGGCGCCCCGGTCGCGCAACCATGCGAGCAGCGCGACCGCCGAGCCGGCTCCGTCGGCATCCGGGTTCATGTGGGTCGTGAGCACGATGTTGTTCGCGCGGGCCAGGCGGGACGCCATCCGCCGGGCCGGTTCCTGCCGGTGGGAAGGGGTGTGGTATCGCATGCCGGGTCGGGGAACTCGTCGCTGAAGGCCTGTCAGTCGGCGCGGGCGCCTGTTGCGGGTCTCGCTGGTCTCGCCACCCGCCTGGCAACCTTGGCGAAGGTTGAAGCCAGGTGCACCACGTGCGGAGAGGCGGCTCCGGAGACGTGGGCGGAATCCAGCGCCTCCAGGAAGGCGTCGGGCCGGTTGGGATGGGCCGGGAGCTCGACGCGGGCTCTGCCCACCTCCCACAAGGTGTGGGCGTCCGAGCCGGCTCCACCGGGCAGCCTGCGGCGATGCGCCAGGTCGGCCGCGGCCTGATTGAGCGCCGGGTCGTGCAGACGGGCGTTGAAGACCTCGATTATGTCGGCGTAGTCGGCCAGTTCTTCCGCGTAGCGGCCGGAGCCGCCCTTGCCGCGGGCGTACGGGTGGGGCAGATACACGAGCCCGCCCTGCTCGCGGACGCGCGCGCACACCTCTCTGGCGGGCGTCCCCCCGGGGATCTCCTCCTTCAGATAGAGGCCGATCACATCGATGCCTTCCGCGGTCTTCACCTCTTCGCCGGGGATGATGCGGTCCGGGTAGCGGCGCGCCATCTCGCGCGCGGCCCAGATTCGGTCGTGGTCGGTGATGGCGATGCGATCCAGGCCTCTGGCGAGAGCCTTCTCAAGCACCTTCTCCGGGTCGCTGAGGCAGTCCCAGGACGCGTGCGTGTGCAGGTGCATGTCGATGCGAAGGAGGCCGTTCACCGGCATTGCCAACCGCGCTCCCGGCGAATCCGCGCCCGCAACCGGGCCAGGAGCTCCAACGCACGCTGTTCGAGGTCGGCCGGGGTGCCGTCGTTGGGGATCACGTGATCGGCCATCGCGCGTTTGTCGGCCGCGTCCGCCTGGGTGCTCATGATTCTGGCTGCCTCCTCCGCGTCCAGACCCCGCAGGCGCACGAGGCGCTCCAGGCGCACGGCCGGCGGCGCGTCGACTACGATCGTCACGTCCACCCCACGAGCATAACCCGTCTCGAAGAGCAGCGGGATCTCGGCCGCCACCAGTTCCACGCCCCGCCACCCCTGTTCGCGCAGCCATGCCTCGCGCAGGTCTCGAATGCGGGGATGCAGGATCGATTCCAGCTTGCGCCGGGCATCTTCATCCCGAAACACCCGGTCCCGCAGCCGGCTCCGGTCGAGCTGTCCGTCCGGCTCCAGCACCTCGTCTCCGAAGACGCGCACGACCTCCCGCAGCCCGGCCGTCCCCGGCTCCACCACCGCGCGCGCGAGATCGTCGGCGCTGATCACCGGCACGCCCGCGCGCTCCCAGATCCGCAGCAGCGAGGACTTGCCGGACGCGATGTTTCCGGTGACCGCGACGCTCAGCACGGACTCATCCGGCGTCTCCCCCCAGGGCATCGAACAGGTAGACGATGGCGAAGTACTTGGCGACGAGCCCGGCGGCGCTCAGAGCGAGCGCGCGGACCGCGCCGAAGCGCGACATGCCGGCGACCAGGAGCATGTTGGGAGACGAGAGCGGAAACAGGTTGAAGGTGAGAATCGCCCAGCTGCCCCACCGGGCGATGAGGCCGCTGAACTTCGCGTAGCGCTCGCGTCCCAGGAAATCCTCCAGAATCCCGGTCCCCACGGCGCGGCCGATGCCATAGTCGATGGCCTGGGCCGCCAGCGCGGTCGCGACCGCCAGCAGCACGAGCACGCCGCCCGGGTGTCCCTCGGCCTGATAGTACGGGACGAGCGCCTCGACCGGCATCAGCAGGAAGAAGAGATACCCGGCGAAGTGCACGGTGGCGAAGGAGCCCAGCCCGGGGGTGCGGCCGGCGTAGATGGCCCGTCCGACGGTAGAGGACACCAGAGCCACCGCGATCAGGACGGTTACCGCGGCGATCAGGATGCGCGTGCGCCTGGTCATGCCCGGGGATCCGGCTCGCGTCCCCTTCACCGGCCTCGCCGCATGCGCGCCGCCCAGCGCAGGAACCGCTCGGCCTCGTCCGGCGGCGGACGGGCCCCGGGATCGCCGTAGGCGGTATCCAGCCTCCAGCGGAGGAAGGAAGCCGAGGGAAGCGGAAGAAACGGGGGCTTCCGGTACCACCCGCGGCGCCGAAAGGCCCAACCGGCGCCCAGGAGCGCGGGAATCACGGCGGGACGGCGCAGCGCCAGCATGACGAAACTCCGGTAGATCCCCAAGGCGTATCGCTTCTCCGCGGGTGGGTTGGTTGGGGCACGAACTCCAATCTAGTCGATCGCCGCGCCGCTGGGACGACGGGCCGCAGATGGCGGAGAGCGCCGGACGCGCCCCGGGATCAGCCGGTGAGCTCGGGCCGGTCCCTGAAATGCTCCAGCGCCTCCGGGTTCGCCAGCGCCTGGCGATTGCGAACCGGCTCGCCGTGGACGATGGCCCTGACGGCCAATTCCACGATCTTGCCGCTCCGGGTGCGCGGGATGTCGGGCACCTCCAGGATCGCCGCCGGAACGTGGCGCGGGCTCGCACGCTTGCGCAGCCGGGCTCGAATCCGGTCGCGAAGACCCTCGTCGAGCGCGTGCCCCGCGCGCAGGCGGACGAAGAGGACCATGCGCGTGCCCTCCGCGCGGCGCTGGCCGATGGCGATGGCCTCGCGCACCTCGGGCAAGGCCTCCACGACGCGGTACACCTCCGCGGTCCCGATGCGCACGCCGGCAACGATCAGGGTCGCATCGGAGCGGCCGTGAATCACATATCCCCCGCTCGCGGTCTTCTCGATGAAGTCGCCGTGGTGCCAGACGCCGGGGAAGCGCCGGAAATAGGCGTCGCGGTAACGCTCGCCGCCCTCGTCGCCCCAGAAGCCCAGGGGCATGGAGGGAAAGGGCCGGGTGCACACGAGCTCTCCCTTGCCCCGGTCCAGCGGACGGCCGCCGTCGTCGTACACCTCCACCGCCATCCCCATCGCGGGCCCCTGGATTTCCCCGGCGAAGACGGGACGGGTGGGCAGCCCGCCGACGAAGCAGGCGCACAGGTCCGTCCCGCCCGACACCGAAGCCAGGTGTACGTCGCGCTTGACGTGCTCGTGGATGTAATGAAAGCCCGCCGCATCCAGGGGCGAGCCGGTGGACAACACGGTGCGAAGCGAGCCCAGCGCGTGAGTCTCGCGCGGGCGCGCGCCCGCCGTGCGCAACGTGGCGATGAAACGGGCGGAGGTCCCGAGGTGGGTCATCCGGGACCAGTCGGCGAAGTCGAACAGGACGCCGTGGCCGGGAAATGAAGGCGAACCGTCGTACAGGAGCACCGTCGCGCGCGATCCCAGGATGGAGACAAGCCAGTTCCACATCATCCATCCCAGTGTCGTGAAGTAGAACACGCGGTCGCCCGCCTTCACGTCGGCGTGCAGGCGCTGCTCCTTCAGATGCTGCAGCAGCACCCCGCCCGCGCTGTGGACGATGCATTTGGGCGGGCCGGTGGTGCCCGAGGAGAACAGGATGTAGAGCGGGTGCGCGAAGGGGAGACGGGCGAAAGGGATCTCGCGAGGCTCGAAGGGCGCGATGAAGTCCGGAAAATCTGCCGCGCCCGGGAAACCGGGGAGCGGACCGCGGTCCGGGCGCGCGGCCCCATCCGCGCGCCGGGCACGCACGACCACGACGCGCTCAACCGTCGGAAGCCGCGCGACGACATCAGTGAGCCTGTCCAGGGTGGAATGCCACCTGCCCCCATACTGGTAGCCGTCGACCCCGATCAGCAGGCGGGGCGCGATCTGCCCGAAGCGGTCCACCACGCCGTCCACCCCGAAGTCCGGGGATGCGCTGGCGGTGACCGCCCCCAGACTCGCCGCCGCCAGCACCGCCGCGATCGCCTCCGGAACGTTGGGGAGCAGCAGCGCCACCCGGTCGCCCCGGCGGACGCCGGCGGCCTGCATCCCCTGGACCACGCGCGACACCAGATCCCGGAGTTCCCCCCAGGAAAGGGTCGGCCCCGGCCCGGCTTCCGAGTACGCGATTACGGCGGGGGCGGCATCGGCGCGCTGAAGCAGGTTCTCGGCGAAGTTGAGCCGCGCGCCGGGAAAATACCGGGCGTCCATCGGTCCCGGCCCCGTCTCCAGAATCGCATCGCCCTTGTCGCCCACCACATCGCTCCAGTCCCAGAACGCGTCCCAGAAGGCCGCCTGGTCTGCCAGCGACCATCGCCACAGAGCTTCGTAGCCCGCGCCGGGATCGTGTCCTCGCCGGATCAGGAACGCGCGGAAGTCGGTGAGGTTCGCGGCGTCGCGCCGTTCCCGCGTTGGTTTCCAGATGGGAGAGGTCATCGGCGAAGTGAGGCCTGGGTGTCCGGGTGAGGGGAGCGGGCATCCGGCATGGTTGTCCGGAGAGAGGCGTTGCCGGATATCTTAGGTTCTGATGGAGCGCAAGCGGGAATCGGAGGACCCCAATTGCGCAATCGCGTAAACGCGACAACAAGAACATGTACAGGATGGAATGCAAAATGACCGTCACCCCTGAACGCCGGACCCGGTGGCCCGGTCTTCGCCCCCTGACGGCGCCGGCCGTGGTGCTCGCGGCAGCGTGCACCCCATCCCCCGCGCCACAGGCGGATGAGCGGCTGCTGATCGACGGCGGCACGGTGGTGGTCATCGACGACGCCGGAACCGTGCTCGAAGGCGGCGCAGTGCTCGTGGAGGGAGAACGCATCGCCGGCCTGCTGGCCGCCGACGACCCCCGACCCTCCGACGTCGCCGTGCTCGACGCAACCGGACACCTCGTGATCCCGGGGCTGGTGAACACGCACGGGCACGCGGCGATGTCGCTCCTCAGGGGACTCGCCGACGATCTGCCGCTGATGACCTGGCTGGAAGAGCACATCTTCCCGGCGGAAGCGGCCCTGGTGAGCCCCGACTTCGTGTACTGGGGAACGCTGCTCTCGTGCGTCGAGATGCTCAGGAGCGGGACGACGACGTTCGCGGACATGTACTACTTCAGGGACGACGGGGCGAGGGCCACGATCGACGCCGGCATCCGCGCGGTGCTCGGGCCGCACGTGATCGGCTTCCCCACCCCGGACTTCGCGTCGCCGGCCGCCTCCCTCGCCGACGCCGCCGACTTCCTGGAGCGCTACCGGGACCATCCCACCCTGACCCCAGGCGTGGCCGCCCACTCGCTCTATACGACCTCGCTCGAGGACGTGGCGGCCGCGGTGCGGCTGGCCAACGACCACGGCGCTCCCTTTCAGATCCACACCGCCGAAGACGTGGGGGAATTCGCCACCGTGAGCGGCCTGACCGGGATGGGGGTGGTTGAGGCGCTCGAGTCCATCGGCGCCCTGCGGCCGGGGACGGTGCTCGCCCACTCCATTTATCTCTCCGAGGAGGACATCGCACGCATCGCGGCCAGCGGGGCGGGCATCGCCCACAACCCCGAGAGCAACATGAAGCTGGGGATTTCGCGGGCGGCTCCGATCGTGGAGGCGCTGGCCGCGGGGATTCCGGTCGGGATCGGTACCGACGGGCCGGTCAGCAACAACGACCTGGACCTCTTCGACGAGATGGACACCGCCGCCAAGATCCACAAGTTCGCCGCCGCCGATCCCACCGCGCTCCCGGCCGAGACCGTGTTCCGCCTCGCCACCATGGGCGGCGCCCGGGTCCTCGGGCTGCACGACGAGATCGGGTCGCTCGAGCCGGGCAAGCGCGCCGACGTCGTGCTCGTCGACACCCGCCGGGCCGGCCTGACCCCGCTCTACAACGTCTACTCGCACCTGGTGTACGCGACCCGCGGGAGCGATGTCGCCACGGTGCTGGTGAACGGACGCGTGGTGGTGCGCGACCGCGAGGTGCTGACGGTGAGTGAGCCGGAAGTGCTGGAGCGCGCGCGCGCCTTCCGGGAGCAGGTTCTGGAGGTGATGCGGCCATGACCGACACGCCACCATCCGCGCGGCCCGATCCCTCCGGCCGCGGTCACCCCGCTTCCGGCGGGCGCGCAGCCAACCGGCTGGCGCGCGAGACCAGCCCCTACCTGCTGCAGCACGCCGCAAACCCGGTGGACTGGTACCCGTGGAGCGACGAAGCGCTGGCTCGCGCGCGCGACGAAGACCGGCCCATCCTCCTCTCCATTGGCTACTCCGCCTGCCACTGGTGCCACGTCATGGAGCGCGAGTCGTTCGAGGACGACGGGACGGCCGCGCTCATGAACAACCTCTTCGTCAACATCAAGGTCGACCGGGAGGAGCGGCCCGATCTGGACGCGATCTACATGCGCGCGGTTCAGAGCATCACCGGGCAGGGGGGATGGCCGCTGACCGCCTTCCTGACCCCGCAGGGCCTGCCCTACTACGGGGGGACCTACTTCCCGCCGGAGCCTCGCCACGGCATGCCGTCGTTCCGTCAGGTGCTCGAGGCCGCCGGCCGGGCCTACACGGGGCGCAAGGCCGAAGTCCGGGAAGCGGCGAGCCGGATGCGCGGGCTGCTGGAGCGCTCCATGAGTCCTCCGGACGCGGGACGCGCCTCACCCGAAGACATCGAGGCGCAAACCGGGCTCGCGCGCGCCGCCTGCGGCAACATCGCCCGCGGCTACGACACGATCAACGGAGGCTTCGGGCGGGCGCCCAAGTTCCCCCAGCCCATGGTGCTGGAACTCATGCTGCGCGTTCACCGCGCTTCGGGCGACGATCAGTTGCTGTCCATGGCGACGCACACGTTGCGCAAGATGGCGCGCGGGGGCATCCACGATCAGCTGGGCGGGGGATTCCACCGCTACACGGTCGACGCGCGCTGGCTGGTGCCGCACTTCGAGAAGATGCTTTACGACAACGCCCTGCTCGCGAGTGCGTATCTGCAGGCTCATCTGCATACGGGGGACGCCGAATTCCTGGCAGTCACCGAGAAGACGCTGGCCTGCATGCTCACCGACCTGCGCTCGCCGGAGGGCGGCTTCTATTCCGCGCGCGACGCGGACTCCGAGGGCGAGGAGGGGCTGTTCTATCTGTGGACGGCGGAGGAGGTCGACGCACTGCTCGACCCCTCCACGGCGCGCCTGTTCCGGCGCTGTTACGACGTCACGCCGGCCGGCAACTTCGAGGGTCGCAACATCCTTCACCTCCCCCACGATCCGGAGTCGGTGGCGCGGGCGGAGGAGCTTGCGCCGGACGAACTCGACGCCGTGCTCGCGCGGGCGTCGGCCGTTCTGCTCGAAGCCCGGGCGCTGCGCGAACCGCCGTTCCGCGACGAAAAGGTCATCGTGGCCTGGAACGGGTTTGCGATGCGCGTCCTGGCGGAAGCCGGCGCGGCCCTGGGACGGCGCGAATACGTGCGTGCGGCCGAACAGGCCGGAGAGTTCATCCTCGCCGAACTGCGTCGCGACGGCCGCCTGCTGCGCAGCCACAGGGAACGTCCCTCGCCGGTGGGCGGGTTTCTGGAGGACTACGCGTCGCTTGCGGGGGCTTTCCTGGCGCTGCACGAAGCGACGCTCCGCGCCGTCTGGCTCGATCGCGCCACGGAGCTTGCCGACGCCCTCGTGGATGGATTCTTCGACCGCGCGAGCGGCCTGCTCTTCGACACTCACCGAGCCGACCAGGCGCTGGTGGTACGCCCCCGCGACGCCAACGACAACGCCACCCCGGCCGGCAATTCCCTGGCGGCGGAGGTTCTGCTGCGCCTGGGCCGCCTTCTGGACCGCGAGGACTTCCGCACCCTGGCGGCGCGGGTCCTGGCCAGCGAGGCGGCTGCGATGGCGCGCTTCCCCAGCGCGTACGGGAGGCTTCTCACCGTGGCCGACGCCTTCGGCCGGCCCGGCGTGGAAGTGGTCATCGAGGGCGATCCCGACGACGGTGCCACCCGAGCGCTGCTGCAGGCGGCGCACGGCCGCTACCTGCCCGACCGGCTGGTCACCGGCGACGAGGCGGGCAGGACGCCGCGGGCGCCCTGGCGGCTCGCGGCGGGCGACCGGGGCGACCGGGCGCCGCGCGCCCACGTGTGCCACGAGTACACCTGTCAGAAGCCGGTCTCCGATCCGCGCGCACTGGCCGACCAGCTCGACGCCGCCTGAGCGCTGACGGGATCCCGGCGCGGTCCCGTGGTTGGACCGGGTTGCCCGCTCCGGCTATCTTCCGGTATGGCACCTGACACCCGAACACTGCCACCCGACGCCCCCGCCGGCGGCCGCAGAAGGGTCCCCGGCGACGGGCTCGCCCTTACCTCGACCCAGCTCATCGAGTTCTACCGCATCATGGTGACCTCGCGCGGCATCGACGACCGCGAGATCACGCTCAAGCGTCAGAACAAGACCTTCTTCCAGATCTCGAGCGCGGGCCACGAGGCCATCGGCGTGGCCATGGCCGCCCACCTGAGGCCCGCCCACGACTGGTTCTACCTGTACTACCGCGACCGGTCGCTCTCCCTGTCGCTGGGCCAGACCCCGTACGAGCACTTCCTGCAGGCCGTGGCCGCCGAGGCCGATCCCGCATCGGGCGGGCGCCAGATGCCGTGCCATTTCTGCGACCCCCGCCTCAACATCACGAGCATGTCGTCGCCGACCGGAACGCAGTTCCTTCAGGCCGTGGGATGCGCCGAGGGCGGCCGCCGGGCCACCGTGCTCCCGGACACGCGGAAGCGCGTGGGGCAGGTCGAGGAAGACGAAGTCGTGCTGGTCTCGGCAGGAGAGGGCGCCACCTCCGAAGGCGAGTTCTGGGAAGCGCTCAACACCGCCTGCACGCTCAAGCTCCCCGTCATCTTTCTGATCGAGGACAACGGCTACGCCATCTCCGTGCCGGTGGAGGTGCAGACCGCGGGGGGCAGCATCTCCGCGCTGGCATCGTCCTTCCCGGATCTTTTCATCGCCAGATGCGACGGCACCGATGTCATCGACAGCTACAAGGCGAGCCGTGCCGCGGTGCACCACTGCCGGCGGGGCCGGGGACCGGCGCTCGTGCACGCCTTCACGATCCGGCCCTACTCGCACTCGATGTCCGACGACGAGCGCGCGTACCGAACGGTGGAAGAGCGCTTCGCGGAAGAGGAAAAGGATCCCCTGACCCGCACCCGGCAGCTGCTGCTTGACCTCAAGGTCGCCACAGCCGCGCAGCTCGACCGCATCGAGACGGAGGCGCATGCCGCGGTTCGAGAGGCTGCCGCCCGGGCCCTGGAGCGTCCCCAGCCTCCGCCGGAGCGGGCGCTGGTGAACCTCTACTCCGAGACCGCGCCCCCCACGAAACCGCGATTCGACACCGAGGCTTCAGCGAAGTTCGACCGGGGAAGCAAGCAGCTTACCATGGTCGACCTCATCAACCGCTGCCTCGGCGACGAAATGGAGCGGGACCCGCGCATCGTCGTCTTCGGTCAGGACGTAGCCGACGCTTCGCGAGCGGAAGCCCTTGAGCAGGTGCAGGGCAAGGGCGGCGTCTTCAAGGTGACCCACGGGCTCCAGAAGCGTTTCGGCAGCGACCGCGTCTTCAACTCGCCGCTCGCCGAGGCGAACATCGTCGGGCGCGCGATCGGGATGGCGGCCCGCGGGCTCAGGCCTGTAGTCGAGATCCAGTTCTTCGACTACATCTGGCCGGCGTTCATGCAGATCCGCAACGAGCTGGCCACGATGCGCTACCGCTCCAACAGCGCGTTCGATGCGCCCGTGGTCATCCGGGTGCCCTTCGGCGGCTACCTCACGGGCGGAGGCATCTACCACTCGCAGACGGGGGCTTCCCTGTTCACGCACACGCCAGGGCTGCGGGTCGTGCTTCCCTCGAACGCGCTCGACGCCAGCGGGCTCCTGCGCACCGCGATCCGGTGCGACGATCCCGTCATCTTCCTGGAGCACAAGCACCTGTACCGGCAGGTGTACAACAAGAGTCCGGAGCCGGGAAGCGATTTCATGATCCCCTTCGGCAAGGCGCGCGTCGCGCGCGAGGGTTCGGACCTCACCATCGTGACCTGCGGGGCGCTGGTGAAACGCAGCCTGGACGCGGCCCGAGTGGCGTCGAAACGGGACGGCATCGAGGCCGAGATCGTGGATCTGCGCAGCCTGTCACCCTTCGACATGGACGCCGTCGCCACCTCGGTGCGCAAGACCAACCGCGTGCTGGTGGCCTACGAGGACGGGCTCTCCTGGGGCTACGGCGCCGAGATCGCGGCCCGGGTCGCCGATGAACTCTTCGAGTGGCTGGACGCGCCGGTGCGGAGAATCGCCTCCAGGGACTGCTGGGTCGCGTACGCGCCTCAGCTCGAGGAGGTCATCCTTCCGCAGGTGCCCGATGTCGTGTCGGCGATCCGCGAGCTGGCGGCGTTCTGAGGCCCTGTCCGCGGACTTGAAGAAGATCCGGGCAAGAGGCGCGGCTCGACTATTCAGTAGATCTGGAGCCCGGGATCGATCAGCCGGGCCCAGGCGTTGATCCCCCCCTCCATGTTCAGCACGTCGCGGTACCCCGCCCGCCAGAGCTGATTCGCCACGTCGCCGCTGCGGACGCCGGTGCGGCAGTGGACGATGATCTGGCGCTCGCGCGGGATCTCGTCGAGACGGGCACCCACTTCGCCCATGGGAATCAGCACCGCGCCCTGCGGCGCGAGGTTGGAGATGTCCCATTCGTAGGTCTCGCGCACATCCAGGAGGAAGGGCGGGGCCTCGCCCCCGAGGCGGGCGCTGGCCTCCAGTACGTCGATGCCTCCGGGTCCCGCCGGTTCACGGCCTTCCTCGTTCGCGGGGTGGGTCATGGGTTCAGCCTCCGGCTCGACGCCGCAGAAGATTTCGTAGTCGATGAGTTCGGTCTGCGTGGGGCTGCCGCTGCATACCGGACAGGCGGGATCGGGCCGGACGGAGACCTCGCGCCACTCCAGTTCCAGCCCGTCGAAGATGAGCAGCCGCCCCGCAAGCGGACTTCCCTGCCCGAGGATCAGCTTCACGGTCTCGAGCGCCTGGAGCGAGCCCACCACTCCCGGAACGACCCCCAGGACTCCGCCCTCGGCGCAGTTGGGCACCAGGCCCGGCGGAGGCGGCTCGCGGAAAAGGCATCGGTAGCACGGACCGCCATCCGTGGCGAACACGGACACCTGCCCCTCCCAGCGGTGCACCGAGCCGTACACGTTGGGCTTGCCGAGCATCACGCAGGCGTCGTTCACCAGGTAGCGGGTCGGGAAGTTGTCGGTGCCGTCCACGACCACGTCGTAGTCGGCCAGCAGGGACAGGGCGTTTCCGCTGCTCAGCCTGGCGTCGTGGGCGACGACCTGGATATGGGGGTTGGTTTCGGCCAGCCGGTCGCGGGCGGAGTCGAGCTTAAGCCGCCCCACGTCGGATTCCCCGTGCAGGATCTGACGCTGCAGGTTGGTCGCGTCGACCTCGTCGAAGTCCACGAGTCCGAGCGTGCCCACCCCTGCCGCGGCCAGGTAGAGCGCCACCGGCGAGCCGAGCCCTCCCGCGCCCACCACGAGCACGCGGGCCGACTTGAGCCTGCGCTGGCCGTCGAGGCCGACCTCGGGCAGGACCAGGTGCCGGGCGTAGCGGAGCAGTTCAGGGGGCGACAGCCGGTTCGACGCCGCCCGGGGACCGTTCCCGCCCCGCTGTCCTTCGGAAACGTGCATCCTCATCCGGCTCCCGGCGCCGCTTCGGGAATCACCCGGTATCCGCCCTGCATGGTGACGCCGAACGCTTCCATGTCGGCGCGGTACCGGGCCAGTTCCTCCGCCGGCAGGCCGGCCGCCGAACCCCGGTCGAACAGCACCCGGCTGAAGTGGAAGTAGTAGTAGGGAATGTTCAGAGTTGTGCGGTCGGCCCAGACATCCCGATAGCGGAGGCTGCGGGCCATCATCACCTCGCTGGAGAGCCGCCGCGTGCGCTCCAGATCGACCCATTCCCCGCCCAGAGCGGCGTCGGTCCTGACGAAGCGCCCGTCCGTTTCGATGTCCCGCAGAACGAGCCGGGTCGCGAGCCCCTGCCGGACCCCGAAGTCGTGCAGGCCCAGCGAGCGGATGATCCCCCCGGTCCATGCGAAGTAGATTGGCCGCTCGGCGATGCTGTCGCGAATGATCGCCAGCGCCACCTGGTCCCCCCGGTCGAGGTAGGTGCCGCGCGGGTACTGCACCACGACGGGACCCAGGCGAACGTTGGCGTCCTGCGGAGTGGCGGCCCCCTGGATCCGGTCGATCTCCTCGGGCGCGAGCGAGAGCACCGGGCGACCGGGCATCTCGCGCGCGGGATACAGGCCGGCTACCCGCTCGTCGGGCTCGAAGGGCCGTTGCCGGTTCGGCCCGGTCAACTCCTGCAGCTGCCGGGGATACCACTGCGTGAACAGATACTGCCCCACGATGACGGTGACATCCCTCCGGATTCCCTCCACTTCCTGGAGATACCAGAGCGGGAAGGTATCGTTGTCCCCGTTGGTGAACAGGACGCTGTAGGGCTCGACGCTCTGAAGCAGATCGTACGCCCAGTCGCGGGCCGCGTAGTCCCCGGCGCGGCTCGCCCAGCGCCAGTTGGCCGCCAGCGGCGTCAGCGCGATCAGCGCCGCCAGGAACGTCACGATCCCCAGCGCCCATCGTGCTCCTGCCACGGGCACCCGGCTCCCCGTGACCGGGCTCGTCCGCCCCAGCCCCCGCGCGGCCATGTGCCAGATACCGGTGAGCCCGATCCCCGCCAGCACGCCCCACACGATGAACCCGGCGATGTAGAAGTAGTCCCGCTCACGCACCTCGTGCAGGTCCGGGTCGGCGATCCCGGGCGCCAGCGAATAGCCGTACTTGAAGTTCAGGTAGATTACGAGCGCGACCGTCACGGTCACCGTCAACGTCGCCATGTAGGCGAACAACTGTCTGTCGGCGCGCCGGATGACGAGCAGGCCGAACAGGCCCAGGGCGAGGAAGACCCCGGTGACGGGAGCCCTCGTTCCGCTCGGTACCGGAGTGGGATCCAGCCCGCGCGCCCACTGCCAGTCGAAGTACTGGAAATAGTTCTGGAACTGCGCGGACAGGGGCGACTGGCGCTGGGTCAGCGGCGGCGGCGCGTACTGGTCCCGCTGGAGAACCGAGGCGAGCCTGGGGCAACCCGCGTTCCCGGCGGTCAACACGGCGGCCGCCACTTCGCCGGCGGACTCGCAGAGCGGGTCGCCTTCGTTGATCACCGGCCGCTGGGCGGCCCGAATCGGCAGGAACACGTTGAAGGACAGGCCGACCACGACGAGCGGGAGCGCGCGCATCCACAGGTCGCGGCGCAAGAGCACCCTCGGGGCCGTCATGAGCAGCATCAGGCCCAGGGCCGGCACGGGCAGGAGCGACATGGTGTGGTTGGACCAGCCCAGGATCATCAGGTAGCCCGCCACCAGCAGGAGGCGCCCGCTCCCGGGTTCGCCGCGCCGGTCGCGCCAGCGCACCGCCAGCCAGGTCACCGCTGCGATCACCAGCACGCTGACCGTGTAGACCTTCTCGTTGACCACGGACTGGTTCCACACGGTAAACGCCGTGGCGCCCAGCAGCGCGCTCGCCGCCGCCCCCACCAGCGCCCGCCGGTGGTCGCCCAGCAGCCCCCATGCGATGCGGTGGGCCACCAGAAAGAAGAACCCGCTCGCCGCCGCGGAAGTGAAGGCGGCCAGCAGGTTCACACGCACCGCCACGGGAAGCCCGAGTGGGGACAGCAGAACGATCCACACCCTCGCCATCACCACGAAGAGCGGGTTCCCGGGCGGATGCGGGATCCCGAGGATGTACCCGGTCGCGATGTACTCGCTCGTGTCCCAGAACGCCGTCGTGGGAGCCAGCGTGACGACGTACAGGAGAAAGATCGCGGCGCCGGCGATGACGGCGGCGAGGTAGGGCGGGCGGTGCTCGTTCATCTCACGGGACCTGGAATCCGCAGTCAGCTCCCCGGCACCTCGAAGCCTTCGCTGCTTTCAACCGTGGCCCCCGACTCCAGATCGGTCAGTCTCAGACGGAGCGAATAGATACCGGGTTCGGGCCGAACGAGGAAGAGGTCCAGGGCAAGCCCGAGGGGGAGCCGATCCCCGTCTCCCTCGACAACCAGACGTCCTTCCGGATCCACCCGGGCCTCGTCCAGCCCGGGCCGGACGCGCATCATGCGGCCATCGGCATCGAACACCTCTACCATTATCGCGTAGCGGTAGGTCCCCCGGGGGTCGGCCCCGAGCCCGCGCGCGGCCCCGGACAGCCGCAGGCTTCCGTCGCTTCCGCTTTGGACGGCGAGGCGGGAAAGCTCGAGCCTGCGCACTTCGACGGCTGCCGGAACCCTTCCCTCCCGCTGCACCATGCCGCGGATGCGGCCGTATGCCCGCAACAGCTCCGTGTCTCCGGGATTCATGTTGAGGGCACGTTCGAGATGGGCGAGCGTCTGGTCGCGCACCGTGGGATCGAACTCGGCTCGCGGAGCCTGCAGCTGCGCCAGTGCGCGCCATGCGAGACCGTCGTGCGGCACCAGCGCGACACGCTGTTCGAGGGAGGCGACCGCCCGCGCCGTGTCCCCTGCCGCCGCGCTCTCCAGCGCGGCCTCGACCGCCGGGTCGACGACCGCGACATCGACCCGTTCCGGCAGCACCCGCACCACGTCCCGCCGCGGGGCAGCCCAGGAAAAGACGTACTCGAAGCCGGCGCTCAGACTCATCTGGTGCGCGGTGAAGGGCGCCAGGCTGAAGGCGACCCGTTCGCTGGAGACGGATCTGACGTCGTCGCGCTCCTGGGCCGCGAGCTGGGCCGTGTTGACCGGGATCACCAGGTCCCGGAACGAGAAACGGAGCGCCGAATCCTCCCCGATGGGGACACGCAACGATGCCCCCAGATCGAGTCCCCACGACGTGGACGTGCGCGAGGTCCACTCGATCTCCCCGGGATGTTGCGCATCCATCTGCGCGAACGCGTCGCGATGTCCCGGCGACAGATCGATGGTCTGCGTGAGTGCGACGGTGCCCAGATTGTACGCCAGCAGGCCCCGCCCGCGGTCCCACTCCGACAGCTTCATGCCGAGGCCGAAGCCGACGCCGTAGTAGTTCGTGCTGCGCGAAATGTCCTCGGGCGGTGAGAGCGCGCCGGAATAGCGCCCGACGGTTCCCGAATGGCCGGCGAGGAGCGTCACGTAGAGGCCCGCGCCCCCGACGGGATTGTGCCGCAGCACCACTCGCGCCTCCGGGCCCGGGCTGGCGGTCTCCTTCCACCGCGTCTGGCTCGGCAGGTCGGCGAGGGTCTTCCGGGTGACGAATTCGTCGTACAGGGTCCCCATCAGACGCGAGCCCAGGCTGCCTTCCACGGACCAGCGCGGCTCCTGGCGGATGATCGCGGCTCCCTCCTGGCCCGCAAGCACCGCGGGTGTGGACGCGGCAGACGTCAGGAGCACCAGCAGGATGCCGAAGGGTGTCGGATGGCGCGCGCATCGCCGGTCACGAAACGTCGCGGCGGCGGCGGCGCGCTTCTTCAATCCCCGATGTTGAATCCATCCCCTCATTCCTCATGATGGACGTGTCCGGCGGCACGGGACAAGGTTGGGCACGTGGCTCACATTCGGTAACGGGCCCCTGGGAGACTGCCCCCGGCCCGGCCCGGGATTCGTGCAGGACGGGGTCACCGCACCTCGAAGAAGGCGCTGTCGGCGCTGAACGCCGAGAACACGCCCAGTGCCCCGCGCACGTTCGACGGGGGTTCATTCAGGTCGCGGGAATCCTGGTTGAGGCCTTCGTACAGGTCGGCGTACTCTTCGTTGACCCGATAGAGCTTCACCCGATGGCGGCCGAAGTACGAAAGCGAACGAGCGCTGACGAGCGCGCTGTCGCCCGCGGTCGGACGCTGGACGAAACGTCGGGCGAACCCTCCCCCGAACGGGCTCTCGGCGAAGGGCGCCGGCTCCGCCTCGATGTTGTCGACCACGACGTAGTGGAGTGCGCTGGAGGAGTTCTCCCAGCGCGCCACCAGGCTCTCCCCTGCCCCGGGCTGGAAGCCGCCGCCCCGGGAGCCGAACTCGGGAGGCGCCAGGGCGGTCGCGGACAGCGACAGCCCCTGCGGCGGGACCGGAACCACCGTCTCCGCGGTCGCGGTGCGGTCGCCGTAGGAAGCCTCCAGCACGAAGGCATCCCCCACCTCGACCAGCAGGTCGTCCCCGGGATAGTGATACCGGCCCGGATCATCCCCCGTGGGAACCAGATCGAACCGCGCGCCGTCGCGGATGATCGTGATGCGCGCGTCCGAAATCGGGGCGGCCACGGCGGTGGAATCTGCGTCGATGGGCAGCACTCCCGTCATCGTAACCTCGGTGACCGGCTCCCCGGCGAAGAGAAAGGCCTGGACGACGAAGGTGTCGGGCGTCTCCGGCGCGAAGGCGAGATCGTCGTCGCAGGCGATGGCCGCGACCACGGCCAGAACGGTGCTGAACAATGAAGTGACTCTGTTCCTCATGGTCATTCTCCTCTACCGAAAGCCCGCACGAAGGCCGATGCTGGGTGTGAATCCGAGCGTCGTGACGTCCGTGACCAGCATGGGCAGGTCCGTCAGGTCGAACTGGCGATACCACACGTTGTTGCGTCCGTATACGTTGAAGAGCGAGAGGTTCAGCTCGTAGTAGAACTCCCCCACTTCGAAGCGGCGGCTCGCCGCCAGGTCGAGGCGGTGATAGGCGGGCAGTCGCTCGCCGTTCTTCGCGCCGACGTGGATGTAGCTGAGCGTGCGCCCGTCCAGCAGCGTGATCGGGTACTGGGCTTCGGGCACGGTGTACGGTCTGCCCGACCCGTAGACCCATCCCCCGGTCAGCGTCCAGCGGCCCAGCTGGTAACTGCCGACGGCCTTGACCTCGTGGCGCTGGTCGTGGCTCGCCGGGAACGCGAGCCCGTCGTTGAACCCCTCGAGCTCGTGTTCGACGTTCGCGAGCGTATAACCGATCCAGCCCGTCAGGTCGCCGCGCTTCTTCTGCGCCAGCAGCTCGATGCCGCGGGCCGTTCCGGTGCCCTCGAAGAAGAGTTCGGCCAGCCGCTGACCGGGTGCCCGCCGGGAACGGGTGGAGAATTGCGCGACGCCTCCAAGGTCACGGACGTAGGCCTCGACGTCGAACAGGTAGTCGCCGGTCTCGTAGCCGATGCCCGCGATCCAGTGTTCGGCGGACGACGGCGCGATGTTGTCTCCGGCGAGGATCCAGAAGTCGCGGCTTCCCTCCAGAATGTCCTCGTTCTCGACGCGCTTCACGAACTGGTTGTAGCGGCCCCAGGCGCCGGTCAGGGAGAGTTGATCGGTGAGGGAGTAGCGGGTCGACGCGCGCGGCTCCCAGTAGGTCTGCCCGGTCCCGTCGTAATTGGTCACCCGGAGTCCCGCCGTCAGGTCCACGCGAGCGGAGGGAGTCCAGGAATGCTGGAGGTACCCGGCGGTCAGATTGCTCTCGCCGTCCAGGTTCAGCGTCTGGGCCGAGTCGCCCCGCAAGCGGGTCAGGGCGTAGGACACGTCGCTGCGGGTAAACTGAGCCCCGAACCCGATCTCGGAGGAGGGGAAGGGCCGCCAGGTGTTGTCCAGGCGGGCCGTCAGGTCTTTCACGCGGTTGTCTTCGTCGAACCCGCGTGCGAACTGCGACGAGGCCACGTCGAGGGTCGCCTCGGAGAAATACTGCGAGTAGGCGAAGAGCGCGTCCGTCGCCAGCCGGCTGCCCCACTGCCGTGCCCAGCGCCCGCTCACGCCGCGGTTGCCCCAGTTGGAGAGGTCCGCCCTGTCCGGGGTCAGCCGGGTGTCACCCGCGGGGGTCGCGATCTCCTGCCCTGGGGTCGACTTGTCCAGACGGTCCTCGCCGCCGTAGACGGAGAGCGTGAGGACATCCTCGGAGGTGGGCAGAAAGGTGAGCTTCGAGTTCAGGTCGTAGAAGTAGAAGTCGGGCTCGAAGGTCTGCTGCTGGAAGTTGCCGAAGCGGCCGAAACCGCCTCCCCCGAACCCTCCACCCGGCCCCTGCACCCCGGCATCCGCGTCGTCGGCGCCCTCCAGCGTGCCGAAGATGTCGTTGTACAGGCCGGTGCGCATGAGATCGGTGTACGACCGGCGGGCGGAGACCAGCCACGACCCCTTCCCGCCCAGCGGAACTTCGGTGACCGCCCGTGCGCTCAGCAGGTTGAGCCCGCCCGACATCCGGAACTCTTCCGGGTTCCCCGACTTGCCGACCATCTCGACGACGCTGGAGGTTCGCCCACCGTACTGCGCGGGGAAGCCGCCCTTGAAGAGACGGACATCCTGCACGGCATCCGGGTTGAATGCGCTGAACACCCCGAAGAAGTGGTCCACGTGGTAGACCGTCATCCCGTCCAGCAGCACGAGGTTCTCGTCGGGGGTGCCTCCGCGCACGAAGAGACCGGAGGTGGCGTCGTTGGTGCCGCTCACGCCGGGAAGAAGCTGAAGCGCTCGGAAGACGTCTGTTTCCCCCAGCGAGGGCAGCGTCCCCAGCCGCTGGGGCGAGAGCGCGATCTGTCCGGCCGCCTCCCCCTGCGCGACGATATCGGTCGCGGTGGTGGCGGTGACGGTCACGCCGTCGATCTCGATGGCGCGCGGCACGAGCAACACCGAAAGCTCGCGGTCCGCGTTGGCGTCAAGCGCGATCTCCCGGACCTCGTAGCCCAGGTGTTCCACCCGCAGGACGCGGTCGGTCTCGGCGGGCAGGCCGATCAACACGAATCGGCCGAACTCGTTGGTGAATGCCCGGAACGCGTGGTCGTCCACGGACACCAGGACGTTGGGCAGCACTTCGTTGCTGATCGAATCCCGTACCGTGCCCACCAGGTCGACCTGTGCCGCGGCCGGACTCGCGCCCCACGCCAGGCTTGCCGCAATCAGAGCCAGCGCGCGGCCGAACAGCCCGGTCTTCGGCAGACTCGCCGGTATGACGTTCCCCCACCTCATCCCCCCCTCCTCGTCTCGGGTCCACTGCCCTTCCCGTTGAGGGAGACGATGCCCGGGGCCAATAGGGTTGCCCTGGCCAGCGCTGCTGGGGGATGATCAGGTCACTGCGGCGACCAGTTCTCCGTCGCGAAGCTCGAGGACGGAACGGAAGCGGTCGCCGGGGCTCGCGTGCCCCTCGATCCGGGTGCGCAGGTAGTCGCCGGTGACGCCCGCAACCCGCCCCCGCGAGCCTTCCACCACGATGTCCGCCACGGTTCCGGCCCGGCCGCGCAGGTACCGCTCCTTCTTGCCCAGCGCCATCTCCCGGAGTACTCGGGAGCGCGCCGCAGCGACATCGCCCGGAACCCGATCGGGGAGTTCGGCGGCCGCGGTGCCCGGCCGGACGGAAAACGGGAACACGTGCAGGTAGGTGTACGGAAGCTCGTCGACCAGCGCGCGGGTCTCCTCGAACTCTTCCTCGCCCTCCCCCGGGAAGCCGACGATGATGTCGGCGCCGAGCCCCAGCGGTCCCATCCTCCCGGCGATTTCGAGGACACGCCGGCGGTACGACGCGCGCGTGTGCCAGCGCCGCATGAGCCTCAACACCCTGTCGGAACCGCTCTGCAGGGGAACATGGAGATGAGGGGCCAGGCGCCCCCCCGAATCGGCGAGCAGCGCCAGCAGAGCGTCGTCGATTTCGGTGGCCTCGATGGACGAGAGCCGGATGCGGACCGGCACGGCGTCCAGCAGCAGGGCGCAGAGCTCCGCAAGCGTGGTGCGCGGCTCCAGATCCCTGCCGTAGTGCCCGATGTGGATGCCGGTGATCACGAGTTCGGGATGGACGCGCGCGAGCGCCCGGGCTTCAGTCACCACGTCGGCGGGCGGGCGCGAGACGGACGCGCCGCGGGCCAGCCGGGTGGCGCAGAACGAGCACTTGCGGTCGCACCCGTCCTGCACCTTGAGCCAGGCCCGGGTGCCTCTGGCGTTGCGCAGCAGCGGCCCCTCGCCGGCCGACGGCGGACCGAAGGCCGGATCCAGCGCCGCCAGGTGGCTCGCGAGAGCGCGCGCGTCCTGTCCCGGCACCACTCCGTCCACCTCCGGCATGCTCCGGTAGTCGTCCTCGCGCAGGGCGGCCGAACAGCCCGCCACCAGGATGCGCGCGCCGGGGTTCTCCCGCCTCAGGCGGCGCACCAGCCGGCGCGCCTCGGCATCCGCCCGGTTGGTGACCGTGCAGGTGTTCACCACCAGCGCATCCGCCTCGCCGGGCCGAGCGACGGTGCGGGCGCCCCCGAGCTCCAGCTCCTGGCGCATGCGCTCGGTGTCGTACTGGTTGGCCCGGCACCCGAAGGTGTGGAACCAGACGGCGGGCTTCGCCTGCTCGCCGCGGACGGCGGCCTCCGAACGGACCGGGAGCCGGATCACCGATCCGCCGGGCTGGAGCAGTTCGCCGGGGCGGGTTCGCCCGGGATGGCCGCGCCGCGCGCCGCGCGCGCTGACAGAAGATGGCGTTGTGGCATGAACCCGGCCTCGGAGTTTCGGTCGGTGCCGGCCCGCGCCGGCCGGTCCCTGTAGCGGCTTCGTCCCGCAGGATCATGCGGGTGTGCGCGAGAATAAGCTAGCTTGTGGTCATGACCTCCGGATACGGGCCGGCACTCCGCTTCTCACGCAGCTTCATGACGGGCTGGGCTCCCGTGGTGGAGCGTGAGATCCACATCGAGCGGGACGGGCGCCGACTCCCGGCATCGCTGTTCCTGCCGCGCGCGGCGGGCCGCCGCGCCCACGCGGAACGGTCCCGGCCGATTCCCGTCTGGGTGGTCCTCCACGGGATCACCCGCTCCGGACGGGACCACCCCTACCTGGTGCGGTTCGCGCGCGCGGTTGCGTCCACCGGTCAGGCGGTGGTCGTGCCGGAGATCCCGGAGTGGCGGGAGATCCGGCTCTCCACCGAGGCGACGGCGTCAACGGTCGCCGCCTGCTTGCGCGCGCTGGAAGGTCAGCCGGCCCTCGCCTCCCGTCAGGTGGGGCTGGTGGGCTTCTCCTTCGGCGCGCCCCAGGCCATCATCGCCCCGACCGACCCGGCGCTCGCCGGCCGCATCGCCTGCGTGGTCGCGTTCGGCGGCTACTGTTCGGTGGAGGAGTCCTCCCGCTTCCAGTTCACCGGGGCGCACGAACTCGATGGCCGGGAGGAGTCCCTCGCTCCCGACCCCTACGCGCGCTGGGTGGTGGGCGCGAACTACCTCACGCGCATCCCGGGGTACGAGGGCGCGGGCAGCGTTGCGGAGGCGTTGCGGGCACTGGCCGCCTACACCGGCGACAACAGCGTGCTCGCCACCGACCCCGCGATCGAGCCCGAGAGGCGCCGCCTGGCCGCCAGCCTCGCATCCCGCGGGCGGTCCCTCTTCGAGACGCTTGCCCCACCCGCCGGCACCCTGCCCGACCCGGTCGGAAGCACCCGCATTGCGGAGGGGCTGGGCGGAGTGATGGCAGGCATCCCGGAACTGAACCCCGTGCCGTACCTGGCGCGCGTCAACGTTCCGGTGCGGCTGGTGCACGGCACCGCCGACCAGCTCTTTCCCTACACCCAGACCATCAAGCTGGGACGCGCCTTCCCGCCGGACGCCGACGTCACGACCACGGTCACCGGCCTCTTCGCTCACGCCTCGGGGCGCGAGCGCACCTCCTTCCTGCACACCGCTTCGGAGGCGTTGCGCTTTCTGAACGCGCTCGCCAGCATCTTCCGGCTGATGCAGCACGGCCGCTTCCCTCGACCCCAGCCAGGATCGTGACTCGCGCGAATACCCCGCTCCAGCCCCGGCGGACGACCCCGTCGGCCTCCGGCTGGGTGCGGCGCGCGGGCGGCGTCCGCTGGTTCATCCGGCGCTTCGGCTTCGCGCAACTCTTCCTGAAGCCGGCGCGCCTGCTCCTGGCCCCACTGATCATGCCGATGCTCAGGGCGCGCTCCGTCGAATACCGCGGCGCATCCCTTCCGCTGGTGTACGCTCGCCACAACGTGACCTGGGCCAACGAGCGCTGCGTGGAGCTGGCGCTGGCGCGCGCGCTGACGGCGGGCGTCCCGTCCGAGCGCCTCCTCGAGGTGGGTCACGTCACGCCGCACTACTTCCGGGGCGGCCACCTGGTCGTGGACAAGTACGAACCGGATTCGCTGGAGGTCGACATCGTGGACTTCGCCCCCGCCGACCGCTTCGACCTCATCCTCTCGATCTCCACCTTCGAGCACATCGCCTTCGACGAGCCCGGGGCGACCCCGGCCTCCGAGGCGATCGCCGCCAAGGTGAGCGCCGCCCTGAACAGATGCCGCAGCCTGCTCGCCCCCGGCGGGCTCCTGGCCATCACCGTGCCCCTGGGCTACAACCCCGCCCTGGACGCCATGATCGCCAACAACGAGCTGGGGTGGGATCGCGCGGCCTGGTTCAAGCGGTTCCCGCGCCGGTGCTGGCGTCAGGTATCCCGATCCGAAGCCGTCCGCTGCCGCTACGGCAGCCCCTACGCCTTCGCCAACGCCATCCTGCTCGCCGAATGGGACGCCTGAGCCTGCCCGGCCGCCTGGCCGACTCGGTGCGTCGGCGGCTAAAAGTTGTCAGTCATCAACAGCTATATCATCAGTAGTCACCAGTAGACATCACCAGCGCGTTTCCGCGACCGGGAGCGCACGTTCTCAACTGGAGGAGATGGACGCGCGATGACTTCGGACTCCGGATATCCCATGGCCCACCACATCAGGTCCCTCATCCGCATGGTCCCGGACTTCCCCACCCCCGGCATCCGCTTCCGCGATGTCATGGGACTGGTCGAGAACCACGAGGGCTTCGAGGAGGCTACCGAGGCCCTGGCGCGGCGATTCGCCCCGGAAGGGCCGGACGCCGTCGCTGGAATCGAGGCGCGCGGCTTCATCTTCGGCGTCCCGGTGGCGCAGCGGTTGGGCGTCGGGTTCGTGCCGGTCCGGAAGGCGGGCAAGTTGCCCGGCGCGGTGGTGGGCGCCGACTACACGCTCGAGTACGGCACCGGGCGCCTCGAGATGCAGACCGGGTCGATCCGCGAGGGAATGCGCGTCCTGCTCATCGACGACCTGGTCGCGACGGGCGGGAGCGCTGCGGCGGCGATCGAGCTGATCCGCGGCATGGGAGGCGAGGTGGTGGGAGCCGGCTTCGTGGTGGATCTGCCCGAACTCCCCGGCCGCCGGCACCTTGAGGCCATGGGCGTCGAGGTCTTCGCCCTCTGCACGTTTCTCCACGCCGATCCCTGAGCCGTCCCGCCCAGGGCTCCAACTCAGCGGGCCCGGGGGAAGATCGCCGGTGGGGGCACGCGGAAGGCGCCGGCGAATCCGTCCTCCACCAACTTCAGCTTTCCGGTCCAGTCCTCGATGTCGATCCGGTACACGCTGGTGCGCTTCAACTCGCCCTCGGTGATCGCGCGGTAGTCGCGGTCCGGCCGCAGCTCGGGCGCGTACTTGTCGAGGAGCATCTGAAGCGCTTCGCGCGCCTCCACGGGATCCTCCACCACGCGCCCGGTCCCGAACGCCGTGACGCTGGCGAATTCGACGCTGAACTCCAGCGCCTCGTCCGCCGGCAGCAGGCGCCCCATCTCGAAGGCCGAGAAACACACCGGCACGGGACGGGACAGGGTGTCGCGGGTCAGCCCGGTGCGCGCGGTGTGGATGTAGATGGCGTGCCGGGCGGAATCGTACACGAACAGGTTGCTGTTCACGAGAGGCTGCTCGCCGCGGGTCATGGCGAGGACCCCGACGCGCGCCTGCCGGATGAAGTCCCGGGTCCAGGCGTCGTCCCCGGCCCGGTCACGCCGGCGGATCTCCGTCCTGCCCCGTTCAGCCACCTATATCTCCAGCTCCACGCCGATCCCGGCGGCGCGCGCCCTGTCGTAGACGAGCCTGGCCGTGGCCATGTCCTCGAGCGCCAGTCCCAGATGGATGGCGATGATGCGATCGCCCTCCGCCCGCCGTCCCGCGACCTTGCCCGCGATCACCTCGCTCAGTTGGGCGTGGGGCGTCGGCGTTTTGCGGAAATAGCCGCTTCCGCTCTGGTAGTAGGCAAACTGCGCGGTGTCGTCGGTGGTCAGCAGATCCGCCTCGCGAAACGCCTCCGCCTGCCAGTAGGAGTCGAAGTCCAGCGGGCAGGCGAAGGCGCCGGGCGCGAGCCATCCGGGCGGAATGGCGGGGTCGGGATCGAGCAGGATGGGGCCGCTGGTGATGACGATGTCCATCCCCCGTACCGCCTCGGCTACGGTTCCCACCGGCCGCACCTCGACGCCCATGCGCTCGCCCATCTCTTCGGCATAGGCGTGCATCGCGGCCTGGTCGATGTCGTAGGCGTGCACCCGCTGTACGGGGAACAGGGTGCACAGCGCCTCGAGGTTGCTGCGCCCCTGGACGCCGCACGCGACGATGCCGACGCTCGCCGCATCGGGACGCGCGAGGTACTTGCCGGCCAGCGCCGACGCGGCCCCGGTGCGCATCGCCGTGATCCAGGTCGCGTCCATCGCCGCGAGCGGCAGCCCCGTCTCCGGATCGTTCAGGAGGATCAGCCCGGTGATGTAGGGCAGTCCGTGCGCGGGATTGTGCGGATAGGCCGAGATCCACTTGATCCCGGCGGCATTCTGACGCTCGACGTAGGCCGGCATCGCGTGCAGGAAGGAGTCCGGCCGCGGATGGATGCCCGGCTTGGGCGGCATCTCCACTCGGCCCGCCGCCTTCTCCCGGAACATGAACTCCAGGGCGTCGATGATCTCCGCCATGGAAACCCCGGCTTGCTCGACGTGGGCGCGGGACAGGTAGAGGATGTTTCGCTGGGACATGAGGCTGGTCTCGCGGGTGGGCGGGGATCAGGTTGCAGCCGATGGACGATCCGGCGCGGAGGACGGAGCCGGTCCGGGATGAACTCCTGTTCGGCGATGGGCGTCTACCCGGGAGCCGGTTCCACGACGGCGACCTGTTCCATGACGGCCCCCTCCAGCACGTCGTCGACCACCTCCATGCCTTCCACCACCCGGGCGATGATGGTGTAGTTGTGGTCGAGGCGGGGGTTGTCCACCAGGTTCACGAAGATCTGGCCGTCGCCGGTGTCGCGCCCCCGGGTCGAGATGCCCACCGTGCCGCGCACGTGCGAACGCATGGTCAGCTCGTCGCGGGTGTAGGGCCCGTCCCCGTGGTACTCGTTCGCCCCGGGGCTGCCCCCCTGGATGACGAAGTTGGGGACCACCCGGTGGAAGGTGAGCCCGTCGAAGTATCCTTCGCGCGCCAGGCGGACGAAGCGCGCCGTGTTGGCGGGCGACTCGAACGGGAGCAGCTCGAGGACGATCTCGCCGCCCCCGGCCATGCGAATGACGGCCCGGGAAGCAGCCATCTCGCGCATCTCCTCGAAGGTCGGCATCGGCACCCGCTCCGGGGGCGACGGACGAGCCCAGCGAAGGTCGCTTCCGGTCCAGTCGTTGCGGAGGAATTCGGCGATCCGGGCAACGACCGGATCGTAGTCCTCCATGTAGGGCTGCACGCGGTCGAGATCCTCCAGGGAACCCAGCTCCCGTATCCTCTGCAGGAGTTCCAGGCGCACGCCCCGGTGGGTCTCCCTGCGATCGGCACTCATGCGCTCGAGCGCATCGAAGGCGGCCGGCAGCACATCCGGATGCGGGCTTCCGGCCAGCGACCGGGCCGCCGTCAGCACCAGCTGCGGATCGTCCGCGCCCAGGGCGTCGAGGTAGACCGAGTCGGCGTCGTGGCCCACCAGCGGCGTGAGCCCGGCGATGGCCGCCTCACGCACATTCCAGTGTCCGTCACCCGCCAGCGCCAGGAGCGCGGGTACGAGCTCCAGGCGGGCCGCGGCGCGCGCGGCGTACATCCGCATCTGCCACACCGGATGAGCGGAGAATGCGGGCAGCCGGCCGCGGGCGGTGAACGGAGAAACCGCGGCCAGCGCCACCAGGCTGTGCGCCGCCCGGTGCCAGTCGCCGGCGGACACGGAATCGGCCCGCAGGACCAGCGTATCGAGAGGCGCCAGAGCGGTTTCCGGCTGACAACCGGCGAGGCGGTTGATGGCCTCGAGGGCCACGTGCGCGCTCGGGTCCTGCAGCAGTACCACCAGCTCCGCACAGGCCTGGCTGCCGTCGACCCTTTCGCTCAGAGCCCGCACCGCCTCCACCCGCACCAGGTGACTCGCGTCGGCGAGCGCCTGCGCGAGGGGAGCCCGCACCTCATCGAGCGCGCCCTCCCCGATGGCGAGCACGGCGAGGCGGCGCACCTGCGCGTCTTCGTCGGCCAGCGCGGCCGCGATCACGTCTTCGGTGGGTCTTCCCGCACTCACAAGTCCCGCCAGGGCGAGCCGGCGCACCTGCGCGCCTTCCTCTCCATCCACCTCCCGGTAGCCGGCCAACTCCGTGAGTGCTTCCAGCACGAGCGGGGAAGGCGCGACCTGCGACTGCGTGCGAACCAGGTTTTCCAGCGCGCGCGCACCTCCGAGGATGACGGGATGGGGCAGGCTCCGCAGGGAGACGGAGCCGCCGACGGCGAGCCCCGCGACCAGATTCTCGAGCAGCAGGTCGTAGGCCTGCCCCACCTCATCGGGATTCCGGTACGAGAGCCGGCCCATCGCCTCGAGCACAGCACCGCGCACCTCCGGCTCCCTCTCGCGCGGCAGGTAGTTCATCAGCGCAACCATCGTCCGGCGGGGGTCGCTGCCGACTACGGCCTGTGCACTGGCGTTGACGGCCTCGACCCGAATGTCGGCGTAGGAACTCTCCATCATGGACCCGATGTCCACCAGAACCGAAGGATTCTCCTGGCGCCCGAGGGCGCGCACGGTGATCCGCTGCACCTCCGGGTCGGGCCAGGAGATTCCCTCGAGGAACGTGAAGTGCGCGGCGGCGTCGCGTGAACGGGAGTCCTCGGCCTCGAGGACGCGGTGAAGGATCTCCTCGCTCCCGGGGAGCAGCCGGACCTCCCCCGCATCCTCCCCGCCGCCACATCCCGCGACCAGACCGCCGCCCAGGGTGACCGCGCAGATGAGGAGTCTTCCGCGACCCGAGCGCCACGCCGACCCGAAGCACCGCAGTTTGTCGAGCATCCCGTCCAACCCTTCCTCGCCGTTCGTTCCCGTCATGCCTGTTGCCCGGCCCACCGGCCCCGGTCGGGTACCCTGCATCCCCCCGCGGCGTTCGCCTGTGGCGAAACACGGAATAGATTAGAGTACGTAGCCCCGTTGACAAGAATCGCGTGCGCTGGTGTCCCGCGATCACGCCCCCCGAAACCCCGGACGCGACACGATGGCGACCGCACTTCCGGCCACCGGTCCCGATACCCCGATCGCCGATCCACTTCGCCGCGCCCTCCGCGGGCTCGGCGGCCGCGCTACCGTCGGCGACGTCATGGCCGCCACCGGACTCGCGCAGGCGGACGCCGAATCCGGCCTCAGGAAGCTGCTGGAGACCTATCAGGGACACGTCGAAGTCGGCGAACAGGGCGACATCGTGTACGCCTTCCAGCGGCGCCTGCTGCGCCGCGACCACACGCCCCTCTGGGTCCGCTTCCGCTCTACCGCCGCGCGCGTGCTCAAGACCGCGTTCAAGATCTGGATCGTGGTCATGCTGGTGGTCTACTTCGTCGTCTTCGTGACCCTGCTGATCGCGGCCCTGATCGCGGCCTCCAGGGGAAACGATCGCAACGGCGGCTCCATCCTCGGCGGCGGACGGCACCGCGGCGGCGGCTTCAACTTCCCCCTCCTGTTCTGGCTCTGGACCCCCGACTGGCGCCTGGGTCAGCCCTACTACGGCAACCGCTTCGAGCGCCGGAGCGGCAGGAAGGTGCCCTTCTACAAGAAGGTGTTCGCCTTCGTCTTCGGTCCCGATCGGCCGCGCGCGACCCTTCGCGACCGCGACCGCAGCGTCATCCGCCTCATCCGGGCGCGCAAGGGCACCCTGACCGTGCCCGAACTCGTGCGCCACACCGGGCTGCCGGTCCCGGAGGCGGAGGAGGAGATGGGCCGGCTGATGGGCGCCTACGGCGGCGACGTGCACGTCTCGCGCGAGGGCGAACTGGTCTACAGCTTCGCCGACCTGCTGGTGAGCGCGCACGGGCGCGTGAAGGCGCGCCAACCCGCCCCGGCGTGGCAGCGCCTGGAGAAGGCCGCCGAGTTCACCGGCAACAAGACCGGAACCAACGTGCTCATAGGTTCTCTGAACGGGTTCAACCTGCTGGCGGCGCTCTCCGCCCCGGTGCTGATCTTTCCCCCGCTGGGTCTGGGGGGCCTGGGGGCCGAGATCGGCCTGATCTGGGTCCCCGCGGTCTTCAGCACGCTCTTCTTCTCGGTGCCGCTGGTGAGGTGGGTCGGCCACAGGGCCGAGAACGCCCGCCGCCGCCTGCGCAACGTGCGCAAGGTGCTTCTCGGCATGGTCTTCCGGCAGAGCCTCGGGGGCGCAGCCCCGCTCTCGGCGGAGCGCGCCACGGACGATGTGCGCATCGCACTCGTCGACCCGAACATCGGCGCGTCCGACGTGCGCAACCAGCTCCAGAGGATGGCGGCCGAGTTCGACGCCGAGGTGGAGCCCGCCGACTCCGGGCAGATCGTCTACCGCTTCCCATCGATTCGGTCGGCTCTCCTCGGAGGAGAGGAGGTGCGGTCCGCTCTCCGTCTGGACAAGCGTTCGGTCGGACGGGTGGTCTACTCGAGCGGGGACACCCCGGAGGAGGAGTCGGCGCGCGCCCGGGCCAACTTCGACCGCGAGCTGCGCAAGTCCGTGTCCGCCCCCGATACGGTGCGCTATCTGGACGACATGGAGCTCGCCGGCATCGAGACTCCCTCCCCGTCGGGAGGTCAGGTCAAGGTGCGGCGTCCAGCGAGGCCGAGGCGTCAGCACAGGTGGTGAACCGTTCGGTCCGGACGGGTCTCCGCACGCCGGGCACGGTGCGCCCGCCCGGGTTGCTGGCCACCCTCCTGCTGGCCGCCTCCCTCACATTCTTGTCCGCCCCCGTTTCGCTGGCCGCCCAGCAGAACGATGACGGCGGCGTCCGGGCGCTTGCCCTGGTGCCACACGCGGAGGCGCCGGAAGCACGCGCGCTCCGAACGCCCACCGATATCCGGATCGATGGCCGGTTGGAGGAGGCGCCCTGGGCCGACGCCGCGGCGGTGACCGAGTTCACCCAGATGGACCCGGACGAGGGCTTCCCGGTCAGCGAGCGCACCGAGGTCCTGTTCCTGTACGACGACGACGCGCTCTACGTCGGGGCGCGGCTGCTGGACTCGGCTCCGGTCACCACCCGGCTCGCCCGCCGGGACGCGGGGGTGCCCGATTCGGACTTCTTCACGGTGACCGTGGACAGCTACCACGATCACCGCACCGCGTATCGTTTCTCCACCAATCCCTCCGGAATGAAGCGCGACGAAGTCCTGAGCGGAGGGTCGGGCATCTTCGGCGGCGGCAGGGGGGACGGCCGCGGGGACGGTTCCTGGGACCCGGTCTGGGACGTCGCCACCTCGGTTACGGACGAGGGCTGGTTCGTGGAGATGCGCATCCCCTTCAGCCAGTTGCGCTTCAGCACCGCTCCCGACCAGCTGTGGGGTCTCCAGATCGAGCGCACCATCAATCGCAACCAGGAGCGCGCCGTCTTCTCCTTCACGCCCAAGCTGGAACCGGGCGGCGTGGCGCGATTCGGGCACCTCGCCGGAATCGAGGGCGTCGCTTCCGGACGCAGGCTGGAGATCCTGCCCTACGCCGGATTGAGCGCCGAGTACATTCGCCAGGCGGCGCCGGCCGACGTCTCGTTCGAAAACCCGTTCCGCTCGGGTTCGGACTATTTCGGACGGGCGGGCGCCGACCTCAAGTACCGGCTGGGCTCGAACCTCACCCTGGACGCCACCGTCAACCCCGACTTCGGCCAGGTCGAGGTGGACCCGGCGGTGATCAACCTCACGGCCTTCGAGACGCGCTTCGATGAGCGGCGCCCCTTCTTCGTGGAGGGCGGGGAGATCTTCCAGTTCGCGCGCGGCGGACCGGGGGGCAGTACCGGGCGTCCTCCGACGGTCATGTACTCGCGCCGCATCGGCCGGCGGCCGCAGGGGCCGATGGCGTCGGACGCGGTCTTCTCGGACGCACCCACCGCGACCACCATCGTGGGGGCCGCCAAGATCACCGGGAAGGTGGGGGACGGCTGGTCGGTCGGGCTGCTGGAGGCCGTGACCGGGCGCGAGATGGCCCCCTACGTGGACGCCGGCGGGACTCGGGGGGAAGCCGAACTCGAACCCGCGACCAACTACCTGGCGGGAAGGCTCCGCCGCGACCTCCGCGACGGCCTCACCCAGCTGGGCGCCATGGCCACGGCCGTCAACCGCAACCTCTCGGGCAGCATCCTGGGCGACCGCCTGCACTCCTCGGCGTACGTCGCCGGGGTGGATTTCATCCACGAGTGGGACGATCGCTCGTGGCGCGTCAACGGGGCTTTCTCGCGCAGCCTCGTCTCCGGCAGCGAGGCGGCCATCCTCCGTACACAGCATTCCTCGGCCCGGTATTTCCAGCGCCCCGACGACAACCGCGTGCTGGACCCCGACGCCACCTCGCTGGGCGGCCACTACGCCATGTTCGACGTGAACAAGCAGTCGGGGTCGTTCACGGCGCGCATCGCCATGGCGAGCATCAGCCCGGACTACGAGGTCAACGACATCGGCTTCCAGACCGAGGCCGACCGCATCATGCTCGACACCCACCTCACCTGGCGCCAGCCGCGCCCCGGGACCTGGCTGCGCAACTGGTCGGTCTCCGGCGGACCGGACGGCAAGTGGAACACGGCGGGCGACCGCCTCCACTCGGAGTTCAACGTCAACCTGAACTGGCAGTGGCTGAACTACTGGGGCGGCTCGGTCCGCGGGGTGATCCGGGCCCCGACCGACAACGACCGGCTCACCCGCGGCGGTCCGCTCGCCCGCGATCCGCAGTCCTACGCGGGCAACGCCAACCTCTCCTCCGACTCGCGGCAGCCCGTGAGCGGACGGGCCAGCTACAACTGGGCCTTCGACGAAGCCGGATCCTGGAGCCACACCGGATCGCTGAACGTCGCCTACAAGTCGGGCGAGAAGCTGGAGCTGCATCTGGGCCCCAGGCTCACGCGCAGCTACGCCGAGGCCCAGTACGTGACGTCGCGCGACGACCCGCTGGCCACCGCCACCTTCGGTCGACGCTACATCTTTGCCCCCATCGATCAGACCACGCTGTCCCTCGACACCCGGCTGAACGTCACCTTCTCGCCCACGCTGACGCTCCAGGTCTACGCCCAGCCGCTCATCTCCAGCGGCGACTACGGGGGCCTGAAGGAATTCCGGACGCCGGGGACCTTCGACTTCCTCCGCTACGGCGAAGACGCCGGCACGATGTACCGGCTGGAGAGCGGCGGCTTCCTGATCGATCCCGACGGGGCCGGCGCAGCTCCCGAAATCACCATCCACGACCGGGACTTCAACGTGCGCAGCCTGCGCGGCAACGCGGTGCTGCGCTGGGAGTGGAGCCCCGGATCGACGCTCTTCCTGGTGTGGCAGCAGCGCCGCTACCACCGCGCGCTGCGGGATGCCTGGGACCCGCTCGCGTCCGACGGCATCGGCGACTTCGACTTCCGCTACGACGCCGGCGAGCTGGTGCGCATCCGCCCGGACAACATCTTCCTGGTCAAGGTGAACTACTGGCTGAACCTGTGAGGGGATGCGGGGCGCAAGAGTCGGGACAGCCGGGTGGAGGATCGCGGACAGAACGACACCCGAACGTCCATGCGACCTCATCCCAGGAGTTGACAGCATTGCAATCACATGTAAATGATTGATGTCATTGCATGCACATTCGGTCGGCGCAAGAGGCGCAAGAGATGGCTCAACTCACGGTTCGCAAGGTGCCCCGACAGATCATCAGCAGACTCAAGCAGCGCGCGGCGGCCAAAGGGCGGTCCGCCGAGGCCGAACACCGCGAAATCCTGCGGGTTGCGTTGCTCCCCGACCAGGGAAGCTTCGCCGAGCGGGCGAGGGCGATGCGGCGGCGTCTCTCCTCCTGCATCGACAGCACGGAGACGATCAGGGCCGATCGTAATCGGGACGCGCCTGAGTGAGAGGGTACGTCGTCGACGCGAGCGTAGCGGTCAAGTGGCTGGTGACCGAACCGCTATCTGACGAAGCGGCCACGCTGCTCGACTCCGGCGTTACGCTCCTGGCCCCGGATCTGCTGTTCGCCGAGGCCGCCAGCGCGTTGTCAGCCAAGTGCCGGCACGGCGAGATCGATCGCGAGGAATTGGCGGAGGCGGTGGACCTGCTGCGCGCCGCGCCGTTGGCCACCACCCTCTCCACGCGGCAACTCGCCTCCTCGAGCGCGCGACTGGCGGTAGACCTGGGGCACTCGGTCTACGATTGCTTCTATCTGGCGCTGGCAATTACCGAGGACCTCCCGGTCGTAACCGCTGATACCCGGTTCTACAACAAGGTGCGGAAGCATCCGTATCTGGGGGATCGGGTTGTCCACGTAGCCGACATCGCCGGGAGAGACTGAGGGGCTCCAGATCCGAACGTCGCCCGCACACGGATCGTCGTAGACGAGTCCTCTTTGGCTGGAGAGAATCCAGGGGCATGGGCCGAGCGGCCTGTCGTCCGGCTGCCGGTCGGGCGCAGGAACTCAATCCCGCGTGATCACCACCCGGAACCCGATGAACTCGCGGCGCACGTCCGGGCCGGCCGCACCTCGTATCGCAGCCCGCACGTTGCGCACCGGGTCGCTGAACGACCCGCCGCGCATGACCCACAGCGCATCGCCCTCGAGCCCCTCGCGGTCGTCCGCCTCGTCGTAGGGGTAGGGCTGCCAGGGGCTGCGGGTCCACTCCCAGACGTTGCCGCTCATGTCGCTCAGGCCGTAGGGGCACTCGGGGCAGGCCAGCTCGCCCACGGGCGCGGGCGTCCCGGTCGCGAAGTTGGCCCGGTCCCGCCGCAACTGGTTTCCCCAGGGGAAGATGCGCCCGTCGTCTCCGCGGGCGGCCTTCTCCCACTGCGCCTCGGTCGGCAGCGTCACGTGCCAGCCGTCGGCGAACAGGGCCCGTAGCTCCGGCGGCGTCGCGGGGGACTGGCGCAGCAATCCCTCCAGCCAGCGGCAGTACGCCAGGGCGTCCGGCCAGGAGACGAACGACGCCGGATGGAGCGGCGGCCCCGCAAGCGCCTGCGGGTCGGCTGCATGGCCGGTGGCGCGCACGAAGGCACCGAACTGCGCCACGGTTACCTCGTTGCGGCTGATGAAGAACGCCGGCACATCCACCGTGCCTTGCGGCTGGCCCGCACTCCAGCGCTCGACATCGTAGGCGAGGGTGTCGATGCCCGGATCGCTCCCCATGAGGAAGGGCCCTTCCGGTATCTCCACGAAACCCAGCAGCGGGGCGTCCGGGAGATGGCCCAGATCGGCGCGGTAGCCGGAAAGCTCGGACGCGGGATCAGTGGATGCGACGGGAGATGTCTCGGTACTCAGGGCTCCCCTCCCCCCGGATCCGACCTGGGCCATCTGACTCCGATAGTCCAGCCACACACCTGCGAAGATCAACCCCGCGATCGCGAACACCGCCAGCAGCCTCATCGCGCTTCGCTCCCCCGCCTCATTCAGCTACGCACCCAATCCTCACCGGCCTCATCGCACGTCCGCCCCGAGGCGCTCGCACGCGAACGCCCAGCCATGGCCGCAGGCGCGCTCCAGCAGATCCCGCTCCGGCATGTCGACGAGGTTCAGCCCGCCCTGGCGCAGCAGCAGCCTGAGATCCAGCGGGCGAGGCGGCGCGCGACTCACCACCGAGGGATCGAGCAGGTTGACGCAACCGGCCTGGAACTGCGCCTCGCATGCCCGCGCGAAGAAGCCCAGCGCCAGTGCCGCGTCCGGTTCCACGATCCGGCCCTCGACGTAGTGCGCGCCCAGCTCGTTGCACGCCCACCCCGCGTTGTCGGCGCAGTAGCTGGCCTCGATCTGCACCAGCCGCTCACAGGCGCCTGCGCGGCCCTCCTCACACGCCTCCTGCCAGAACGGCAACCTGTCGCCCCGGTGGATGCCGTCGGTGCGCCCGGTCGCGGTCATGGCGGCGAAGAAGACGATCCACACCGCCATGTGCGCCAGGTTGGCCGTCGCCCACGGGACCTCGCCGAGGCGCCGGATGCGCGGACGACTCTGGAGCGAGCGCACGAAGCGGTCGATGAGCGGCACGCTCAGGTTGAGCAGCGGCACGCACAGCAGCTTGTCGTAGAAGGTCGGAGCGCCCGCCGCTTCGAGGAACCAGAACAGCCCGAAGACCCCGACGCCGTAGAGCGCCCCGAAGATGGCCTTGCCGGTGCGCGTGCGCGGCGACGTCGACGGGTCCGTCACCAGGAGGTGCAACCCCAGGAAGACGGCGGCGGGAATCTCGGAGTCGATGAAGTACGGGACCCCGGTCGCCGCCCCGTAGAGCGCGCTCAGCCCGAAGAGCGCGACCGCGGCGAACCCCGACACCAGGGTGACCCGGAAGAAGTACATCACCGCCAGGCCGAGGGCGAAGAGCAGCAGGTAGATCGCCGGGACGAAAGTGAGGGTCGTGGCGATGTCCTGCCCCCAAGTCAGGTCGCTCGTCCCCGTCGCGATCAGCACCAGCGAGAACAGCCCCAGCGAGAACGCCGAGGGATTAAAGACGTGGGTGCGCCGGCCCTCGCGCCGCCACTGCACGAAGGCCTTCCCCAGGAAGCCCGCCCCCACCATCAGGAACTGCAGGTAGAACCAGTCGTCCGTGAACCAGAGGAAGAGGTTGGTGCTGAAGATGATGGGGAACGGCCCGAAGCCGAGCACGTAGCACTCGCCCCGCGACCAGGCGAGCAGCATGTCGAAGGCGTAGGCGAAGATCAGTTGCGCCAGCAGCAGCCCGGCGAAGTCGTAGACCGGACGCCAGTACCAGCCCCAGACGGCGAACACCGTGAGCTGCACGAGGGCCTGGAGATAGTGCTGCGGGCGCAGGACGATCCGGAAGCCGCGGGAAGCGCCGGCGCGCGACAGCCTCGCGAACAGCACCCCCTGCCAGACCAGCAGCCCGGCCACCGCCGCAAGGAACGCGAAGGTGAGCCGGGCGTTGTCGGCAACGCGCGGCGCAAGCGAGAGAAGAAGGAGGCCGAGCGTCAGGACGAGCGGCACTAGGAAGATGCGGGGCAGGTCGCGAGACCTGGAGCTGATGCTGGCCTGCGACTCCAACGGCGTCCTCCCGGGCGGCGGGCTCACGGGCCGGTGCGGCCCTCGCTTGCGTTTCGCTGCGGCCATGGATCTGAGGTCCTTACTTCGGCTTGACGGGAGGCACGCAATTCAACTAGTCTGAGCAACTAGACAGATGAACAGTGAGGGTCGCGGTCGGCCTGACGAGCCGCCATTACACACGAGGCAATGTCCATGATCGAGGTTGGGGCGTTCGATGCCAAGACCCATCTGTCCTCGCTTCTCAACAAGGTTGCTCAGGGAGAGGAAGTGCTCATCACCCGACGAGGCGTCCCCGTTGCCAGGCTCGTGCCTGCCGAAAAGGCAGATCGGTCCCGTGTCGCTCAGACGATCCAGAGGCTGCGGTCGCTGCGGAAGGGCGTCCAGCTTCGCGGCCTGAACTGGAAGGAACTTCGCGACGAGCGACGTCGGTGAGCGAGTTCGTGCTCGATTGCTCGGTTACGGTAGCCTGGTTTTTCGAAGACGAGGCAAGGCCCGAAACCGATGCGCTGCTCGACCGGACGATGGAGAGCGGTGCCCTGGTTCCGGGGCTCTGGCGGCTCGAAGTCGGCAACGTCCTGTCCCACGCAGAGCGAAGGAGACGCATCGATCCCTCGAAGATTGCGTCCTACATGGATGTCCTGGTGCAGTTGCCCATTGCGACGGACCCCGAAACCGAGGAACGCGCGCTACGCGAAACCCTGGCTCTCGCTCGCCAGGAGAATCTGACAACCTATGACGCTGCGTACCTCGAGGTCGCAATGAGACGCGGGATACCCCTTGCGACACTTGACAAGGCGCTCATTCGGGCCGCGCGTCGCCTCGGGGTAGCCACACTGCCGCGAGGTGTTGGCCAGTGACCGGCCGTGGCACGACCAGGTGATCGCCTCTCTGGCGCGAGCAACGACCAACCCTCAACCCGGCGGGCGCTGCGGTCCCGTCTCCGCGGGCAGCCCCAGCAGGCTCCAGTCGTTCCAGGAGCCGTCGTAGAAGCGGGTCTCGTGGCCCATCAGGCGGGAGACGAAGTAGTTCACGCTGGCGCGCATCCCGATGTAGCAGTAGCTGATGACGGTCTCGCCCGGGTCGATGCCGGCGCGCCGGAAGAGGGTCTCCATCTGCTCGCGCGAAACGAAGCGCGGTTCCTCGCGGGAGACCATGAACTCCTCCCAGTAGACGTGCCCCGCCCCGGGGATGTGGCCCGGCCGGTAGGTGCCGTCGCGCCCGTTGTCGGCGCCGGTGTACTCGTCGTCGGGGCGGCCGTCGAGAAGGGCGTATCCGGTGCGGTCGCGGCGTTCGTCCACCCAGTCCGCGTCCACGAACACGTCGTCCCGCGGGCGAGGCTCGAAGGCGCCGCGTCCGCCGGACACCGGACCCATCGCGACTTCCCGTCCCGCTTCCCGCCACGCGAACAGCCCGCCGTCCAGAAGGGAGACGCGCTCGTGGCCGAGGTGCTCGAGGGTGACGAAGGCGCGCGCGGCCGGGATGGGCGTTCCGTAGAGGACGACATGCAGGTCGTTGGATATGCCCGCCTGCCGGAACACCTCGACCACCTGTTCGAGAGGAGGAAGTTCGACCAGCCGTTCATCCACCTGGGTTACGATTTCCCGGTAGGGGAGGAAGCGCGCGCCCGGAATGTGCCCTTCCAGGAACGTCGACTCGTCGTACTCGACGTTCAGGAGCAGGAGGCCCGGGTCTCCGAGACGCTCCGCGAGCCAATCCTCGGTTAAGAGAAGAGGATGCGTCTGTTGTGCCAGGCCGGAAGCCGGCAGCAGCAGGATTCCCACCATCAACCACAACCACCGGACACGGCGTCGCCTGATTCCCATCTCCCCTATCCCCCTGTCGGTTGAGACGTCGTTCTCGAAGATACCGAAGGCACCGATCCCCGCCGCTTGCGCCCCATGTACGAACGCAGCGCGGGCGGCAGCGAACCGATGCGCGCGGCACGCTCGATCTGGTTCGCGACCGCGTCTTCGTATTCGCCCAGCCGTACGAAGGCGCCCGCTTCTTGTGCCGCCACCGGGACGCCGTCCCGGTAGACGATCCGGCTTCTCGTGCTCTTGGCGATGCGCGGCCCCGGCGCGAGGATGCCGGTGAGGTTGAGCGGGTCGGCGGCGCTCACCGGGACCGGCTGACCGGAGGGAGCCTTCCGCCGGATGCGGCGCAGCAGGCCCACCGCCTCGGGGAGCGCGAACTGCTCGCCGGACACGCCGGTCACGAAGCGGCCGCCGCGCACGTCGCCCCTCGCCTCCAGGCGGCGGAGCGCGCGCACCAGTTGCCACCAGGGGAGGGTGCGGGGCTCGTTGTCGAGCAGTCTGCGGAACACCACCCCGTAGCGGCGCAGCAGAACACGGACGATCGAGGCGGCGCGCGCCTCCTCCCCCTCCCCCGCCCCGCCCCCGCGACCGGGCAGGTCGCGGCGCAAGAGCGACCACCGACCCGCCGAGTCCACCCCGAAGGCGACCGACGACCGCCGCCGCCGTTCACGCCGGCCCTGGGGCCCCTGGCCCCCCGGCCGCCCGCGACCGTTCCGACCATCCCGCTGGACCCGCCGTCCCACCGGCCCGAGCGGCTTGCGCCGGTCGGAGGGCACGAGCAGCGCGCGCAGCCCGGTGAAGCTGTCCGCCGTGGCCAGGCCGGCGGCGACCAGCTCGCCCAGCGCCTCCTCCACCCGGGTGGGGAGCAGGCCCGATGCACCCACCAGCTCGTGGAAGAAGGAGGCGCCGCGATCGGCCAGCACGTCGTGCACGGCCCGTCCGTGGGCGGAGAGAAGGGAGGCGGCGCCGTTGGCCGAAGGATCGCCCCCGGACGCGAGATCCCCGCCGGCCACGCGATGGTCGTGCGCCACGGCATCCCCGCCCGGGCGCAGCCACACCTCCATCCGGCTGCGGTCCAGGAAGGCGATCGGGGTAGCGGGGAGCGGGCCGCGCACCGGCGGACCGTTCCCCGCGGGCGGAGTGATGCGCGCCCAGGTGACCCGCCCCGCCATGCAAACCGCGTCCAGCAGCCCCGGGTCGTAGCTTGCGACCCGGCGGCCGAGCACGTCCGCCTCCCACGCGCCCGCGCAGGTCTCGAATCCCTCGAGCTGCGCGAGCACGCCGGCCAGCCCCTCCACCCCGGCCGCCTGCTCGCCCTCCGCGACCCTCTGCCAGGCGAACAGGAAACGCATGAAGTCGGCCTGCGACACGGGCCGGATCTCGGCCCGCAACCGGCTCAGGGTGTAGCGATGGATGCGGGCCAGCAGGCGGCGCTCGCACCACTCCATCCCCGCGTTCGGGCTGGTGAACGCCCCCCGCAGGACGAAGCCCTCGGCCTCGAGCGCCAGCAGGGCCGCCTCCACCTCCGGTTCGCCCACCGCAAGCGTAACGGCCATCTCGCCGGCCGTGACCGGGCCGCACATCTGGAGCCGTCCGCGCACCAGTTCGCGCACCGCCTCCTCCCGGCTCCACTCGCGCGCAGCCAGGTCGGCAGGCGGTGTCAGAGCCGGCTCGATCCGCACTTCCGGACCGGCCACGGCGAGCACCTCCGGCAACCGTTCGGCGCTCACCCACCACACGGCCGCATCGGGCCCGGGCCCGTCGCCAGCCCCGGCGTGATCGCCGCCGCGCGCGTCCACGGCTCCGGCCATCTCCAGCCGCCCCGCCCGCCCGGTCGCGCACAGCTCCTCGAAGAAGCCCTGCCACGAACGTCCACCCCCTTCCGCGGCGCGATTTCCCTGCTCTCCTTCCGCGGCCGTCAGTATCCCCGCCGTCAACAGCGCGTCGTGCAGCTCGTCGGCATCGCGCGGATCGGGCCACACCTCCCCGCGCACGCGCTGGATCGCCGCCGGGTCGAGCGCGCCCAACTCATCCGCCGACGAGGGCTCGAACGCCCGCCGGGTCTGCACCGCACGCGCGCGCCGCTCCTCCAGCGGAGCATCGTCCAGGAACGAATAAGGTGCCGAGTTGAGGATCTCGTGACTGAGCACCGAGGGCTCGGGGGTGTCGCGCGTGACGTAGCTTATCTCGCCCGCGAACACCCGCCGCAGCACGCCGTCCAGTTCGCCCATCGCCATCGCCTCCTCCAGGCAGTCGCGCATCGTCTGCCGGACGAGGGGATGATCGGGGATCTCGCGGTCGCCGCCGATGTTCTCCAGGCACGCGGCCGCGTCCGGGAAGGCCGCCGCCATCAGGTCGTCGGCCTCCATGCGCTGCAGCGGGGGCGGCACCTTGCGCCCGGCCCGGTTGCGCAGCACCGCCAGCGAGATGGTCGCGTTCCAGCGCCAGCGCGTCGGGAAGACCGGTGAGTCGATGAGCGCCTGCACCAGCGTCCGCTCCAGCGTGTCCGGATGCACGTAGCGGAAGACATCCTCCAGAGGGAAGGAATGCTGCGGCCCGAGCGAGAGCAGCACGCCCTCCTCGGTGGCCGCGGCCTGGAGTTCGAAGTTGAACTGACGGCAGAACTTCTTGCGCAGCGCGAGCCCCCACGCCCGGTTCACGCGCGAGCCGAAGGGAGCGTGCAGGATCATCTGCATGCCCCCGGCCTCGTCGAAGAAGCGTTCGAGCACCAGCGTTTCCTGCGTGGGCAGCGCCCCGAGGATGTGCTTCGCCTCCCGCAGGTAGTGCTGGATCTGGCGCGCGGCCGAGCCGGAAAGCCCGAGCCCCTCGAGCCACTTCGCGGCCGCGTCCTCATCCTCCCCGTCCAGGCGCGCCTCCACATCGGCGCGCAGCCGGGCCACCGCGCTCGACAGCTCGGCGCTCCGCCCCGGAGCTTCTCCCAGCCAGAACGGGATCGTCGGGGGCTCCCCGTGGGCGTCCGCCACCCGCACCGTCCCGGAATTGACGGCGAGGATGCGCCAGGAGGTGTTGCCCAACTGGAAGATGTCGCCCGCGGAACTCTCGATGGCGAAATCCTCGTTGAGGGTGCCGATGAAGGTCTCCTCGGGGTCGAGCACCACCCGGTAGTCGGCGTTGTCGGGGATGGCGCCCCCCGCCGTGATGGCGGTGAGGCGGGCCGCGCGCCGGCCCTTGATGCGTCCGTTGACCCGGTCCCGGTGGACCAGCGCCCCGCGCCGGCCGCGCCGGGTGACGAAGCCCTCGGCCACCATCTGCACTACCTCCTCGAAGTGCTCGCGCGCCAGCTCGCGGTACGGGTACGCCCCGCGCCAGAGGTCGAACAGCTCGTCCTCCGGCCAGGACTCGCACGCGGACTCGGCCACGGTCTGCTGCGCCAGCACGTCGAGCGGCTGCGGCATCATGACCAGCCGGTCCAGCTCCCCATCGTTCACCGCGCGCAGGAGCGCCGCGCACTCCACCAGGTCGTCGCGCGAGAGCGGGAACAGGCGGCCCCTGGGGGTGCCGTGCACGGTGTGGCCGGACCGCCCCACCCGCTGCAGGAAGGTCGAGATCCACCGCGGCGAGCCGATCTGGCACACCAGGTCCACGTGCCCGATGTCGATGCCGAGTTCGAGCGACGCGGTGGCCACCAGCGCCTTCAGGCTGCCCGCGCGCAGCCGGTCCTCGGCGGAAAGCCGCGCCTCCTTGGAGAGGCTGCCGTGGTGGGCGGTGACCGCCTCCTCGCCAAGCCGGTCGGTCAGCCGGGCCGCAAGCCGCTCCGCCATCCGGCGCGTGTTGACGAAAACGAGCGTGGTCCTGTGGGCCTCGATCGATTCCGTCAGCCGCTCGTAGACCTCCGACCATACCTCGTGCGACATCACTGCTTCCATCGGCGAGGGCGGCACCTCGATGGCCAGGTCCATGGCGCGGCGGTGTCCCTCGTCGATCACGGTGCAGCCGGTCTCCCGGGAGAGCCGGGCTGCGGGATCGGGCGCGCTGGAGACACCATGTCCCGTTCTAGCATCCGCGCGCGCGCCCGCATCCGGGGATCCGCCCGCGTCCGGGGACCCGGCTGCATCCGCGCGCCCGCCCGCGTCCCGGCTCTGGCTGCCCAGCAGAAAGCGCGCGACCTCGCTGACCGGCTTCTGCGTGGCCGACAACCCGATGCGCTGCAGGGGCCGGCCCACGACGTGGCCCAGCCGCTCCAGGCTGAGCGCCAGGTGCGCTCCGCGGCGCGAATCGATCACCGCGTGGATCTCGTCAACGATCACCGTTCGCACCGTGGCCAGCATCGCCCGGCTGCGCTCCGCGGTCAGGAGCAGGTAGAGCGACTCGGGCGTGGTGACCAGGATGTGCGGGGGCGTGCGCAGCATCGCGGCGCGGCGCGAGGAGGGCGTATCCCCGGTGCGCACCGCGGAACGGATGCGGACGGCGGGCAGCCCGGCCCCCACGGCGCGCTCGCGGATGGCGGCGAGCGGCTCCTCGAGGTTCTTGTGAATGTCCGCGCTGAGCGCCTTGAGGGGCGAGATGTAGAGGACCCGCATCTCGTTCTCGAGACCGTGCTCGAGCCCTTCGCGCAGCAGCTCGTCGATGGCGTTCAGGAAGGCCGCCAGGGTCTTCCCGGACCCGGTCGGGGCGGCGAGAAGGGTGTGCCTGCGCTCGCGGATGGCGGCCCAGGCGCGCTCCTGGGCGGGGAGCGGCGGCCCCAGGGTCCCGGTGAACCAGCCGGCGACGATCGGGTGGAAGGGCAGGTTCATCCCGTCTTCTGTCCCCCTTGCGGAACGTGAAGGCACGCGCCGGTGGTGACCGTCGCGGGCGAAATTGACGGTCGCGTCAACGCTGTCGTCGGACGGTCGGCGAACCGTAACCCGGATGTCCGACACCGGCAACCTGCATTAAGGTACCTTGCGGAAGCCCATCGGGAATGTCCGACCCGGAGGATCGATGAAGTCAGCATGGTGCATGGCCGCGGCCGCCGCGGCCCTCCTGTTCTCGACCCCGGTCGCCTCATACGGACAGGATCCGCCCACATCGGCTGAACCGCTCGGCACGCCGATCCTGCTGAGGCTGGCGCCACCCGAGGGCCGGGTATCCCGCTACGTCCACTCCACGCAGGCGGAAGTGGAGAACCCGATGATGCCGTCGAGCCCCGTCATGACAATGCGCACGTATCAGACGCAGACCGTCGTCGGCGTGGCGGACGAGGTCATTCGACTCCGGACGACCATCGACTCGACCTCCACGGCCATGCCGATGCCCGTGCCCGGGATGGACATGCCGGACTTTTCGGGGAGTGCCATCACCACGGAAATGGACACACGGGGCCGGGTGCTCGGCGTCATTGGCACCGAAGGCATGCCGGACGTCCCCGGGTTCAACCCGGAGAACCTCTTCCGGGAAGCAGGCTATTTCGTGTTTCCCGAGGAGGACGTCAGCCCGGGGGACTCATGGGCGATGGACGCGCCGATGAGCCTGCCCATGGGCCCCGGCGGATCGATGTCGATGGAGGTGGGAATGACCTACACCTTCGTCAGCCTCGAGGGCAGCCTCGCAACCGTCTCGTTCGAAGGTCCGATCGACATGCGACTGGACGCGGGAGGTGCGGGAATGACGGCCACCGGAACCATGACCGGCACCATGGTCGTGGACCTCGCCGAGGGCCGGTTCCGGAGCCAGTCGACCCGCGCCAGCTTCGACATGAACATGGCCGGGATGACGATGGAGACGAACGTGACGACCACGATGGAACTGCTGCCGGATCCCTGATCCGGACCGCCGGGACCTCTCGCGCCGCACAATTCGCGCCGCACAATGGTCGGCGGCGGCGGAAGGGAACGACTACTCTACGACCATCCCGTGGCCCTCGCGGCGCCGATCCCCGCCGACCCCCGCCACACGCGGCGCCACGACGTGCACCCCGCCGAAGTACAGGCTCTGCTCCGGCCACAGCGCCACCTCCCACTCCTCCGCGAGCGCGGCCATCGCCTCGTCGGGAAATCCCGGCTCGATCTGGAGTTGTTCGCCGTCGAAGTGCATGCGCGGAAAGTTGGACGCCTCATCGGGCGAGAGTTCCAGGTCGAGGAGGCACGAGACCACCTGGAACACCGCCGACGGGATGCGGTTGCTGCCCCCGGTGCCGAGCGCGGCGAGCACCTGGTCTCCGTCCAGGAGCAGCGCGGGCGACATCATCGACGCCACCCGGTCCCCCGGCTCCGACGCATGGAATCCGGCCGGATGAAGATCGACTTCGCCCATCATGTTGTTGAAGTGGATGCCGGTTCCGGGAAGGAAATACGACGAGCCTGATCCGTTCGACATGGAGAGCGCCGCGACGTTGCCCTCCGCGTCGGAGGCGTTGAGGTGGGTGGTGCCCTGAACCGCGTGGATCAACGGAGCATGGACGCCTTCCAGAAGCTCCGCGTGCGCAGGATCACGCGGGACCTCCTCCCCACCTCTGAGGCGGACCGCGTGTTCGAGCGCGCGCGCCGTCGCGGTCACGTGCTCGCGGCTTCCCCACGCGCAGCGCGACAGATCCGCCTCCTCCTGAAGCAACAGGCGAAGCGCCATGAGCGATCCACCCAGCGCCGGGGGCGGGTTGGTGAGGACGCGCCGCCCGCGATAGGCCGCGGAGAGCGGTCGGCGTTCGATGACCTCGAATTGTTCGAGATCGGCCCGCGTCATCAGTCCGCCGCCCTCGAGCATGTCGCGTTCGATGGTCTCGGCGAAATCGCCGCCGTAAAACCCCCGCGGATCGCGCGGCAGGGTTTCCAGGAAGTCGGCCATCCCGGGGTTGCGGTGCAGCCTGCCCGCGGGCAGCACCTTTCCATCTTCCAGGAAGAGGGCGGTGCCCGCCGGCGAGTCCCGCAACACGGGGAACATCAACTGAAGCGAGTCCGACACGAACGGGGTGATGACGGTGCCGCCCCGTGCGGCGGCGATGGCGGGCGCGACCACCTCCGCGAGCGGAAGCCGCCCCAGACGCCTGTGCACGTGCACCAGGCCCTTCAGGGTGCCGGGAACCGCGGCGGACGCCAGCCCGATGGTGAACTCCTGCGGGATATCCCCGAAGAGGATGTCCACCGGGTAGAAGTCGCGATCACCGTCCTCCGGGGGCCCGGGATGCGCCCGGCCGGGAGCGGCGGCGATGAAGTCGAAGAGGATCTCCTCCCCGGAAGAAGTGCGCGCCAGCACGAAGCCCGCTCCGGCGAGGCTGGCCATGGTGGGCTCCACGAACGTGCTGGTGAACGCCGCCGCCACGATCGCGTCGAAGGCGTTGCCGCCCGCGCGGAGGATGTCCGCTCCGGCCTCGGAGATCAGCGGATGTCCGGAAGAGAGAAGTCCTTGCATGGCCCGGAATGTAGTACGCCCGGCGGCCCGCTGTCACCGACAACAGCGACGGCAAGGCCGGGGTCGGCGATGGACTCGTCGTGCCATGGAGGCGCCCCCGATCCCGGGGTAGCTTTCCGGCCATGTTCGCAGACGCCGATCAACCCCGCGGGGATCCTGGAGATGCTCCGTGACGACGTGGTCTACGGGCGCGAGTTGCCGTGACCAACCACAGGGTTTTCCTGGACACGGGAATTCTCATCGCGGCGCTCAACCGGCGTGACCAGCACCACGAGCAGGCGCGAGCGCTCTTCGCGGGGCCCCCGCCCCGCTGGCACACGTCCGTGCTGGTGTGGTCAGAAGCGTACTCGTGGTTCCTTCATCGGCACGGAGAAGAGCCCGCCCGCACCTGCCGGCTGTTCCTCGACAACCTGGAGGGCCTCGTCGTGCTTGAAGCAACCTCCCAACTCCACCGGGACACCTGCCGCATGCTCGACCGCCTCCGGGGATCCCGCCTGACCTGCGTCGATGCCTCCAGCCTGGCGCTGATGGAACAGCACGACATCAAGACCGTCTGGGCGACCGACTACCACCTCGGCCTGACCGGGGCGAAGGTGCTGCCAAGGGTGTAACCGACCGGCGTCCCGGCTCTCTCCGACGCGCCCCTGGCCGGATCTCGACCAGGTGCACCGGCGCTGTCCGGCGCCTACACCTGCGCGTCCCTCCACCGCCCCCTCCTGAACAGCACCGCGGCCACCACCGCCAGCGTCGAGAACGACACCGTCATCGCGATGTAGACCCCGGTCGTCTCGAGGCCGCCGGCAAGCGACAGGCCCCAGGCGAGCGGGATCTCCCACAGCCAGAAGCAGAAGAAGTTGAGGATCGTGGGCGTCCAAACCGCCCCCGCCCCGTTGAACGCGGCCGTGAGCACCATGCCGTAGCCGTAGAAGACGAAGCCGATGGAGACGATCCGAAGGCCGGTCGCGGCGACGGCCGACGCCCCCTCGGTTCCGCCGAACAGCCCCACGATGGCCGGCGCGAAGCCGATGAAGAACACGCTGACCGCGCCCAGGAAGGCGAAGTTCATCTTGCACGAGATCCACGCGGCGCGCTCGGCGCGTTCCGGGTTCCCGGCCCCGAGCGCCTGCCCGACCATGGTCGCCGCCGCGTTGGAGAGTCCCCATGCAGGGAGGATGGCGAACAGGACGATCCGGATCGCGATCACGTAGCCGGCCAGCGCCTCGGCCCCGAACAGCGCCGTCACCCGCGTCAGCCCGATCCAGCTCGCGGTGGCGATGAAGGTCTGAAGCATCCCCGTCGCCGAGAGGCGCACGAGCTGCGCCATGAGGGCGGGCTGGATGCCGAGGTGCGGCAGCCGGATGCGGAGCCTGCCCCCCAGGCGAAACAGCGTGTAGACCTGCACCAGGACCGCCGTCCCGCGGCCGATGGTGGTAGCGACCGCGGCCCCCTGCACCCCCAACTCCGGGAAGGGTCCGACGCCGAAGATGAGCAATGGGTCGAGGACGATGTTGAGCCCGTTGGCGATCCACAGCACGCGCATGGCGATCGCGGCGTCGCCCGCCCCGCGGAAGGCGGCGTTCTGCAGGAACAGCAGCAGGATGACGACGTTGCCCCCGAGCATGATGCGCGTGTACGGCACCCCGGTAGCCACTACGTTCTCGTCCGCGCCCATGATCCGCAGGATGTCCGGCGCGAAGGTCACGCCGGCGACGCCGAACGCGAGCGCCAGCGCAAGTCCCAGCAGGATGGCCTGCGCGGCCGCGCGCGACGCCCCTTCTTCGTCGCCGCCGCCGACCCGGCGCGACACCACGGCCGTGACCCCGATGCTCAACCCCATCGCGATCGTGTAGATCAGCGAGAGCACCGATTCGGTCAGCGCCACCCCCGCCATGGCCTCGTCCCCCAGCCTGGAAACGAAGTAGATGTCGACGACGGCGAAGAGCGACTCCATCACCATCTCCAGCACCATGGGCACGGCGAGAAGGATGACCGCGCGCCGGATCGGGCCGCGGGTGGGGTCGCCCCCGGTGCCGCGCACGGCGTGCACGAGGACGTCCCACCAGGTCTCGGGCGGAGGCGCCGGAGATGGGTTGTCGCTGGTCTGGTTCGTGTGCATGGCGGCGATAAGCTAACCGGATTCCCGTCTGGAGAAGTCTCCAGTGCCGGGCTAGACTTGGCCGCCACCGCCCCCCTCCGAATCCACACCTCACCAGAGGGAAACGCCCATGTCGCAGGCCGCCGAGATCGTCGCACAGCTGGAAACGTCGCACGGGTACATCAGGAAGATGATCACGATCTTCGAGGAGGAGGACGCCGGGTTCGCCCCCCAGCCCGAACTTTACACCGTGGCCGGCCACATCGCGCACGCCGCGGATTCGGTCGAGTGGTTCGTGGAGGGCGCCTTCGGGGAGGGGTGGAACATGGACTTCGAGGACCTGATCGCCGCGGCCCGGGCGGTGGAAACGCTCGAGGAGGCCGTCGCGTGGCTCGACCGCGCATTCGAGAAGGCCATCGCCACCTTCAGCGCGGCCTCGGACGAGGACCTCGCCGCGCCGATCCCCGACAAACGCATCATGCCGGGCGCGTCCCGCTCCGCCATCGTGATGCCCCTGGTGGATCACACCGCGCACCACCGGGGCGCGCTCACGGTGTACGCGCGCCTCCTGGGCAAGGTGCCCAAGATGATGTACGACTGAGCCTGGAGCCCTCCCCGGGATTCAGGGGCGCGCTCAACGCCGGGTTGACTCCCTGCAACGACCTGTTGCAGTTTGCCGTCCGGGTTGGCCAATTGGTGTAACCCTGCATTTTTTCCATCCGTTGGAGAGGCCGGGCCATGCCTGGCGCGGGACCGGCCAGCCGCCTCTGCGAGCCGGTTCGGGAGAAGCCTTGGAAGTTCCCACTGCCTACGTCGCGGGATACGAGGCCGCCCGCCAGCACGATCCTGAGCTTGCGGAGGCCTACGTCCGCAACACGATGGTCGGCGATCCGCTGGCGGATGCCGTCGTCCGGGATCTCTCGGCTCTGGATCCGGGGGAGATGCATCAGACGCTTGCGCAGGCACTGGACAATCCCCACGCACCACAGACCGGCGCCCCCGATTCCCTCATCGAGTTCGTCGAGTACTCCACCGCCGTGCCGGACTGGTTTGACGCCGGCATCGCCCGGATGGCCTCGCGCGCCTTTCTGCGCAACTCGGACATCGTTCTCGCAGCCCTGGTGGGCGGCAGCATCGTCGAGGGGTTCTCCACCCTGATCAGCAAGTCGTTCCGGATCCGGGGACGGGTCACCAACTCGGGCGTGCGGCGCCTCAAGCAGAACGGGATGCAACTGGTCGAGCAGTATCTCCCGGGAGGAATGGAACCCGGGGGGGACGGATGGAGGCTCACCCTCCGGGTTCGATTGGTGCATGCGCAGTCCCGATACCTGATCAACCAGTCGGATGAATGGGACCATGAACGGCTGGGAGAACCGATCAGCGCCGCGCACATGCTCCTGGCTGGTGCGGCCTTCTCCGGTCGCCTCATGCAGCATGTCGCCGCGCTGGGGGGTGATTTCAGCGACGAGGAGCGGGAAGCCTACATCCACGTCTGGCGGTATACCGGACTGCTCATCGGCATCCCCGAGGAGATCCTCTTCCACGACTTCGCCTCGGCATGCCGAGCATTCGAAGTCGGCTCCATGTGCGAGCCTCCCGCCGACCTGGACGCGATCATCATGGCAAACAGCATCGTGAACAGCGCGCCCGTCATCATCGGTGTCGAGGAGCCGGTCGAGCGCAGAAAGATGGCCCGTGTCGTGACCCAGGCGTCCCGGGAACTGATCGGCGACGAGCTCGCGGATTCCTTCATGTTTCCTCGTCGCAGGCGGAAGGTGATTCCCTGGATGCGGATCCAGCATCGTGCCCGTCGCATCGTCCGGAAGGCGCTGCCCGGGATCGGGGCGAAACAGGATCGGGCCCGGTTCGACGCCCTGATGAACTTCGCCGGCTTCGAGGAGCTGAGGTATTCGTACCGGCTGCCGACCGCTCTTCACGACGAGCAATCGTCGGACTGGTAGGCTCAGGCCCCGCGTTCTGCCGTCCGCTCGCGCCATCTCCCCCTCGTCATCCCATCCACCGTGGACGCCGCCGCCATGTGGGCGATCACGTTGGTGGCGGAACGGAACACGTCCGGCAGCCGGTCGATCCCGAGCAGGATGCCCAGCCCGGCGACCGGCACGCCCACCACGTCGAGCGCGGGCGCCATGGTCACGATGCTGGCGCTGGGCACCGGCGCGACCGTCATCGAGGCGAGGAAGATCGCCAGCACGGCCGCCGCGACCAGCCCCGCGTCGAGCGGCACCCCGTACATGGCGGCCAGGAACACCAGCGACGTGCTCTGAAAGAGGGCGCTGCCCGGGCGATTGATCGAGGCCGCGAGCGGGAGGACCAGCGAGAAGGTGCTCTTCGACAGGCCCAGCTTCTCCGCCTCCTGCAGCATCATCGGAAGCGTTCCCACCGACGTCGTCGTGGTGAAGCCCACGGTGTAGGTGCCCACCGTCCCCCGTATGAACCGGCCCGGTCCCATCCCGCCGAAGATGCGGACCATCGGCAGGAGCACCACGGCCTTCAGGATGAAGAAGCCGGTGACGACGGCGACGATGAACACGGCGAGGTTCTGAAGCATCGCCATCCCCGTCTGCGCGATCACCGGCGCCGCGAGGCCGAAGACGCCCACCGGCGCCGTCCACAGGATCCAGGTCATGAGCCTGATGAGCGCGTCGCCGAGCGTTTCGGCGAGCGAGGTGAGGGCCTCGCGCTTCTGCTCGGGCAGCGTCGTCGCCGCCGCGGCAAGCAGGACGACGAAGATGAGCAGGGAAAGAAGGGATCCGTCGGCGGCGGCCTGGATGGGATTCCGCGGGACGAGGTTGACGAGGAAGTCGACCACGCCCGGGGCCGCGGTGTCCAGCTCGGTCAGAGGGGTCGGCGGGGGAACCGGGGTCGTGAAGGTCAGCGCGAGGCCCATCACGCCCATCCCGATCAGGATCGCAGGCAGCGTCGTGACCCAGAAGAAGCCCACCGCCAAGCCACCGAGCCGGCCCAGCCTGCGCAGGTTGCCGATCCGCGCCACGCCCACGAACACGACCGCCGCCACCAGCGGGATGACGACCATCTGAATCGCGCGCAGGAAGACTGCACCCAGCGGTTCGACCGCCTCGGCCGCCTGCAGCAGCGCCGGTGATCCGGTCGCCGAGGCCGCGATCCCGAGCCCCAGCCCGAGTACCAGCCCGATGAGAATGGCGCGTGTGTTCACGCCGACCGGCCTGACGGAGCCCAGCCGTCCAACACCATGAAGAGGGGGCGGCGCGCTGCTTCGAAAATCTCGATGGTCTCGGCGATCTTGCTCATGGGTGCGGGCCTGTCATTCCCCGACGCCGTGGCGTGATGCGATTGCAGGCGCTGGAATCGGCGGGGTTGACCCTGATTCGGTCGTCGGGTGCGGGAGGAAACTGCGGTTGTCCCGACTCCCGCGCCAGCGTACGATCAACCAGTCGGAACACCCTGGGCAGCACATCCCACCATGGACCCCGGCGGGAAGGGAGGACACAATGGCCGAGCGCTCGCACGCCGCCGTCAAGAACCCGGACTCCGGCGCGCCACCGGCCGGAGATGCCCCCTGGGAGGGGCTGCTGGCGCAGCTCCCCGGGCGCGGCAACGTCTCCCGCCGCCAGTTCATCAAGGGGGTCATCGCGACCGGCGCCTCGGTGTCCGCGTTCGCGTACTTCGCGGGCCCGGCGGCGACGTCGGCGCGCGCCAGCGTTCCGCGGCTGGTCTCCATCAACGTGAACGGGCAGACCCGGCGGGTCGACGTGCTGCCGCAGGAGACGCTGGCGATGACGCTCCGCTACAAGCTGGGGCTCACCGGCACCAAGCTGGGTTGCGATCGGGCGGAGTGCGGCGCCTGCACCGTCATGATCGACGGCGTCTCCCACTACTCCTGCTCGACGCTCACGCAGCGGGTGCGCGAGCGCGAGGTCGTCACGGTCGAGGGGCTCGAGAGCCCGGACGGGACGCTCCACCCGGTGCAGCAGGCCTTCATCGACGAACTGGGCCCCCAGTGCGGCTTCTGCACCCCGGGACAGGTCATGGCCGCGGCCGCCCTGCTGCGTGCCAACCCCAGTCCGACGCGCGAGGAGGCGCGCCGGGCGATGTCGGGCAATCTCTGCAGGTGCGGGGCCTACGACCACTACCTGAACGGGGTCATGCGCGCCGCCGCAAACGGACAGGCTGTCGCGGAGGAGGTGTCCAATGGCTGAGTTGGTCGGCAGGGACTTCGCGCCCCCGGACGTCATCAGCAAAGTTACCGGCAGAGCCCGCTACGCGGAGGATTTCCGCGCCGACGGAATGCTCTTCTGCCGGCTCATCACAAGCCCGATGCCCCACGCGCGGGTGCGCGCCATCGACGCGTCGGAGGCGCTCGCGATGGAAGGCGTGGTGGCCCTCCTGACCGCGGACGAGGTGCCCGAAATCGAGGCGCCCGGCAACCCCATCCTCACCAACACCCCGCACTTCGTGGGCGAGCCGATCGCGGCGCTCGCGGCGGTCGACGAAACCACCGTCCAGGACGCCATCGCGAAGGTCAGACTCGACCTCGAGCCGCTGCCCTTCGTGGTGGACCCGCTGGAGAGCCTGCGCCCCGGCGGCCCCAACGCCCGCACCGAGGGCAACACCTCGCAGCGGGGCGAGGGGATCCGGGAGGTGAAGTGGACCCAGGAGGACTTCGCCGCCGCCTCGGGGGGCGAACTGCCCATGGGCGAGGTCACCACGGAGTGGTCCTACGGGGATGTGGAAGCCGGCTTCCGCGAGGCGGCGCTGGTGCTCGACGAGACCTTCGTCACCGCCGGCACCTCGCACCACTCGATGGAGCCGCGCACGGCGATGGCCTACTGGCAGAACGGCAAGTGCCACGTCTTCGGCTCGAGCCAGAGCCAGAGCGCGACGCTCAACGGGCTCGCGCGCTACATCGGGATCCCGCCCGAGGACCTGGTCTTCGTGGCCGAGTACTGCGGCGGCGGGTTCGGGTCCAAGGGGAGCGCCTACCCGATCATGTCGGTGCCGGCGCACATGTCGCGCAAGACGGGCCGGCCGGTGATGATGCGCATCAGCCGGGCCGAGGAGTACGCCATCGGCTCCGCGCGGGCCGGCTTCCAGGGGCGCATCCGCATGGGTTTCCGGCGCGACGGGCGGATCAGCGCGATCGACCTCTTCATCGTGCAGGAGAACGGGCCCAACAGCGGCTTCGGGGACTTCAACAGCGCGGCGGGCGCCGTCACCATCGTCTATACGCCGCTGGCGATGCGCTTCCGCGGCATTCCGGTGCTCACCAATACGCCCGCTCGCGGCGCGCAGCGGGGTCCGGGCCAGAACCAGATCGCGTGCGCGGTGGAGCCCATCCTCGACAAGGCCGCGGCCGAGCTGGGCATCGGCCAGTTGAACATCCGCGCCATCAACGCGCCCGACTCGAACTCGCTCTACGGCGGAGGCCAGGTGCCGGTCACCAGCGCCCACCTGGGCGAGGCGCTCGCCCAGGGCGCGGAGCGCTTCGGATGGGAGGAACGGCGCGCGCGCAGCGGCCAGCGCAACGGCTCGCGCGTGACCGGGGTCGGGATCGGCCAGGCCTATCACGGGGCGGGCAACAGCGGTCAGGACGGGCTGCTGCGCATCGCGCCCGACGGCAGGCTGCACATTCACACCGGCGTCGGCAACCTCGGCACCTACTCCTACGCCGGCACCTCCCGCGTCGCGGCCGAGATGCTTGGGTACGAGTGGGAGAACGTCGCGCTGGTGCGCGGCGACACGTCGCGCAACCTCGCTTCGAGCAGCGCCCAGGTAGGCAGCAATACCACCTTCACCATGACCCGCGCCGGTTACGCCTCGGCGATGGACGCGCTCGAGAAGCTGAAGGCGATCGCGGCCATGGAGCTGGGCGGCTCCCCCGAGGACTACGACGTGGAGGAGGAGGCCACCTTCGCGCGCGCCAACCCCTCGCGGCGCATCAGCCACGCCCGGGCCGCTGCGCGGGCCATGGAGCTGGGCGGCCGCTACGCCGGCGAGGAACTCCCCGACGACATCAACGACATCACCAGGCGCGCGGCGCAGAACCTGGCGGGAAGCGGCCTGATCGGCGTCGCCCGCGACAATCTGCCGCGCAACGACGTCGTGCCCGCGCTCGCCGCCGGCTTCATCGAGATCGAACTGGATCTCGAGACCGGCATGTACGAGATCGTCGACTACCTGGGTGTCGCCGACTGCGGCACCGTAATCCATCCCATGGGGCTGGCGGCCCAGGTGAGCGGTGGCGCGGTGATGGGGTTCGGCATGGCCTGCCTGGAGCGCCACGTGTACGACACGCGCTACGGGGTGGCGGGCAACATCGGCTTTCACCAGGCCAAGCCGCCGTCGTACCTGGACGTGCCCTCGCGGATGGACTGGGACGCCACCGACATCACCGACCCGCAGAACCCGGCGGGCGCGAAGGGGGTGGGCGAACCCCTCATGGGATGCTCGGCGGCGGCCCTGCTGTGCGCGATTTCGGATGCGCTCGGCGGGCACTACTTCAACCGCATCCCGGTGGTCCCGGACATGATCGTGAACGCCGTGGCCCGGCAGCCCCCGTCGCATCGGCCGCTGCAGGTCAACACTCAGTGATCGCAAGACAGGACCGAGGAAGCGACAATGAAGATCTGGAAGTCCTGGTGGCCGGTGTTCATCGTCGGGGCCGTCGCTTCCTCCGGCGGCCTGCTCGACCGGTTCTGGGACTGGATGCCGCCCGACGTGGCGTTGGCCATCGGCGGGATCGGACTGGTTTGCATCCTGCGCGGAATCGTCAAGCCCCTGTTCCCGAGCGGGGACTGAAATGTCGGGGCTCCGGGCGGCCGACCCGCTGCTCGCGCGGGCATATGAACGCTTCGTTCCGGATTCGCCGGCGCTTTTGCGCCGCCGGGCTGAACCCGCAAGATTAATCCATGTGAACGGGACAAGGAGGCTGCGCCGGCATCGCAGTCTCCTGTAGCGAGACCATCTGAGGCTGGGGGGATCCCCATGATGAAGGACATGATGCCCCACTTCGATCTGGTTCAGCCGACCGACGTGGAGTCGGCGCTGGATCTGCTGCGGGAGCACGGCCGCGACGCCTGGGCGCTCGCCGGCGGCTACGACAGCTTCGACTGGTTCAAGAACCGGGGCAAGCAGCCCTCCGTGGTGGTCGACCTGGAGGGGCTCGACGAACTGAAGGGCGTGCGCGAGGCCGGCGACGGCATCGAGATCGGCGCCACGACCAGCCTGACCGACGTCGAGAACGACCCGCTGGTGCGCGAGCGCTACGGCCTGCTCGCGGAGGCGATGAGCGTAGTGGCGAGCCCGCAGATCCGGAACGGCGGGACGCTCGGCGGCAACCTCTGCCAGGACACCCGCTGCTGGTACTACCGCTACGGCATGCCCTGCTACCGTGCGGGGGGCAACGTCTGCTACGCGGGCGCGCCGGACGCGATGAACCGCGAGCACGCACTCTTCGGCGCGGACCGCTGCGTGGCGGTGACCCCGTCGGATGCGGCCCCGGCGCTGGTGGCGCTGGACGCGGAGATGGTGGTGCGCAACGCCCGCGGCGAGCGGGTGATCCCCGCCGGGGAGTTCTTCATGCCACCGGGCGTGGACATCACCCGCATGACCGTGCTCGATCCCGGCGATCTGCTGACCACCGTCCGCATCCCGGCCCGGTGGGCGGGCGCCCGATTCCATTTCGAGAAGGTCGCGGACCGCAAGACCTGGGACTTCCCGCTGGTCAACGTCGCCGCGGCGTTCCGGGTGGCCGACGGGCGCATCGAGGACTCACGCATCGTCCTCGGCGCGGTGGAGTGTATCCCTCGCCGGCTCACCGACGTCGAGGAACTCGTTCGCGGCCGCGTGCCCAACGAGAGCACCGCCGCCGAAGCGGGCGAACTGGCCACGCAGGGCGCCAGACCCCTCAACTACAACCACTTCAAGATCCCGCTGGTGAAGAACCTGGTGGCGCGGGCGGTGCGGAGCGCCTGAGGCGGACGCGGGTTCACAGACGAGAGCCCCGTCCCGCGAGCAGGAGCGGGACGGGGCTCTTTCGCGTTGGAGGCCGGGGCTACGGCCTGAACCGAATCCACTTGGTGATGCGGCGCTGGCTCACCTCCGCGCCGTACACGTTCCCCTCGTCGTCCACCGCGACCCCCTCCGGCCCGCTGAACCCCATCACGTTGGAGATGTCGTCCGGCAGGAAGTAGTGCACCCACCCCTGGTTCGCGTCGCCGATGCGGATCCCCTTTTCCCAGCCCGCGTTGCGCTGCCCGGTGAACTGGTTGGGCGCCGGGCTCGACTCGGAGTCCGCCACGTAGATGTTGTCGTCGCCGTCGATGTAGATCCCGCTGGGGCGGCCGAACTGCGTCCAGATGGCGAGAAACTCGCCTTCCTGGTCGAAGAGCTGGATGCGGTTGTTGTAGCGGTCGCCCACGAAGATGCGGCCCTGCGAGTCCATCGCCAGCGCGTGCGGATCGCGGAACTGCCCCGGACCGTACCCGAGTTCGCCCCAGGTCTCCATGTACGTCCCGTCGGCCGCGAAGCGGACGATGCGGCCACGAGTGCGGTCGTGCGAGTCCGCGACGTAGATCTGGCCGTTGGGGGCCACCACCACGTCCGACGGCTGGGTGAAGTGGGTGGGGGGGTCGCCGGCCTCTCCGGGGGTCCCCAGCGTCATCAGCAACTCGCCCTCGGGGGAGAACTTGAGCACCGAGTGTCCCGTGGTTGTCGCGCCGGTGCGCCACGCGTCGGTCACCCAGACATTCCCCTCATGGTCCACGTCGATCCCGTGAGGCCACGCGATCATGCCGCCGCCGAAGCTCCGCAACAGGTTCCCCTCCTTGTCGAAGAGGAGGATGGGGTCCACATCGGAACCGACGCAGGTGTTTGCGCCGCACCGCTCCGCGACCCAGATGTTTCCGTCCAGCGCGATCTCCACCGCGCTCGTCGAGCCCCATTCCCTTCCGTCCGGCAGCTCGCCCCACCCGTAGATGGGCCGGAAGGGGTTGGTCGTCACCGACTGGGCCTGAAGTGACGAAGCCGCGACGGCGAGAGCCGCGACGATGAAGATTCCAGAAGCGATCATGGCGCGGGTTCGTCCAGTCATCGGTGGCTCTCCGGTATGTGGGGTGAGTGATGGGCAGGCGGCGGTCCCAGGGGACGAACGAGATCCGCTGGCGAACGGCGCCGGAACAGGCACGGTAGGCAACGGCGGATGGGGCGACAAGTGGGCCCGGTCGAGGACAGACCGGCCAGCGCCTTCCGCTAGCCCCGACTCCTCCACGCCGCCGCCAGCCCCCGGTCAAACGTCATGAGTTCCCGCGGCTCTCGCCGGATGCAGCAGGCCAGGTGCATGAGGTCGCGTGCCTCCAGGCCGCGGTGTCGAGCCGACAGGTTGCGCGCCAACTCGACATCGGTCCTCTCGACGGGCCAGACTTCGTCCACGGTGGCGCCTACCAGGTCGAAGGCCGCGTCGAGCAGCGGCCGCCTGTCCCGGCGCAGGTAGTGATGGAGGAGCTCCTGAAGCACTTCGGCCGAAGTGACGAGAAGCTTGTCCCGTTCCCGTGACCGAATGAAGAATTCCCGGGCTTCCTTCCGCAGGGGATGGTCGGCGCCCACGAAATACATGAAGACGTTGGCGTCGACGAAGATCATGTGATGTCGTAGTCCGGGTACCTGGTTTCAACCAGCATCTTCTTGACCTCGGGCCAATCCAGCTCGCGCGCGCCGGGCGGGTGGCGGGCGTCGCACCTGTCCGCGAACTCGCGGAGCTCCTCGACCGTGAACTTGCGCGGGCGGGCTGCCGCCAGCTTCTCGTCGGCGGCCTCACGCAGCCACTCCCCGAGCGACTTGCCCTCACGGCGGGCCTGGGTCTGGTACGCGGCCTTGGCGGTCTCCTTCACGACAAAGTGGATGCGGGACATGGCATTCGCGGAAACGGGGCTTGGCGCGTCTCAGCTGAAACGTCTTCGCGGCTCCTCGGGGCGACGCATGGAGCGTGCATCCGGGTGGTCCTGGCGGGATGTATTGCGCCGGTATCTGACGCATGTGTCATATACTTGCACAACACTCCGTCGCGGTCAAGCACCTGCACGACTACCGCGTCCCGCCCGCCTCCAGCCTGCCGTCAACAAACACCCAACCCGGGACCACCCGGTAATCGAAGGGATGCCCCTCCAGGATGACGAAGTCGGCGTCCTTGCCCACTTCGATGCTGCCGATGCGGTCGTCCATGTCGAGCAGCTCCGCGGCGTTCAGCGTCGCCATCCTCAGCGCGTCCACCTCGGGCACGCCGTTGCGGAAGGCCCACGCCGAGTTGAGGATGGGCTCGCCTCCCAGCCGCCCGATGGGTGACGCGCGACGCGACGCCCCGGGACCGTAGAACGCCACCTTCACGCCCGCGCGGTTCAGGATGGCGGGCCCCTCCACGCTCCAGCCCTCCCCGCCCCCGCGGATGTCGGACGCGTAACTCCCCGAGTTGCCCAGGATGACGCCCACATCGGCGGTCGCGAGCCGGTCCGCCAGGCGATGCGCCTCCACGCCGCCGGTGACCACCAGCCGCAGGCCGTAGTCCTCGGCGATGCTCATCGCCTCCTCGATCTCGGCCACCCGATCCGCGTGGATCATCGCGGGCACCTCCCGCCGCAGCAGCGGCAACAGCGCCTCCATGCGCGCGTCGTATTCCCGTGACTCGCCCGCCTCCGCGTAGGCGTTGGCCGCGTCGAGGGTCTCCCGGATCATCGCCGACGCACTCGCGAGCGTGAGCGGCGCCCCGGATTCGTCGGGCCACTCGCGGAGCGTCGCGGCCGTGAGCGCGAACACAATGCTTGCCGGCTCGCGCCGCACCATCTTCTCGAAGTCGATGCCCGGCGTCTTCACCACCACCCCGTTGCCACCGGCCAGATTGCGCGTCCCCGGCGTGACGTGGATGGCGGTCACCCCGATGGTCGTGTTGACGCGGTAGGAGGGGAACCACGGGTCGACGGCGTACAGGGCGTTCATCTCCGGCACCACCGGCGCGGTGATCTCGTCGTTCTGCACCTGCCACTTGAGGTCGCCGATCCAGTCGTTGGCGAAGGCGCGCGCGATCACCGTGCCGGGCATGACCACCCGCCCCCCCACATCCATGACCGGAATGCCGGCCGGCGGGGCTGCTCCCGCCTCCACCTGCGTGAAACGGCCGTCCTCGACCACCAGGGTCGCGTTCCCGATCGCCCCGCCGCTCACGGTGAACACATGCGCCCCGGTGATGGCGAAGGCCTCATCGTCGGCAGTGATCGCGCCCGTCACGGGGGTGAAGGGCCCCACGCTGCGCGGCCGCTCGGGCTGCAGCGTCCGGCCGCGCTCGTACTCCAGTTCCCCATCCACGAACACGCGCTCCACCCGGTCCGCGGCCAGGTCCAGGAAGTGCCCGTCGAGCAGCACCAGGTCCGCATCCTTCCCCGCCTCGATGCTCCCCACCCGGTCCTCGAGCATCATCGCCCGCGCCCCGTTGATGGTCATCACCTCGAGCGCCTGCCGGTCGGTGAGGCCGTGGCGCGCCAGGAACGCCCCGTACTCGCGGAAGTCCTTGAAGTGCTGGTTGGACATGTCGGTCTGGATGCTCGCGTACACGCCCGCGTCCAGCAGGTCCTCCAGCAGGTTGAGGGGCTCCGGGTCGTTGTAGTACTGGACGATCATCATCGGCCCGATGACCGGGATGACGTTCGTCCCGGCGAGCAGTTCCGTGAGCGGGAAGATCTCCTCCGCGTGCGCCAGCGCCAGCCGGTCGAAGAAGCCGTACTTGCGGGCCAGACGGAACACCATCATCACCTCGCTGGGGTAGTGCGAGTGCGCGTGCACCATCACCTCGCCCCGGAGCACGGCCGCGAAAGCCTCCAGGCGCTCGTCCCGCTCGGGAGCCGGCCCCTCGCCGGCCGCGTGCGCGTCCTGCCGCTCCACATACGCCTGCGCGCGCCGGAAGTAGTCGTCGGCGGTCGCGTACCAGCCCATCACCGTCTGGGGCGTCTCCCCCGGACGCAGGTTGATGAGCGGGCGCACCGCCATCTTCAGATCCACGTAGGGCTTGAAGATCATCTCCGGCCCCGGCGTGCTCTTCATCTTCAGCGCCACGGACTGGCCACTGGAGATGATGCCGCTTCCCGAACGCGTGATCAGCGAAGTCACGCCCCCGGAGAGCGCCACCTGGATCATGGGGTCCTCCAGGTCCAGGTGCTCCACGGCCTTCCATTCCGCGGTGACCGGGCCCGGAATGCGCGTTCGACCGGACCGGTCCAGGGCCATGTGGGCGTGCGCGTCGATCAGCCCCGGGATCACGACCTCGGCCTCATACACGCGGGCCCCGGCCGGCGCATCCACCGACGCGCCCACCGCCTCGATGACCCCGTCGCGGATCAGGATCTCGCCGTCCTGAATCGTCCCGCCGGTGACGGTGTGGATGGTACCGGCGCGGATGAGAACCGGTTCGGACTGGGCCAGGGCTCCGCCCGGCGAGACTGTCACCGCGCTGGCCGCCGCACCCGCCGCCAGCACCACCATCAACGAGTTGCCTCTGCCGCTCCACCTCATCTCTCCTCCTCCTTCCTCAAGCGAGCCGCCGGGGACTCATCTGTTCTCCAGGCGATCCAGGAATGGCGCCACCTCGAGCAGCACGATGTCGTCGCGCCTCCGCAGTTCGCGCAGGAAGGGCCCCTTGTGGCCCGCGCCGTAGGTCAGCAGAAAGCGAGCCCCCTCGCCCCTGTGCCGGTCGAGCGCTCTCTCGATGTTCGCCCAGTGCGAGGCGTTGATGGCGTCCCAGCCTCCCGGCCCGAGATCGGCATCGAACAAACGGGCATAGACCTGCATGCGGATGTCGTAGGCCTCGTCGTATGCATCGGTGTGGATCCAGCGGGGATCGTCCCCTGCGCCGGCGGCCAGCGCCTCGGCCGAAGCCCCGGCGGCGGCCTGGTATTCGGCCCACGCTTCGGCCCGCTCCGGATCCCGCGAATACGCGTCGAGATACGCCGCGCGGAAGTCGGACATCGGCTCCGTCCAGCCAGCCGTGGGGATGACCTCGAAGTCCAACTCGCGCGTCAGCGGGAAGAGCGCTTCCATGTACTCGGGGAAGACGCGCACGCGGGGCTCTTCGACGATGCCCGACGCCTGGTACTCGGCCCAGGCCCGGTCCCAGCGGTTGGGCGGGATCTCGGTGAGCCAGTGGTCGGGATCGATCTCGCGCACCAGGTTTCGCACGACCTGGAGGCTGAAGACCTCACTGGTGGTGTGCCCGCCGTGGATCATCCCCAGGACGACGACCTCGTTGGGGATGAGCCGGGAACCGGGCGCGCCCGCGGCTGCCTCACCGGAAGCCGACGGCCCACTGCCGGCCGTCTCGCGCACGGCGGGAACCAATTCCACCAGAGTGCCCGAGATCTCGTTGGCGACGAACACCCGCTCACCGTCCGGGTGCGCCCGCAGCACGATCGGCTGCTCCCCCACCTCGATCGTCTGCACGACCGCCCGCGCCTCCAGGTCCACCACCGAGACCGTGCTGCCGCCGGCATTGTTCACCAGGGCGTGGCGGCCGTCGCCCGGCACGACCACCGAAAAGGGCCGCGGTCCGAGTCCCGGGACCCGGCCGGTGACCGCAAACGAAGCCGTATTTACGAAGACCAGTTCGTCCGAGCCGCCGCACGCCACGACGTAGGTGACCTGATCGGGCGTGAGGGCGCCCCCGGGCGGACCCGGACACGCTTCAACCGTGGCGTCGGTCTCCATGTTGAGCAGGTCGATCACGGAAACGGTGCCCGCATCCAGGTTGGGCACGAAGGCGTGCGACCCGTCCCACATCACGTCGGCCGGGTAGGGCCGGTCGCCGGTCTCGTGAAACGCAACCGGCGCCCCGGACTCCGTGTCCACAACCCACAGCCGGTCCGCGAATTCGGTCGTGATCCAGGTCTCGCCGCGGACCTGGCCGGGCGAGAAAAGCGACGGACCGGAACCGACGCCCCACACCGCCCCGGGCACGACCGCCCCGTGAGGATCGAGCTTGATGAGCGTGGAGTCCCGGAACTGGCTGACCAGCCAGCCGTCGCCAACCCGCACGAGATCGAGAGGCGTGTCCCCCGCCTCCCAGCGCGCGACCACGGATCCGGCCGCGAGATCCACCACCGCGATCTGCCCGTCGCCGCTCAGCGCCACGTACGCGGTGTCGCCATCGGCGCTGAAGCGGATGCCGTGCGGGGCCGCGCCCACCTCGATGGTTGCGCCCACCCGGAACGGCTCCCCCGTCTCACCGGACGGGCCGGTGTCCCGGCACCCCGGCATCGCCACGGCCACGGCCGCCACAGCGACAACCCTGCACGCGGCACCGAGGGAGGATCCGGGTGGCCGGCCTCGCAGATGATTCGTCATTGGATCTCGTCCCTCCGCCCGCTTGCGAAACAGGCGTTCAAAGTGTGGAGTATTGAGCCTGAGCGCACCCGGCAACCATCCAACCGGCACCCCTCCATGTCATCCTCCCGCCACGACCTCCATCTGCATGAACAGCTTCTGCTCCTGGTGCTCCGCGACCGCAAGGGCACCGTGGACTACCGGGCCGGCTTCTACAATCTCGCCATGGGCGGCGCCGTCCTCGCCGAACTCGCGCTTGCCGGCGTCATTCGCATCGAGGAGAGCAAGAAGGCGTTCGTGGAAGCGGCCCCGGTTGCGGGCCGGCCCCGGAACGAGATCATGGCCGAAGCCCTGGACAGGGTTCGCAACTCGAAGAGGCGTCGACGCGCATCCTCCTGGGTATCCACCTTCGGCAACCTCAGGCGCCTCCGGCACCGCACCGCCCTGGGACTCTGCCGCCGCGGCATCCTGCGCACGAAGGAGTCGCAGATCCTGCTCGTCTTCAGGCGCAAGCTCTATCCCACCATCGATCCGGGGCCCGAGCGCAGGCTCATCTCCGGCATGCGGGACGCCGTCATGGGCGATGGCGACATTGAAGCCGGATTGGGCGTCGTCCTGTCTCTGGCGCACGCCACCGGTTCGCTGAGGATCCACTTCGAGCGCAAGGAACTCAAGGAGCGCAAGGCGCGCCTGAAGGCCATCACCGCCGGAGAACCCTTCGCCGCGGGGGCCGGTCACCCCGCCATCGCCGCCCGGAACGCAGTCAAGGCGGCGGTTGCGGCGTCTCAGGCTGCCATCGCCGCCACTCAGGCCGCGGTCGTGGCCAGCATCGCCGCTTCGTCGTCCAGCTGACCGATCATCCGCGGCCCGGGAAGCGCAGCGTGCTCAGCCGCAGCCGGCGCGCGCCCGAGCGGGGCGGACCCTGGGCGTTGAAAGAAGCGGACCTCACGCGCTGAGGAGGGCCGACCTCACGCGGGCTGCAACGCCTTCAGGTCCCTGAACCGGATCAGGCGGCGCCGATCCTCGTCCCACAGCGCCAGGTTGATGAGCTTCAGCGTGTCACGAACACGGACTTCCCGCACCACGTGGAACTCCTCGTTCTCCTCGTGCGCCCGCTGGAGCTTGTAGTTGGGGATGCGCATGCTCATGTGGTGCACATGGTGGAAGCCGATGTTCGCCGACAGCCACCGGAGCGGAGCCGGAAGGACCAGGTACGAGCTTCCGTAGAGCGACGCATCGTAGTAATCCCAGTCTTCGTGCCGGTCCCAGTAGGTCTGCTCGAACTGGTGCTGCACGTAGAACATCCAGACGCCGGCCGTGGTGGCGAAGACCTGAACCGGCGCGTGGGTCAGCAGGAAGCGCCCGTACCCGAGCGTCTCGCCCATCAGCACCACCACGGCCACCAGCGCCAGGTTCGTCCAGAAGACCCCGCGCCACGCCTGCTTCCAGCGCGCCGGCACGTCCCAGGGGAACCGGTGCTTGATGAGGAAGATGAACATCGGCCCGAGCACGAAGAGCACGAACGGATGCCGGTACAGCCGGTAGCGAAGCCGGCGATACCAGGGCCATGACAGGTACTCGCGCACCGTGAAGGTGTCGATGTCGCCGAAGCCGCGAAAATCCAGGTCGCCCGAGTGGGCGTGATGGTAGGCGTGGGTGCGCTTCCAATAGTCATACGGGGTCAGGAGCAGGACGCCGATGCAGCGCCCGAGCCACTGCCGCGCCGCGTGCGAGCGAAAGAACGATCCATGTCCGCAGTCGTGCTGGATCATGAAGAGCCGCATCATGAAGCCGGCGGTCGGCATCGCGAGCAGGATGGTCAGCCAGTACCCCACTTCGAGACTGCGCAGGGCGGCGTACCAGAGCACCGCAAAGGGGATGGCGGAGGTGAGCAGCTGTCGAACGCTGGCGCCGGTGTCAGGGCCCCAATACGGCTTGAGGATGGCGTTCCAGCGGGCGACCTTCTCGCGGTCGGGCGCAGTGGGCATGGTCTCGTCCGTAAAGGGGCCGGGTGAGGTGGGGTGATGGATTCGGGGCAGCGAAGCGACGCCTCTAGCGCCGGATCGTCTCCCCGGGCAGCGGCGGAGCGTGCACCGGATCGCGGCGCACGCGGGTCGCCTGCTCGAAGGCGTAGCCCAGGGCGAACAGCCGGCCCTCGCTGAAGGGCCGGCCGAAGAACGAGATCCCGACGGGCAGCCGGTTGCTCGTATAGCCGGCCGGCACGATCAGGTCGGGAAGCCCGCTAAGGTTGGCGAGGTTGGTCGCGGACGGCGCAGGATTTGGTGACGAGGAACCCCGGTAGACCCCCGCCTGGCCGGGTCGGGTCGGCGAGGTCGGATAGACGATCGCGTCGAGATCGTTCGCATCCAGCAGCCCCTCCAGGTTCGCCCGCACCAGCGGCAGGCCGTGGTCGCTCATCGCCCTGTACAGGTAGTCGTCCGGAGTGCCGGTGTTCAGCTCCTGCTCGAAGAGGGTCCAGCGCGTGGGGTTGGGGACGCCGCCCTCCGGGGGAGCCGCGAGGATCTTCGTGGCACGCTCGATCATCTCCTCGAGCGTGCGCGGATACCCGGGCGCCAGGTCGGCGAGATACGCCTCGATCTGCGGCTTGAACTCGCGCCAGCGGATGGTCTGGTAGTACTGGGCCTTGGCCTCGAGCAGCCACGGCGGGTAGCGCACGTCCACCACCGTGGCCCCGGCGGCGCGCATGGCGTCCAGCCCCGCCTCGATGATCCAGTCGACCTCGTCGTCGTAGCCCAGAAAGTCGCGCGCGACGCCGATGCGGGCGCCATCCAGCGCGTCCGCGTCCAGGAACGCGGTGTAGTCGGTCTCGTAGCGCCCCTCGCTGGCCAGCGTCGCCTCGTCGGCGGGGTCCACGCCCACCATCACGTTCATCATTGCCGCAACGTCGTAGACGTGGCGGGCCATCGGGCCGGCCGTGTCGAAGGAGAGCGCGAGCGGCACGATGCCGTCCCGGCTGAGCAGCCCGTGCGTGGGCTTGAGCCCGGCGATGCCGTTGGCGGTGGAAGGGCCGCGCACGGAGCCTCCGGTGTCGGTGCCGATCCCGAGCTGGCCGTAGGAGGCGGCGATGGCCACGCCAGTCCCGCCGGAGGAACCGGACGGATTGCGGGTCAGGTCGTGCGGGTTCCTCATGGGCCCGTCGATGGAGCTGAGCTGCACTCCCGACGCGAACTCGCTCATGTTGAGCTTGGCCAGGATGATGGCTCCCGCCTCCCGGAGCTTGCGCACGATGAAGGCGTCGTCGGGCGGAACCGAACCCTTCAGCAGGAGCGACCCCGCGGTGGTGGGCATGTCGCCGGTATCGACGTTGTCCTTGAGCAGCACCGGGATGCCGTGCAGCAGCGAACGGGGGCCCTGGGCGCGCCGCTCCTCGTCGAGCGCCCTGGCCCTCTCAAGCGCCTGCGGGTTGAGCGTCAGGACGGCGTTGAGCTCCGGCCCCTGGTCGTCGTAGGCCTCGATGCGCGCCAGGTAGAGTTCAACCAGCCGCTCCGCAGTGAGCGAGCCGGCGTCGAAGGCCGCGTTGATGTCCGCGATGGTGGCTTCGGAAAGCGAAAGGGACGACTGGGCCCCGGCGCCTGCCGGCAGGACGACGGCGGCCAGCCAGACGACGAGCGCGCGGCGGATGGAAAAGCGATTCATGGGCCTCAGCGGCTGTATCGGAAAAAGCGGTCGGAAATGGTCAGCAGCAACGGCGTGCCCACGGTCATCGTCAGGATGCCGCCGATGCGGAGGGAGTTGTTCCTGTACTCCGGATCCTCGCCGTGCATCAGCATCACGTATCCCGCGGTCGTCGAGATCAGTCCCGCCATGGCGACGTGAAAGAACCGCCCGCGCGACCGCCGCGTGCTCCCCGAGCGCGTCGCCGCCATGCTGCCGACAGCGCCGGGCAGGCTCAGCGCGAACACGCCGGTCCCCATCGTGGTCAGAGCCCCGCACTGGGTGTCGAACCGCGGGCCGTGGTCGGTGGTGACGGTCCCCACGCATTGCCTGAGCGTCAGGTACCCGAGTCCCACGCCGAGCGCGTTGGCCAGAATCGTGTTCCCGAAGACCTTCGCCGACGGGTGCGACTCCTCCTCCAGCGACCAGTCGTAGCCTCGCCTGGAAGAGGTGCGGAAGGGGTTTTGCCGCTCCGGAAGGCTCGGCACCCGGGACTCGATGATCAGCGCGCCTCTCGCCCCCCGGTCTCCGTAGCGGACGACCGCCTCCAGAGGCGAAAGAACCTCCACCCGATCGATATCGTCCAGGGACAGGCTCGAATAGATCTGTCCGGGGTCCGCAATCGCAACTCCGTCCAGGTAGACGGCGATCTCGTCGCAGACGCCGGCTCCGCTGCCCCGGTACTCCACGCACAGGTAGTCCCCGGGCCGGATGCCGCCGCGCACGCGTATGCCGGACATGCCGCCCCGCAGCAGATCCCCGAGGTGCTGGCCCGTCTGAGCCGCCTGTTCGATTTCCTCCGCGGGGATCTCGTTGACGCTGAACCCGGAAGTGAGCCGGCGGCGCTCGACTTCGCTGAGCGCCTCGACCACGAGGGGCTGGAACTGGATGGCGCGCGGCGACATGAACGCCTCGATCCTCAGATCCCTGCCCGCCTCGACGCCCACGTGCTGCGCGTATTCGCCGTAGGCGATGTGCTCCATGACCACCACTCGCTCGCCCACGGGAACGCCATCGATGAGAAAGGTGCCGTTCTCGCCCGAGATCTCCTGCAGGATCCCCTCCGGGACGGTAATGCGGACCACCACCCCTGCAACGGGCCGGAAGGTGTCCTGGTCGAGAATGCGGCCGAAGACGCTGCCCGTGCCCGGCGTCGCATCCGCATCCTGGGCGTGGGCGGTCGCGGGCAGCAGCAACGGAAGGATCGCGAGCGCGTTCCGGAGCCATCTCGCCACTGAAGTCACTGCCCCTCCCGTTGATCACGGCGGCGGAATCGCCGACCGGCAATGTAGGGCCGCGTCCCGGCCCCCAAAAGGTGGCCGCTGGCCATCCCTCAGAAGATGTTGGCCTCGACGGGGATGTCCTCCCCGAAGCGATTGTGGCGGAAGGCGCTCACGTCGACGGTGTGCGCCTCGCCGTCCGCGATCAGTTCCGACACGGCGAGCCCGGTGGCCGGGGCATGCATGATCCCGTGCCCCGAGAAGCCGCACGCGTCGATCCATCCACGGGCACCCGGATTGAAACCGATGATCGGGCTGTTGTCCGGGGTGACCCCGTAGTACCCCCACCAGCTCCCCCGGCGGTCGACCCCGAGGTCCTCCCACCAGGGGAAGCGCTCGACGCCGGTGAGGAAGACGTGCTCGAGCCAGTCCCAGTTCACGCCCTCCGTGAAGCCGTACGCCTGGGTGAGGTCGTCCAGGCCGAAGAGGACGCGGTCGCCTTCGCTGCGCAGGTACACGCCGGTGGCCAGGTCGATGGTGAGGGGATAGGTGCGGGTGTCGCGCACGGGCGCGCTCAGAAAGATGTTGATGCGCTTCGGTCCCACGGGGAGGTGGAGCCCGGCCAGTTCCGCTACCGTGCCCGACCACGCGCCCCCGGCGTTCACGAAGTGCGCGCACGAGAAGACTTCGCCGCCGCACTCGACCCGCCACCCCTTCCCTTCCGCCCTCACCCCCGTCACGGGGGAGGAGAACCGGTAGCGCACCCCCAGCTCCCGGCCCATCGCCACCCAGGCGTGGGTGGCCATGTGGGGGTCGATCACCCCGTCCCACGGCCCGTAGGTGGTGCCCGCCAGCCCCTCCGTCTCGAAGTCCACGTAGCGCTGGGCCTCGACCGGATCGACCACCTCCACGGGGGCGCCCAGGCTCTTCTGCAGCGCAACCGACTCCAGGTGCCGCTCCCACTTGTCGTCCGGGACCAGCAGCAGGTAGCCGATGTCCCGGTAGCCGACCTCGTGTCCATGACGCTCCGGAAACTCCCGGTACACGGGCAGGGAGTACATGGAAAGCCCGATGTTGGCGGCGGTGGTGAACTGAACGCGCACGCCGGCGGCGCTTCTGCCGGTCGAGCCCATGGCGGGGGCCACGTCCATCTCGGCCACCAGCACGCGCAGGCCGCGGCGGGCCAGGTGCCAGGCGCACGAGGCGCCCATGATGCCGGCGCCGGCGATGACGACGTCGGCGTGCTTCAATTTCCCGACAGCGCCAGCAGGCTGCGGGGATCGACGCTGGTGGTGCCGTAGCGCACCACCCAGTGCAGGTGCGGGCCCGTGACCCGGCCTGTGGCGCCGACCAGCCCGATGGGGGTCCCGGCGGTGACCGTGTCGCCCGCCTCCACCAGCTGTCCGCTCAGGTGGAAGTAACCGGTAAGCAGCCCCGCGCCGTGGTTCAGGTAGACGATGTTGCCAGCCAGCAGGAAGCCGTCCACCAGCGCCACCACGCCGTCGGCGGGGGCGCGCACGGTGTCACCGGGGGCGCCGGCCAGGTCGAGCCCCATGTGGCGGCTGGAGATCTGCCCGTTGAACTCGCGTCCGGTGCCGAAGCCGCTGGTCACGCGGGAGTCGCGCGGGAGCACCACCTCGGGTCCCCACAGCCGCGGGGTCGCGTGCGCCTCGCGCGCCACCTGGCTGGCCTTCGCCTGGTCGCTGCGCAGCCGCGCCTGGTCCTCCTCGTTCAACGGCGACCCGAAGCGCGGCGCCACCGTCAGCCGCTCGTGCTCGTATTCACCCTCCACGATCGCGATGCGCACGGAGTCGGTCCGGGTGCGGCCGTCGGCATAGCTCGCCGTGACCCACGCGTCGATGGAATCCGTGGCTCCGATGGGAACCGGCGCCAGGCTCGCCAACACCATATCGGCGGCCGTCTCCCCGCCCTCGTCCGGGACCGGCGCCGGGCCCTCCGCCACAGGACCGGCCGGCTGGAAGTGAAGCTCCTCGCCCCCGGCCTCTCCCGTGGCCGACACCATCCCGTCGACGACCGGCGCCGCCACGCGTATGAGGAAGAGATGGCCCTGAACGGGCAGGGGGGGCTCCCAGCTCACCTCGATCGGCGCCAGCTCGGGCAGCGGCGCCTCCCGGAAGCTGAGAAAAAGCAGCCCCAGCACCCCGGTCAGCAGCAGGCCCGCGAGTCCGGCCCACACGCCGCGGTGGGTCCTCTTCCTCCGGTTGGGTGCGGCCATCGCCATCCCCTGTCCCCCCTTTCTTCGCCTCGTCGCTCCGGCCGCGCCCGATCTTCGCGCGGCGTCTTCTTCCATGAGCCGGGTGGGTCTCGAACCCACGACCTACGGATTAAAAGTCCGTTGCTCTACCAGCTGAGCTACCGGCTCGACCGCAAGATACATGGCAGCCCGCCCTCCGAGCCATCTACACCGGGGAGGACGGCTCCGCTTCTTCCACCATCATTAACCGGGCGGCCCGCGGACGAACTCCCGGCGGCATTCGCGCGCGGGTTCATCCACGGACGGCCAACTCCAGCTGCTCGAGCCCGAAAGTCAGGCGATGATGGGGCGTAGGGCCGAAACTCCGGATGGCGGCGCGGTGCTCCTCCGTGCCGTACCCCATGTTCCGGTCCCAGCCGTACTCGGGGTAGCGGCGCGCGAGGCGGCTCATGAGCCGGTCGCGGCACACCTTGGCCACGATGGAGGCACACGCGATCGAGTGCACCAGACCGTCGCCGCCCACCACCGCTTCGTGCTCCCAGGGGAGGTCGCGCACCGGCAGGCCATCCACTACGACGTGGTCGGGCCGCCTCGGCAGGCGGCGAATCGCGCGCTCCATGGCACGCGCCGTCGCCCGCAGGATGTTGATGCCGTCGATCTCTCGCGCGGAGGCGGCCCCCACCGTTACGGCGACGGCCTGCTCGCGAACGCGCCGCGCCACCTCCTCCCGTTCCTCCCGCGAGATTCGCTTCGAGTCGTCCGCCCCCTCCACGCCGACGCCCCGCGGCAAAACCACGGCAGCGGCCATCACCGGACCCGCCAGCGGCCCACGACCCGCTTCGTCCACTCCAGCGACGCCGAAAAGACCGCGGCTCCAGAACCCGCGCTCGTAGTCGAGCGGGATCCGGAGCCCCGAATCAACGTTCTGTCCCGGCGTCATCGCCGGAGTGGCGTCAGCGGGTGCGCTTCTCTGGAATGCGCGCCGCTTTGCCCCGCAAGCCGCGCAAATAGTAGAGCTTGGCCCGCCGCACGCGCCCCCGCCGCACTATTTCGACGCCCTCGATCCAGGGCGACAGGTAGGGGAAGATGCGCTCCACTCCAATACCCCCGGAGATCTTGCGCACGGTGAAGGTCTCGCCCATGCCCCCGCCGCGCCGGGCGATACACACCCCCTCGAAGACCTGGATTCGCTCCTTGCGGCCCTCGCGAACCCGGTAGCGGACCCGTACCGTGTCGCCCGCGGCGAAGTCCGGCAGATCGGTGCGCACATGCTCCCTGTCGAGTTCCTGCAGCAGATCGCCCATGGTCCACCCCCTCAGGCGCCGTTCGGCCGAGAAGCGTTGTCGATTGCGTAGCGGTTGGTGCCACAGGGGAGGCATCTCCCGTGCAGCATTAAAAGCTAACGCGACCCGATTCATCAGTGAAGGCCGGGGTCCGGACGCCAAGTCCCGAACGCCCCGGCGCGAGATGGATGTCTCGCGCTACCGCCCGAACAATCTTCCGAGCGCCCCCACGCCGACGGCGAGGCCTGCGGTAAAGCTCTGCGTGCCTCCCTCGCCGGGCCGGTCACCGGCCTCCCCGCCCTCGACGCCGAGCGCGGCAAGGGCCAGGCCGGCGGTTCCCGCAGCCACGGCGACGCCGAGGACAACGCTCCGCGTCCTCGAGAACTCGCGCACCTCGATGCTCGCGAGCCCGTCCCGGGCCACCTGCAGAGTGTCGTACTGCACGACTTCGCGGAACGCGCCGATGACCTGCCGATTGCTGGCTTCGAACGAGATGGTATCCCCGAAGCTGATGATCAGCCCTTCGATGGCCACCGTCTCCGGCGGCGAGTTGGGATCGACAATCGCCGACTGGATCGGTACGCGCAGTCTGGCCACCGAACCTACCGGCGCTTCCTCCACCAGGCGGTAGGTGTAGCAGCCGGACACAAGCGGCAGGACGCAAAGCAGCGCCGCCAGGAGCATACGGCGCAACGCGCCGAACGGGTCAGAACGCCACATCGATATCACGCGTAAGCAACTGGTTGAAGGCGTACACGAAGTGCCAGGGATCACCGGGGTATATGCCACCGGATTCGTTCAGGAGGTTGCGGTCGTCCACGTCCACGATCACGTGGACATCGATCGGCTCGGAGCCCAGCGACTCCGCCTGCACGAACCAGCGACGATCGATCGAAATATCGATCACCCTGTCGAACGGGATCTCGTGAAGGATCGTGTCGGACCTGACTACCTGCACCCTCGTAATTCCGATGTCGTTCACACCGGCCACGAACTGCGTCGAGTAGATGACCCGCAACTGCTGGCCCGCCTCGCCGTTCATCTCGAAGAAGATGTTGCGAGGCGTCGGATCGTCGAAGATGTCGCAACCCGGGACTGCGACCAGCGCAACGGCGACGAGCAGCTTCTTCACTGTGGATGCGCGACTCACGGCAGACCTGTGTGACACCGGCGAAGAACGGAAGCGGTGGGGGCACCCCGCGCGAGACGGGGTGCCCCACCTTGTCTCAACCGCCGCAACCCAGCCCGTTCAGGTGACAGTTGGCCCTGATCTCGATGATCGAGATCGGGAGCATGGTACCGGGGCTCCCCGAGGCGGCGGAGGCACCCTGCCACTTCGGATCCTTGATCCCCCAGCGGTACATGTCCGCCAGCCGCAAGCCTTGCAGCATCACGTTCACACGGCGCGTGTGCTGGAGCATCTCCATTTCGGAGATCTGACCGTCGTACGGGGTCAGGCCGTCAAGCGCGCGAATGTGGTTGATGTGCGTCGCGAAGGCGCTTGAATCCATCCCTTTGAGCGCGTTCTCGGCCAGAATCAGATGCATCATCCGGGCCGAGGCCAGCGTCAATGGCGGATAGATGCCGCCCTTGTCCAGGTAGCTGCCGCCCTTCCACTGGTTCAGCCACTTGATGACCGCCGGATCGTCGACGCCGTCGATGGGATCCTGCAGCGCGATTCCGTTGATGTCGTTCTGGTCGTCGACCGTTGCGATCGAGAGGTCGATCTGGTTCTCCTTGCGGTCGTTGACCCAGGACGCCATGGAGTTGGACCGGCTGGCGCTCGAGAACGTCAGATTGTAGGTCCAGTCCGCGGAGACGTTCGCGAGCACGTCGTTCGCGTCCGCCCCGGCCTCGGCGGACGACACCAGCCCGTCCCCTGAGGGCGAGGGGTTGATCACGTCCCAGATCGCCCGGGACTGACGGGCGCGCGCCCGCAGGGCCTTGGCCTGGAGCGCCAAGTCGGTTGCCCCGACCTCGTTGAAGCCGGAAATGGCGGTCGAAAACCTCTCGATCGCCCCGTCCAGGACCTGATACATGTTCTCGGGCCCGATGGGAGCTCCGCTCTCGGTCTTGTCCGAGAACGCGAAGTCCTCCTGGATCTCGCCGATCACCATGTACATGATGCCCGAGTAGAGGTACGCCCGGGCCAGATCGGTCTTGATCGCGGTGGAGGGGTTGTTCGCCTGGTGTTCGGTAAGGATTTCGATCGCTTCGTCGCTCATCCAGCGCCCCTGCCCCATGGCCGGGAACGGGCCGTCGATGAACTCGTTCAGCGGGTCGTCCACGAAGCCCAGATCGAGCGAAAGCCAGGCGTCCCTGGACCCGATCCAGCGCATCTCGTCGGAAGCGACCAGGTACGGCTGCCAGGACTGGGAAACAGACGACGAAACGAGGGTGAGGGCCCCGTTGACGACCGCGGAGGCGGCGGCCTCCGAGCGGATGTCCTCCTCCACGAGGCTGTTGGGGTTGTTGACGTCCAGGATGTCGCAACCTGTGAGCGCGAACGCGACCAGAAGGGGTGCGACCCAAGCCTTGATGTTTCGGTTCTTCATGAGTCTCTCTCCTGGATCAGAACGTGAAGCGCGTGGACAGCGTGAAGCGCCGCGGCACCGGAATGCCCCAGCCTTCCGTCGAGTCCAGGAAGTTGCAGCTGAGGCCTTCGTTGCAGCGGCCGAGCACGTTGCCCTCGGGATCCATGCCGGGGTAGTCGCCCAGCATGAAGAGCCTCATGTTGCGCACCCCAAGGTTCACCGTGGCGGTGGAGAGGCCCCAGCCCTCCACGATGCCCGCCGGCACCCTGTAGGTGAGCGACAGCTCGCGCCACTGGATCCAGTCGGCGTCGTAGACCCCGTTCATCCCGCTCATCGGCGAGAGGCCCTCGATTTCGTGCGCCCAGGCGATCGCCGCGTCCAGTCGCTGCTGGGCGGACGACGCCGGGTTCAGCATGGCCGCGTACAGCTCCGCGGAGCGCGGGGTGTTGCGGCCGATGAAGTTGTTGGCCCGCCGGAACATTCCCGAGAGGTCCTGCACCTGATGACCGAACTTGTACTCGAGGAGCGAGTTCAGTTCGAAGTTGCCCAGGAACGCCAGGTTGAAACCGAAGGAGCCGGCGAAGTCCGGAGTGGGCTTGCCGAGATAGCTTTCGAGCAACCCGGTGCCGCAGTTGTGCGAGGCCAAGCCACCATTCGGCGTACCGAAGGTCTCGTTGCCGATCGCCAGCGGCTTGAAGCTGTTGGGATTGCGGGGCACGCTGAAGTAATCGAGCGCCTGCTGCTGCGTGGGAGCCACGCACTCGCCGTTGACCGGAGAGAGGATGTTCAGCGGAATTTCGAGGTCCGCCACCCTGGCGCCGAAGAAGGCGCCGGGCGTGTAGCCCTCGGTCAGGAAGTTGCGGTAGCGCGGATAGCTGCCACCGGTCTTCAGGGGAGGCGCACCTCCCATGTCGGTGATCTCTTCCTTGAGGTAGGCGGTGTTGGCGAAGACGTTCAGCGAGAGACCCGGCCGCTGGACCAGCGCGCCGCGCACGCCGATTTCGAAGCCGGAAGCCTTCACCTCGCCGATGTTGTCGAGCTGCGTCTGCGTGAAGCCGCCCGTCACCGGGAACTGACGCGCCACCATGGCGTCGGTCACGGTCCGGTCCCAATACGTCGCTTCGACCGACCACAGGTCGTTGAAGAGCCCCAGATCGGCGCCGAACTCCCACTCGGTCGACACTTCGGGCTTCAACTGATCGTTGCCCAGGTTGGAGGGCTGGACGCCCGGACCCACCTCGGTGCCCAGCGACGAGAAGGTCGTGAACTTGTCGAAGGCGCCCGGCTGCAACCCGGAGGTGCCGTACGCGCCCTTGACGCGCAGCGAGGAGAAGGTCTCGCTTTCCCACATTTCGCTCGGCACGACCGCGAAGTTGGCCTTCGGATAGAAGGCGTAGTTGAACGCCTCACCGAACGCCGAGTTCGCGTCCCAGCGCGCGCCCACGGTCAGGAAGAGCCAGTTGTCCCACCCGACCTGGTCCTGCAGGTATCCGCCGATCTGCGTCACCCTGAGCCAATTCTCGTAGGAAGACTCGGAACCGAGCGCCGAAAGGGTCTCCAGGCCCGGGCCGGGGAAGTCGCGTCCGCTTCCGCCCGCCGACTGCCGCTGACGCAGGAAGCCCTGGCCACCGAAGAGGAACGTGTTCTCGATCCGGTCGGTGTTGAAGATGTAGGAGCCCTTGACGTCGGCCGTGATCTCCCGGCTGCGGTCCTCGTTGACGTTCCGGCTGCCGTCGGGCGTGGAGCCCGAGTAGCCGTCCACGTTCCAGCGGTAGGGCCGGAAGGAGACCGCGTCGTCGGAGGTGAAGTCGATGCCGAAGGTTCCGTCGAGGCGGAAGTTCTCCGTCGGCGTGAAATTGATGTTGGTGGCGCCGGCGAAGTGCTGCGAGTTCACAAAGTTCAACTGGTACGCGTTTTCGCGCAGCGTGGCGAACGCCGGCTGACCGTAGTAGTTGACCTGGCCGAGGTTCGGGTCGGCGTTGGCGAGCCGCGGCTGCGACATGAGCGCGGAAGAAAACACGCCGTAGATGTTGTTGGAGTTGTCGGGCGTGTGATGCTCCATGTCCGAATAGAGCGTGGTCACGCCGATGCGCAGATTGTCGTTCGGCACCACCGTGAAGTTCGAATGGATCGAAGCGCGCCGGTTGGTGTCGTTCTCGGGCTCGACTCCCTCTACCGCGTCGAAGTTGCGCGCGGCGTCGTAGGGACCGTCCTCCCTGGCGAGGCGCGCCGAGGCGAAGTACTGGAACACGCTGGAACCGCCCTGAACCGACCCGGAGTAGGTCTGGCCGAAACCGGTGGTGAGCAGCTCGGGGATGAGGTCGCGCTCGACCGGCTCCCAGGGGGAGACGGACTGTCCCCAGCGCGTCGACATGCGGCTCACTGCATCGGCCAGCCTCGCGGCGTCACCGTCTCCCGTGCATCCGGGGCTGGCGCATACCCGCCCGGCAAAGTCGGCGACCGGCAGGATGCGGTTGGTGGGCACCGAGATCCCGGTCAGATCCGACTGGAAGGTGAAGCGCGGCGCGCCCACGTTGCCCCGCTTGGTGAAAATCTGGATCACGCCGTTCGAGGCCTCGGTCCCGTAGAGGGTTGCGGCGGCGGCGCCCTTGAGGATCTCGACGCGCTCGATGGACTCCGGCGGGATGTCGTCCAGACGGGACGGGTTGCCCTGGCCGTTGAAGTTCTGCACGGCGGAGCGGTCCACCCGGATTCCGTCTACGTAGACGATGGGCTCGTTGAGCTGCGAGAGCGACGCCGACCCGCGGATGCGGATGCGGGCGCCCTCGCCCGTGTAGCCCGAGGAAGGAAGCGCCACCACGCCGGGCTCGCGGCCGGCGATGAGCTGGCTGAAGTCGGCGATGGGCGCGTTCTCGAGCTCGGCGGCATCGAGCGTCGCAATGGTGTGGCCGAGCTTGCGCTTCTCGGTGGCCACGCCGGTTCCGGTCACCACGATCTCGTCGAGGGCCAGCGCGGTCACTGCGATGGCGAAGTCCACGTTGGACGTCTCGCCCGCCGCCACCGTCACCGTCTGCGAGGCCGAACGGTAGCCGACCAGCTCCACGGTGACGGTGTGCTCGCCGGCGGGGGCGTTGAGCAGCAGGAACTGCCCGTTGGAGTTGGTGAGGGTCCCGATTCCGGAGCCCTCGACGTACACCTGGGCGGAGGCAAGGGCGCGACCGGAGCCTTCCTCCGTGACGCGGCCCGTGATGACTCCTCCCTGCTGGGCGCTCAGGCCGGGCGCAAAGGCCAGGCTGACGGCCAGCAGGGTGAGCGCAAAGGCGCCCCACACCCTACGTGTTGGACATTGGTTGTGTTTCATGGCTGCTCCTGATGAGAAGGATAACGTTGCCCCGCCACCCGACATCCGCCCCGTGCCCGCGCGCGCAATGCGCGGGTAATAATTCTGTAAAGATTTGATCGGAATTACCAGCCCGGCCCCCCGCCCTGGCGTGTGCGCCGGGAGCGCTAGCGGCTGTGGCCCGTTAGCGTTAGCCGCTAACGCCTCCGGCTCGGATCGGGCCGGCGCGCGGCACTTATGCGCTCGGCCTCCGCCCCGCGCCAGGCCTCGACGCGCGCGTGGTCGCCGCTGCGCAGCACCTCGGGCACCTCGTGTCCGCGGTACACCGCCGGCCGGGTATAGGAAGGCGCGCTCAGCCGGCGGCCGTCGTAGAACGAGTCCGAGGCCGCCGAATCGTGGTCGCCCAGCACCCCCGGCAGGAGCCGGACGATGGCGTCCGCGACCACCAGCGCCGCGGCCTCGCCTCCCGACAACACGTAGTCGCCGATCGAGATCTCCTCGTCGGCCAGGTGGTCGGCGACGCGCTGGTCGACATCCTTGTAGTGGCCGCACAGGAGAGTCAGGGACGGCTCCAGGGACAGGCGCACGGCGTCGCGATGGGTGAAGAGCCGGCCGCGGGGGGAGAGCAGGATCACCCGGCCGGCCCGGTCGAGGGACTCCACCGCCTCGAAGAACGGCTCCGGCTTCATCACCATCCCGCCGCCGCCCCCGTAGGGCACGTCGTCCACGGTGCGATGGCGGTCGCGGGTGAAGTCCCGCAGGTCGACGACCTGGTACTCGACCGATCCGTGCCGGACGGCGCGCCCGGGGATGCTGGTGGCCAGCGGCACTTCGAAGAACTCCGGGAAGATGGTCACGAAGGTCAGCCGCATGAGCCTTTCGGCCCGCCCGCCGACTCCTGCATCCGATTTCACCGCCCGCTCCTGCTCAGAGGTCCAGCAAGCCGTCCGGCAGGTCCATGACCAGCCGCTTCCCCTCGCGGTCCAGCCGGCGCACCATGTCGCGCGCGAACGGAATCAGCACGGTGCCGGATCCGTGCGCCACCTGGAGAAGATGCACCGGGATGAGCTCGTAGACCTCGACCACCTCTCCGATCGCCTCTCCCTCCCCCGACTCCACGCGCGTGCCCAGCAGCTCGTGGTAGAAGATCTCGCCTTCCTCGAGCGGGCTCACCTCCGCAAGCGGCCTGAGCACGTATCGGCCCGCCAGCCACTCGGCCTGATCCCGGGAATCGATGCCCTCAAGCCTGATCAGAAAGCCGCGCTTGAAGGGGCGGACCGCCTGTACGCGGACCTCGGCGAACGCGGGATCCGGGGTCTTCCCGGCCTCGTCCGCCACATGCAACTCCGCTCCGGCGGCGAACGCTTCGTCCGGGTCGGCCGTCAGCGGCCAGAGAAAGAGTTCGCCCTTGGTGCCGTGCGCCTTGTTGAGGTGCCCGACGACGAGGTGCGAAGGATGGGCGGAGTCCATTCGGGACCCCGGTACTACCCGGATTCGCCGCTTTCGCCAGCCTCGGCTTCGGCCTGGGCTTCCGCTCGAGCCGCGGCCCGCGCGGCCGCCTCGGCTCTCGCTTCCGCCTCCACCTTCGCCTGCGCGTCCGCTTCCGCCTGACGCCTCTGCGTCAACTGTTCCGAGCGGCGGGCCTTCTCGGCGGCCGCATCCGCCTCGCCCACGGCCACGCTGGCGTCCCCGCCCTTGCGCGCCTTGTTCAGCAGCGACCTGACCGTGGCCGACGGCTGAGCCCCCCGACCCAGCCAGTAGTCGGCTCGCTCCAGGTCTACGACCACGCGGGCGGGCGTGGAAAGTGGCTTGTAGTAGCCGATGGTCTCGACGAAGCGCCCGTCCCGCGGCGAGTCGCCGTCCGCCACCACCACGCGGTAGTGGGGCGCCTTCTTCCGGCCCATTCTGCGAAGTCGAATTCGTACCGACATGTGTCTCCTCGGGTTCGTGCCTGCCTTCCGCCTCTCCCCGGCGGTCAGCGCAACTGGTTCAGCGGGGGCGCCATCCCCCGCATCTGCTTCATCAACTTCTGCATTTCCCTGAATTGCTTCAACAGGCGGTTGACCTCCGACACCGGGCGGCCGCTCCCCCGGGCGATTCGGATCCGGCGGGAGCGGTCGAGGAGGCGCGGCTCGTTCCGCTCGGCGGGCGTCATCGAGAGGATGATGGCTTCCACATGCCTGATCTTCTTCGGGTCGACGTTGCCCAGCGGCAGTTTGCGCCTCATCCCGGGGATCATCTTCATGATCTGCTCCAGCGGGCCCATGGCCTGCACCTGGCGAAGCGCCGTCAGGAAGTCCTCCAGGGTGAAGCGTCCCTTGCGCAGGACGCTCTCCTCGATCTTCGCCTGGGCTTCGGCGTCGATGGAGCGCTGGGCCCGCTCCACCAGCCCCACCACGTCGCCCATCTGCAGGATGCGCCCCGCCAGCCGGCGGGGATCGACCCGCTCCAGGTCGTCCAGTCCCTCGCCCGTGCCCACGAACTTGATGGGTCTCCCGGTAACCCCGCGGATCGAGAGCGCCGCGCCGCCGCGCGCGTCGCCGTCGAGTTTGGTAAGCACCACCCCGGTGAGGCCCAGCGCCCGGTCGAAGCCCTGCGCGATGTTCACCGCCTCCTGCCCGGTCATGGCGTCGGCCACCAGCAGCACCTCGGTCGCGGCCAGTTCCGTCCGCAGGCGCCCCAGCTCGGCCATCATGGGCTCGTCGATCTGAAGACGGCCCGCGGTGTCGACCACGATCACGTCGCACCGGCGCCCGCGCGCATCCTCGGCCGCGGCCCGCGCCACCGCCACGGGGTCGTCCCCGCGCCCGCCCGCGTGCACGGGCAGGTCCGCGCGCTCGCACAGGGTGGCAAGTTGCTCCCCTGCCGCCGGCCGGTACACGTCGCAGCCTGCCAGTATGGGACGGCGCCCCTCGCGCGCGATCAGGTGCGCCAGCTTCACGGCGGTGGTCGTCTTGCCGGAGCCCTGCAGGCCGGCCATGAGGATCACGGTGGGCGGCTTGCGCGCCCAGGCCAGGTCGGCCACGTCCTCTCCCAGGAGCCCCGCCAACTCGTCGTGCACGATCTTGACGACCTGCTGTCCGGGAGAAATGGAGCGGATGACCCCCTCGCCCACCGCCCGCTTCTCCACCCGCTTCAGAAAGTCGCGGGTGACCTTGAAGTTGACGTCCGCCTCGAGCAGGGCGCGCCGCACCTCGCGCAACCCCTTGCGGATCATGGGCTCGGTGAGGATGCCCCGCTGGCGGAAGCGCCCGAGGGCCTTGTCCAGTCGTTTTCCGAGACGGTCGAACAAGGCTAGACTCTGATCAGCTGCTCGCGCCGGGATCCGACCGAGACGATCTCGAGGGGCACGCCGGTCAGCTCCTGAAGGCGATCGAGGTAGCTGCGCGCTTCAGCCGGGAGGTCGGCGATGTGGCGGGCCTCCGTGGTCGCCATTCGCCACCCCGGGTGCCGCTCCAGCACGGGCTCCACCCGCGACAGCGACCAGGTATCGGCGGGGAACTCGGTGGTGAGGTCGCCGTCGACGCGGTACGCGGTCGCGACCTGGATCTCGTCCAGGGAGTCGAGTACGTCCAGCTTGGTCACCGCCAGGCCGGTGAGCCCGTTCACCCGCGCGGCGTAGCGCGCCTGCACCGCGTCGAACCAGCCGCAGCGCCGCGGGCGGCCGGTGGTGGCGCCGAACTCCCCGCCCAGCTCCCGCACGCGCTCGCCCATCTCCTCGTCGAACTCGGTCGGCAGGGGGCCGTTGCCCACCCGCGTCGTGTACGCCTTGACCACGCCCAGAACGGCGCTGATGGCGGTCGGACCGACCCCCAGCCCGGTGGCGGCCGCGGCCGCGGTGGTGTTGGAGGAGGTCACGAAGGGATAGGTGCCGTGGTCGAGGTCGAGCGCCGTTCCCTGGGCGCCCTCCATCAGGACCGAGCGCCCGGCACCGAGTGCCTCCACGATCTCGCGGCCGGTGTCGGTGGCCAGCGGCAGAGTGCGGCCCGCCAGCGCGAGCGCCGCCCACACCCGGGCCTCGAGCTCCGTGGCCGCGAACCGGCCGACCTCCAGCTCGCCCAGGGCATCCCCCAGGGCGCGCTCCACCAGCCGCTCAAGGCGCGAGGCATTGGCCAGGTCGGTGACGCGCACGCCGCGCCGCCCGGATTTGGACACGTACGCCGGCCCGATGCCCTGCCCGGTGGTGCCGATCTTCTCGCGCGCGCGCACTTCCGCAGCGTGGTCGAGCGCGCGGTGGTAGGGCAGCAGCAGGTGGGCGCGCTGGCTGATCCCGATCCGGCCCTCCAGCTCGATGCCGCGCTCCACCAGGGCATCGTATTCCGCGAAGAACTTCGGCAGGTCGAGGACCACGCCGTTGCCGAGCAGACAGCGCTTTCCGGGGTGAAGGATGCCGGAGGGAATCTGGTGCAGGATGAACTCGTCCCCGTGCACATGGACGGTATGACCGGCGTTGGCGCCGCCCTGATAGCGGGCGACGATGTCCGCCGACTCCGCCAGCACGTCGACGATCTTGCCCTTGCCCTCGTCGCCCCACTGACAGCCCACCACAACCGTGCAGCGGCCTGCGGCCGCGTTCGTCGACAAGATCAGGCTCCCGGAGGGTACGGTGTGAGGCGGCTCGAGCCGGTCCTCATGCGGAAGCGGAAGCGGAGAGCGCGCGCTCCGGCCGCAGCAGCCCGGCCCGCCCGAGGACGGCCTCCACCTCACCGACCTTCCCGGCCGGGAACGGCCTGAGCGGCGGGCGGGGCGTCCCCCCGTGGCCTCCCAGCAGATCCATCGCGGCCTTGACCCCCGGCACCCCGAACCCGGCCACCAACTTCTTGTGGACGGGTGCGATCCGCTCCTGGAGACGGCCCGCCTCGCTGGTGCGCCCCTCCGCGAAGCGCTGGAAGACTGCGGAGCTCTCGGCCGGAGCCAGGTTGGCGACGCCCAGAATGCCACCCGCCGCGCCCAGCTCCAGGGCCGCATACAGCCCCGCGCCGTTGCCCACGATCACCGCGAAGTCGCGCTTCGTGCAGTCCAGCAACTCGGCAACCTTCTCCAGGCTGCCCCTGGAGTCCTTGATCCCGACGATGTTGGGATGCCGGGCGAGTTCGGCCACCAGCCCGGAGGGGAAGTCGAGCGTGCTGAAGCGGAGCGGCGCCTGGTAGATGAGGACCGGCACAGGGGAGGCGTCGGCCACCGCGGTGTAGTGGTCGCGCACCGCTTCCGGGGTCATCGCGCCCAGGTAGTACGCCGGCGGCTGCACCAGGACGGCATCGGCGCCGGCATCGGCGGCCTCCCGGCCGAGCCGGATGGTGCCGCGCGTGGACTCCACCCCGGTGCCGGCGATCAGCAGGCGGTCGTCGGTCATGACGCCGGCGGTCGCCTCGATGAGGCGCCTGCGCTCCCCGCGGCTGAGCAGCACCGCCTCTCCGGTGGATCCGGCGATGACGATGCCGTGCACGGGATGCGCCAGCCAGCTTCTCAGGTTGGCGCGCATCGCGACGATGTCGACGTCTCCGGTCACGGGATCGAAGGGCGTAACCGCGGGGATGAAGACTCCGGCCAGGTTCATGACTCCGTTTCCTCCGTCAGTGCTCGCGCGTTGCGCTTCCAGTCGAGCCCCATGCGCGACCGGACCTCCGCCATGGTCTCCCGGGCGATGGCTCCCGCCCTCCGTGCTCCATCGGCGAGAATCCGGAGCACCTCCTCCGGATGCGCGCGATAGTGCGCGGCCACCTCGCGCATCGGGGCGAAGGCCTCGTCGATCTCCCCGGCCAGCATGCCCTTGCACTGGACGCACCCGCGCTGCGCCGTGCGGCACTGGTTGGCGATGTCGTCAAGCCGCTCGCCGTCCGCGAAATGCTCGTGCAGCGAATAGACGTTGCAGACCTCGGGGCGCCCGGGATCGGTCTTGCGGATGCGCGCGGGGTCGGTGACCGCCGTGCGCACGCGCCTGCGGATCTCGTCGGGTTCGTCGAGGATGCCGACCGTGTTGCCGAGCGACTTGCTCATCTTGGACCGGCCGTCCAGCCCCACGATCCGGCCCGCGCGCGGAATGTAGGGCTGGGGTTCCGGCAGGTACTTGCCGAAGCGGGCATTCCACTTGCGCGCGATGTCCCGGGTCAGCTCGAGGTGCTGGCGCTGGTCCTCCCCCACGGGCACCACGTCGGCGCGGTAGATGAGGATGTCCGCCGCCTGCAGCACGGGGTAGTTGAGGAGCCCCACCGGCACCGACTCCATGCGCTCGGATTTCTCCTTGAACTGGATCATTCGCTCCAGGTCGCCGATGGGCGCCACCGAGTTGAAGAGCCAGCTCAGCTCGGTGTGCTCGGGGACGTCGGACTGCACGAAGATGATGGAGCGCTCGGGATCGAGGCCCGAGGCCAGAAAACTGATCGCGAGATCGAAGACCGCCCCGGGGAGCGCTCCGGGCTCGTAGGGGCCCGTGATGGCGTGCTGGTCCACGATGCAGTAGATGCAGTCGTAGTCTTCCTGCATGGCGGCCCACTGGCGCAGCGCACCCAGGTAGTTGCCGAGGTGGGCTTCGCCGCTGGGCTGCATTCCGCTGAAGACGCGCGATCCCGGCGGGGGCCGGGTGCTGGCGTGGGTCATGCGCGGGTTCTTCTCGGGTTACGGGCGCCGGCGGGACCGGGAATCGAAGACGCGGTTTCCGCGCGCGCGGAAACGGAGAAACATCGCCACCAAGGTAGCATCCCCCGGGATGCCATCAAACATGGTAGTACGTGGCGGCCGCCGAGGCAGAATCGAGCACACGAAAAACGGACCCGGCGGATACCGGGTCCGATTCGGTCCTGCGGTGTGAAGCGCTGCGGTCAGGCGCGCGCCTTCACCTCGATCCTGCGGGCGCGGGTCTCCGGCGCCTTGGGGACGCTGACCTTGAGCACCCCGTTGCCGAAGTCGGCGTCGATGCCCTCGACGTCCACCTTGCGCGGCAGGGTGAAGGAGCGGCTGAAGCTCCCGGTGATCCGCTCGGAGATGTGCATGTGGCGCTCGGTATCCTTCTCTTCGCGCTCCTCATGCTTCTCGCCGCGGATCGTGAGCACGTTCTCCTCGACCTGGATCTCGACATCGTCGGGCGACACACCCGGGAGTTCCGTGGTCACGAGGATCGAGTCCGCCGTCTCCGCGACGTTGACCGGCGGAACCCAGTCCGTGTTGATGAAGGCCCCGAAGGGGAAGGCCGAGCCGCCCGGAAAGGCGGAGTTGAAGGCCCGCAGCACCTGCGAGGGCGAGAGCGAACGGTACTTGGCGATGGTCGTCATGTGTTTCCTCCACTGAGTCTCTTGTGACCGAATTCGCGTTGCCGGGCCTGCTGATGCCCGAACCCGGCGTGCGCGTCCGGCCTTGGGCAGGGGCAGGGAGCGTGCCAGCTTCGAGTCTGCCAAAATGTCTGACGACAACAAGTTGCGGCAGATTGGCATGACAGAATGTCAGCCCGGCGGGGTGGAGTGCGCAGGCGGATCTGCCATTCTGTCAGGTGGTGGCCACGGAGGATGCAACGGGAACGCGGGGAACGCTACTCGCTACCCGACGGAGGCGGGCATTCCATGCCCGTCCCCTGGTGTGACGAAATGCCCTCCAGCCACTCGCGGAAGGCCGTGTTGGCCGGGACGCACAGCTCCGTGCCCGCATAGCGGAACGCGCTGAGCGACAGGTCGGCAAGGGAAAGCGGAAGCGGACCCCCCAGGCCAGGGTTGTCGCCGACATCCAGTTCGACGACGTGTGCGAGCTCGCCGAGTCGCTCCGGCAGCTGGCCCACCAGTCCATTGCCGGCGAGATCGAGCGCGACGGCTCGGCCAAGCGTATCGGCCCGGATCCCGTGCCACTCGGCCAGAACGGGACCTCCGCGCCAGCCGGTTGCGTTTGCCCAGTCTCCACCGCTCGTCGCTCTGAACAGCAGTTCGAGCACGGCCTGGTCCGTCTCGTTGCAGAACGGACCACTGGCGCCCCGTCCCGTCGACCTGAGTCGGATCCCCTCGAGCCAGGCAGCGAAATCCGCCGTGCCCGGTGCGCACAGGCCCATGTTGTCCTGGAAGTCGAAGGTCAGCAGCTCATCCAGCCCCAGAAGGCTCGACGGCATCGGGCCCTCCAGGGCGTTGCCGGACAGGTACAAACCGTACAGGCCTTCCAGCCTCCCCAACTCCGGCGGGATCGGCCCCGTCAGGCTGTTGCGAGCCAGTGCCAGGAATTGCATGGCGCGGGGCAGCCTTCCCAGCTCCGGCGGGATCGAACCTGTCAGGCTGTTGCCGGACAGACCCAGATTCCGTAGACCGGCCAGCCTCCCCAGCTCCGGCGGGATCGGGCCCTCCAGAGCGTTGCCATCCAACAACACAACGATCGCTGCTGTGAGGTTGCCCAGCTCCGGCGGAATCGGGCCGGTCAGCGCGTTACCGCGAAGAAACAGGCGCTGCAGCGCGGTGAGATTGCCGAGTTCCGGCGGAATCGGGCCATCCAGGGCGTTGCCATTCAGGTCCAGCACCTGCAGGGCGGTGAGGTTGCCAAGCTCCGGCGGGATCGGGCCGGTCAGCGCGTTGTCGCGCAGGCTCAACTCAAGCACCCGTCCCGCGCCATTCGTTCGGACCCCGTGCCAATTCGAAACCGGCGCGGCGGACGCCCAGCCCGTGCGGTTCTCCCAGTCGGGACCGCCGGTCGCCTCGTAGAGCGCAGTCAGCGCGGCACGGTCCGACGCGCTGTCTGCCGGCGGCGGCTGCGACGGATCGTCAGGCGTCTCCGGGGTGCTGCCCGGGGCGGTCCCGTAATCCACACACGACAGCCCGACGCACAGCGCCAGAACAGGAATGAGGCCTCGGGCAGCCATCGAGGGGCTGCTTTTCCCGGCCGGGCATTCGGCCGGACTCTCGCCAGATCGGCTGGCAGTCATCTTGAGTCAACCACCTTCAGATACGGGACGCCATTCTCAGCCGGCGCAGGCTCGACGGGCACCGTCGCCCGCTCACCCCCCCGCCATACCCGTCGGTCCCGTACGACCGTCCAGAGTACCTGTCACGTGTGTAGCTCGCAACGCCAAACGGCATCGCAGATTATCACGCTTTGGCCAAGTGTGCGCGGAACACAGGACCGGGCTGAAAGGGCGTGATCACGTAAAGGTCGATCCCGGCCTAGGGAGGGTATCGTCGAAGTCGCGACTGGGAGGGTCTGGTGGGTTCGTGCGCGATCCGATCGACTCCGGATCCGAATCAAGGCGATCAGCCTGCAGAAGCCGGCCCCGTGCTTCGCCGTTGACTCTGGCCGGCCCGGCCGGCAACCCGGCCGGCGGCCGCCACCAGGTCGGTCATGAGCCCGGCCGCGGTGACCTCGGGCCCCGCTCCGGGACCCTGAATCACCATGGGATGATCGGCGTACCATCGAGAGCGGATGACGAGCAGGTTCTCGGTGCCGCGGGTGCGCGCGACGGGCTCATCCGCGGCCACCACCTCCAGTCGGACGGAGGCCGCCCCCGGCGCCACCCGTGCCCGGCACACCAGCCGCCCTCCTTGCGCGGCCGCCGCCCGGGCCCGCTCAGCCATCTCGGCGTCGAGCCCGGAGAGCCCCTCGATGAACTCACCGACCGGGCCGGGCCGGAGAAGGCGCTCCGGGAGAATCGGTTCGACCTCGACATCGGAGGGTTCCATGCGCATCCCCGCCGTCCGTGCGAGGATGACGAGTTTTCGGACCACATCCCTGAGGCCCAGATCCTCCCTCGGATCCGGCTCGGAGATCCCTCTCCGCCGGGCTTCCTCGACCGCGGAGCTGAACCGCCGCCCGCGGCTGACCTGATCCATCAGGAAAGTGAGCGTCCCCGACAGAGTCCCCTCGAGGGAGATGACGGTGTCGCCGCTCCGCCGGAGTTCGGCGATCATGCGCACCATCGGAAGGCCGGCGCCCACGGTCGTCCCGTGGTGGAGGCCGCCCCCGCGCCCGCCGAGGCTCATGAGCGTCGCGTACTCCTCGATCGGCCCGGAGAGAGGAATCTTGTTCGCCGTGACCACGGCGGCACCGGCCCGGAGGTAGTCCGCGTACCTCGCCGCGACGGTCGCGCTTGCGGTGCAGTCGACGACGACGAGCGGGTCGCCCGTCCAGACGGACTCGAAGGCCCGGACGGGATCGCCGCGGCCCCCCTCGAGGTGCGACCGCCACCGGCCCGCCATCAGGCCCTCGAGGTCGGTTGCGGCTGTCCGGCTGTTCGAGATCCCCACCAGGACGGGCTGGATCCCGTGCGCACGCATCGCGTCGTCCCCGTTTGCGGCGAGCTGGTCGAGGAAGGCTCCGCCGACGACACCCGCCCCGAGCACCAGGATGCGGACGGGCTCGAGTTCGTCCGGCGGGCTGAAGAAGGCGCGGTGGACGGTGCGGAGCGCGACGCCCTCCTGCCCTGCGTTAACGACCCATGAGATGTTGCGCTCGGAGGATCCCTGGGCGATGGCGTGCACATTGACCCTCGCGGCTCCCAGGGCCGAGAAGAGTTTTCCCGAGACGCCGGGCGTGTACCGCATCCCCTCTCCCACAACCGCGAGAATCGAAAACCCCTGCTCGACGGTCGGGTCGCGCACGAGCCGCGACTCCCGCTCCCTCCGGAACTCAGCCCCCAGAGCAGCCCGCGCCCGCTCCGCGTCGGCACCCCTGACCGCGAAGGACAAGGCGTGCGCGCCCGAGTCCTGCGTGAAGAGAAGCGAATCCACGTCGGCGACTCGGAGCGCACGGAAGATCCGTTGCGAGGCCTCCGTAGCGCCGACCGTCTCGACCCCGGCGAGCCGGATCAGCGCCACGTCCCTGGTCGCGGATATCCCGCGCACCGGCCGAAGGGGGTCCCGCTGAACCGAAGTCACGACCAGCGTCCCAGGGAGGGAGGGATCGAGCGTGCTGCGGATTCTCAGCCGCATCCCGGCGCTCCGGGCAGGCTCCACCGCCGGAGGGCAGATCACCTGCGCCCCGAAATGGGCGAGCTCGAGGAGCTCCGCGTAGGTGATCTCGCGCAACGGGGCGGCCTCGGGCACGGCCTGCGGATCCGCGGTGAGCACCCCGTCCACGTCCGTCCAGATCTCGACCTCCGCCGCGCCCAGCATCGAGCCGAGAAGGGTAGCCGTGTAGTCGGACGCGCCCCGGCCCAGCGTGGTCGTCTCCCCTTTTGCCGTCGAGGCGATGAACCCGGTGACGACCGGGATGCCGGCGTCTCCGGGAAGCCGCGCGCGCACCAGCTCCCGCGACCTCTGCCGATCCACCCGCGCCGCGCCGAAGCGGGTGTCGGTGCGGAGAAGCTCCCTCGCGTCCACGTCGACGGCGGCGATTCCATGGGAGCGCATGCAGGCGGCGATGAGCATCGAGGAGAGCCGTTCCCCGAAGGAGAGCATCCAGTCGCGAGTCCGGAGGGTGCATTCGCCGAGAAGCTGAGCCCCGTTCGCCAGGCGCCGGAGGTCATCCATCGCCGCATCGAGGCGGAGGGCGAGGCCCGGCGCTTCGTCGGCCGGAGCGAGGGCGTGGAGCAGCTCCCGGTGCATCTCCGCGATTTCCCGCGTCACCGACGCATGCCCGGCGTCCCCCCGTCCGGCAAGTTCGGCGACCTCGACCAACCGGTCGGTCGTTCCGCGCACCGCGGAGACGACCACGACAGGGGTGGAGGTGGCCCGGGCACCGGCGACAAGACGGACGACGCGCCGGATGCGCGCGGTGCTTCCGACCGAGGTCCCCCCGAACTTCATCACCCGAATCGGAGGCGCGACCGGTCGATCTGCCTCGGGAGGAGCGAGCGCCGGAGTGGAGGTCACGGGGCCCGAAGAGGGAGGTGCGGCCGCTCCAACCGCGAATCCCGCCCGGAGCGGAAGGCCCCGGCGGACGAGGAGTCCGGCTTGATCATGGCGGGAATAGACCGTTACCCGGCGACATGGTCAAGCCTCCACGCGAGCAGGGGACGGCGCGGAGAGGGCCGATCCCCGGCCGAGCCCGGCGCCCTCGCCAACCCTGGAGGAGCGGTTCCGTGGGTGTACATGGAAACGGCGGACCCGGAAGGACCGGGTCCGCCTGACGAAGGTTGTGTGCCGCGAAGCCGATCAGCCGCGCGCCTTCACCTCGATCCTGCGGGCGCGGGTCTCGGGAGCCTTGGGGACGCTCACCCGGAGCAGCCCGTCGCCGAACTCGGCGGTAATGCCCTCCACGTCCACCTTGCGCGGGAGGGTGAAGGAACGGCTGAAGCTCCCCGCGATCCGCTCGGAGATGTGGATGTGGCGCTCCTCATCCCCTTCGACGCGCTCTTCGTGCTTCTCCCCGCTGATGGTGAGCACGTTCTCCTCGACCTGGATGTCGACGTCGTCGGGCGACACCCCGGGGAGTTCGGCAGTCACGAGGATGGAGTCGGCCATCTCCGCGACGTTCACCGGCGGTACCCAGTCCGTGTTGACGAAGGACCCGAACGGGAAGGATGGACCGCTGGGAAAGGCGGAGTTGAAGGCCCTCAGCACCTGCGTGGGCGAAAGCGAACGATACTTGGCCATGGTCGTCATTTTTCCCTCCATTCGGTTCAGGGTGATTGACATGCCGCGCCGTCAGGCTCCCGACGCCTGAACACCGAGCGCGTGCGACCGTGCGCAGGGGCAGGGAGCGTGCCTGGGCATGTCTGCCAGAATGGCAGACGGCAACGAACTGCAGGCCATGGGCATGACGAAATGTCAGGTCGCGGGAGAAGGCGGCGCGGACGAGTCTGCCATTCTGTCAGGTGCCGGCGGCCGGGGGATGTGGCGCCCGGGTGGAGGATGTGACGCGCGGGTGGAGGGGCACGCCGGCGACATGGATCGGGCGCCGATGGACGGGCGGTTGCTCAATCCGGGAGGGTGAGGGCCAGGCGGGCGGCGCCGCGCTCCGGGGTGACGGCGCGCGGGAGCAGACGGCCACCGGTCGAGGCAACCAGTTTCTCCAGGTCGTCGCGCAGCGGACCATCCGGGGAGATCAGGCCGCCGGTCAGAGCGACGGGAGGCCGGTTGTCGGGCGCGGATGGGAAGAGCTGGCGGATGGCGGCGGTGAGCTGATCGCCGAGGGCGGCGAGCGCGCGCCGGACGACGGTTTGCGCGGCGTCGTCGCCGGAGTGGGCGGCGCGGATCGCCAGGGGCGCGAGAGCGGCGATCTCGGCCTTGGTGGCGGATTCCGCCCAGGCGGGCAGGTCGCGCGGGCGGTTCAGCGCGAGGGAGTCCAGCACGGCGGCGGTGAGGGCGGTCGCGGGGGCGCGGCCGTCGGCGGCCCTGGCGATCGCCCGCAGGGCCGACACGCCGATGTGATAGCCGCTCCCTTCGTCGCCCATCACCCCGCCCCATCCGCCCACCTGCAGGCGGCGGCCGTCTTGCGCCGCCCCCAGCACGACCGAGCCGGTACCGGCCACCACCACGATGCCCGCGCCGGCTCCGAGAGCGTCGTGGAAGGCGGCCTCAACGTCGGTGCCGACCCGCACTGTGCGGGCGATCTGTTCTTCCTGCAGGGCCGCTTCCAGATCGCGGCGGACGCTCGCGCGGCCGGCACCGGCCAGGCCGGCCCACAGGGCGGGGA
>JAJDYN010000018.1 GCA_022825135.1 Gemmatimonadota bacterium | reverse complement strand
GCAGGGCGGGCACACCAGGCCGCCCCCGGCGATGCGCGCGCCGCACGCGATGCAGGCGCAGGGGAGCAGGAAGTCCACGAGCGGGGCGCACGCGCTCCGGACGGAGCGGCGACGGGTCGCGGCGAGCGGCGCCACCTTCATGCGCGGCGCGCCCGCTCCAGAGCCTCGCGCATGGCGGACAGCGGAGCCTCGCGTCCCCACCAGAGCTCGAAGGCGGCCGCGCCCTGGCGCAGGAGCATCTCGCCTCCGTCCATGGCGGGGATGCCGCTTGCGCGGGCGGCGTGCGTGAGCGGCGTCCCGGACGGAGCGTAGACCATGTCCATGACGGCCCCGACCGGCCCGCGGCGGTGGAGGTCGACCGCGGGCGGGTCATGCCTGTCCAGCCCGAGGGAGGTCGCGTTCAGGACAAGGTCGAAGCCCTGCCCTTCCAGGGTTCGCGCATTGGAGACCACGCGCACCCGCGCGTCCCCGACTTCGGCGGCCATGGCTTCGGCGCGGGCGAGCGTACGGTTGATGACCCACACCTCCGCGGCATCTTCGTCGATGAGGGCGGCGACGGCTGCGCGTGCACCGCCCCCGGCGCCCGCCAGCAGCACGCGGGCTCCCCTGGCCGGCCCCGCCAGCAGCGCGCGCATGGCGCGGCGCGCCCCCTCGACGTCGGTGTTGTCCCCGCGGATGCACGCCCCCTCGCCCCAGAAGGTGTTGCACGCGCCCGTCCGTCCGACGGCGGCGGCCGCGTCGTCCAGCGCGGCCACGGCGCGCCGCTTGTGCGGCACCGTCACGTTGCCGCCGCCGCCGGCACGAGCGAGGGTGCGCATCACCGGGCCGACATCCTCGGGCTGGCAGGCGATCGCCACGTATCGGCCGTCGAGTCCGGCGGCGCGGAGCGCGGCGTTCTGGATCGCGGGCGAGAGCGAGTGCGCCACCGGGTTCCCGAGGATGGCGAAGACGCGCGTGCCTCCGGGAGGGGCCGGGATCGTCATGACGTTCTCCGGGTGCTCACCCGTCCGTCCCCGGTTCAAGACGGTCGAGGACCGCCTCGATCAGCCGTTCGAGCTGCGCGCAGGTGTCCCGGTAAAGGTCATCGCTTCCGCCGAAGGGGTCTGCGACACCACCCGACGCGTCGCCGGCGAATCCGGTGATCACCTCCGCGTAACAGCGGCCCCGGCTCAGCGCCTCCACCGCCGCCAGGTGCGACGGAGACATCGCCAGCACCAGGTCGGCCCACTCCAGTTCGTCCTCGCCGAGCAGGCGCGCGGCGTGACGATCCAGTTCCAGGCCCCGGTCGCCCACGGCCGTGCGCGCGCCGGCGGAGGCCGGCGAGCCCTCGTAGGCCATGGTTCCGGCGGACCGGACCCGCACGCCGCTCAGGCCGCGTTGGACCGCGCGGGCGCGCGTGAGCACTTCCGCCATGGGGCTGCGGCAGGTGTTGCCGGTGCAGACGTAGAGGATTCGGATGTCCTTCGTCGCCGCGTCCGGCGGTCCATCGCCCACCCCGGCTTCGTTCTCCCCGGTGTCTGGCCGACGGCCGTCCACGTCAGCGCCCGCCCCCGCGGGGGGACAGATCTCCCGGAGTTCCGACGGGTCCAATGCGCCCGCGCGCAACACCACCGGGTCTCGTCCGGTGCAGTCGACGATGGTCGAGGCGGGCGCCGGGGGAAGCGCGCCGGCATCCACTACCCAAAGCCGGTCGTCGGCGTCGAGGGCGTCCGCCGCCTCCAACACCTCCGTGCCCGAGCGCGCGGGCGTACCGCCGGGAGGGTTGGCGCTCGTGGAGGTGATCGGCGCGCCCGCCTCGGCCAGGATCTGCCGCGCCACCGGGGCCGGGCTCATGCGGACCGCCACCCCGCCGCTCCCGCCGCGCACCTGCGCGGGGAAGGCGCGCCCCGGATCGGAAAGCACCAGGGTGAGGGGGCCGGGCCACAGGCGTTCCGCAAGCCTCCGCGCGCAGCGGTTCCAGACCAGTCCGGGCGGGCCTTGCGGGTCGGGCAGCAGGAGGAGAAAGGGCTTGTCGGCATCGCGCCGCTTGAGCGCCGCCAGCTCGCGCAGGGGATCTTCCTCCACCAGTCCCCCCAGCCCGTACACCGTCTCGGTCGGGTAGGCCAGCAGCCCTCCGGAGCGCAGGTGCCGGCCCACCTCGCGCAGTCGGCCAGGGGGCAGCAGGCCGCTCGGGCAGCGAATGATGCGCGGCCCGCTCACGCGCCCTCTTCCGCCGTCTCGAGCAGGCGCTTCGCGAGGATCAGGTCCTCGGGACGGGTGACCTTGAGGTTGCACGGCGATCCTTCCACCATCTCGACCTCGCCGCCGAGGAGTTCCACCAGCGAGGCGTCGTCCGTGCCCTCGACCCCGTTCTCGCGCGCCCGCCGGTAGGCGCGTTCCAGGAGGCGGCGCGGGAAGGCCTGGGGCGTCTGGGCGTGCCAGTAGCGGCCGCGGGGGGGGGTGCGGACCACCTGTCCACTCGCGTCGACCTCCTTCAGCGTGTCCACCGCGGGCACGCCGGCGACCACCGCCCGCCCGGCCGCGGCCGCGCGCAGACAGCGCTCCACGAGGCCGCGCGTCACCAGCGGCCGGGCGCCGTCGTGCACCAGCACCACCTCCACGGCCGGCGGGAGGGCGGCCACCGCCGCCGCCACCGACTCGCCCCGGGTGGCGCCTCCCGCCACGACCCGCACGCGCGGGTCGGCGCCGGTCAGCCACGCCGGAGGGCGCGCGGCCTGGTCGGGGGGGAGAGCCACCACCACGCATTCCACCCCGGACGTCTCCAGAAAGGGACGGATGGCGCGCAGCAGGATGGGCTGTCCGTCAAGCTCCAGAAAGGCCTTGCGGACCCCTCCCATGCGTCGGCCCGCGCCCGCCGCCGGCACGGCGACTCCGGCCCGGCAGGGAGACCGCCTGTCGCCCGGGTTCACCCCTGGAATCCGCCCCGCGCGCCGCTGCGTCCACCCGGGGGAGGTGGGGCGGCGCTGGCTCCCTCGGGGGCGAGGGGCAGGAAACGCGCGTGGGCGCTGTCGAAGTGGAGCGGGACAACCCCGGTGGGGCCGTTGCGCTGCTTGCTCACGATCAGCTCCGCCTTGCCCTCCAGCGAGTTGCCGTCGCGGTCGGTGTCGGCGTAGTACTCCGGCCGGTAGAGGAACATGACCAGGTCGGCGTCCTGTTCGATGCTTCCGCTCTCGCGCAGATCGGACAATTGCGGCCGATGGTCGGCGCGCTGCTCCGGGGCCCGGCTGAGCTGGCTCAGCGCCACGATCGGCACGTCCAGCTCCTTGGCCAGCGCCTTGAGCCCGCGCGAAATCTCGCTCACCTCCTGCTGCCGGTTCTCGCTGTTCCGGGATCCGGCCATCAGCTGCAGATAGTCGATCACCAGCAGCCCGAGCTGGCTCTCGGCCTTGAGGCGGCGGGCCTTGGCGCGCACCTCGAGCACGGTGTTGCCCGGGGAGTCATCGATCCAGATGGGAGCGGTGTTGAGGTGTCCGGCGGCGACAGCCAGCCTCTGCATCTCCTGGGTGGTGAGCTCGCCCCGCCGAAGCCTCTGCGCGTCCACCGGCCCGTCGGAGCACAGCAGCCGCTGCACCAGCTCCTCGTTCGACATCTCCAGGGAGAACACCCCCACCGGCACCGAATCACCCGCCGCGTGTCTGGCCACGTTCAGCGCCCAGGAAGTCTTCCCCATGGACGGGCGTCCCGCGACGATGGCCAGGTTGCCCCTCTGCAGGCCGCCGGTGAGATAGTCCAGCAAGGCGAACCCGGTTGGCACCCCCGTGAGTTCGCCCTTGGCTTCCTGCAATCGCTCGATGTGTTCGAAGGCGGGCCAGAGCAGTTCCTTGATGCGGACGAACCCTTCGCGGTCATGCCCGCTGGCCACCTGAAAGATGCGTTGCTCGGCTTCGTCCACGATCTGTTCGACGGAGCGCTCGCCCTGATCGTAGACGTCCCGGATGATGTGCGAGGAGGCGTCGATGAGGCGGCGCAGCAGCGCCTTGTCGCGCACGATGCGCGCATGGTGCTCGATGTTGGCGGCGGTGGGGACCGCGTCCAGCAGTTCGGCGAGGTAGTCGTAGCCCCCGGCGGCCTCCAGCTCCTCTGTCTTGCTCAGCTCGTCGCTGACGACGATGACGTCGACGGCGTCGCCGCGCTCGAACAGGCGCAGGACGGCGCGGTAGATGCGCCGGTTGGCCTCCGAGGCGAACATCGTGTCCGAGACCACTTCGACGGCGCGCGCCACCGCATCGCGGTCGATGAGCATGCCCCCCAGCACCGCCACCTCGGCCTCCAGCGAAACCGGCGGCTGGCGGTCGTACGCGGGAGTCTGCTCCTGCGGGACGGGAAGTGCGGTGGTGCTCAGGGTGCCTCGGCGGCTGAATGTGAACGGTCGAAGGACCGGGGGGCGCCTACCCGCCGCCGGACCGGCCGGTGCGGTCCATCGTGTTTCGCAGCAGCTGGAGGTCGTCCCACGCGGGCTGCGTCCAGTTGCGGTTTCGGAGCAGCGCCGCCGGGTGATAGGTCACCACCGCGGGCACACCCCTGTAATCGTATATCTCGCCCCGGAGCTTGCCCAGAGCAACCTGGCGTCCGGTGATGAACTGCGCGGCGAACCCCCCCACCGCCAGGATGACCTCCGGAGCCACCAGCTCGATCTGCCGCTCGAGGTAGGGGGTGCACGCCTCGATTTCATCCGGCATCGGGTTCCGGTTCCCCGGGGGCCGGCACTTCAGGACGTTGCAGATGTAGACCGAGTCCCTGCGCGAGAGGCCAATCGACGCCAGCAGGAGATCGAGCAGCTTGCCCGCGCGGCCCACGAACGGAAGCCCCGTGCGATCCTCGTGCGCCCCGGGAGCTTCGCCGATGACGACCAGCCTGCCCCGAGGGTTCCCGTCGGAGAAGACCACGTGCGTGCGGCCCCGGGCGAGACGGCAGCGCTCGCAGGCGAGCGCCGTGCGGCGAACCTCCTCGTAGTCTCCCGACAGAGGGGCCGACGTTTCGCCCGCCCGGGCGTCGGGACGGGCACGGGCCAGTCTGAGCGCCTCGTCGCCGCTCAGACGGCTGAACACGATTTCGCCCTCCCCCAGCTCTCTCCGCTGGGTCAGGTAGCGGGCAAGGGCCTCCCTATCCACGCGCCGCGGCGGGGCTCACGACGAGGCCTTCGAGAACCTGGGCGCGGGGGCGCCGTCCAGCCGGTCGAGCACCGCCTCCGCGATCTCGTCCTTGGGCATCAGCGGAAGCGGCTCGGGCGGGCCATCGGGAGCAAGCAGGGTCACCGCGTTCCGTTCGCCGAAGGGGCCGCCGCCGGGACCCCGCGCGTGGTTGGCGACGACCAGGTCGAAGGCCTTGCGCTCCATCTTGCTGCGCGCCCGGCCGAGGAGGTCGTCGGTCTCCAGCGCGAAGCCCACCACCCGCGCCCCCGGCTTCCGCAGCGGCATGGTGTCCAGCGCCACGTCCGGGTTGGCCGTCAGCTCCACCGACAGGGAGGCGCCCTCGCGGCTGCGCTTGATCTTGCCGGAGCGGGCGCGGGCGGGACGGTAGTCGGCCACGGCGGCCGCGAAGATCACGACGTCAGCGCGCGGGATCGCCTCGGCCACGGCGTCCAGCATCTCGCGCGCGGTGGCCACGCGGGTGCGCCGCACGCCGGGCGGGCGCGCGAGGTGGGTGGGACCGGACACCAGCGTCACCCGGGCGCCCCGCCGCCAGGCCGCGCGGGCGAGCGCGTGCCCCATTCTCCCCGACGAGCGGTTGCCGACGAAGCGCACCGGGTCGACGGGCTCCCGGGTCGGCCCGGTCGTGATCAGCACCTGCTTGCCGGCCAGGAAGGCGTCGTGCTCGAGCGCCCGCCCCACATGCTCGACGATCTCAGGAGGCTCCAGCATTCGGCCCGGCCCCTCCCCCTCGCCGAACGCCAGCGGTCCGGTCGCGGGCCCGGCGACCACGTAGTCCAGCTCGTCCTGCAGGTACGCGAGGTTGCGGGTGGTCCGGGGGTGCGCGTACATGCGGTCGTTCATGGCCGGGCAGATCACCACAGGGGCGCGCGTCGCCAGGAGGGTGGTGGCGAGCAGATCGTCCGCCCGCCCGGCGGCCGCCCGCGCGATGAGGTCGGCGGTGGCGGGAGCCACGCAGACGGCATCGGCCTCCGCGCCCAGGCGGATGTGCATGGCCGCCCCGTCCGCAGAGAAGAGTTCGGTCAGGACCTTGCGCCCGGTGAGCGCTTCGAAGCTGAGCGGGGTGACGAACCGGCTCGCGCCCCTGGTGAGCACGACGTCCACCTGCGCGCCCAGCCGGGTGAGGTCGCGCGCGAGCTGCACGGACTTGTAGGCGGCGATGCCACCGGCAACCCCCAGGACGACCCGGCGATCGCGCCAGGGGCGCCGCGGAACGAGCGCGCCGGACACGGGCGAGGTCTCCGCGCGGCTAGTCCGCGCCGTGTCCCCGAATGTGCAGCCGGTACTCGATGTGGTCGGAGGTCAGCGCCTCGAGCGCCTTGGTGGTCAGCTTCTTCTCGTCCATCGGCATCGCCTCGCGCGGCATCGCGTTGAGCTCGCGGGCGTACTTCGCGGCGATCAGGACGCCCAGGTACTTGCTCATGGCGGGCTCGGCGACTTCCTGGGGTGTAAACACGCGCATCTGTTCTTCTCCGGAGATGTGGCTATTCCGATAAGATATCGAAATCCCGGGCGAGAAGTGTACTGATCCCGCGGCGGAGCGACTCGGCTTCCTCCCTCGCGGCGCCGAGCGACCCGGCCGCGCTCCCGTCTCCGAGCGCGATCGCCCGCACCGCCGCGACGGTCGCTTCCAGGTCGTCGTTGACCAGCACGTGATCGAATTCCGGCACCCGCGCCAGTTCGTCGCGCGCGACTCCCAGCCGGCGGGCGACCTCGTCCCGCGGCTCGGTTCCGCGTCCCGACAGCCGCGCCAGCAGCGTCTCGAGCGAAGGCGGCAGCAGGAAGACGAACACCGCCGAAGGGACGTTCGCGCGCACCTGGGCGGCGCCCTGAACGTCGATGTCCAGCAGCACGCGGCGCCCGTCGCTCGCTGCCAGATTGCCGAGCGGGGTCCCGTACAGCTGGTCGTGCACCCGCGCCCACTCCGCGAATTCGCCCGCGTCCACCATGCGCTCGAACTCCGCACGGGACACGAACTCGTAGTCCGCACCGTCGCGCTCGCCCGGGCGGGGCCGGCGGGTGGTCGCGGAAACCGAAAAGACGAAACGGTCCCGGTCCGCGGCCAGCGCGTGGGCAACGGTGGTCTTGCCGACCCCGGTGGGACCCGCCAGCACGATGGGGCCGTCGCCGGGCGTCGTCGGCGTCACTGCACGTTCTCCAGCTGCTCGCGGATGCGCTCCACCCCGCCCTTGAGCGACAGGACCGACTCCGCCATGCGGGCGTCGTTGGCCTTGGCGCCGATGGTGTTGGCCTCCCGGTGCATCTCCTGCATGATGAAGCCCAGCCGCTTGCCGACCGGCCCTCCGCCGGCTCCCTCGAGCGTCTCCTCGAAGAGTTGCATGTGCGACCGCAGGCGCACGATCTCTTCATTGATGTCCCATCTCTCGGCCAGGTGCGCGATCTCGCGGGCGATCCGCTCCGGGTCCGCGGGCACATCGCCGAGCAGCTCCTGGATGGCCGCGCCCAGGCGGTCGCGCTCCCGGGCGAGACGCGCCGGAGCCCGTTCCTCCACCCGGTCGAGTTCCTCGCGCATGCCGGTCAGCACGCCCAGGAGATCCGCCTCCAGGCGCTCCCCCTCCGCCCGCCGCATTCGCACCGCAGCGGCCGCCGCCTCGTCCGTAACCTCGCGCAGGTCGTCGTCGCCGATGTCGATTTCGGGACGCGCGGATTCCCTTCGGATCACGCCCTGGAGCCGGATGAGCGCATCGAGCCCGATCCGGCTGTCCAGCCTCAACTCCGCGGCGAGACTCTCGAGCGCTGCCGCCCAGGCGCGGGCACGCTCCACGTCCACGAGGTGCTCCGGCTCGGCGCCGTCTCCGGAATCCAGCGTGAGCGAGTAGCTGACGTGCCCCCGGGGCAGCGACTTCTTCAACCAGCGCTCGATCCGCGCATGATGACGCTCGCACCCGGGAGGCGTCCTGAGACGGGCGTTGAAGAAGCGGTGGTTGACCGTGCGGATCTCCGCGCGCAGACGGCCCTGTTCCGTCTCGCGCGCGGCTTCCCCGTATCCGGTCATGCTGTGGATCACGAGCCCTGCCTCAGTTCCACAGCGTCCACTTCATTCCGTAGATGGACCGTCCACCGGGGAGAAAGCGATCCGGAAAGTCCTGCAGTTCCCGCTCCGCGGTGAAGTTCTCCGTCAGCACGAAGAGATGGAACGTCAGGACCCGGAGTTGCAGGCGGAAGTACCAGCTCTGGTGATAGGGCACCGTGAGAAACCCGGGCGCGTTCATCTCTCCTTCGGGCGCGGCTTCTCCGGGCAGCTCATCCCCGGGGTCCTCCGGCGCCGGGAAGGGCACGACCATGGGCTCGCGTCCCTCCACCCCGATCTCGGTCCAGATCTCGAAATTCTCCGTCGCCAGGAAGGTCCTGTGGTATCCGAGCTGCCCGTTCCAGCTTTCTTCCGGCAGATAGCGCCAGTCGGGCGCATCCTTGTCCCAGACCTGGTAGGACACCCCGGCGTAGAGGCCGTTGAAGTACAGGGGCACCCGCGCGCTGGCCTCGATTCCGGAGCGCCTTCCGCCCTCCTGCACCACGCCCGCGGAGTCCATCGGGAACCCGAACGGAGTGAGCCGGTCCTGCTCGAGCTCGATCCGGGCCCCTCCGAGGGACAGGCCGCGCCAGGCGAACTGCGCTCCGACCCGGGTCGAACTTCGCTCGGTGGTGAAGGAGACGGGAGGCCCCGCAAGCCGGGGGATCTCCGGGATGGTGTCGCGGGGATCGAAGAGCCGGAAGGGAACCCCCGTCGCCCCGTCCCGGGTCTCGCCGAAGAAGGAGAGGCCGAGCAGGGGCGCGGTCCACGCGCGAAGGCTTCGGAGCGAGAGATCCTCCCCGAGCCACCTCTCCCGGCTCCAGTCTCCCTCGACCCCTCCCAGGAACGTGTGCACGCCGCCGGCGACCTCCATGGTCCGCTCGGGCCATGCGTCGCCCCCCATCGATGCCCAGCGCCCGGTGGTCCACACGCCCGCGCTCTCGCCGAAGGCGTGCTCGGCGGCGAGGCGGATGCCCGTCTGGCCACGGCTGAGGGAGGCCACGGCCGAATCGGGGTTTGCTTCGTCCGCCGGAGCGGTCGCGGAGGATCTTCCGGTAAAGATCTCCGCGGTGACGCCGTCAAGCAGATTGGCGCGGGCGCGCAGGTTCCAGTCGTTTCTCCCATGCTGCGCGGGCGTGTAGAGCGCGCTCGGGCGGGAGGCCGAGATGCGGCGCAGCTCCCCGCGCAGGCTCAGGCGCGAGCCCAGGTGGCGGCTGTAGCGGAGCCAGCCCCCGGTCGTGGCCCCAGGCTCCCTGCGTCCGGTGCCCTCGGTGTCGAGGCGGTCCAGCGTGAACGCCAGGCTCCCTCCCAGAGAGGAGGGGTGGGAAAAGGTCGCGCGCAGCATGTTGGTCTGAAGATCCCCGGTTCCCACCTCCACCAGGGAATAGGGTCGGGGATCATCCACTTCCAGGCTCGTCAACTCCACCCGAAGGCCATCGGTGGAGCGGCGTACGCGCACACGCTGGAATCCGGCCAGCCCGACCTGTGCCAGGTCGGGGGCGCCAGCCCTGAGCGGGACCATCTCGAAGCCGTCGATGTAGAGGCGCACGCGCCCGCCGCCACCTCCGAAGGCGGTCACGATGTTGGGGGTTCCGAAGTCCCCTCCTCTCAGCGCGATGGTCCCCGGAATCTGATCCAGAAGCTGCGCGAGCGAGAGCGCCTGATTGCCCAGCAGCGCCTCGCGGTCCCATTCCCATACCCCCGTGGCCCATCCGCCGCGGGAGGGATCGGGGAGTTCGGGAAAGAGCTGGACGAAGAGGGAATCCGCGAGGAGTGAATCCGCCGCAACGAGCGAATCCGCCGCAAGGAGCGAATCCGCCGCGAGGAGTGAATCCGCCGCAAGGAGTGAATCCGCCGCAAGGGAGTCGGGCACCGGTGCCAGCGAGTCGGCCGCGACCGCGAGCGAGTCGACCGCGGCGGTGTCGGCCGGAGGCACCGTGTCCGGGGGCTCCTGGGCCGCGGATCGCCCGGGAAGCAGGCAGAACAGAACTGCGAGGCAGATGGCGCTGTAGCGGGGGGCGCGCGGGAGGCGCCGGGGCATCGGAAGCGCGACGCCCGGAGACGCGAACGCCCCGCCTCCGGTAGAGGGGGGCGCGACCGCCGGTTCCCGGATCGACGTCACGCGGCCCGCTTCCTGACCCACTCAATGAGCAGCCGGGTGGGAGAGCCGTAGCCGCCGGGTCGCTGGTAGGGCAGCTTCCCTTCCCCGTACGCCGTGCCGGCGATGTCGAGGTGGGCCCACTTCGCGTCACCCACGAACTCGCGCAGGAAGCATGCGGCGGTGATGGTGCCGGCGGGACGCCCGCCCACGTTCTTCAGGTCGGCGGTATGGCTGTCGAGCTGGCGGCGGTACTCCGGCCAGATCGGCAGCGGCCAGCAGCGCTCGCCGCTCAGGTCGCCGGCGGCGCGCAGTTCCTCCACGAGGGCGTCATCGGTCCCCAGGACCGCGGAAGCATGGTGTCCGAGCGCGATGACGCAGGCGCCGGTCAGGGTGGCGCAGTCCACGATGGCCTCCGGCTCGAAGGTGCGCGCGTACGACAGGGCGTCCGCCAGAATCAGCCTGCCTTCGGCGTCCGTGTTGATCACTTCGATGGTCTTGCCCTCCCGGGACCCGATGACGTCTCCCGGCTTGACCGCACTTCCATTGACGAGGTTCTCCGAACTGGGAACGATGCCCACCACGTTCACGTCCAGGCCGAGGCGGGCGATGCCTCTCAGGGCGCCCAGGACGGCGGCTCCGCCCGACATGTCGAACTTCATGTCCTCCATGCCCTTGGCCGGCTTGAGCGAGATGCCGCCCGCGTCGAAGGTCAACCCCTTGCCCACCAGTACCAGCGGAGCATCGCCCCGGGTTCCGCCGTGATACTCGAGGACGATCAGCCGCGGCTCCTCCGCCGAGCCCTGCGCGACGGCCAGAAGCGCCCGCATGTTCTCGTCGCGCATCTCCCGGGGCCCGAGCACCCGCACACCCAGACCCAGCTCCGAGGCCAGATCGCTGGCACTGTCGGCCAGGTGGGCAGGCGTGGCCACATTGCCGGGCCGCGACTGGAGGGTGCGCGCGAAGTTCTCCGCCTCCGCCATGACCCCCCCCGCGCGGGCGCCTGCCAGGGTCGCATCGACATCGGAGGCGCCCGCAATCTCGAGGGTCGCGACCGTCGGAGGCGGCGGATCGTTTGCGCCGGGCCGCGACTTCAGCTCGTCGAACCGCCAGCCCGCGAGGACGGCGCCCTCCGCGACCACCTGGCCGAAGCGCTCCGGCTCGATCGAGGGGGCGCCCGTCCCGTCGATGGTGACCCGCTCGATCCCCAGCTCGGACGCCTTGCGCACTGCTTGCGCGGCCAGCCGCCTCACGACCTCCGCATCGCAGTCGTCCGGTCTTCCCGCGCCGAGCAGAAGAAGGCGCCGCGGGCCGGCATCGCCGGGATCGGCGTGGAACAGGTGGCTGCTTCCGGAGCGGCCGCGAAGGTCTTCGGCGGCGCGCGCCACGGAGCGGGCCAGAACCGAGCCCGGGGCGGCCAGGGCGGGAGCGTCCCGGCCCTCGAACAGCAACCCCGCCAGGAGCGGCGTGTCATGCCGGCCGGCCGGCCCGCGAACGACCTCTACCTGCATGTGTCTCTGCCTACATGTGGTCGATCACGGCCTGTCCGAAGGCCGAGGTCGACACCTTGGTCGCGCCTTCCATCTGGCGCTCCAGGTCGTACGTGACCGTCTTCGCCGCGACCGCGCCCTCCAGGCCCCGGTTGACCGCTGCCGCCGCGTCGTCCCAGGCCATGTGCTCGAGCATCATGACCGCGGACAGGATCAGCGACCCCGGGTTGACCTTGTTCTGGCCGGCGTACTTGGGCGCCGTCCCGTGGGTGGCCTCGAAGAGGGCGACCTCGTCGCCCACGTTCGCCCCCGGCGCCATCCCGAGTCCGCCCACCTGAGCCGCGCACGCGTCGGACAGATAGTCGCCGTTGAGGTTGGGCGTCACGATGACGTCGTATTCCGAAGGCCTCAGCAGCACCTGCTGGAACATGGCGTCCGCGATGCGGTCCTTGACCACGATGCGGCCCGCGGGATCCGCGCCCTCCCAGATCGCCGACTCGGGAATCGTCTCATCCCCGAAATCCCGGGCCGCGGCCTCGTATCCCCAGTCGCAGAACGCACCCTCGGTGAACTTCATGATGTTGCCCTTGTGCACCAGCGTGACCGAACTGCGTCCGCGCGCCACCGCGTAGCGAAGCGCCGCGGCGACGTGGCGATGGGTCCCGAACGGGCTGATCGGCTTGACCCCGATCCCGCTCCGCTCGCGCACGTTGGCGCCCATCTCGTCCACCAGGAACGAGCGCACCTTCTCCGCCCCCTCGCTTCCGGAGGCCCACTCGATGCCCGCGTACACGTCTTCGGTGTTCTCCCGGAAGATCACCACGTCGAGCTTCTCCGGCTCGCGCATCGGCGAAGGCACCCCGGGGATGTAGCGCACCGGGCGAATACACGAGAAGAGGTCGAGTTGCTGGCGCAGCGTCACGTTGAGCGAGCGAATGCCCTTCCCCACCGGCGTCGTGAGCGGCCCCTTGATGGCCACCTTGAACTCGCGCAGCGCGTCATAGGTCTCGTCGGGCAGCCATTCTCCGGTCTTCTCCTGCGCCTTCTCGCCCGCGTACACCTCCATCCACATGATCTCGCGCGAACCGCCGTAGGCGTGGGCCACCGCCGCGTCGACCACGGCGCGCGTGGCGTGCCAGATGTCGGGGCCGATGCCGTCCCCTTCGATGAACGGGATGATCGGCTGGTCGGGCACGTTGACCGTGCCATCGTGAACGGTGACGGTGTCGCCCGCGGAGGGCACCTGAGCGTGTTTGTATCGTGCCATGAGGCTTCAGGGGAGATAGGATACAGGGGTGAGTCCGGGCGAGCCCGATGTCGCCCGGGGTTCGAGGACCCGCGAAGTTTACCGCGGGTGTCAGGCGCTAACAAGCGATTGCCGGGGTGCATGAGAGCCCGGCCGGGGATCATGGAGAGCCGAGGTGCGACGTTCGAAGGAGGATCAACCCCAGGCCGGCTTCAAACTGGCGCTGGTGCTGGCGCCCTTCCTGATCGTGCTGGTTCTGGGAATGATCGAGTGGTGGATGCGCTCCCGGGGTCCATAGGCGGGACCGCGTCCCATTCCCGTTCCGGCCTTGTCCCGGAAGGGGGACGTTCCCCGGGGCGCGGGGGGCGCAGGCAGGGGAGAGTTTCGATGGCACGGTTTCTGCTTCAGATTGCCGATAATGTCCTGAAGCCCCGGGAGGGAATCATGCGCGCGATCCTCGGTAATGCGGCGATGGTGTTGACGGCAGGGCTTGCCTCGATCCCGGGCGCGGCGGCGGCGCAGGAGTTCGCCGAAGAGTCATCCCTGTCCTTCGCGGTGGGCGCTTCGGTCTGGGACGGAGTCGGCTTCGGCCTCGCCTACCGGTCGGCCTCCCTCCCCTCGCGGACCCCCGCCCCGGCTGCGGAAGTGTTCTACGGGGTCGGCGTAAGCGACCGCTACTACGTCGACTCGTATACGGGATACCACTATTCCGGACCTCGCTGCCGCTGGTACGGGGGCGACCAACTCTACGGCTGGATCGATCCGTACGACTATTCCGTACACCGGTGCCGCCGCCGCGTGAGCCGGTGGGGGCTGGCGATCTCCTTCGGCTTCGGATGGCACTATCCGTCCTGGTACAGCCCACGGTTCGTCTGGCACGACCCCTTCTGGAGCCCCTGGCACACCTTCGATCCCTGGTTCGGGAACGGCTGGTTCGCGTTCGGATGGCGGAGCCGGAGTTACGACCCGTGGTACTCCTATCCCGTCTACCGCGGCTACCCCGTCTACCATGGCTATCCGGTGTACCATGGCTACAGCTCCTACTTCTACACGCCGCGCTACCGGTACGTGAGCCGCGGCAGGCTGGCCCACGGATCCGGATACGCGGGCGGATATGCCCCGGCTCCGGGAGTCCGGTACAAGGAAGACCCGCGACGGACGGCGGTGGCGCGCACCGCACGGGTCGCGCCGCGCTCGGCCGCGGCTCGGGTTTCGGATCGGTCGTCGGTCTCTTCGCCGGCGGTGGAGAGATCGTCAGGCGTGACCGCGCGGCCGCGCGTGGTGCGTCCCGAGCCCGGGTCGTCCAGGACTGCTCGCCCGCGGGGGAGCGCGGGCGCCACGGAGTCGGTCCGGCCCGGGACGCGGACTGCGACGCCGCGCGTCCAGTCGCAGCCACGCACGGTGCAGCTCCGGCCGGGGTCCGACGCAGCCTCCGTCCGGCCCGGGACATCGGCAGTGCCCCGCGTCCAGTCGCGGCCCGGCACCCCGCGGCCGCAGCCGCGTGCGTCGGCACCACCCGGCGTGCGCTCCCGGACCACCCCCGCGCCCCGCGTCCAGTCGCGGCCCGGCACCCCGCGGCCTCACCCACGTGCGTCGGCACCACCCGGCGTGCGCTCCCGGACCACCCCCGCACCCCGCGTCCAGTCGCGG
>JAJDYN010000016.1 GCA_022825135.1 Gemmatimonadota bacterium | reverse complement strand
CCCTCGCCAGCGTCTTTGAGTGATGGTGCCGCCGTCATGGAGTATGTCGAGCGGACGCTCGAAGGGAACCCCGGCGTCACCAACGCGGACCTGTTCGCGGGTGCCCGCGAGATCGACCCCTCCGTAGGGCAACTCACGGCCCGGCAGTTCCACGCGAAGTATCCCCTCCAAGTGAAGGCCCGGCTCGCAAGGGCCGCCGCGCCCGAGCCCAAGACGCCGCCGGAGCCGGCGGTCGGGACGGCTGAGGAGCCCACCGCGCCGGACGTGTCGTCGGCGGCGGGCGCGGGCGACCCGCTCGCGGTTCGCCGCCTCCTGCTCGATCTGTCGAAGGAACTCGCGAGGGCGGAGAGCAAGGCGGAAGTGATCGAGGTCATGGCCCGGCTGGACGACTATGTGGCCGAGATCATGGAGGCGGCACAAGGCTGAGGGATCCGCGAGTCTTGGTGGCCCGGCATCGGCTTCGAGGGCCGCGCGGGTGCGGTGGCGCGCATGGCACGAATGAGACGGGCCAGGAGCACTGCGCGGACGCAGTACGGGGGTCTGGGGGCATCCCCCAGCCAGAGTTAACGTGAAGCGTTAACACATCTGGCTCCTCCACAAACCGCAGAAACCAGCGCCCCCGTGGCGCGCCCGCGCCAGAACCGGTCGGGCCGCCAGCTCTGGACAGACGGGCGAGCCCTGCGCGAGGTTTCAAACGCGCAGATCGTGCAGTCCATCGAATCGGGAGGAATCGAACGATGGCACGCACGAAACGAAGCCGCCGGAGCTACGGCGCCGGCGAGTGGGGCCGGAACAGGGTCCGGGTGTTCCCAGACCCGAAGACCGGTCTTTACCAGGTGGAGTGGCGCGAGAACGGGCGCAGGCTCACTCGGTCGCTGGGACACCGCGAGTGGGTGAGGGCGAAACGGCAGGCGGACGAATTCGCCGCCTGTTTCGCTGGCCCGGACCTGAACGGCAAGGCGGAAGCCGAGCCCGAGCCGCTCACGCTGGAAGCGCTTTTTGAAATGTACGGTGAGGAGGTGACGCCCACCAAGGCGGAGTCCTCTCAGCGGTCCGACCGGGCCGCGACGAGGATGTTCCTCCAGTTCTTCGGGCCGGGCCGCAGTCCCGCGACGCTATCGCAGCGGGACTGGGACCGATTCATACGGGCGCGGCGCGCGGGCAGGGTCGGCGCAAGCGGCAGGCCGGTGACCGACCGGACCATTGAACACGACCTGAAGCTCCTGATCGCCGTGCTCAACTGGGCTTCCAAGTCCAAGGACGAGCGGGGCGAATTGCTGCTGGACCGGAATCCACTGAAGGGCCTCAGGACGCCCACGGAGAAGAACCCCACGCGGGTGGTGCTGTCCGAGGCGGAGTACCAAGCGCTGCTCGGGGTGTCCCGACGGGTCGATTGGCGGTTCCATGTTGCGCTCGTGCTCGCGCACGAAACGGGCCACCGGATCGGCGCCATCCGTCAACTCCTATGGTCGGATATCGACCTCGATAGCGGAGTGGTGCGGTGGCGCGCGGAGCACGAGAAGACCGGCTACGAGCACCGGACACCGGTGACGGTCGAAGCGATAGCCGTCCTTGAGGAAGCGCGGGAGATGAGTTCGGTACATGAGGACACTCCGGTGCTCCCCGCGCCGAGGGATGCTTCGAGGTGCGCGGGCCGGTCTCTGGTGCGCGCGTGGTGGTACAAGGCTCAGAAGCTTGCGGGGCTGGAGCCGAAGCCCGGACGGGGCTGGCACTCCCTGAGGCGCAAGTTTGCTTCGGATCTCATGGATCAGCCCCTCAAGGTGCTCTGCGAGCTGGGCGGCTGGAAGACCGCCAAGACGGTGCTTCAGTGCTACCAGCGAGCCGACGAAGGACAGCTTCGGAAGGCTCTGGAAGCCCGCCCGAGACCTCACGGCTGAAGTTCGCAACTCGGCGGGAGTCAAATAGCGGGAATCCGGCCCGCAAATCCCATAAGCTCAAGTGAACACACAAGATACAACCCCAACCGATTCCGCCGTTACGTCAGAGTTGGGGGGGTGCAGAACGAGAGCCCGGCCCTCCCGTCATCTCCGCAGCCGTACCGCCTCCCTCAGCCCGCGGGTCATGCTCACTTCCAGGTCGGCATCGTCAAGCAGCGCGTCCGGCAGCGCCCCTTCCCAGTCCCGCAGAATCGCGCGCAGGCGTCCGGTTCCGGGTTCGGAGACCACGGTCATGCGGCGCTCGTCGGCCTGGTCCACGTATGCCTCACCTTCGGGCCCCGTCAGCGTGATGCGTTCCAGCGAGTCCTCCCAATCGGCATCGATCGGCACCGTGAAGAAGAAGTGTCTGCCGCCGTGGCCGTCGCTGCTGGGCGTGAAGTCCAGCGAGAACACCGTCCCGCCGTCCAGAGTGGTCCCGCGCAGGCGGTAGGGACCCCGCGTCCCGGGCAGTCTTGCCGCCGCGCGCATCGGGAACGCCGGATCGATCCACAGCTCTCCGTCCACCATTCCGCCCCAGAGCACGAGCATGTCGGAGCGCGGTTTCGCCGCGGCCAACTGCGCGCTGGCGGTGTCCGCGGCCAACTGCGCGCGATGGTCGATCACCTTCTCGAAATAGTAGTCGCTGAGCCAGGGCAGCGTCCGGCAGTAGGTCATGATGTCCTTGCCGCGGTCGGGAGGCACCGTCGATCCATTGCGGAAGTCATAGCCCCAGACGCCGATGCTCCCGTCCTCGTAGGGGAAGTTCGGATCAACGCCACTGGGATCGCCGCAGGGCGCGTGCCTGAGCGAGAGGTTGTGTCCTACCTCGTGCGCCAGCGTGGTCGGTCTCGCGATGCCGATGCTCACCCAGCCGGGCAGCTGCCCCCGGCCGGCGATGGACCCCAGGCCGGCGGCGACCCCGTAGTAGTAGCCCGTTCCGCCCTCCGATTCCCGAAGCGCTTCGAGCTCTCCAAACAGCGACACCTGCCCGGCCGAGGTGGTGAGATCGAGCGAGGTGTGCCAGGGCTCGTGCGGGCTGACGCCGAACTCGGCGAACGGGAATGCGTGCCTGAGCAGTCCCACTTCCGGGCTGTCGCTCGAGATGCCGCCGACCCACTCCACAACCGTCGAGTCGGGCTCCGCGGCGTCCAGCACGGGAACCAGCGTAAGCTGCATCGGGGGCACTGCCACCACGCTCAGCGGGTCGGATCCCTCGTCCGGGAAGCGGGTCTCGCTTTCGTCGGAGAGAGGCAGGGTTCGCTCGGGGTCGACCTCGACGACCATCTCGACGCCCGGGGTGACGATCTCGGCGGGGATCACCGCGTTGTATGAGAGTTCGAGATCGCCCTCGTCCGCCTCCGCGGGGATCTGGTTGGCTTCGCGGGTCATGACCACGCGGTGAACCTCGTCGCCGTTCCGTCCCGTGAACGCGGCCACGACCTCGGGCTCGAAGAACCCCCGCGGCTCCTCGGCTGTGACGAATGCCCTGAGCAGCGCGTCACGCCTGGCCACCAGACGCACGCTCCGGGACGGAGCCTGGACGGACTGGGTGAGGTAAACCATCGGCAGGGCCACCGTGACCTGATCCGGATTGTCGCAGACGGCGCCGGCGGTCTGCTCGATCGCGCCGTACCACGCCTGGAAGTCCGGCGCCGGCGACGCGCACAGGCCGGTGTCGTCGTGGAGCAGCACGCGCATCCGCTCCAGCCCCCGGAGCGCGAACGGCAGCGCGCCTTCCAGCCCCGGATTCCGGCCCACGCGCACTTCGGCGAGTTCGCGCAGGCCTGCGATGGCACCCGGAAACGCACCGGAGAGGTCGTTCCCGGCCAGCTCCAGCACCCGGAGTTCGGTGAGGTTGGCGATCTCCGGAGGGAGCGGGCCGGACAGGCCGTTGGCGGACAGTGCCAATCCAGCGACACGCCCGTCCTCGGTGGACACGCCATGCCAGTCTCCCAGGGGAGCGTCGGTCCCCCACGCCGCCCGGTTCGCCCAGGATGCCCCTCCGGTCACGTCGTGCAGGTCCGTGAGAGCGAGTCGTTCGACGTGCGCGACATCGCAGTCCGTCCGGCTGCCGCCGGGTACCTTCCGCAGCCACTCCTGGAACTCCTCGTCCACCTGGGCGCACAGGTCGGTCGCCCCGTACGACAGCACCTGCAGGAAATCGAGGCCGATCATGCTCCGCGGCAGCAGGCCGGCCAGGTGCTGGTTGCCCTCGAGCTCGACTCGGGCCAGGGCCCGGGGCCTCCCCAGGTTGCGGGGCAGCCGGCCGCTGAGATCGTTGTCCGCGGCTCTCAGGTCCTCAAGCGCCGGGAGGTTGCCGAGTTGCTCGATCAACGGGCCCGAAAGCGCGTTGTCGTGAATCCAGAGCGTCTGCAGTTCCGACAGGTTGCCCAGCGAGGCCGGGATTCCGCCGGTGAGCTGGTTCTGGTAGAGGTACAGCCCTTCCAGCGTGGTCAGGTTGCCCAGCTCGGGCGGAATCGTCCCTGTGAGGTTGTTCCGCGAAACCGACAGAATCCGGATCGAGCTCAGCTTCGCCAGTTCGGCCGGAATCGTGCCCGTCAGCTGGTTACGGCTGAGGCTCATGTAGGTGAGGGTCGCGAGGTTGCCCAGTGCAGGCGGCACCGGACCTGTCAGCTGATTCAGCGCCAGGAGCAACCTCCGCAGGGAGGCCAGATTCCCCAGCTCGGCGGGAATGGGGCCGGTCAGCTCGTTGCGGTGAAGCAGCAGGGAGTCGAGCCGCGGCAGGGATGCGAGTTCAGAGGGGATCGTCCCGGTCAGGCCGTTCTCGCCCAGATCCAGCATGGTCAGCCGGCTCAGACCGGCCAATCCCGCCGGGATCGAACCCGTCAGCTCGTTGTCGCCCAGAACCAGGCGCCTCAGTTCGGGCAGATCGCCGAGTTCCGGCGGGATCGGACCCGTCAACCGGTTCTCCTCCAGAACCAGTTGTCTCAGGTGCGTCAGATTCCCGAGTTCGGGCGGGAGCGTTCCGGACAGGTTGTTGTCGGAAAGCGTCAGCTCGGTGACGAAGCCGGCCGAGTTGGTCGACACCCCCTGCCAGTCGCGGATGCTCCCGGCGGTGGTCCAGTTCCTGTCCCGATGCCAGTGCGTCCCGTCCGTCGCGTTGTAGAGGGCCATGAGCGCGGCCCGTTCGGCGGCATAGGGCTCCTGAGCGGGAGGCGGCGGGGGGGGAGCGGGCGGGGTGGTGGTGGCCGGGTCGTCCGAGCAGACGGCCAGCAGGATCGCGCAGAAGGCCGTGGCCGGGATGCGTGATCTCGGACGTGCCATGCAGCCTCCGTGAGGGTGGGTCCATCTTCCGAATGATGAAGATCTTCAATCGCTTCCTAATACTCCGCCCGGCATCCGGGGTCCCGGGACGCGCCGGGGCCGCACTGTCGCTAGCTTTATCCGCATGGAGGAACGGTGAACCCACGGTGGCGCGGCCGCGCGGACGCACGAGATGCTGGATGATCGCCTGACCGAGCAGCGCAATCCGCGCTCACGCCGGGTCGACCGCCTGTCGCCCGCGGAGATCGTCGCGCTGATCAACGACGAGGACCGCACCGTGGCGGCGGCCGTCGGCGAAGAGGCTGCCGCCATCGCGCGGGCCATGGAGCTGGCGCGCGAGGCGTTCGGGCGCGGCGGCCGCCTGATCTACGTCGGCGCGGGGACGTCCGGACGACTGGGCGTGCTCGATGCGGCGGAGATGCCCCCGACCTACCGGACCGACCCTTCGATGGTGGTCGGCGTGATCGCGGGCGGCCACGGGGCGCTGGTGCGGGCGCGCGAAGGGGCCGAGGACGACCCGCGCGACGGCGCCCGCGAGATGGACCGGCTCGCCGTCGGCGTCGACGATTTCGTCCTCGGCATCGCCACGTCCGGCACCACCCCCTTCGTGCACGGTGCATTGGAACGCGCGCGCGAGAGGGGCGCCCGCACCGGCTTCCTGCTATGCACCCCTCCTTCCGCGGAACTCCGCGCCACCCACGACGTGGTCATCGCCCCCCTGGTCGGTCCCGAGGTGATCACCGGCTCCACGCGCATGAAGGCGGGCACCGCCACCAAGCTGGTTCTGAACACCATCACGACCGGCGCCATGGTCCTCCTGGGCAAGGTCCACGGCAACCTCATGGTGGATCTGCAGGTGACCTGCCGGAAGCTCCAGGACCGGGGGGAGCGCATCCTGATGACCACCGAGGGACTGGAGCGGGAGCCGGCCCGGGAGCTGCTCGCCGAGGCCGGCGGCCACGTCAGGACGGCCATCGTCATGGCCCGGGTCGGGGTCGCCGCGGAGGAGGCGCGTGCCCTGCTTGAGGAGAGCGGGGGCCGGGTGGCCGATGTTCCGGGCGCAACCGAATGACCGCGCCGGGGCCGCGGAGCAGGCGTTGCCGGACGCCTTCGAGGCCGTCCTCCATTGCGTGACGCTCAGGTGATGAGGGTCCTGGGGATGATGTCGGGCACGTCGCTCGACGGCGTCGACGCCGCGCTGCTGGAGGTGGGCGGGACGACTCCGGGGACCTTCTCGTGGCGGCTGCTGGGATTCCACAGCGAGCGCTATCCGCCGGAGCAGCGGGACTCGATCCGCCGCGCGATCGAGGGCGGTGGACCGGCCGAGCTGGCCCGCCTGCACGCGGTCCTGGGCGAGCGCTTCGCGCGCTGCGCGCTGGCCGGGTGTGCGCGCGCCGGGGTGGATCCGGGATCGGTGGCGGCGATCGGCTCGCACGGACAGACGGTGTGGCACGACCCACCGTCGGAGGAGGGCCGCGGCGCCACCCTCCAACTGGGCGATCCCGCGACCATCGCGGAGATCACCGGCATACCGGTGGTGAGCGACTTCCGGACCCGCGACGTGGCGGCCGGGGGACATGGAGCGCCGCTCGTGCCCTGGCCGGACCGGCTGCTCTTCTCCGCACCCGACCGGCCGCGCGCCCTCCAGAACCTGGGAGGGATGGCCAACGTGACCTGGCTGCCGGCGGCTTCGAGCACCGAACCCGTGCTGGCTTTCGACACCGGCCCGGGAGTCGCGCTCATCGACACCGCCGCGGAACTCGCTACGGACGGCCGCCGGACCTTCGACGCCGATGGTGAGCTCGCTGCCGCGGGCGAGGTGGACACCGAGCTGCTGGACGAGCTCCTCGGGCACCCGTTCCTGCGCCGCCGTCCGCCCAGGTCGACCGGCCGCGAGGTCTTCGGCAGCGCGTTCGTGGCAAGGCTCGTAGAGGACCGGGCGCCACGCACGCGGCGCGACTGGGCCGACCTGGTCGCGACGCTGACGGCCTTCACCGCCGCTTCCGTCGCCGATGCCTATCGCCGCTGGGTGCTCCCGCGGGGCGTGAGCGAGGTGCTGCTGGCGGGCGGCGGCGCGCTGAATCCGTTGCTGGCGGGAATGATCGCGGAGCGGCTCGCCCCCGTTCCGGTCCGCGATCTCTCCGTACTGGGTCTCGACCCGGAGGCGCGCGAAGCCGCCTGCTTCGCCGTGCTGGCGTGGGCGCACCTGCGGGGCCTGCCGGCCAATGCGCCGGACTCCACCGGAGCTTCAGGGGCCCGGGTTCTGGGTTCCCTGACGCCTGGTCGAGCGCGTGGCCATGGCGGTCAAGCCCCTCCGCCCAGTGTTGCATCTTCGGGTTGACAACGTCTTGTTGCCTGGTCTGGCAAGCAACGTTTTGTTGCATCCGCAGATATGCAACACCCCGCAGAGGGGGTGTCGCAGGACGTCAACGGCCAGGGGATCCGGGAGTCTTCCCCCCGCAGAGCAACACGAACGCGGTCGCGAAGGCGGCGTGCTCCAGCAATCCGACTTGTCGACCACGCTCGGGCACCAGGGCTGAGAGGGTGCGGACCGCCGCGGGTGCGATGGGACGGGTGACGCGCGGGAGCCCTCCGCGGGGAGCGGCGGCGTACCTCGCCGCGCCGCACAGCGCGATCCGCAGCAGGCGGTTCCTCGGGAGATGGCCGCTCAGGACGGCCAGAGCGAGCCCCTCCGCCGCACCCCGCACGAGTTCGACGCCAAGCCCGGTTTCGTCGTCCCTCGGGATCGCTTCGTGTGCGAGCAGACCTGCGAGCGAGCGAGCCGCGAGCGCCGCTCCGGCACCCGCGAGCGCCGCCCTCGGGAGGTGCCGCGGCTCCGGCGGGTGCTTCGTCCGCCCGGCCACCACCCGCCGGGTGAGCCCGCCGGCCTCGTCCAGCAGGTTTCTCCAGGGGGATGAAGGGGCGATCTTGCGCATGGCGGAAGGCCGTGCCTTCTCCCAGGCGTAGCCCAGCCGGTACCAGATGCTTGCCTTGGCTTCCATGATGCGATGACAACCCTCTCATGCCGTAGTCCGGACAAGAGTGACGCCCGCGGCGGCGGCCTGACAAGGCTCATCCTGCCGTTGCTGCTTCTGGCCGGAGCGCTCTCGACCGCCACCCCCGCCTCCGGTCAGGTGCCCCCCGACGAGAACTGGCGGACGCTCGACACCGAACACTTCCGGATCACCTTTCCCGAGGGCATCTATCCGCTCGCGACCCGGCTGGCCGACCGGGCCGAGCGGGCGTACACGCAACTGGCCTCCTCCTTCAGCGCCCCTCCGCCGGGCACCATCGACATCGTCCTCACCGACCACGCCGACTACTCCAACGGGTTCGCCAACGTGGTTCCCGGCAACCGCATCACGATCTTCGCGCGCCCGCCCGCCGACGGAGGTTCGCTCAACTACTTCGACGACTGGATGGAGCTCGTGGTCACGCACGAGCTGGTGCACATCTTCCACCTCGATCCCGCGGGCGGACTCGGCGCCATCCTGCGCGCCCTGCTGGGCCGCTACCCCGCCACCTGGCCCTTCTTCCCCGGCCGCGCCACCCCCACCTGGCTGACCGAGGGGATCGCCACCTGGTACGAGTCGACGCTGACCGACGCGGGCCGCGTCCACGGCACGTGGCAGGACATGGTCCTGCGCACCGGCGTACTGGAGGGCGGCCTGGAGCCGCTTTCCGTGGTCTCGGGCAGAAGTCCGGTGTGGCCGGCCGGACTTCGCCCCTACGTCTACGGCTCCGAGTTCTTCGAATACCTGATGACACGCACGGACACGCTGGGAATGCGGCAGCTTGTGGAGGAGGTCGCGGGTCAGCTGGTGCCGTACCGGATCGACGCCGCGGCGCGTTCGGCCTTCGGCATCTCCTTCTCGCAGGCGTGGGAGGAGTGGCGCGCGGCCCTCTCCTTCCGGTACCGCGCCCTCGCCGACGCCCTCGCCGCCCGGCAGCCGCTCACCACCGGGGAAGCGCTCACCCGCGGGGCGCGCCAGGCGCTCTACCCGCAGGTCTCGCCCGACGGCGCGCGCCTCGCCTTCGCCCTCGCCGACGGCCGCTCGGACGCGCATCTCCGCCTGCGCGACCTCGATGGCGGCGCGGATCGCCGCTTCACCCGCACCAACGGGCTGTCCACCTTCTCGTGGGCGCCCGACGGCGGGATGATCTTCGCGCAGTTCGAGCTGGCGGACCGCTACCGCCTGCACTCCGATCTCTACCGGGCCGACGCGGACGGCCGCGTGACCCGCCTCACCCGGGGTGGACGGGTGGTCTTCCCGGACGTGCATCCGAGCGGCGACCGGGTCGTGGCGGTGCAGGAGGGGGGCGGCACCAACAGGCTGGTCCTGGTGGAACTGGCGACCGGCGAGGTCAGCCCGTTGACGGACGCCGATCCCGCAGTGCACTGGGCCTTTCCGCGCTGGTCGCCGGACGGCGCCCGCATCGCCGTATCCCAGTGGCGATCCGGCGGCCTCTTCGATGTCGTGATCCTCGACACCGCCGGCGGGCTGGTCGCAAGGGTGACCGACGACCGCGCCGTCGACGCCAGTCCCGTCTGGTCCCCCGACGGCCGCACCCTGCTGTGGTCCTCGGACCGCACCGGCATCCCCAACCTCTTCGCGGCCGCCATCGGTGGCGATGGACGTCCGGGGGCGGTCCGGCAGGTCACCAACATGCTCACCGGGGCCGCCCATCCGGCGATCGACCCGGCGGGAGAGTGGATCTACTACTCCGCCTACCACCATGACGGCTGGGACATCGAGCGCATCGCCTACGCCCCGGGCGAGTGGTTCGAGCCCTTTTCGAACGACCCGCGCTTCCTGCCGCGCATCGATCGGTCGCCCGACCGCTTCCAGGCCGCGATCGAAGCCGAAAGCAGGCCGTACCGGGCGTTCCGCTCGCTCCTCCCGACCTATTGGCAGCCGCTTTATGCGCCGCCGCGAAGGATCCGCGATCGGGACGTCATCGGCGACGGCTTCGGTTTCTCGACTTCCGGCCGGGACCTGGTCGACCGGCACCGGTTCTGGGCCTGGGGCCGCCTGATTCCGGAGAAGGGCCGTGGGGAGGGCCGCTTCGGCTACACCGCCCGAGGGCTGGGGAACCCGGTGGTGACGGTCTCGGCCGGCCAGCTCTTCGATCCCGCGGGCCTCACCCTGGGAGAGCGCGAGAACGGGGACGTGGACACCCTCTACGTGGTGGACAGGGAACGGCGCGTACAGATGAGCGTGGACCTCCAGCGGGCGCGCTTCCGCAACCGCGTCGGCCTCACCCTGGAGGCCAGCCACAACTGGGTGTCCTCCGAGCTCCTGGACGCGACCCTCGAACCCTCCACCGACTTCCGGCTCACCCGTCTCACCCGGCGGGTCGGGGAGTTGTCCGCAACTCTGGGATTCAACACGTCGCGCTCCCATGCCATGTCCATGACCCTCTCGGACGGCGTCTCGGGGGCGGTTCGGGGTCGCATCGCGCGCGTGCTCGATCTCCCGGAGGAACTGGCCGGAGACCGGGTGGCCGACAGGGGCTTCGAGGAGCTCACCGGCCGCCTGTCGCTCTACCGGACGCTCGGCACCCTCGGATTCGCCCGGCAGGTCCTGGCCCTGCGGGCGAGCGGCGGCGTGGCGCGCGGACCGGGCGCCGACGGTTTTCATTTCGAGGTGGGAGATGCCGCCGGAAGCCGCGAGCGGATCACCGGCTTCGGGCTTTTCGGCGGCTCGCCGCTCCTCTTTCCGGTACGAGGCTATTCCTCCGCCTCCCGCCGCGGACGCATCGCGTGGTCGGCGTCCGCCGAATACCGTCTTCCGCTCTCACTCATTCGCCGGGGCATGGGGGCCTGGCCCCTGTACTTCGACCGCGCCGGCGCGAGCCTGTTTGCAGACGCGGGCAACGCCTGGGGCCCGGAGGGCGAAGCCGAACCCACAGCGAGCCCGAAGCGGACCGCCCTCGCTTCCTTCGGACTCGAGGTCACCGTGAACGCGCTGCCGTTCTGGACCCTCTCCACGGACGTGCGCGTGGGCGTGGCCTTTCCTCTCAGGGCTGAAGACGATCCCCCCGGGGCAGGGCTCCGGGTGCGCCCGGGACGCCTTTACCTTCGCCTGGGATCGGCTTTCTAGCAGGCAGAACGCCCGGCAAGGGGCCGGTCTCCGCCTGGCCGGAGAGCGGAACGGAACGGCCGCGGCAAACACCCGATTCGTGGTCCGTCCGGGACGCTGGCGCGAGAACAGTTCTCGTGCTTGACATTCGGCGATCAGGGTGCGTATGGTGTAGGCACACCCGACATACGGCGCCCCGAAGACCGCGATGCCACTAGATGCGGTGGTTTTCGGGGTGTCGAGTGATTTCAACAAGCCCACACCTTGGCTGGCGTGCTTTCTGTTTGTTTTGCACAGAGGTGGGGGCTGTTTCCACTCGTTTTTCCACATCTCGCCCGCAAACGGAAAACAGCATGGCCGCCCCACGACCCGCATCTCCAGACGCCCTGCCCGCGCACGACGTGCCGCCCGCCGACCTCCCGCGCGCGACGCTCACGGAGAACGCCCGCATCGTTCTCGGCCTCCGCTATCTCAAGAAGAACGAGAAGGGCGAGCCCGTCGAAGAGCCCGAGACCATGTTCTGGCGGGTCGCGCGCGTGGTCGCCGAGGAGGACCGCCGCCACGGCGCGACCGATGCGGCGATCGACGAGGTCGCGCGCCAGTTCTACGACCTCATGGCGACCGGCACGTTCGAGCCCAACTCTCCCACGCTGATGAACGCGGGACGGCCGCTCGGCCAGCTCTCCGCGTGCTTCGTGCTTCCCGTCGACGATGCCCTCTCCAACGGCGAATGCGGCATCTACGACACGCTCAAGAGCATGGCGCTGGTCCACCAGTCGGGAGGGGGCACGGGGTTCTCCTTCTCGCGCCTGCGCACCGAGGGCGACACGGTGCGCTCCACCATGGGGGTGGCCTCGGGCCCGGTGTCCTTCATGCGTCTCTACGACTCCTCCACCGAGGTCGTGAAGCAGGGCGGAACGCGGCGGGGTGCAAACATGGGCATCCTGCGGGTGGACCATCCCGACATCCGCGCCTTCATCACCTGCAAGGACGACACCTCCCAGATCACCAACTTCAACATCTCGGTCGCCATCACCGACGCGTTCATGCAGGCGGTTGCGAACGGCGAGGACTACGACCTCGTCAGCCCGCGCACCGGCGACATCACGGGTCGCGAGAACGCGAGCGAGATCTTCGACATGATCGTCGAGGGCGCGTGGAAGACCGGCGAGCCGGGCGTCTTCTTCATCGACCGGGCCAACGAATTCAACCCGGTGCCGAAGCTGGGCGAGTACGAGGCCACCAATCCGTGCGGAGAGCAGCCGCTCCTGCCGTACGACGTGTGCAACCTGGGGAGCCTCAACCTCGGCCCGTTCGTGCGCGAAGGGTTCTCCTGGGGCGCAGATCCGCAGGATGCAATCGACTGGGAGGGGCTCCGCCGGGTCGTCCACCTGTCCGTGCACTTCCTGGACAACGTGATCGACGCCAACCGCTATCCGCTGCCGCAGATCACCGAGCTGGCGGAGAACATACGGCGCATCGGGCTGGGTGTGATGGGCTGGGCGGACATGCTGGTGCGGCTGGGAATCCCGTACAACTCCCACGCTGCCGTGAGGCTCGCCGAGGCCGTCATGCGCTTCATCGACGAGGAAGCCAAGGTCGCGTCCGCGAAGCTGGCGGGGAGCCGGGGCGTGTTCCCGGCCTGGGCCGAGTCCATCTGGGGTCCGGACGACAGCTGCGCCCGCCGCCCCGATGGCAGCCGCATTCGCCCGATGCGTCCGCTGCGCAACTGCAACCTCGACACGGTCGCCCCGACGGGCACGATCTCGATCTTCGCCGGCTGCTCGGGCGGCATCGAACCCCTGTTCGCCGTGGCCTTCATGCGCAACCAGGCCGGCGTGCTGATGCCGGACGTCAACGAGGACTTCGTGCGCATCGCAAGGGAGGGCGGCTGGTATTCGGAGGAGCTCATGGAGCGGGTGGCTGAGAGCGGCCACATCCACCACGAGGAGGTGCCCGAGGAAGTACAGCGGGTGTTCGTGACCGCGCACGACATCACCCCGGAGTGGCACGTGCGCATGCAGGCGGCCTTCCAGAAGTACACCGACGCCGCCATATCCAAGACCACGAACTTTCCCCATGAGGCGACGCCGGAGGACGTCCGCGAGATCTACGAGCTGGCCTTCTCACTGGGGTGCAAGGGCGTGACCGTGTACCGCGACGGGTCCCGGCCCATGCAGGTGCTCTCGACCGGCAAGACCGGGAAGGAGCCGGAAACGATCGGCGAAGAGGCGCCATCGACCGGCGACATCGAGCAGGAGCTCGCGGATGTGCGCGAGGAATGTCACCGGCTGCGTGGCGAGATCGAAAAGTACCAGCAGCGCGACCGGAACCGCGACCTCCTGGCCGGCGCGGGCCGCCACAAGCGCAAGCGCCCGGCGCTGCTGAAGGGGCGCACCGTGAAGATGGACTGTCCGCTCGGCGACCTCTACGTCACCATCAACGAAGACGAAACCGGACGGCCCTTCGAGGTCTTCTGCACGCTTGGCAAGGCGGGCGGCGCCGCCATGGCGGACGCGGAGGCGATCGGGCGGCTGATCTCCCTCGCGCTGCGGTCGGGGATTCCCATCACGGCGGTGCGCGATCAGCTTCGCGGCATCTCCTGCGACCGCGCGGTCGGGTTCGGGCTCCGCAAGGTCCTTTCCGCCCCCGACGCCATCGGCCAGGCGATCGAGTACTACCTGCAGGAAAAGGATGGCGTCCAGGGAGAACTCATCCTCACCGCCCCCGTGACGTCCGCCGCGGGTGCGGCCTCCCCGAGCCTGGCGTCTTCGGACAGCGGCTCCTCCAGGTCGGGCTATCTGGGCAGCTGTCCGGACTGCGGCACCGGTCAGCTCTCCTTCGAGGAGGGGTGCGTGAAGTGCCACGTGTGCGGCTTCAGCGAGTGCAGTTGAGCCGACGGCCGGGATGTCTGCATGACGCGCCTCTCCGGGTACTCGGCGTTTCTGCTTGCGGCAGCGCTGGCCTGCGGAGGGGAGCGGAGTAGCGAGCCTGCGCAGCGAGTCGAACGCCCGGCCTTCCCGGGCGGGCGCGCCTTCGAACTGGTCGAGGCACAGCTCGCGTTCGGGCCCCGGGTGCCGGGCACGGCGGGTCATGCGGCGCAACTGGATTGGATGGTAGAGCTGCTGGCGGCCCACGCCGATACCGTGATCGTCGACCGCTTCCGTTACACCACCACCGCCGGCGACACCCTGCCGCTGGCCAACGTCCTCGCCCGCTTCAACGCCGCCGACCCCGACCGGCTGCTCTTCCTGGCCCACTGGGACACCCGGCCCATCTCCGACCAGAGCACCGATGCGGAGGAGCGCGACACGCCCGTCCCGGGGGCCAACGACGGCGCTTCCGGGGTGGCCGTGCTCCTGGCGCTGAGCGAGCTCTTTTCGGTTCAGCCGCCGCCCGTCGGCGTCGATCTGCTCATGGTCGACGGCGAGGACTACGGCCCCACCACCGCGGACATGTTCATCGGCTCCGAGCGCTATGCCGGGCAGCCCCTCGGCGGCCAGCCGCGCTATGCCGTCCTCCTCGACATGGTCGGGGACCGCGATCCCGGCTTCCCCGTGGAAGGGTACTCCTCCCGCTACGCGCCCCGCGTGGTGCAACGCGTCTGGGGCATCGCGCGCGAGCTGGGATACGGCCGCCTCTTTCCCATGACCGTGCGTCCTCCCATCCAGGACGACCACGTGCCGCTGAACGAAGCCGGGATCCCGACCGTCAACATCATCGACTTCGAGTACGGGCCGGGAAACTCGCTCTGGCACACCCCGAACGACGTCGCCGCCAACGTGAGCCCGGCAACGCTGGAGATCGTGGGCGAAGTGGTTGCGGAGATCGCGTACCGAGGAGGCTGACGCGGCGCCTGGCCCTGTCGCGCGAAGCATATCCTTGATGCATTATTCCACGCAGAGGCGGAAGCCATTGCCACGAACCCGATCGCGCCGGAGGTGTTCCCGGTAGTCTTCCGAACCGACGCACTGGACGAGGACGCAGATGAACGACAACGAGGGCATCGGGGTCGCGGTGGTGCAGGGGGCGGGGGTCCCCTTCGACCTGGAGGCGGCGATCGGGAAGGTGCACGCGCTCACCGCCGAGGCCGCCGCCGGGGGAGCCCAGCTGGTTCTCTTCCCGGAAGCCTATGTGGGCGGGTATCCCTGGGGCCTCGCGTTCGGCACATCGGTGGGCGGACGCTCGCCGGCAGGCCGCAGGACATGGGACCGATACCTGAAGGGGGCGGTCGAAGTCCCGGGGCCGGCCACCGAACGCATCGGCGAAGCCGCGGCGGCGCACGGCGTCTACCTGGCCGTCGGGGTCGTGGAGCGGGATGCCGACTACAGCGGCGGCACGCTCTTCTGCACGCTTCTCTACTTCGGCCCCGACGGGGCGCTTCTGGGCAAGCATCGAAAGCTCAAGCCCACAGCGGCCGAGCGCTTCATCTGGGGTGAGGGCGACGGGAGCACGCTCACGGTTGTGGACACGCCCCTCGGCCGGGTCGGCGGCCTCATCTGCTGGGAGAACTACATGCCGCTGGCCCGCACGGCGATGTACGCGAAGGGCGTGGAGATCTATCTCGCCCCCACTGCCGACGGGCGCGAGCGCTGGCAGGCCACGCTCCGTCACATCGCCCTCGAGGGAAGGTGCTTCGTCCTCGGCTGCAACCAGTACGCGACCCGCGCGCAGTACCCGGCCGACCTCGAAATCGCCGGCGAGCTCGAGGGCTGGCCGGAACGCCTGTGCGCCGGCGGAAGCGCGATCTATTCCCCGTCCGGGGCGTGCCTGGCGGGACCCCTCTGGGACCAGGAGGGGATTCTATTCGCCCGCCTGGATCCCGACGCGGTTACGCGCGGGAAGTTCGACTTCGACGTGGTGGGCCACTACGCCCGCCCCGATGTCTTTCAGCTCAAAGTCAACGAGAACCCGTTTCCGCCGGTGACCTTTCGCGGCGGCTCCGCATCGACAAGCTGACGCGACCCCGCGGGACGCGCGTCGGGAGGCCGACACCATGCAAGACACGGCAACGCAGGCGATCACGTCATCCTACCTCGATGAAGCCGACCGATTCGGCGCCCACCACTACCATCCGCTCCCGGTCGTGCTCGAACGGGGCGAGGGCGTCTGGGTCTGGGATGTGGAGGGGCGACGCTATCTGGACATGCTGAGCGCATACTCCGCGCTCAACCAGGGGCACCGGCACCCGCGCATCATCGGCGCCGCGCGCGATCAGATGCGGCGCCTGACCCTCACCTCGCGCGCGTTCCACAACGACCAGATGGGCCCGTTCCAGCGCGAGCTGTGCGAGCTCACCGGCTTCGAGCGCGTACTGCTCATGAACACCGGCGCGGAAGGCGTGGAGACCGCGATCAAGATGGTCCGGAAGTGGGGCTACCAGGTGAAGGGGATCCCGGCCGACAGGGCGGAGATCATCGTCTGCGACAACAACTTCCACGGCAGAACCACCACCATCGTGGGCTTTTCCTCCGAGTTCGAGTACCGGCGAGGCTTCGGCCCGTTCACGCCCGGCTTCCGCAGGATCCCCTACGGGGACATCGACGCCCTGCGCGACGCCATCAGCGAGCGTACCGCGGGGTTCATGGTGGAGCCCATTCAGGGCGAGGGAGGGGTCATCGTGCCGCCGGACGGCTACCTGCGCGCGGCTCGCGACCTCTGCTCACGGCATCGGGTGGCCCTGATCGCCGACGAGATCCAGACCGGGCTGGGGCGAACCGGACGACTCCTGTGCTGCGACTGGGAGGACGTGCGCCCGGACGTGCTCATCCTGGGCAAGGCCCTGGGGGGCGGCGTCTACCCGGTCTCGGCGGCGATCGCGGACTCGGAGTTCATGGACGTTTTCCGGCCCGGCGACCACGGCTCCACCTTCGGGGGCAATCCACTGGCGGCCGCGGTCGCGCGCGCATCGCTCGAGGTGATCGTCGAGGAAGGGCTGGTCGAGCGTTCGGCCCGGCTGGGCGAATGGTTCATGCAACGGCTGCGCGCCATCGACTCGCCGCACGTCGAAGAAGTGCGGGGCCGCGGGTTGATGATCGGCCTGGTCATCAGGAAGTCTTCGGGTCCGGCCCGGCCCTTCTGCGAAGCCCTTTGGCACAGGGGCATCCTGGCCAAGGAGACGCACCAGCAGGTCATTCGCTTCGCGCCCCCCCTGGTGATCGGGCGGGAAGCACTCGAGGAGGCTCTGGCTCAGGTGGAGGCGGTGCTCTCGACCTGAACCGGATCCGGCTGCGCGGCGCGTGCGGCGCACTGCCCCCACCCGCTCACCAGCCGATTTCGCCCTTCCGGGAAGTGTCCACCTGCTCGGCCTCGCCGTCGCCGAGCAGCACCTCCTCGATCTGCTCGTAGAGGAATTTCTTCGAGCTGGCTTCGCGCGGGTCCAGCCCGTAATGGTTGATCAGCAGCGTCTGGTGCTGCAGCCAGTCGGACCAGCAAAGGCGGCAGATCCGGCGGAGCAGGCGTTCGCCCAGCTCGGTGCGGAATGGGGCTTTCTCCAGCGACGCCGACTCCCTGCCGCAGCGTCTACAGTCGATCGTGTCCACAGAACTCGTCGTTTGGGGGGCGGAGAGCCCGGGGCTCATGTGTGAGGGAGACGCGCCAGCCGACGGCAGCGTCCGGATCAGGAACGCCCGGCACGTTGGAAACCCCGTCGGATTATTGTAATTTCCTCGCGCGCGGCCGAAAGGCGTTCCGGCTTCGGCAGCCCGGTAGCGACAGCCGCACAACCGTCTACCAAGGTACAGACCGTGGCGATTCTCACCAAGGAGCAACTGGCCCACATCGAGAGCCGCCTCCTGGAGGAGCGTGCTCGCTCGCTCCGGTCCCTGGGTCGCTTCGACCGGATGGCGAAGGAGGACAGGGAGTCGGGTGACTCCAACCTGGCCGCCTACACCGACCACATGGCCGACCAGGGCACCGAGGCGATGGAGCGCGAAAAGGCTGCGCTTTTCGCGACAAAGGAAGGCCGCTATCTCTACCGGATCGAAGACGCGCTTCGCCGACTCTACTCGGATCCGGAGAACTTCGGACGCTGTCAGGCCACAGGCAAGCCGATCAACTTCCGGCGTCTGGACGCATTGCCGCACGCCCGGTACTGCATCGAGTACAAGCGCGAACTGGAGGCGCGGGGCGAATAGCGAACGCCGAATCCCGCCCGCCCTCAGGAGGAGCCCTCTTCCTCGTCCGTGTCGTGAATCGGGCTTGTGATTCGCCAGAGCCGCTCGATCTCGCTCCGGATCTCCCGGATGCGACCTTCCAGGGGCTGGTCACTCAGGTGATACCTCGCTGCGCTGAGAGACCGGTAACAGCGCCATAAAGCGGACGATGCGGGAGTCTGCTCGTGACTGCGACGCCTCTTCCCCTTGAGACGGGCCAGGAGCCATTCCGTCATGTTCTCGTCGAGGAGCATGAGGTTGCCCTCGCCGGACGATTCCTCGCTCAGGTACTTGGCGAGTTTCTTCTTGAAGCTCTTGGGTACTCCGGCAACCACGTAGACGGAGAGATCGTCTCTTTCGAGCAATTCCGACGTCATCACATCCCCGGTAGAACGAAGCAACCGTTGGGAAGCACCTGCGCCTCCAGAAGCCCCGAAGCTTGCGATTGTGAGCCATCAGTATAGCCAAAATCAGGCGCTTTTCGCCAGTGCGGTCCCACAAACGGGCTCCTCAGGCGCTCAGAATATCGAGGGCCTGCTGTCCGAGTACGTCGACTTGCCAGGCACGCACCTGGGGCACCCGGGCGAGCTCCTCGGGTGAGCCCGGATTGGCGCGTACGATCTCCATGATGGTCTTGTTGGGAAGCAGGAGACCCGGTTGCAGTCCGAGTTCGCGGGCCCTTCGGACACGGGCGGCGCGCAGCTCCCGGGCGCGTTGTTCACCTTCCGGCGAGAGCCTCGGAAACGATCCCTCGCGGCGTCGGCGTCCCGGGGCGATGCGCGCCTCCGGGATGGAGTCCGCCCGGTCCAGGTGCTCGAAGAATCTCCCTCCGTCAGTGCGGGCCAGGACCGGCGACAGACCGGGCCGCCGGCCGAGTTCCCCGATCGAGCGGGGTGGGGTCTCGGCCAGCTTCAGCAGGACGTCGTCCGCGGCCACCCGGAAGGGCGCCCTGTCCTTGCGGCGGGCGACCTCGTCCCTCCAGGTCCACAGCGCGCGCAGCCGCTGAAGCGCACGCGGGGCCAGATGGCGCGCCTTCTTGATGTTCGTCGCCGGATCGGGGTCGGGATCCTCTCTGTTGGAGACGGTTCGCTCGAGCCAGCGGAACTCCTCGCTCGCCCACGCGAGACGCTTCTTTTCCTCCAGCCGGGCTCGCAGGATGTCCGCCAGGGCCGCCAGATAGCGCGTGTCGGCTGCGGCGTACTCGAGCATTCCCGGGGGAAGCGGCCGCATCGCCCAGTCGGCTCGCTGGTATTTCTTGGGCAGGCGCACGCCAAGGAAGCGTTCAAGCAGCGCGGACAGTCCCAGCGCGGCTTCCCCGAGCAGCGCGGCCGCGACCTGCGTGTCGAAGACGCCCCGTACCCGGATGCCCAGATCCCGCGACAGCAGGCGCAGATCGTAGCTGGCTCCGTGCATGATGATCTCGCGACCCGGATCTTCCAGCGGCGACCTGAGCATCCCGCTTGCGTCGAGGGCCAGGGTATCGATGAGCCACGTATCCCCCGGCGCGGAGAGCTGCACAAGGCAGAGCCGGTCGGAATAGCGGTGATAGCCGGCCGCCTCGCAGTCGAGGGCGAGGGGCGAGCGGGAATCCAGCTTCTCCGCCACGGAGCGTGCTGCGTGCGCGTCGGCGATGTGGTGTAGCTTCATGGGCGCGAAAGGTGGCCCATCTTCCGGTCCTGCGCGAGAGCCCGGCTGCCGGAGGGCCCGGACGACCCCGCAGCGTGCGCGGACCCGGGATGGGACCGGTCACTGTGATTTCGACCGAACCAGACTAGAATAACGGCGCTCCATACATCGAAAACGGCTAACTGGGCGCCGGCCTGCCGGCGCTACAGCGGGGGGAAGTGGGAATCCGATGCTGAGAACCAAGTTGGTGTGCACGATGGGTCCGGCCACGTTTTCGGCCGGGGTGGTCCGCGATCTGGTCGATTCGGGCATGACCATGGCGCGCCTGAACATGTCCCACGGCCTCCGTGAGGATCACCTGGAGGCGGTAGCCCTGATCCGGCGCGCGGCCGATGAGGCGGGCACGCCGGTATCGATTCTCGTGGACCTGGGGGGTCCCAAGATCCGCGTGGGCCGGCTCGAGTCGCCACTCTTTCTGGCCGAGGGCCAGGAGGTGGTCATCGCCCCGGAGGAGACCATGGAGGCCGGGGAGATCCCGACGACCTACCGGCACCTTGCGGACGACGTCGTTGTCGGGGACCGGGTTCTCCTGGACGATGGCCTGCTCGAGATGCGCTGCGTAGGCAAGGACGGGGGCAAGGCCCGCTTCCTGGTGGAAACCGGCGGCCTGCTGAAGAGCTTCAAGGGCATGAACGTGCCCGGCGCCAACCTGAGCACTCCCTCGCTCACCGAGCGGGATCTGGACGACCTCGACTTCGCCCTGGAGGCCGGGGTGGAATACGTGGGCCTGTCGTTCGTCCGGGGAGGTGCGGATATCGAGGAGTTGAAGGAGAGGGTCGCGGGCCGCGCGCTCGTGGTGGCGAAGGTCGAACTGGTGCGCGCCCTGGCGTCTATCGAGGAGATCGTGAAGGCAACGGACGCGGTCATGGTCGCGCGGGGCGACCTGGGGGTGGAGGTGCCCTTCGAGCAGGTGCCGCTGGCCCAGAAGCGCATCGTCCAGCTGGCCAACTACTCGGGCCGGCCGGTCATCATCGCGACCCAGATGCTCGATTCGATGATCCAGAGCCCGCGCCCGACGCGCGCCGAAGCCTCGGACGTCGCCAACGCGGTGCTGGACGGCACCGACGCCGTGATGCTCTCCGGCGAAACCGCGGTCGGGGAGTACCCGCTGCACGCCGCGCGGGCGATGGTGCGCATCATCCGCGAGATCGAGGGTTCCGGCGTGCTGGCCCAGGGTCCGCGCTACCTCCCGCGCCCCGACAACTGGCAGCGGGGGGGCGCGACCCGCCGCGAACATGCGGTCGCGTCGTGCACGGTGGACGCGGTGCGACAACTGGATGCTCCCGCGCTGATCGTGATCACCAGCAGCGGCTTCTCGGCGCGCCTGGTCTCATCGTACCGTCCGCCGGTCCCGATCTTCGCCGTGTGCACCGAGCCGCGCACCTTCCGCCAGCTCGCGCCTGTCTGGGGCGTGTGGCCGACGCTCGCCACCGACGTGCCGGTCAGCTATTCCGCGCTCTCCGCCTACGGGAAGGAAGCGGTCGTGCGCGCGGGAGTCGGCAAGCCGGGAGATTCGGTCGTGGTGACCGCGGGATTCCCCTTCCACGAGAGCGGGTCGACCAACACCATGCGCGTGGAGCAGCTCTAGAAGCCCCATGTCGTTCTCGCTGACGTTCCTGGGCACCGGCACCTCCTACGGCGTGCCGGTCATCGGATGTCGATGCGACACCTGCACCTCGAGCGATCCCCGCGACAGGCGCACGCGGCACGGCGCCCTCCTGCGCTTCGGGAATCGCCGCCTCCTCGTCGACACTCCCCCGGAGCTCAGACTCCAGCTGCTCGGCGAGGGCGTCTCCTCGCTGGACGCGGTGTGGTTCACGCACGCGCACGCCGACCACATCCACGGCATCGACGACCTGCGCGTGTTCACGGCGCTCCACGGCGGGAGGATCAGCGCCTGGATGCACCGGTCGGTCGCCCGCCAGCTGCGGCGCCGTTTTCCGTACATCTTCGAGGCGCGTCCCCGGGCGTCGGACGGGATCCTGCGCCCGGAGCTCGATGTCTTCACCTTCCGGGAGGGACGGCCGGTGGAAATCGCCGGCCACGTGTTCCTGCCGCTCGGAGTGCCTCACGGCGGGATCCGCTCCTACGGCTTCCGTGTCGGGGGCCTCGGGTATGTGACCGATGCAAAACGACTTCCGCGGGCGGCGCTGGAAGGACTCAGGGGCGCGGATCTGCTGGTGCTCAACGCGCTGTGGTACGGGGATCCCCATCCCACCCATTTCAACATCGAGGAAGCCATAGCCGCGGCCCGGGCGGTCGGTGCCCGGAGGACCTATCTCACCCACCTCACCCACCGGGTGCGGCACGACGACCTGTGCCGGCGTCTCCCGGAAGACATCCGGCCCGCCTTCGATGGCCTCACCCTGGAGGTGGACGACGCACGCACCAGATCCCGGCAGTCCCCGGCGGCGGCGGACGGCGCATGAGCGCCATCACCGTCGACTACCGGAACCTCCTCGCCATCGACGAAGGGGAGGAGGGTGTCGACCCGCAACGGCTCACCGGTGACCTGGGTTCACGCTTCCGCGTGGCGCACGAGGATGTCGAACGGGCGCGACGGGACGGGAGCATGGGCTTCCTCGACCTGCCGCGCGCCGCGGAGGCCACGGCCCGCATCCGCCGCGCAGCCGCCGGGCTCGGGGGACGCTTCGACGACTTCGTGGTTCTCGGAATTGGCGGATCGGCGCTGGGGACCCGCACGCTGCGGGACGCGCTCGGCGCCGGTGACCCCGCCCGTGCCGCGGGTGCAACGGGCGGCCCCCACCCCCGCCTCCATGTGGCGGACAACATCGACCCGCACTCGATCGGCACCTTGCTGGACCGCCTCGACATGCGCAGGACGTTCTTCAACGTGGTCAGCAAGTCGGGCTCGACGACCGAGACGCTGGCCCAGTACCTGGTCGTTGCCGAGCGTCTCGCCCGCGAAGTCGGCCCGGATCAGGCGCGGGAGCATCTCCTGTTCACCACCGATCCCGAACGAGGACCGCTCCGCGCCCTGGCCGAGGCGGCGGGCATCGCCACCCTGCCGGTGCCGGGCAACGTGGGGGGGCGTTTCTCGGTTCTGTCGGCGGTCGGGCTGTTCCCGGCGGCGGCGGCCGGGCTTGACCTGGCGGGGGTGCTTCGGGGCGCCGCGCGCATGGAGAGACGTTGCCGGACGGACGAGCTGACGCTGAATCCCGCGGGCGTGGTGGCGACCCTTCTGCACCGCGCCGATGTCGAGTGCGGGCAGCGCGTGCACGTGTTCATGCCCTACTGCGACCGGCTCCGCTCCTTCGCTCTCTGGGTGCAGCAGCTGTGGGGCGAGTCGCTCGGAAAGGCCGCGGGGCTCGGCGGCCGTCCCGCGGCCACCGGCCCCACCCCCCTCCCGGCAGCCGGGGCGACCGACCAGCACTCGCTGCTGCAGCTCTTCATGGAGGGGCCCGCGGACAAGGTGGTTTGCTTCGTCACCGTCGACGCGGCCGACGATCCGGTCCCGATCGGCGATGCGCCCGCCTCGTTTCCCGCGTTCGAGTTTCCCGAGGGTCACACACTCCATCATCTCATCACCGTCGAGCACGCCGCGACCGCGGCCGCGCTGCGAACGGGCGGGAGGCCCAACCTGACCGTGCGGCTGGCCAGGCTCGACGCCGAGGCGCTGGGTGAACTCATCCTGCTCTTCCAGGCCGCGACCGTGTACGCCGGTTTCCTCTACGGCGTGGATCCCCTCACCCAGCCGGGCGTGGAGATGGGCAAACGGTATGTGCACGGGTTGCTGGGCCGTTCGGGCTACCATCCCCCCCGAATGGAGGAAGCCGATCACCCCTGGCAGGTGTAGGAGGCCTGAGGGGGCGCGAGGGGACGCCGGTTCGCAGGGTAGGCATCCTCCTCGGGAAACCCTAGTTTGTATCAGGATGGAGCGGGTGCGGTCGCCTGCGGCGGCTGCCGCGCATTTCATGGGAGGAGCGGGATGGCTCAGGGAGAAGACGGACCGCTCGTCGTAATCGAGCGCGACGGCGGATCGAGCACGGGCGCCTTTCTGCTCGGCGCCGTCGTCGGTGCCGGGCTCGCGCTGCTTTTCGCGCCCCGCTCCGGCAAGGAGACCCAGGAGCAGTTGAAGGCCCGGGCGCTTGAGTTCAGGGATGTTGCACAGGAGCGGGTGCGCGCGGCCCAGGAGGGCCTCGAGGAGAGGCTGGGGCGAGCCGGCGAACAAGTCCGGGAGCAGATCGAGTCAGTGAAGGGAGCGGTGGATGCGGGTCGCCGGGCGGCGCTGGACGCGCGCGAAGAGCTTCAGGAGAGAATTGAAACCTCCAAAGCCGCCTATCGGGCCGCGAGCGACGCCGCGCGGCAGGTCGTCCACGACGCCGGGGCGCAGGACAACGGGAAACACGATGACGATGCCCGGGACGAGCTGGCGCCACCAGTGGACTGAGGGCGCCGCCGCGGCGGCGCTGCGAGGCGCGCTGCTGCTGGTCGGTATTCTCGCGCCGGCGGCGATGCGGGGCCAGGGCCTCGACGGCGACCCGCTGGTTACGGACCGGACGAGGATGCTGGCGCGCGACGTGGCCGTGGGAACGTCGTTCCTTCCCTCCCATGAGCGCTACGTGGTCGTTCACCTTGTCGAGAATCGGCTCTTCGTCATGGAGGGCGAGCGCGCCATCTGGTCGGCGCCCGTCGGCACCGGGACCGGATTCAACCTGAACGGAGCCGGCCAGAAGTGGCACTTCTCCACGCCCCGCGGAATCATGAGGGTGCGGTACAAGGAAAAGGACCCGGTCTGGATCGCTCCCGACTGGCACTTCGTCGAGAGGGGAGTTCCGGTTCCCCCGCGCCAGCATCCGTCCCGCTCGATCCCGGGAGCGCTGGGCACCACTGCGATCTATCTGGGTGACGGCATCGCGATTCACGGCACCCACCGGCCCGAGCTGGTGCTCGACCCCGACCCGGAGCGGCGGCGCATCTCCCACGGATGCATTCGCCTGACCAACGAGGCGGCCCGCGAACTCTACTATCTGATCGACGTGGGCACGCCGGTCCTCATCTATTAGCTCGGCGCGCACTACGTGGTGGGGGCAAGCGACGCGGGGCGTCCGGGCCGACTGCTCATCTCCCGCAACCGGAAGGCCCGGCACGAATACGAGGTGATCGAGACGCTCGAAGCCGGGCTGGTGCTCAAGGGACCGGAAGTGAAATCCGTGCGCGCGGGCAAGGTGGGGTTCAAGGACGCCTTTGCCCGCCTGGAGGGCACCGAAGTGTGGCTCCACAACCTGCACATCAGCCCGTACGAGCCGGCAACGCGCTGGAATGCCGACCCGGAGCGCCCACGCAAGCTCCTCCTGAAGCGCGCCGAGATCCGGCGTCTGATCGGCAGGGTCGAGGAGAAGGGGCTGACGCTGATTCCCCTGGACCTCTACATGCGCCGGGGGTACGCCAAGCTGACGCTGGCCCTCGCGCGGGGCCGCAAGCTCTACGACAAGAGGGAGAAGCTGCGGCGCCGGACGCAGGAACGGGAGGCTCAGCGAGCGATGAGGCGTGGCCGGTGAGGACGGACAGGCTCCGGATCAAGCCGGCCGCGGCGGCCGCGACTCTGTGCGCGTGCCTGACGGTCGGCTGCGCGTATTTCAACGCGCTCTACAATGCGCGGCGCGCCTTCGACGATGCCCAGTCCGCCCGCCTGCGGGACCAGCCGCTCGAGGCTGCCTCGGCGTATCGGGAGGCCATCGACAAGGCCGCCCGCAGCTATCGGTCGGACGAATCCGGACGCTGGGCCGACGACGCGCTCTACATCATGGGCCGCGCCTACTTCCACAGCGGCGACTGGGCGCGGTCGCAGGCGGCGCTGGAGCGTCTGCTGGCGACCTCGAGCGACTCGAGCCTGCACGCGGGTGCCCGCGTCTACCTCGGCGGCGTTGCGCTGGCCACGGGGCGGCGCGACCTGGGAATGCGACTTCTCGACGATTCCCTCGAAGAGGTCCCGGACGCGATGCTGCGCGCGGAGGCGCACCTCTGGCGGGCCCGGGCCGCATTCGACGCCGGACGTACGCAGGAGGGATGGGCGGGCCTGGACAGGTCGGAGGCGATCTCGCGGGAGCTGGAGGTTCCGGTTGCCCTGGAGCGCCTGGTGCGCGGGCTCGACAACGACCACTTCGGGAACGCGCGGGCGGGTGCGACAACCGTGCTCGAGCAGGCGTCCGGAGAGGCCTGGGCCGATACCGTTCTCGCAGCCGCCGAGCGAGCCGCCCGCTTCTGGGGGGCGGGATCCGCGGCGGCCATGTTGGCCGCCGCCGAGCGCAGCGAGTGGGCGCCCGGCGCTCGCAGCCGGATCCGCCTCGAGCGGGCAAGCCTGCTCGCTCGCGCCGGGGATTCGGTCGTGGCCGGTGAACTGGCCCGGGAATTGGCGCGCGGTGACGACAGAACCGCGCGCGAGGCGCGCATCGCCCTCGCGCGATGGCGGCTGAACTCCGTCGATCGTCTCGAGGAGCTGGAGGAAGTCCGGGCGATTCTGCTCCCGGCCATCGCCCTCTCCGAAGCAGTGCGGCTCATCGATTACATGGAGCACGTTGGGCTGTTCGTCGAAAGAGCGGCGGTAGCGGGGGACCACCTCGCGCTTTTCGCCGGGGCCGAGCTGGCGCGCGACAGCCTAGGAGCGCCGCGCCTGGCGCTCCAGCTCCTTACCCTGTACGCCGACCGGGATCGCGGCTCCGCCTGGGAAGCCAAGGCGTTGATGGCGGCGCTCGAACTGACCGACGATGCGGAGGAGCGGCAACCGCTCGCCGCCCGCCTGAGTCAACTGGACGGCAACATCTACGTCCAGGCGTCCGCCGGAACGGAAGCGCGGCCGGCGGACTACGCCATGGTCGAGGGCCGCCTCGGCTCTTCTCTGGCGATCCTGCATCAGCGCGTCGCCGTGGAGGCCGCCAACCGGGACGTCGCAGTGCGGGAAGCCGCGCGCACGCTCGACAGCATCCGGGCCGCCGAGGAACTGGTGCGGCGGATCGCCGCGGGGGACTCGCTGCTGCTCGATTCGCTGCGGCTGGACTCGTTGCGACTCGACTCGCTGAGGGCCGACTCGATTCGCAGCAGCGCCCCGGGCGTCACCTCGACCGACGCATTCTTCGCCCCCGACACCGTCCCGCCCGCCGACTCGATCCTCCCGGGCGACTCCGTCCCCCGCAGGGACACCCTGCAACGCGCGCACCCATCGCCCGGACCGGGGTCGTCCCCATCGGAGAGCGAAGCCGGTGCAGCTTGAGCAGGAGCTGTTCGGGGCGAGGTTCCAGAATCCGGTGTTGCTTGCGTCCGGCACCTGCGGCTTCGGCAGGGAGCTGGCGGGAGTTGTGGAACTCGACCGGCTGGGCGGACTGGTCACCAAGTCCGTGACCCTGGAACCGCGCGCCGGAAACCCGAGACCCAGGGTCAGCGAGGGCGCTGGCCTCATGGTCAATTCCATCGGACTCGCGAATCCCGGGGTGGAGCGCGTCAAGGCCGAAAAGCTGCCCTGGCTCGCCTCGCGGCTGCGGCGCGCCCAGGTTTTCGTCAGCGTGGCGGGACACGCGGTGCGGGAGTACTGCGAGATCGTCGAACATCTCGAACCGGAGGGCGGATTCCTGGGATTCGAACTGAATCTCTCATGTCCCAACGTCCCGCTGGGCGGCGTGCCGTTCGCGCTCGACACCGGGATGTTGGCCAAGGTGGTTGGCCGCGTGCGCGGGATCACCGCCCGGCCGCTCCTGGTAAAACTGGCCCCCAATTCACCCGATGTCGGCGCGGCCGCTGAAGCCGCGGTGGCTGCCGGCGGCGACGGAGTCACCCTGGTGAACACCATGCCCGGAATGGTGATCGATCCGGAGACGCGGCGCCCCCGGCTGGGGGCCGGCGGCGGCGGGCTCAGCGGTCCGGCCCTGCTCCCGGTCGGGGTGCACGCCGTGTGGCAGGCCAGCCGACGCGTCCGCGCCCCGCTGGTCGGAGTCGGAGGTGTCCGCGGGCACCGCGATTGCCTACAGTACCTGCTCGCCGGGGCGTCGCTGGTTCAGGTGGGCACCGCCACCTTCGCCGATCCGCGGACCGCGCAGCGCGTCGTGCACGGACTGGGTGCCTACGGTCGCCGGAGGAACATCGGCGCGGTCGCGGAGCTGGTGGGCGCGGTCGGGTCGCCCGAGGGACCGGTTCCTTTCGCGAAGCGGGAGGTCTGCGCGTCGTGAGCGGCATCATCCTTGCCTTGGACTATCCCTCGGCCGGCCGGGCGCTCGAACTGGTCGATCTGCTGGCGGGGCGAGTCAACTTCTACAAGGTCGGGCTGGAACTCTTCGCACGCGAAGGTCCCGCTGTCGTCCATCATCTTCGTAAACGGAAGAAACACGTGTTCCTGGACCTCAAGCTGCACGACATTCCGCGCACCGTGGCCGGCGCCGTGGCCGCCGCCTCGAAGATCGGGGCGCGCCTAGTGACCGTGCACACTGCGGGAGGAGCGCACATGATGGAGGCCGCGGCCGGGGCCGCGAAGGACGGGACCCGGCTTCTGGGGGTGACGATGCTTACCTCCCTGGGGACATCGTCGCTTCCGCGCGGACCCGACGGCGCGCGCGTGCCGCTCGAGGACCATGTCCTCCAGCTCGCCGGGGAGGCGAGCGCGGCTGGTCTCGACGGCGTGGTGGCGTCGCCGCTCGAGGCCGCGGCGCTGAGACGCCGCTTCGGGGACGGGCTCCTCGTCGTCACCCCGGGGATCCGCCTCCCGCAGCAGTCTCTTCACGACCAGCGCCGCGTCGCGACCCCCAGCCGTGCCTGCGAGGCCGGAGCCGACTACCTGGTCATCGGGCGCGCGGTGACCGGCGCCCCGGATCCCCGTGCCGCTCTCGACGCCGTCGAGCGCGACCTGGCCCCGGCCATCCGCGACTCATGCTGAAGGCCGGGGGGTTGAAGCGCGCGAACCCGGCGGGCGTTTTCGTCCTGCTGGCCGCCGTCCTCAGTGCCTCAACCCCTGTGCCGTCGCCAACCCCGGCATCCCAGGCGTCCCTGGAGGGGGCCGCAACCAATCTCGCGCGCATGTGGGAACGCGGCTCCATCGATGTCTTCGTGCAGGTTCTGGTGGCCACCGGCATCCGCCTGCGGGTGGGAGGCGAAGACCACGTTTCGCTTTCGAGACGGCAGGCGGTGGCCGTGCTGCGCGACTATCTGGCCGGGCACCGGACCGAGTCGACGCGGCTGGAGCGGGTCGCCGAAGTCGGGGGATCTCCGCTTCAGGGGTACGCAGCACTCCGCTGGACGGTCGTGCACGAAGGAGCCTCCCAGTTGGTCGAACACAGCATCTACGTCGGCTTCGTGCGCGAGGACGAGGCCTGGCGCGTCTTTGAAGTCCGCGTGCTCCAGTGAGCGCCGGCCATCCCGTGCGCGACCCTGCCGCGATCCCGTTCCTCTAACGCAACCCGGCATGAGCCTTCACCTCCATGACACTCTGACGCGCTCACTGCGACCCTTCACACCGCTCCGACCGGGGCGGGTGGGCATCTACGGCTGTGGCCCCACGGTGTACGGGCGCGCGCACATCGGCAATTTCCGCGCCTTCATCGTCTACGATCTGCTCCATCGCTACCTCGAGTGGCTGGGGTACGAGGTCCATTTCGTCGTCAACCTCACCGACGTCGACGACCGCATCGTCGAACTGGCCGCCGAAACCGGGCAGTCGATCGGGGAGTTCGCCGCCCCGCATGTCCGGTCATTCCTCGCCGACGCCGATACCCTCGGCATGCGACCCTTCGACAGCCACCCCCGGGCCACGGAATACGTCCGCGAGATGACCGCGTTCGTGTCCCGGCTGGAGGAGCGGGGGCTCGCCTACGCCACCTCCGACGGCTCGGTCTACTTCCGGATTTCGGGGTTTCCGGAATACGGCCGGCTCTCGCGCATCGACCCGGATGCCCTGCGTCCCGGAGAGCGCGTTGCAGACGACAAGTACGCGAAGGACGACATCCGCGACTTCGCGCTCTGGAAGGCGGCCCGGCCGGAGGACGAGTACGCGGATGCCGCCTGGGAGTCCCCATGGGGCCGGGGCCGGCCCGGATGGCATCTCGAGTGTTCGGTCATGGCGCTGAGCGAGATCGGCGACACCCTGGACATCCACCTGGGCGGCGAAGACCTGATGTTCCCACATCACGAGGACGAGATCGCGCAGTCGGAGGGCGCGACCGGCGAGACGTTCGTTCGCCACTGGATTCATGTGAAGCATCTTCTGGTGGAGGGCCGGAAGATGTCGAAGTCGCTCGGCAACACCTACACCGTCCCGCAGTTGACCGAGCGATTCGAGCCCGCCGCGATTCGGCACCTGATGCTGTCCGCCCAGTACCGCAGCGAACTCAACTTCACCTTCGCGGGACTGGAGGCGTCGCGCCGGGCCGTCCAGCGCCTGCTCGACTTCCGGGACCGCCTCGCGCGTACGCCGACCCGTCCCGGTGCTCCGCCCGCAGGAATGGACGGACTCGCCGGCGAGGCCCTGGCGCGCTTCCGCGAGGCGATGGACGACGATCTCAACACCGCCGGCGCCCTGGCCGCGCTGTTCGTATTCGTCAAGGAAGCCAACACCGCCCTGGACGGGGCGGCGGATGCGATCAGCGGGAGCGACCGGGAATCGGCGGAAGCGGCTCTGGCCTCCATGGACGAGGTGCTCGGGGTGCTCGAGCTGGCGCTGACCGGTCGCGAGGTGGACGAGCCGGAGCGGGAGCGCATCGAGGTCCTGGTCGCGAAGCGCGACCTCGCCCGGTCGCGGCGCGACTTCGCGCAGGCGGACGCCATTCGCGACCAGTTGGCCGGCGAAGGGATCGTGCTCGAGGACTCGCCCGACGGAACCCGCTGGAAGCATGCGAGGTCGAGAGCCGGGTCCGCGTCGGCCCGCTGACCGTTGACATCCGGGGCGAAGCCGGGTAGCAGTAGTCGCGCGCTGGCGTAGCTCAACAGGTAGAGCAGCTGATTTGTAATCAGCAGGTTGGGGGTTCGAGTCCCTTCGCCAGCTTGCCGGCGGACAAGCCGGAGCTCCTCCGGTTGGTGCGGTTTGGACGGTCCCGGGCGGCGCTACCCGCCGTGGCCAAATCGTCCCATGCATCGCCCTTTACCTTTCCTCAACGAGAAGTTACCTTTCGAGGCTTGATCGTAAAGGCCCGCCTCAGGTGCCCGAGGGCATCCTTGCTCCGCAGCCGGAGGCGCGAAGGGGCGCTCCGAACACAGGAGTTTCGAGAGAAATGCTCGGTGGGGTACCGAAGCGGTCAAACGGGGCAGACTGTAAATCTGCTGGCAATGCCTTCGGAGGTTCGAATCCTCCCCCCACCATTGGGCGCTTCGCCGTTCCAGATTGCGAAATGAGAATTCCAGCGGGAGTAGCTCAGTTGGCTAGAGCATCAGCCTTCCAAGCTGAGGGTCGCGGGTTCGAGTCCCGTCTCCCGCTCTTGATCCCGAAGCAGAAGGGAGCAGCGCTCTGGTAGCTCAGGGGTAGAGCGCTTCCTTGGTAAGGAAGAGGTCCCGGGTTCAAATCCCGGCCAGAGCTTGCCCGGGCCTCCGGGGCCCTGACACCACGATTCACCTGAACCGAACGGAGTGAGGTAGCGGAGAAATGGCAAAGGAGAAGTTCGACCGGACAAAGCCGCATGTGAACGTCGGCACCATCGGCCACGTTGACCACGGGAAGACGACGCTCACCGCAGCGATCACCTTCACGCAGGCCAAGAAGCACGGTGGCGACGCGATTGCTTTCGACGAGATCGACAAGGCTCCGGAGGAGCGCGAACGCGGCATCACGATCGCCACGGCACACGTCGAGTACGAGACGGAGAACCGGCACTACGCCCACGTGGACTGCCCGGGGCACGCCGACTACGTGAAGAACATGATCACCGGCGCCGCCCAGATGGACGGTGCGATTCTGGTCGTGTCGGCAGCGGACGGTCCCATGCCGCAGACCCGGGAGCACATCCTGCTCGCCCGTCAGGTCAACGTGCCCTACATCGTCGTCTTCCTCAACAAGGTCGACATGGTCGACGACGAGGAACTGCTCGAGCTGGTAGAGCTGGAGGTGCGCGAGCTGCTCTCCGAGTACGACTTCCCGGGCGACGACATCCCCGTGGTGATGGGGAGCGCGCTCAAGGCCATGGAGGCCCAGGGAGAGGGCTCCGACGTCGATTGCATCCAGGAACTCATGGACGCGATCGACTCCTACATTCCGCAGCCCGAGAGGGACATCGACAAGCCGTTCCTGATGCCGGTCGAGGACGTGTTCAGCATCACCGGGCGGGGCACGGTGGCCACCGGCCGCATCGAGAGCGGAGTGGTGAAGGTCGGCGACCAGGCGGAAATCGTCGGCATGGACAGGGACCGCAAGACGGTTGTGACCGGTGTCGAGATGTTCCGCAAGCTGCTCGACCAGGGCCAGGCGGGAGACAACGCCGGGCTCCTGCTCCGTGGTGTCGGCAAGACCGAGATCCAGCGCGGGCAGGTGCTCGCGAAGCCGGGATCCATCACCCCGCACACTCACTTCAAGGCCGAGGTATACGTCCTGACCAAGGGTGAGGGCGGCAGGCACACGCCGTTCTTCAACGGCTACCGGCCCCAGTTCTACTTCCGCACCACGGACGTCACGGGCGCGACCAGCCTCCCCGAAGGGGTCGAGATGGTCATGCCCGGCGACAACGTCCAGATGGAGGTCGAGCTCATCACGCCCATCGCCATGGACAAGGAGCTTCGCTTCGCCATCCGCGAGGGTGGGCGCACGGTCGGCGCCGGCGTCGTCACCGAAGTCATCGCCTAGTCCCATGGCCAGAGATCGCGTGATCCTCGCGTGCGTGGAGTGCAAGGACCGCAACTACACCACGAAAAAGAACAAGCGCCTGCACCCCGGACGGGTGCACTACCGCAAGTACTGCCCGCGCTGCCGCAGGCACGTCGGGCACAAGGAAACCAAGTAACGAGTCTCCGAGACGCAGGATGCCCAACATTATCGAGAGTTCGGCGGGGTTCGCGCGCGAGTCGTGGACGGAGTTGCAGCGAGTGACCTGGCCCGACTCGGGTCAGCTGCGCAACGCGACGTGGGTGGTGATCCTCTTCGTGATCGCGATCTCGCTCGTCATCTTCGCCATGGACGGCGTCGTGCGCTTCGTCGTCGACTTCGTCATGGGCATCTTCGGAGCGTGAGGACTCGATGAGCGAGTCCCGATGGTACGTGGTCCAGAGTTATTCGGGGCACGAGAAGAAGGTGAAGCGGTTCATCGACCGCAAGATCGAGGAAGGCTACAACCCCGAGATACTGGAAACCCTGGTGCCGACCCAGGAGGTCATGGAGATCCGCAACGGGAAGCGGGTCCAGGTCGAACGCCGCCTCTATCCCGGCTACGTCCTGGTGCACATCGAGGTCGGCGAAGATCTGACGCTGGACTCGCGTACCATGCACGCCATCAACGACATCAAGGGCGTAATCAAGTTCGTGGGGGGAGGCAGAAAGCCCCAACCCCTGAGCGAGGAGGAGGTGCGCAAGCTCCTCGGCATCGAGACCGAGGAAGAAAAGGAAGCTCGGGCGGAAGTCCCCTTCCACCTCGGCCAGGCCGTGGAGGTCACCCAGGGCCCATTCACGGATTTCTCGGGAACGGTCCAGTCCGTGGATGCCGACAAGGGAAAGGTGAAGGTGGAGGTCTCCCTCTTCGGGCGTCCGACTTCGGTGGAACTCGATTTCGCTCAGCTCAAGGGATACTGAACGGCGGACTCGGAGCCGGGGGCGGAACTCCGGCTCCCGAACGCGTCCGAACGGCTGTCGGGCGCGGGCCGGTATATCGACCAGGTAACGTAAATGGCGAAGAAGGTCATCGGATTCATCAAGCTGCATGTGCCCGGAGGGCAGGCCAACCCGGCACCCCCGGTCGGTCCCGCACTGGGCCAGCACGGCGTGAACATCATGGAGTTCTGCAAGCAGTTCAACGCCAGAACCCAGCAGCAGCAGGGCACGACCATCCCGGTCGAGATCACCGTCTTCGCCGACCGGTCGTTCAGCTTCATCACCAAGACGCCGCCGGCGTCGGTCCTGCTCCGGAAGGCAGCCGGACTGGAAAAGGGATCCGGCGAACCGAACCGCACAAAGGTCGCCCGGGTGACCGCCGACCAGTTGAAGGAGATCGCGGAAGCCAAGATGCCCGACCTGAACGCGGGCGACGTGGACTCGGCCGTGCGCATGATTGCCGGGACCGCGCGCTCGATGGGCATCGAGGTGGACTGGTAGACCCGACGAACCACCCCATGCCAGCCGCCAGGGGTGGGAGGGTGTCACGAGCCGGCTCAATTCCATAATGCCAAGACGCGGAAAGAAGATCCGGGCCGCCCGGGCCCGGATACCGGTTGGAGCCACGCATACCGTGGCGGAGGGCGTGACCCTGGTAAAGACGCTCTCCTTCGCCAGGTTCGACGAATCGATAGAGGTCGCGGCCAAGCTGGGTGTCGACCCTCGCCGCGCCGACCAGATCGTGCGGGGCACCGTTGTGCTTCCCCACGGAACCGGCAAGCAGATGCGCGTGCTCGCGATCGCGCAGGGAGAAAAGGAGCAGGAGGCTCGGGATGCCGGCGCCGACTACGTCGGAACCGAGTATCTGGAGCGCATCAAGCAGGGATGGCTGGAGTTCGATGCGGTGGTCGCGACACCCAACATGATGGGCCAGGTGGGCCCGCTGGGTCGCATCCTGGGTCCGCGTGGCCTCATGCCGAATCCGAAGGCGGGCACGGTGACGTTCGACGTCGCGGGCGCCGTCTCCGAGATCAAGGCCGGGAAAATCGAGTACCGCGTCGACCGCACCGGCAATCTGCACGCCCCCATCGGACGGGTTTCGTTCGACGACAGCAAGCTCTCGGAAAACCTGGGCGCCTTCATGGACTCGGTGTTGCGCGCGCGTCCGGCCGCTGCGAAGGGCGCATACGTACGGAGCGTGACGCTCTCCAGCACCATGGGGCCGGGCGTGCCGCTCGACCCCAACCAGTTCGGGCGGAGCTGACCGATGAACAAAGCCCAGAAACAGGCGTTCACCGAGGACTTCAGGAGCGAGGCGGAGAACGCCGGCGCACTCTACCTGACCGACTTCACGGGACTCGACGTCAAGTTGATGACGCTGCTCCGCCGCCAGATCCGCGAAAGCGGAGGCCGTTACCGGGTCGTAAAGAACCGGCTCGCGAAGCGGGCGTTCGACGACCTCGACATTGCCGGGCTGGAAGCCCACCTCTCGGGGCCGACCGGTATCGTGTTCGGCACGACCGATGCTGTGGAGCCCGCCAGGGTCCTGGTCGATTTTGCGAAGAAGAACGCCCAGCGTCCCGCGTTCAAGGTGGGCGTGGTCGAAGGCAGGGTCATCGGAGAAGAACAGTTCCTCAGAGTGGCGGCGCTCCCCGCGCGCGACGTGCTCATGGCGCAGTTGGCGGGTGCGCTCGAGGGTCCCATGGCGGCCTTCGTGGGCGCGCTCGAGGGCAAGCTGCAGGAACTCGCCGGCCTTCTGGACGCACTGAGGGAGAAAACAGGCGAAGACTGAGTCCGCGATGACCGCGCTCGGCCGATTGCAGCGGAAACGCGGGCGCGGACGCGTGGCGAGTCGGGTCACCAACCCCCGGCGGATGGCCGGGACCAATCAGGAGAAAGCAGCGAGATGGCGATCAATCAACAGGAACTCCTCGACAGCATCGGCAACATGACGGTTCTCGAGCTCTCCGAGTTCGTGGATGCGTTCAAGGAGAAGTTCAACGTGACGGCCGCGGTGGCGGTCGGGCCGGCGATGGCGGGCCCGGCCGAAGCAGAGGCCGAGGTCGAGGAGCAGACCGAGTTCGACGTCGTTCTCGACAGCTTCGGCGCCAAGAAGATTCAGGTCATCAAGGTTGTTCGCGAAGTGACCAGTCTGGGGCTGAAGGAAGCCAAGGCGCTCGTCGACGGGGTTCCCAACCCGGTGAAGGAAGCCGTTTCCAGGGACGAGGCGGAGCAGGTCAAGGCGAAGCTGGAGCAGGTGGGCGCGACGGTCACCGTCAAGTAGGTGCGGTTCGTTTCAACTCCTGCGCAGACGGGGTACGGTCGCGGTACGCCGCTCCTGGCGCCGCGCCGCCTGCCCTTACCTCAGAACGTGTACCGGCCGTCCCTCCGGGGGGACTGCCGGACGTCGTCAAGGTGTTTCCCGTTCGACCTGCCGCAACCGCCCTCCGGACAGGGTGCGGCCCATAGGGGGAGTCCAGTTGGATAGTCGCGACGCCGCTCGGCCCATCGTCAGTTTCGACAAGCTGGATTCGGTCATGCCGATGCCGAATCTCCTGGATGTACAGCTCAAGTCCTTCGGCAATCTGGTTCACGGCGACGCCGTCGCGGAGGATCCCTGGGATTTCTCGCTCGACCGCGTTTTTCAGGAGATTTTTCCGATCTCCGATGTGAACGAGAACTTCAGTTTCGAATACGTCTCGTCCAAGCTGGGCGCCCCCCGCTATTCGCAGGAGGAGTGCATCGAGCGGGACATGACCTACGCCGCGCCCCTGAAGGCGACGCTTCGCTTCATTGTCTGGGAGGATCTGGACGACGGGGAGCGCCGCGCGCGCGACATAATCGAGAAAGAGGTCTACCTGGGGGATCTGCCCCTGCTCACCGGCCTGGGCACCTTCATCGTCAACGGCGCCGAGCGCGTCGTGGTGAGCCAGCTGCATCGTTCTCCGGGCGTCGTCTTCGAGGAGAGCATCCATCCCAACGGGACCAAGCTGCACAGCGCCCGCATCATTCCCTTCCGCGGCTCCTGGGTGGAATTCACGGTCGACATCAACAACGTCTGCTACGTCCACATCGACAAGAAGAAGTTCCCGGCCACGGCATTGCTGCGCGCCCTGGGCTTCGGCACCGACGAGCACATCTACAGCCTCTTCTTCCGGAAGAAGGACGCTGTGATCGGCGACCTTTCCGACGCGCTCCAGACGCTGAGCGGCACGGTCCTGGCGGACGACGTGGTGGACACCGACACCGGCGAAGTGATTCTCGAAGCCACCAGCGAACTCGAGGAAGCGGACATCGAGACGCTGGCGCGCATGGGCATCGACCGGGTCGTGGTCTATGCCGCCGAGCCCGGAGCGGATGGTGCCGCGGCCGGCGAAGGCCCGATAAGGACGGAGAGCCCCATCGTCAAGCGTACGCTGGCCAAGGATCCAACCGAATCCGAGGAGACGGCACTCTTCCAGATCTATTCGCTGCTGCGTCCCGGAGAGGCGCCCAACGTCGATACGGCGCGTGCCGCTCTGGAGAGCGTCTTCTTCAACCCCAGGCGCTACGACCTGGGCCGCGTCGGTCGCTACAAGATCAACCAGCGCCTGGGTCTCGAGACCGCGGCGTCCACCACGGTGCTGACGCGGGACGACTTCGTCGAGATCCTGCGCTACCTCGTCGAGCTGAGCGAGGGGCACGGACACACCGACGACATCGACCACCTGGGCAACCGCCGGGTGCGTACCGTCGGGGAGCTGATCGCGAATCAGTTGTCGGTCGGCCTTTCGCGCATGGCGCGGCTGGTCAAGGAGCGGATGTCCATCAACACCGATCCCAGCAAGATCAACATCGACGACCTGGTGAACGCCCGGACGGTCTCGGCCGTAATCCAGGCCTTCTTCGGTTCGTCGCAGTTGTCGCAGTTCATGGACCAGACCAATCCCCTGGCCGAAATGACGCACAAGCGGCGTCTGTCGGCACTCGGCCCCGGGGGACTCACCCGAGAGCGCGCCGGGTTCGAGGTTCGCGACGTGCACTATTCGCACTACGGCCGCATGTGTCCGATCGAGACTCCGGAGGGTCCGAACATCGGCCTCATCACCTCGCTCACCACCTACGCGCGCGTCAACGGGCTGGGCTTTGTGGAGACGCCCTACCGCAAGGTGGTGGAAGGGCGCGCCACCGGAGAGATCGAGTGGCTCTCGGCCAACGAGGAGGAGCGCGCGCGCATCGCGCAGGCCAACGCGCCGCTGAATCCGGACGGCACGTTCTGCAATCCGCTGGTGCTGTGCCGGGAGCGCGGCGACTTTCCGCTCCTGGCGCCCGCCGACATCGACTACATGGACGTCGCTCCGGCACAGCTGGTGTCGGTCGCGGCGGCTCTTATTCCCTTCCTCGAGCACGACGACGCCAACCGGGCGCTGATGGGCTCCAACATGCAGCGCCAGGCGGTTCCGCTGCTCTACACGGACGCTCCCCTGGTGGGAACCGGACTGGAACGCAAGCTGGCGCGCGACTCGGGTGCCGTCGTCACCGCGACGCGCGGCGGCAGGATCGTCGGCGTCACGGCCGACAAGATCGTCATCGACACGGGTGCCGTGAAGGTGAAGGAGGCCGACCAGCCTCTCATGCGGCTCTCCCAGTTCGACACCTACGTGCTCAAGAAGTACTGGCGCACCAATCAGGACACGGCCATCAACCAGCGGCCACTGGTGGAGCGCGGCCAGATCGTGGAGAAGGGCGAGATCATCGCCGACGGACCCTCCACCAGCTACGGCGAGCTGGCGCTGGGCCGCAACGTCCTGGTCGCCTTCATGCCCTGGTACGGTCATAACTTCGAAGACGCGATCGTCCTCAGCGAGAAGCTGGTCAGGGAAGACGTCTTCACATCGATCCACATCCAGGAGCTGGAACTCCACGTCCGCGACACCAAGCGCGGCGCGGAGGAGATCACCCGCGAGATCCCCAACGTCGCCGACGAGAACCTCACCAACCTGGACGAGCGCGGCATCGTCCGCATCGGGGCCCAGGTCAAGAGCGGGGACATTCTGGTCGGCAAGATCACGCCCAAGGGCGAGACGGAGCTCTCGCCGGAGGAGAAGCTGCTGACCGCGATCTTCGGTGAGAAGGCCAAGGATGTGAAGGACTCTTCCCTTCGCCTCTCGCCGGGGATGTCGGGGACCGTGATCGACGTGAAGATCTTCTCGCGCCGGATCGACGGTCCGCTCCTGGACAAGGAGCAGGGCCAGCGGATTGGCGAACTCCGCCAGACCGAGCGCGAGGATATCGCTCGCATCACCGAAGTGCGCGACGACGAGCTCAAGGCGCTCCTGCACCTTCAGACGATTTCGCTCTGTCTCAGACGCGGGGTGATCGAACCCCTTCTCGAAGAGGGGCGCAAGGTTACCAAGGCGGTGCTGACGGACCTGAATCTGGCGGAGGTCGAACTCGACAGCCTCAAGGTGCGCAACAAGTCGATCAACGAGCGCATCCGCTCGGTGGTGGACGAATCCCGCCGCCGCATCGACAAGGTGCACAGCGACACCGAGGAGCATATCGACAAGGTCTTCCAGCCGGACGAGTTGCCGCCGGGCGTGGTTCAGCTGGTCAAGGTCTACATCGCCGAGAAGCGCAAGATCGCCGTGGGCGACAAGATGGCCGGACGTCACGGCAACAAGGGCATCATCGCCCGCATCGTGCCCGAGGAGGAGATGCCCTTCCTGCCCGACGGGACCCGGGTGGAAATCGTGCTGAATCCCCTGGGCGTCCCGTCCCGCATGAATGTGGGCCAGATCCTCGAGACCCACCTGGGATGGGCCGCGTGGGTGCTGGGCTTCGGTGCCAAGACACCCGTGTTCCAGGGTGCGAGCGAAGATGAAGTCGGGCTGCTCCTCAAGATGGCGGGAGTCAGGTGGGGAGCCCAGGCACTGGGAATCAGTGCCGAGCCTCCCGCCACCGCCGCTACCGATATCGAGCAGCTCACGGGCGCCTCTCGAACCCTGCCCGCCCAGGCGGGCGCGGGGGGCAACGGCGATCAGGGCCCGACCGGACTGGGTCGTTCGCTGGACGACTACGCGCGGGTCGACCTGCCGGACGCGGCGCAGGCCTACTTCGACCGGTTGAGGGACTTCCTGGTGGAGGCTGCCGAAGAGCACGCCGGCAGGCTGGCGGTACCGATGCAAAAGGCGTTTCCGGCGATCCACCGGCTCGCCCGGTCCGAATCGCCGGCGTCAGGTGGCATCGACGCGGCGGTGGTGGAGTTCATGGACGTGGCAGGTCTTCGTCCGGACGGCAAGGCGGTGGTCCGAGACGGCCGCAGCGGCCGGCCCTTCGACTTCCCGGTCACCGTCGGCATGGTGTACATGCTCAAGCTGTCGCATCTGGTGGACGACAAGATCCACGCGCGCAGCATCGGACCCTACTCGCTGGTCACGCAGCAGCCGCTGGCCGGCAAGGCCCAGTTCGGGGGACAGCGGTTCGGGGAGATGGAGGTATGGGCGCTGGAAGCCTACGGCGCGGCCCATACCCTGCAGGAGATACTGACCGTCAAATCGGACGACGTCATGGGCCGGTCCCGCGTATACGAGGCGATCGTCAAGGGGGAAAACCTCCCCGAGCCCGGCATCCCGGAGAGCTTCAACGTGCTGGTACAGGAGTTGAAGGCGCTGGGCCTCTCGGTAACGCTCGATCAGGACGACTGAGATCCTGCGCATCGCACTGACACCCGCAACCCACGGGGTGCACGCCATATGATCGATTTTCCGAGGTTCCGCGAGACGAGCGGCACGACCGATTTCGACTTCATCCAGCTCAAGGTCGCCTCACCGCAGGAAATCCGCAGCTGGTCGTACGGAGAGGTGACCAAGCCCGAGACGATCAACTACCGGTCCTTCAAGCCGGAGCGCGACGGGCTCTTCTGCGAGCGCATCTTCGGCCCGGTGAAGGACTGGGAGTGTTCCTGCGGCAGATTCAAGCGCATTCGCTTCCGCGGGCACGTATGCGACCGCTGCGGCGTCGAGGTGACGCTCTCCAAGGTTCGGCGCGAACGGATGGGGCACATCGAACTCGCCGTTCCGGTCTGCCACATCTGGTTCTTCAAGACGCTGCCCAGCCAGCTGGGATACCTGGTCGGCATGACGTTGCGGGACCTGGAGAAGCTGATCTACTACGCTTCCTACGTGGTGACCAACCCCGGCGGCCAGGACGTCGAGTTCCTGGAGCTTCTGGACGAGGACGAATACTACGATCTGCGCGTGAAGGCCCGTGAGGAGGGCGACGACGAGTTCGTCGCGGAGATCGGGGCGGAAGCCGTCCGCAGCCTCCTGCGCAAGCTCGACTCCCCGGAGGTCGATATCGGCAGGCGCAACGCGGACGGCAAGGGACTCGACCGCCTCGCCGACTGGCTTCGCATCGAGATCAGGACCGAGACCTCCCAGCACCGCAAGAAGAAGAAGCTCAAGCGCCTCAAGGTCGTGGACGCCCTGCGCAACTCCGGGTTGAGCCCCGAACAGCGCAACCGGCCCGAGTGGATGGTGATGGATGTGGTTCCCGTCATTCCCCCCGACCTGAGGCCGCTGGTTCCCCTGGACGGAGGGCGCTTCGCAACCTCGGATCTGAACGACCTCTACCGCAGGGTCATCAACCGCAACAACCGGCTGAAGAAGCTGGTCGAGATGCGGGCTCCGGAGGTCATCCTGCGCAACGAAAAGCGCATGTTGCAGGAGGCGGTCGACGCGCTGTTCGACAACGGCCGTCGATCGAAGGCGATCCGCGGGCGCGGCAAACGGCCGCTCAAATCCCTTTCCGACATGCTCAAGGGCAAGCAGGGGCGGTTCCGCCAGAACCTGCTGGGGAAGCGCGTCGACTACTCCGGGCGGTCGGTCATCGTGGTGGGCCCCGAACTCAAGCTGCACCAGTGCGGCCTGCCCAAGGCGATGGCCGTCGAGCTGTTCAAGCCGTTCATCATTCACGAACTCGAGAAGCGCGGAGAGGCCGAAACGGTCAAGCGGGCGAAGAAGATCGTCGAAGCCGACGATCCCAAGGTCTACGAAGTTCTCGAAGACATCATTCGGGACCATCCGGTTCTGCTGAATCGGGCGCCCACCCTGCACCGGCTCGGCATTCAGGCCTTCGAACCGGTTCTGGTGGAAGGGAAGGCGATCCGCATCCACCCGCTGGTGTGCGCGGCCTTCAACGCCGACTTCGACGGCGACCAGATGGCGGTGCACGTGCCGCTCTCGTTCGAGGCGCAGCTGGAGTCGCGGGTTCTGATGCTGTCGTCGAACAACATCCTGCTGCCCTCGAACGGCCGGCCGGTCGCGGCGCCCAGCCAGGACATCGTCATCGGCTGCTACTACCTCACCAAGCCACCGCTGGCCATCTCGGACCTGGAGCGCGACGCCAACAACGGCAAGGCCTCCGTCGCCGTCCGCGACAAGGCCAATCGGGAGCTGGACGAACACTATCGGGATGCGCCGCGCTACAGCACGTTCGGCGAAGTGGAGATGGCGGTGGTCACCGACCGACTGCAGTTCCACTCCCTGTGCTGGTTCTGGGCGCCGAAGAAGGCCGCGGACGGCAAGCCTCAGGGCAAGTGGGAGCGGACCACCGCCGGGCGGGTTCTCTTCAACTCGTTCATTCCCGAGGGCATGCCGTTCGAGAACCGGACCCTGGGCAAGGGCCAGCTCGGGGACCTGGTGTTTCGCTGCTTCACGGAAGTCGGGCTGCTCCCCACCACCCGGTTTCTGGACGATCTGAAGGACTTCGGATTCCGGTACGCCACCCTGGGGGGGATCAGCGTCGGCATCAGCGACCTGGAGATCCCGCTCAAGAAGAGCCGGATCCTGGCCGAGGCCGACGAGAAGGTTGCCCGCTTCCGGGGCCACTACGACGCCGGCTTCATCTCGCGGGGCGAGCGCTACAACAAGGTGATCGACACCTGGACCCACGCCAACAACGATGTGGCGGAGGAGATGGTGCGGTATCTGGAGCGCTCCCGGGACGGCTACAACCCCGTCTACATGATGATGACCTCCGGGGCGCGCGGGAACCGCGACCAGATGCGCCAGTTGGCCGGCATGCGCGGCCTGATGGCCAAGCCTCAGAAGAAGTTGACCGGCGGAATCGGCGAAATCATCGAATCTCCGATCAAGTCGAACTTCCGGGAGGGGCTGAGTGTCGTCGAGTACTTCATCTCCACCCATGGTGCCCGCAAGGGACTTGCGGACACCGCACTCAAGACGGCCGATGCGGGCTACCTCACGCGCCGCCTGGTCGATGTCGCCCAGGACGTCACCATCACCGAGGAGGATTGCGGCACGGTGGAGGGCGTCGAGATGTCGGCGCTCAAGGAGGGAGAGGACATCATCGAGCCGCTGGCCGACCGCATCACGGGCAACGTGGCGCTGGAAGATGTCATCGATCCCATCGACGGTGAGCGGGTCGTCCGCAAGGGCGAGCTCATCGAGGAACACCAGGCGAAGGCGATCGAGGACGACGCCGGAATCCAGTCCGTGCGCATCCGCTCCGTGCTTACCTGCGGCACCAAGCGAGGGATCTGCCAGAGGTGTTACGGCCGCAACCTGGCCACGATGCGCATGGTGGACGTGGGGGAAGCGGTCGGTATCCTGGCCGCGCAGTCCATCGGCGAGCCCGGGACCCAGTTGACCCTGCGCACCTTCCACATCGGCGGAACCGCCGCCCGCATTGCCGCGCAGACGCAGAGAAAGTCGAAGATCGACGGCATCGTCGAGCTGAAGCGCGTGACGATGGTCAAGAGCCCGCAGGAAGAGCGGATCGTCACCTCCCGGGAAGGGCAGATCATCCTGAAAACCCCGGCCGGCGCCGTCCGCAGCGAGTTGGCAGTGCCGTACGGCGCAACGCTTGCGGTCAGGGAGGGGGATACGGTTGAGGAAGGTGGGCTGCTGTTCAGCTGGGATCCCTACTCGGAGCCCATCGTGGCGGATTGTGAGGGGATCATCCGGTACTCGGACATCATCGACGACCAGACCATGAGGGAGGAACTCGACGAGACCACGGGTCGCCGGCAGATGATCGTCACCGAAGACCGGAACAAGAAGCTCCACCCTCTCATCGAAATCCGGCAGGGAGACGTGAAGGCCCGGGAGTTCATCATTCCGGTGGGAGCCCAGTTGATGGCGAAGGACGGTGAGACCGTCATGCCCGGGCAGACCATCGCCAAGATCAGCCGCGAGGTCTACAAGACCCGCGACATCACCGGCGGCCTGCCCCGCGTCGCCGAGCTTTTCGAAGCGCGCCGTCCCAAGGATCCCGCGGTCATCACGGAAATCGACGGACGGGTGAGCTTCGGGGATGTCAAGCGCGGAAAACGCAAGGTCGAGGTGACGCCCGGGGAAGGAGACCCGCGGGTATACGACGTTCCGGTCGGAAAGCACCTGCGCGCCCACGAAGGCGACGAGGTGCACGCCGGAGACCGCATCTCGGAAGGCCCCATCAACCCGCACGACATCCTGCGCGTGAAAGGCCCCCGCGCGGTCCAGGAGTATCTCCTGAACGAGATTCAGGAGGTTTACCGGCTGCAGGGCGTCAGGATCAACGACAAGCACATCGCCGTCATTGTGCGCCAGATGCTGAAGAAGGTCCGCATCACGGATTCCGGGGACACCACCTTCCTCGAGGGCGAGAGCGTGGATCGGGCCGAGTTTCTCGCGGTCAACGAGGAGTTGCCGGAGGGAGGGAAGACCGCGCGCTCCGAACCGCTCCTGCTGGGCATCACGAAGGCCAGCCTCACGACCGAGTCGTTCATCTCCGCGGCTTCCTTCCAGGAGACCACGCGGGTGCTTACGGACGCGGCGGTCAGGGGTGCCCGCGACCACCTCAAGGGGCTGAAGGAGAACATCATCATCGGCCACCTGATTCCAGCGGGCACCGGTATCCACCGGTACCAGCACGTCGAGTTCATGGTCGAACAGCAATTCTACGACGAGGAGATCCTGCCCCTGGCGGAGCCGGAGGGCCTGCTGGCCGGGTTCACCGCGGAGGAGACGGCGCTCGAGTAGGCCACGGCACGGAATTGTCCGGCGTTGACACGGGCGGGAAGGCTTTCGTATCTTTGAAAGCTGCACAGGATATGCCTGCTGGCTCCGAGGACATTCTCCCGGACGTGTCCGGGCGAGCCGTGTGGCGGGAAGCAAGCGCTCGTCGTGATATGAACGCCTGACTGCTGAAACCAATCGTATGCCGACCATCAACCAGCTCGTGCGCAAGGGTCGCCGGTCCGTTCGGAAGAAGAACAAGTCGCCGGCGCTCCAGAAGAACCCCCAGAAACGGGGCGTTTGCACCCGTGTGTACACCACGACCCCCAAGAAGCCCAATTCGGCGCTGCGCAAGGTCGCACGCGTCAGGCTGACCAGCGGTTACGAGGTGACTTCCTACATCGGTGGCGAAGGACACAACCTCCAGGAGCACTCCATCGTGCTCATTCGGGGAGGCCGGGTGAGGGACCTGCCCGGCGTGCGCTATCATGTCGTGCGCGGCACGCTGGACACCTCGGGAGTGGGCGACCGCCGCCGGGGCCGGTCGAAGTACGGAACCAAGGAACCCAGGTAACTCCATGAGCCGCCGCACGCGCGCCGAAAAGAGGGAGACCGCGGGGGATCCGCGCTACGAGTCGGTTGTAGCCCAGAAGTTCATCAACGGCTTGATGCTGGACGGCAAGAAGTCCACCGCGGAGAGCATTTTCTACGACGCCCTCACGGTAGTGGAGGAGCGTTCGGGACAACCCGGCCTGGGAGTGTTCAACCAGGCTCTCAACAACGCCAAGCCTGCCGTCGAGGTGAAGAGCAGGCGGGTCGGCGGCGCCACATACCAGGTGCCGATCGAAGTCCGCCCCGAGCGACGCCAGGCGCTGGCCATAAAATGGATGATCGACTTTTCCCGCAAGCGGGGAGAGCGGTCGATGGCGGGTCGTCTCGCGGCCGAGATTCTGGCCGCGAGCCGCAACGAGGGAAGCACGATAAAGAAGAAGGAAGACACGCACCGGATGGCAGAAGCCAACAAGGCGTTCGCCCACTATCGCTGGTAGCCGTTTCCGAACTGCGGCGCGCAGGCTGGCGCCGGGGTAGCGGGGGTTCCCGAAGTTCCAACCCTCGCGACACAAGGCAGACGGCTTCCAACCGGCAGGTGGGTTGGCCCGGCCGAATCTGCACTCGTGGCCCCGGAGTTCCTGCGCTTTTTTTGCGTACCGACGACCGAAACACAGGACTTGAAGGAATACATCGGATGCCCAGGCACACACCGCTAGAGCGTCTGCGCAACATCGGCATCATGGCGCACATCGACGCGGGCAAGACCACCACCACCGAGCGGGTTCTGTTCTATACCGGCCGGGTCCATCGCATGGGCGAGGTGCACGAAGGTGCGGCCACCATGGACTGGATGGAGCAGGAGCAGGAACGGGGGATCACCATCACCTCCGCAGCCACCACCTGCGCGTGGCTGCGCAACGGCTCCACCTTCCGCATCAACATCATCGACACCCCCGGGCACGTCGACTTCACGGCCGAAGTCGAGCGTTCGCTGCGGGTTCTGGACGGATCCATCGCCGTGTTCTGCGCGGTCGGCGGCGTCGAGCCGCAGTCCGAGACCGTATGGCGCCAGGCCGACCGCTATCGCGTGCCCCGCATCGCCTTCGTCAACAAGATGGACCGCGTCGGGGCCGACTTCGAGCAGGTGGTCAGGATGATGCGCGAACGGCTCGGAGCCAACGCCCACCCGGTCCAGTATCCGCTCGGGGAGGGCGAGCTCTTCACCGGCGTCGTGGACATCGTCACCCGGAGGTCGATCATCTACGAGGACGACCTGGGTTCACGCTTCAGCTACGGGCCGGTGCCGGACTCGATGGCCGAGGTGATCGCCGCATGCCGGCACGAACTCATCGAGGCCGCGGTCGAGCACGACGACGAGTTGCTGGAGAAGTACCTTGCGGGCGAGGAACTCACCGAGGAAGAACTCCGGCGGGCGATCCGCGAGGCCACCCTGCGGGGCGCCATCTTCCCCGTTTTCTGCGGATCGGCCTTCCGCAACAAGGGCATCCAGGCGCTCCTGGACGGTGTCATCGACTACCTCCCCTCCCCCATCGACATTCCTCCCGTCGAGGGGCACTATCGTCCGGCAGGCAGCTTCGCCGAGACGCGGGAGGTGTGCGACGACGCCCCCTTCACCGCGCTCGCATTCAAGATCGCCACCGACCCCTATGTCGGGCGGCTCACCTTCTTCCGCGTCTATTCGGGATCGCTTCCGAGCGGCAGCTACGTGCTCGACGCCACCCGGGGCAGGCGTGAGCGGGTGGGCCGCATCCTGCAGATGCACGCAAACAAGCGCGAGGAAAGGCAGGAGGTCTTCGCGGGGGACATCGCAGCGGTCATCGGACTGAAGGGGGTCCGCACCGGCCATACCCTGTGCCATCCGGATCATCCCATCATCCTCGAGTCCATGGAGTTTCCGGAGCCGGTGATCGCGGTCGCCATCGAGCCCAAGACCCGGGCCGACCAGGACAAGCTGGCCCGGGGACTGGCGAAGCTCGCCGACGAGGACCCGACCTTCCGGGTGCGCAGCGATCAGGAAACCAACCAGACCATCATCAGCGGGATGGGTGAACTGCATCTCGAGATCATCGTCGACCGGTTGCGCCGGGAATTCCGGGTTGGCGCCAACATCGGCCGGCCCCAGGTCGCGTACCGCGAGACGATCGTCGGTTCCGCCACGAAGGTGGAGGGGCGGTTCGTGCGACAGACGGGGGGACGCGGGCAATACGGTCATGTGGTCATCAACGTCGCACCCGCCCCCAAGGGCGCGGGCTTTGTCTTCGAGGACCGGATCGTGGGCGGCAGGATCCCCAGGGAATTCATCGGTCCCGCGGAGCGGGGCATGCGCGACGCCATGTCCAGCGGGGCCGTGGCCGGCTACCCGCTCATCGACATCAAGGTCGAGTTGGTGGACGGCTCCTATCACGATGTCGATTCCAGCGAGATGGCCTTCAGGATCGCCGGATCGATGGCGCTCAGGGAGGGCGTGAGACGGGCGCGGCCGGTCCTGCTCGAGCCGGTCATGGATGTGGAAGTCGTTACGCCCGGCGACTACATGGGCGATATCATGGGAGACCTTTCTTCCCGGCGGGGACGAGTTGGCGGCATGACCGAGCGCGGCGGCGCCCGGGTCATCGGAGCCAGCGTGCCGCTGGGGGAGATGTTCGGATATTCGACCTCCCTCCGCTCCATGAGCCAGGGACGGGCCGTGTACACCATGCAGTTCTCGCACTACGACCAGGTGCCCCGGTCGAAGAGTGACGAGATTGTGGCAGGCAACGGAGCAGTCTACCAGAAATGAGTGGCCGGATTCGCATCAAGCTGAAAGCCTTCGATCACTGGATCGTCGACCAGACCGCTTCCGACATCGTCCGCACCGCGGAGAAGACCGGAGCCAGCGTATGCGGTCCGGTGCCGTTGCCCACGCGCCGCGAGCGCTGGACGGTGCTGCGCTCGCCGCACATCGACAAGAAGAGCCGGGAACAGTTCGAGCTGCGCACGCACAAGCGGCTTATCGACATCGTCGATTCCCGGCCCGCCACCATCGACGCCCTCACCAAGCTGGACCTGCCGGCGGGCGTCGATGTCGAGATCAAGGTCGACTAGGCAGCCCATGGACAACTCCCGGGAGGCGGCATGGCGGGACTGATCGGACGCAAGGTGGGGATGACCCGCATTTTCAACGACGAGGGTCTTGCGGTGCCGGTTACCGTGGTCCGCGCCGGTCCGTGCCCGGTTGTGTGCGTCAAGTCCGAGCAGACCGACGGATACCGCGCCGTCCAGGTCGGCTTCGAGGCGCGCAAGGCCAAGCGCGCGACCGCGGCCGAAACCGGTCATGCCAGGAAGGCCGGGCTTGAAGCGCCGCCCCGCGTTCTGCGCGAGTTCCCGGTCGCGGACGACGAAGCGTTCGAGGCCGGTGACGAACTAACCGTGGAGCTCTTCGCCGCCAACCAGTCCGTCAAGGTGACCGGCAACACCAAGGGCCGAGGTTTTCAGGGCGTCGTGAAACGGCACGGCTTCACGGGACGCCCCGCCACGCACGGACACCCGATGTCGCGCACCCCCGGATCGATGGGAGCGGGCACCGATCCGTCGCGGGTCATCAAGGGCAAGAAGCTCCCCGGCCGCATGGGCAACAACCGCAAGACGCTGAGCAATGTGAAAGTCGTTCGGGTCGACGCCGAGAGGAACCTGCTTTTCCTCAGAGGCGCCGTCCCCGGACCGCGCAGCGGCTTCGTCTTCATCAGCCACTAGAGCCATGCATACGGCGCACTACTACCAGTCCGACGGCAGCCCGAACGGAGACCGGACGCTTCCGGCGGTCCCCTTCGACGGAGTCGTGAACGAGGGCGTGCTGCACCAGGTGGTGCGGGCACATCTCGCAAATCAGCGGCGTGGGACGGGGGCCGGCAAGAACCGCGCGGCCGTCTCGGGTGGAAGCCGCAAGCCGTGGAGGCAGAAGGGCACCGGCCGGGCACGCCAGGGCACGATCCGGGCCGCGCAGTGGACGGGAGGCGGGATGGCATTCCCCCCTCAGCCTCACTCGTGGCGCACGTCCGTGCCTCGCAAGGTACGCGCGCTGGCCCGGCGATCGGCCCTGAACGCGCGTGCGGAAGAGGGCCGGGTTCTGCTGATCGAGTCGCTGGACTACGAAGCCCCGCGCACCGCGCGCCTGGCTGCCTGTCTCGCCGCCATCGAGGTGTCGGGCAAGGTGCTGCTGCTGACCGACGGCAACAAGCGCAACGTGTATCTCTCGGCGCGCAACCTGCCGGGTGTCAGCGTACGTCCCTTCGGGGAGGAGTCGGCCTACGATGTGCTCCGGGCGGCCACCGTCGTGATCGAGGCCGATGCGCTCGGGACCCGGCCGGTGGCCACAGACCCCGCGGACTCCACAGACAGCGAGGACGGCGATGCGTGAGCCGTGGGATGTAATCGTGCGGCCGGTGGTCACCGAAAAGACGACCGCCCAGATGGAGGCCGAGAACGTCTACTCGTTCATCGTCAACCAGAAGGCCAACAAGATCGATATCGCCCGCGCGGTGGAAGCGCTCTGGGACGTCCAGGTCGACGATGTCCGCACCATGAGATACGCCGGCAAGATGCGCCGTTCGTTCCTGGGCCAGATGAGCCGCAACTGGGCCCTCGGCCGCAGGCCGTCGTTCAAGAAGGCGGTCGTCAAGCTCGCCGAAGGCGACCACATCGAACTCTACGAAATGGGCTGAGGAACGGGCCATGGCCATCAAGAAATTCAGACCCGTTACACCCGGCTCCCGTTTCCGGTCGATCGTGAAGGACACGGTGACCACGCGCAAGGGACCGGAGAAGTCGCTGACGGAGCCTCTGCACTCCAAGGGGGGGCGGAACCACCATGGCCGCATCACGGTGCGGCGCAGGGGCGGTGGCCACAAGCGCCGTTATCGGCGCATCGACTTCAGGCGCAACAAGATCGGGGTGGCGGGCCGCGTCGCCGAAATCGAGTACGATCCCAACCGCTCCGCAAACATCGCCCTCATCCACTATGCGGATGGCGAGAAACGCTACATCCTGCATGTGCGCGGTCTGGCGGCCGGCGATGAGGTGGTGGCCGGTGCCGACGCCGACATCAAGCCGGGCAACGCCCTCCCGATCGGCCGCATTCCGCTGGGCACCATCGTTCACAACGTGGAGTTGAAGCCCGGGAAGGGCGGCCAGATGGCTCGCTCGGCGGGCGCCGGCGTGCAGATCATGGCCAAGGAGGGAGACTACGTGACGCTCCGCCTCCCCTCTACGGAGGTCCGGCGGGTGCGCATGGAGTGCATGGCGACCGTCGGCCAGGTCGGCAACACCGACCACGAGTTGAAGTCGCTGGGCAAGGCGGGGGCAGCGCGCTGGCGCGGGCGCCGTCCCAAGGTGCGGGGCGTCGCCATGAACCCGGTGGACCACCCGCTTGGCGGAGGTGAGGGCAAGGCCTCCGGGGGCCGACCTCCCGTTACCCCCTGGGGCAAGCCGGAGGGGAAGAAGACCCGCAATCCGAGGAAGGAATCCAACCGACTGATCGTCCGGGGCCGCAAGCGCGGCAAGGCCACCCGGTCCTAGACGACTGCGAGACGAGAAGCCAACCAGGACACCGCCATGCCACGCAGCGTAAGGAAGGGCCCCTACATCGACGAGAAGCTCCTGCGCAAGGTGGAGTTGATGAACGCGCGCGCTGAGAAAAAGGTGATCAAGACCTGGGCGCGCGCCTCCACCATCTCGCCGGACTTCGTGGGCCATACGGTTGCGGTGCACAACGGCAACAAGTTCATCCCGGTCTACGTGACCGAGAACATGGTGGGCCACAAACTCGGCGAGTTCGCTCCCACGCGGCTCTTCCGCGGGCACGGGGGCAAGCTCGCCGACCGGCGCTCCAAGGCTCGATAGAGGCAGAATCAGGTCACTCCTGCACGAGAACTCGGATGCAAGCAAAGGCGGTCGCGAAGTACATCGGAATGAGTCCCCGCAAGGTGAGGCTGGTGGTGGATCAGATCCGGGGTCTCCCCGTCAACCAGGCCTACGCGATCCTTCGCTTCTCGAAGAAGGCCGCGTCGGTGCCGGTCGGCAAGACGCTGCGTTCCGCGGTCGCGAACGCCGAATACAGGGCGGAGGAGGACGGGGAGGTGCTCGATGTGGACGAGCTCGTGATCGCGCGGGCATTCGTTGATGGCGGGCGAACCACGAAGCGCTGGCGGGCGGCGGCCATGGGGAGGGCGGCCCCGATCCGCAGGCGCTCGAGTCACATCACGATCGTCGTGGAAAGCGAGGAATAGGGGCGATGGGACAGAAGACACACCCCCACGGGTTCCGGCTCGGCATCGTCAAGGACTGGCAGTCCCGCTGGTATGCGGAGAAGGAGTTCCCCCAACTGCTCCAGGAAGACGAGACCATCAGGCGGTACCTCGACCGCCGTCTGGCGCACGCGGCCATCTCCCGGGTCGAGATCGACCGGAAGCCCTCCAAGATCGTCATGACCGTGCATACTGCCCGACCCGGCGTCGTGATCGGCAAGCGGGGCGCGGAGGTGGACAAGCTGCGCGACGAGCTGGGCGTGCTGACCAAGTCGGAGGTCTCCGTCAACGTCGAGGAGATCAAGCAGCCCGAGCTGGACGCGCGTCTGGTGGCGGAGAACGTCAAGCACCAGCTGCGGCAGCGGATTTCGTTCCGGCGAGCCATGAAGCGCGCCGTTCAATCGGCGCGCCGCGCGGGCGCGGAGGGCATCAAGATCCAGTGTGGCGGCCGCCTGGGGGGCGCGGAGATCGCCCGCACCGAAGCGTATCACGAGGGTCGTGTGCCCCTGCACACGCTGCGAGCCAACATCGACTACGCGAGCGTGAGGGCGGACACCACCTACGGTACCGTCGGTGTAAAGTGCTGGATCTTCAAGGGTGAAGTAGTGGACGACCGGCGAGGCCGGACGTACTCGACGGGATCGTGAGGGTGCAGGCGAACGGAACCCGGCCCGCGCGGCGGCGGGCCTCGCAAGGACGATAGGAGATGCTGGCACCGAAGCGGATCAAGTACCGCAAGAAGCACAAGGGCAAGATGCGCGGGATTTCCCGCCGCGGAAACCGGGTGAGCTTCGGCGACTACGGGTTGCAGGCGTTGGAGTCCGCGTGGATCAGCAATCGCCAGATCGAGTCGGCGCGCGTGGCCATGACCCGGCACATCAAGAGGGGCGGGAAGGTCTGGATCCGGATCTTTCCGGACAAGCCGGTTACCTCCAAGCCCGCCGAAACCCGGATGGGCAAGGGGAAGGGCAACCCGGAGGGCTGGGTGGCGGTGGTCAAGCCGGGGCGGATGATGTTCGAGATGGAGGGCGTCGGGGAGGAGGTCGCCCGGCGTGCGATGCAGCTCGCATCCGACAAGCTGCCCATCAAGACCCGTTTCGTCGCGCGCGAAAGGCAGTTGGGAACCTGAGGGGAACCGGGCATGGACATCGAAGACATTCGCGATATGACCGACCAGCAGATCCGCGAGCGGTTGGACGAACTGAGGGAGGAAAGGTTCCGCCTCAAGTTCCGGGCCGCGACCATGGAACTCGAGAATCCCCGGCTGCTCTCGCAGTTGCGCAGGGACATTGCGCGAGTCCGCACCGTACAGCGCGAACGCGAACTCGCGGCCGCTCTGGCCACCACCGAGGAGAACACCTCATGACGGCGACACCGGACACCGCGGGCGGCGCACGCAACCGGCGAAAGACGCGAACGGGGGTGGTGGTGTCGGACGTGGCCGACAAGACGGTCACGGTCCTCGTCGCGCGCCAGTTCGCCCATCCGCTCTACGGAAAACAGGTCAAGCGCACCCGCAGATACCACGCCCACGACGAAACGAACCAGTATCGCATGGGGGACACAGTGCGCATCGTCGAGACGCGGCCCCTCTCCCGCACCAAGCGGTGGAGAGTCGCCGAACTGGTCGACCGCGCGGAGGGATAGGCCGGCGATGATTCAACAGGAATCGATGGTTCGCATCACGGACAACACGGGCGCGAAAAAGGCCCTGTGCATCCGTGTCCTGGGGGGCTCGCGCCGCCGTTACGCCAGCGTGGGCGACCTGGTCGTGCTCACGGTCAAGGATGCCATCCCCAACGCCGGCGTGCGCAAGGGCGATATCGTGCGCGCGGTCGTCGTGCGAACCGCCAAGGAAGTGCGCCGGCGCGATGGCTCCTATATCCGCTTCGACGACAACGCCGCAGTGCTCATCGACACCAACGGCGAGCCGAAGGGCACGCGCATCTTCGGCCCGGTCGGGCGGGAGCTCAGGGAGAAGCGCTACATGAAGATCGTTTCGCTGGCCCCGGAGGTGCTCTGATGCTGAAACCGACCGGAACGCGCCGGAACAGGCGCAAACACCGGATTGCGAAGGGTGACCGCGTGCGCGTGATTCGCGGCAACCATCGGGACGAGCAGGGAACCGTGCTTCGGGTGATTCGCGACCGGGATCAGGTCGTGATCGAGGGCGTGAACATGCGCAAGCGCCACCAGCGACCCACGGCGGCCAATCCGGAGGGAGGGATCATCACCTTCGAGGCGCCGGTCCACATTTCCAACGTGATGTTGATCGATCCGGCCAGCGGAGAGGCCAGCCGCATTCGCATGCGTCTCGAGGAAGGGGGCGTGAAGGAGCGTATCGCGGTGAAGACGGGCAACCCCATCCCGGCGCCGAGGTGACGGATGACGACAACGGACGGATTTGCGAGATGACGGAGACACACTCCCGGCTGCACCGGCACTATCTGGAGAACGTTCAGCCGAAGCTTCAGGACGAATTCGGCTTCACCAACGTCAATCAGATTCCGCGTCCGGTGAAGGTCGTCCTCAACGTCGGCGTCGGCGAAGCGAGCAGGAATCAGAAGTTCCTCGACAGCGTGGTCGAGGAATTGTCGGTGATCTCCGGGCAGAAGCCGGTCATCACCCGGGCGCGCAAGTCCATCTCCAACTTCTCGTTGAGGACGGGCATGCCGGTCGGATGCCGGGTCACGCTGCGCCGCCGCCGCATGTACGAGTTTCTCGATCGCCTGGTCAGCGCCACCATACCGCGCATCCGCGACTTCCGCGGGCTGTCCACGAAATCCTTCGACGGGCGCGGAAACTACAGCCTCGGGGTCCGCGAGCAGATCATCTTCCCCGAGATCGACTACGACAGGATCGACCGCATCCACGGCATGGACATCACCGTGGTTACGAGCACCAGCAAGGACGACGAGGCGCTGGCGTTGCTGCGCGAACTGGGATTTCCGTTCCGCGGCTCGCTTCCGGTCATCATCGGCCAGAACGGCGCCGCCTGAAGCTCCCGCAACCCAGGGAAGAACGGAGGGACGAGACTCGACATGATGACGGACCCGATTGCCGATATGCTGACCCGGTTGCGCAACGCCGGACAGGCGGGCCACCGCTGGGCGGACATGCCCGTCTCCCGGATGAAGATCGAGATTGCCCGGCTGCTCGGCGAGAACCATTTCGTCTTCGGCTACAAGGTGCTCGACGACGGAGCCCATGGGGTTCTGCGCGTCTACCTGAAGTATCGCGACGAAGGTCGCCCGGTCATCCGGCATATCGAGCGGTTCTCGTCGCCCGGAAGGCGGCGGTACGTGGGCCGGCAGGATATCCCCAGGGTCAGGAACGGCCTGGGGATGGCGATTCTGTCGACGTCCCGGGGTGTACTCTCCGACCGCACGGCGCGCAAGGAAGGCGTAGGCGGCGAGGTGCTGGCGATCGTGTGGTAGCCAGGATTCCATCAACCACGACGTAAACGTATGTCGCGCATAGGTAAACTGCCGGTCGCCATTCCGGGCGGAGTGACCGTTGACTCGAGCGGGCCAGTCCTGACGGTCAAGGGACCAAGGGGCGAACTGACCCTCGACGTGCATCCCGCCATGACCGTCCACGTGGGCAAGAGTGAAGTCGTCGTGCGGAGGCCCTCGGACGGCCGCGTGCACCGGTCGCTTCATGGTCTCACGCGCGCGCTCATCGCCAACATGGTGCACGGCGTGACGACCGGGTACAGCAAGACGCTGGAGATCGTGGGCGTGGGATACCGGGCACAGAAGAAGGGCAAGGAACTGGTCCTGAGCCTGGGATACTCCCATACCATCGACTACCCGGAGCCCGAAGGCATCACCCTCGAGTGTCCGAGACAGGACGTCGTGGTGGTGCACGGGATCGACAAGCAGAAGGTGGGACAGGTGGCGGCCGAAATCCGGTCGTTCCGGCCCCCGGAGCCGTACAAGGGCAAGGGCGTGCGCTACCAGGGCGAGCAGATCCGTCGCAAGGTCGGCAAGACCGCCGCATCGTAGTCGCCCCGCACAGCGAGGAAACCGTGACCGCAAAGAGTTCGAAGTTGAGAAGGAGTCGGCGCCTGCAGCGCATCCGGCGGCATCGCAGGGTCCGCAAGCGTGTGAACGGCTCCGCCGAACGCCCGCGGCTCGTGGTGTTCCGTTCCCTGAAGCACATGGAGGGGCAGCTGGTGGACGACGACCTTGGACGCACGCTGGTCGGGATCTCCACCCGGTCCGCAGCTCTCCGTGAGTTCGAGACCGAGTCCCGCAACCCGGGAGTCGAGCGAGCCCGGGCGGCGGGCAGGATGCTGGCCGATCGTGCTCGTTCGGAGGGTATCGGCACGGCGGTATTCGACCGCGGCGGGTACCAGTATCACGGCAGGGTGAAGGCTTTTGCCGAAGGCGCGCGCGAGGGAGGGTTGAACTTCTGATGGCAAGAAAAAGAGGTAGCGACGGCGACCGCTCGCGAGAGAGCGAACTTGTCGAGAACGTCATCCACATAAACCGCGTCGCCAAGGTGGTGAAGGGCGGACGCCGCTTCTCGTTCACCGCGCTGGTCTCGGTGGGCGACCAGAAGGGCAACATGGGCGTTGCGCTGGCCAAGGCCAGCGACGTTGCGGAGGCCATCCGCAAGGCATTCGAGCGGGCACGGCGGAACATGCAGAGGGTGTCGATCGTTCGCGGCACTCTCCCTCATGAGATCATCGGCCAGTGGGGCGCCGGGCGGGTGCTTCTGCGTCCCGCGGCGCCAGGTACCGGGGTGATCGCCGGCGGTCCGGTTCGGGCGGTGCTGGAGGCGGCGGGGGTCACCGACGTGCTGACCAAGAGTCTCGGTTCGAACAACCCCATCAACGTGGTCAAGGCGACGCTGAACGGCCTGACGCGGCTGGCCACGCCCGAGCAGGTCGCGCGCGAGCGCGGCATCAGCGTCGAAGAACTGGGAGGCTAGACCGTGTCCGACACGCCCGGAAAGATCCGGATAAAGCAGGTGCGCAGCGGCATCGGGAGGCTGAGCAAGCACCGGAGGACATTGCGCGCCCTGGGGATCCGCAGGCACCAGCAGTCGGTTGTCCACACCGACACCTCGGCCATTCGGGGCATGATCCGCAAGGTCAGCCACCTGGTGGAAGTCACCGAAGTCACCTGAACGATGGAGATCGCACCGATGTCAGAACTTCACCGGCTGAGCCCCGCACCGGGATCACGCAAGGTGCGCAAGCGCGTCGGGCGCGGACCCGGCTCCGGACTGGGCAAGACCGCCGGCAGGGGGCACAACGGTCAGAAGTCCAGAAGTGGCGGCACCGTTCCCGCCTGGTTCGAGGGCGGGCAGATGCCCCTGCAGCGGCGCATCCCCAAGCGGGGGTTCAAGAACCGGGGGCGCGTCGAATACGCGGTCATCAACGTTGGCGACCTGAACCGGCTCGACACCGACCGGGTCACCCTGAAGGCGCTCGTCCAGGCCGGGGTGGCGGGCGGCGGCCGGAAGCCGGTAAAGGTGCTCGGAACGGGTGAAGCGGAGCGGGCGATGCATGTCGAGGCGCACGCGTTCAGCGCGTCCGCGCGCCGCAAGATCGAAGCCGCCGGGGGCACGGTGACCGTGTCCGGCGCCCGCTGACGTCAATCCGCGAAACGGGGTAAAGGATGGCGAACCCGATTCCCAACCTGTTCCGGGTCCCGGAACTGAAGCAGAAGATCCTCTTCACGCTGTTCATCCTTCTCGTCTACAGGCTGGGGGCGCACATCACCGTGCCCGGCCTCGATGTGAACATCCTGCGGCAGCAGTTCGGGCAGCTGAGCAACACGCTGTTCGGGATCTACGACATGTTCGTGGGGGGCGGCCTCAGCCGGGCCACGATCCTGGCGCTCGGCATCATGCCCTATATCTCCGCCTCGATCATGTTCCAGCTGCTCTCCGCGGTGGTTCCCACGATCGAGAAGCTGCAGAAGGAAGGAGAGCAGGGGCGCAAGAAGCTCACCCAGTGGACGCGCTATACGACGGTCGTGCTGTCCATCATCCAGGCCTACGGCTACGCGGTGTTCCTGTCCAGCATTCCCGGCGCGGTTCGCACCCCCGGCCTGCTGTTCATGTTCACCACCGTCGTTGCGCTCACCGTCGGCGCCGTCTTCGTCATGTGGCTGGGCGAGCAGATTACCGAACACGGCATCGGCAACGGCATGTCGCTGCTGATCTTCTTCTCCATCATCGAGGGATTCCCGGCGGCGATCGGCCGGACCTGGGAGTCGTTCGTGGTCGGAGAGATAAGCGTGGTCGGCCTTGCCGCACTGGGGGCCGTGGTCGTGGGGGTAACCGCGGGGGTGGTGGCGATGACCATGGCGGCCCGCAAGATCCCGGTTCAGATACCACGCAAGGTGATGGGGCGCGGTCGCATCCGCGAAGGCCAGAAGAGCTTCGTTCCGCTGCGCGTGAATTCGGCCGGCGTCATGCCGATCATCTTCGCGCAGTCGTTCATCATCGTGCCGGGCACGCTCGCGGCCTTCTCGAGCGCCGGCTTTCTGCGCGAGATCTCGGATCTCTTCCAGCCGGGGAGCTGGCTCTACTACGGGAGCTACTCCCTCCTGATCCTCTTCTTCACCTACTTCTACACGGCCATCATCTTCAATCCCGTGGACCTGGCGGAGAACCTGAAGAAGCAGGGAGCATTCATCCCCGGGGTCAAGCCGGGCGCGCGCACCGCCGAGTACATCGACAGGATCCTGACGCGCATCACCCTTCCGGGCTCGATCTACCTTGCCATCATCGCGCTGCTGCCCTTCTGGATCTTCGACTGGTTCAACATCCAGACGTTCTTCTTCGGGGGCACCAGCCTGCTGATCGTGGTCGGGGTAGGGCTGGACACCGTCCAGCAGGCCCAGCAACACCTGCTTCTTCGCCACTATGACGGCTTCATGAAGAAGGGGAGGGTCAAGATGCGGGGCCGTGGGCGCTACGTCTGATGCGGCCCGCGTGAGCGCTGCGGAAGCTCCGCGGCAAGCACCGTGATCGCCGTTTTCCTGGGCCCTCCCGGCGCCGGCAAGGGCACGCAGAGCGCGAAGCTCATCCGCGATGTGGGCTTTCGCAAGATCGCCACGGGAGATCTGCTTCGCGCCGCGCGCCAGGCGGGCACCGAGCTGGGTGAGGCCGCGCGGCGCTACATGGATGCGGGCGAGCTGGTGCCGGACGAGGTGATCGTCGCACTGGTGGAGGAAACCCTCGAGGGGCTGCCCGCGGACGCGCCGATTCTCTTCGACGGCTTTCCTCGTACGCTGCCCCAGGCGCGGGCCCTGGACGACGCGCTCGCGCGCACGGGACGGGCCGTGGAGGGTGTCGTCGTCCTGGACGTGCCCGAGCGGGTCGTGCTGCGCCGAATCGGTGGGCGCCGCATCAGCCCGAAGGGGCGGGTCTACAACATTCACGACGATCCCCCACGCGTAGACGGTGTCTGCGACGAGACCGGGGAGCCCCTGATCCATCGGAAGGACGATCGTCCACGGACCATCCTGCGCCGGCTCCGGGTCTACGAAGCGCAGACGGAACCCATCATCGCGTACTACGAGCAAGGGGCGCCGCCGGTGGCGCGCCTGGACGGCACGCAGGGCATCGAAGAGACGTATCGGTCCGTGCGGGCGGCCTTGCGGAGCATGCCGGCGCGTGAGACTGAACCGAGGTCCAACGGAACCAAGTGATTCGACTGAAGAGCGAACCCGAGATCGCCGAAATCGCTCGCGGCGGAGCCATCATCGGCGAACTGCTCGCCGTGTTGGAAGATGTCGTGCGTCCCGGTGTAACGACGGCCGAGCTCGACCGCCTGTCCGAGGATTTCATCCGCTCCCACGACGGAGCGGTTCCGGCATTCAAGGGGCTGTACGGTTTCCCGGGCGCGGTGTGCACCTCGACCAATGCGGAGGTCGTGCATGGGATTCCCAGCCGGCGCCGCGTCCTGGAGGACGGCGACATCGTTTCGCTGGATGTGGGGGTCAGGCTCAGGGGATGGTGCTCCGATTCGGCGAGCACATTCACGGTCGGGGACGTGGACGCGGCGACGCGCCGGCTGCTGGAGGTCACCAGGGAGGCTCTGGATCGGGCCATCGCCGCGGCCGTGCCGGGAAACCATGTCGGTGATATCGGCGCGGCGGTGGAAGGCACCGTTCGCGGGACCGGGTTCGCCGTCGTCCGCGACCTGGTGGGCCACGGGGTGGGGCGGGAGGTGCACGAAGCGCCTCAGGTGCCCAACTTCGGACGTCCCGGACAGGGTCCGCGGCTGCTCGCCGGAATGGTCCTGGCCATCGAACCCATGCTCACGGCCGGGGCCGGTTCCATCCGCACCCTCGACGACGGATGGACCGTCGTGACCAGCGATGGTTCGCGCTCCGCGCACTTCGAGCACACCGTAGCCATCACCGGGAAGCGCGCGCGGGTGCTGACCGCTTCCCCCCGCCCGGTGTCCGCCTCTACATGACGGAATTGCCATTGAGCCCCAACGGGCTTTCGGTTATCTTTCAAGTTCTATGCGGGCTTTCGGTTATCTTTCAAGTTCTATGCAGTGAAGCAGACCACCCCGTCGCCGAGGACCAGCCGAAATGAAAGTGCGGAGCAGCGTGAAGGCCATCTGCGAGCACTGCAAGGTGATCCGCAGGCGTGGCGTCGTCCGCGTCATCTGCGCACGCAACCCCCGCCACAAGCAGCGGCAGGGTTAGGGATCTCCCGAGTTTCGGAACGCGAGCCGTGGCACGAATCGCAGGCGTCGATCTTCCGCGAAACAAGCGCGTCGAAGTAGCGCTCACCTACATCTACGGGGTCGGGCCCACCCGCGCCAGGGAGATTCTGGACGCGACCGGCGTGGATCCCGACAAGCGCACCTTCAACCTCAGCGACGAGGATGTCAGCAGGCTGCGCAGGCAGATCGAGACGGAGCTGAAGGTCGAGGGCGCGCTCAGGACCGAGGTGTCGATGAACATCAAGCGGCTGATGGACATCGGCTGCTACCGCGGATTGCGCCATCGCCGGGGATTGCCCGTGCGAGGGCAGAGAACTCACACGAATGCCCGCACCCACAAGGGCCGCCGCCGGGCCATCGCCGGCAAGAAGAAGGCGCCCAGGAAGTAGGGCCGAGGAAGAACGCGCGTGGCAAAGGGACGAAAGCCGGCACGGGTCCGGCGGGCGAAGAAGGTCGTGGAAGCCGAAGGCGTGGCGCACATCAAGGCGACCTTCAACAACACGATCATCACCATCACCGATTCGGCGGGCAATACGGTCGTCTGGTCGAGCGCCGGCAAGGCGGGGTTCAAGGGCTCCAAGAAGTCGACTCCCTTCGCCGCCACGGTCGCTGCCGAGCAGGCCGGCCGGGAAGCCGTGAGCCTCGGGGTCCGGCGCGTCAGCGTGCGCGTCCAGGGTCCCGGCTCGGGCCGCGAGTCCGCCATACAGGCACTCTACGCGGCGGGGCTGCACATCATGGCGATCGAGGACGTCACGCCGCTGCCGCACAACGGTTGCCGGCCACCCAAGAAGCGCCGGGTATAGGAAGGGAAACGGATGGCGCGTTACACCGGACCTGTTTGCAAGCTTTGCCGTCGGGAGGGGCAGAAGCTCTTCCTGAAGGGCCTGAAGTGCTACACGGAGAAATGTCCGATCGAGCGCAGGGCATATCCGCCCGGCCAGCACGGTCCCGCACAGGCCCGTCGCCGGAAACGCTCCGACTACGCGGTCCAGCTGCGCGAAAAGCAGAAGACCAAGCGAATCTACGGGCTGCACGAGAAGCAGTTCCGCAACCTGTTCAACAGGGCGGCTCACCAATCGGGCGTGACCGGAGAGAACCTGCTCGTGGCCCTCGAGCGACGCCTGGACAACGTCGTGTTCCGGCTCGGTTTCGCAGCGAGTCGCAGCCAGGCGCGGCAGCTGGTCCGTCACCGCCACGTGGAAGTGAACGGCCGCATCGTGGACATCCCCAGCTATGCGGTGCAAGGCGGGGACGATATCGCGATGAAGGCCAGGTCGCGGGATCTGCTCCCGGTTCAGGCCAGCCTCGAGTCACGTGTCCGTCCCGACACCGCCGAATGGCTGGCGGTCGACGAGAAGACGCGGGTGGGACGGGTGCTGCGGCTCCCGACCCGTCAGGACGTGCCGATGGCCGTCCAGGAGCAGCTGATCGTGGAGCTGTACTCGAAGTGATTCAGACGTGCGGAAGAAACCCGGGGGTGGGTTTCCCGTTCATCCAACGGATGCTGTCGAATATGCCACGGAGGAGCGCGTGGAGATCGATCTGACCGGGCTGGTACTTCCCGAGCACGTCGAGGTGACGGGCTTCAGCGACAAGGGAAAGACCGCCGAGTTCGTCATGCAGCCGCTCGAGCGCGGCTATGGCTATACGCTGGGCAATTCCGTTCGGCGGGCTCTGGTTTCGTCGTTGCGGGGTGCGGCCATATGGGCGTTTCGCATAGAGGGCGTCGTGCACGAGCACCAGACCATCCAGGGTGTGGTGGAGGACGTGCATCAGGTCATTCAGAACCTCAAGGCGCTTGTGCTCACGCTCGACGAGGATGTGGACGAAGCCAAGCTCAACCTTCACGTGGACGCGGCGGGACCGGTTACGGCGGCCGACATCAACGCGCCGGCATCCGTTGAGGTGCTCGATCCGGACCAGCACATCCTGACGCTCGAGGGCGACCGCAGCCTGAGCATGGAGCTCTACGTCAACAAGGGCCGTGGCTTCGTACTCTCCGACCAGCACCCGCGTCCGGAGGGTTCTCCGGTCGACCTGGTGCCGATCGATGCGATCTACAATCCGGTGCGCCGTGCAAACTTCACGGTCGAGGAGACCCGGGTCGGCGAGCGTACCGATTTCGACCGGCTGTCGTTCAGAGTGGAAACCGACGGGTCCGTTCGTCCCGAGCAGGCGATGGCCAACGCTGCGGGGCTGGTGCGCAGGTACCTCGAGTACATGCTGAGCTTCAGTGTCAACGGGGCTCCCGAGCCGCCCGTGCCCGGGACGATCCCATTGCCCGCACGCATCCGGATGCAGCTCGCGCGCCCCATCGAGGAAGTGACGGAAATCTCGGTGCGATCGCGCAACTCGCTGCAGAAGGAGAACCTCCGCACCCTTGGCGATCTCGTGCGGCGCACCGAGAAGCAGATCCTCAACATCGACAACTTCGGCCAGAAGTCGATGGAAGAACTCCTCGCGTTTCTGGACGAACACTCCATAGAACTCGGCATGTCGCTGACGACGGGTCCCGACGGCGAGTGGTTCCTGGCCGAGGAAGAAGCCGCCCCGGGTGCCGGGGAACCGTCCGATGACTAGCAGTCCGTGGATGAATCCGCCACGGCGCGCCGGCATCCGCCTTCTGCCCCCGGGCATTGCCAACTGAACCTCGACGACTCATGCGCCATCGCAAAACCGGACGCAGCCTCTCCCGGACCGCCAGCCACCGGCGGGCGGTTCTGCGCAACATGGCGACCGCGCTCTTTCGGCACGGGCGAATTGAGACCACGACCGCGAAGGCGAAGGAACTCCGTCCCTACGCGGAACGCCTGATTACGCTGGCGAAGCGGGGCGACCTCCACGCCCGCAGGCTCGTTGCGCGAAAGATCGCCGACCGAGATGTTCAGGGAAGGTTGTTCGACGAGATCGCTCCAGGATTTGCCCGCCGTCCGGGCGGGTACACACGCATCCTCAAGCTGCGCCACCGCAGGGGCGACGCGGCCGAAATGGCTCTCATCGAACTCGTGGAACGAGACTAACCTCAAACGCAGGGGCACCGGACCATGCTCGATCTCGGATCCCGCCGGGGCGCGGCCGAAAAAGCGGCACTTCCACTCATGATCGTGGCCTTCCTGGGCATCGCGGGGTTTCTCTACTGGCTCAACGTGACGGCGGTCGGGACGACCACCGCCGTTGTGACCGCCCCGGAGGAGGATCCGTTTGCCGACGCCATCCCGATCACCGCATCGTCGCTGGAGACGAACGCGCTGCAGTTCGAGGGCGCGCTGCTTCGGGTCCCCGACGTCACCGTGGTCAGCCGTGTCGGCGACCAGGCCTTTTGGACCCAGCTGCCCAACGAAGACAACTTCTTCATCAAGATGGGGCCCGAGTTGACCGGCGACTCCGTGCCGATGACGGTTTCCTCCGGTGAGACCGCCAGCTTCGTGGTGGGCACCCTGCACATCATGGATGACAGTACGCTGGACGCCTGGGAGGGCCAGGGGGCGTTCGAGAACACCCCGACGGGGCGCCTCGAGGCGGAGTTCGCCGACGTGTTCCTGGAGTTGGTCCATTTCGAGCGGAGTGCCGGGGAGGCGGAGGAGAGCGGGACGGAGGAGGCTTCTCCGCCGGGAGGCGGGTCCCAGTAGTCCCTGGTCGTGCCCGCGACGACGGGTTTGCGACCACAGGAAACGAGAGGCTCCGCTTCGGCGGTCAACGGATCAGGCGAGCAGATGGCGAAAGTGTGTGAACTGTGCGGCAAGGGGCCCGCGACCGGCAACAACGTGAGTCACGCCCACAACAAGACCCGGCGCCGATGGCTTCCGAACCTCCAGACCGTGCGCGTCCTCGACGACGGCGGGCGGCGCCGAAAGGCCCGCGTGTGCACCCGCTGCATTTCCGCTGGAAGGGTCAGGAAGGCGCCGCGGTTCCAGCCGAGCGCGAAGGCCTGACCGGGTTCCCTCCCCCCGAGCGCCCGTCCGGGCCGGTCCGGGAATCCGGACCCGGGGCATGAACGGCCAAACGCATGACCCCATGCTGGAGCACTTCCGTTCCGGCGACCTCACCATGGGAGTGATCGGGCTCGGCTACGTTGGTTTGCCCCTTGCCACCATCGTCGGCGAAGCCGGGATAACCGTCATCGGGTTCGACATCGACGAGTCCGTCGTGGACGGGGTCAACGCGGGCACGAGCCATGTCGGGGACGTTCCCTCGCGTCGCCTGGCTGCACTTGCGGAGGCAGGCGTGCTGCGCGCGACCGCCGACATGTCGCGCCTCCGGGAGTGCGATGTCATCGCGATCACCGTCCCGACTCCGCTGTCGAAGACGCGCGATCCCGACATCTCCTTCATCCTGGCGGCCGCGTCCTCGGTTGCCGCGGGATTGCGACCCGGCCAGTTGGTCGTGCTGGAGTCCACCACCTATCCCGGCACGACCCGCGAAGTGGTTCTCGGAGAGCTGGCGAAGAGCGGGTTGGTGGTGGGGGAGGACTTCTTCCTCTGTTTTTCGCCGGAGCGCACCGATCCGGGAAACCAGGTCTGGACGACACGCAACACGCCCAAGGTGATCGGGGGGGTGACGAACCGGTGCACGGCGGCCGGCGCGGCGTGCTACAGCCGCTTCATCGACCGCATGGTTCCGGTGTCCAGCGCGGAGGTGGCCGAACTCAGCAAGATTCTGGAGAACACCTTCCGGGCAGTGAACATCGGACTGGTGAACGAGACCGCCCTCATCGCCGACCGGCTGGGGGTGGACATCTGGGAAGTGGTCGAGGCGGCCGCCACCAAGCCCTTCGGGTTCATGCGCTTCGTCCCGGGTCCCGGCCTCGGGGGGCATTGCATTCCCGTCGATCCCCACTATCTGTCCTGGAAAATGCGCACGCTCGATTTCCGCACCCGCTTCATCGAGCTGGCGTCGGAGATCAACGCGAGCATGCCTCGATTCGTCGTTGACCAGGTTCGCGACGCCCTGAACGACGAGGGCAAGGCGGTCAGGGGCTCCACCGTGGCCATTCTGGGGGTCGCGTACAAGAAGGACATCGACGACGTAAGGGAATCTCCGGCGCTCTACATCATCGAGCTGCTGGAGGCCGCGGGGGCCGGCGTGCTCTACCACGATCCCCACGTGCCGTTTCTCAACGACGAGCGGACGGGGATGCGGGAATCGGTTGCGCTGACGCCTTCCCTGCTGGGTCAGGCGGATGTGGTGTTGATCCTTACCGACCACTCCTGCTTCGACATGCGCGAAATCGTCGCCAAGTCGAGGTTGCTGGTGGACGCCCGCAACGCCACGGCGGGCACGAACGCGCGCGGGGCGTCGCGCCGCGGGGTGGGGTGGATCGTGAAAGGTGGCCTCGCCTAGTCACCGCGGCCGATGCGACGCGGCCTCCATCCCGGAACCTGTGGGGCGCGATCCCGGTAGGGGACGCATGTTTGAGCACGGAAGAGACAAGGTCGCCGGATGGTTGCGGCGGGGCTGCCTGATCGCCCTCGCGGCATCCGCCTGCGTGACGCGTGCCGCGGAGGACGGCGCGACCCTGCGCGGTGATCAGGCCTGGGCGCATGGCGACTACGAGGAAGCGCTCGCCGAATACCGGCTGGCCGCGCGCCGCGGAGCCGATTCCGGGGACGCGCATCTGCGCGTGGCGCATGCCTACGCCCGCCTGGGACGGGTGGACGAGGCCAGGCAGGCCTACCGGCGCGCCATCGACGTCCAGCCCGATCTGGTCGACCAGGCGGTCTCCGACCTGGTTCGCCTGGCACGCACCGCCCAGCAGCAGGCGGATCGCTTTGCCCTGGCGTCCGCGCTCGAAGCCGCCGCGGAACTCAATCCGGATGTCAACTTTGCCCGTCTGGCCTTTCCCCTGGCATCGCACTACGCGGCCAACGGGGAACACGCGCGCGCGCTGGTCTTCTTCCAGCGCGCCCTCTCGGGTGACTCGGTGCCGGAGGTGCTGTACGAGACCGCGCTCGCCTACGAGGAAGTGGGGGCCTGCGAGTCCGCTCTCGCCTTCTACTGGCGGTTCGTGGAGACGGTGCCGACACGACAGCAGCGGGATGCCGGATGGCATATCGGCAAGTGCTCCTACGATCTCGCGCAGGAATACCGGGATGACGGCGACCACGAGGGGGCTCTGACCCTGATTCAGGAAACCGTGGCTCGGGGCGAACCCCGGACCCACCTCGCCCGGGCCTATTTCGAGCTGGGCGAACTGCTGGTGTCCTTCGCCCGCTGCGACGAGGCCGTGGATGCCTTCGCGGGGGCGGCGCGGGAGGATCCGTCGGCGTCACGGGCGCTCGCCCGGCGAGCCGAGCACTGGATCGACCAGCTGCGCTTCGGGGTGTCCGTCGGCGACGACCGCGGTCGTGGGGCGATGGAGGAGGAGGCGGGTCGGCGCAGCGGGCCTCCGGGATGGCCGGAAGATCTTGAGTGGGCGTGCTGACACGCACTCCATTGATCGACCTGCCGGCGCAGTACGACACCATGCGGGCGGATATCGATCGCGCGCTGGCCGAGGTGGTCGAAAGCCAGATATTCGTGCTGGGACCTGCGGTCGAGGCGTTCGAGAAGGCCGTGGCGGAGTGTGTCGGCGTGCGTCACGCCGTGGGATGCGCCAACGGCACCGACGCCATCTGGCTCGTGTTGCGCGCCCTCGGGCTCGGTCGTTCCGACGAGGTGATCGTGCCCGCCTTTACCTTCTTCGGGACCGCGGGAGCGGTATGGAACGCCGGCCTCCGCCCTGTCTTCTGCGACGTGGACCCGGAGACCTTCAACCTGGACGCCGACACCGTGCGCGCGTGCTGGAGCGATCGCACCCGGGTCGTCCTTCCCGTGCATCTGTTCGGACAGATGGCCCCCATGGCCGAATTGCTCGAGCTCGCGCGTGAACGGGGCGCCCGGGTGGTCGAGGACGCGGCCCAGGCGCTCGGCGCCTGGCAGCGGACGCCCGGAGGTGAGGTCGCGTTCGCAGGGGCTTCCGGAACGGCGGGGACCGTCAGCTTCTTTCCTACCAAGAACCTGGGAGGATTCGGCGATGGCGGTCTGATCGTCACCGACGACGACGCGCTCGCGCGGCGGCTTCGCAGGCTGCGCGCGCACGGCGGGGTGAGGGGTGGGCGCTACGACGCGGTCGGCGTGAACAGCCGCCTCGATGCCCTGCAGGCCGCGGTGCTGCACGCCAAGCTGCCCCGGCTGAACGGCTGGACGGAGGCCCGCCGGACCAACGCCGCGATATACGACGAGATGCTGGCCGGGATCTCCGGCGTCCTCCGCCCCGCGGTTCGGTCCGGGAACTTCCACACCTACCATCAATACACCATTCGGGCGCGCGAGAGGGACCTGCTTCGGAACCACCTGCGCCAGAGAGGACTGGAAACCGGGCTTTACTATCCGCGACCGCTTCACCTGCAGCCCTGCTTCGCGGAACTCGGCTATCGCCCCGGCGATCTTCCGGTGGCCGAGGCTGCGTGCGGTGAGGTGGTCAGCCTTCCCGTGTTCCCGGAGCTCGGGGCGGCACGTGCAACACGGGTTGCGCGGGCGATTCGCGACTTTTACCGGGCAGGATGAGTCATCCGTTCATGGACGCGCCCGCCTTCTTTCGCGATCCTTCACCAGGGGAACCGGCGTTGGTGCTTTTCAGGAGATTTCGGTGCCGATGATGAGCGGAAGTCGTGCGTACCGCAGCAGGCGCACCTCGGTGCTGTCCGCACTGGTCGTATGCCTGTGTGCCGCCTGCTCATCCACCCCGCCGTATTTTGGATTGACGGCCTCTCAACTCCTCGAGTATTCGCAGGAGGCGTTCGATCGCGAGGACTGGGATGAAGCCGTGACGGCTCTTGAGAGGCTGGTGCAGGGAGCGCCGGGCTTCGACCAGATGGCCGAGGCCCGCATGCTGCTGGCGCAGGCCTATCTCAACAAAGGTGACTACATCACCGCCAACTCCGAGTTTGTTCGCTTTTCGAGCACCTATCCGACCCATGAACTCATGACCGACGCCGCGCTGGGGCTTTGCCGTTCGCACTCGCGCCTGTCTCCGATCCTCGACCGGGACCAGCAGTATACCGTGCAGGCCCTGTCGTCCTGCCAGGCGGTGGCGCTCGACTACCCGGGAACGGCGGAGGCCGCGGAAGCCGATTCCATCCGCAGCGTCATGGTGGAGAAGCTGGCGTGGCGGGACGTCAACCGGGGCGAGTTCTACTTCAGGCGCAGCTTGCTGGATTCCGGGCTCATCTACTTCGAGCAGGCGCTCGAGAGCTATCCCGATACCACCGCGGCCCCGGCCGCGCTGCTCTTCATCTATCGCACCTACCAGCGCCTGGAGTACGAAGAAGAGGCGACCGAGGCGCGCCAGAGGCTGCTCGACCGGTATCCGGATTCACCGGAGGCGGAGGAGGTCCGTGATGTCGGATGAGCGCGCGTCCGGGGGCATTGCGCTCTTCGGGGGAACCTTCGACCCGCCGCACATCGGGCACCTGACGGTTGCGCAGGACGCCTTCGACGCTCTTCCCGTGCACCGCGTCGTCTGGATCCCGTGCGGGCATCCTCCCCACAAGCGTCCGTGGCGACTTTCGGCCCCCGAGGTTCGCCTGGAGATGACCAGGGCGGCCGTGGCCGGTGACGAACGCTTTCGGGTCAGCGACCGGGAGGTTCGCCGGAAGGGCAGGTCCTATACGGTCGACACGCTGCGGGAGCTCTTGAGCGCCGATCCCGCGACCCGCCTCTTCCTGCTGATCGGCCCCGATCAGGCGGCGGCCTTCCGCAGCTGGCGGGAACCCGAGGAGATCGCGCGCCTGGCGCGGGTCGTTGTCATGGTGCCCGGTGGCGGCTCCTTCGGACGGATTACGACCCCCGGAGTGGAACATGAGCAGTTGCCCGTCACCCGGATCGACGTTTCGTCGAGCGAGATTCGGACCCGGCTCGGCGAGGGACGCCGGCTTCGGTACCTGGTGCCGGACCCGGTCCGCGCCATCGTGAAGCGGGAGGGGCTGTACCCGTACGCGGACCGCGCCTGCATCGCGGCCGGGAGGGTGGCCTCCGGCGCTGCCCGAGCCGGTCGCCGCCATGCCATGACGCGCGCGACGCGCTGGACGGAACGATGATCAAGGCATTCGCCAGGAAGGTATTCGGAGATCGGCACGCCCGGGAAGCGCGGAAGCTCCAGCCCCTGGTCGACGAGATCAACGAGATATACGAGGGTCTGTCCGGGATCTCGCGGGACGAGCTGTGCGGCAAGACGGACGAGTTTCGTGCGCGTATCCGGGAACGGACAGGTCCCGTTCTCGACCAGGCGCAGGACCTTCGTGAACGCAAGAGTCGGTCCCAGGATCCGTCCGAGCGGGAGAGCCTCGGCCTCAGGATCGCCGAACTCGACAAGGACTACCTCGCCGAACTCGAAGAGGCTCTCGACGACATCCTTCCCGAGGCTTTTGCCGTCGTCAAGGAGGCGTGCCGAAGACTCGTCGGATCCACGGTGCGGGTGACCGGGCACGACCTGGTCTGGGACATGATCCCCTACGATGTCCAGTTGATCGGAGCCATCGCGCTCCACCAGGGGAAGGCCGCGGAAATGGCCACCGGTGAAGGGAAGACCCTGGTGGCGACGATGCCGCTCTACCTGAACTCCCTGGCCGGGAGGGGAGCGCACCTCGTCACCGTCAACTCCTACCTGGCCCGCCGTGACGCCCAGTGGATGGGCTACATCTACGAGTCGCTGGGCCTCACCACGGATGTGATCGACGAGCACCAGCCCGGTTCGGAGGAGCGGCGGCAGGCGTACCTGGCGGACATCACCTACGGGACCAACAACGAGTTCGGGTTCGACTACCTGCGCGACAACATGGTCCACGACCTGGCGCAGCGGGTACAGCGCGGGCATCCCTTCGCGATCATCGACGAGGTGGACTCCATCCTCATCGACGAGGCTCGAACGCCGCTGATCATCTCCGGACCGGTCGGCCGCGACACCTCGACGCCGTTCAAGCAGATGGCGCCGCTGGTGGGAAGACTCTACAGGCAGCAGTCGAAGATCACGGGTGAGCTGGTGGCCGCGGCGAACCGTGAACTGGAGGCGGGCAACGAGCACGCCGCCGGCGAGAGCCTGCTGGCAGTCAAGCGGGGCACGCCGAGGAACAAGCGCCTGCTCAAGCTCTTCGCCGAGGATCCGGGGATTCAGAAGCTGGTGCAGAAGGTCGAAGGCGACTACATGCGCGAGAAGCGCCTGCACGAGATCGACGAGCTCCTGCTGTTCGCGATGGATGAGAAGGGGCACAACGTGCACCTCTCGGACAAGGGCCTGGACACGTTGTCGCCGGGAGATCCCGACGCGTTCGTGGTGCCGGATCTCTCCGAGGCAATGGGGGAGCTCGAGCAGGATGAGGCGCTCTCGGTGGACGACCGGCGGGAGCGCATTCAGGCGCTCGAGGGCGAGTACGCGACCAAGAGCCAGAAGATCCACGTCATTCACCAGTTGCTGAAGGCATACGCGCTCTATCATCGCAACGAGCAGTACATCCTGGGCGAGAACGGCGCGGTGGTGATCGTGGACGAGTTCACCGGGCGGCAAATGCCGGGCCGGCGGTGGAGCGACGGGCTGCACCAGGCGGTGGAGGCGAAGGAGGGGGTGGAGGTGCGGGGCGAGACCCAGACGCTCGCCACCATCACCATCCAGAACTATTTCCGCATGTACGACAAGCTCGCGGGGATGACCGGAACCGCGGAGACGGAGGAGAACGAATTCCACCAGATCTACGGCCTGGACGTGATGGTCATCCCGACCAACCGGCCGGTCATCCGGGACGACCGCGACGACCTCATCTTCCGCACGGTGCGCGAGAAGTACAACGCGCTCATGGATGAGATCCAGCATTTCAACCGGCTGGAGCTGCCCGTGCTGGTCGGTACCACGAACGTGGATGTCTCGGAGACGCTCTCCCGCATGCTCAAGCGACGCGGCATACGCCACAACGTGCTCAACGCGAAGCAGCACCTCCGGGAGGCCGAGATCGTGGCCGAGGCGGGGCGCCCGGGGGCGGTGACCATCGCCACCAACATGGCCGGGCGCGGCACCGACATCAAACTGGGCGAGGGGGTCAGGGACGCGCGCACCGTGGGCTGGGCGCGTGCCCGCGGGCTCGACCTGGACGAACTCTATCCGGTCGATCCACGCCGGGTCACCGTGGACCTGGAGAAGAAGCCGGACGACTTCGTCGTCGAGATCGGCGGCCTCCATATTCTCGGATCGGCGCGGCACGACTCGCGCCGCATCGATCGCCAGCTCAGGGGGCGCGCCGGACGCCAGGGCGACCCGGGAACCTCGCAGTTTTTCCTCTCGCTCGAAGACGACCTGATGCGCCTGTTCATGTCGGACCGCGTGGCGGGCGCCATGGAGAAGCTCGGTGCCGAAGAAGGCGAGGTGATCGCGCATCCCCTGGTCACGCGCTCGATCGGAAGGGCGCAGATGCGCGTGGAGGGGAACAACTTCGAGGCGCGAAAGCGGCTTCTCGACTACGACGATGTCATGAACCAGCAGCGCGAGGTCATCTACGACCTGCGCCTGTTCGCGCTGGAGGGAGGAGAGGATCTCAAGGGCGAGATCTGGGAGATGATCGAATACGCCCTCGGGAGCACTCTGGACGAGTATGTGCCCGCTTCCAGCCCCGAGGAGGAATGGGACCTGGCCGGCCTCAAGCGCCGCCTGCTGCTCGAATTCCTGGTGCTCGTGAACGATCTGCCCGACGAGGACGAGTCGGTTCCGGATCTGGACCACGAGGACCTGGCGGCACTTGTCAACCAGGCCGGAAGGGACGCCTTCCAGCGCAAGCTGGAGGGATTCGGCGAGACGGCGGAACGCGTCACTTCCTACATCCTGCTGTCGGTGATCGACCAGAAGTGGAAGGATCACCTGTACGACCTCGACCACCTCAAGGCGTCCATCTCGTACCGCAGCTGGGGGCAGAAGGACCCCCTGGTCGAATACAAGAAAGAGGCCTACGACATGTTCGTGGACCTCATGCATGATCTGCGCAAGACGCTGGCGTCGCTCATCCTGCGGGCGCGGGTCGAGCAGCAGCCGATGGTGCGGCGGCGCCCGATGGGAGGCCAGCGCCTCACGTATACGGGCCCGCAGGAGACATCGGCCGCCACCACCCGCGCGCGGCCGGCCGCTCCGGTCTCCCGCCGGGCGGGCGTGTCGGGAGGAGTCGATGCGACCGGCATCGCCCGGAGCGCGCGCGCCGCTACCGGTCCCGCGACAGACGTAGCCGCCCTGGCCACCAACCGCGGGGAGGCGCGCAGGTCCCGGCCGGTCACCGTCGAGGCCCGCCCGGGGCGCAACGCGCCCTGTCCCTGCGGCTCGGGGAAGAAATACAAGAAGTGTCACGGGCGCGCCGCCTGACAACCCCCCGCCCGATGCGCGAATGGCCGCGCGGCGACCGCCCGCGCGAACGCCTGCGGGAGGTGGGCGTACACGGGCTGGCGACCCGCGAGCTACTCTCGCTCGTGGTGGGCAGCGGAAGCAGGGGCGCGAGCGCGATGGACGTGGCGGACGCCCTGCTGCGGCGCTGCGGAGGATCGCTGGCGCGCATGGGATCGGCCCCCGCCGGGCTCCTGGAGGGCGTGGCGGGCGTCGGAGGGGCGACCGCCGCGAGGGTGCTGGCGGCGCTGGAACTGGGTCGCCGGGGGGTCAGGGAGCGCCTTTCCACCCGCGACCCGATTCGCGGCCCCGGCGACATCTATGCGCGCATGGCTCCCCGGTTGCGCGACCTGCGCCACGAGGAGTTTCACGCTCTTCTGCTCAACAGCCAGCACGGCGTGCTGCGCGAGGTGCTGATCACGCGCGGAATCCTGGACGCCTCTCTCATCCATCCGCGGGAGGTGTTGCGCGAGGCGATCGTGGAGAGCGCGGCAGCGGTCATTCTGGTGCACAACCACCCATCCGGAAACCCGTCACCCTCCGCCGAGGACCGCGAGGTCACGCGGCAGCTGTCGGCGGCGGGCCGCACAGTGGGGATTCCGGTGCTCGACCACGTCATCATCGCGGGCGAGGCATTTCGCTCCCTGGCCCAGGACGGCCTGATGTAGCGGACGGCCGGTCGCGGCACCCGGCGGCGCCCCGCCGCGTGCGTGCCCTTCCCTGCGGATAACCCGGCGGGCGATTATGTTCACTGGTCGAGCGTAGTTCGAACGACTCCGCACACTGCTGTCTCACTTGCAGGGTCCCGATAATGGTGACTTCGACGGCCACGATTGCCAGGAACGCGGTTCAGAAACTGCCCGCGCATCTTGCTTCGGCCATCGAGGCGTACGCCGACCGCCTGGACGTCAGCCGGATCGAGCGGGCCTACCGGGTCGCAGCCGAAGCACACGCCGGCCAGCGGCGCGCCTCCGGCGCGCGCTATGTCACCCACGCCGTCGGTGTCGCCACCATTCTGGCGGAGCTCCGTCTGGATACCTCTTCCATAGCCGCCGGCCTGATCCACGATGTGGTGGAGGACACGGCCGTCGACCTGACCGATGTGGAAGCCCAGTTCGGCGCCGAGGTCGCGGGCATCGTGGACGGCGTGACCAAGATCGGGCGCGTGCGCTTCCGGTCGAACGCGGAACGGCAGGTCGAGAACTACCGCAAACTGCTGGTGTCGATGGTCCAGGATGCCCGGGTGATCCTCATCAAGCTCGCCGACCGGCTCCACAACATGCGCACGCTCGAGCACCTGCGGCCGCCCAAGCAGAGGCGAATCGCGCTGGAGACGCGCAACATATATGCCCCCATCGCCCATCGCCTGGGGCTGGCGGCCATCAAGTGGGAGCTGGAGGACCTGGCCTTCAAGTTTCTCGAACCCGACGAGTACAACCGGCTGAAGAAGAAGATTCAGCAGCGCCGGCGGGAGCGGGAGCGGCAAATCATGGAGATGAGGCGTCCGCTGGTGGACATGCTGACCGAGGCGGGAATTCCCTTCGTGGACGTGACCGGAAGGCCGAAGCACCTGTGGTCGATCCACAAGAAGATCCGCGCCAACGACCTTCCCTTCGAGGAGATTCAGGATCTGCTCGCACTGCGCGTCATTACGGACTCGGTGCAGCACTGCTACGCGTCGCTCGGCGTGATCCACAACCGCTGGACTCCGGTGCAGGAGCGCTTCCGCGACTATATCGCGACACCGAAGTCCAACATGTACCAGTCCCTGCACACGACCGTGTTCGGTCCGCGCGGGCGCCGCTACGAGATCCAGATCCGCACCGAGGCGATGCACCTGACGGCGGAGCAGGGGATCGCCGCGCACTGGCGCTACAAGGAAGGCGGGTCCGCCAGGAAGGACGAGGTCGGAGAAGCTCTCTCCTGGTTCCGCCAGGTGCTCGAATGGCAGAAGGACACGAGCGAGCCGGAGGAGTTCATGGAGTTCCTCCGCATGGACCTCTTTCAGGGAGAGATCTTCGTCTTTACCCCCAAGGGCGAAGTCAAGCAGCTTCCGGTTGGGGCGACTCCGATCGATTTCGCGTATTCCGTGCACAGCGAAATCGGATCACATTGCGCCGGCGCGCGGGTGAACGGACGCATCGCCCCGCTGTCGCGCAAGCTGAAGAACGGCGATACCGTCGAGATCATCAAGAACCCGAAGCAGCGCCCCAACCGCGACTGGCTCGCGTTCGTGAAGACCTCCCGGGCGCGTGGGCAGATCCGCCGCTGGATCCGCAAGGAGGAGTTTGCCTCCGCGCTCCAGCTGGGTGTGGACTTCCTGAAGCAGGAGCTGCGCAAGCGGCGCCTCCCCAAGCCGGGCGACGAGGCGAAGATCCATGCCGCCGCACAGCTGGGCTATCCCGACTTCGACCAGTTGCAGGCGGCGCTGGGGCGGGGGGACGTGGGTCCGGCGGCCGTGCTCAAGGCCCTCTTCCCGGACCAGGAGACCAATCCCGGCGCCCAGCCGGCCTCCACGCTGCGGCGCATCGCCGCCAGGATTCGTCCCTCCAGCCGGGGCGTGCGCATCCAGGGCGTCGACAACCTGATGGTGCGCTACTCGCAGTGCTGCCAGCCCGTGCCGGGCGACGATGTCATCGGCTACATCACGGTCGGGCGCGGCATCTCGATTCACCGGACCGACTGCGCCAACGTCCTCTATCTGTCCCAGGACCCGGAGCGCAGGGTCGAGATCCGGTGGACGGCGGAGAAGGGGGACACCCGGATGGTGAAGATTCAGGCGCGGGCCGTGGACCGCCGAGGGCTCCTGTCGGATATCGCCAAGGCCATCGCGAACACCGGTACCAACATCCAGAACGCGGACGTGCGATCGGACAAGGCGGGCATGAGCGGCGAGTTCGTGGTGGAGGTGGAGGACCTGGCCCATCTGGAAAAGGTGCTCAAGGCCGTGAACCAGGTGAAGGGCGTGCTCACGGTCGAACGGCGCGAGGGCAAGGGCGAGGCGGGAAGGATCGAGGCCTGAGTTCGTGCCCCGGTTCGAGATTCACTCTTCCTTCGACCCCGCGGGAGACCAGCCCTCCGCGATCGAGGAGCTGTCGGCCGGCCTCGAGGATGGAACCCGCTTCCAGACCCTGCTGGGGGCGACGGGCACCGGAAAGACGCTTTCCATGGCGCACGTCATCCAGAGCCATGGCCGTCCGACGCTGGTGATGTCCCACAACAAGACGCTTGCGGCTCAGCTCTACGGGGAGCTGAAGGCGCTCTTTCCCGTCAACGCGGTCGAGTATTTCGTCTCCTACTACGACTATTACCAGCCCGAGGCCTATGTCCCGGCCACGGATACCTACATCGAGAAAGACGCGAGCATCAACGAGGACATCGACCGGCTGCGTCTCCGCTCCACCTCCTCGCTGTTCGAGCGGGACGATGTAATCGTGGTGGCGTCGGTTTCCTGCATCTACGGCCTGGGCAACCCCGCCGACTATCGTTCCCTCATGCTCGAAGTGCGTGTGGGGGAGGTCGTGCCGCGTGACGAGCTGCTCCGGGGGCTCGTCGATATTCAGTACGGCCGCAACGACTTCGCCTTCGAGCGCGGCACCTTCAGGGTGCGGGGCGACACCGTGGAGATTCTTCCCGCCTATGAGGAACAGGGGATCCGCATCGAACTGTGGGGAGATGAAATCGAGCGCATCACCCGGTTCGAGCCCCTGACGGGAGAAGCGATCGTTTCCCTGAACCGCACCGCCATCTATCCCGCCAGCCACTACGTCACGCATCGGCGCACCCTGGAGGAGGCGGTGCCCCTGATCCGCGACGAGCTGGCCGATCAGCTGCGCCGCTTTCGCAGGGCGGGCAAGCTGCTGGAGGCGCAGCGGCTCGAATCCCGCACCAACTTCGACATCGAAATGATGCTCGAGGTGGGCACCTGCCCCGGCATCGAGAACTACTCGCGCTTCATCAGCCGCCGCGAGACGGGGGAACGGCCGTCCTGCCTGCTGGACTACTTCCCGGACCGTTTCCTCACCATCGTCGACGAATCGCACGTGTCCCTCCCGCAGATCCGCGGGATGTTCAACGGCGACAAGGCGCGCAAGGACACCCTGGTCGAGTTCGGCTTTCGGCTGCCCAGCGCGCTGGACAACCGGCCGCTCCGGTACGACGAGTGGGAGTCCGTTCTGGATCAGGCGATCTTCGTCTCGGCCACCCCCGGCGACATCGAGCTGGCGCTGTCGCGGGGCGTCGTGGTGGAGCAGATCATCCGCCCCACCGGGCTGGTCGACCCGGAGGTGGAGGTGCGGCCCGTGCGCGGCCAGGTCGACGATCTGCTCGCCGAGATCCACGAGCGGGCGGCCCGCGGGGAGCGCATCCTGGTCACGACCCTCACCAAGCGCATGGCGGAGGACCTCTCGGAATACCTGCAGTCGCTGGGGGTGCGGGTGCGCTACATGCACTCGGAGATCAACACCATCGACCGGGTGGACATCCTGCGCGCCCTGCGGCTCGGCCGAATCGACGTGCTTGTGGGCATCAACCTGCTGCGCGAAGGTCTCGATCTGCCGGAGGTGTCGCTGGTCGCCATTCTCGACGCCGACAAGGAGGGGTTCCTGCGCGATGCCCGTTCGCTGATCCAGACCATCGGCCGAGCCGCCCGCAACGTCCGCGGCACGGCGATTCTGTATGCGGACACCATCACCGAATCGATGGCGAGGTGCCTCGACGAGACCAATCGGCGACGCGAGATTCAGCTGGCCTACAACAGGGAACATCGGATCACCCCGGAAACCATCGTGAAGAGCGTGGAGGAGATCGAGTTCAGCACCCGCGTGGCGGATGCGCGCGAGAAGCCGGTCGCCCTGGTGGCCGAAACGCAGCCGGGCTATTCGGACGAAGTCAACCGCGAGGAGTACGTGAAGATTCTGGAGGAGGAGATGAACCGGGCGTCGGCCGCACTGGAGTTCGAGCGGGCCGCCATGCTCCGGGACCAGCTTTTCGAGCTGCGGGTGTCGCTCGAAGGCGAAGGCGCGAAGAGGTAACCGCGATGTCCCCGGACACGGCCCGGGTCCCGGCGGTGGGGACGCGGATGGTGCTGAGCGAGGAGGAGCTCGCGAGGTGGGGCGAGCGCATAGGGTCCTCGGTCGGGGCTCCGGTGTTTCTCATGCTGCGCGGTCCGGTGGGGGCCGGGAAGTCGGTCCTGGCAAGGGCGGTGGCGCGAGGAGCCGGGGTGCGCGGGGCCGTGCCGTCGCCGACGTTCAACCTGGTCTTCCGCTATCGGGGAGTGAGAGGACGAACCATCGTGCACATGGATCTGTATCGTCTGAACGACGAGTCCGAACTGGCGGAACTGGGCTGGTTCGAGCTGGGCGACAGAGGTGAAATCGTGATCGTCGAGTGGCCGGAGAGGGCGCGGGCCCTCCTTCCGCGGGACCGCTGGGAGATCTCCCTGACCGCGCCGGCCCCCGGCGCAACCGTGCGCGCGGTTGAGGTCTCCTGCAGCGGAAACCCGCCCGGGTTGCCGGACTGATGAACGGACGCGGCCGCACCATTCTCGCCTTCGACACGTCGTCGCGGCTGGGGTCGGTCATTGTGACCGCGAACGGAAAGGTGCTCGCACGTGCCTTCCTGCGCAGTCCGCGCCGGCACGCCGCCCGCCTGTTGCCAGCCATTCGCGGGGTGCTCGTGGCCTCGGGCGCCCAGCTCGGCGATCTCGCGGGTATCGTCGTGGGGAGCGGCCCCGGGTCCTTTACCGGCGTACGCGTGGCGGCGGCGACCGCCAAGGGACTGACGGAGGGATGCGGGGTGCCGATATGGGCCTACTCCAGCCTGGCCGCCGCCGCGGCCTCGGAAGGGGTGTGGCTGCCCGCCGGCTGGTCGGGACCGGCCGGGTGGCGCAAGGGGCAGGAGGACCGGGCCGTGGAGCCTCTCGAGCCCGGCACTCCCTGCTACGTCCTCTTCGACGCGCGCGGCGATCGGGTGTACGGGGGCTGTTTCCGGGTGGGTCCCGCCTCCGTCGATATCCTGGTCCCCCCGTCCGCCGCGCGCCTGGGCGAGGTGTTGTCCTCGTCCGTTCCTGAAGGCGCGATCTTCGCGGGCGACGGCGCATTCCGCCACGCTGCGGCGATCAGGCGGCGCGGCTGGCGCGTTGTCCCGCCCCCCGCCGGACTGCCCACCGCCGAAGGGCTCGCCCGCCTCTTCACGCTCATGTCCGGGCCACCCATAGGCAACGCGCGCGCGTGGGAGCCGGAGTACCTGCGTCCCTGGAAAGCCGGGGCTTCGGGACCGTGATCGCCGGGCTCTGGCACGCCAGGATCCCGCAGAGCGAGCGGGGGTAGTGTGTCCCGGATTTCGCCGTCGCACGGGCCGCCGTCCACTCCCGGCCCCCGTCACCCCGAAGAGCCGGAGGACTGAACCCCAAATGACCGCGGTCGGGATCCCTGCACTCCAGAGCCGCCCCCCGGCAACCTTGCTGGAGATGGTCGTCGGGGCGAGCGCCCCTACGCTGGTCGTGCTGGCCGTGCTCGGAGTGTTTTCCCTGGCGAGCTGGTACGTGATCGGCTGGAAGTACCTCCAGTTTCGCAGGATTCAGACCCAGGGAAACCAGTTCCTGGACGCGGTGTCCAATGCGCGGGGACTCGAAGAAGCCTATACCGCGATCCTGGCCCTGCCGGAGTCCCCCTACGGCCGCCTCTTCCGGCACGGGGTGAACTTCTTCAGCGAGCTGCGGCCGGGGGCGCTGCGCGGAGGCGTGTCCGCAGGGGAAGGATTGACCCAGGTACAGCTGGAGACGCTCCGGATGGTGCTGCAGAAAGAGGAATCCGACGAGCGCGACGACCTTGCCCACGGCCTGACGTGGCTTGCGGTCATCGGCTCCATCTCACCCCTGCTCGGGCTGATGGGAACCGTTATCGGCATCATGAACACCTTCCGGGGAATCACCGCGAGCGGATCGGCGAACATCGCAGCCGTGGCCCCGGGGGTGGCGGAGGCGCTGGTGACCACCGTGACCGGGCTCTTCGTCGCCATCCCGGCCGTCATCGCCTACAACTACTACGTTTCGCGGTTGAACCTGGTCACGGGTGAGCTCGAGGGGTTCTCGAGCGAGTTCATCGGAACGCTCGCGCGGGAGGGCCACGTTTGAGCCACGAGGGCCGGTCCCGGGGACGCCGTGAGGATCTGCCGCTGCGCGCGGAGATCAACGTGACCTCCCTGGTGGACGTGGCCTTCACGCTGCTGGTGATCTTCATCATCACCGCCCCCATCCTTCAGGGGGGAATCGAGGTGGGCGTGCCACGAGCCGATGTGGCTCCGCTGACCGCGGACGAGGAGCCGCTGATCGTCGTGGTTCGCGCCGACGGGGAAATCATGCTCTCCGAGACGGTCGTGCCCTACGAGGATTTCGAGGGCGTGCTCTCCCAGGCGGTGACCGCGCGAAACGTGGGGCAGATCTACATTCGGGGTGATTCCCTTGCGTACCATGGCGACATGGTGCGCGTCTTCGCGAAGGTGCAGGACCTGGCGCGACAGGAGGGCATCCGCTTCGCGATCGTTGCCGAGCCCGACGCGAGCCGATAGCACAGGGAGTGGCGGTGGACCGAAGCGCACGACGACGAAGGGACCGGCCGGGGCGATCTCCGGTGTTCTTCTCGGTCGGCCTCCACGGTTTTTTTATCATGCTGGTCGTGGCGACCAACATCCAGCCCGAGCCGGTGCAGCTGGTGACCATCGAGCTGGAACTGGTCGCCATGCCCGCGCCGGCTGCCGAGGTCGAACCGGCGCCGGCTCCCGAAGAGGAGGAGCTCACCGTCGACACCCCGGAGCCCGAAGCCCCTCCCGAGGAAGAGCCGGTGGCGGAACTGGAGGACGAGCCGGAGCCGGAGCCGGAGCCTCGCCCGGACGCCCCGGAGCCCACGCCGGAGGAACAGCCGGTAGAGGAGGAACCCGAGCCGGCGCCCCTGGACGAAACCAATACGGGCACCGACGATCTGGATGTCCGCATGAGGGGCGTGGAACGGGATTTTCCACAGTACTACGCCAACATGCAGAGGCAGATGCGGCGGTGCTTCCGTCCGCCCGGGACGCCCGATCTGACCGCCTCGGTGGACTTCGTGCTCGACCGGGAGGGCAAGGTGATCGACACGACCGTGCGCATCTCCGAAACATCGAGGAGCGTTGTCTTCGACCTGGCCGTCCGGGAGGCCGTCGAATGCGCCGGAGGTGGACGCTTCGGTCCACTGCCGCCTGAGATGGGGCTTGAACACGCTCCGTTCCGGTTCACCTTCAGCCCGGCGCGGCGCCGGCCGCCGGAATCACCGGACCGTCCAGAGTCGGCTCCGGTCAAGTAGAGAGGAGCGCCATATGAGGACTGCCTTCCGGACTGCAAGCGACATCCTGCACCGTGTCCCGGCCGGGGCCGGGCAGGCCCTGCGTGGAAGCACGGTGCTCCTGGCGCTCGCGCTGGCGGCCGGCGCCGGCCGGGCGGCTGCGCAGGTCGACACCATCCCGGGTACGGTTCGCCACCTGGGGGTGGTCTACGAGAGCTATGTGCCCACCCTGGCGATCAGCCCCTTCACGGGGCGCTTCGGAGGTCTGACGGTCGCGCCCCGCGTCGAAGCCGTGATCGCCCGCGACCTGCGTTACAGCGACCGGTTCGAGATGATGGATTCGATTCCGCTGGCCCCCGGCGGAGCCGTGGACTACGGTCTGTGGGACCAGTTCGGCGCCGACTGGCTGGTGACCGGACAGGTCGAGGGGCTGGGCAACCGCTTCGTGCTGGTTCTGGAACTACACGACGTCGTCTTCTCGGAGGTGAAGGAACGGGCCCGCTTCTCCCTGCCGCGCCCCGACGCGGAGGACTTCCGCATGGCGGTCCACGCCATCTCCGACGATGTCGTCCGATGGATTACCGGAGAGCCCGGGATGGCCGCCAGCCGGATCTGCTTCTCCATGGAATCGGCTGCCGGTTCCCAGGAACTGTACGTGGTCGACTCGGACGGCGAGAACCTGCGGCGGCTCACCAACTTCAACTCCCTGACCATGTCCTGTTCGTGGTCCCCGGACGGCTCGCGAATGGCGTTCCTGTCCTTCGCAAGCGGGGATCCGGCCATTCATGAGATGGAAGTCGCCACCAGGCAGACGCGGGTCCTCGACTTCAACCGCGCCGGCCAGCCGATGACCCCGGTGTACCACCCGAACGGGGAGGAGATCATCTTTTCCCTGGCGGACGGCGCCGAAAGCGGTCTCTTCTCCTGGCGCGTCCGCGAGGACTGCTGCCTCTGGCGCCTCACCACGGGGCGCTGGAACGACCTGTCGCCTTCGTTCTCGCCGGACGGGAGACGTCTGGCCTTCAACTCCAACCGGCTGGGCGTGGCCATCCCGCAGATCTACGTGATGCCGGCCGAGGCCAACGGTCGGCCGGACCTGGTATCTCCCTATCTCTACGGACAGGGCGGCTACTATACCTCGCCGGACTGGGCGCCCTCCGGCGACCGGGTCGCGTTCCACGGCCGCTACCGCCGCGGCAGCTACCACATCCTCATCGCGGACGTGGCGGCACAGGGACAACGGTTGCTGCAGCTCACCTACGAGGGCAACAACGAGGACCCCAGCTGGGCGCCCGATGGCCGCCACCTGGTCTTCGTGGGAGAAAGGGACTGGGGATTCGGGCTTTTCGTCGTAGACACCGTCAGCGGCAGGATTCGTCCCGTGCTCGCGGGGGTGAGGCCGCGCGTACCCGACTGGTCGCCCAGTCTGGCCTCCACCCGGGCCCCGGCAAGGGACAACTGAGCCGGCGATCCCCATGCAACGGTGCAGCCCCACAGGATGTTGCGCTTGGGCGTCCGATTTCGTACGTATATGGCTGATTCCGGCGCACGCTTGGTACTCGACACCGACCCCCATATTCCAGGAGTAGCAATGTTGCAGCGCAGTCTCATCATTTCCGTCGTCGCGGCCGGACTGTTCGTCGCCTCGTGCGGACAGGAGGAACTTCCCCCTCCCCCTCCGCCGCCCGTTGAGGAAGGTCCGAATCAGGACTCCATCGACGCGGCCCGCAGAGCGGCGGAAGAAGCGGCCCGCAGGGCGGCTGAAGAGGAGGCGCGTCGTGCTGCCGCGCTTGAGGCCGCCCGCGAGGCGCTCACGGCGATGGTTTTCTTCGACTTCGACATGGCGGAGATTCGCAGCGACGCCCAGGGCGTGCTCCAGCGCAAGGTCGATGTGCTGCGCGCCAGCCCCGCGGTACGGCTGCGCATCGAGGGACACGCGGACGAGCGCGGATCCTCGGAGTACAACCTGGCGCTGGGCAGCCGGCGCGCGGAAGCCGTGCGCCAGTTCTTCGTCAACGCCGGGCTCGCCGAGTCCCGCTTCGACGTTCGTTCCTACGGAGAGGAACAGCCCCGCGAGATGGGCAGCAACGAGCAGTCCTGGGCCCAGAACCGGCGCGACGAGTTCGTGATCACGGCTGGAGGCAATCAGATCCAGGTTCCGGGCGGCGGCCAGTAGTCGCCCCGTCCGGGATCGGCCTGGCCGGATAAGTGCGTCGGGATACGACCGCCGTGCCGCGACATGTCTTCCTGATCGCCCTGATCGGGGTGCTGGCGGGTACGGGGTGCGCCACCAAGGGGGACATCCGCGTTCTGCAGGAGGAGGTCGGCGCGCTCGCCGACCGCCAGGCGCGGGAGCTGGCGGGTTTCGAGGCGCTGGTTCGCGCCAGCCAGGACACGCTTTCCGGCCAGACCGGTCTCTACCTGGAGTTGCGCCGCGAGGTGCTGCAGCGGCTGGATGAGCTGCTCCAGCAGATTCTGATCCTCGTCGAGGTCGAAGGCCAGAGCCAGCGTGCCCTGGCCTCCCTGCGCGACCAGGTCGAAATGATGCAGCGTGCCCCGGTCGTCGTTCAGGATTCGGCCGACGCCGGGCTTCCGCTGGAGGATGTCGAAGGGCCCGACGCGCATTTCGAGGCGGCCCTGCTGATGTACAACCGGGGCTCGAACGTCACCGCCCGCCGTGCTTTCGACGAGTTCCTCGCCACCTACCCGAATCACGAACTCGCCGGGGACGCGACCTTCTTCCTTTCCGACCTCGACCTGCAGGAGGAACGGCTCGAGGACGCGATCGAAGGGTTCATGCGCGTTCCCATGATGTACCCGGACTCCCCGAGGGTTCCGGAGGCGCTTTACCGGGCCGCGCTTCTCCACGACGAGCTCGGAGACACCGAAGAGGCGCGCGACCTGCTTGAACGGGTGATCAGCGGGTTCCCCGACTCCGACGTCGCGGAACTCGCGCAGCAGAAACTCCAGGAAATCCCCTAGGCCGGATCCGGGAAGGGGGCCGTAACCGTGCGGCTGCGTGGTGGCTGTCGGGTCAGACGGCGCTGCCCGCCGGCGATGTCCCCGTGGGAGGTGCGGGATGCGGTGTCCTCACTGTGGCAGCCGCGAGAATCACGTGGTTGATACGCGCTCGACCGGGCAGGGGCAGGCCGTGCGCCGCCGCCGCGAGTGCAAGGAGTGCCGGGGCCGCTTCACTACTTACGAGTACATCCAGGAGCGGCCCCTTCGGGTCCTGAAGGCCCGCGGCGACACCGAGGACTTCGAACGCGCGAAACTCGTGCGCAGCATTCAGGTGGCGTGCGCCAAGCGCCCCGTCTCCCCTTCCACGATCGACGCCATCGCCGGCAACATCCAGTACACGCTCACCGTGGAAGGCGGCGGCGAGGTCCGGAGTTCGCGTATCGGCGAGATGGTGATGGAAGCGCTCAAACCGCTGGATCGGGTTGCCTACGTCCGCTTCGCGTCCGTCTACAGGAACTTCCAGGATATCCAAGAGTTCCAAGAGATGATCGCGGACCTGAACCTCCGGCGGGAACGCAGCCTTCGGGCCCGGGACCAGGTCGAGCTGCCGATCTGACGCGCGAGCGGGACGTCGGCGCAAGCCTGCTGCGGGTGCCGTTCCGCCGCCGGCGAGTCATTATCTTTCCGCGATCATCGGTCGGGCCGTAACCCGCGGAGTTTCATCGCATGCCCAGCAAAACCCCGAACCCTGCCGGAGAGATGCCCTTTCTCGACCACCTCGAGGAGCTTCGCTGGCGTATCCTGTGGAGCCTGCTGGCGCTGGCCATCGGGGCAGTGGCGGGATTCCTGCTGGTGCACTACGGCCGCGCGATGGACATCCTGTTCCAGCCCTACCAGGCGCTGTTCGGCGAGGAGCAGATGCTCATCAACCTCAGACCCACGGACGCGTTCTTCATTACGCTCAAGTACGGGATCCTGGTCGGGTTCCTGCTGGTGTTCCCCATCATCGTCTATCACATCTGGTCGTTTCTGGCGCCGGCGCTCAAGAAGGCCGAGAAGCGGGTCATCGTTCCCTCCCTCTACATGGGACTGGTTCTCTTCATTCTGGGCGTCGTGATGGCCTACTACATCGCGCTGCCCATCAGCCTGGAGTTCCTGGTCGGGTTCCAGACGGACATCATGATGCCACAGTGGACCGCCCAGGACTATTTCGGCTTCACGATTCAGCTCCTGGTGGCGTTCGGCATCATCTTCGAATTGCCCGTGGTGGTCATGATCCTGAGCGTGCTGGGCCTCGTGACGCCGGCTTTTCTGCGCAGCAAACGCAGGCACGCGATCCTGCTCATCACGATCGTCGCGGCGCTCATCTCCCCGGGCGACGTCATCATGGTTACGCTGCTCATGATGGTGCCGCTGATCATTCTGTACGAGTTCTCGATCCTGCTCTCGGTCATGATCTACCGGAAGCGGGAGGAGAGGATCGCAGCCGCGGCCGACCCGCCGCCGGATTCCGTTCAGGCGGGGTAGGAATGACTCACGGTCACTTCCCGGCGGCCTTCCCGTTCCGGCGCGACCGGGCGCCGGAGCCTCGCCGCCGACCGCCGTCCCCCCTGGCCGCCCTGCTCCTGCCGCTGGTCGCGGCGGGCCTGCCGACCCAGGCGCACGGCCAGCAGGTCCCGGACTCGATTTCGCCGCCGGGACCGCCCGACACGACGGTGGTCGTGGACTCGGCCCGGGTGCAGGTCCTCCAGGTACTCGAACGCCTGGCCGCCCCGCCGCTTCCGGACTCGCTTCGGGAGCTGCCCGACTCGGCGGAGCGGGCTCCCCGGCCGGTGGCCCCGGGTCCGGACTCGGTGCTCAACGCACTGCTCTCGCTGCCGGGATACCAGGCCAGCCAGTACGAGGGCACCGGGCTCGAGTTCGGGTCAAGCGGAGAGGTGGTTCTCTACGGCAACTCGGATGCGCGCGCGCGGTTCTTCCGGGAAGGCGCCGAGCGCATGCGGCTGGAGGCCGATTCCTCGATCATCCTGGACGACTCCACGAACCTGATCTGGACCGAGGGGGCCTCGGAATTCACCGGGCGCGAGGGCGAGCCCCTCAGCAGCACCTCGATGATCTACAGCCTCGACAGCCAGCGCGGCACCGCCTACAGCGCGCGCACCCGGTTCGCCGAAGGCGGCAGTCCCTGGAACGTCTTCGGCGATCTGCCGTCGGTGACGCCGGAGGTTGTCCACGGGGCACACGTCGGCTTCACTTCCTGTGACCTGGAGCATCCGCACTACCACTTCGACACCAGCCAGATCAAGATCGTGGCGGGCAACATGCTGGTGGCGAGGTCGGTGAAGCTCTACTTCGCCGACGTTCCCGTCTTCTGGTTTCCCTTCATGTTCCAGAGCATCGAGCGCGGACGCGCCAGCGGCATCCTGACGCCGCGTTTCAGCGTGAACGACATCGTGCGCAGCTCGGCCGGCTACAGTCGTCGCATCTCCAACCTGGGCTTCTACTGGGCCATCAACGACTACGCGGATGCTTCGGTGGCAATGGACTGGTGGGCCGACAACTACGTGGGCGTGACCGGCACCCTGAACTACAGCTGGCTGCGCCAGTTTCTGCGTGGCAACGTCAACTTCCGCAACTTCTGGCGACAGGGCGGGAGCACGACGCTCGCCTTCAGCACCTCACACAACTGGGAGCTCGACGAGCGCACACGCTTCGAGATCCGGTCGAGCTACGCTTCCTCCACCGACTTCGTGCGCCAGAACTCCTTCGACCCGCGCGAGGTCACGCAGTCGATCGACTCACAGGGAGGGATCAACCGGCGCTTCGACTGGGGCAACGTCTCCATGAGCGCCAACCGGCGCCAGTTCCTGTCCGACGACCGGGTGTCGCTCACGCTGCCGTCGGCCAATCTTTCGCTGTCGCCCATCACCTTCTTCTCCGCTCCCTCGTCGCGGGCCAGCTGGTACAACAACGTCATCTGGACCGGAAGCGGAAACTACACGCGCAGCATCGAGGACCGGCTGGATCAGCCGCCGGGCGAATTCAAGGAGAGCCTGGCGGACAAGCAGACCACGCGCGGAGGCCTGTCGTCCAGCCTGAGCCTGGGCGCGCTCTCCCTTTCGCACAGCCTGAGCTTCAACGAGGCCGTGACCCGTGACGGGCTGGAGGTTCTCGCTCCCGCCGCCGGCCTGGCGGCGGCCGACCGGCTCGAGGCCTGGTTCGGCAGCGTGGTCGCGCCCTCGGCCGACAGCGCGTTTCCGGAGCGCGTGGACCTGAGCAGCACCGACCTCACCTGGTCCCAGACCCTCAGCTACCAGCAGCGCCTCATCGGGACGACCACCCTGACGCCCAATCTGGCCATGTCGGGCAAGGCGCTGCAGACGAACAAGATTCCGGAGGCGGGGTCGCTGGTGTCCGCGCCCACCCGCCTCTCCTTCGGCGCGGGGCTGAAGACCGACATCTACGGGCTCTGGCCGGGTGTGGGGGGCTTCTCCGCCATCCGCCACAAGCTCTCGCCCGGCTTCGACTATTCCTACGCACCCGCGGTGACGCAGACGGAGCTTCAGAACGCCGTCTTCGGCCGCGGGGAATTCCGCGCCAAGAACGAGATGCGGATCCGGCTGAACCAGACCTTCGAGGCGAAACGGGCAACCGATGAGTCCGCGGAGGAGGCCGAGGAGGAAGCTCCTCCCGACCCCGGCGGGGAGCCGCGGCGCAGACCGCAGGCGGAGATCGTTCAGTTGCTGGCCCTGCAGACAAGCGCGGTCAACTATGACTTCGTGCGCGCCGACTCTCTCGGCCAGTTCACGGACGGCTTCACGACCACGACGCTCTCCAACAGCATCAGCTCGGACTTTCTGCGCGGGCTGCAGATCTCCATGGAGCACCTGCTTTTCGACGAGAGCGGCCAGGGAGGCGAGGGGAGGAAGTTCGCGCCCCATCTCTCCGGGCTCGATCTCTCGTTCTCCCTGAACGCGGCTTCCCCTCCGCTGCGCTGGATCGGGGGGCTGATCGGGTTGGGGGGCGACGGCGGAGGGGTTTCGGAGCCGGAACCGGAAGAGGATGAGCTGCTCGAAGAGGAAGACCCTTTCTCGGCGACCAGCGGCCTCGACGAAAGCCAGGTCGTGCCGGGTTTCGGCGACACCTCGCGCGACTTCGGCAGGCAGAGCGCTCAGGGGCGTCCTGGCGGGGGTGGCGGCGGATGGGACGCGAACGTCTCCTATTCGCTGCAGCGCCCGCGCCAGGACGACCTGGTCCGGCAGATGGTTCAGCTCAACGTCCGGTTCGAGCCCACCGAACTGTGGCGCGCGAGCTGGCGTACGTCCTACGACGTGGAACTGGGGTCCTTCAACGACCACATGCTTACGTTCACCCGGCAATTGCATCGCTGGGAGGCCAACTTCGATTTCAGGCGCACGGTCACCGGGAACTGGGCATTCCGCTTCGAGGTGGCGCTGAGCGACAATCGCGATCTGAAGTTCGACTATCAGCAGTACGACCGCTCCGATCCCCTGGCGAGCCAGTTTCGCTAGGCACGGGCCGGCTCCCGTCCCCCGACGCCGGCGTTGTGGCACACCTCGTGCAGACCAATGGGCTCTGATTGGGCAGGAGACGCCCGCGATGCTCTCCGGGATGCCACGAGGAGGTTCCGATGTTCGGTCACGGGTATGCGGTTGGACGATGTGCTCGCAGCTTGATAATGCTCCTCCTGCTGGGCACCCTGACGGCCTGCGACGAGGACGGAGTGCTGCTCAGTCTGGATGATCCCCCCGCGGCGCCGCGCGCGCTGGATGCCCACTATTTCGCAGGGGTGGTCACCGTCACATGGACCCTCGCGCCCGGGTGGAGCGGTGAGACCTTCCGCGTCTACTCCCGGCGCATCACCGACCGGGACTACTTTCTCATCGCCGAGGTGAGCAGCTGCGCGGAAGGGGCCTGCGAGTACCGCGACGCCAACGTGGCCGCGGGCGTGACCTACGAGTACTACGTGGCCGCGGTCGGGGCCTCGGGGCTGGAAACACCTTCCAGCCATCTGGTGGAGGTCGCGGTTCCGATGCCGGATCCTCCCGTGGCGCCGGTCACGGTGCTTGCGACTGCGCTGGATGGATCCGTCTTCCTCACGTGGAGTGACGACGCGCGCGCCGCCGAGGATTTCTCCCACTACCGGGTATACCTCGAGGACGGCGACGTCTTCCTCCTGGGGGAGACCGACTCCGAAGGGTTCCTCGACCTGCGTGCGAGCAACGGCGAGACCTACAGCTATTTCGTTTCCGCCCTCGACGATCAGGGGCACGAGAGCGGGGGCAGCGCGACGGCGAGCGCGACCCCGCGTCCCGACTACCACGGCGAGCTGATCTACTCCTATCTGGACGCGCCGTCGTCTTCGGGCTTTCGGTTCCCGCTTGACGAACAGGACGGACCCATCGTCCACGGCGACGCGCCCGGCCGCCACTTCCGGTTCGAACAGGATGAGGCGGGGTGGTGGCTCGTCCCCGGTCCGGGCGCCGAGATCCACAACCGGGTCTTCTCGACCAGCCAGCTCAAGTGCGGACCCGGGAGCGACGCGGGATGTATCGACGTGACCATCGCGCCCGCACGGGACTACACCACCCGAGCGGTCGAGGCGCTGCCGGCGACTACCTACGTGCTTCGCTATTCGGGAACCGACGGCCACCACTATGCCGCGGTGCGGATCACCAGCCAGGGCTACCTTGACGATGGCGCGGTGATGGTTTTCGACTGGGCCCATCAGCTCCAGCCCGGCAATGTGGGCCTGGAGCGCCGCGGGCCCGCGGCGGTCGTTCGCTACGGGACCTGACACCGAGCCCGGATCGTCCCCGGGGCATCGGGAACGGTGCCTCCTCCGACCGGACCGGGTGACCGGACCGGGTTGAGGGGGCGTCGCCGGCGGGGTATAATCGCGACATGACGCCGGTCCTTGAAGCGGTCCCCAACTTCAGCGAAGGCCGCGACCCTGCTCTGGTTCGCGAGTTCGCCCGGGTCATCTCCTCCGAGGGCGCCGAAGTGCTGGCCCGGACTGCCGATCCGGACCACCATCGTTCGGTCATCTCTTTCGCCGGTCCTCCCCGGGTCGTGGAACGGGCGGCCCTGTCGGTCGCGCGGCTGGCGGTGGAGGCCATCGACATGCGGCGGCACGCCGGCGTCCATCCGCGCGTGGGCGCTCTCGACGTGCTCCCGTTCATCCCGGCCCGGGGCCTTGCCCTGCAGGATGCGGCTGCGAGCGCGCGCAGGGTGGCGGAAGGGCTCGCCGCAATGGGGATACCCGTGTACCTGTACGGGGCCGCCGGAAGCGGCCGCTCGCTGTCCTCTCTGCGAGCCGGAGGGTTCGAGGCGCTCACGGAGGGGTTCCCCGCCGGCCGCGAGCCCGATATCCTGCCTCGGCCCTGGGCTCATCCCGGCGTCCATCCGACCGCCGGCGCGACCTGCGTCGGAGCCCGGCCGCCCCTCCTCGCGTGGAATGTCTGCGTATCGGGGTTATCGTTGGAGCAGGTGAAGGATGTCGCGCGCCGACTGCGCGAGAGCGGCGGCGGATTTGTCGGGTTGAGGGCGCTGGGGCTATATCTGCCCTCCAGCGACGTATTTCAGATCTCCATGAACCTTGAAGACATGGAAGGCACACCGCCCATGCGCGTTTTCGAAGCCATCGAAGCGGAGGTGGACGGGATGGGTGGGCGCATCACGCAAACCGAGGTCATCGGAACCATCCCCGAGACGCTGGTCCTTTCCGCGGCCGCCTCCCGCCTGAACCTGCTGGATCCGGACCCGTCCCGGCTGCGTGGAGCCCTGCTCGCGGAGGTCGGTTCGTGACGGCCGGGGCGCGCCTGGAGCCAGCCGGGGATCGTCAGGGCACGGATCCCCCGGGCGATCGCCGGGAGTCGGTCGGCGAGTCCGCATCGCCCTCCCGGTATGTCGACCTCAGAGCGCTGCTCCTGGACGGGAGGTCGGCATCGGCCGCGACCCGACTGACCGAGGAAGACGAGAACGCGGAACCCGGCGAGGACTTCCGCGCCGCGTTGTCGCGCTTCAGAGCCCGGTTGACCCGCAGCCTTCCTGCCGGGGACGCGCGCACCCACCAGGACATGGGCACCGCGTACCGGACCATGGGGCTCGGCCAGGAGGCCATAAGCGAGTTTCAACGCGCGATCCGCGAGGACCCGGCGAACTCGGCGGCCCATGAGATGCTGGGTCGCTGCCTTATCGACGCCGGCCATGCCGAACTCGCGGTCAGCACGCTGGCGAAGGCCCTCGACCTGCCCCTCGGGCGCGAAGACGACTTCCTGGGAATCTACTACTATATGGGGCGCGCTCAGGAGGCGTCCGGCAATCACGAGGTGGCGTGCGACTTCTACAGGAAGACGCTCGCAATCGACATCGGCTTTCAGGATGTCGAGGCGCGCCTGCGCGATCTCGGCCGGGCGCTGAGGGGGGCGACCGGCGAGTCGGCGGATCCTGCTCCCGGCAGCCCCTCCTGACCCAGGCTCACCCCTTTCCGGAAAGAGGTCGTTGACCCAGCCCGTCACCACGAACCCATCCACGCTTGCCCACATCCAGGAGCCGGTGCGGGAGGATCTGGAGCGCGTGCGCGAGGAGCTCCGGCGCATCGTTCGCGCCAATCTGGGAATGACCGACGAGGTCAACCAGTACCTCCTGCTCATGCGGGGCAAGATGTTTCGCCCCACTCTGGTGCTCCTGGCGGACCGGATATGCGGCGGAGACGGGGATCCCGCCGTTACTCTGGCGGCGGCCGTCGAACTGGTGCACCTGGCCACCCTGGTGCACGACGATGCCGTGGACCACTCGGTGCTGCGCCGCGGCCTGCCCACGGTCAACGCGCTGTGGACACATCAGGTCGCGATCATCATGGGGGACTACCTCTACAGCCGCTCCGTCACCGAACTGACGCGCGTCGGCAATCTGGAGGTGCTGCGCTGCCTGGCGGTCGCCGCCAACGAGATGAGTCTGGGAGAGATGCGCCAACTCACCTCCTACGACGCCCTGGACTTCTCCGAAAGGGACTACTACGCCCTGATCGCGGCCAAGACGGCATCCCTGATGGCCGCATCCTGCGAGATCGGCGCCCTCGCGACCGGGTCGGATCCCCGGTGCTCGGCGCTCAGGCGCTTCGGACACAATCTCGGGATGGCGTTTCAGATTGCCGACGACCTGCTGGACTACACCGGGACCGAAGCGGTCACCGGCAAACCCACGGGCCACGACCTGCGCCAGCGGAAGGTTACGCTACCCCTGATCGGAGCGATGAAGGTGGCCGGGTCCAGGGAACGGCAAGGAATTCGCAGGTTCTTTTCCAGTCGCGATCCTTCCGACGAGGAGATCGCCGGGCTCATTGAGCTGGTGGAGGAGCTGGGCGGGCTCGAGTACGCGCGCGAACGGGCCGAGCGCTACGCCGGCTGGGCAGCGGCGGCGCTTGAGAATCTGGAGGCGGGGTCCGCCAAACAGGCGCTTCTCACCTCGATCGCCTACGTGGTCGATCGGCGTCGATGAGACCTCCGGGAGCCAGGCACGCGACAGGAGACACGAAGTCGTTACACAAGCTCCGCGGCCGGGATGGCCGCGGTCGGAGGTCGTCCATTGGCTAAGTTGCTCGAAGCTCGAAGCAGATCGTATTCCCGGGCCGTGGTGGTCGTGGTGGGTGGCTTCATCCTGGGTGCGCTGCTTACCCGCCTCGCCCAGTTCATGCCCGAGAGCGCGACCCGGGAGTTCCTGACCGCAGCCGTGACCGCGAGCCTGGGCCCGGTCTCCGTGGGGCTGGTCGCGCTTGACATTACGCTCGGACCACTGGCATTTCATTTCAACGTGCTCACGCTGGCCGGAATCGGCATCGTGGCGCCGATCGTCCGCGCCTGGCTCTAGCAGCCCGCGGGCGAACCCCGCCCGGACCCCGGCGCGCGAGACGCCGGTATGAGTTAGATTGACCGACCACGTCGAACGGACCAGCACGCTTCGCCGGTCTTCAGCGGGAAGGAGCTGTCATGGGATTCAGCGGACTTGGAATGTGGGAGATCATCCTGATCTTCCTGGTGTTCTTGCTTCTCTTCGGCGCGAAGCGCCTCCCGGAAATCGGCTCGTCACTGGGCAAGGGAATTCGCGAGTTCAAGAGTTCGGTGCGGGACATCGAGCGCGAGTTGAAGACACCCCAGCAGCCCAAAATGGTCGCGCCCTCTCCCGCGGAGAGTTCCGAAGAGGGTGGAGAGCCGCGCAAACTCGGCAGTCGAACGGAAGCGGGCGCGGAAGCCGGGACGACGGCCTGAGCAAGACCGGGCTGCCCCCCGCCCGGCGGGCGGCAGCGGTCGCCTATTGGAAGGCCAGCGGAAGCTGCGTCTGGTTCGCAGCCTCCTCCTGAGCCCGGAAGACCTCACGGCGGCGATCGACGATGTCGGCTCGCTCGCGCAGGCTGTTGATCCATTGGTCCAGCCGCTGCTGGCCCAGTGTGCTCCCGATCATCGCGCGCTGAACCACCTTCTGCTCCTCCCAGGTGGTGCTGTCCGCGGGAATCCGCTCCGTCAACTCGATGACGAACGCGCGTCCATTCGCCTCCACGACGCCGCTCACCTGGCCGGGCTCCAGACCGAATGCGGTGCCGATGACCGTGTTCTGCCGGCCGAGTCCGGGCACGAAATCGCTGCGTGAGAACGGAGGCGACTCCTCGATGTCGGCCTCCAGGCGTTCGGCGATCTGTTCCAGGGTGCCCGCGCCCCGGGCGGCGTCCTCGGCCTGTGCCAGAGCACGCTGGAGCTTCTTTTCCAGCCTCAGGGTCCGTTCGATGGCTGCGCGCGCCTGTTCGAGGGGCAGAACCCCCTCCGGCTCACGGCCGACGAACTCCAGCGCGTAAAAGGCTTCAGCGTTCTCGAAGACGGGGCTGACGTCCCCTTCCTCCGCTTCCTCGAACGCCCACTCCGACCCCTCGCGCACCTGGCCCGCACCCAGCACGAAGGGGAACTCCTCGGTGATGTCGACCGGGGTGGCCTCCAGGCCCAGCTCGGCCGCGGCTTCCCTGAGGGGGAGGTTCTCGCCCAGCACTTCGAGGGAGTCGGCCGTGGTCAGCAGATCGATTTCGGAGGCGTCGGTGCGCTCCACCGGGATCAGGATGTGGCGTGCGCTCACCGAGTCCGCGGTACGCGAGGTGACCTCGATGAGGTGCCATCCGAACTGGGTGCCGACCGGCTCGGTAACCGTTTCCAGCGGCGCGCTGAACGCCGCCGAATCGAATTCCGGCACCATCATCCCCCGGGGGAAGGTTCCCAGGTCTCCGCCCAGTGCGGCCGAACCCTCGTCCGCCGATTCCTCCTGTGCCAACTCGGCGAAGTCGGCTCCATCGAGGATTTCCTGGCGGATCTCCTCGGCACGCTCGCGCGCGGCCGCCGTGTCGGCGGCGTTCGGATCCTTGTCGAGCACGACCGCGACCACGGTAGCCCTCGAGGGCACCGCGAACTCGTCACGGTTCTCCCGGTAGTACGCGGCGACTTCCGCATCGGAGACCTCGACCTCGTCGTCGCTGATGCGCGTCGCCGGATCCAGCGACAGGTAGCGGACTTCGGCCTGCTCGTTCTCGTCCCTGTACGCCGACCAGAGGGCCGCGTCGGGGAGGTAGATTCCCGTGCTCAGCTGCCGCAGGAGCTTGGTGCGGGGGATGATGTCGCGGTAGTAGGCTTCGAGCTCCAGCAGGGCGACCTCCGAAGCGGTGGCGAGGTAGTCCTGGTACTTCTGCATGTCGAAGAGGCCGTCGGTCAGGAAGCCCTCGAGCGCCTGGAACTGCGGCGGAGGGCTGAAGCGCGCCGCCTGGCGGATCTCTTCGTCGCTAACCCGGATGCCGCGCCGTTCGAGTTCCCGCTGGATCAGAATCTGGGTCACGACCTCGTCGAAGGCGGCGTCCTCGATTTCAAGATTCTGGTCGGACGTGATCGCCTCTTCCTGGGCCAGCTGCGTCTGCTCGTAGAGGTTGCGATAGGTGAACTGGTACTGATCGTACATGACCGGCACGCCATCGACCTCACCCAGCTCGCTCAACCCTGCGGTGCGCCCGGTAATGTCCATTCCCCACTCGAAGACCATGAGCGCGGCGAACGCGAGCGCGGTGATCATCATGATCCACTTCGTGTTGTCCCGCATGGTCCGCATCATGGCGAGGCGTCTCCTGGCGTGTCCGGGTCCGGCAAGAATGGTGTGATCGCGGGAATGTACCGCAAGGAACGCAATTTACGGGAATGCGGGATGGCTCTCAAGCGAGGCCGCCGAAAGGGTCCGTTGACACCCTTCGCGGCGGCTCCCTACCTTTCCCGGTTGACGCGCGAGGGCCTCTCGCGAAATCGACGCGCGTCCCCCGAGCCGCGCGGTGCCGGAGTCTTCCCTCTTTCCGGGAGCCTGCCTGTGGATCAGTCGCTGGAGCGGAGGATTCGCAGGCTCTACTCCTGCTTCCACTCTCACGAGGATCGACAGGGCCGTTCGTTCGCGCCCCTGGCGGACGCCTACAGGCGGGCGGGGGATCTGCTGCGGGCCAGGCTCCTGCTCGAAGAGGGTCTGCGGCGTCATCCCGATTTCGCGAGCGCACACGTGGTGGCGATGCGGATCGCCCATGATGTTTCGGATCATGCGGGAACTCTGGCCGCCACCCGACGCGTACTCGAGCTCGATCCGGGGAACGTGGAGGCGCAGCAGGTTCTGGCCAGGGTCGGTCCTCTCGTCGAGGACAACCCGGCGTCCACCTCCAGGGGTGACGACGATGCCGAGCTCCCGGACGAGTCATGGATGGCCGGTGACGCGGGCGTATGGGCCGCCGGGACCGACAGCGGACTGGCTTCGGTCGATCCGGTTGCCCTGGAAGCCGAGGAGGAGCAGTTGGCCGTAGCGGAGCCCCACGGGGAGCGTCCGGCCGCCGCTGCGGCCGAGGAGGAGAACGTCGCGCCGGTATCGAAGAAGGGAGCGGAAGGGAGTGGCCGTCCAGCCGGGATCCCGATCGAGACACCGGCCGCTTCCGGCGCCGTCGAGGACGCGGGCATCTACACCCGCACCATGGGCCGGCTCTACGAACAGCAGGGGCTCCATGCGCAGGCGATGGCGGTCTACGAGCGGCTTCTCGAATCCGAGCCCGGAGACTCAGCGCTCGCGAGCCGTCTGGAGCGCCTTCGCCGGCACCCCGGCGCGACGGGGAAGGTGGAGGCGCCCGGTGCCGGTCCGGAGGTCGTTCCCATCGAGGCGCTGGCGCCCGATGCGCCCATCGCGGGCGCGCGCGAGGGGGCGCCGTGAGGATCGCGATCGTTCACGGAGCCAACCTGCGCATGCTGGGACGACGCGAACCGGAGGTGTACGGCTCCGACACGCTCGAGGACATCGACAGGCGCCTTCGCACACTGGCGGAGGAACTCGGAGCGGAGGTCGAGATCTTCCAGTCCAATTCGGAAGGGGCGATTCTCGACTATCTGGAGGAAGCCGCGCCCCGGATCGACGGCGTCCTGATCAATCCGGGGGCGTTCACGCACACCAGCGTCGCCCTGCGGGACGCGCTCGCGGGGATCGAGAGGCCCTTCGTAGAAGTACATCTGTCGAACCCGGCGGCGCGCGAGTCCTTCCGGCACCGGTCGTACCTGGCGCCCGTTGCCGCGGGCGTGGTCGCCGGTTTTCGGGCGGAAAGCTATCTTCTTGCCCTTCGAGGGCTTCTGGCACACCTGTCCGGGGATTGACCTGCGGTCCCCGGGAAGGCGCAACTCAACCGATCGAGGCTGCATGGCCACTACAGCCGATTTTCGCAATGGCATGATCCTGGACATCGGCGGTGTCCTCTGGGCGATCACGTATTTTCAGCACGTCAAGCCGGGGAAGGGAGGCGCGTTCGTGCGCACGCGGCTCAAGAACGTGCTGGACGGCCACGTGGTGGAGAAGACCTTCCGGGCGGGCGAGCGGGTCACCGGCGTTCGCCTCGAGCGCCGTCCCATGCAGTACAGCTACACCGATGGCGAGTTCTTCCACTTCATGGACCTCCGCACCTACGACATGCATCCCGTCTCGGGCAGCATGGTCGGGGAGGAGCAGTTGAAGTACCTGAAGGAGAACATGGAATGCGAAGTGCTGGTCCACGACGAGGCCGCCATTGCCGTCGAGCTCCCCGCCTTCGTCGAGCTCGAAGTGACGAGCACGGAGCCCGGCCTGCGGGGCGATACCGCCCAGGGCGGCACCAAGCCGGCCACCCTCGAGACCGGCGCGGTGGTTCAGGTTCCCCTCTTCGTGGAGGAAGGTGACGTGCTCAAGGTGGATCGCAGGGAGGACAAGTACCTGACCCGGGTGACGTCATGATCGACGCCGAGTTCGTCGAGCGCCTCATCCGCGCGGTGGATGAGAGCGGGATCGATACCGTGGAGGTCCGGCGCGGCGGCACGCGCGTGCGGATCAGCAAGACCCCCCCGCCGGCTGCGGTCCGGACCGAAGCGCAGGCCGGTCCCGTTGCGGGTGCAGTCGAATCACCGGCCTCCGGGGACGGCGCCCCGGCCGCGGCGGCGGAATCGACGGTCGCGGCCGAGGCGGCCGCACGGGAACAGCCCGCCACGACGCTCATCGAGATCAAGTCGCCGATGGTGGGGACCTTCTACCGCGCCGGAGCCCCGGGAGCCCCACCCTATGTCGACACCGGACAGAGAATCTCCGAGGGGGACACGCTCTGCATCATCGAGGCCATGAAGCTCATGAACGAGTTCGAGAGCGACATCAGCGGAACCATCGAGGAGATCCTTGTGGAGGACGGCGAGCCCGTGGAGTACGGACAGGTGCTCTTCAGGGTGGCGCCGGTCTGAGCGGGCCGCGCCCCCTGGCCCGGGGTTCCACGGGCTCGACCCGATGCGCGCGTTGCGGGAGCGTTTAGGGTGTTCGCCAAGGTACTGATCGCCAACCGGGGCGAGATCGCGCTCCGTATCATACGCGCGTGCCACGAGCTCGGCGTCGAGGCCGTGGCGGTCTTCTCCGAGGCGGACCGGGACTCGCTGCACGTGCGTTTCGCGGATGAGGCGGTCTGCATCGGACCGCCGCCGGTGGCGGAGAGCTACCTGAACATCCCGCGGATCATCGCCGCGGCGGAGATCACGGGCGCGGAAGCGATCCATCCCGGGTACGGGCTGCTCGCCGAGAACGCGGAATTCTCCGAGATCTGCGACGCCTCCGGCATCACCTTCATCGGCCCGACCGCGGCCCAGATTCGGGCCATGGGCGACAAGGTCGTGGCGCGCGAGACGATGATGGAGATCGGGGTGCCCACCGTGCCGGGTTCGGAGGGGGCGCTCGGCAGCGTGCGCGAAGCGCTCCGGCTCGCGGAGGAGATCGCGTACCCGGTGATGGTCAAGGCCGCCGCGGGCGGCGGCGGCAAGGGAATGCGCATCGCGCGCGACGCCGGCGAGCTGGAACGGGTCTTCGGTTCCACCCGGATGGAGGCGCAGGCGGCGTTCGGAGACTCGTCGGTCTACCTGGAGAAGCTCATCGAACGGCCTCGCCACGTGGAGATTCAGGTCTTCGGGGACAGGCACGGCCGGGTAGTGCATCTGGGCGAGCGGGACTGTTCGGTACAGCGCCGCCACCAGAAGCTGATCGAGGAGGCGCCCGCCCATGGACTGTCGCCCGGATTGCGCGAGGAGATGGGCCGCGCCGCCGTGCGGGGAGCGGCGGGCATAGAATACGCCGGCGCCGGCACGGTGGAGTTCCTGCTGGATCCCTCGGGGGCGTTCTATTTCATCGAGATGAATACGCGCATCCAGGTGGAGCATCCGGTGACGGAGGTGACGACCGGCCTGGATCTGGTGAAGGAGCAGATCCGGGTGGCGTTCGGGGCCCCGCTCTCGTTTCCGCCCGAGCCCGCCAACCACCGTGGGCACGCCATCGAGTTCCGGATCAACGCCGAGGATCCGGAGCGGGACTTCATGCCCGCGCCGGGCAGAATCGACGTCTTCCATCCGCCCGCGGGTCCCGGGATTCGCCTCGACACGCACGTCTACGCCGGCTATACGGTGCCTCGCTACTACGATTCGCTGCTGGCCAAGGTGATCGTGAGCGCGGCCACCCGCCGCGAGGCCATCGACCGGGCCCGGCACAGCCTGGACAACTTCGTGGTGGGCGGCGTGCCCACCACCCTGAGTTTCCTCTCGCGCATCCTGCGGGACCCGCGCTTTGTGGAGGGAGCGGTCGACACCAGCCTGGTCGACCGCCTGATGAGCGAGGCGGCGTAGGCGGTGGCGGCGCGCGGGAAACGGGGAGAGCGGGCACGCCGGAAGGCGGCGCCAATGGGCCGGGACGGAGGAGACACGCGAGAGGGCGCTTTTCTGTCCCGGAGCCAGCGGTCCGACATCCTGGCGCTGGCCCTGGTGGTCCTGGCGCTCTTCGTGCTGCTGGCGCTCGTGCCCGTATCGATTCTGGGAGCCCGCGCCGAGGCGTGGTTTCCTTCGGGGAACGCGATCGGCGTGCTCGGGGCCGGGTTCCGGGAAGCGGCGACCGCGGCGCTGGGCGCGGCGGCGTTCGCGCTCCCGGTCCTCCTGACCCTCGGAGGGCTGCGCGCGGGCGCATGGACGACGACCCCCAGCGCCGTGCGGGCGGCGATCCTGACGGCGGGCCTGGCGCTGATCGCCTCGTGCGTCGCATCGCTGCTGGGGAGCGCCGGCGGTTCCGGATGGCTGGGGTCGATCGTAGCCGGCACGCTCAGTTCGGCCATCGGCTGGCTGGGGACGACGCTGCTGCTCGCGGCCTTCCTGATCGGGCTCATGGTGGCAACGCTGGACTGGAACCCGCTCCGCTGGCTGGCACGCGGCGTCAGGGCGCTGGGGCGTGCCCTCAGGTCGGCGTGGTCCGCGGTCGATCTGTCCCGAAGAGTGCCGGTACGGCCACGGCTGGCGCCGCGAAAGGAGGGGGACGGCCAGGGGACGAGTTCCCGGCGGGGCACGGAGCGGGGCATTCCCGAGGAGGTCGCGGCAGTCCTGGACGGGGTCGTGGAAGAACTGGGGGATCCGCCCGCGGCACCCGGCCCGGCGGGCCAGCTGCCGCCGGAACAGCCCCCGGAACCGGCCACGGAGCCCGCGGCGGACGGTGCGGACGGCGCGGCGACCCCGGAGGCAGCGGGCGAACAGGCGTTGGAAGAGCCGGCCGAAGGGGCGTTGCCGTCGATCGACCTGCTCGACGCCCCGGAGCCGAAGGACCCCTTCCGCATGGAACTGAAGCTCTCGCAACTGGGCGAGGTCCTGGTGGAGAAGCTCCGCTCGTTCGGCGTGCAGAGCCGGATCGGCGGTCGCACCACCGGGCCGGTCGTGACCCAGTTCGAGGTGGTGCCCGCGCCGGGGGTCAAGGTCAACCGCATCGCCAACCTGGAGGCCGACCTGGCGCTGGCGATGAAGGCGAGAAGCATCCGCATCGTCGCCCCGATCCCCGGAAAGGGCGCCGTCGGGGTGGAAATCCCCAATCCGGAGCCGGAAATCGTCTACCTGCGGGACATCCTCGAGTCCCCCGCGTTCCGGTCGTCGAAGGCCGCGCTGCCCCTCGCGCTGGGCAAGGACCTGACCGGGCGCCCCTGCGTTTCCGACCTGGCGCGCATGCCCCATGTGCTGATCGCGGGCGCCACCGGATCGGGGAAGTCGGTCTGCCTGAACGCCTTCATCACCAGTCTGGTCTACTCGCACTCGCCGGAATCGCTTCGCCTGCTGATGGTCGATCCCAAGATGGTCGAACTGTCGGTATACGCCGATCTGCCGCACCTGCGCCATCCGGTGGTGACCGATCCCTCCGATGCGGCGAGCGTCCTGAAATGGGCGGTGATGGAGATGGAGCGGCGGTATGCGCTGCTCTCGGCGAACCAGGTACGCTCGCTGGGGGAGTTCAACCGGATGGTTCGCGACGGGCAGCCCCTGCGCCATCCGCCGCGCCCGCCCGCGCCCGGCGAGGAGCCCGGGGAGGAAGCCTGGGAGGAGGGCATCCTCCCCTTCGTGGTGGTGATCGTCGACGAACTCGCCGATCTGATGATGACGGTTCAGGGCGAAGTCGAACGCCCCCTGACCATGCTGGCCCAGAAGGCGCGCGCCATCGGCATCCATCTGATGGTGGCGACCCAGCGCCCCAGCGTGAACGTGATCACCGGGCTCATCAAGGCCAACTTCCCGTGCCGCATCGCCTTCCGGGTCGCCTCGAAGACCGATTCGCGCACGATCCTGGACCAGAACGGCGCGGATGCGCTGCTGGGCAACGGCGACATGCTGTTCCTGCCGCCCGGCCAGAGCGAACCCGTGCGCATTCAGGGCGCGTACGTACCGGGCTCGGATACGAACCGGCTCACGGGCTGGTTCCGGCAGCTGGTGCGCCACTGGGAGGACGCGGGCGAAGTGCCCGACTTTGCGGGGGAGGAGGATATCCTGGCCATGGTGCGCGCGCGGGATGGCGAGGACGATGCCGGGGAGGAGGACGGGCCGGCAGAGCGCGACGACCTCTTCTTCGCCGCCGCCGAGGTGTGCGTCCGGCAGAACCAGGGCTCGACCTCCCTTCTGCAGCGGAGGCTGCGCATCGGCTACGGCCGCGCGGCGCGCGTGGTGGACCAGTTGCACGAGGCGGGCGTGCTGGGTCCGCCGGACGGCTCCAGGCCGCGTGAAGTGCTTATTGGCCTCGACGAGATCGAGTCGTTGCGCTAGGCCCTCCGTCCACGGCCCAATCGACTGCACGCCGGGTCGGAACGGGGGCGCTCGCCTGCGGGTATGGCGTGCCATGAAAAGCACGGTTCTCGGCCTTCTGGCGATATTCTGCGCGGCTTCCGGCCCGGGCGCCGCTCTCGCCATGCAGGAGGCCGCGGACCCGTTGGCCATCCTCGAACGTGCCTCCGGCGAGTATTCGGCATTGACGGGGTTCTGCGCCGACTTCCGGCAAACCCTGACGTCGCCGCTTCTGAACCAGGTGACGCGCTCGCGGGGGCGGATGTGCCAGCAGCAGCCCGACCGCTTCTCCATGCGCTTCACCGACCCCGAGGGCGATCTGGTGATCGCGGACGGGGAATGGCTGTGGGTCTACTTCCCAAGCAGCGACGCCGGTCAGGTCATACGTTCGCCCATGACCTCCGGGGGACAGGGCCGCTTCGACTTCCACCGCGAATTCCTCTCTGACCCGGGGACCCGCTACGCCCCTGCGTACCTGCGCACCGAGGAAATCGGCGGCGCTCCCTCTCACGTCATCCGGCTGGTTCCGCGTCAGCCGTCCGCCTATCGCGCGGCACAGGTGTGGATCGATGAGGGGACGTGGTTCATCCGGCGTACCGAAATCGAGGAGGAAAACGGCAACCTGCGCGAGGTCCAGCTGGCCGGATTCGAGCCGAACCCCCGGCTGGGGAGCGAGGCCTTCCGCTTCACGCCGCCTCGGGGGGTCCAGGTCATCACGCGATGAGGGCCTGGCGCCGGACGGAGGGAGCGATCCGGGAATGGACCGGATGAGGAGCGCCGCCATGGTCCTGACGGCGCTCGTGGCCGGGTCCCGCATGGCTGCGCCCGCGGCCGCGCAGAACCTCGCCGATTTCGACTACGAGCATCTGAGCTTGCGGGGCATCGGCTTCGAGACCGGATACGTGCCCGCGCACAGGATCCACGGCGTGCGCGGGGACACACGGAGCTGGGGCGCCCGGCTCGACCTCGGATACCTGGGCCCGGGGCTCCGCATTGCGCCCTCGGTGACCTACTGGTCGTCGGAGCTCGAGGCCGAAGAGGTATCCCGCCTGGAGGGCCGGCTCGGGCAGCTGATCGCGCGGGAAGCGGGGCCGTCCGCATCCGGGGCCGCGCCCGAAGTCGATCTCGGCGCGATCACCTGGACGGACCTGGTCGTTGGCGCGGACGCCCATGTCGTTTGGAACATTCCCTTCGGATGGCTCGGCTTTCTCGGTCTCGGCGCCTCCGTGCACGTTCTCGACGGACAGGGCGAGGCCATCGACGACACCTTCATCGAGGACCTTCTGGACACGGTGCGCCCCGGAGTGAACGCGCATCTGGGGATGGAGTATCCGCTCTGGACCTGGTCCCGGCTGTATTGGCACGGCCGCTACGAGGTGACCGAGGACCTGCGGTACTTCAACCTGCGGGGCGGGCTGCAGCTCATGTTCGGTGGCCTGGCTCCCGGGGAGATGGAGCCCCGCTGAGGACGGTTGCCGGCGGCTGCGGGCGTTCGCCCCGTGGCTGACTCCCCGCCGGGTACAGCGGGGGTGAAGAGCATGGGAGCCGTCTTCGGCCTGGATGGACGGGAATGGCGGCTGGCGGCGGCCTCCGCTGTCCTGTTGTTCGCGGCCTTTCCACCGTTTCACCTGGTCGCGCCGTCCCTCCTGGCGCTGGTCCCGCTGGCGGTTGCGGTCCGGGAGGCGCGCACCGCGGTTCGGGCAGCGCGCATCGGGTTTGCGTTCGGGATGCTGCACCACGGCCTGCTGCTGCACTGGATGGTCCCCGCGCTCGAACGGCTGACGGCGACGGCCCCGCTGATCTACGCCACGGCCGTGATGCTGCTCGCGCTGTCGCAGGCGCTCGCGTGCTGGATGCTCGACCTCCTGCGGCGTGGCGGCCGGGTTCCGTTCTGGCTCGCGCTCGCCCTTGTCTGGACCGCGCTGGAGTGGGGGATCGCCCACGCCCCGGGAACGCTGGCCTACCCGTGGCTCGGACTGGGGACGTCGCTCACGGGGTACCCGGAGCTGGTGGGAATCGCCGAGCTGGCCGGCGCGCGCGGGGTGACGTTCTGGCTGGCGCTGGTGAACGGCCTCGTCGCGAAGGCCGTAGTGGCCGGCCGCGGCGCGCGACGGTGGCGAGGCCGACTCCGGGCCGGCCGAGCGTGGCTCGCGGCCGCCCTGTTGGTCGCGGCCGTCCCCGCCGCCTGGGGAGTGTGGCGCGCCCGTCACCTGGATCTGCGGCCGGGGCCGGTGGTCACGACCGTACGCACCACGTTGCGCGCGCAGCCGGAGGAGGAGACCTCCGACCTGGAGGCGCTCGCCGCGGTGGACGCCCTGCTGGCGGCGCCCGCGGCCGAAGCGCCCGCGCCCGCGCTGGTGGTGCTCCCGGAGGGCATCTTCCGGGACGGGCTGGACCAGCCGGAGGTGGTTGCGGGCCTGGGGGATCTGTCGCGGCGGCTGGGAGCGCCCGTCGTGTTCGGCGTGGTGCGCGCGGTAGAGGCGGGGGCGGGGCGGTACAACTCGGCCGCCCTGGCCGGGCCGGCCGGACTGCTGGGCGATCCGTACGACAAGCGCCGCCTGGTGCCGTGGGTCGAGCGGATGCCGCTGGCGGGCCTGTTCCCGATGGCCGCCGGGGAGAGTCCGCTGCGCGCGGGCGCCGAGTGGACGGTGTTCGAGGCCGGCATCCATGGCGTGGGCGCGCTCATCTGCTACGAGGCCGCGTTCACCGGCGCGGCCCGGGCGCTCCGCCGCGCGGGGGCCCGGGTGCTGCTCAACATCACCAACGACGCCTGGTTCGCGCGGGCGGGCGCCTTCGCGGTCGCGCAGCACGAGGCCCATCTGGTTATGCGCGCCATCGAGACCCGTACCGGGGCGGTGCGCTCGGCCAACCTCGGTCCCGCGGGCTTCGTCGACCCCACCGGCCGGGTGCGCGCGCGCGTCGGCGGCCCGGGCGCGGGTGTGGCGACCGCCCGGGTGGATGCGGTGGCCGGGCCCACCTTGTACGTGCGCGTCGGGGACGTAGCTGGGCCGGGGGCCGCGGCCGCGCTGCTCCTGCTGGTCCTCCTCGGCCGTCCCCGCCGTCCTGCACCCCCACCGGGACCATGGCTCGCGCCCTCCTCGCCCGAAACCGGCCATTGAACGCCCCTCGGGCCAAATCTATACTACGGGCTCCCGGTCCCGGCCGGCCGAGCGTCGCTCCCGGCGACCCGGCCGGGCCCCGACTCATCCCGAAGCACGACCCGGCCATCGCTGCGCATGGCGCACGGAACGACGATTCTGGACAGACCCCTGGAGCGCCTCGACCAGGTGCGCAAGCGCCTCAAGGGGGCGGAGGAACGCCTGCGCGAGCTGGACGCGGAGCTGGCCGGGCCCGAGGTGGTTCGAGACCCCGGGCGCCTGCGCGTCCTGAGCCGTCGGCGCGCCGAAGTGGACCCCGTCGCTCGCACCTCCCGCGAGATCGAGAGCGTCCTGGAGCAGCTGGAGGCGGCACGCGACCTCACCGACGATCCGGACGACCCGGAGGTGCGGGAACTCGCGCGCATGGAAGTCGAGGAGCTGGAAGCCAGGCTCGAAGAGCTGGCGAGGCAGGCCTGGGAACTGGTCCTTCCCCGCGATCCCATGGACGACCGGGCCGCGGTCGTCGAGGTGCGGGCGGGGACCGGCGGCGACGAAGCCGGGCTGTTCGCCGCCGAGGTGATGCGCATGTATCAGCGCCTGGCGGAGCGGCGGAACTGGAGCATCGAGCTCCTCAGCCTCTCCGAGGGCATCCCCGGCGCCATCAAGGAGGCCGTCTTCGCGGTGAGCGGCCGCGGGGCGTACGGCGCGCTGCGCTACGAGTCCGGGGTGCACCGGGTGCAGCGGGTTCCGGTCACCGAGAGCCAGGGCCGCATTCACACGTCCGCGGCATCGGTCGCGGTGCTGCCGGAAGCGGAGCCGGTCGACATCGAGATCGACCCCGCGGATCTGCGCATCGACGTGTTCCGCTCTTCGGGTCCGGGCGGACAGTCGGTGAACACCACCGACTCGGCCGTGCGCATCACCCATGAGCCCAGCGGCCTGGTGGTGACCTGCCAGGACGAGAAGTCGCAGCACAAGAACAAGGCCAGGGCCATGAAGGTGCTGCGCAGCCGTCTTCTCGACCGCGAGATCGCCCAGCGCGAGGCCGAGCGCTCGCGGGAGCGCAAGTCGCAGATCGGGTCGGGAGACCGATCCGCGAAGATCCGCACCTACAACTTCCCCCAGAACCGGGTGACGGACCACCGTATCGGGCTCACCCTGCACCGCCTGGAATCGATACTTCACGGCGAACTGGACGAGCTTCTGGAAGCGCTTCGCCTGGCCGAGCGGCGCGAGCGCCTGGAGGACGGGTGAGCACGCTCTCGCTCGAGCGGCCCTCCGGTCGCGTACCCGGAAGGGAAGAACCGTGGACCGTCCTGAACCTGGTGCTCTGGAGCGCGCACTACCTCGACGAGAAGGGGGCGCCCGGCGCGCGGCTGGACGCCGAACACCTGCTGGCCGACACGCTCGGGGTGCCGCGCCTCGAACTCTACCTGCAGCATGACCGGCCGCTCGCGGCATCCGAGCTCGCCGCCTTCAAGCCGCGTCTCCTGCGCCGCGCGCGCCGGGAGCCGCTCCAGTACATCCTCGGCACGGCGGCCTTCCGGCAACTGGACCTCGCCGTGGACCGGCGGGTGCTCGTTCCTCGTCCGGAAACGGAACTGCTCGCGGAAGAGGTGCTGGCGTGGGCCGCGGGCCGCGCCGCCGCCGGCCTCCGGGCGCTCGACCTGGGGACCGGCTGCGGCGCCCTTGCCCTGGCGCTCGCCACCGAAGGCGACTTCGCCGGCATCGTGGCCACCGACATAAGCCGGGACGCGCTAGAGGTGGCTTCCCTCAACCATGGGCAATACCATGACGGGGCTCCGCTGGAGTTCAGGGCGGGATCGCTGTACGAGCCCCTGGGACGCGACGAGCGCTTCGACGTGATCGTGTCGAACCCTCCCTACATTCCCAGCGCCGAGCTGGAGGGCCTGGAGCCGGAGGTGAGGGACTGGGAACCCCGGCGGGCGCTGGACGCGGGTGCCGACGGCATGCAGGTGCTGGAACCGCTGATCGCCGGCGCACCGCGTCATCTGGCGCCCGCGGGACTGCTCGCGCTGGAGGTGGGCGCCGATCAGGCGGCTTCGGCGGTGTGCCGCATCGAGAGCACGGGCGCCTTCGCCCGGGTGCGCGTCATCCCCGACCTGGCGGGCCGCGAGCGCATCGTGCTGGCGCACCGGCACCGGAACGAGGACCGATAACGGGAGGCTGAATGGCCGCGATCGAGGAGATGGCCCGCGAACTGGGTCTGGCCCTGGGCCGGACGCCGCAGTATCAGGACCTGCAGCGCGCCGCGAGGCGCGCGGATGAGGACCGCGAACTGGTCATCCTGCGAAACGAGCTCACGAAGCTGGAGGAGAGCGTGGCCCGGAACGTACAGGCCGGCGAGGAGCCCGCGCCGGAAGTGGCCGAGGAATACGAAAGAACCTTCGGGCGCCTGCAGGCGAGCCCGGCGTACCAGGGGCTGGTCGCGGCCCAGGCCAACTTCGACCGGGTGCTGGGCCGTGTGAACGAGGGCATCTCGAAGGCCATCGAGGAGGGCGCGAAATCGCGCATCATCATCAGTTCCTGACCGCCGGCCGGGTGCGGCCGGAAGGGAAGGCGACGCTCACCCCAGGCGGGGGACTCGATCAGTGAGAAAACCAGAACGGATTCCGCCGGCCAGCGGCCGGCTCGGCGTGCTGCTTCCGGGCTTCGGCGCGGTGGCCACCACCTTCGTCGCCGGGGTGGAGGCGATTCGCAGGGGGATGGCCCAGCCGACGGGAAGCCTCACCCAGATGAACACCATCCGCCTCGGCAAGCGCACCGAGGAACGCACGCCGCTCATCAGGGAACTGGTGCCGCTGGCGGAGCTGGACGACCTGGTCTTCGGCGCCTGGGACCCCATTCCCGACAACGGCTACGAGAGCGCCGTCCGCGCCGGCGTGCTTCACCGCGAACGCCACCTCGACCCGATCCGGGACTTCCTCGCCGGCATCGAACCCATGCCCGCGGTCTTCGACACCGACTACGTCAAGAAGCTGGACGGTCCCAACACCAAGAGCGGCACAGGCAAACGCGATCTCGCCGAGCAGCTGCGCGCCGACATCCGCGCGTTCAAGGCCAGGCACGGATGCGATCGCGCGGTCATGGTGTGGTGCGGATCCACCGAGGTCTACGTGCGCCCCGGCGAGGTGCATGCCTCGCTGGCCGCCTTCGAGAAGGGCATGGACGAGAACCATCCCGACATCGCGCCCAGCCAGCTCTACGCCTGGGCGGCCCTCAAGGAGGGCGTGCCCTACGCCAACGGCGCGCCCAACCTCTCCGCCGACTTCGCGGCGCTGGAGGATCTGGCGCGCGAGCGGTCGATTCCCATCGCGGGCAAGGACTTCAAGACCGGCCAGACCCTGATGAAGACCATCCTCGCACCGGGCTTCAAGGCGCGCATGATCGGGCTTTCGGGCTGGTTCAGCACCAACATCCTGGGCAACCGCGACGGGGAGGTGCTCGACGACCCGGAGTCGTTCAAGACCAAGGAGGTCTCCAAGCTCGGCGTGCTCGAACACATCCTGCAGCCGCAGATGTACCCCGAGTTGTACGGCGACATCTACCACAAGGTGCGCATCAACTACTATCCGCCCCGCGGCGACAACAAGGAAGGCTGGGACAACATCGATATCTTCGGCTGGCTGGGATATCCGATGCAGATCAAGATCGACTTCCTGTGCCGCGACTCCATCCTGGCCGCGCCCATCTGCCTGGATCTCGCGCTCTTCCTGGATCTGGCCTCGCGCTCGGGTCTGGGCGGCATCCAGGAATGGCTCTCCTTCTACTTCAAGAGCCCCCAGACGGCGCCCGGCCTCTATCCGGAACACGACATCTTCATCCAGCACTGGAAGCTGAAGAACACGCTGCGCTGGCTCGCCGGGGAGGAGCAGATCACCCACCTGGGCGTTGAGTACTACGAGTAGCGGGCTACGCGCGGGAAGCCGGACGCCACTACCTGTCGTGGGTCACCCACTACCGGTAGTGGAGTGCATCCGGGAGATCGCCTGGTGAGGAAGGGATGCTTCGTCGTGCTGGAGGGCGGCGAGGGCGCGGGCAAGTCCACGCAGGCGGCGCTCCTGGCCCAGTGGCTGCGGGACCGGGGCGTGTCCTGCACGCTGGCGCGCGAGCCGGGATCCACCGGGGTGGGCGAGGCCATTCGCGAGGTCGTGCTGGGGAGGACGGATCTGGAGATGCCCGCCGAGTCGGAGCTGCTGCTGATCCTGGCGGCGCGCGCCGCGTTCGTGCGCGAGGTGGTGCGCCCGGCGCTGGCCCGCGGCGAAGTGGTCGTGGCGGATCGCTTCGACCTCTCCACGCTGGCCTACCAGGGATACGGCCGCGGGCTGGATCTCGCGCAGGTGAGGGCGGCGATGGAGGTCGCGACCGGGGATCTGCGCCCGGATCTGTACCTGGTGCTCGACGTGCCGGTGGAGGAGGGCGTGGCCCGGCGCCGGGCCGCGGGAGGAAGCGCGGACCGCATCGAGGGCGCGGGGGCCGACTTTCTGCGCGCGGTGCGAGACGGGTATCTTGAGCTGGCCGGGGCCGGGGAGCGCGTGGAACTGGTCAGCGGCCTGGGTTCGCCCCTGCGCGTGCAGGAGCGGCTTCTCGGCTGTCTGAGGCGGCGCCTGCCCGACGTGTTCGGTCCCCGCGGGAATTGAATCGGAGAGACATATGAGGACCTTCCCACACATTCCGTCGACGGGCGCGCTGTCGCTGGCCGCGATCCTCGCCGCCGGCTGTGTCGAGCCGGATCCGGAGGGCTCCGGATTCGCTTCGCGGCGCGTCGGGGACGAGAGCATGCGCGCCACCCTGTTCGAGAGCATCCTCGCCCGCACCGAGGCCCGGGAGGCCTTCTCGCCCGTGAAGAACGAGTCGCTGGGGCTGGATCCGCTCGAGGCGATGCGCGCTCTGCGCGACCGCGTCGTCGCGGCCGACACCGAGGAGGACCTCTACTACGCGCTGGCGGCTCTGAGCGCCGCCCGCCGCGACCGCCACCTGGATGTCATCCTGGTGCCCGGAGGCCTGGAGCTGCCCGACAGCGCGGGGTTGGAGATCCGCGGGAGAACCGCCCCCGAGCCCCGCCGGGCGGGCGTCAGGGTGTTCCCCGACCACGGGAGCGGGGAGCTGGTCTACTTCGTGGGGGAGGTCGCGGAAGGAGTCGACGGGCCACCCGTCGGCAGCCGGGTGCTCGCGGTGAACGGCATGCCGGTGGAGGCGTGGCACGAGGCGGCCGCGGTCTACGTGCCCCACTCCACCGAGGCCGGCCTGCGCTGGAAGCTGGCCGAGGCGATGACCGTCTCCAGCGCCATCTTCCCGCCCGCGCTGCGCCCGGAGGAGCTCACGCTGGTGGTGGCCGGCGGGGGCGGGGCCGAGGCGGAGTACCGGTTCCCCTGGCACGAACCCGGCGACCTGGTGTGGTCCGGCCTCTCCGAGCCCCGCTATCCGGGCACGCGCAACGTGCTCAGCACCCCCACCTACGACTTCCTGGTGCCCGTGGCCCCGGCCGGACACGTGGTTCTGGTGTGGTACGGGTTCCGGGAGACGATGGTCCCGGATGTCGACCGCCTGGTCGACTACGCGGCCGCCAACGATCTCCTCGACCACACCCTGGTGATGGACGTCACCCGCAGCCGCGGCGGCTCGCTGGGACCCTACGCCATGCAGCGCCTGCAGCCGCGCCCCTTCAGGACCACCTTCGGCAACCTGCGCCTGAGCGACGTCATCCAGCCCTTCATCGACGAGAAGCGGGCCGAAGCCGCCGACCGCGGCGCGATGGACTCGGGGGTTCCGGAGGTCATCGACGACGGCACCTGGCTGCTCGACTGGCTGGAGAGCGACGTGGCGCCCGCTCTGGCGCGCGGCGACGCGTATTCCAACTCGGTGCCGTTCAAGAGCGCGCACGCTCCGCGCGACTCGGACGGGATCCTCGAACCCGCGCCGGTCCACTTCCGCGGGCCCATCGCGATCATCTCGGGTCCGAGCGGGGGGTCGCACCTGGACCAGTTCGTTTCCATCATCTCCGACAACGGGCTGGGACCGGTGGTGGGGATGCCGCCCGGGGGCTACTCCAACACCTGGGAGTGGGAGGAGACGCTGACTCTCGATCCCGGCGGAGAGCCGCTGGTCGGCTTCATGTGGAACATCGGCCACACGCTGCGGCCCAACGGCGAGATCCTCGAAGGCAACCCGGTGGAGGTCGACGAGTGGATTCCGCTCACGGCGGGCAACGTGGCCGACTACTACGGGATCCTGCTCGACCGGGCGCTGGCGCTTGCCGAATCCTGAAACCGAGGGGCCGGGGACGCCGGGTTCACAGGCCATGAGTCGGCCGCCGGAAGCGGGACGCCGCCGGTTCGGACCCGGCGCGCGCATCTTCGCCGGCATGGCGGTGGGGATCGTCGTCGGCGCCATCCTGGGCGAGCGGGCGGCCGTGCTCCAGCCGGTCGGCGACCTCTTCATCCGGCTGCTGGTGCTGGCGGCGGTGCCGCTGGTCTGCTTCAACCTGCTGGCCGGGCTGGCGGCCCATTCGGGCGTGCGCGCGTTCGGGCGGCTGGCCGCGAGGATCCTGGCGTGGTTCGTCGCCACGGACCTGGTGGCGCTGTGCGCGGGGATGGGGGCGATGGCGCTCCTGCAGCCCGGCGCCGGGATGGAGCTGACCGCTCCGGTGGACGAGGCGGTGGGCGCGGTCCCCTCGCTCGCGGACGTCCTGCTGGACATGATCCCGGTGAACCTCTTCCAGGCCTTCGCGGAGGGGAACATCGTGCAGGTGGTGGTGGCTTCGCTCGCGATCGGGGTGGCCACCCTGATGCTCGGGGGCGGGGCGCGCGCGCGGCTGGAGGCGGCCTACCGCGACCTGGCCGACCTGTTTCGCCGCCTGGTGGACCTGGTGCTGGTGCTGGCGCCGCTGGGGATCGGCGCGCTGATGGCGGTGACCGCCGGCCGCTACGGCGCGGAGCTGCTCGGCGGGCTGGCGCGCTTCCTGACGGGCGTGTGGGGCGCGCAGGCGTTGCTCTTCTGCGGGTACATGCTCGTGCTCCGCTTCCTGACAGCACAGCGTCCCCGGCGTTTCCTGAGCGAGACCGGTCCGCTCTGGGCGACCACGGCGGCGACCTCCTCCAGCCTGGCCTCGCTCTCCGTCGGGCTGGAGAAGGCGGAAATGCTGAGCCTGCCGCGCCGGATCTACAGCTTCACCTTGCCGCTTGGGGCGCAACTCAACAAGGACGGCACCGCGGTCATGCTCGGCGCGGTGCTGGTCTTCACCGCCCAGGCGGCGGGGGTGGAGTTCGGGCCGGAGGCGCTGCTCGCCATCCTGCCGATCGGGCTCCTGCTCTCGCAGGGCTCGGGCGGGATTCCGGGCGGTGGTTTCGTCGTGGCTCTGGTCTACGTGCAGGCATTCAACCTGCCGATCGAGATCGCCGCCATGGTGGGCGGCATTTACCGGCTGGTCGACATGGGGAACACGACGTTGAACATCATGGGGGACATGGTCGGGACGGCGCTGGTGGCGGGTCGGGACGCGGGCGGGGCCAGGCCCGCGGTTTCCGGGGCGGGTTCTTGAACCCCGGGGTGCGCGCGCTCTTTCCGGGCGCGGAACGCCGGGCCTACTTCGACATCGCCGCCCGTTGCCTGCTCGCGGAACCGGTGCGGGACGCCGCCGCCGCCCACCTGGAAACGCGCATGCGCGAGGGGGGCGACAAGGACGAACTGCGGGCGGTGGTCGAGGAGGCCCGGTCCGGCTTCGCCGCCCTGATCGGGGCCGAGCCCGAGGGGATCGCGATCACCAAGAACGTCTCCGACGGGCTCAATCTTTTCGCCGCCAGCCTGCCCTGGCGGGCCGGGGACAATGTGGTCTTCTGCCCCGAACTGGAGCATCCCAACAACATCTACCTGTGGTACAACCTGCGCCGCACGAGGGGGGTGGAGGTGCGCCCGGTGCCGCCGGCGGACGGGGAGGTGCCGGTGGAGGCGATGGTCGCGGCCATGGACGGCCGCACGCGCCTGGTGACCGTGCCGAGCATTTCCTTCGCGCCCGGTTTCGTCACCGATCTGGCGGCGATCGCGGCGGCGGCGCGGGGGGTGGGGGCGCTCACTCTGGTCGACGCGGCCCAGTCGGTGGGGGCGGCGGTCACGGACGTGCGCCGCCCGGGGATCGACGCCCTCGCGGTGGCGACCCAGAAGTGCCTGCTGTCGCTTTATGGGTTCGGGTTTCTGTACGTGCGCCGGGAGGTGGCCGACGAGCTGATCCCGGGTCACGTGGCCCGCTACGGCATCGAGCTGGACGGCGCCCACGAGACCGCCTTCTCCGCCGACGAGCTTCGCTATCGCCCGGGCGCCATGCGCTTCGATGTCGGCAACTACAACTACCTGGGCGCGGTGGCGGCGCGCGCGGCGCTCGGACTGATCCGCCGTTGGACGGTCGAGGCCGTCGAGGCGCATGTCTGCCGCGTGGCGGGGCGGCTGGCCGCGGGCTTCGCCGAGCTCGGACTGCCCGTGGTGGGAGGGGCGTCGTCGCCTCGCCGGGCGCACATCGTGACGGTGGGCACGAGCGGCGGCGGGCGCCACTACACGGCGGACGATCCCGCGATGAACGCACTCCATGCGCGGCTGAACGCCGATGGCGTACGGCTCGCCATCCGCAGCGGCATGTTGCGCTTTTCGGTGGGCGTCTACAACGATGACACGGACGTGGAGCGCGTCCTGGCCAGCGCCCACGCCTGGATCCGGGGCCGGTGACGTGGCACACGCGCCGGTCCGGAAACCTTCGGCGCGGGCGGGGTTAGCAACCGGACAGCGCCCGGTTCCGTCCCATACGGAGACCCGACGCGGGGAACTCCGGTTCCCACGCGTGAACCAGCCACGCGGGAAGGTCGAAACCCGCCTTCAGCGGAGTCGTGAAACCCATGCGATTCTCCCGCTCCCTGCTCGCTCCGGGCCTCATTCTCGCAGCGGCCCTGCTGTGTGGCGGCTGGTTCCTCCAGCAGGGCATCGCCCAGGATCGCAACGTCTACTTCCAGGCGCGCCTCCTGGAAGAGGTGCTCGACCGGGTGGCGGCGGACTTCGTGGACCCGGTCGAGTTGAATGCACTCTACGGCACCGCGATCGACGCCGTCATCGAGGAACTCGACGATCCCAACACGGAGTTCCTGAGTGCCTACGAATGGGACAACCTCCGCATCAATACCGAAGGGGAGTACGCCGGGGTGGGGCTGGAGATCGTGCGCCAGGGAGACTGGATCACGGTGATGAGCGCCCTGCCGGGCACCCCGGGGGAGCGGGCCGGCATCCGGGCCGGGGATCGCATCGTCGAGGTTGAAGGCGAGTCGGCCCGGGGCTGGAATCCGGACCGGGCGGTCATGTCGCTGCGGGGCAGGCCGGGCACGGAAGTGGATGTCAGGATCGGGCGTCCCGGAATCGAGGAGCCCATTCCGTTCACGCTGGAGCGAGCCACGGTTCAGATCCTCTCGGTGCCGTTCACCCACCTCTTCCAGGACGGGGTGGGATACGTTCCCCTGCGCGTGTTCAGCGAAAACGCCCGCGACGAACTCGAGGGGGCCATCGAAGCCCTCATCGGGGACGGGGCCACCCGGATGATCCTGGACCTGCGCGGAAACCCGGGCGGGTTGCTGGATCAGGGCGTCGCGCTTGCCGACCTCTTCCTCGAAGAGGACCTGACCGTCGCGGAGACGCGTGGCCGCACGAGGAGCCAGACGTCGGTCCTGCGCACCGGGCAGGGGGAATCCTTCCCGGGGCTTCCCCTGGTGATTCTCATCGACGGACGCAGCGCGAGCGCGTCGGAGATCGTCGCCGGCGCGCTTCAGGATCACGACCGGGCCCTCGTGCTGGGGGCGACCTCGTTCGGAAAGGGCTTGGTGCAGACGCTCTACCGGCTGAGCGGGGGCAACATGCTCAAGCTGACGACGGCGCGCTGGTACACGCCGTCGGGGCGCTCGATTCAGAAGGCCCGGGTGCGCGACGAATCGGCCTTCGAGGACGTCGTGCTGACCCTGGCGGGGCAGTGGGTGCAGCGGTCGGACGTCGAGGACCGGCAGCCGTACCGTTCTTTCGGTGGACGACGCATCCTGGGCGGCGGCGGCATCACTCCGGATCTTCATGTCCTTCCCGATACCCTGACCGACGCCGAGGAAGCGGCGGTGCTTCGCCTGGACCGGCACGCGCGCGGCTTCAGCAACGCCCTGTTCGAGTTCGCCGTCCTCTACATTCAGGAGCGGCCGGACCTCCCTCCGGGCTCCGCGATCGGGGACGCCGACCTCGCCCGCTTCCGGCAGCACCTTGCCGAGCGGGGGATCGACGCCGAGGCTGCCGTGCTGGAGCGTGCGGAACGCTATCTCCGGTTCCAGCTGGAGCGGGAAATCGCCCGCAGGCGCGCGGGTCGGGAAGGCGAATTCCTCCGCCTGATGACCGCCGATCCGCCGCTGGCGCGCGCCGTCGAGCTGCTGGCGCGCGCGCGGTCGCAGCAGGACCTGTTCGATCTGGTTGCGGCCGAGGAGTCGCTCGCGGACAGCGCCGTTCCGGCGGCAGGCGGCATCGCCGGAGAGGGTTCGCCGGGCACCGGATCGCCCTGAGGACGCGTCCGCCGGCCCCGGACGTCGGCCGGCTCATCCTGCCATTCCATCGCCCGGAGAAACGGTGTTCCTTTCTCGTGCGAGTCGCGCATGGCGTCCGCAGCCTTTGTGAGCCGGGACATGGGCGGACAGGCGGACCGGGCTGACCGCGGGCCGTGCGTCCGGGTCACCCGCTGCGATACCGTCGAGTCGGTGCATCGCGTGCATGTGGCGGTCGCCGACGCCCGCGGGCGACTGATCGGCGGCTGTGGCGACGCGGAGCAGGTGGCGTTCTACCGGTCCGCCGCGAAGCCCTTCCAGGCGCTTCCGCTGGTGGAGGACGGCGTTCTGGAACGGTTCGGGTTCACGGAGGAGGAGCTCGCGCTGTGTTGCGCGTCCCACAACGCCGAACCCGAGCATCTGGCCCTGGCCCGAAGCATGCTGGCCAGGATCGGACTGGACGAGCGCGCGCTGGCGTGCGGGCCGCACCCGTCGCTGCGGCCGGAACGGGCGCGCGAGCTGTGGGCACGGGGCGCCCGCCTCGGCGCCGTGCACAACAACTGTTCGGGAAAACACGCGGGGATGCTCGCCCTGGCGGTGGCCAACGGATGGCCTCCCGGGAGATACCTGGAGCCGGGCCATCCCGTCCAGCAGCGCATGCTCGCCGAGATCGCGCGCTGGACGGGGGTGGCCGCATCGGAACTCGTGACCGGGACCGACGGATGCGGCGTGGTGACCTTCGCGCTCTCGCTGGCGGACATGGCGGCATCGTTCGCGCACTTCACGGCGGCGGCGGATGCGGGAGATCCCGCGGCACGCGTCGTAGCCGCGATGACCGGGCATCCGTTCGCCGTGGCGGGAACGGGTCGCATCTGTACGGCGGTCATGGAACGGCTGGGTGGCCGGGTCTTCGTCAAGACGGGCGCCGAGGGCGTGTACTGCGGCGGCGTGCGCGGGCGTGGCCTGGGCTTCGCTCTCAAGGTGGAAGACGGGGCCCGGCGCGCGAGCGACGTCGCCCTTGTCGGGGTGTTGTCGGATCTGGGCGTCGCGGAGGCGGACGACATCTCGGCGCTCGCCAGGGGACGCAGTGAGGTACTCAATACCCTGGGGGTGGAAGTGGGACGAATCGAGAACGCGTTCCGGGTCGAGATGGATCGGTGATGGGCATGGCTGGAGATGAGGGCGTGCCCGCGCCGTCGCTCACCCCGGCGGAGCGGTCGCTGGTGAGGGTGAGCGCCGCGCTGGCCGCCGGAGAGGAGGACGCCCTCCGATCAGCGCTGGCGGAGGCGGCGCAAACCGCCGGCCCGGTGGAGGTGGAGGAGGCGCTGTTGCAGAGCTACCTGTTTCTGGGGTATCCGGCCGTGCTGGCGGCGCTTGCCGTGTGGCGGGAGGTGGGTCCGGCGCCGCCCGCGGATGCGAGCCCCGACGACTGGCCGGGATGGGCGCGTCGGGGCGCGGCGCTCTGCCGGCGGGTCTACTCCACGCAGTACCGCGAGCTGCGCGACAGCGTGCGGCGCCTGCACCCCGACATGGAGCGTTGGATGGTGGTGGAAGGCTACGGGAAGGTGCTCGCTCGTCCCGGGCTGGCCCCGCTCGTCCGGGAGTACTGCATCGTGGCCCTGCTCGCCGTGGCCGATGCAGGTCCGCAGCTGTATTCGCACCTGCGCGGGGGGCTCAACCTGGGCGCGCCCCCGGATGCACTGGCGGAGACCCTGGCCGCGGCCGCTCGCTTCATGGACGACGCCCGAAGCGAGGCCGCGCGCGCCACATTGCGCCGGCTGCTGTCCCGCCGCGAGGGAGGAGGACGGGAGGAGCGGGAAGGCGAGCAACCAGGCGGCGGGAACGGCCGCGACCGGCATTCCGGTGCGGCCGCGGGCCCGGGCGGGGAGGAAGAATAGCGGATGGGGGAGGGGATCTTCGTCGACCGGGCCGTCATCGAGGTGGCAGCGGGAACCGGCGGTTCGGGAGCCGAGGCGTTCCGGCGCGAGAAGGGTACGCCGCGCGGGGGGCCGTCCGGGGGAGACGGCGGTCGTGGGGGGGATGTGGTGCTGGTCACCGACCCTCAGCTCTCGACCCTCCTCGACTTCAGCTATCGGCGTCACTACCGCGCGGAGAGGGGGCAGCACGGTGGCGGCAACAACCGCACCGGCCGCAGCGGCGCGGATCGGGTGGTGTCCGTTCCACCGGGCACCACGGTGCGGGACGCCCGCACCTCGGCACTCCTGGGGGAACTGCTCGCGGCCAGCGACCGGGTGGTGGTCGCCCGGGGGGGGCGGGGGGGGCGGGGCAACGCCCGCTTCGCCTCGGCGCGCAACCAGGCCCCGACGCGATGGGAACCCGGCGCTGAGGGAGAAGCCCGGCGCATCGAACTCGAGCTCAGGCTGATCGCGGACGTCGGCCTGGTGGGAGAACCCAACGCCGGCAAGTCGACCCTGCTCGCGAGCGTCTCGGCCGCCCGGCCGAAGGTGGCGGAGTATCCCTTTACCACGCTCGTTCCCAGCCTGGGGGTGGTCAACCTGCCCGACTTCCGATCCTTCGTGCTGGCCGACATCCCCGGGATCATCGAGGGCGCTCACGAGGGGAAGGGCCTGGGGCTGCGCTTCCTGCGGCATGTAGAGCGCACGCGCACGCTGGTCTATCTGATTCCGGCCGACTCGAGCGACCCCCAGGCCGAGTACGAGCGCCTGCGATCCGAACTGCTGAGCCACTCCCGCGCGCTGGCCGCGAGGGAGCATTGCCTGGTGGTGTCCAAGATGGACCTGGTGGATCCCGGGGTCCCGGCGCCCGGCGTCGAGGCCCCCGATGCCTGGGGGTGCTTTGCGGTGTCGGCGGTGACCCGCCGAGGTCTCGACGGGCTTTGCGAAGCGCTCTGGCGTCGAACCAGGCGGAGCTGACGGTCATGTCCGATCCATTGACCTCCCCCGCGGGCGACGCACCGCTCGACGTCATGGACGACGAGGTCGTCGCCCGGATTCGCTGGACCCTCCACAAGGGGCTCGGCGCGATCACCCTGCGGCAACTCATCGACCAGTTCGGCTCCGCCCGCAAGGCGCTGTCCGCAGACCGAAAGAAGCTGCCTCCGCAGGCCGCCAAGGCCCGCGAAACAACGCGTCCGCTCCGGGATGTGCTCGGCGCCGCGCGGCGGATCGGGGCCCTGGCAACCGGATACCGGCTGGCCGGCTTTCCCGAGCTGCTGAATCACCTGGACCATCCGCCGCCGCTTCTCTTCCTGCGCGGAGATCCCTCTCTGCTGCACGCCCCTACCGTGGCCGTGGTCGGGTCGCGCAAGGCCAGCGAGTATGGGCGCGGCATGGCGCGAAGCATGGGGGAGGGGCTGGCCCGGGCGGGAGTGACGGTGGTGAGCGGGCTGGCGCTGGGAATCGACGGCGCCGCGCACCGGGGGGCCCTGGCCGCCGCCGGGGACACGATAGCGGTCCTGGGGTGCGGCCCCGACGTGGCCCATCCGCCCTCCCATCGCCGACTCTTCCAGGACATCCTCAAACGAGGTCTGGTGGTCTCGGAGTTTCTCCCCGGTGAGGCGCCCCTCCCGCACCATTTCCCCCGGCGCAACCGGTTGATCGCCGGTCTGTCGAAGGCGGTGGTGGTCGTGGAGGCTGCGAGGAGGAGTGGTGCGCTGATCACGGTCGAGCACGCTCTGGACATCGGCAGGGACGTGTTCGCGGTTCCGGGAACGGTCGGTCGTCGCCAGAGCGAGGGAGCCAACGCCCTGATCCGCGACGGAGCCGGCCTGGTTTCGAACGCCCGGGATGTCCTCTTCGGGGCCGGCCTGGCAGACGCTGCCGCGGAAGGACGGTCTCACGGTCGGGCCCCCTCCGGACTCGATGCCCGCCAACGAGCCCTGTGGGACGCGTTGGAGGCGGAGCCCGACCACATCGACCTCCTCGCCCGCAGGGCCCGTCTGGACATCGCGACCGCGGCGGCGACCCTGTCCGTCATGGAGGTTCACGGATGGGTGCGACGCGCGCCCGGGCTCCGCTTCGCCAGATACCCGACCTAACGACCCATGGACGAAGTGCCCCCGGCTGCCGGCACCCAGTACGGGGAGCAACCTCGGGAAGAACCGTTCTCGGTGGATGGCGCGACATCATCCGTCTACGTGCACGCGCCCTTCTGCGCCCGGCGCTGCTTCTATTGCGACTTCGCCGTAACGGTCGACCGCCAGGGCGGACACGAGGCCTGGCTGCAGGCGATCACGGCGGAATGGCGCCAGACCCGGCATGAGGGGCTGTTTTCCTTTCCGGAACCGCTCGATACGCTCTACGTCGGGGGAGGCACACCTTCCCTCCTCGGTACGCGCGCCATGGACGGCCTGGCATCCGTAATCGGCCTCCGCCTCCTGAGCAATCCCGGCCTGGAGTGGACGGCGGAGGCGAATCCGGAGAGTTTCACTCCCGCCATCGCACGCGCCTGGCGGGAAGCGGGAGTGAATCGCGTCAGCCTGGGCGTGCAGAGCTTCCACGAGCCGTCGCTGCGCTGGATGGGACGCCTGCACGGTTCCGCGGGCGCCGCAGAGGCGGTGCGCAACGCTCGGCGGGCCGGCTTCGGGAATGTGAGCGCGGACCTCATCTTCGGCCTTCCCGGGCACCTGGCGCGTGACTGGGGCGGCGATCTGGCACGCGTGCTCGACCTGGGCGTCGAACACATGAGTCTCTACGGGCTCACCGTGGAGCCGCGCACGCCCCTCGGGCAGGCTGTGGCCGGCGGGCGCGAGCGGGTTGCCTCCGAGGGTCGGTACCGCGACGAGTACCTGGAAGCAGTGGAACGGCTCACCGGGGCGGGCTACCTTCACTACGAGGTCAGCAGTTTCGCCATCCCGGGCCGGGAATCGCGCCACAATGAAGTGTACTGGTCGGGCCGCTCCTACCTGGGTCTGGGCAATGGGGCGCACAGCTTTCGCAAGCCTTTGCGCCGCTGGAACCTGCGTGACTGGAAGGAATACAGTACATCGGTCGTGAAGGGGGACTCCGCGATCGCGGGCCACGAGGTGCTGGACCGGGCCGCACTGCGCCTGGAGCGGATCTGGCTGGGACTACGCGCCCGCAGGGGCGTGTCCCTCGCGTCGGTTCCGGCGCGGGCGGCGGCTGTGACCGAGCGATGGATGCGGAGGGATTGGGCCCGGGCGGAAGCCGGCAGACTTCGCCTGACCGTCGAGGGCTGGCTGCTGCTCGACGCCCTCGCCATCGAGCTGGACGAAGCAGTGACGAATCGAAAGGACATGGAATGACGATGCGGACAGGAGGACTGCGGGAGCGCATCGTCGTCCGCGAAGAATTGACCGCGCGGGAGCGACAGGTTCTTGAGGCGGTGGTACGCACCTACGTCGACACCGCCGGCCCGGTGGGCAGCCTCTCGGTCACCCGGCGCTGGAAGCTGGGGGTGTCGGCCGCGACCATCCGCAACACCATGGCGGAGCTGGAGTCGAAGGGGTATCTGGCCCGGTCCCACGCATCCGCCGGGCGGGTCCCGACCGACTCCGCGTACCGGTATTTCGTGGACCGCCTCATCCGCCCCACGCCCCTGACCAACGCGGAGCGCGACCGCATTGAGGAGGAGCTCGACCCGGATGCCGCCTCACCGATCGAGCGCCTGGTGCGGCGAACCACCCGCGCCCTCAGCCTGATCAGCCACGAGCTGGGGCTGGGGCTGGTGCCGAGCCTGGACTCCGCGGTCCTCGAGAAGATCGAACTCATCCGGCTCTCCTCGCACAAGGCGCTCATGGTGGCCACCGTGCGCAACGGCCTGGTGCGCACGGTCTACGTCGATCTTCCGCTTGAGATTCCGCGGGATACGCTGGTGACGCTGACGGTCATCCTGAACGAGCGTCTCGCCGGGCTGACCTTCGCGGACCTGAGGGAGTCGCTGCCCGAACGCCTGCGCGATCCGGGCACGGACAGCGACACCGCCACCGAGCTGCTGAACATCTTCATGGAGTCCGCGCAGTCCCTGCTGGACTGGCCGGAGGCCGGTGGATCGCCCGTGCTCTTCGGGCAGACATCGGTCCTCGCCAGCCAGCCGGAGTTCACCAGCGGGCAGCGACTCAAGAGCCTCATCGAACTGACCGAGCGCAACCAGTTGATGGAGAGCGTGCTGAGCAACCGCAGTCACGGCGGCGGACTGCGCATCACGATCGGCCGGGAGCATCAGGACGAAGCGCTCTCGGGCTTCACGCTGGTGACGGCCGAATACCACGTGGGCGGGCTGAAGGGGGTGGTGGGGGTCATCGGCCCGACGCGCATGCCCTACGAAAAGGTCATCAGCCTGGTGGGCTACACTTCTTCACTCGTGAACGACATTCTGCGCTGAGCGCGGGGTCCGAATGGCAGACTACTACGAGACCCTGGGCGTATCCCGGGGCGCGGACGTGCAGGAGATCCGGAAGGCCTACCGGCGTCTCGCGATGCAGCACCACCCGGATCGCAATCAGGGTTCGCCGGAGGCGGAGGAGCGCTTCAAGGAGGTCACGCGCGCGTACGAGGTTCTGAGCAGTCCGGAGAAGAGGGAGATATACGACCGGTACGGGGAGCGGGGACTCAACCGCGGCCAGGGAGGAGCCGGCTTTGGCGGCTTCGACTTCTCGGACGCGATCGAGATCTTCATGCGGGATTTCGGAAGCGGAGGTGGCTTCGGCGACCTTTTCGGCCGCCGCCCTTCGGGCACCCCGCGCAGCCCACGGGGGAAGGGCATTCGCCTGCGTCTTCGACTCACGCTGGGGGAGGTTGCGAGCGGGGTCGACAAGCGGCTCCGGGTAAGCCTGCTCGAGCCCTGCGAGGACTGCGGCGCCACCGGGGCTCTCGGTTCCGGACCGGCACGCTGTCCCGCTTGCACCGGCACCGGCCAGGAGCGCATCAGCCAGCGTTCCCCCTTTGGGCAATTCGTGAGCGTGCAGCCGTGCCGCAGGTGCGCGGGGGAAGGACAGGTCATCCAGGATCCCTGCCCCGCATGCCGCGGCGAGGGGCGGGTTCGCGAGGAATCCACCATCACCGTGGAGGTCCCGGCGGGCGTCTCCTCGGAGAACTACATCACCCTGCGGGGACAGGGGAACGCCGGGCCCCGGGGAGGACCGCGCGGCGACATCACCGTCCTGATCGCCGTGGAGGACCATCCCGACTTCAAGAGGGACGGCAACGATCTCGTCCACGAGCTTCACGTGACCTTCACCCAGGCTGCCCTGGGCGATCACGTCGACGTGCCGACCGTCGGGGGAAGCGCGCCCCTTTCGGTGCCCGCCGGGATCCAGACCGGAGAGGTGTTGCGCATGCGCGGCCTGGGGCTGCCCGACCTGGACGGCGGCATGAAGGGCGACCAGCTCGTCCGCGTCGTCGTCTGGACCCCCGACGACCTCGACCGTCGGCAACGGGAGGCGCTGGAACGGTTGCGGGAGGTGGAGGACCCGGTTCCGGAGCATGCGGGGCGTGGCAGGAGGGGGTTCTGGGCACGCGTGAAGGAAGCCTTCGTCCCGTAGAGACAGTCCGTCGATGCATCCGCGCGTGCGCAGCGAGCGGCGGGACACCCCCGATGATCCCTGACCGCTGGCTCACCGTCGTTGCCGCCGGCGCGCCCGACTCCGCCGCGGTCGGCCTCGTGGCCGCGCAGCTCGTGCACAGGGGTGCGCGCGCCGTGGTTGAGGAGGCGGACGGGGCGCTGGTCACCCATTTTCCGCCCCCCGACGATGTCCCCGTGTTTCTGGCCGCGCTCGGCGGCGCACTGAACCAGGCAGCCGGCCGACCCGTCGATCTGCGCTGGTCCTGGCTGCCGCACGAGGAATGGGCGGAGACCTGGAGGCGGGGACTCAGGCCCATGCGCGTCAGTCGCCGCATCACCGTGGCGCCGACCTGGGACGTCCCGCCCGAGCCGGACGAAGGCGTGCTGATCACCCTGGATCCCGGTTTGGCGTTCGGCACCGCCCGCCACGCCTCGACCCGTTGCGCTCTGCGGCTGCTCGACTCCGCGGTTCGCCCCGGGGCCGGCATCGCCGACGTGGGCACGGGTTCCGGAATCCTCGCGATCGCGGCGGCCAGACTCGGCGCCGGTCGCGTGCTGGCCGCGGACCACGATCCCCTCGCGTGTGCGGCGGCCCGCGACAACGTGGACGCCAACCGCGCCGGCGATGCGGTCGAGATCCACGAGCGAAGGGTCTCTCCCGATTGGCTCGCCGCGCACCATCCTCTCGACGGCGTGGCCGCGAACATCGAGAGCGGGGTGCTGACCGCTCTCCTGCCGGGATTTGCAGCCGCCCTGGGGTCCGGCGGGTGGCTCATGGTGTCGGGGCTGCTCGCCGAAGAGTCGGGCGACTTCGCCTACGAGGCCGCGCCCTTCAGTTTCCGCCTCCGGGACGACGATGCCGAAGACGGCTGGTGGGCCGGCACCTTCCGTCTTGTTCGCTGATCGGCGGACGGATAGGTGAACCGCATACCGGCGGCGTTGCGTTGCCGTCGCAGGCGCCGGTGCTCCCTCAGCAGCCGGAACCAGCGGTTGACGGCGGACGGTGACCGCACATCGAGGCTGCGCGCGAGCCAGGCGAGGGTACGGTGGTTCCAGCGCACCAGGGGATCGCCGCGCATGTACCGCCGATCGTCGGTCTCGAGCAGGACAACCCACGGGCAGGGCGTGAGATACTGCTCCGAGAGCACCTCGGCGTAGCGCCCGGGCGACTGGTGCAGGTTGCCGGCGGTCCACGCTCCCCGCATGGGATCGAGGAGGCGGTAGCGGTCGGGGTGGTGGAGCACTGCCTCGACAACCTCCCGAGCCGCGGGTTCCGCCTCTCCGTCCCGCGCGAGCATGTGCAGGAGGGTGTTCAGGCTGGCGGCGATCATCGAGGTCTCGGACATCAGTCGGCTGATGCGCTCCGCCATCTCGTTCAACGAGAATCTCCGTCCCTGGAGGAAGTCGCGGTGTCGCCTGGAGGATTCCGGCGACGAGTCCCAGATAGGTTAGGCTCTGGGAGCGGGCTCTCCCATGGCCGGATGGGACGTTTCACGATCGTTGGCGACGGTCCCGGTACTCCCTGTGCTCCCCGCGGAGATGGCTTCCGTGACCGGACCGACCCGAGCCCGATACCGCGTTGACCCTTCCGACGGCGCCGGATACCTTCCTTCTCCAATCCGCGACCACCCGCCCGCGCCGTCGGGGAGGGCGGTGCATGAACGCGCCATCCTGATGGAACACGCCTTCGAAGTTCTCGGGCTGCCGGACGTGCTCGCACGCGTTGCAGCCTCGGCCTCCAGCGACGCGGGCCGCGATGCCGTCCTCGCGCTCAGGCCGGCAAGCCGCCCCGACCTCATCCGGCGCGAACTCGAACGGGTACGCGAGACTGCCCGGCTCGCCGGCGCGGTTCGATCCCTGTCGAAGATTCCCGATGCGCGCGCCGCTCTGCGCCGACTGCGCGCCGCGGGAGGCGTGCTTTCGCCCTCCGAACTCCATTCGATGGGCATTCTGCTGCGGTCCGGCCGCGAACTCGCCGATGACCTGTCGGCAACGGATCCGCCGCTGCCCCTGCTGGCGCCGTTGCGCGACCGCCTCCTGGTCGACCGTGTCCTTGAGGAGCGCATCCTGCGTACCGTAGACCGGACCGGCGAGGTGCTGGATACGGCGAGCCCGGAGTTGTCGCGGCTGCGCGCCAGGTTGAAGCGCAGTCGCGGCGTCATCGTCGGGCGGCTGGAAGCCTACGTGCGTACGCTCCCGGCTGCATGGGTCATCCCCGACGCCTCGGTGACGGTGCGCGAGGGCCGCTACGTGATCCCCGTCCGGCGCGCGGGGCGGAGCGATGTCGGGGGAGTCGTCCACGGGACATCGGCCACCGGCGCGACGCTCTTCGTCGAACCGCCCCTCGCGATCGAACTGATGAACCGGGTTCGTGAACTGGAGTCGGCCGAGGTGCGCGAGATCGACCGGGTGCTGGCGGAGTGCACCAGCGCGCTCGCCCCGCTCCACGACGGCCTGGCCGGCAGCCAGGAAGCCCTGATCGAATTCGATTCGCTCGACGCCCGCGCGCGCACGGCTCTCGGGTGGAACGGCAGCGTCCCGGCCCTGCTGCCCGAGGGGGAACACGCGCTGTGCATCGTCCAGGGACGACATCCCCTGCTGGCGTTGCGGGAGGACGTGGAGGCCGTGCCCTTCGATCTGGTGCTGGAGCCGGAGGAACGGGTTCTGGTGGTGTCAGGTCCCAATACCGGTGGAAAGAGCGTCTTTCTCAAGTCCGTCGGGCTGATCTGCGTGCTTGCGCAGTGCGGCGTCCTTCCCCCTGTGGGTCCCGGGACCCGGATTCCCGTGTTTCGCCGTTTCTTCGCCGACATCGGGGACGAGCAATCGGTCGAAGACGACCTCTCCACCTTCGCCGCCCATCTCGCCAACCTGAAGGACATCCTTGCGCGCGCCGGCGATACGGCGCTCGTGCTCATCGACGAGATGGGTACCGGCACCGACCCGGATGAGGGGGCGGCGCTGTCGGCCGCGGTGCTGGAAGCGCTGGCGGAGCGGGGGGCGCGGGTGGTGGTGACCTCGCATCTCGGACAGCTCAAGAGGCTGGATGCGCCCGGAAGCGGCATCGTGAACGGTTCATTGCACTTCGATCCGGAGCGCACCCGCCCCACCTATCGCTTTCGCAAGGGGAGGCCCGGGCGCAGCTACGGGCTCACCATCGCGCGTTCCCTGGGATTCGCGAGATCCCTGATCGATCGGGCCGAAGCCCGTCTTTCGCGCGACGAGGTGCGCCTCGATGAGCTGCTGGAGCGCCTGGAGCTCCTCGAGGCGGATGCCGCCAGGGCCAGGGCCGCCCTCGCCGCCAGAGAAGCCGAGGTGGAAGGGCGCGCCAGGGAGAACGCCGTGCTCGGCGCCACCCTCGAGGCTCGCGAGCGCAGGGTGAGCCGCGAGGAGCGCGCGGTCCGGCGCCGCGCCCGGGACGAAGCGCGCCGGATCCTGCTCGAAGCCCGCCGCGAAGTCGAGAGCGCCATCGCCGAAGTGCGCGCCGGCCGGCCGGGTGACGAGGAGGAGGTCGCGCGCGCGGCGCGCAGGCGGGTCGAGGCGGCCGCCGAACATCACCGTAGCCGCCCCCGCGACGATCCCCGGCCCGCTCCCGCCACCCCCATCCGCCGCGGCGACCCGGTGCGCCTCGCGAACGGAGGCGCGACCGCCACCGTGGTGGAGATCCGCCCCGGCCGCGCGCTGGTGGAGGCCCGGGGCGGGCTCAGGCTGGAGGTGCCGCTCGACGGACTCGTGCCCGCCCCGGGCGCGGCCCGCGAGGAGAGGCGGCCGGCGGGCCGCTCGTTCTTCCCCTCCGACCCGCCCCCCCTCGACTCCGACCTGCGCGGACTGCGGGTCGAAGAGGCGGCTGCCCGCCTGCAGAACATCCTCGACCGGGCTGTGGTGGCGGACGTGCCCGAGCTGCGCCTCATCCACGGGAAGGGCACCGGCGCCCTGCGCGCCATGGTCGCCGAGCTGCTGGAGGAAGACCCCCGGGTGCGGGAGTACCGTTCGGGCGGCGTGGGCGAGGGGGGCACGGGCGTAACCGTGGTGACGCTCGAGTGATCCCCGACGACCAGGTCGAGGAGGTGCGGGCCCGCTCCGATATCGTCGCGGTGATCGGGGAACACATCCCGCTCAGGAGGGCCGGCAAGGACTACCGCGCGCTTTGTCCCTTCCACGAGGAGAAGACGCCGAGCTTCTATGTGGTGCCCGCCAAGGGCTTCTACAAGTGTTTCGGCTGCGGGGAATCCGGCGACGTCTTTTCGTTCGTCATGAAGCGGATGGGGCTCGACTTCACGGAGGCGGTAAAGTATGCGGGCCGCAAGGCGGGGGTCGCGGTGCGCGAAGTGAAGGCGCGCCCCGAATACCAGGATCCCAACCGGCCCCTGTACGAGGCCAACGCCTTCGCGCGCGAGTACTACCGCGATCAGCTGGCCGACCAGGACACCGGCCGGCTCGCCCGCGACTATCTGCGGGAGCGGGGCATCGACGCGGATACCGCGGAAGAGTTCGGCATCGGCTTCGCTCCGGACGAATGGCGCGGCCTGCGCACCGCCGCCGCCCGCCACGGCATCGACGACGCCATCCTCCTGGACGCGGGCCTGGTGACCACCAGCGAGCGCTCCGAGGAGCCCTACGATCGATTCCGGAGCCGCATCATCTTCCCGATCGAGGGCTTGACGGGCAAGGTCATCGCCTTCGGGGGCAGGTTGTTCGGCCCGGGGAAGGGAGCCAAGTACCTCAATTCTCCGGAGACCCCGGTCTATCGCAAGGGCGAGGAACTGTACGGGCTCAATCGCGCACGGCACGAGATCCGCAAGGAGGGGGCGGTGCTGCTGGTGGAGGGCTACACCGATGTCGTTTCCCTGGTGGCGCACGAGGTAGGCAACGTCGTCGCCTCCCTGGGAACCGCCTTGACCTCGGTGCAGGCCCGTCTGCTGGCGCGGTTCGCGTCGAAGGCGTTTCTGCTCTACGACAGCGACATGGCAGGCCTCAGGGCCACCTTCCGCGCTGCGGACGTCCTGCTGGGCGCGGGCATCCACCCCTCCGTCGTGACGCTGCCCGGGGGAGAGGATCCGGACTCGGTGGCCCGCCGAGAGGGGCGGGAGGCCCTGATGGGATATGTCGAGGATGCGGTCGACGTGCTCGACCGGAAGCTGCAGATCCTGACCGGCCGCGACCGCCTGTCCTCGATCGACGGCATCCGCGACGCCGTGGACCGCCTTCTCCCGACCCTGCGCGCGACAACCGATCCGGCGCTGCGCGACATCTACATCTCGAGGGTGGCGGCGGAAACCGGAGTGCGGCGCGAGACGCTCGAGGAGGAGATTGCGCGGACGCCCGCCATGCCCGGCGGTGGGAGCGTCCCCGCCCCGCAGCCCAGGGTTCGGCGTGTACGGAAACCGCTCATGGGCGCCGAGCGTCAGCTGCTGCAGGTGCTTGTCAACGACCGCCGGCTCATCGACCGGGCGAGCGAGGCGGTGGGTCCGGAGGACTTTGTCCACCCGGCGAACCGCGCCATATTCCGGGCGCTGACCGAGAACCCGGAACTGGACCGGGCCCCGGAGGAAATGGAGGCGATTGCCGCCGGCCGCCTTGCGGCCCTGCTCGCCGGCAGCGAAGAAGTCGGTCATGCGGCTCGCGTGCTCGACGACTCGGCGCGCAGGATGCGTGGCGCGCCGCTGGCCGAGCGGGCGCGTGAGCTGAGAGAGGCGATCGCCAGGGAGCTGGACCAGGAGCGGAAGCGGCAACTGATCTCCGAACTGGAGGAACTGCAAAGGAAGAAGCGCAAAATCGATCCATCCCACTGGACCCCGGCGGTTCGGCATCGCCCGGGCCCCGGCGACGGAACCGCATCTGCTCAGGAGAGACCATAGCCGTGCCGACCTACGCATCGCTGCAGGAGCTACAGAAGATCGACGCCGAAATCGACCGCGCTACCTCCCGTATCGCGGGATTCGTCCCGTTGTTGGAGGAACTGGACGCGCGGGGGCGCGAACTGCAGGCCGGGATCGACCGCGCCCGCACCCGGCTGAGGGAACTGAGTGTCGCGGAGCGCCGACTCGAGCGGACGGCCGAGGAGAAACGGCATCGGCTGAGGATGCTGCGGGATCGGCTCCTGCAGGTACACAACCTCCGCCAGGAGGCGGCCGTGCGGGCGGAAATGGACCTTCTGAACCGCTCCGTGGACGGGGACGAGCAGGAGGCTCTGACCTATCTGGACCAGATCCGCAAGCGGGAGGAGGAGGCCGCGCAACTGGAGCGGGAGCTGGCGCACGAGCAGGAAAGGGCCGGTCCCCGAAAGCGGGAGATCGAGCTCGAGCGGGAAGACGCGGAGCGTTCGCTTGCCTCGCTGCAACTCCGCAGAGAAGCCTGTGCCGCAGGACTCGATCGCCGGGAGCGGGAGGTCTACGAGGGCCTGCGCTCCACCCGGAAGGGAGCCATCGTGGCGTCCATAACCGCCGACGGGGCGTGTGGACGGTGTTTTTCCATGGTCCCGCTCCAGGTACAGGCGGAAGTGCGAGGCGGCAGCACCCTGCGCCGGTGCGAGGCGTGCGGCATCATCTTCGTGCCCGCCGACGGCGAGTAGCAGCCCGTGGGCGAACTGCTGCCGACCCCGCGCATCGCTGCTTCCGGTGCGCGCGCGGATTCATCCACGGATGACCCGCCGGGGTGAACGCGCCGGCGCCGGGGATGCTGCCGCCGGCTCCGGCGCCCTGCTGGAGCGTCGCCCCCGCCCCTCCCGCCCGCCAGGTCGCGGAACTGCGCAGGCAACTCCGCCTTCCCCGGCCGATGTGCGTGGTGCTCGCAGTGCGTGGATTCGGAAAGCCCGCCGCGGCGCGCTCCTACCTGCGCCCGTCGCTGGAGGGCCTGCCCGATCCGGCGTTGCTCACCGATGCCGTGCCCGCGTGCGAGCGCATGCTGAGGGCGGTCCGGCGCGGCGAGACCATCCTGGTGCACGGCGACTACGACGTCGACGGCATCGCGGCCGCGGCGTTGCTGACGCGCTGCCTGCGCGCGCTCGGGGGGCGGGTGGTCCCCTTCGTGCCCCATCGCCTTCGCGACGGCTACGACTTCGGCGCCGCGGGGCTCGCAGCCGCGCACGCCGCCGGAGCGACCCTTCTGGTGACCGCCGATTCGGGCACCCGCGCCCATGGGGCGGTGGAACAGGCGCGGCGGGCCTCTCTGGACGTCATCATCACCGATCACCACACCCCCGACCGGACCCTCCCGCCCTCATTCGCGCTGGTGAATCCGCGCAGGGAGGACTGCAGCTATCCCAACCAGGACCTCTCGGGGACCGGGGTGGCGTTCGAACTCGCGCGCCTGCTGGGTCGCATGACCGGATCCGAAGCCATCGGGACGGTGCCGCATGCGGAGCTGGTCGCGCTCGCCACGCTCGCCGATCTGGTGCCCCTCTCGCGCCACAACCGCGTCCTGGTGCGTCACGGCCTGCACGCCATGGACGATACCGACAATGCCGGGCTGCGCGCCCTCATGCGGGTGGCGCGCGTGCGCGGCCCGGTCACCCCCGGCCACATCGGCTTCACCCTGGCGCCCCGGATCAACGCGGCGGGGCGGGTGGGAGAATCGCGGCGGGCACTCGACCTCCTGCTCACGGACGACCGGGGAGAGGCGGCACGTCTCGCGGGCGCGCTGGAGTCGTACAATGCCGAGCGCAAGCAGACGGAGGCGCGCGTCCTCCAGGAGGCCCTGGCACGACTGGCTCCATCCTACGATCCGGAACGCGACTACGGCCTCGTGCTGGCTTCGGGCGACTGGCACCCGGGCGTGATCGGCATCGTGGCGTCCCGGCTGGTGGACCGGCTCCACCGGCCCACCGTCCTCGTCTCGGTGGACGGCGACTCGGCGCGCGGCAGCGCCCGCTCCATTCCCGGCTTCGACATCCTGGCCGCCATCACGAGGGGCCGGCGCCATCTCGACCGCTTCGGCGGGCACCGGCAGGCAGCGGGGATGAGCCTCGCTCCCGAGCGCATCGATGCCTTCCGGGCGTCGTTCAACGAGGCCGCCGAGCGGGAGCTGGCCGATCGCGATTTGCGCCCGCACCTGGTTGCCGACGCGGAGATCCGCCTCGGGGAGGTCACGGAGCCGCTGGTGCGCTACCTGCGGCACATGGGGCCGCACGGCATCGGCAATCCGCGCCCCCTGTTCCTGGCGCGCGGAGTCAGGCTGGACGGGCCCGTGAAGACGTTGAAGGGCGCCCACCTGAGGATGCGCCTGCGCGATCGCACGGGGCGGCTGGATGCGATCGGTTTCCGGATGGCGGGTCGGGTCGAGCCCGGGGCGCTGGTGCCGGGACCCGTTGACGCGGTGTTTCGCCTCAAGCTCGACAACTACCGCGGGGTTCCGCTCATCCAGGCCGAACTCAAGGGCATCGGCCCGGCTTCGTCTCAGCCCGCCGCTCCGGCGCGGGCGCCGGCCGAGTCGCCGGCGTGAGAATCATCGCCGGACGCTGGCGCGGCCACCGGTTGAAGCCGCTGCGGGGCAAGGGCGTGCGCCCGACTTCCGACCGGGTGCGCGAGGCCTGGATGGCGGCGCTCGGCGCCGACGTGGAAGGGGCTGTGGTGGTAGATCTGTTCGCGGGTTCGGGCGCGCTCGGGCTCGAGGCGCTGAGCCGGGGCGCCAGCCACGTCACCTTCGTGGATCTCTCGCGGGGCGCGCTCCGGGTTCTTCGGGACAACATCGAACTCCTGGGGGCGGGAACCGTCACGCGCGTGGTGCGCGCCGACGCCCTCGGGTACACGAAGCGCATGCAGCGGGAGGAGATCGATCTGGCGCTCGCCGATCCCCCCTACGGACGCGGCCTCGCGGGGCGCCTTCTCGACCTCTACGACGAGCGTCCGTTTGCGGGCGTCCTCTGGGTGGAGCATCGTTCCCGGGAAGAGCTGCCGGGTTGTCCCGGGCTTCGGCTGCGCCAACGAGTGTACGGAGACACCACGCTGACCATTGCGGAGGCGGACGCATGAGCGGTGCCAGCAACCTGGTGGCCATCTATCCGGGGTCGTTCGATCCCGTCACGCTCGGTCACGAGGACATCGTCCGGCGCACGCTGTGCGTCGCCGACCGGGTCGTCGTCGCGGTGGCGCACAGCTCGACCCAGTCGAAGCGTCAGTTGTTCGGCGTCGATGAACGGGTGCGCCTCCTGCAGGAGGTGTTTCGGGAGGAGGCGCGTGTGGAATGCACTTCTTTCGAGGGTCTGCTCGTGGACTTTGCCCGTGCCCGCGGCGCTCGCTTCATGATTCGCGGCCTTCGGGCCGTGTCGGACTTCGAGTACGAATTCCAGATGGCCCAGATGAACCGGCAACTGTGGCCTGGCGCCGAAACCCTCTTCCTCATGCCGGACGTGTCGTACGCGTTCCTTTCCTCCTCCCTGGTTCGCGAGGTCGCCGTCCTGGGCGGGGATATCTCCAGGTTCGTCTCGCCCCTCGTGGCCCGCGGGATTCGCCGGGAACTCGAGCACCAGCGGAGGGCGCAGCAGTGATGGCGCCGGCCCGCCTCGCCTTGCCTGCCCCCGCGGCCTTCATGTAAACTGCCCCGCACTTCGCCCGACCTTCCACACCGTCGGCGGATCCAGCACGGATTCCATCAGATAAACGCGGAGCCCGGCATGCCCTTCATCGTAGAACAATCCGGTGCGATCACCATCATCAGCGTTACCGGCCACCTCATCGTTGCGAACCGCCAGGAGCTCAAGCACGTCGTGCTCGAGCGGCTGCGGACGGGGGATCGGGAGTTCCTCGTCGACTTCGCCGAAACCGGCTACATCGACTCCTCCGGACTGGGGGTACTGGTGTCCCTGTCCAAGAAGGTGAGGGAGCAGGGCGGGGAACTCCGGCTGGCCGCGCTCAACGAAGACCTGCGCACCCTCTTCCAACTCACAAAGCTCGACACGCTGTTCACCATCGTGGATTCCCGCGAAGAGGGCCTCCGGGACAACTGAGTTTCGTTCGAGGGCGCTCCATGCCCGGCGGTGGCCCATGGATCCGGAGCTGATCTTCCATCTCCCGAGCGACGTCCTCCGCATCGAGGGCGCCGTCGAGAAGGTGGTCGCGCGCTGCCATCGCATCATCGAGCTCGAGCGAAGAGCCAGCCGCGTCCGCATGAACCTTCGCGTGGCGCTTGCCGAAGCGCTCTCCAACGCGATGCTGTACGGGAACGGCGCCGACCGGTCGAAGCGCGTGCGCGTTGAACTGACGATCACGGCCAGGGCCATCATCACCCGGGTGACGGACGAAGGTCCCGGCTTCGACTACGAGGGTATTCCGGATCCCACCACTCCGGAGAGCCTCCTGAAACCCGACGGACGCGGGATCTTCCTGATGCGCAAGCTGCTGGACGAGGTCTCCTTCAACGAGCGGGGGAACTCCGTTACCCTGCTGCTGAGACGCGATCAGGTACGGCGCGAATGAGCGAGTCCGGCCCTTCGCGGCTGCCGCGGCCGGCCCGCGCAATGCTGGACGAATTTGCGGGAAGCTTCGCGTGGCGGCTGGGCGTGCGCGATCCGGTCTCCGGTTGCCGCGTGTATCCGGAGGAGACCGGGACCGACCTGCCGGCCACGGAGCGGGACAAGGGCCTGACGCGCCGACTGAGCACCCGCGACGGGCGTAGCCTGGAGCTGGTGATCCGTCCTGCGGATCCTGTCCTGGCGCCGGCCGCCGATCTCCTCTGCTCGCAGCTCGTTCGGGTCCTGGACGCGGAAGAGGAAATCAGCTTCCTCAGCGGCGAGTTGTCCGCGCGCTACGAGGAAATCAACCTGCTCTACTCGATCAGCGAGATCCTGGGCTCGATCCTGGAGCTGGGAGAAGCCGCACGCATCATCCTCAACGAGGTATGCGATGTTCTGGGCGCCCGCCGCGGCTCGCTGTGGGTCTACGATGCCGGGGACGGATTGCTGCACCAGGTCGCAGCCGAAGGGATTGCCGGACTGGACGGACCGCTCGATCCCGCCGGCGAAATGCTCACCGCGCGGGTGTTCCGGGAGCGCGAGGCGATCATCAGCACGGGCGGCGACAGCAGGCATCCGGCGACCGCCCCCAACCTGCGTTCGGAATCGGCGCTCCTGGTGCCCATCCAGTACGCGCCCCAGGCGGGGCAGGCGCGCACGGTCGGTGTCATCAACCTGTTCGGGCGCAGGGGAAGCGGCACCTTCTCGGCCGGGGACCGCAAGCTGCTGACCGCCATCGCCAGCCAGATCGGCGCGGCGCTCGAGAATCATCGGCTGTTCCGCGAGAGCCGGGCGCGGGACCGGATGGCGCACGAGATGGAGCTGGCCCACAACCTTCAGATGCGGCTGCTTCAGCCGGTCGATCAGCTGGGGCTGAGCCAGGTGGCGGCGCGCGTCGAGCCGGCGGAGCAGGTGGGCGGGGACTTCTACCATTTCATCAAGCTCTCCGGGGGCCGTCTCGGCGTCATGATCGGCGACGTGTCCAGTCACGGCTTCCCCGCGGCCCTCATCATGGCGCTGGCCCTCTCGGCCGCGTCCATCTTCGCGGGCGAAAGGGAGAGCCCGGCCGAGGTGCTCCGCCACGTGGACGATGCGCTGCGCGACGAGCTCGAGAACACCGAGATGTACCTCACCCTCTTCTGCGGCGTGCTGGACCCGGCCGCGGGCGAGCTGGTGTACTCCAACGCGGGCCACCCTCACGCGTTCGTCTTCCGGCCGGGCGACGGGGAGCGGCGGCTGATCGCCACCGACCCGCCGGTCGGGATCGCCGGACCCGGCGCGTACTCCGAGTTCGGCGTGCCCTGGGCCGCGGGGGAGGATCTGCTCTTTCTGTTTACCGACGGCCTGTCGGACTCGCTGGCCACCAGCGGTTCGCTCAGCGGAGAGAAGGCGGTGCTGGCGGAGGCGCGAGAGCAGGTCGACCGGGGTCCGGCCGCCATCGTGGACTCGCTCTTCCGGCTCGCCGCCGAACCGACGCGCGCGATCCCCGCCGACGACCGCACCGCCATCGCCCTGAGGCTCTGAGAGGTGCGGCCGAAGCGTTCCCTCGGCCAGAACTTCCTGGTGGACCCCAACCTTCAGCGGGCCATCGTCCGGGCGCTCGACGTTCAGCCCGGCGACGAGGTCCTGGAGATCGGGCCCGGGACCGGCGCGCTCACCCGCCATCTCGTCGACCTGCCGCGCCGGCTCCTGCTCGTGGAACTCGACCGGGAGCTGGCCGACCGCCTCGCGGAGGAACTGGATGGGTGCCCGCACGTGACCGTCGTTCAGGGCGATATCCTCGACACCGATCTCGCGGCGCTGGCAGAGGATGTCTCCGCCCTCAAGGTGATCGGCAACATTCCCTACAACCGCACTTCGCCGATCGTCTTTCGGCTTCTCGAGCGCCCGCGGCCGGCCGAGATCGTCATCATGGTGCAGAAGGAGGTCGGGGAGCGCATGCTGGCGGCCCCGGGCTCGCGCACCTACGGCGCGCTGTCGGTGGGGGTCCGCATCGTGGCGCGGGTTGAGCGCGTCCTGCGCGTCCGGCGCACGGCGTTTCGCCCCGTTCCGCGGGTCGACTCCGTGGTGGTGCGCATCCGGCCCTTCCACCCTCCGCGGATTTCCGCGGCGCAGGAGCAGGCCGTGCGCGTTCTGACACGCGCGGCCTTTCAGCGCCGGCGCAAGCAGCTTCAGCGGATTCTCCGGGACGCACCGGACTATCGGCTCGACCGCGGGGCCGTTGCGGAGGTGGAGAAGCGCAGCGGACTCGACCTGACGCTCCGCCCCGAGGCTCTGGCGCCCGAAGACTTCGTCCGCCTGGCGGAGGAGGTGGAGCGTTCATGAGTGCGGCTCGGAGATCATGGGTCGAGACAGTCGCAGGCCTGCTCGGCGATGGTCCGCTTCACCCGGACGAGCTCGCCCGGCTGGCGAGCCGGCTGCACGCGTTGGAGCCCGAGTCGCCCGCGCTCATCGCGTCGCTGCTGGGGCCCGATCCCAGGTTTCGGCTGGACCCGGAGGGCCGCTGGCAGCTGACCCCCGGCCTGGGCGGGGTGCGTTCGTCGCTCGGCTTTCTGGACTACGCCGTGGTCGATGTGGAGACGACCGGAGGCGCGTACGAGGCGGGCCACCGCATCATCGAGCTGGCCGTCGTGGAGCTGCGCGAAGGGGTCGTAACCCGCGAATACCAGAGCCTGGTCAACCCCGAACGGGACATCGCGGCTTCGGTAACCCGCCTCACAGGCATCAGCGGGACCAGGGTCGCGAAGGCGCCCCGGTTCCACGACATCGCCGGCGAAGTCCGCCATCGGCTCGCGAACCATGTCTTCGTGGCCCACAACGCCGACCACGACTGGGCTTTCGTCGGTGGTCAGCTGCGTGAGACGCCGGCGGGCGCTCCGCTCCTGCAACGACTCTGCACCGAGCAGCTGTCGCGCCGGTTGCTGGCGTCCCAGCGCCGCCATCATCTCGACGCCCTGTGCGGCCGTTATGGCATCGAGGTGCACGGACGCCATCGGGCCCTGGGCGACGCCCGTGCTGCGGCCGGGATCCTGAAGTGTCTTCTGGAGGAGGCGGAGCGGCGGGGCGTCCGCGACCTTCGGGCGCTGCGCGAACTCCTCGCGAGGCCGGAGGGGCGTGACCCGGTCGACGGTTTGGTCTAGATTTTCACACATGAACGACGAATCCCGAACCCCGGTCATCCTTGGATCGGCCCGTACCCCGATCGGTCGTTTTCTGGGCGGTCTCTCCCCGCTGTCCGGACCCGCGCTCGGCGCCGTCGCCGTGCGCGCGGCGGTGGAACGCTCCGGCGTCGATCCGTCCGCCATCGACGAGGTGGTCATGGGCAACGTGGTGTCGGCCGGAGAGGGGCAGGCGCCCGCCCGCCAGGCGGCGGTGAACGCCGGCCTCCCCGCGACCATCCCTTCCGTGACCGTGAACAAGGTGTGCGGTTCCGGGCTGAAGGCGGTGATGCTGGCAGCGCAGGCGATCCGGGCGGGAGACGCGCGCGCCATCGTGGCGGGCGGATTCGAGTCGATGTCCAACGTGCCCTACTACCTGCGGGGACATCGCGGGGGCGTGAAGTTCGGAGACCAGGAGGTGAGCGACGGCCTCATTCACGACGGCCTCTGGTGCTCCTTCGAGGGCCGCCACATGGGTGGCTACGCGGAGTACACGGCGACCCGCGCGGACATCACGCGCGAGAGGGCCGACGAGTTCGCTCTGGCATCGCACCGCAAGGCGGTGGATGCGATCGACGGCGGCCGGTTTCGGTCCCAGATCATGCCGGTGGAGGTGCCGGGCCGCCGGGCCGCGACCGTGGTCGATACCGACGAAGGGCCCCGGCGCGACACTTCCCTGGAGGCGCTCGCGCGGCTCCGTCCCGCCTTTTCCCGCGACGCTCCCGAAGAGGTCCATCAGCTGGTGGTCACCGCCGGAAACGCCCCGGGGCTGAACGACGGTGGTGCCGCCCTGGTCGTCGCGTCCATGGAATTCGCTCGGGCGCACGGCCTGCCGGTGGCCGCCCGCGTCAGCGCCTACGCTTCGGCGGGGACCGAACCGCGCGACCTTTTCTTCGCCCCCATCGTCGCCGTCCGCAGGGTGATGGAAACGGAGGGCAAGGCGGCGAACGACTACGACCTGGTAGAGATCAACGAGGCCTTTGCGGTGCAGGCCCTGGCGGACATCGACGCCCTGGGCCTCGACGCGGACCGGGTGAACGTGAACGGCGGAGCCGTCGCGCTGGGCCATCCCATCGGTGCTTCGGGGGCCCGCATCCTGGTTACGCTCGTGCATGCGATGGAGGACCGGGACGCCGCGACAGGTCTCGCCACCCTCTGCCTCGGGGGTGGCAACGCGGTCGCGCTGGCGGTGGAGCGCGCCTGACCGTTCGAACACCGGGCGCGGGCGGATCGGCCCGCCCGTCCTCCGACCCGAGGAGATCCGGGAGCCGGCACGAAACCTGCTGACATGGCGACAAACAGGGGAGGATCAGGATGCGGACTGGAGAGTTGAGCCAGGGACAGGGAATTCTGGTGCGTATGGCGTCGCTCGCCAGCGGTCGGCGGGCGCTGACCGCGGCGCTCTTCGTCGTGCTCACCACCGCCGGCGCCTACGTGGCGGTGCCGGTGCCCTGGACGCCGGTGCCGATGACGCTGCAGCCGCTCTTCGTGCTCCTGTCCGGACTGGTGCTGGGGCCGTCGGCGGGAGCGGCGAGCATGGCTGCCTACGTGCTGCTCGGGGTGAGTGGCGCACCGGTGTTCGCGGCGATCCCGGCCGGGCCGGCGGCGCTCGTTGGCCCCACCGGCGGCTTCATTCTCGCCTTCCCCCTGGCTTCCGGCCTGTGCGGATGGCTGGCCGGCCCGCGGCACGGGGGCGCCCCGCGCATCCTGTTCGGGCTGGTGGCCGGTCTTCTTGTCATCTACCTCGCGGGCGCGGCCCAGTTGTCCCTGCTCACCGGCTCCCCTCCCATGGCGGTATTCCGCAGCGCCGTGCTGCCCTTCGCGCTCGGCGATTCGATCGAACTGCTGGTGGCCATGGCGATCGCACTCCGGCTGAGGTCCCGGGCTCGCGACGATCGCTGACTCCCGGAGCATCCTGATGGCGGAAACAGAGCCCATGCGACGCATTGCCGTGATCGGGTCCGGGACAATGGGAAACGGCATCGCCCACGTCGCAGCTCTTTGCGGGCTCGAAGTGGTCCTCTACGACATCGCGGAGGAAGCGCTCGCGCGCGGCATGGCGACCATCGCCCGCAACATGGACCGCCAACTCCGTTCGGGTCGACTCGAGGCGGGCGAGAAGACCGCCGCTCTCTCCCGCATCCATGCGACCGACAACCTCGCCCGGGCGGTTTCCGACGCGGAACTTGCCGTCGAGGCGGCTCCCGAGGACGCCTCGCTCAAGCATCGCCTCTTCGCCGAGCTGGACCGGCTCGCTCCATCCGGCTCGATCCTGGCCTCCAACACCTCCTCGATCTCGATCACGGCGATGGGCGCCCGGACGACCCGCCCCGACCGCGTCATCGGCATGCACTTCATGAACCCCGTGCCGGTCATGCGCCTTGTGGAGGTGGTGCGCGGGCTCCGGACCAGCGACGAGACGGTGCGGACGGTGGTGGAGCTTGCGACCCGCCTGGGGAAGACCCCGGTGGAGGTGAACGACTTCCCGGGCTTCGTCTCCAACCGCATCCTCATGCCGATGATCAACGAGGCGATCTTCGCCCTCACGGAGGGCGTCGCCGAGGCGGAGGCGATCGACGCGGTCATGCGAATGGGGATGAATCATCCCATGGGACCGCTCGCGCTGGCCGACCTGATCGGGCTCGACACCTGCCTCGGCATCCTGGAAGTGCTGCACCGGGAGCTGGGCGACGACCGCTACCGCCCCGCCCCGCTGCTGCGCAAGTACGTGGCGGCCGGCTGGCTGGGGCGCAAGAGCGGACGCGGATTCCATTCCCATGCGTAGCGTACCCGGGCGCGGAACGCCGGTCGGCGGCGGTGATCCCGGCAGCTCCGCGGGTGCGCGCGGGCCCGGGGACGCCTCCGCGATGCGCGGCGCTCCATGACCCCCGAGGAGCGATCCATCCGGGAGATGACCCGGGAGTTCGCGGACGGTGAGATTCGACCGCGCTCCGCGGGCTGGGACGAGCACCGCCGCCTGGACGAGGATGTCCTCGGGATGCTCGCCGAATTCGGTTTCCTGGGGATGGGCATTCCGGAAGCGTTCGGCGGTCTCGGGCTGGACCTGTCCACATGCCTGGCCGCGACAGAGGAGCTCGCCCGTGGAGACGGGAGCGTGGCGCTGTCCGTGTCGATGCAGACCGGACCGGTCACGAGCCTCCTGCTCGCCCATGCATCGGAAGAGCTGCAACACGAGCTTCTCCCCGGCATCGTGTCCGGAGCGCGCCTGGTCGCGTTCGCCCTGGGGGACCCCGGGCCGGCGGATGCCGACGATGCCGGGGATGCCACCGCCACCCCGGTCGGCGACGGCTGGCGGCTCGACGGCCACAAGCACTGGGTGGTGGACGGCGACAGAGCGGGGGCAGCCGTGGTCTTCGCCCGCTCGGGCCCCGACGGGGAGACGGGCGGCGGGTTGGGCGCGTTCCTGGTGGACACCGACGTCCCCGGCTATCGCGTTGTACGCCGCCGCGAGACCCTCGGGCTGTGCGCGGCCGAGATCGTCGACCTCGAACTCGATGGCGTACCGGTGTCCGCGGACCGGGTGATCGGGCGCCCGCCGCGCGGCGGCGAATGCGCGCAGGAGGCGCTCCCCCTGTCCCGCCTCGGCGGCGCGGCGGTGGCCCTGGGCATCGCTCAAGCCGCCTTCGAGCACGCCGCCCGCTACTCGCGCGAGCGCGAGCAGTTCGGGCGCGCCCTCACGGCGTTCGGAGCCATCCGGCACAAACTCGCCGGAATGGCCACCCGTATTGCAGCGGCACGCGCCCTGGTGCGGGAGACCGCGGTCGCCCTCGAGGCGCCGGGCGCGGAAGGAGGTATCGGTCTGGCCTCCTGGACGGATCGCCCGGGCCTGGCGGCTACCCCGGACATGGCGAGATGGGCGGCGAGCCACGCGGCCGTGTCGGTTGCCCGGGAAGCGGTTCAGATCTTCGGGGGGTACGGATACATGCGCGACTATCCCGTAGAGAAACTGATGCGCGACGCCAGCGGCACGGGCATCTGCGAGGCCACCGGCGAAGTGCTGCGCATCATCGCGGCGCGCGGGTTCGCGGCCACCGTCGCCACCGGGTGACCGGCGCCCCCGCCGGCACGGGGGATGGCGCGCAGGACAAGACAAGGGTATGAGGGTATTGAGCATGCAGATATTCGAGGAGATGGCGGCCTTCCGCCACGATCAACTGGCATTCTGGTCGGAGCCCTCGGCGGGCTACCGAGGGATCATCGCCATCCACGACACGACGCTGGGCCCGGCTCTGGGCGGCACCCGCCTGTGGAGGTACGCGAGCGAGGCGGACGCCCTGACCGACGCCCTTCGCCTCGCGCGCGGCATGACCTACAAGGCGGCCATCGCCGGCCTGAATCTCGGAGGGGGCAAGTCCGTCATCCTGGCGGATGAACGCCCCCGCGACCGGGAGCGGCTCTTTCGGGCCCACGGCCGCGCGGTGGAGTCTCTGGGCGGGCGCTACATTACGGCGGAGGACGTCGGCACCTCCGTGGACGACATGGAGTTCGTGCGCGCGGAAACCCGCTGGGTAGTCGGGGTTCGCGGAGGTTCCGGCGATCCCTCTCCAGCGACGGCCCACGGCGTCTACCAGGGAATCAGGGCGTGCGCCCGGGAGCGCTACGGCGATCCCTGCCTGGAAGGCAGGCACGTTGCCGTCCAGGGCGTGGGACACGTCGGGTACCGGCTCTGCGCCGAACTCGCCGCCGAAGGCGCCAGACTCACGGTCGCCGACATCAACCCCGGCAGCGTCGAGCGCGTGGCACGCGAGTTCGGCGCCACGGCGGTCGCGGCGGAGGAAATCTACGACGTGCCCGCGGACATCTTCGCCCCGTGCGCACTGGGCGGGGTGATCAACGACCGGACGGTCGCACGCCTGCGCGTGGACATCGTCGCGGGCTCGGCCAATAATCAGTTGGCCGAGCCGAGGCATGGCAACGCCCTGCAGAAGAGGGGCATCCTGTTCGCTCCCGACTACGTGATCAATGCCGGAGGGCTCATCAACGTGTACGGCGAGTTGCACGGCTGGTCCGCTGAACGCACCAGAAGGAAGGCGGCCGGCATCTACGACGTCGTGCGCGACGTCTTCCAGCGCGCCCGTGAGGACGGCATCACGGCCGCCGAGGCTTCAAACCGCGTCGCGCTGCAGAAATTGACGGATGCCCGCCGCCCCGGCAGCGCCGAGCACGGATCCCGCGCGCGGCGAGCGGTCTCCATGAGCACCTGACCCGAGCGAGACAGTGCCCACCGATCACCTGCGTCGTTTCGACCCCGAGATACATCAGGCCGTCCACGCCGAAGAGGCGCGTCAGCGCGATCAGCTGGAGATGATCGCCAGCGAGAACTTCGCATCGCGGGCGGTTCTGGAGGCGACGGGTTCGGCGCTCACCAACAAGTACGCCGAAGGACTCCCGGGACGTCGCTACTACGGCGGCTGCGAGCACGTCGACGTGGTCGAGAGCCTGGCCCGGGCACGCGCCTGCGCGCTCTTCGGAGCCGACCATGCGAACGTGCAGCCTCATTCCGGGGCACAGGCCAATATGGCGGCCTTCCTTGCCTTCCTCCAGCCCGGAGACCGTTTTCTGGGCATGCAGCTCAGCCACGGCGGTCATCTCACGCACGGATCCCCGGTCAACGTGAGCGGAAAGTGGTTCCGGGTGTCGTCGTACGGCGTGCGCGAGTCCGATGGGCTCATCGACTATGACACCGTGCGTGAGCAGGCGCGCTCCGAGCGCCCGCGCCTGATTGTCGCGGGGGCCAGCGCCTACCCGCGCACCCTCGATTTCGCCGCGTTCGGGGAAATCGCGCGCGAAGTCGACGCGCTCCTGATGGTCGACATGGCCCACATCGCCGGACTCGTCGCCACCGGCGTGCATCCCAGTCCGATTCCGCACGCTCATGTGGTGACCACGACGACGCACAAGACCCTGCGCGGACCGCGGGGCGGTCTCATTCTGGCGCCGGCCGAACACGCGCGCGCCGTCGACCGGGCGGTGTTCCCGGGCTCCCAGGGGGGCCCCATGATGCATGTGATCGCCGCCAAGGCGGTCGCGTTCCGGGAGGCGCTGGCGCCGGAATTCTCCCTCTACACGCGGCAGGTGGTGGCAAACGCGCGCACGCTGGGGTCCGAGCTCATGGAACATGGGTTCCGTCTGGTGAGCGGCGGCACCGATACCCACCTGATCCTGGTCGACTTCGGACAGGACGGCCTCTCGGGAGCGCAGGCCGAGGAGGCGCTTGCGCGCGTGGGCATCACCGTCAACAAGAACACGGTTCCCGGGGAGTACCGCTCGCCGCTGGTCACGTCCGGGATTCGGCTCGGGACTTCCGCGCTCACCAGCCGCGGCATGGGGATCGACGAGATGCGCCTCGTTGCGGGATGGATGGCCCGGGTTCTGTTTCGTCCCGAGGACGAAGAGGTGCTTCGGGAAGTGCGCGGGCAAGTGCGCGAGCTGAGCGCCTCCTTCCCGCTCCGGCAGGAGACCGTTCCGGTCGGCTGACCTCGCCCGAGGTTGCGGGCAGGACCGCAATATCATGTCCTGCAACGGGAAACGTATTTCGACCCGAATGGCCGGGGCTGGCGCTCGCCGGGGAATCGCTCCAGATTTCTCCCATGAACGACCCGCAGATTGGCGACGATGTCCTGGTACGGCTCGATGGACGCAACCCGCGCTTCCATGTCAAGGCGTACCTTTTTGTGCTCTCCGCCCTGCAGTCGGTCTCGGACTCGCTCGAAAAGCGGCGCCACATCTCCGGCACGGAGCTTGCGCAGGGCGTAAGGCGTCTCGCTTTGGAGCAATATGGCCCAATGGCGCGCACGGTCCTGGAGCACTGGGGAGTCCACGCCACGGAAGACCTGGGTGAGATCGTCTTCGATCTGGTCGACTGCGGGATTCTCCTGAAGCAGGAAGGGGACTCTCCCGAGGACTTCCGGGGCGTGTACGATTTCGAGGACGCTTTCGAGCTCAACTATCCGTGGGGCAGGGCCTAGCCCACGCCCCAACCTGACCAACTCAACAGGTCTCGTCTCTGCGAGACCCTCCGGGAGGAGACTGGACAAATGTCGGAAGAGCGCAGCTTTCCTTCCTGTCTCAAATGCAATACGGGGCTATTGCTCCCGATGTCCGACTACGGACGCGAGGGCGCCCCGATCCGATACAAGGCGTGGGTCTGTTCCAATCCCGACTGTGGCTTCAACATCAGAATCGACAACGGAGAGATCACCTTCGGGCGCAACATCACTCAGAGCTACAAGTAGTCCCTTCTGCACTTCCCGATGGCGCCACGCGTGACCGGCGACCGCGGCGCTTCCTCCAGAGGCCGTCGCGGTCGTTCGAGGATCCTCTTCGGCGATCCCGATGTCCACGCTCCCACCGGCAGCGAAGCGGCATCCTTCGACCGCTTCGCCATCGACCGACTCGGCGTTCCCGGCCGGACCCTCATCGAGAACGCGGGACGCTCGGCCGCCCTGGTGCTCGAGCGCATCTTTGCGCGGGGATCGGTGGTCGTGTTCGCGGGGTCGGGCAACAATGGCGGCGACGGCCTCGCCCTGGCGCGCGCGCTGGCGGGCTGGGGCCGGCCGGTCACGGTTGTCCGGGCGTCGGCGAATCCCCCCGATGCGCGCCTTCTGCACCAGTGGCCGCTGCCTGCTCTGGACGCGGGTGCCGAGGGCGCCCGTGGTGAGATCGCGCGCGCGGCCGCGACGGCCGGCGTGCTCGTGGACGCGGTGCTCGGCACCGGGATTTCGGGCGCCCCCCGAACTCCCCAGGCGCGCATACTGGAGGGCATGAACCGGGCCGCCAGGCCGCTTGTGTCCCTCGACATTCCCTCCGGGGTGGACGCCGATACCGGGGCCGTTCCCGGGGAGGCCGCCCGGGCCGACGTGACGGTGGCCTTCGGGTGGCCCAAGCTGGGCTCCCTGCTCGGGCCCGGGCGCGCGCATGCCGGTCGCCTGGTGGCTGTGGAGATCGGGTTTCCGCCGGTGCCTCCCGCAACCTTCCGGGCGCGCGTGGTGACGCCCGGGTGGGCGCGGGACGTGCTGCCGGTTCGTCCTCCCGATACGCACAAGCACCAGGTCGGCTCGCTGCTCCTGCTGGCGGGCGCGCCCGGGATGGCGGGCGCGGCGATCATGGCCGCGCGAGCGGCGCTGAGGGCCGGGGCGGGATTCGTGCGCATCGCGAGTTCCTCCGCCAATCGGCCCGTGCTCCAGGGCGCCGTCCCGGAAGCGGTGTTCGTGGACACGGCCGACCGGGGCGCGCTAGCTCGCGCGGCGAAGGCATCGACCGCGGTCGTGGCGGGCCCCGGGCTGGGAGTCGCTGCGGAGGCCGCCGTCGCCCTTGAGGCTGTCTTGCAAGCATCCGGCGACTGCCCGCTGCTGCTCGACGCCGACGCCCTGAACCTGGTGGCGGCGGAGGCGGGCCCGGCCCTGAGCGACCTCGGACGCGCTCGGCCGGTGCTGGTGACGCCGCACCGGGGAGAGATGAGGAGGCTCGTGGCCGCCGCCGACGACCTCCCCGGCCTTGCGCACGAACTGGCTCTCGACCGGGCGGCGGCGTGGTCGTGCTCGGTGTTGCTGAAGGGCAACCCGTCGGTCGTAGCCACCCCCGATAAGCGGCTCCTGGTGGGCGGGCTCGGGAGTTCCGACCTCGCTGCCGCCGGGATGGGGGACGTGCTGAGCGGAGTCGCGGGCTCGCTGATGGCGCAGGGGTGCGATCCATCGGTGGCTGGCGGGTTGGCGCTGCACCTGACCGGGGTCGCGGCCGCGCTCGGGAGCGAAGGTCCCGGGCTGGTGCCGGGCGACGTCATCGCTCGCCTTGCGGCCGCGGTCCTCCGTCAGCCGGATCCGAAGAGCCCCCTCGGCCTGCCCTTCGTCATCTTCGACCAGGAGGCTCCTCGTTGAACCCGCTGGGACCGGGCGGCGAGTTCGACCTGATCCGGTCCTTCCAGGCAGCCGGACCGCCACCCGGCGCGGAAGTCGTGGTGGGCTCGGGAGACGACTGCGCGGTGCTCGAATCCGGCTGGGTGGTGAGCACCGACGCCTTCCTCGAGGGCGTGCACTTCCGGCGCGCCTGGATCAGCTTCGACGAGGCGGGCTACCGCGCGGTGACCGCCGCCCTGAGCGACGTGGCCGCGATGGCCGCGCGGCCCATCGGCGTGCTCGTCGCCCTCGGCCTGCCGCACGCGGATGCCTCACGCATCGTGGAGGGCCTTCGGTCGGGCATCCGGCGGGCGTGCGAACGCGCCCGTTGCGCGCTTGTCGGGGGCGACCTCACCCGCTCTCCGGGACAGCTGGTCGTCAACGTGGTCGCACTGGGGCGCGCGCATCACCCGATCCTGCGGAGCGGGGCCCGGGCGGGCGACGAGGTCTGGGTGACGGGCGTGCTGGGCGCGAGCGCCGCCGCCGTGCGCGACTGGCAGTGCGGGCGCGAGCCAGCTCCGTCGGCGCGGCGGGCCTTCGCGGCACCCGCCGCGCGCCTGGAAGAGGCTCGCTGGCTCGCCGAGCGCATCCGGGTGACGGCCCTGATCGACCTCTCGGATGGTCTCCTGGGAGACATGGGCCACGTCGCCGCGGCGAGCGAAGTTGCCATCGTCCTGGACCCGAGCCTCGTTCCCGTCGCCCCCGGAGCCGTCGCCACCGCCGGATCGCGCCGCAGCGCGCTGCCCCTCGCGCTTGCGGGAGGCGAGGACTACGAGCTCGCCTTCACCGCGCGGCAAGGGTCCGCGGAATCGGTCGCGGGCGACTTCCATCACCGGTTCGGAATACCCCTCACGCGCGTCGGAATTGTCGCTGGCGGCGCGGGCGTTAGACTTGAGGGCGACGGCGCGGACGAGTTCGACCCCGGATCCACGGGCTTCGACCACTTTGGCGCGCCGCGATCCGGCGCGGCCGACGTCGGGCGCCCGGAGAACCGGTAAGGCGGATCGGGAGTGCGGATGCTTCGGACGGGATGGGTGGCGCTGGCGGCGGTCGCGACGACGGGCTACTACGCCGCGATCATTCTGTTTACCTCCGTGGTCCCCGCCTGGCGCCACCGGAGGTGCGGGCACTGGGCGCATGGCTGGTCTGCCGTCCTGCTGCGTGCCGCCGGTGTGACCGTCACCTCGACCGGGCTCGACCGGGTCGATCCCGGGCGCTCGCAGATCGTGGTTTCCAACCACCAGTCCTGGTTCGACGTCCTCGCGCTCTTCGCCGCCTTCCCCACCTCCCTGCGCTTCGTGGCCAAGGAGGAGCTGCGCTCGGTCCCGGTCTTCGGCAAGGCGATTCTGCGCTGCGGCCATATCGCCATCGACCGCCGCAACCGCCACAGCGCGATCGAATCGCTGCAACGGGCGGCCCGGCGGCTGCGCGAGCGCACCCTTCACGTCGTCATGTTCGCGGAAGGCACGCGGTCACCCACGGGGGAGCTCCAGCCCTTCAAGAAGGGCGCCTTCGTGCTGGCGCTCGAGACGCGGACGCCGGTTCTGCCGGTTGCGGTCGTGGGGAGCCGCGCCGTGATGCCCAAACACAGCTACGCGATTCGATCGGGTGAGATCGAGGTGCGGGTCGGCGAACCCATCGAGGTGGGCGACCTGACCATGTCGGATCGCAACGCGCTGCGCGACCGCGCGCGCCAGGCGGTCGCGGATCTCATGTCCGGACCGTCACCAGGGCAGGCCAACGGGGCGCTCGCGTTGCCGTTCGCCCCCGCCGCCCCGGCAACCGGGCCCGACGTCAAGGAGTAGCAGCCGTGTCCGCGATCACGGAAGTGAAGGGCAGGGAAATCCTCGACTCCCGCGGAACCCCGACGGTGGAGGCCGAGGTGACCCTGGCGAGCGGCGCGCGCGCGACCGCGGCGGTACCCAGCGGTGCCTCCACCGGCGAGCACGAGGCGGTGGAACTCCGGGACGGAGACCCGTCCCGCTACCGCGGCAAGGGGGTGCGGCGCGCGGTGGCCCACGTCAACGGCGAAATCCGGGCGGCCGTGGTCGGCAGGGAGGCACGCGAGCAGCGCTCCCTGGACCGCGCGCTGGTGGGGCTCGACGGCACCCCCAACAAGGGCCGGCTCGGCGCGAACGCGATCCTGAGCGTGTCGCTGGCGACGGCGCGCGCGGCCGCCCGCGAGGCCGGGCAGCCCCTCTACCGCTACCTGGGCGGCGAGGCGGCCACCGTCCTTCCGGTCCCCATGATGAACATCCTGAACGGCGGCGCCCATGCGCCCAACAACGTGGACATCCAGGAGTTCATGGTCATGCCGGTGGGCGCCGACACCTTCTCCGAGGGGCTGCGCATGGGGACCGAGGTCTTCCACGCCCTCCGCGAGGTGCTCGCCGAAGCGGGCCGCAACACCGCCGTGGGCGACGAAGGCGGCTTCGCCCCCGACCTGGGCGGAAACGAGGAAGCGATCGAGGTGGTGCTCACGGCCATCGAGCGCGCCGGCTACCGGCCCGGCGACGAGGTCGTCCTCGCCATCGACGCCGCCGCCAGCGAATTCCTCCGGGATGACGACTACGTCCTGCAAGGCTCCGGCGGCGGCCGCCTCGGCCGGGAGGCGATGGTGGCGTTCTGGGACGACTGGACCCGGCGCCACCCCATTGCTTCGCTCGAGGACGCGCTGGGCGAGAACGACTGGGGGGGATGGGGGGTATTGACCGCAGCGGTCGGCGAACGCGTACAGCTGGTCGGCGACGACCTCTTCGTCACCAGCAGCGAGCGGCTGCGGCGAGGGATCCGCGAGGGAGTCGCGAACGCCATTCTGATCAAGGTGAACCAGATCGGCACGCTGACGGAAACCATGGACGCCATCGACCTGGCCCGGGCCTCGGGCTACCGGTGCGTCATCTCACATCGTTCGGGCGAGACCGAGGACACCTTCATCGCGGACCTGGCCGTCGCGCGCGCAACCGGACAGATCAAGACCGGAAGCGCCAGCCGCAGCGACCGGGTGGCCAAGTACAACCGCCTGCTGCGCATCGAGGAGGAACTGGGGGCCGCGGGATCCTATCCGGGGAGGGCGCTCTGGGCATCCTGAGGAAGCTGGTGCTGCCGGTCATCGCGGGGGCCGCCGTCTACTACGCGGTCTTCGGCGGCGAACACTCCATGATCGAGCTGGGATCGGCGCGCTCGCAGGTGAAGCAGGAACAGCGTGCCCTCGATCTGCTGCGGGCGGAGGTGGATTCGCTCACGGCCCGCGCCGACTCCCTGAGAGACGATCCGCTGACGCTGGAGCGCCTCGTGCGCGAGCGTCACGGGATGATCCGCGAGGGCGAGATCCTGTACCGCTTCGCGGACGAGGTCGGCGGCGCAGAGCCGGACGATTCCACCGGGAGCAGGTAGTCGGCTCCGGCCCTCCGGCTCCTCCGCGCGGCGGGCCCTCAGGCCGGATCTTCCTCCGCTCCGACCGTCTCCTTCGCCTCGGTCGCGGAATCGGCGATTCTGCGAACCGCGTCCGCGAGCAACTGCCCCGAGGTTCCTTCCGGGAGCAGCGCGGGCATCCCTTCGGCCACGGCCCTGGCGACGGCGCCGCCGGTGCTGGTCGTGCCCGCCGACATGAGCTCCATCGGAATCGGGAAGACGGTGGTGGAGTTGTTCTCCGCGGCGATCTCGACGGCCGTCTGCAGATAGCGAAGCTGCAGGGCCATGGGGTACTCCTGAATGACCGCCGCCGCGTCCGCGAGCTTGCGGGACGCCTGGAACTCACCTTCCGCCGCGATCACCTTGCCGCGACGCTCGCGTTCGGCCTCGGCCTGCTTCGCCATCGCCCGCTTCATCTCCTTGGGCAGATCGATGTCCTTGATCTCGACGCCCGTCACCTCGATGCCCCAGGGATCGGTTCCCTCGTCGATGATGTCGCGCACGATCTCGTTGATGCGTTCGCGCTCGGCGAGCAGTTGATCCAGCTCCGACTGGCCGATGACGCTGCGGAGCGTCGTCTGTGCCAGCTGGGAGGTGGCGAAGTAGTAGTCCTCGATCTCGACCACGGCCTTCGCCGGGTTGGTCACGCGGAAATACACCACGGCGTTGACCGTGACGCTGACGTTGTCCTTGGTGATGGTGTCCTGGGGCGCGATGTCCAGCGCCACGATGCGCAGGTCCATCCGCTTCATCCGCTCCAGCCCGTAGGGCACGAGAAAAATCAGCCCGGGCCCCTTGGCGCGGGTGAGCTTGCCGAGCCGGAACACGACGCCCCGCTCGTATTCCCACAGGACGCGAAAGCTGGTGAGGAGGCCGGTGGCCGCAACGACGATGCCGACCATCATCGGGATGTCCATTCGGATCGCTCTCCCTCGGAACTCGGCGAACGCCGGGCAGGCCCGCTGCCGCCGGGAGTCCTCTTGCAGGTTCAGGAATAATCCGCGGCCCCTGACGGCACCGCTTGACACGCTATCCTCTCAAAACTAGCGTTTTCGCGGTGTCCCCGCCGGAGTAGCTCAGCTGGTCAGAGCAGCGGAATCATAATCCGCGTGTCGGGGGTTCGAGTCCCTCCTCCGGCATCGCTTACTTTCCCGCCCCGCAGGGACCTGACCGTCCCTGCGGGGTTTCATATCCGCCCATGCCGCCGGCTACGGGGCCGCCCTTCCGCGGCATTCGGCCGGCCGGCCGGCTGTCGTGCAGCGCCGCGGTTCGGCGGGTGCCGGACGGGCGCCCGGGGCCGCGGGCCGGCCTTTGCCGCCGTCGCATGGGCGGGTATCTTGGCCGGGCGACTCCCGTCGTGGCACAACCGGGGGGCACCCGAAAGCGACGAGCAGGACGATGACCGATCTGATCGAACGTGAGCTGAGTCGGCGCAAGGCGAGGATGGCTCGCTTGCTGGAACGCCCGCTGCGGGTCCGGGAAGGGGCTTCCGCGCCGGTGTCGCCGGACCGCCGCGCCTACTACCTGGACGAAGCCCGGGAGCTGTACTGGAACGAGCTGGAGTGGGAGAACATCACGGGCGAGGAGCGTCTTGACGACGGTCCGTTCACCGAACTGGCCTTCCCCGGCTTCCTCGCTTTCGTCCGCGGATTGCTGTTGCGCGAGTCCATCGACGAGCGGGGAACGCCCGCGGACCCGCATCCCGCCATCGTGGAAGAGATCCTGAGCTTCCTGGCAGGCAGGGTGGTGACGCTCCGCGCCGAACTGCGCGAGCAGAATCCCGAGTGGGACGTGGAGCAGAGCGAACGGGAGTTGTCCATGACCGAGCCGCTCATCGATCTGGTGCTTGCGCTGTTGTACGAGGTCACCCCGGCCGAGCGGGTGCGCCTGGAACAGGCCGCGGCGGATTGACGACACCGGGCCGGCGGCGTTCCATGCGTGGGTCCGGACGCGGATGGGCCGGGTTGCCCGTCCGCCGGTCCGGCCATCCGTACCTGGCGGGCGCCCCCCTCTTCATCGCCCACCGGGGTGGAGCCGCGCTGGCCCCGGAGAACACCATGGCGGCCTTCACCGCCGCGGTGGAGCGATGGGACGCGGACGTGCTGGAGATGGATGTGCGGCGGACGGCGGACGGCAAGGTGGTCGTGATTCACGACGCCACCGTCGACCGCACCTGCGACGGCAGCGGCGCCGTGCGCGAGCTCCCCTGGAGCGAGGTGCGCACGTTCGACGCCGGCTATCGCTTCCGGGACCTCGCCGGCGAACCGGCCTTCAGGGGCCGGGGCGTGGGCGTCCCGCTGCTGGATGAGGTGCTCGAGAGCTTCCCCGGCACGCGCATCAACGTGGAGGCCAAGACCCCCGAGGTCGCGCCACTGCTGGTCGAAACCATCCTCCGCCATGCGGCCCAGCATCGGGTCCTGATGGCCGCGGAACTGGAGGGCGCGCGTCCTTCGCGTCACGGCTATCCGGGCCCGCACGGAGCGTCCCGGCGCCAGATCCGCCTGTTCTACCTGCTGCACCACCGGCGGTTCGGGTTCCTGTATACGCCGCGTGCGGACGCCCTCCAGGTGCCGGACGCCTGGATGGGCGCGCAGGTCGTCACACCGGCCTTCGTCCGCGAGGCGCACCGCCGCAACATTCCGGTCCACGTCTGGACCATCGATGAGCCCGCCGACATGCGCCGACTGCTCTCGTGGGGAGTGGACGGCATCCAGTCCGACCGCCTCGACCGGCTGGCGCGCGTGCTGATGGAAGAGACCGGCAGGCCTGCCCCGCCCGGGCTCTCCGCCGCCGCCGGAGCCGCCGCGACGACCGGCGAGCCGGCGCCGTGAACCGGCGCGATCGGTCGCTGGCCCGCCGCTTCCGTGCGGCGTTGGCCGAGGACGGGGTCGTTGCCCGCGGCGAGCGGATCCTGGTGTCGCTTTCGGGCGGCCTCGATTCCACCGTCCTGCTTCACCTCCTGCGCTTCACGCCGCGCCTCCCGCCGCTCGCGGTGCACGCCGCCCACCTCGATCACCGCATGCGCCCCGGGAGCGCCGACGACGCCCACTGGGTGAAGGGCCTCGCGCGCGCCTGGGGGGTGCCGCTGGTGACACGCGCGGTCGCCCGTCCTCCCGCCAACGAGACCGAGGCGCGCAGGGCCCGCTATCGCTTTCTGGAGGAGGCGCGCGCCGAGACCGGCTGCCAGTGGGTCATGACAGCCCATCACGCGGACGACCAGGCCGAAACGGTCGCCTACCGGATGTTGCGGGGTACCGGCCTCGCCGGCCTGGCCGGGATCCCCCGCACCCGCGAACCGGGGCTGTACCGGCCGCTGCTGCCCTTCTGGAAGCGCGAACTAGCCGCCTACGCCTCGGCGTCCCGCCTCCGTCACCGGGCCGACCCCACCAATCGGTCGCCCGACATCCCGCGCAACGTGGTGCGCCGGGAGCTGCTGCCGCTCGCCGAAGCGCGCGTCGCGCCGGGCGCCCGCCGGGCCCTCCACCGTCTGGCCCGTCTGGCGGGAGAGGAGAACCGCCTCCGGCACGCGGTGATGCCGATGCTGCTCGCGGGTCTTGGCGTGCGTCGCACCGAGGAGGGCGTCTCGTTCAGCCGCGATGCGCTCCTGCAGTGCGATCGGCTGGTGCGCGCCAGGCTCATCCGGGAGCTGGCGGCGCAGGCCGGCGCCCACCTCGATGCCCGCGCCACCGACCTGGCGTCGGAGTTCGCCTGCTCCGGCGGCAGCGGCCGGTCGATCGATCTCCCGGGCGGGGCCACTCTGTCCCGCGCCTTCGAGCGCCTGGTCATCTCGCGCTCCGCCACAACCATCGACAGGGCGTCCGCTCCCGACAAAGCCCGCCATGTGGCGGTGCCGGCCCCGGGCGAGGGCGCGGCCGAGGGCCGTTCGGGAGGGGCTGCCTTCCTCGCCCGCTGGTCGACGCGGGGCCCCGTGGGAGGAGAGGGGCTCTCCATCCCGGCGCTGCGCTTCCCCATCCTCTTCCGCGGCTGGCGGCCCGGAGACCGGATCCGCCTCGCCGCCGGCACCCGCAAGCTCAAGAAGGTGTTCGGGGAGGCGCGGGTCCCGCGGCCGGCGCGCGCGCGCCGGCCGGTGGTGGCCGATGCCGGAGGGCGCATCCTCTGGGTGCCGGGGTTGGCGCGGTCGGTCGAGGCGCGGCCCGCACCGCACGACGCAATCCTTTACGTGGGAGTGGATCTCGATGACGCCACCGACTGACGTTGCGCGCCGCACCGGGGGCCGGGTGCGCCGCGTCATCTTCACGCGCGAACAGATCGCGGACCGGGTACGGGAGCTGGGCAGCGAGATCTCGGCGTGCTACGACCCGCGCGAGGAACTGCTCGTGCTCGGCCTGCTGAAGGGCTCGTTCATGTTCCTGGCCGACCTGGTGCGCTGCGTCCATCACCCCGTTCAGGTCGACTTCATCGTGACTTCGAGCTACGGGACGGGTATGGTATCATCGGGGAACGTGCAGCTCCTCTACGATCCGGAAGTGTCGCTGCGGGGGCGCCACGTCATCCTGGTGGACGACATCATCGACAGCGGCAAGACCATGGCATCCCTGGTGCCCATCATCCGGGCGCGCGGACCGGCCAGCCTCGAATTGTGTACCTTTCTTCACAAGCGCCGGGACGGCATCGCGCACGAGCCCAGATGGGTCGGCTTCGACGCCCCCCCGGAGTTCGTGGTGGGCTACGGCCTCGATTACAGCGAGAACTTCCGGCATCTTCCCTACATCGCGAGCATCTGAGAGCACGGGCGGTGGTCCCGGATTACTCTGAATAATGTCTGATTCCGAACAGAACCGACCCGAGTCCGGCAGCAGGTTCTCCCGGCTCTCGCGCACCGCCTCGTTCTGGATTCTGCTGGCGCTGGTGCCCCTCCTCTTCTTCCAGATCTTCAGTTCGGGGAGCAACGCGGGCGTCGAGTTCACCTACACCGAGTTTCACGAGCAGTTGGCGTCCGGCAACATTCGCGAGGTGACGATCGTCGATGCGCGCAGCGTGGAGGGCGAACTGCGCACCCCCGTGAACCGGGACGGCGAAGACTTGAGCCGCTTCGTCTCCATGCTTCCGGGCGACGTCACGGACCGGCTTCTCGAAGAGCTTCAGGCGCGCAACGTGGAGATCGGGGCAAGGCCGGCGAGCACCCCCGTCATGGAGAGGGTGTTCGCGTTTCTGCCATGGATCCTCATGGCGGCCATCTGGATCTGGTTCGTGCGCAGCCTGCAGAGCGGGGGCAACCGGGCCTTCCAGTTCGGCCGCTCCAAGGCCAAGCTCATCTCTCCGGACACGCCCAAGGTGACGTTCGAGGATGTCGCGGGCGCGGATGAGGCCAAGGAAGAGCTGCAGGAGGTCATCGAGTTTCTGAAGGACCCGCAGCGCTTCGTGCGCCTGGGCGGCCGCCTTCCCAAGGGCGTGCTCCTGGTGGGTCCCCCGGGCACGGGCAAGACCCTGCTCGCGCGGGCGGTGGCGGGCGAGGCGGCGCGTCCCTTCTTTCAGATGTCGGGCTCCGACTTCGTCGAGATGTTCGTGGGCGTGGGCGCCTCGCGCGTGCGCGATCTCTTCGAGCAGGGGAAATCGCACGCACCCTGCATCATCTTCGTGGACGAGATCGATGCGGTGGGCCGCCATCGGGGCGCCGGCCTGGGCGGGGGACACGACGAGCGCGAGCAGACGCTGAACGCGCTTCTGGTGGAGATGGACGGCTTCGAGTCCAACGACGGAGTGATCCTGCTGGCGGCCACCAACCGCCCCGACGTGCTCGATCCGGCGCTGCTTCGCCCCGGCCGCTTCGACCGGCAGGTCGTGGTGGACTCCCCGGACATCAAGGGCCGGGAGGGCATTCTGGGCGTGCACGCGCGCAAGCTCCCGCTCGCCGAGGACGTGGATCTGTCCGTCATCGCCCGGGGCACCCCCGGACTGTCGGGCGCCGATCTGGCCAACGTCTGCAACGAGGCGGCCCTCGTCGCCGCGCGCGAGGGCGCAGACCGGGTCGCCATGGTCCACTTCGAGAAGGCGAAGGACAAGGTCATGCTGGGGGCGGAGCGCAAGAGCCTGGTGCTGACCGAATCCGAACGCGAACTGACCGCCTGGCACGAGGCGGGCCATGCCGTGCTCGGCCTGCGCATTCCCGGCCTCGACCCCGTGCACAAGGTCACGATCGTCCCGCGCGGGCGCGCCCTCGGACTCACCGCGAGTCTGCCCGAGGAGGACCGGCACTCCTACACCAAGGACTGGCTGGAAGGACAGTTGGTGATGCTGTTCGGGGGACGCGTCGCCGAGGAGATGCGCTTCGGCCCGACGAAGGTGACGACCGGGGCCGGGAACGACATCGAGCGCGCCACCAGCATGGCGCGCCGGATGGTGACCCGTTTCGGCATGTCCGAGCGGGTGGGCCTGATGGCGGTCGGCGATTCGGAGCAGGAGATCTTTCTCGGACGCGAGCTGGTCCAGCGGCGCGAGATCTCCGAACACACCGCGGAGCTGGTCGACAGCGAGGTAAAGCGGCTTCTGGACAGCGCCCACGACCGGGCGCGCGTGCTGCTGGAGGAGTACAAGGAGCTGCTCGAGACCATCGCCGAGGCGCTGCTCGAACGCGAAACGCTGGGCCGGCGCGAGATCGAGCTGCTCGACCGGGGGGAGCCGTTGCCGCCCATGTCGCGCGAGGAGCCGCCGATGCCGGGCGAGGGAAACGGGAGCGAGCCGCCCGAGGCCGGGGAGCCGCTCGACGGCACGACGCAGCCGGTAGCCGGGAGCACGCCGGACCCCCTCCGCGAGCCGGAGGAGGCGGTTCCCGTTTCGTCCGCGCGCGTCGACGGACCCGCTGCCCGAGCGAGGGGCCCGCACGCGGACGACCCTTGACCGCCCGTCGGAAACACCGGCCCGGCCGAACGCAACCGCGGTCTTCCAACGCGTCTGAAAAGGCATGAGCATCGGGGATCTGTTCGCGCTGTTCGCGCCCGGCTGGCTCGATATCCTCGAGATCCTCATCGTCGCGGCGCTCCTCTACCGCATCCTGCTGTTCATCCAGCGCACCCGGGCCATGCAGATCCTGCTGGGCGGGCTCCTGATTGCGGGTATCTACGCCATCGCGCGCCTGCTGGGCCTCGACCTCATGCGCTCGATCATGGATGCGGTCTTCCAGTACGGGGCCATCGCCGCGCTGGTCATCTTTCAGCCCGAGATTCGGTCCACCCTCGCCCGGCTGGGTCAGGCGCGCATGCTGCAGCTGTTCAGCCGGCTCGGGGAAAGCCAGGTGGTAGAGGAGATCGCGGGCGCGGCCGAGCGCCTTTCCGGCATGAAGATCGGGGCGCTGATCGCCCTGGAGGGGGATGTCGGACTGGACGAGTACGCGCAGACCGGCAGCGTCCTGCGGGCGCGCGTCTCGCGCGTGCTCCTGGGCGCCATCTTCACCCCCAATTCCCCGCTCCACGATGGCGCCGTGATCGTCTCGGGCGACACCATCAAGGCGGCGGGGGCCATCCTGCCGCTGAATCGGGCGCCGGTTCCCGACCGCACGCTGGGCACCCGGCACCGCGCCGCCATCGGGCTGAGCGAGGAGACGGACGCGGTCGTGGTCGTGGTCAGCGAAGAGACGGGCCGGATTTCGGTGGCGAGCCGGGGGGTGCTCCGCAAGGGCGTCGACGGAGCGGGCCTGCGGGAAGCCATCGCGGGGGCCGGGCCCCGGTCAACAGCGGGGAATCGGGAGCCCGCCAGCAGCGCGGGCCAGGCCCTGGCACGCGCGCTGCGCCTGCCCTAGCCGGCGGTGCGGATGCCGCGGGAGCGCGCGAGCCCCTATCCCGCGAAGCGGATGCGAAAGATGCGGTTGCCGGCGTCGTCGGAGACCAGCAGCGCGCCGTCCGGCGCCTGAAGCACGTCCACGGGGCGGCCCCAGACCTCCTTCTCGTCGTCGTCGCGGACGATGAACCCGGTCAGGAAGTCCTGCGGCGGACCGGAAGGGCGTCCGCCCTCGAACGGGATGCGCACCACCGAATAGCCCCTCAGATCCAGCCGGTTGATGGATCCGTGCAGCGCGACGAAGGCGTGATTGCGGTATTCGGCGGGGAATCCCTCGCCCGTGTGGAACGCCATGCCCATGGGAGCCGCGTGGGCCGGCAGCAGAACATCGGGTACGATTGTGCGCTCCACCAGGTCCGGCCGCGCCCCGTTCAGGATCGGTTCCGGGTTGGGCCCGATGTACGCGTAGGGCCACCCGTAGAATCCACCCTCCCGCACCGAGGTGACGTAGTCCGGGGCCAGGTCGTCCCCGAGATGATCGCGCTCGTGCACCGCGGTCCACAGCGCGCCCGTCACCGGGTCGAAGGCGAGCGCGACGGGGTTGCGCAGGCCGCCCGCGAACACCCGATGTCCCGAGCCGTCCGGCCGATACTCGTTGATGGCGGCGCGGCGCGGGTCCGTGCCCGGCATGGCGTTTGTGGCGGAACCGACGGCGACGTACATCCGCTCGCCGCCGGGGTCGAAGATGAGATTGCGCGTCCAGTGGTTGAACCCGAAGGTCCGGCTGACATCGATGCCCAGGCGCTCGGCGGTGTCGTGATCGAGGGCGTCGCTGCTGACGGGAAGATCCACCACGTGTTCGGGCGGCCCCTCCGCGCTGGTCTGCCCCGGCGCATAGCGGAAACGCACCACTTCGTCGTTGTTGCCCACGTACACGTACCCGCCGTGGAAGGCGATGCCGTACGGCCGGGTCAGGTCCTCCGCGAAGGTCTCCCTGTACTCCGCCACGCCGTCGGCGTCGGCGTCCCTCAGGAGCGTGATCGCGCCGCTCCGGCTCTCCGCGACGAACACGTCGCCGTTGGGCGCCAGCGCAAGCCGCCGGGGAGCCGCGAAGTCCTCGGCGAAGACGTTGACGGCAAAGCCCGGTGGAACCGAGAGCGTCGCGCCTTGCGGGCGCTCGACGATCCGCGGAATGGCGCGGTTCCAGGGAGTCTCGAAGGGTTGGGGCAGCTGCTGGGGCGCAGCCATGAGCAGAAGCAGGGGAAGCGCGGCCATCGCAATCATGAGAGGCTCGGAATGAGGAGGGGAGCGAGCTTTGCCCTGAGTATAGGTCCACGAACCCGCCTCGGGCGATGCGCGCGACCGGCGCGACTGACGCTCCACGGCCTGCTCCACCCGCGGGCGCCCCCGGGCGAGGATCAACGCCTCTTGCCGAAGAGCCCGAACCCGCGCCGCGGACGCCGTGTAACAGGAGCTTCGGATGCGCCGCACACCGGATCGCCCGTCAACCCTTCGTCCCGGCCGCGCATCCTGTAAGAGACAGCCACGCCCTCAGGGAGCAAACACCCATGAGTCACCGCCCCACCGGCTTCACGAGATCGATCGGTCTTGCCGCCGTCCTTGTCTGCCTCGCCGCTCCGCTGCCGGCTCACGCGGTTCAGGAGGAATCCGCAAGCCCGGAGCCCGATTCGATCGCGCTGCTCGAGGAGGCGAAGCAGGTGCAGAAGGAATTCGAGCGCTTTCGGGAACAGAGGCTTCCCCCGGAATGGAGCGGTTTCGGAGGCCAGTGCGATGCTCTCGTGGGCCGCATGTGCCTCCGGCACGGCGACGGGGAGGCGCCCCCGGTGGAGCCCGCTCCGCTCGAGGTCGAGATGGCGCGCATGGACATGCTGCGCACGCTCGGCCGCGTCGCCTCCCGCATCCCGCGCGACAGGTGGGTGCTGGGACAGCGGGTCTACTACCTGCGGGAACAGGGGGAGCTGCTCCGGGCCGAGGCGCTTACGGAGCGCTGCCACCCCGACGACGAATGGTGGTGCCTGGCGCTCAAGGGCTACCTGCTTCAGTCGCTGGGCGAGAGCATCGAAGCGGAGGCCGTCTTCCGGGACGCCATCCCGCGGATGCCGGAAGAGGAGCGGGAGAGATGGCTGGCGCTCGACTACCTCCTGGACGAGGAGGCGCGCGAGCTCTTCGAGGATGCGGGTCCCGAGGAGCAGGCGGCGCTTCGCGAACAGCTCTGGCTGCTCGCGGATCCCCTCTACCTCGTGGAGGGCAACGACCGCGAGGCGGAGCAGTACGCCCGCCGCACGCTGATTCGCATCCGCGAGTCGGCGGAGAACCCCTACGACCTTCCCTGGGAGGAGGACCTGGAGGAGCTGGTCGCCCGCTACGGGGGTGAGGTGGGGTGGGAGCGCGGCCGGCCGGCGCGGCCCGCCTCGGGCATGCTGCAGGACAACCGCTTCATCATCGGGCGCCATCGGCCCCACGGGCGCGAGTACATGCCCGCGGGGGCGTTCCTGGAGGATCCGGCCGGCATACCCGTGCGCGCGTGGAGGATCGAGGACCGGGCGCCGTGGACCGGCTACGCCGCCTGGTACGCGCCCATCATCACCACCATGGACGCCCAGGTGGCGCGCTTCCGGCGGGGCGACTCGCTCCTGGTGGTGGCGGGGTACCAGCCCCCCCCGCCGCCCGAGGAGGCGCCCCCGCCTGCCGTGCGCGAAATCGCGCCCGGCGCCGATCCCTTCGCGGCCTTCGCCGCCCCTCCGCCGCCGCCCCCCGCCGTGGCGGGCGCCGTGGAGTCGGGGATGTTCGTGCTGACCCCGGAGGGCGAGCGGCTCGTCGACCAGCGCGGAACCGTGCGCGAGGGCGTGGTCACCGCGCGGGTTCCCAACGGCGGCTACATCTTCGGCATGGAGGTCCTGGAAGAATCCAGCGACCGGGGCTGGCGGGTGCGCGGCGGGGTGCGCCAGGAGAACCTGCCCTTCGGGCTCGCGGCCATATCCGACGTCGTCCTGCTCGACCCCGCCGGCGATCTGCCGGGCAGCCTGGACGAGGCACTGCCGCGGGTGCTGGGGTCAACCCGCGTGCGCTCGGGGGAGGCGTTCGTGGCGGGCTGGGAGGTCTACGGCCTCCAGACCGGCGAGAGCGCGATCGTCGGCATCACGATGCAGGACGCGAACCCCGGGCTGCTCGCGCGCGCCACCCGGTTCCTGCGCCTCACCACCCCGGAGGCACCCCTGGAGCTCAGCTGGGAGGAAGCGGGACCCGACCAGCTGGGCACGGTCTTCCGCGCCATCCAGCTTACGCTTCCGGAGGTGGAGCCGGGCGAATACGACCTGATCCTGACCGTGCAGTTGCCCGGCAGGAGCCCGATCGACGTCACGACCCGCCTGATCGTGGAGGCATAGCCCTTCCGCTCAGTCGGCCCTCCGCACCGATATGATTCTCACCGGCGGCGTGAGCGCCTGGGCTTCGACGGGCTGCCCCTGGATCGTGCGCACCACATCCATCCCGCTCACGACCATGCCGAACGCCGCGAATCCCTGGAGGTCGGGGTTGCGGTTGCCGCCGAAGTCCAGCGATGGCTGATCGTTAATGCAGAAGAAGAAGCTGGAGGTGGCGCTGTCCGGCTGCCCCCGCGCCATCGAGATGGCCCCGTCGACGTGGCGCAGCCCGGTGACCGAGGTGCGCTCCATGGGGATGGGGTCGAAGCCCTGCTCGGCGAACTCCTCGTTCACGCTGGCCTGAATCACCTCGATCCGGACGCTGTCGTTGGGCTGGTTGTCCATCGTCACGGTGCGATGGAACTGGCCGCCGTCGTAGTGGCCCGCGTCCACGTAGCGCAGGAAGTTTGCGGCGGTGCCCGGCGCGTTCTCCGTGTCGATGTCCACCTCGATGTCGCCGAAATCGGTGGAGACGACGACGCGCACCATGCCGGTCTCCTGGGCGCTCTCCTCCGCGTCCTGCGGGGCCTCTTCGGCCGATTGGGCGCAGGCGCCGGCGGCGATCAGAAGGACGGCGATGGTCGACGCGAGTATTCCCTTGCGCATGGGACGAACCTCCTGTGGATCGGGGTGAAGCCGGAACTTCGATCATACGGTGCGGATCGCAGCCGAGCCAGCGGCGCGAGATGTACGTGCGTCCCTACGGCGCCTGCCATCTCCCGCGACGCAACAGTTCGCCGCTGCCCGCCCCGGCGAGAATCTCTCCGTCTTCGTAGACCACCTCTCCCCGGCGCAGCGTCATCACGGGCCAGCCCGTAACTTCCCATCCGGAATAGACCGAGAAGCCGGTGCCCGAGAACATGTCCTCGTCGCGTATGGTGCGCGTCTCGTCCGGATCCCAGAGGACGATGTCGGCGTCCGAGCCCACCGCGACCGTGCCCTTGCGCGGATAGAGCCCGAAGAGCTTGGCGGCGTTGGTGGAGGTGACCGCCACGAAGCGCTCCTCGGAGATGCGCCCCTGCGCGACGCCCTCGGACCAGAGCATCGGCCGCACCACCTGGAGGTTGTTCAGGCCGGCCCGGTGCCGGCTGATGGTCTGCGACGGGTCCATCTTCTCTTCGCGGAGATACGCGACGTGGTCGGTGCCGAGCACGTGCACGGATCCGCTGGCGATGCCCGCCCAGAGCGCGTCCTGGTCACGCTGCTCGCGGAGCGGCGGCTGTCCGACGTAGAGGCCGCGGTCCGGTCCCTCGAAGCGCTCCCGGGTGAAGTGAAGGTAGATGGGGCGGGTCTCGACGAAGACGCTGAGCCCGCGTTCCCGGGCATCCTGCAACACCCGCAGCGCGCCTTCCGAGGAGACGTGAACGGCGTAGATCGGCGCCCCGGTGGCCTCGGCCATGGCGACCGCGCGCTGGGTGGCCACCACCTCGCCCAGCACGGGCCGGCTGTCCGGGAAGTACTCGAGCGAGGTCCGTCCCGCCGCGGTGAGCTCGGCGACCGCGCGCGCGAGGATGGGTCCGTCCTCGCAGTGCACCATGGTCATGATGCCGGCGCGGCCCGCCGCGTCCATCGTCGCCATGTAGTCGGGCACCTCCGCGTCGAACACGGTCCGCACCATGAAGATCTTGGTGCTGGTCTGGCCGGTTTCGTCGGCCAGGGTGGTCATCTGACCTTCCTGGGTCGCGGGGTCGTTGATGCCCGCGTGCAGGATGACGTCCGCGATCGCCTGCTCGCGGATGAGCGCCGCCTCGCGCTCGACGGCCTGGGCGAGGGTCCGCCCACCGGCCGGGAAGGCGAAGTTCGAGATGGTGGTGATGCCGCCCGCCAGGGCCGCCTGCGACCCGGTGCGGTAGTCGTCGCGCCGGCTTCCCCCCAGGTGGACGTGTGGATCCACCCCACCCGGCATGACCAGCAGCCCGGTGGCGTCGATCGTGCGGGCGCCGGCCCCCGCGGCCAGCCCGGCGCCGATCTCCACGATGCTCCCGTCCCGCACCCGCACGTCGGCATCGAACCGCCCCTCCGAGGTGACCACCGTGCCGCCGCTGATGAGGATCTCCTGTGCGGCCAGGCCGGGTGCGAGCGGTCCCGACGCAGCCAGGGTGGCGGACAGGAGGGCCGGGAGAGTCATGCCCGGCGACAGGACGGTGCGGACGCGGGTGTAGTCCAACAGGCGGGTCATGGGGTCCTCCGGGTCGGCGGGTCGGCGTTGAAGGACACCATAGCCGAGCCTGACGCCCGACCGCCAGAGACCAGCGACCGCCACAGAGCGCCGCCGGCGTCCGGCCGACAGGTGGCTCGCCGGCGCCGGCGTGGCGGTTACCCGGAAACGATCTCCCCGACCCCCGCGAATACGGCGCGCGGTGCATACCCTGCGAACTTCTCCGCCGGCGTCGTCCCCGTCAGAACCGCGACGAAGTCCATGTCCGCGTCGCGTGCGGCCCGCGCGTCCACTTCCGAATCCCCGACGAACACGCAGTCATCGGTCGCGATGCCCAGCGCGCCGGCCGCCCGGAGCAGCCCGTCGGGGGCGGGCTTGGGCCGGGGCACGTCGTCGCTGCCCACAACCACATCCACAAACCCGAGCAGTCCGTCGCGCTCCAGCGCCTCCTCGACCCGGCGCCGGTACTTGGTCGACACCACGCCGAGCCGATATCCCGCGCCGTGAAGTGTCCCGAGCACCCGCGCCGCACCGGGCAGGAACACGGTGCTGGCGACCATGACCTCGTCCGCCTTCCTCGTGAAGTGCCCGAGGAACTCCTCTCCCCGGGGCTTCCAGTCCTCGCCCGCGAGGATCCCGAGCACCGTGATCAGGTCGAGGCCGATGGTGCGGCGGATGGCGTCCTCCGGGGCAGGGGGAAGCCCGAGGCAGGACAGCGCGTGATTCATGCACACCACGACGCCCGTGGAAGAATCCGCGAGCGTATAGTCGAAATCGAAGAACACCGCGCGGGCGTCCGCGACCGACGGGTGGATTGCTGGTTTCGTCTGCATTCGGTTGTCTTTGTCGGCGATTGTCTTTGTCGGTCCTTTTCCGGGAACGGCGACTCGAGGACGGAAGATAACGCGGATCGCCGGCGTGGTTGCCCGGACGGTGCCCGGGAGTAGCTTCAGGATCGTGGGCGGCGAACGGAAGTTGGCCGCGTCTCCATCTCCGGCGGCACAGGAGGATGACGCGATGAAGCATCTCGTATTGATGGTCGCGATCGCGGCCCTGGCACTCGTCGCCTGGCGCGGATCAGGGGAGGACGCCGCGGAGGAAGCCACGTCCGGCGCGGAAGGGGGCGTCTTCGCCACCATCGCGCCCTTCCACAGCTACGGCCACGTCCACGACGCCGACAACGTCGAGGCCATGCGGCCACGCGTCATGGGCACCCACGGAGTGATCTCCTCCGGGCACTATCTGGCCACGCAGGCCGGATACGACGTACTCAGAGCCGGCGGCAACGCCTTCGACGCCGGGGTGACGGCAGGGATGGCGCTCAAGGCGCTCAAGATGGACTACGCGGGATGGACCGGAGTTGCGCCGCTCATCCTCTACAGCGCAGCCGAAGGCCGCGTGATCACGCGGGTCGGGGCAGGGACCTCGCCCGCGCTCGCCACGCTCGACTACTTCCTGGAGCACGGCAAGTCGCCCGTCAACAACGCGCTGATCCCCGCGGACGTCGACGTCTGGCTCGCCGCACTCGACCGCTTCGGCACCCTCAGCTTCAGCGAAGCCGCGCAGCCCACGCTGCGGATCGCGGAGGAGGGGTATCACCTCTACAAGATGCAGAAGTGGATGATCGAGGATCAGATGGAGGGGATCCTCGCATTCCCCTACAACCGCGACTTCTGGTTCCAGAACGGCGTGGGCGAGCAGAAGCTGGGCGATCTCATGCTCAACGCCGACCTGGGACGGCTCATCCGCTACATGATGGAGGCGGAGGAGCAGGCGCTGGCCGCGGGCGGAAGCCGCTCGGAGGGAATTCGCGCCGCGCGGGACGCCTTCTACAAGGGAGATCCGGCGCGCGATGTCGACCGCTTCTTCCGTGAACAGGGGGGGATCGTGCGCTACGAGGACCTGGCGAACTACGAGAGCCGCTGGGAGGAGCCCCTGGGCACCAGCTTCCGGGGCTACGACGTGTACACGGGCGATGGATGGAGCCAGGGACCGCGCATCGTCCTGATGCTCAACATGCTCGAGAACTACGACCTGCGCGCGCTCGGCTACAACACGCCGGAGTACATCCACCTCCTGTCCCAGGTCATCGACCTGGCGATGGCCGATGCGCACAAGTACGTGGGGGACCCGGATTTCGCGCCCGCGCCGGAGAGCCTGTACGAGAAGGAGTACGCGCGCGAGCGCATCGCGCTCATCGACGAGACGAGCGCGTTTCAGGACATGCCGCCGTGGGGGGATCCGGCGGCGATGGCGGCGGTGGCGGACGGCGCGCCGATGAGCTTCGTGATGGCGGAGGCGCCGGCCCGCGGTTCGATGGCGGCGCGCGCCAGGGCCGTGTTCGAAGGGAAGGCGGGCACGCGGATGTCGAGCGGGGAAGGGGACGGGTCGGCCCATTCCATCGACACTTCGTCCCTGAACGTCATGGACGGGGAGGGCAATCTCTTCTCCCTCACCGAGAGCGACGGGCATACCTTCACGCCCATGATCCCGGGATGGGGCTTCGGGCTCGGCAATCGCATGGGCCAGTTCAACCTGGACCCGGAACTGGCCAATGTCATGGCGCCCGGCAAGCGCCCGCGCAACACCAACGCGCCGCTTCTGGTGATGAAGGACGGGCAGCCGTTCATGGGCCTCTCCACCCCCGGCGGCGATCAGCAACTGCAGTCGCTGCTGCAGGTGTTCCTGAACGTGGTGGTGTGGGGGATGTCCCCCGAGCAGGCCGTGGACCAGCCCCGCTTCGGCAGCTACAACTTTCCGGCCACCGGGAGCGAGGTGAACACCAGTCCGGCGCTGCTCCGCATGGAGGACCGCATTCCGGCGGAGACGGCGGATGCGCTGCGCGCGATGGGGCACGACGTGCAATCCTGGGGCCTGTGGAACTGGCGAGCGTGCGCGCCCACGGTGACCTGGCGCGACCCGGAGACGGGCTTGATGATCGCGGCTGGGGACGTGCGGCGTGAGACGGCGTCGCTCGGATTCTGAGGGCATTCCGGAGCCAGCCATGCTCGGTCATCGACACCACATCCGCGTCCTGACTCAGCCCACCGTCCGTCGATCCACGCCCTCCCCTCCCACGCCCGCGGCCCTGCTTCTGCTCGCGTTGGCGGGATGCGACGCGCCGAGCCCGGAAACCGCAGGCTTCTCCGTGGTCGAAACCAGCATCCCGGAGTTGCAGGCGGCGATGGAGCGGGGGGAACTCACCTCGCGCCAACTGGTGACGGAGTACCTCGTCCGAATCGGGCTGTATGAAGACCGGCTGAACGCGGCCGTCTCGGTCAACCCGAACGCGCTCGCCGAGGCGGAGGCGCTGGACGCCGAGCGGGCACGCGGCGAGGTGCGGGGGCCGCTGCACGGGATTCCGGTTGCGCTCAAGGACAACATCCACACCACCCACCTCCCCACCACCGGAGGTGCCCTCGCGTTCGAGGGGTACGTGCCGCCGTACGAGGCCACCCTGACCACGAACCTGCGGGACGCCGGCGCGATCATCATCGCCAAGGCCGGCCTCACCGAATTCGCCAACTGGATGGCGGGCCCGCCCAGGCAGATGCCGGGCAACTACAACGCCCTCACCGGGTTCGCCTACAACCCGTACGATCCGCGCCGCGACCCGCGACCCGGCACCAGCGACGGCCGCCCCGCGCTCAGCACGGGCGGCTCGAGCTCGGGGATCGGCACCGCCGCGAGCTTCTGGGCCGGCAACGTCGGGACCGATACCGGGGGCTCGGTGATCAGCCCGTCCAACGCCAACATGCTGGTGGGCATCCGGCCGACGCTGGGACGGATCAGCCGCTGGGGCATCGCGCCGGTCACCCTCGACCACGACATGGCCGGCCCCATGACCCGCACGGTGGCCGACGCGGCGGTCATGCTCGGAGGGATGGAAAGCGCCGCCCCCGACCCCAACGACCCGGCCACCGGCATCTGCGAGCCGCCGCCGGGGCGCGACTACACCCGGTTTCTGAACCCCGACGGCCTGCGCGGGGCCCGCATCGGCATCCCGCGCGCGTTCTACTACGAGCCGGTGCGGTTGCAAGGCCAGGAAGGCACCCGCGGCGGGCTCACCGAGGCGCAAGCCGCCCTCATGGCGGAGGCGATCGCGGTGCTCGAAGACGAGGGCGCCGTGGTCGTGGATCCCGCCGACGTGCCCAGCTACGCCCATCCCGACCCGGACTCGAATTTCGCCGCCTGGGGCTTCTGCGCGGGCGCCCACCAGGGGAAGGGCTCCGACGAGGCCTGCTCGGTGAACTTCAAGTACGGCGCCAAGCGCGACTTCAACGCCTGGCTGGAGAGCCTGGGCCCGGACGCGCCCGTGACGACGCTGACCGAGCTGCGCCAGTGGAACCTCGACCACGCGGACGCCGGCGCGGCAAGGTACGGCCAGTCGCGTTTCGACATCTCCGACGAGATGGACGTGGAGGCCGACCGCGCCCGCAACGAGGCCGACATGGCGCGCGACGAACTGCTCAGCCGCACCCGCGGCATCGACGCCGTGCTCGCCGAGCACGATCTGGACGCGATCTTCACCCCGGGCAGCCGTGGCGCGGGCCTGGCCGCCCGCTCCGGCACCCCGATCGTGGTGGTGCCTTTCGGTTTCGTGCCCAACGAGCCGGCGACGTCCTTCCCGGATGGATTCGACGCCCGTCCCGCACCCTTCGGCGTGGGGTTCACCGGCGTCAACTGCAGCGAGCCCCGCCTGATCGAGCTCGCGTATGCGTTCGAGCAGGCCACGCGCCGGCGGGTGCCGCCTCCCGGTTTCCCCTGACCGGGATCGGGCTGCGGCGGCATAGCACGGAGTTGACCCCTCCAGTGCTCCTCCGTTTCTATCCCTCTCGTTCCTGTTGCATTTCGTGAAAGGCAACAAATTGTTGCCTTTGTGGTTTTGCAACACTCCGCAGAGGGGCCTCTCGGACGAAGATCCGGTCACATCGCCGGGGCCGCAGGTGGCGGCAGTGCTCGGAGGGCATCGCTTTCCGGGGACACGCGCCCATCCCCCACATTGCCCTTTCAACCCTCCTGACCGTTCCTGCGTGCTTTCACGATCGGAGATGAGCCGATGAAGAAGTTGTTCCTGCTCGCCCTGTCCCTCACCTTCGCGATGCCCGTCCTCGCCCAGAACCACGCGCCGAACCCCTATCGCGCGGTGCCGGATGTCTGGGGCGAGCTGCCCGAGGGCCGCTCCTGGGGCTCCACCAGCGCCGTGTATCCGGCCGCGGATGGAAACATCTGGGTCGCGGAGCGCTGCGGCGAGAACACCTGCGTGGGCCACGACGACCTCGATCCGATCCTGCTCTTCGACGTCGACGGCAACCTGCTGCGCAGCTTCGGCGCGGGGATGTTCGAGTGGCCGCACGGCATTCACGTCGACCCCGACGGCAACCTCTGGGTCACCGACGCGCGCGGGGGCGAGGGGCGCGGCCACCAGATACACAAGTTCACCCCCGAGGGCGAGCTGATGATGAGCCTGGGCCAGGCCGGTGTGGCTGGCGACGGACCTGACACCTTCGACGCGGCCGGCTCTTCGTCGGCGACCGCAAGAACAACCGCCTGCAGGTCTTCGACCAGGACGGCAACCACCTCGACACCTGGACCCAGTTCGGCCGGCCCAGCGGGCTCTTCATCGACGCCAACGACGTGCTCTATTCCGCCGACTCCGAGTCCTCCACCGGCGGCGGCATCCCCAACGCCGGCTGGGTGCGCGGCATCCGCATCGGCAGCGTGGTGGACGGGCTGGTGACCTCCTTCATCCCCGACCCCGACTGGCACGTGACCGTGCGGGGCACCACCGGGGCCGAAGGGGTGGCGGCCGACGCCTTCGGTAACATCTACGGCGCGGAGGTGGGGCCGCGCATGCTGCGCAAGTACGTGCGGGTGCGGTAGGCCGGACCTCTCATGCGCGCTGCGAAGAGAACCGGTTGGGTGCGATTCTGGCTAACGGGGCGCGGCGATCGCTCGTAGCAACACCTCGCGGACACGCGGACTTGCGTCTCGCAGGAGCCGGCGCCGGTATGCGTCGCTGTCCGGATCATCCGGATACGACAGGCTGGATCCGGCTTCGAGCAGCATCTCGACCAGCTCTACGTAGGCGTCCTGGCGCTCCTCGGCGGCGCCGGAATAGCGGGAGCCGTGGGCAGCCCAGTGGATTGGCGACGCCTTGTGCACGTCGTCGAAGATGTCGAGTGGCGCCCCGGCCTCGATCAGGAGGCGCCCGTTCCCGGGCTGGCCGAACCAGGCGGCTTGATGCAGGGGAGTCCCTGAGTCGAGACCTGTCGCGGTGAGGTCGGCGCCCGCCTCGATCAGCAGCCGCACGGGCTCCCCGTCGTTGCGGCCGGCCACATCCGCGAGCAGCCGGTCTTCCTCGGGGTTGGCGGTTCGGGCAACGCCCGGACAGGCTTCGAGGATCGTCCGCGCTTCATCGAGGCTTCCGTTGACGATCGCCACTGCAAATCGGTCCGCGTCGTTCAGATCGGTGCTCGCCCCGTGTTTCGCGAGCAGGGCGGCGACCTCATCGAATCCCCTCCGGACCGCGTGGGCGTATGCGGTCTTGCCGCCCGCAGTCTTTGCGTCGATTTCCGCGCCGTACGCAACGAGAATCTCCACGGCGCTGGCACGACGACGACGGGTAGCCACGTGAAGGGGCGTCTCTTCGCCCGACCCGTTTCGCGGGTTGGGATCAGCGCCCTCGTCGAGCATCCGGCGCAATACGTCGTCGCCGTCCGCACCGTAGTGAACGTCCAGCAGTTCATGAAGCGTCATGGGTCGCCTCGGGCGAAGCCGCGATGCCTTGCCTTACCCGGCCATTCGAGCCGGCTCTACCTCCTCCACACCCCGACCCCGTTCTCGTAGACGATCTCCGTCCCGAAGGGCCGCGACAGCTCCGCCAGGTGCTCGATGATGCTGCGGCCCAGTTCCTCGGGGGCGATGCGCGGCGTGCCGCGCTGCGACCGGGGCGCCTTCCAGCCCAGCTCGATCGGGTGGAAGACGATCTCCACCGCCTCGCTCCCCTCGAACGTCACCACCGGCACCACGCTCTCGTACCACCGTGAATCCGTCGGGAAGCCGGTGGTGGGGTTGCCGTCTTCGTCCACCTGGAAGCGGGTGTCGTAGATCTCCGAGGCGAGCCGGTCGAGCGGGAGCCCGTAGCGATCGCGCTGGTCGGAGGGCATCGGATCGATGGTCTCGTTCTGGAAGATGAAGTCGCCCAGCGAATAGAAGATGGGCCGGCCGTTGTGGATCTCCACGCCGCGCAGCTGGTGCGGCCCGTGGATGATGAAGGTGGCGGCCCCGGCGTCGATGACCTGGCGCGCGAACTCGACCATCCAGTCGGGCGGCACCATGAAGGCGTTGCCGGGCTCGTGCGAATGGCTGTTGGCGACCACGTAGTCGCCCTGATCGGTGGCGTTGCGCACCTCGTGCAGCACCCGCTCCCGGTCGACGTCGTTCAGCGTGACCACGGAGCGGTCCTCGTCACCGGGATACACGGTGATCCCGAATGCCCGCACGGCCACCCCTTCGTCGTCGGACACTTCGACCCCTTGGGAGCGCGCCACCTCCCGCAACGCCTCCATGGTCGCGGGCGATCCCTCGTGGCGGGTGTTCAGCCGGAGCGCGTTCAGCCCCGGGCGGCCCTGCACGGTGGGCCCCGCCCTACCCGCGCGAGACATCGGCGTATGGGTCGAGGCCATCCCGATCAGCGCTACGCGGCCCTTGGGCGTCTCCAGGTACCCGGGGCGGCTGGCCCATCCCAGGTTCTCCCCCGCGCCGGCGTGCACCAGCCCCCACTCGTCCATGAGCCGGCCGGTCAGGCGCATCCCCTCCACGCCGTAGTCGGTGGTGTGGTTGTTGGCCCGGTTGAAGAGGTCGAACCCCATGTCCACCAGGTCTTTCAGCGTCTCGGGCGAGCCCACCTCGTAGTTGCCTCCGTTCTCGGCCGCCGGCCATCCGGTGAACTCCTCCAGGCGGAAGACCGACTGCTCCAGGTTCATGAAGGCGGCGTCGGCTCCCTGAATGACGTCGACCAGCTCCTGGAAGGCGGGATCCCCGGGATGATCGAACTGCATCACGCGGCGGTTCATGATCACGTCGCCCGCGGCTGCTAGCGTCCAGCGGGTGTCCTCGTCGATGGGCGAGAGGGTCTGGGCCTGCCCCGTCCGCGGGACGGCCAACAGCGGGACGGCAAACATCAGGGCGGTAGCGACGATCATCGCGACGCGGCGCCGGGAGTCGAGTCGGGCCGGGATCACGCGCATCGGAGTCCTCCGGAAGGAAGCTGAATCACTTGAAGCGTGCATCCCAAACTACGTCGACAACTTCCGCCACGCTCAGGCGCGGAAAATCCGGATGCAGCGGGTTGAGAATCACGTTCCAGCCCCAGGGCTGCGCGACAAAGGAGGGAACCCTGAGGGCGACGGACCGTCCCGATGCCACCCACTCCGCTCCGATCCGCTGTGACCGGGCTCCGTTCCGCCAGTCCGGATGTTCGGCCTCGCCAACCGCGGGCACGGCGCAGTCGTCGGGGATCACGATTCGCGACGCCATCTGGGTGTAGGGCAGGTCTCCCGCGGGCGTGTGCGCAAGTTGCTCCAGCAGTGCTCCCTCGTATGCAAGGGACGCGTACACGACGCGAAGGCCCCGGGGATTCCAGCGCCCACCCACCAGGCCCGCCCCGATTCCGTCAAGCGCCGGATAGTTTCGGGGGTGGATTCTGTAGACGTTCAACCGTCAGGCCGGCAGACCGAAATGCAGCGAGTACAGAATGTGCTCGACCTGCCGCGCTCCGACCGCGGACAGGGCCCGGTCGATGGGGCGTGCGCCTCCGAGCATGGGATGCCGGCCCGTAAGCCACTCCGCGGCCCACTCGTCGCCTCCCCCCACATACACGGCCAGCGCGACGACGGAGGCCACTCGAAGCACGGCCTCCCCCTCGTCCTCCTTGAGCCTCTCTCTCCGCTGAAGAGTAGCCCGGGGAACAATGCCGTTCACGTAGTCCGAGGCACGCCGAACGCCGAAGCGCTTCAGCTCGGCCTGAAGCTGCCTGACCGCCTCGGCCGGGAGGCCGTCCGCCACCGCCTCGCGAATCGCTTCCAGGCCCGAGCCGTCGCCGTAGACGGGGTGCGTCTCGCGGACCATGCGTCCGGCCAGTTCAGTGAGGCTGAAGGAGTCACCGCAGTCGCCGTGTGGCGTTGGCATCGTCCCGCTTGTTGGTTTGCGTGTCATGCACGCGCCTCTCGTGACCTGAGAACGTTCATTTGAACGTCAGTCAATATTGTTTTGAACCTATCTGACGGCTGTCTCGCGTCAACCCCGGGACTCGGTACGGACGCTGTATCCGCAGCGCCTTCGGGCGCGATGTCCGATGCTTCTGCGAGCTTCCTTGCGTGGCCGCAACCCCCGGGGGAATGTTGCCGGATGGCGGTTTTTCGCCGGCTCCCTTGGGCATTGCCGGAGCAACGGCGGCCGCGCACCCCAGGAAGCACTCCGTCGTCGCCGGGCCCTCGAACCAACCATCCGGCAGCGCTTCGAGCAGGAATGAGGAGGTACCATGAGAAGTATCGCAGTCATCGGTTCGGTCGTGTTCGTTGCCCTGCCCCTCCTCGCCTGCGCCGAGGCCGACGCCGGTTCGGCAGCCTCCGCCGATGCCGCCGCCACCGCCGGAGCCCCGGACGGCCCGCCCCTCTACTACCTCCTCAGCGGCCCCGCCAAGCGCTACTGCTCGGGGATCTGGGTCTCGGAGCGCGACCGCACCGAAGCGCTCTACGGCAGCGTGCTCCACACCGAGGATCAGGTACACGACTACGAGAGCGGGAGCCTCGCCATCGACATCGACGAGGAGCGGCGCATCGTCACCGTCTCGCAGAATGGCGTCTCGGCCCGCGCCCGGCACTTCGGCGACCAGGGCTGCGTGATCCTCCCGCCCGACACCGACGGCGTCTTCTTCACGCCGCGGGAAGTCGTGAGCGCGCTCCCGGACGCCGAGACCACTCCCTGGCCGATGGGCGACATGCTCCCGGACGAGCCCCTCCCGGACGACGTGAACGCGGAGCTGCTCGAACAGGCCGTCGAGACCTTCTTCACCGAGGGCGACAACCGGGCCGCCTTCCTGGTCGTCCACCGCGGGCGCGTCCTGGCCGAGGACTACGGCCCCGGCATCCACAAGGACACGCAGCTCGAGAGCTGGTCGATGGCGAAGAGCATGACCGCCACCCTGATCGGCCGCCTCATCCAGATGGGCCATCTGGAGATCTGGCAGCCCGTGCCCGTGCCGGAGTGGCAGAACTCGCCCGGCGACCCGCGCGCCGCCATCCGCATCGCCGACCTGCTGCGCATGTCGAGCGGCCTCCGCTTCAGCAACAGCGGCGCCACCCCCGAGCAGATGGCGGCGTCGTTCGTTCCGGGGCAGGTGGACCACCGCATGGGCTACGTGGCGCCTATCGACGCCTTCCAGTTCTCCATCAGCCGCGACGCCGAGTTCCCGCCCAACACGGTAGGCCGCTACCGCAACTCCGACCCGTGGACGCTGGGGTACATCGTCCAGCGTGCGGTGGAGAACGAGCTGGGCGAGGAGTACCTGAGCTGGCCGCAGCGAGCCCTCTTCGACAAGATCGGCATCCGCCGCTTTATCATGGAGACCGACCCCTACGGCAACTTCCTGCTCACCGGATACAACTACGGCACCGCCCGCAACTGGGCGCGGTTCGGGATGCTCTACCTCAACCGCGGCATGTGGAACGGCGAACGGCTCCTCACCGAGGAGTTCGTGGACTTCGTGCGTTCTCCCGCGCCCGCCTGGCCGGAGCCCTACTACGGCGGCCTCTTCTGGCTCAATACGGCGGACGAGGAGGGCAGGGGAGGGCGCATCCCGCAGCTTCCGCCGGACGCCTACAACCCGTCCGGAGCCGGTCACCAGCGGACCTACATCATTCCCTCCCGGGACCTGGTGATTGTGGTGCAGAGCCACCGGGCCGCGGCCGCCCACGCCCCCGACCGAACCGACCGCGAGTACGAGGCGCTCGGCATGGTGGTGAAGGCCGTGGATCCGGAGTGGAGCTGGTAGAAGGAAGTTGACCTGAGTTTCCGGAGGCCTTCGGGGGAGGGCTGACCTGGACCTGCGCGTTTAGCGAATGAGACACTGCACCAGCCCGAGAAGCCCATGACCCGCCCGACTTCGATGTACCTGTGGGGAGCGTTGGTGCTCCTGCCCTGCATTCCTGGCTGCGCGGACGAGGACGCGGCCTCCTCCCTCGTCGTCCAGCGCGACAGCGCCGGCATCCACATCATCGAGGCCATGCGGCCGCTTTGGGGGGACTCGGGCGGCTGGACCGTCGACCCGGATCCCGTCGTGGACCTCACGCTCAGCGGCAGCGGCCCCGACCACGAGTTCTATCGGTCCAGAAGCATGAAGCAACGCCCGGACGGCTCTCTGGTGGTCGCCAACAGCGGCACGGAGGAGGTAAGGGTGTTTTCTGCCGCTGGCGAGTTCCTGGGGTCCTTCGGCGGGAGCGGAGACGGTCCCGGTGAATTCGCGGGCCTGTACGTGGTGGAGACCGCCGGGGACACAATCCTGGCCATGGATTCCGGTGGACGCGTTGCTGTGGTCGCCCCCGACCTGACGGTGGTCCGGACCTTCAACATCGCTCGCTTGACGCTCGACCTGCATTACGTGGACGGCGGAGCCATTCTCCCGGAGCCGCGCGCGCTGGTGTTGCCACAGGCTGGTCTCGCCGGGAGGATTCGGCGCCCGGATCCGCTCCTCCTCTTCGATCTGGAGGGAGAACAGATCGACAGCATCGGCGAGACACGCGGACCCGAGCTTTACGTATCCGGCGGGACTGTCGGCGTATTCTTCGGCAAGTCATCCCACGTCGCGGCCATGGGAGGGCGCATCTTCCACGGTGCCAACGACCTGATGCAGGTGGAGGAACTGGACACTTCCGGGAATCTCGTGCGTATCCTGCGCATTCCAGACTACCCGCTCGACCTGAGCGAAGCCCAGATCGCTGCGGAGCGGGATTTCTTTCTCGATAGAAGTCCGCCCGGCTCTCCCTTTCGGCAGGGGTTCGAAGACGCGCCCGCGTCCGATACCAGGCCCGCCTTCACCGACATCCTCGTCGACCCTTCAGGGGCGGTCTGGCTGCAACTGCATCGGGGTGACAGCGAGCAGGACCAGCCGCAGGAATGGCTGGTGCTGGATGCCGACGGGACCTGGCTCGGGACCGTGGAGATTCCAGATCGCTTCACGGTATCCGACATCACCATGGACGCCATCCTCGGCGACTGGCAGGACGAGCTCGACATCGAGCATCCCCAGGTGCTGCGGCTGAACCGGGGCGCAATGTGAACGCCGGACGCACGGGGCGTGACGCGGGCTGCGGCCGGAGGCGCTCACAGGGTAAGGAGCTATCCATGGTTCGATCCACGTCGGTCTTTCATTGCGCGGCTGCCCTTTTTCTGTCCGTACTGGCATCCTGCACCGGGGGGGACTCCGGCCTGCCCCTCGTCGTCCAGCGCGACAGCGCCGGCATCCAGATCGTCGAGGCGATGCGGCCGCTCTGGGGCGACTCCAGCCTCTGGCACATCGACCCGGACCCGGTCGTCGACCTCACGCTCACCGGCAGCGGCCCGGACCACGAGTTCTATCGATCCGGCAGCATGAAGCAACGCGCGGACGGCTCTCTCATGATCGCCGACCGGGCCTCGCGGGAGGTGCGCGTGTTCTCCGCGAGCGGCGAGTTCCGCGGGTCCTTCGGCGGGAGGGGAGACGGGCCCGGGGAATTCAGAAATCTGGGACGCCTGGAGAACGCCGGGGACACCCTTCTGGCCCTCGGCGGCGGACGGGTCGCCGTGGTTGCCCCGGACCTCACGGTGCTCCGGACATTCAACGTCGATCGCTTCACGATCGATCTGCACTATCTGGGTGGTGGCGCGATTCTGCCGGAGTCGAATCCACGGCCACTGCCGCAGGGGGCGGCCACCAGCGGGTTGACCCGGCGTCCGGAACCTCTCCTTCTCATCGATCTGGAGGGAACGCGGATCGACAGCATAGGGGAGACGCGCGGGAACGAGAGCTATGTGCACGCGCGCGACGACGAATACGGCGCCGCCGAACCTCTCTTCGGCAAGGAAGCTCATGTCGATGCGCTGGGAGGGCGGCTCTTCCTCGGTTCGTCCGACATGATGCAGGTAGAGGAACTGGACAGGTCCGGGAGTCTCGTGCGCATCCTGCGGATCCCGGGCTATCCGTTGGAGCTGAGTGACGCCCTTGTCGCGGCCGAGCGGGCAGCCCGTCTCGCAGCGGTTCCGGAAGCAATGCCCGCGTTCCTCCGGCGGATGGTCGAGGACTTTCCCACCCCGGCTACCCGACCCGCCTACGACAACATCCTCGTCGATCCTTCGGGAGCACTCTGGCTCGAGCTCTACCGGGGAAACAGCGAACAGGACCAGCCGGAGGAATGGCTGGTGCTGGATGCCGACGGGACCTGGCTCGGGAACGTTGGAATCCCGGACCGCTTTACCCTCACGGACATCACCATGGAAACCGTGCTCGGTGTCTGGAGGGACGAACTGGACGTCGAACATCCGCAGGTGCTGCGGCTGACGCGCAACTGAAAGAGCGCAACACCTTGGGAAAAGCGAGGTGAGACTGGTGACGCATCCGACTGACACTCTGGCGCGCGTCGCCGTTCTCCTGCTGTTCGGGTTGCCCGTCGCGGCCGCCGGTCAGGAAACCGGCCCGCCCTCCGTATTCCGGCGGGACAGCGCCGGCATCGAGGTCGTCGAGGCATTGCGACCGCTATGGGGCGATTCCAGCCGCTGGAGCGTAGATCACGAACCGCTCGTCGACCTCACGCTCTCCGGCAGCGGCCCACCCCACGAGTTCTTCCGCGCGCGCAGCATGAAGCAACGTCCGGACGGCTCTCTCATGATTGCCGACGGAAGCTCGCGGCAAGTACGGGTGTTCTCCGCGACCGGAGAGTTTCTGGGGTCCTTTGGCGGACGGGGAGATGGTCCCGGGGAATTCAGAAACCTGCAGGCGATCGAGAACGCCGGCGACACGCTGCTCGCCCTCGGCAACGGACGCGTCACGGTGGCCGCTCCCGACCTGGCGGTGGTTCGCACTTTCAGCCTCCCCGGCTTCACGAACGATCTTCACTACCTGGATGGCGGCGCGATCCTGACGGAGAGCTTTTCGCCGCGGCCGCAGAGGAATGCCCCCAACGAGGTGAATCGGCATGCGGAGCCTCTGATGGTCTTCGATCTGGATGGGGCGCGGATCGACAGCATCGGGGAGACGCGCGGGACCGAGACCTATGCGTACGCCCGAGACGGAATGGTCGCGGGGGCGCCGCCCCTTTTCGGCAAGACATCTCACATTGCGGTCCTGGGACAGCGAATCTTTCGGGGTTCGGCGGACGCGATGCAGGTGGAAGAGCTGGATATGTCCGGGAGTCTCGTGCGCATCCTTCGCATTCCCGGCTATCCCCTGGACCTGAGCGGTGCCCTGGTGGCGGCTGAGCGCGATGCCCGCCTCGGGGGTTATCGGCCCGGATCGACATCTGTCTTCCGGATGTTGGCCGAAGACCTGCCTGACGCGGCGACCCGACCCGCCTACGCCGAGATCCTTGTCGATCCCTCGGGGGCGGTCTGGCTGGAGCTCTACCGGGGAGATAGCGAGCAGGACCAGCCGCGGGAGTGGCTGGTCCTGGACGTAGACGGGACCTGGCTGGGGACTGTCGAGGTTCCACGGCGCTTCACGGTCATGAATATCACGATGGAAACCGTGCTCGGCGTCCGGGAGGACGAACTGGATGTCGAACATCCGCAGGTGCTGCGGCTGACGCGCAACTGATGTGTCCCGATACCCACGGAAGCAAATGACAATGGCGACACGTTCGACTGCTGATCCCCGGCCCGTCGTCGTTCTCCTTCTGTGCGGCATCACCGCCTGCAGCGACGGGGATTCCGGCCCGCCCTTCCTCGTCCAGCGCGACAGCGCCGGCATCGAAATCATCGAAGCGTTGCGCCCGCTCTGGGGCGACTCCAGCCTCTGGAGCATCGACCCGGAGCCCATCGTCGACCTCACGCTCTCAGGCAGCGGCCCGCCGCACGAGTTCTTCCGCGTCCGCGGCCTGCAGCAGCGGCGGGACGGCTCACTCGTGCTCGCCGACCGGGCGTCCCGGCAGATTCGCCTTTATTCGCACGAGGGGGAGTTTCTTGGCGTGCTCGGCGGCCCGGGCCAGGGGCCTGGGGAGTTCCGCAGTCTGGAGCGGGTGGAGACCGTTGCCGACACCGTGTTCGCGCTCGACTCCGACGGCCGGGTGACCGTGGTGAGTCCCGATATGGCGCTGATCCGGACGTTCGATCTGCCCTACCACAGTGACGACTTTCACTCGCTGGGGGACGGTACTTTTCTCGCCGAGTACTTCATGGATCCCGGGCCGGTGGAAATCGCGAACCGGATGATCCGTCCGCCCGTCGCACTTGTCCGGGTCGACGCGGAGGGCATCGGGATCGACAGCATCGCGGAGAGACCGGGACGCGAGTACTACTCCTTCGCCTTTGAGGATTACTCCGGAAGCAGGCCGCCCCTGTTTGGAAGGAATGCGGAAGTCGCCACTCTCGGACCACGGGTCTTCTACGGATCCTCGGATCTCGTGGAAGTCGAGGAATTGGACCTGGCCGGGGACATCGCCCGCATCCTGCGCGTCCCCGCCTATGGCCTGAGCCTTACCGACGCCGAGGTCGCTGCCGAACGCGAAGCCTATCTCAACGTCGATCTTCCTGCCGGCGTGACGCTTCACCCGCTCATCCGGCAGAGCATCGAGGCGCTGCCAACCCCGGCGACCCGACCTGCGTTCGTACAAATGCTGGTTGACCCGGCTGGAGCGGTCTGGCTGCAGTTGTACCGGGGACAGAGTGAGATGGACAGGCCGCGGGATTGGCTGGTGCTCGCGTCCGATGGAACCTGGCTCGGAACCATCAATGTGCCGGACCGGTTCAGCGTGACCGACATCACCATGGACGCCGTCCTCGGCGTCTGGAGAGACGATCTGAATGTCGAGCATCCCCAGGTGCTGCGCCTGACCCGGGACGGAGGCTGAGGCAGCCGAACCCCGGCAGGCCCGCCTGAGGCCCACCGGGGTTCGGTTCCCGCCGGCTTGAGCCAACGAGCCAATCCGTGACCGGGTCAGCTCGCCGCGCTCATCAGAAGCTCACGCGTCAGCCCACTACCGCGTCTCCCACAGCCAGTTGTAGTTCAGCCGCACGTAGTAATAGCCGCCGTTGAAGCCGAAGGGCGTGCTTTCAGGATAGCGTGCTCCCACGCCCAGCGCGTTCGGGCTCTCGTCCGGATAGGTGTTGAGCAGGTTCTGCACCCCGAACGTGACCGCCGCGCTCTCCGACAGATCCAGAGCCATCTCGGCGTCGACGATGAAGCGGCCCGGGTAGGTGTGCTCGTCGCCGATGTCGTACCAGCCGTCGTAGTAGGTGCCCCGCAGGAGGCCGCGCACCCGGCCGAAGGAATGCACGCCGCTCAGCGAGGCGCGGAAACTCGGCAGCGACTGCTCGAGCTGGAAGACGCGGTCGTCGTCCACGACCTCGGGATCACGCTCCGTGACCTCGGTGTCGGTGAAGTTGAAGAGGAAGTTGACGCTGGTGTTCCCGCCCATGGCCTCGGGCGAGTAGTTCAGCACGAAGTCCCAGCCCTGGGTGAGCGTCGAGAAGTCGTTGGTGAAGAAGCGGAACTCGGCCAGGTTGCTCGCGCTGGTGATGCCTTCGGACACCAGTTGGGAGACCTCGGCGTCGGTGAGCTTGAAGGTCCTGGTCTGAGCGAAGCGATCGGCGATCGCGATGCGGAAGTAGTCTCCCGTAAGCCGCAGCGAACCCGCTTCGTACACGAGCCCGGCCGCGACGCTGAACGAAGTCTCCGGCTCGAGCTGCCGTCCGCCCTTCAGTTGTGCCACGCGCGAGGTCGACGGAATCGTGCCCCGGTTGACCAGGTCGCCGATCTCGGAGTCGAAGACGGTCGACACGTTGAAGGTGTTCTGCTGTCCCGGCGTGGGCGCGCGGTAGCCCGTGCTTGCGCTCGCGCGCAGGGAGACCTGCTCGGTGGCCGCGACGCGGGCGGAGAGCTTCCCGGTGGCCTGGCCGCCGAAGTCGGAGAAGTTCTCGTAGCGGCCCGCGAGGCCGATGTTCCAGTTGTCGGTGACGCCGTTGCCGAGATCGAGGTCGGCGTAGACGGCGGTGTTCCTGCGGCTCCAGTTGCCGGCCGCAAGCGGACTGAACCCGGGGAAGCCGTTGGAGGAGGAGCTGAAGCCCTGGGCGGCGTACGGCCCGATCTTCCACGATTCGTCCTGTCCCTGCCCGACCTCGAAGCGTTCCTCGCGGCGCTCGAAGCCGCCCGCGAGGTGCGTCCGGTCGTTTGCCTCGTAGGCCAGATCCAGGTTGAAGTTGAGCTCTTCCTGGTTGTAGAGGCCGGGATCGAAGTTCGCGGGCGTCTGCGGCCCGAGCGCGGCGTTGACCGTGTTGTAGATGAAGAAGTCGACCTGGTTCTTGCCGAAGCTCGTGCTCGCGTCCCACGAGATGCCGCTGTCCGTGCGGCCCCTCAGCCCGCCCACGACGGAGGCGTCGAAGACGTTGCCGCCGAACTGGGGCGTGAAGCCGCCGGGGAACATCTCCTGGAAGGAGAAGCAGTTCGGATCGTCGAAGACCTGCCGCAGCGCCACGGGATCGGGGACGTTGTTGGTGACGTTGACCACCGGGCAGTTGGCGGAGCCGTCGAGGATGCCGTCCCTGGCGTCCAGCACGTCGCCGATCAGGAGCGTGCTGCCGCCGTCGCCGCTGAACACGCCGCCACGGGTGTTGGGGTTGCGGAAGAAGAAGCCGCCGTCGACCTCCTTGGTCCCAATGTTGCCGAAGGCGTAGGCCTGCTCGTCGTCGTCGAAGGTGTAGCCCGTGTTGACCCAGACCTTCAGGTCGTCCGTGACCCTGGGCGAACCCCAGATCTGCGCGGTGGGCGTGCGCACCGCCGTGTTCCCGGCTGCGATCAGCCCGGCCGCGTCGCCCCGCTGGATGGCGCGGTCGGTGGGGTCCTGGTTGCCGTACTCGACGGTGATGTTGGCGAAGCCGGATTCGCCCAGGGGCAGGCCGACGTTGCCGGCGACCGAGAGCGCATCTCCGTCGCCCTCGTAGAAGCTGCCCTGCTTGACCTCGACGCTCCCGCCGGAGCGGTCGTTCTTGAGAATGAAGTTGAGCACGCCGGCGATGGCGTCAGAACCGTATTGCGCCGCGGCGCCGTCGCGCAGCACCTCGACCTGGCGCAGGGCGAGGCCCGGGATGGCACCGATGTCCGGTCCCTGGGCCCCGTCCGAAAGCCCGCCGCCCAGCCAGGTGATGACCGCGCCGCGGTGACGCCGCTTGCCGTTCAGCAGCACCAGGGTGTGGTCGGAGGCGAGGCCGCGCAGGTTGGCCGGACGGGTGATCGTCGCGGCGTCGCTGATCGGCTGCATGTTGACGTTGTAGGACGGGACCACGGTTCGGAGCAGGAAGTCGATGTTGGTCTCGGCCTGGTTGGCGATCTCGTTGACCGGGATCACGTCGACCGGCACCATCGATTCCGTGACCGTCCGGGGGCGCGTGCGGCTTCCGACCACCACCAGTTCGTCGAGCGTGAAGGTCACGATGTCGAGATCCAGTTCGACCGTGGTGGTCTGGCCGCTGGTGACCGAAACGTCCTCTGAGAGAAGTCCATAGCCGATGAGCCTGACTTCGATGGTGTGGCTCCCGGCGGCCACATCGGCCATCGTGAAGCTGCCGTCGGGCCCGGTGAATGCGATGATGTCAAGCGCGGGGACTTCGACGCGTGCCCCGCCGAGTCCCGCCCCGCTGTCGTTGCTGCGTACTGTTCCTTCGATGGTTCCCTGTGCGAACGCCGCCGATGGCAGTGCCGTCAGCGCCAGTGCCAGGATTCCTCGTCTGATCATGCTGTTGATCTCCTGTGTGTGTCGGTGGTTGGTCCCTGTGTGCCGGCGCCGGTCGGCCCGTCTTGCCCCGTCCGTCGAGCGACGGCATCCTGAAGGTGTTCATCCTCCATCCCTGTCGCAGGCCAGATGCGTCGTGGCGCCATACCTGAGGCCTCTTCTTCTGGTGGTGTCGGCGGTGGTCGTCACTGCCGGCGCACACCCCGGTCCGGTCGCGGGCCAGAACATCGACGCAACGGCCGTGCCGTCGTACACGCACGAGCAGGCGGAACTGGGCGAGGCCGTGTACCGCGACGCCTGCGCCGACTGTCACCTTGCCAATCTGCGAGGTGACTTCGAGGCCCCCGAGCTGGCTGGCCGGAGCTTCCGCAGGTCCTGGGGCGAGGTGCCCATCGGCGAGCTGCTCGAGAACATCCGCACCACCATGCCGGAGGACGCCCCCGAGTCGCTGAGCGATGAGGAGTACGCGGCCATCGTCGCCTACATCATCAGAGAGAACGGGGGAATGTTGGGAGGGGTTTCGCTAGGGGATGCATCAGCCGTCGGGGCCGCGCTGTTGCAGCCGGGAGAAGACTCGCCCGGCACGGAGGCCGACTCGGCCCAGGCGTCCGGCGATGCATCCGGGTCCCAACAGGGCGCCTCCGCGCCCGCGGTCATCCCGCCGGTCCCCGGCCGCCCCGGCACCGGCCACTCGCCGCACGCGCTGACCGGACCGCCACCGGGCGGCGTGGGCGACATCAGCGAGACTCCGACCGGCACCACCCGCACCTGGCGCCCCGCCCGCCCCGCCCCCGCCTCCGACGCCGACTTGGCCGATCCCCCCGCGGCCGACTGGCTGCACTGGCGCGGCAACCCGGGTTCGTGGGGGTACAGCCCGCTCGCCCAGGTCGACGCCTCGAACGTCCACCGCCTGCAGCTCGCCTGGTCGTGGGGGATGGAGGACGGGCGCAGCCAGCAGGCGCCCCTGGTGCGCGACGGCGTCCTCTTCCTCAGCAATCCCGGCAACGTGGTGCAGGCGCTGGACGCGGCCGACGGCACGCCGCTGTGGGAATACCGGCGCCGCTTCGAGGGCGGCCCGCGCGGACAGCTGCGCACCCTTGCCATATGGGAGGACATGGTCTTCGTGGCCACCGCCGACGCCCACATGGTTGCGCTCGACGCCGCCACCGGAACCGTTCGCTGGGAGACCCGCATCGCCGACCCGGAGATGGGCTATTCGAACAGCACCGGGCCCATCGTCGCCGATGGCCGGGTCATCAACGGCATCAACGGCTGCGGCCGCTTCCATGAGGAGAGCTGCTTCATCACGGCGCACGACGCCAGCACCGGCCGTGAGCTCTGGCGCACGTACACGGTGGCTCGTCCCGGCGAGCCCGGCGGCGACACCTGGGGCGACCTGCCCTTCGGCCTGCGCGGCGGGGCCGATGTCTGGATGACGGGCAGCTGGGATCCGGGGCTCGGGCTGGTCTATTTCGGCACTGCGCAGGCGAAACCCTGGGTGGCCGCGAGCCGGGGCCTCACCACCGCCGACTCCACCGCCTACGCCAACTCCACCCTCGCCCTGCGCGTCGAGGACGGCAGCATCGCCTGGTACTACGTCCACGTCCCCGGCGAGTCGCTTGACATGGACGAGGCGCTCGAACGCGTGCTGCTGGACGTCAATGGCGAACCCACAGTGATCTCAATCGGCAAGCACGGCATCCTGTGGAAGCTGGACCGGCGCGACGGCGCGTTCCTGGGCCTCACGGAGACCGTCTATCAGAATATATTGGATGTCGACTATGAGACGGGTGCCGTCCAATATAGAAATGATATTGCCAACGCCAGAGTCGGCGAGTGGCTCTCGGTCTGTCCCTCGACCGCCGGCGGCCACAACTGGCCCGCGAGCGGATACCATCCCGAGTTCGGCCTCCTGGTCACCCCGCTGAGCCAGAGCTGCATGGAGATCGCGGGACGGGAGACGGTGCTGGAGCCCGGTTCCGGGGGCAACCAGGGCGACCGCGCCTGGATGGAGATGCCCGGCACGGACGGCAACTTCGGCAAGCTGGCCGCCTACGACGTGGCCACCCTCGACGAGGTGTGGAGCATCGAGCAGCGCTCACCCTTCCTGACCGCGGCGCTCACCACCGCGGGCGGCCTTGTCTTCGTGGGCGACTTCGACCGCTGGATCCGCGCCTACGACGTGCGCACCGGCGAGGTGCTGTGGCGGAGCCGCCTGGGCACCTCGGTGATGGGCTACCCGATTTCCTACGAGGTCGACGGCGTGCAGTACGTGGCCGTAGCTACCGCGCGCGGCGGAGGCAGCCCCTGGCGCATCCCCACTTTCCTGACCCCGGAGCTGGTGAGTCCCGAGGGCCACAACGCGCTCTATGTCTTCAAGCTGAGCGAGCCCTGAGGATGGTCGTCATGGCTCCTCATGCGCCCGGCTCGGGGCGATGGACGCGGGCTGGAGCACACGCCCTTTCTGTGGGCGCCGTGCTGGCGGCGTCCGTCTTCCTGTCGCCGCCCCTCGAAGCGCAACTTCCGCGCGCCTCCCAGCAGCGTGTCGCAGAGCCGGGCGAGACCCAGTTCAACCTCGACTTCCTGCGTCCCTCGGGCGGGCCGGTCATCCCCGTCTTCGAGGGCTGGTACCCGATGCCGGACGGCTCCTATGCGCTCTCCTTCGGCTACTTCAACGTGAATACCGAGGAAGTCCTGGAGATTCCCCAGGGCCCGGGCAACTTCATCGAGCCCGCCATCTACGACGGCGTTCAGCCCACCCACTTTCTCCCCGTCCCCGAGGGCGACCGCCGCCACTGGGGCGTCTTCACGGTGAGGGTCCCGTCCGACTTCGGCGGCGGCGACGTGGTCTGGAGCCTGCGCCATGACGGGCGCACGTATTCGGTTCCGGGACGCATCAGGAATACGTCCTACCAGATCAACGGCTGGGTCTTCCCGGGCAGGGAGAGCTCCTCGCCCGTGTTGCGGCTGGAGGCCGATGGTCCCGCTGGCCAAGGCCCGGCCGGGGTGACGGCGGCGGGGCCCGCGAATGTCATAGCGGGCGAACCCGTGCGCCTGATGGCATGGACCCATCGCGACGGCGTCTTTCCCGGGGACGAGCGGCCCATCCGCATCAAGTGGTTCAAGCACCGTGGGCCCGGCCAGGTCGCCTTTGGAGAACGCGACGCCGAGGTTCCCCATGAGGCGTGGAGCGCGGAGGGCGGAGCGGCGCTGACCACTGTCGCGACCTTCAGCGAGCCGGGCAGCTACGTGGTGCGCGTACTTGCGTACAACCGGGTGCCCGAGTTCGAATTCCAGTGTTGCTGGACCAATGGGTATCTGCTTGTGGAGGTGGGCCGATGACTCGCGGCTTCCGGACCCTTCAGGCCCTCGTGGCCTTTCCGCTCGTCCTCGGACTTGCCCGGGGCACACCCACCGCCGCCCAGAATGCGGACACGGGTCCCGCGGGCGTCGAGGTCGCCATGTCGGCCGGCAACGACGCCCCCACCTGGTCGCGCGACATCGCGCCCATCATCCAGCGCTCGTGCCAGCAGTGCCACCGGCCGGACGGTATCGGCCCCATGCCGCTCCTCACCTATGAGCAGACGGTTCCGTTCGCGCCGCTCATCCGCTTCCGCGTCGAACAGCGCATCATGCCGCCCTGGCACCTCGACAAGACGGTCGGAATCCAGGAGTACGAGAACGACATCTCCCTCAGCGACGACGAGATCGCCACCATCGTGCAGTGGGCCGACGCCGGCGCGCCCGAGGGCGACCCTGCCGACATGCCACCGCCCGTCGAGTATCCGCCCGCGTACGAATGGGAGCTCGAGGCGGAGCTGGGCCCGCCCGACTTCGTGGTGCGCTCAGAGCCGTTCACCGTCGTCGCCAACGGCCAGGACCAGTGGTGGGACCACACGGTGGAGTTCGAGGGGCTCGCCGAGCGCCGCTGGATCCGCGCGGCGGAGTTCAAGCCCTCCTATCCGCTGGGCGTCAAGGTCGTGCACCACGGACACGTGCGCTTCGTGCAGGACGGCTACCGCATGGAACTGGTCGGCATGGGTGTCGGCAAGCGCTGGGACAAGCTGCCCGACGGCGTAGGCAAGCTCCTGCTTCCCGGGCCGGCGCAGATCTCCTGGGGGCTCCACTATTTCCCGATCGGCACCCCGGTGCCGGACGACGTGGTAGAGGCGGGGGTCTGGCTCTATCCGCCGGGCTACGAGCCCGAACTGTCATCTTCGGGCGAACAGCGGCACCTTATCGACGGCACCTTCAGGACCGGCCCGCGCGCCCGCGACCTGATCATTCCACCGCACGGCTTCCTCACCCTGGAGCACGCCTACGTGCTCGAACAGCCGGCGCTCCTGCAGAGTTTCCGGCCCCACATGCACATGCGGGGCACCGCGATGTCGATGGAGGCCATCTATCCCGACGGTCGCCGCGAGATGCTCAGCCGCGTGAACCAGTACAACCACAACTGGCAGATCGCCTACATCTACGAAGACGAAGCGCAGCCGCTGCTCCCCAAGGGCACCGTCCTCCTCTTCCACTCGCAGTTCGACAATACCGCCAACAATCCCATCAATCCGGATCCGGACCAGTGGGTATTGTTCGGCGCCCGCGGAGTGGACGAGATGTCGCACGCCTGGGTGGGGGTCACGTACCTGACCGAAGAAGACTACCAGCGTCTGCTGCGGGAGCGGACCCGGCTGGCGTCGGACGAGCCGTGAACGCGTTCCGCAGCCCGACGAGCCCGGCATCCTGTTGGCCATCCGGCCACGGTCCCAGGACCGGCATCCGCGAGTCCCATTTTGCCGTTGACGGGCGAGCGCGTCGGTCATTGGGCCGTAGGCCGGGCAAGGGGTCGGCGACACCCCCGCACCGCGTCCCGAATTCACATGCGCGAGTCCCATTCTGCCATTGACGAATTTGGGCTCCGCGATGTGGCGAACCCCGAGACCCCATTCTTCCCTGACCCGCCAGAGGCGCTGGCGGGCTCGCTGACGCCATTCGCAGGCGGCTGCCTCCGCCGAAGGTCTCTCAACCCCGTTTCGGCCACTGCAGGGCATCCTGAGAGGCCGATTTCAGTGGCGTTATATTTGTACG
>JAJDYN010000012.1 GCA_022825135.1 Gemmatimonadota bacterium | reverse complement strand
GAACGCGTTGGAAGCCCGCCGGAGGCATTGAGGTCGAGGTTACGACTTGGCGGGAGCCAAGCAGCGGGAATCCGGGCCGCAATTCTCGTAAGTTCAATCCTCACAACGGAGTCACCGCTTGAATGCAAATGCCGGCCCGGCTCCCGGACGACCATGTGGCCCAGCTCTGGTCCCTGAATTACGCACCCGAGTCGCCCTACGGGATCGCGGGGCGGGTCACGTACCTGAAGCTGGACGTATTCGGCACCTGAGGCGCGGGGACGGGGCCGTCCTCGCGAGGGGGCCGCGCCCGGTCAGTGCCGGAAAAGCCGCCTGCCCGTAAAGGCCATCGCGATCCCGTGCTCGTCCGCGGCCGCGATGACCTCTTCGTCCCGGACCGACCCGCCCGGCTGCACGATGGCGCGCACCCCCGCCGCGGCCGCCGCGTCGACGCCGTCCCGGAAGGGGAAGAAGGCATCCGAGGCGAGAGCGCAGCCGGACAGGTCGAGGCCGGCGGCGGCGGCTTTTCGTACCGCCAGTTCGGAGGCGTCCACCCGGCTCACCTGTCCCATGCCGATGCCCAGGGTGGCGCCGCCGCGGGCAAGCAGGATGGCGTTGGACTTCACCCCCGCGACCGCCGACCAGGCGAAGTCCAGGTCGTCGAGTTCGCGCGCGGACGGGGTGCGCCGGGTGACGACCCGCCACCTTCCGCTCCCCAGCCCGTAGAAGGGCGGCGGAGGCACCGATTGCACCAGCACGCCACCGGACACGGTGCGCAGCGTTCTCGGCTCGGGCAGGCGCGCGTGCGCCGCGAGAAACGCCGCTGACATGCGCTGCCCGGGTGAAGCCCTCCCCCACCAATCGATGTGGTCCGGATCGAGGGGCAGAGCGTCGCGAGCGACCGGATCGCCGGACATGGCGAGCAGGCGCAGGCTGGGCTTGCGGGTCAGGATCCTCATCGCCCCGTCATCGAAGGCCGGCGCGACCACGCACTCGATGAAGAGCTTCGACATGTGCGCGGCGCTGGCGGCATCGATGCGCCGGTTGACCGCGATCACGGATCCGAAGGCGCTCACGGGGTCGGTGCGGAGCGCGCGCAGGTAGGCCTCCTCGAGCGTCTCCGCCAGCGCCGTCCCCGCGGGCGTGGTGTGCTTGACGATGCATACGGCCGGCCGCGAAGAGAATGCGAACGGGGCGAGACAGTGGAGCGCGCCGTCGAGGTCGAGGTAGTTGTTGTACGAGAGCGCCTTGCCGTGCAGCTGCTCGAGACCGGCCAGCCCCGCGCCCGCGTGTCCGCGCCAGCGGTAGAAGGCCGCCTCCTGGTCCGGGTTCTCGCCGTAGCGCAGCGTGCCTCCGAGTTCGGCGGTCAGGGCAAGGTCGACCGGAAACAAGCCGGCTCCGCTCCCGCCAGGGGCCGGTCCGTCCGCGTCGGGGCGGGTTCCGCCGTCCTCCCCGATGGCCTTCCCCAACCAATGCGCCACGGCGTCATCGTATGCACTCGTGTGTGCAAACACCTTCACCGCCAACTCCCGGCGAAGCGCGCGGGCGTCTTCTTCCCCGTCGAGAGCCGCGAGCACGCGCGGGTAGTCTCCGGGATCCACGACGGCCCACACGTCGGCGTGGTTCTTGGCCGCCGCGCGGATCATGGTGGGTCCGCCGATGTCCACCTGCTCCATCGCGCCGCCCACGGACACCCCGCCCTTCGCCACGGTTTCGCGGAAGGGGTAGAGGTTGACCGCCACCAGCCCCACGGGCGCGTAGCCCTGTGCCGCGAGAGCGTCGTCGTCGTCGCGGTTCCCGCCCCGGGCCAGGATCCCGGCATGGATGGCCGGGTGCAGGGTCTTGACCCGCCCGTCCATCATCTCCGGGTGTGACGTGACCTCCGCCACCTGTACGACGGGAAGCCCCGCGTCGGCGAGCGCCCGCGCCGTGCCCCCGGTCGAGACGATTTCCCATCCGCGGCTGACGAGGCCGCGGGCGAACCCTTCGATCCCGCTCTTGTCCGAGACGCTCAGCAGCGCACGTCTTCGAGTCATGTTCGCTGCTCCGTGGCGCGCAACGCCGGCGCTATTCCATCTACGAACCCCGCGGCAATCGCACGCTCGACATCGGCGACGGTCCGCGAATCCGCCAGGAAGACAGTGCCGGGCGGCGAGAAGGGCGTGGGCCGGCACCCCCGGGCGAGAGCGCGGCCCAGATGGTCCACGACCCGTGGATAGAGGAGATGCTCGACGCGAAGCACCCGGGCGGCGAGCACGTGCGGAGCATCGCCTGCACGCACCGGCACCGGCCACTGCGCGATGATCGGGCCTCGATCGTACTCCTCGTCCACAAAGTGGACGGTGGGGCCGGTGACCCGCGCGCCCGACGCCAGCACCGCCTCGTGCACGCGCATGCCGTACATCCCCTTTCCTCCGAAAGCCGGGAGAAGCGCGGGGTGAATGTTGACCATCCTCTCGCGGAATGCCCCGACGACATCCGCGGGGATGAGCCGGAGATAGCCCGCGAGCGCGATGAGCCCGATATCGGCGGAGCGCAGGAGGTCCAGCGTTTCGCCGGCGACATCGCCGGACGGTCGCCCCGCGACCTGAAGGAAGCGCGAGCGGATCCCGGAGCGGCGGCCACGCTCGAGCGCCCTGGCGTCCTCCTGGTCGCTGATCACGAGCTCGACACGCCAGGGTGGTGCATCGAGGGTGGCCTGGTAGTCGAGGATGGCCTGCAGGTTCGAACCCGAACCCGACGCGAGGACGGCCACGGGCAGGCTCACACGAACTCGCCTCCCTGGAAGGGCATCAGGAAGGGATTGGTGCGCCGCTCCCATCCCACCGTGGTTTCGGGGCCGTGTCCGGTGAACAGACGGGTGTCGTCGGGGAGCGTCAGCACCTGCTCGCGGATCGATTGCAGCAACTGCTGCATGTCTCCGCCCGGCAGGTCCGTGCGTCCGATCGAACCGGCGAACACGACGTCGGCCACCACGGCGATCCGCTCGTCTTCGTTGACCAGCATGACGTGACCGGGGGAGTGACCGGGCGCGTGGCGCACGTGAAACGCGCACCTCCCGAAGCCGAGTTCGTCCCCGTGGGCAAGCTCCTTGTCGACGGCGGGCAGCCGTGGCGCGTGCACCCCGAAGGCGGCCGCCTGTGCGGTCGCGGCTCGATAGAGGAAGGCGTCGGCGGGATGGAGGAAGATCGGGGCATCCGTGACGGTGCGGATGTCGGGCACCCCTTCGACATGGTCCAGGTGGGCGTGGGTCAGGATGACTGCCTTGACGGCCAGCTGGTCCGCTTCGATCGCGCGGCACATGTCGGGCGCCCCTGCGCCGGGGTCGATGACCAGCGTCTCGCGGGTTGCATCGCAGATCGCCAGCCACGCGTTCTGCTGGAAGCCGTCCGCGCCGGTGAAGGTCCGTAGGCGGATCACCTGCGTGATGTGTCCGCCGCGAGGGTCGTGGGACGGTCCGCTCGGACCGGGAACGGGGTCAGACCGTGAAGGAGCTTCCGCAGCCGCATCCGCCCGAGGCCTGGGGATTGGTGAAGCTGAAGCCCTGTCCCATCATGCTGGACACATAGTCGATCTGCACGCCCTCGAGATACTGGGCGCTGAAGGGGTCCACGAAAACCCGGAAGTCATCCAGCTCCAGCACTTCGTCGTCGTCCTCGGGCGCCTCTTCGATGTTCAGGCCGTACTGGAAGCCGGAACAACCGCCGGGGAGCACGGCAACACGCAGTCCGGCGGCGGACCGGGAATCATGGTCTTCCAGAAACTGCCTGATTTTTGTGGTGGCTTCAGGCGTCAGGGTAATCTGCATGGTCTTGCTCCTGAGGATGCGACTCCATCAGCCGACGGGTCAAACGGGAAGAACCCGGCTGGCGCGCCCGTGTTCCAGTACGCCGCCGGCACCTCTTCCAGCTTCGGCGCCGACGCCCTCCGGCCCGGCACGCGAATGGCGCCTCAATCTTCGCGCGGAAGACACGCGCGAACAACCCGTTCCACGAGCAGGGACTCCTCTTCGGGTTCGACCGTGCGGGGATCGAGGCCGAGGCGATCGTTGTCCACGGGCGCGAGCACCGGCGGATCGCCGCGTCTCAGGCGCCGTGCGACGCCGGACACGGACCGCGCGCCGGTGTCGGGCTCGACGACAAACGTGTCGAGGACGACCCCCGGACAGGTTCCGCCCCCCACCAGCGAAGTGCCCCGGCTCAAGCGAGCTTCCACGCCTCGGGCCTCCAGAGCGGCGGCGAGGCGGGTGGCCCGCTCGAACAGCTCTTCCGGAGAGGCGGCGATCATGCGCAGCGCCGGTATCTCCCTCAAAGCGCGGCCGGGATCCCTGTAGAGCCGCAGGGTCGCCTCAAGCCCCGCCAGCGTCACCTTGTCGACGCGCAGGGAGCGGCACAGCGGGTTCTGCCGCATCCTCGCGATCGGCTCCCTCCGTCCCACGAGGATCCCCGCCTGCGGCCCGCCCAGCAGCTTGTCCCCCGAGAATCCGACCACGTGAGCACCGCTCGCCAGGCTGTCCGCCACCCGCGTTTCCCCGGGAAGGCCGAGCGCGGCGGGATCCATCATCAGCCCGGTTCCCAGGTCGTGGAAAAAGTGGACGGCCAGGCGGTCGGCCAGCTCCGCCAGCTCGGCGACGCCGGCCTCTTCGGTGAACCCCTCGATGCGGAAGTTTGAGCGGTGCACCTTGAGCAGCGCCGCAACTTCGCCCGTTTCGAGCGCTGCCTCGTAGTCGGCGATGCGGGTGCGGTTGGTGGAGCCCACCTCGCGCAGCCGGACCCCGCTGCGGACCAGGATTTCGGGAATGCGGAAGCCGCCTCCGATCTCCACCAGTTCTCCCCGCGAGACCGCGACCTCCTTCCCCGCCGCCAGGGTGTTCATGCCCAGCACCAGCGCGCCGGCGGCGTTGTTGACTACGAGCGCGGCTTCGGCCCCCGTGAGTTCCCTCAGGAGTTGCACGCAGTGCACGTAGCGCGATCCGCGGCTCCCGCGCTCCAGGTCGAACTCCAGGTTGCCGTACCCGCGCGCGGCGCGAGCCATGGCGGACCGGGCGGCGGGTGCGATGGGCGCCCGGCCCAGGTTGGTGTGGAGCACCACGCCGGTGGCGTTGATCACCGGGCGGAGCGACGGGATGCCGTCGAGGGCAAGTGCCTGCTCGACCTCTCCGGCGAGGTCGCCGATGGCCGGCGGCGGTTGGCCGGTTTCGCGCGCGAGTTGCTTCCTGGCATGATCCAGCGCCGAGCGCAGATGGTGCACGATGCGCTGCCGGGGATGCTCGGCGAGCAGCGTGGCGAAGGCGGTGGAAGCCAGCACCCGGTCGACGCTCGGCAGGTGGCGGCGCGGATCGTTCATTGAACCGTGCCGGACCGGGCGTCGCGGGAGAACCGCTTCCGTGCCGGCGGCATCCAGACCCTCCTGCCGCGTCGGCGCAAGTCCTCGGCCGGGAGGATCGCGACCGTGTCGCGGCGCACCGAAACCCCGGGTGGTGACGATACCGTGTCGAGGCGGACGGAGTCCGCGGCTGGCGAGGGGATCGTGTCCCTGCCGGCAGAGTCGGCCGGAGGCGGCGGAATGGTGTCGCGAGCGGTCGAGTCGGCCGGGACGGCCAGCGTGTCGCCGGGCGCCGCTTCCCCGGGGACGGCAGCCTCCGCGGGAATGGTGTCGCGAGCGGTCGAGTCGGCGGAGGGGAGCGTGTCGCCGGGAGCCGCCGGGATGGTATCCGTGGCAACGCTGTCCGCCTCGGTGCGGGTGGTGTCTTCGGGAGGCGGCGGCGGGGCGGGACGGGTAAAGCCGACGGTTCCCCCGCCTTCCTCCACGCCGTTGATGTTGGTGATGTTCGATATCTCGACCTCGTAGGGCACCTCGGGGACCAGCACTCCGTCCAGGATGACGACAAATGTCTGCTGGGCGGTGGGGCGTTCCTGCTCCGCCGCCCCGGCTTGTGCCGTGTCCTGCGCCGCCGGTGCCGGCGGCGGGTCGGGTTCCGTCTCGGCCGGCTCGGCCAGCTCCCCGGGATCGACTGCTGCCGTGGAATCCCCGGCGGCGGCCTCCGCCCGGGCCGCCGAATCCGCCTGCGCCTGCGCCACGCTGTCCCGGACCGCCTGTTCCCGCGCAAGGCTGTCGGCCAGCGCGCTCCGATAGGCTTCCGCCTCGTGCGGATGGAGGACGGCCAGCGACCCGGGCGCGTCGACGCTGTCGGAAGTGACCACGACGCGCACGTCGTCCAGCGGGAGGTCCGGATCGAGGTAGTCGTCGAGGGAGACGCCGAGGCTGATGGAGTCCTCGACGGTGACGCGGGCGATCCGCGCCGAGGTGGTGTCCCGGGCCAGCAGGGCAACCTCGAGCACGATTGCGGTGTCGGCGGCTTCCCCACCGCCGTCCAATGGGGCCGGACGCCTTCCCTGGGGCTCGGTGAAGTCCGGCTGGGCGTTGCGGTTGCGGTCGAGGTAGGCGCTCACCACATAGTCGCCCGCCGGGAGGTAGCGCAGGGCGAAGATTCCCGCACTGTCGGTGACGGCGGTGTGCACCACGGCGCTTCCGGCGACGGACGCGTCCACCCGCGCGTCGCCAAGGGGATCGCCCGTAAGGCGGTCGATGACCGAGCCCGCGACAACATTGGGGGTAAACTCCGGCCCGGTCGAGAAAAACAGCTCGAAGGGTTCCTGAAGGGCATTGCCGAACATGTCCTGAATGACCGGCAGCACCGTCACGCGGTAGATGTGCCCGGCTTCGAATCCGCCCAGCGCGCGCACCGTGAGTCCTTCACGGCCGTGCGACACGCGCACCTCGCCCGAAGCCGGCGACACCACCACCGATTGGTCCAGGGTGCCCGCGCTGGGTCGCTCGCTGATGCGCTCGCTGAAGCGGAGGGTTACCGGAGAACGGAAGGGCTCCACGGTGGAGAAGGTATCCGGCTCGCTCAGGATCACGATCGGCGGAAGCCGGTCGGGAGGGCCGCCGGGAGGGGTGGCTTCGCGCGCACACCCCGCCATCAGCACGCCGAGCAGAGCAAGCACCCGCAGGGGCATCCGTTCCGGACCCCTGCCATGGAGCGACTCGCGTGGGGGGATCACCGGTGCGCCAGCGCCGCCAGTTTCTCCTGCAGCTTGTCGTGCTGTTCGCGGAAACTGGCGAGCTTGTCGCGCTCGTGGGCCACAACCCGTTCGGGCGCGCGCTCGAGAAAATTCCGGTTGGCCAGCTTGCGGCGGGCCCCGTTCATCTGCCCGCCCAGGCGCGCCACCTCCCGCCGGAGGCGCTCCCGCTCCCGGTCCAGGTCGATCACGTCCTCGAGCGGAATGAAGACTTCGGCGCCGTTCTGCAGGACCGCGTGCGCGCCCACGCCGCGAGGCCTTCCGTCGACCATCACCGCCTCGACGCGCGCGAGTCGCGTGATCGGCTCTTCCCCGGCGGCCAGCGTCTCCGCGAACCTGGGCGGAACCGAGGTGAGGACGACGCTTACCCGCCGGCCCTCCCCGACCCCGTACTCCTTGCGCAGGCGCCGAACCCCGGTGATGAGCTCCTGCAGCGCCGCCATCTCGCGTTCCACCCCGGGCGCCTCCCACCGGGGCTGCGCTTCGGGCCACGGCGCCACCATCAGCGCGGGAGGCCGTTCGGCGCCCTCGGGGAGCCGCAACCGTTCCCACAGCGCCTCGGTGACGAACGGAACCACGGGATGCAGCAGCCTCAGGATGGTGTCGAAGGCGCGCGCCAGCGTCGCCCTGGCCGCCGCCCGGCTCCCCTCTCCCGCATCGCCGCGAAGCCGAGGCTTGGTCATCTCCAGATACCAGTCGGCGAAGTCGCCCCAGAAGAGCTGGCGCAGCCGCTCCGCAGCCTCGTGGAGCCGGAACGCTTCGAGCGCCTGCGTCACCTCCCGGCAGGAGATCGACAATCGCGACAGCATCCAGCGGTCGGCCAGCTCCAGATCCTCCTCCACATCCTCGGGACGAACCGCAGGCTCGTCGCCGAGATTCGCGAGCGTGAAGCGCGCTGCGTTCCAGAGCTTGTTGGCGAAGTTGCGCCCGGGGGCGAACGAAGCCTCCAGATCGGTGTGATCCAGCCGGATATCCGCTCCCACCCCGCATTCGGCCACCATCGTATAGCGCAGCGCATCCGCTCCGAAGCGCCTGACCACCTCGAGCGGATCGATTCCGTTGCCGCGGGACTTGGACATCTTGTGCCCGGTGATGTCGCGCACGGTGCCGTGCAGGTACACCTCGGTGAAGGGCGTCTCGCCCATGAACTCGAAGCCGGACATGATCATCCGGGCGACCCAGAAGAAGAGGATCTCCGGGGCGGTGGAGAGCACATGCCCGGGGTAGAAGACATCGAGGTCCTCGGATTCCTCGGGCCACCCGAAGACCGAGAAAGGCCACAGCCAGGACGAGAACCAGGTATCGAGCACGTCGGGATCCTGCTCCAGGTCCGCGGACCCGCAGGCCGGACAGACGTCCGGGTCCTCCAGCGCGGCGAAGATCTTGCCGCAACCGCAGTACCAGACGGGGATTCGGTGCCCCCACCACAACTGCCGCGAGACGCACCAGTCGCGGATGTTCTCCATCCACTTCTCATAGTCGTTGCGGCGCCGCTCGGGGATGAAGGTCACGACGCCGTCGCGCGAGGCCTGGAGCGCCGGTTCGGCGAGCGGCTGCATGCGCACGAACCACTGCTTGCTCAACCGGGGTTCGACCACCGTGTCGCAGCGATAGCAGCGCGGCACGGTGTGCGCGTGCGGCTTCGAGCCCGCCACCAGTCCCGCCTCCTCCAGGGCCTTCAGCACCGCGCGCCGTCCATCCTCGCGGCTCATCCCGCGAAAGGCCGCAGGGACGTTCTCGTTGAGGTGCGCATCCCGGGTGAGGATGTTGAGGAGCGAAGCCCCGGAGCGGCGCGAGATCTCGAAGTCGTTGATATCGTGCGCGGGCGTGACCTTGACCATCCCGGTGCCGAATTCGCGATCCACGAAGTCGTCGCCGACGATCGGAATGCGGCGGCCGGCCAGCGGAAGCACGGCATGGGAGCCGATGAGTCCGGCGTAGCGCTCGTCCCGCGGATTGACCGCCACGGCGGTGTCGCCCAGCATGGTCTCCGGGCGTGTCGTGGAAACCGTCAGGTACCAGGAGCCGTCGTCCGCCCGGTCCAGGGCACCGCCCAGGTCGCGTGCTTCGGCGGCACGGCCCCACGCCGCCTCTTCCAGCGGATAGCGCAGGTCGTAGAGCGCCCCATCGACCTCATGCCCCTCGGCTTCCTCGTTGGAAAGCGCGGTCAGGCAGCGGGGACACCAGTTGACGATGTACTCGCCGCGATAGACCAGGCCCTTCTCGAAGAGACGCACGAACACGGTGCGCACGGCTTTGCTCAGCGCCGGCTCCAGGGTGAAGCGCGTGCGCTCCCAGTCGCACGAGCAGCCGATCGCGCGCAGCTGCTCGAGGATCAGGCCGCCGGTCCTGTCGATCCATTCCCAGGTGCGCGCGAGGAAGGCTTCACGGCCGAGGTCGTGGCGGGTCCTGCCCTCGGCGGCCAACTGGCGCTCGACCACGTTCTGGGTGGCGATGCCGGCGTGGTCGGTGCCGGGGACCCAGAGCGCCGCCCTGCCCTGCATGCGGCGCCACCGCACCAGGACATCCTGGATGGTGTTGTTGAGCCCGTGTCCCATGTGCAGGACCGCGGTCACGTTCGGGGGCGGGATTACGACCACGAAGGGCTCGGTGCCCTGCTCGCGGGCCCGCTCGGCGGTCATGCGGAAGTACCCGCCGTCGAGCCAGCGGCGGTAGATGCGAGGCTCGATCGTTCCGGGATCGAGGCGGGGAGGCAGGTTCAGGTCGGTCATGTCCCGGGCGGGCGGCGCACCGAATCCCCGCGCGTCGCCGCGCGCTCGGCGTCCATGCGGTCACGGATTGCCCGCGCACGATCCTTCCAGGACTGCTCCACGGCGGCCGCGACCGCGCCCCGTTCGAGCTCCATCCATTCCCAGTCGCGTTCCCGCAGCTCGTTGATGCGCGATGGGTTGGGGCCGAACTGGAAGGGGAGCGGGAGGGTAATGTCGCCCAGGTGGATCTTGCCCGGCGAAAATCCCCAGCGGTCGCCGTCCGCGTCCGTGTAGGTCCAGTCCATCGCGGCGACCCGCGCGGCTTCAGCGGTCGTGATCGAGTCGATCCAGAGGTCGAGGACCGCGGCCATTTCGAAGCGAGCGCGCTCCTCCAGGGTGAGGTCGAGCAATTCCGGGTCGATGGGGCGCCAGACCTCGGGGTTGTTCATGAAGGGCCGCAACCTCTCCGCGGCGGTGCGCGGGTCGCCGGCAGGGACCTCGACGTCGGCCACGACTACCGCCGGGTTCGCATCCTCCGCGAGCGCCGGTTCCTCGGGCGCCGGGGTGACTTCCGGTTCAGGCTGTGGAGCAGGCTCGGGCGTCGCTTCGTCGAGTTCGATGAGCTGCACGACCTGCATGCCGTCCTGACTCGCGGGAACGAAGACCGGCAGCGGCGCGACGGGGGGCGCCGTCTCGGTTCTCAGATGCGGGTAGATCAGAATCACGATCGCATGGGTTGCCACGGAGATGGCTGCCGCGACCCAGCGCACCCAACGGGGAGCCCCGGAGGAAGCGATCGAGCGGGCCGCGGGCGCATCCGTCATCAGCCGGAATCGACCTCCTCCACCGCCACCGGGTTGGCCACCGTCCCCACACCCGGGATTTCGACTTCGACCCGGTCGCCCGGCGCGAGCGGGCCGATGCCGTCGGGCGTGCCGGTCGCGATCAGGTCTCCCGGCTCGAGGGTCATCACGGCAGTGATGAAGCGGACCAACTCGGGGATCGGGAACACCATCGTGTTCACATGGGCGTGCTGGCGCACCTCGCCGTTTACACGCGTGATCACCTCCAGCTCCCCGACATCCACATCGGCCACCGGGACCGGTTCGCCCACCGGGCAGAAGGTGTCGAAGCTCTTGGCGCGGGTCCACTGTCCGTCCCTGCGCTGCAGATCGCGCGCGGTCACGTCGTTCAGCGGCACGATGGCATCGACCACGTCCCATGCGTCCTCGCGCGCGACCCGGCGGGCGCGCTTCCCCACCACCAGCGCGATCTCACCCTCGAAGTCCACGCGCCCGGCCCAGGAAGGCATCCGGATTGTCTCGCCGGCGGCCAGCAGGGAGGAGACCGGCTTCAGGAAGATGATGGGCTCAGGGGGAACGTCGGTGCCCAACTCCTGTGCGTGGAGCGCGTAGTTCTTTCCTACGCACACGATCTTGGTCGGGGTATGCTTCAGGCTCATATGGACGCGCCCGTGCTTTCAGTGGCTGAGGTTGACAGGGGGTCGGGACATCGAAACCCGCCCGGGGCAGCGCCCGCGCGTGGTTGGGCCTTCTAACCGCCCGATGGCAGGCGGTTCCTCCGGCGCGTGTGCAGGAGCGTGCCGATCAATGCCCCCAGTCCGGCGATGGCGAGGAAGCCGCCGATCACGGCCCACCAGAAGCCCAAATCGGCGTGTCCTCCGGCCCATCCGTCCGCCGAGTGGCCGAAGGCCAGGAAGGTGATGACCGCGTAGAAGGCTGCGACGAGAATGCCGGCGATCCGTTTCATGAAGTCAAAGCCCGATTTGGGTGCCGCGCCGAGGCAGGTCCCCTGTCGCGCGAAGGGAGACCGCGAACGCTGGTAATGTACCGGGTTGTCCGCGGGGGGAAAACTGCCCGCGGTGGCCGCCTGTCTCCTATCCCGCGCGCTGCGCAGTCCCTGGCCTGGCGGGGGGGCCGTAGAACGCACGCAGGTGCTCCTCGACGCGGCGCCACGGCCCGTGGGCGAGCGGCGCCGGGGGGAGCGACTCGAGCAGGTAGCGGCCATAGCGGTACTTGACGATTCGCGAATCCAGAAGCACCACGGCGCCCCGGTCCCGGCGCGAGCGCACCAGGCGACCGAATCCCTGGCGCAGACGAAGCGCCGCCTGAGGCAGCATGAGCTCCTGGAACGGATTGCCTCCCCCCGCCTCGATGGCTTCCATGCGTGCCTCGACGACCGGATCCGTGGGGACGCTGAACGGAAGCTTCTGGATGAGCAGCGCGCGCAGGGGGCGGCCGGGCACGTCCACTCCCTCCCAGAAGGATGAGGTGCCCAGCAGGATGGCGTTGCCCGCCTCGACAAAGCGGGCCAGGAGCCGGGACCTGTCATCCTCGCCGTGCACGAGCAGCGGCCAGGATCCCGCTCCCTCCGCCCGAAGAGCCTCTGCCACCGCACGCAGAGCCCGATGCGAGGTGAAGAGGGCGAACAGCCCACCCCGGGTGATGTCGGCGAGCGCGGCCACGGCGCGGGCCGTGGCACGATCGAAGGAGCCGCTCCCCGCCGCACTTCCGAACGATGGCCGGGGCAGATCCGACGGGACGCAGAGCAGGGTCTGCGCACCGAAGTCGAAAGGAGAGTCGATGCGTGCTTCAGCGACGCTCAGGGCGCGCCCATCCCCGGTTTCGCGGGCCAGCCCCAGACGTCGTCGCAGAAAGCTGAAATCATTGCGCGTGGTCAGGGTCGCGGAGGTAAGCACGGTGGTTTGAACGCGCTCGAACAACTGTTCTCTGAGCAGTTCGTCCAGCTCGATGGGCGCGGCGGCGAGGTGAAGATTGCGCCGTTTGCCGCGCCGGGGACTTCTCTGCTCCACCCAGCGAACGTATCGCTGTCCCTCTTCCGCCGGATCCAGGACGAGGCGCAGGCTCCGCGACGCATTCGTCAGACGGCGCTCGATGCTGCGCAGATCGAGGATCCTTCCCTCCAGCGGTTCGCGCCACTCGTCGGTGAGTTCGATGCGGACGGAGAGCTCGGATACTTCGCGCGCCAGCCCTTCGAGCGCGTCCAGCAGCGCACTGAAGCTCCGATGGACGCGCGCCCGGTCGATCGGTTCGGGGAGCTGCTCCGAACCGAGCCTGACGCGCACCCCTCCGGGCAGGGGCGCCATCTCGTCGAGAGTCTGGAAGAAGGCCTCGAATGCCGCCCGCGCCCGCGTGAGCGAGGGGAGCAGCCTGTCCTTGAGACGGCTGAGAAGCGGTTTCGCGGCGGGGCCCGCCAGGGGACCCTCCGGCCGCACGCCATCATCCGCCGCCGCGGGGAGGCCGGTGAGCTTGCGGCGCACCACGCCCGCCACGCGTTCCAGGCGCGTCAGAGTGGCGGCCAGCCCCTTTCGGCTCAGGCTTGCACCCAGGTGGCTGGTGGCGGCGTCCTCGACGTTGTGCGCCTCGTCGAGGATCAGCCGGCGGTATGCCGGCAGCGCCGCGGACTGGGTGAAATTGTCGGTGACGATGCGCAGGGAGAGGTCGGAGAAGAGCAGGTGGTGGTTCACCACCAGCACGTCGGCCGATGCCGCAACCCGGCGCGAGCGCTGGTAGAAGCACGACTGGAAGTGCGGGCAGCGGGCGTGCAGGCAGATATCGGAGTCGGACTGCACTTCCTCCCATACCTCCCGGGACGGGGCGGTCGTCAGGTCGGCGAGTGACCCGTCCTCAGTCCCGGCGATCCAGTCGAGCAGCGCGTTGACCTCGTGGGTGCGGTCCTCCCCGAAGAGGGTGGCCGCGCCTTCCGCCGCCAGATGCGCGCGGCGGATGGAAATGTAGTTCCCCCTGCCCTTCATCAGCGCCCAGCGGAACTCCTCTCCCAGAAGCTCGCGCACGAGGGGAAGATCCCTGGCGACGAGCTGTTCCTGCAGGTTGATGGTGTTGGTTGAGACGATCGTGCGTTCCTTGTTGCGGATCGCCCAGCGGGCTGCGGGCAGCAGATAGGCGACCGACTTTCCGGTGCCGGTGCCGGCCTCCACCAGGGTCACCCCTCCCTGGTTGTATCCTCGCGCCACCTCCGCCAGCATGCCGCGCTGGCCGGGACGGTCCTCATAGCGCTCGTGCAGGCGCGACAAGGCGCCGCCCGGGGCGGCCACCGCCTCCAGTTCGCGGATGTCCAGGGGTTCGAGCGACGATGGCGGCGGTGGTTCCACCACCACGTACAGCGCTCGCGCCAGGTTGTCGACGATGGCGCTGCCGACGCCCTGCTCGTAGAGCCGGGCGGCCACGCGGAGGTCGGCTTCGGAGGGCTCCAGCACCCCCGAGGGATGGTTGTGCAGCATGATCTCGCCGGTGCGCGCGTCGGCCGCGGCGGCAAGAACGGCGGCCCGATTGCCCCGGGCCACGGTGCGCGGGTCGACGATGACGCGCTCGGGGGTCACGGTGGCGAGAAAGCTGACCTCGCGTCCTCCGGCCCGCGCGATCTGCTCGCGCATGCGCCCTGCCGCCTCGCGAGCGAGGACGAGATCCGGCCGGGGACGAGGCCGCTCGGGGGTCACGAGGCGGAAGCCCGGAGGTTGATCCTTCCTGCCGTCCGCGTCAGGTCTTGCGCTGCTGCTTGCGAGCCGCGGGGAACAGGACGTTGTTCAGAATCAGGCGATAGCCGCCGGAATTCGCGTGCAGCGAGAGATCCGTGGGCGGGTCGCCGATCTGGTGCTCGGGGTCTTCCGGGTCGTGCCCGCCGTAGAAGGTCCAGGTTCCCTCGCCCCGGTTTCCGTGGATGTACTTGGCCCATCCGCCCTCCTGCGCCAGGACGATGGCGCCCGGCTTGATGCGGTCCAGGCGGAAGGACGTGGTGAGCCCGTAGAAGTCGGAGAGCACGTCCTCATGGCTCTGCGTCAGCATCGACGGCACGGGATCCAGCTTGGCCGAGAACTCGAAGAGGGTGAACGTCCCCAGTTCCTCGCGCCACGGGGTGTTCACCTGATGGCCGTCGATGTCGCTGAACGCGTTGACCGACGGGGAGAGCTGTACTTCGGCGTTCTGAAACCCAAGCGCCCGGCCCCACTGCATGTGCGCCGAAGCGTCGAGAGCGGGCGGAGTACCGTCGGCGAACGCTGCCGCGATATCGGCCTCCCGGGCCGCCAGGGCCAGGCCGAGCGTCTCCGTTGCCGAACACATGGCAAAGAGGAAGCCGCCTCCTTCGACGTAATCCAGAATCACGCTCGCAACCGCCTTCTTGAGTGCGGGCACGTGCGGATATCCGAACGCGGTCGCCACCTCCTGGTTGCGGGCCACCTCCTCCTGCAGCCAGGGAGCTCCCGCGTACGTGATGAAGAACTTGGAGTACTGGCCCGTGAAGTCCTCGTGGTGGAGATGGAGCCATTCGTAGTTCTCCAGATCCCCGTTCAGGACTTCCGGATCCCACACCTTGTCGTAGGTGATGCCCGCGTACTCGAGCGCCATCGTCACGGCGTCGTCCCAGGGTGTCGTGTTGGCGGGCGTGTAGATCGCAACGCTGGGCGCCTTCTCCAGGATCACGGACTCCATGTTGGAGCGCGCGATCAGCGCGCGCATTGCAGCCACGTCGGCGGCGCTCACCGGCTCGATGCTGACGCCGCGCAACGCCGCTTCCCGACGAACGTCCTGCCTGTCCGGCAAGAGAAAGGAGCCGTCCCGGTAGTTGAGCAGCCACTCCGCCGTCGCGCCCCGCTCGAGGCTCCGGTAGGTGAGGCCATAGGCTTTCAGGTGGTCATCCTGACCCTCGTCCATCGGCACCAGCAGATGCTGGGCCCGCAGGGCTGCCGGCGCCAGCAACAGTGCCGTGAGCAGTGTCGTCCGGGCGAAGCACCGCCCGGCTCTCGACCGGCAAGAAGCGTTCACGATGCACCTCCGGACGCCCTCAGGCGTTCCAGTTCGCGGCGCGCCACCGGCACGACCGCGCTGTTGGGACGCGCCAGAATGAGTTCTTCGAGCAGCTCGATGGCTGCCGGCACGCCGGTGGGGGTGGTCGCCCGGTAGCGGGCCAGCTGCAGGATGGCTTCCGGTGCCTCGCTCGACTCCGGAAAGGTGGCGGCGAGCGACTCGCGCAGGCGCGCCGCCTCGCCCTGCTGGTCGGTTTCGTCGGCGATGCGGGCGGCCATGGCGAGGAGGGGAGGCTGGTCTTCCGGCGGCAAGGCGTGCACCGTTTCGCTCACCAGAGAAAACGCCGCACCCGCGCCTTCCCTGTGGCGCGCGATGGATACCCTGCCCGCCAGCGCGGCCGCCTGCTCGCCGACCCGGTCCAGGATGCCGATCAGTTGCACGATCACCGTGGCCTCGGTCGCTGGCAGTCCCGCCGCGGCGAGCATCAGGTTGATCCGGGCACCTTCCCGGTTGCCCGCCTCGAGCGCCAGCCAGGCACGCTCCTGCGCGCTCAGCGGACCCTGAACCCCCTCCAGCACAAACGCCGCGGTCTCCGAATCGCCGTCCTCGCGGAAGCGTGCCGAAAGCGCCACCGCCAGCGGGTCGGCTTCGGGTGCGTTCGGAAACTCCTGGCGGAACGCGGCGAAGCGGTCCAGCAGCTCGAGCGGAGCGCCGGTCGCCGCCTCCAGGCGGATCACCTCGGCCAGAGCCCGTCGCCGCTCCGGCGAGCGCTCGGGCAGTCCGCGGGCGTACCGCTCTCTGGCCTCCAGCGCGCGGACGGTATCGCCGGCCACGAGCGAGGTGACGGCGATCTGTCGATCCAGCGTGCGCGCACGTGAACCCCTCGGAGTCTCGCGACGCAACTGCTGGAGGGTCCACAGCGCGAGCTGGTCGGCGTCCTTCTCCTCGGCGAGCGGCAGCAGCGCATTGAGGAAGCCCTCCCGCTCGCGCTCGGGCAGATCTCCGACAAACTCCTCGGCAAGGCGCAGCGCCTCCGGCTGCAGACGAGCCTCGAGCGCGATCTCAATCGCCGCCCGCCTGCGGGTTTCGGACGCACCGTCCACCGTCAGCTCGCTAACCACCCCCGGCGCCAATGCGGGGTGCTCCCCGCCGGTGCGCACCATCCGCCGCAACGCTCCGGGCGCCTGGGCATCCGGTCCGTCGAGCGCGCGAGCCCATTCCATGAGTGCCTCACGGGGACGCCCGAGCCGAAGGAGAACGTCTCCCGCTTCCACCGCGAGGACTCCACCACCCGCGCGGCTCCGTCCCCGCCGAAGCACCGACAGGGCCTCTTCGCCCCCGAACGCCCGTTCGTACACTCGCGCAACCTCGCGATAGGAATCGGGCGAGGCCGGGTTCTGTGCGATCCAGGATTCCGCCGCGGAACGCAGTTCAGCCAGGGAATCCACCTCCAGGAGAATCCTCAGCTTGAGGTAGCGGGGGCCGGTGGACACGGGGTCGACCGCCAGGAACGCGTCGATGGGATCCAGGACCTGCGACACCCGGCCCTGTGCCCGCAGCACACGCTCAAGGGCGAAGATGGCTCCGGAAGAGGCAGGCCGCTCCGCCAACAGCGAGGTAAGGATCTCGACGGAGGCGGCATGGTCTCCCGCCGACTCGGCGCGCGCCGCTTCGCGCAGGAGCCTGGATTCCTCGCTCGAGGACAGTTGGCCATCCACTGCGCCGGGGGCCAGTGCCGCCAGCGCCGACACGAGCGAAAGGGCAACGGGCAGGCTCCGGCGGGGGCTCCGGCTCACGGCCCACCTCCCGGAGGCGGGGTGGCCGCAGCCCGGTTGAGACGCTCGAAGTACTCGACCACCAGGCGTCTCTGCGCCGGGGGCAGGCGACCCAGGACATCTGCTGAAGGAAGTTCGAACCGAAGCGCGTTCATGTCCTCATCGGCAAGAGGCGCTACTGCGTTTCGCTCGAATTCTCCGGGAACCTCGGATTCCCGCTCCTCCGATTCCTCGTCCCGCTCAAGGCTTCGTCCGGCGTCCAGCAGACGCTGGAAGAGCCGCTCCTGGCGCTCGATGGTTTCCGCGCGCAGACGTTCCATGGCAAGTGCCTCCGCGAGGGCCGCCGCCTCCTGCGCGAGTTCATCAAGGTTCCCGAGCGCCTGCTCTTCCGAGTTCGGCTGCTGCGCCAGATCGCCGAGCTCGCCGGCCACTGCCTCCTGACCCTGCGAGAGCTGCTGCATCTGTCTGGCGAGCGCCTGCTCCCCCAGCTGCATCGGCATGAGTTCCTCGGTCTGCATGATCAGATCGCCCTGGCGCTGGGCGATGGTTTCGAGCATCTCCTGCATCTCTCCGGCTCCGCCCGAGGCCGCCTCCTGCCCTGATTGTCCGGCGCTTGCGATGGCCTGGAGCGCCACCCGGTTGAGCGCGCGCACGGCTGCCTCGGCGGTTGCGGTCGGGGACGGAGTCGACCCGCGCCGACTGTCGAGCGCCTCCAGAGTCTCGCTGATGGCCTCCATGGCTTCGCCGATGGCCGTGCTGACTTCGCGATCGACCTGGCCGGAGGCCCGGGAGCCCGCGCTCAGATTCTCGGCCATGTTGCGCACGCCGCGCAGGAGCGAAGCTTCGTCGGCCCGCATGTCCGCCTGCTGCTCCGCGTTCGCGCGGCGCATCTGCTCGCGCAGCGCCGCCTGCTGGCGCGCCAGGGAAAGGGCATCCTCCGCCGTCTGCTGGAGCGCCTCGCGCACCGCGGCGTCCATTGTTTCCGTCATCTCGGCGCGCGCTTCCGCCAGCGCCTCCCGGGCTTCCCTGAGCGCCTCGGCCGCCTCTCTGGCCTCCTGCGCGGCCGACTGTGTTTCTCCCGCCTCCGCCTGCCGGCGGGCTTCGGCCATGTCGCGGCGCGCTTCGTCCGTACGCTCTCCCGCGGCCTCGGCCCGGTCTCCCGCCTGTTGCTCTCCCAGCTCGTCGAGGTGCTCGCGCGCCTCTTCCATGCGCTCGAGGAGCGCCTCGGTCTGCTGCTCCAGCTCGGCCTGCTGGCGCGCGCGCAGCTGGAGGGTGTCCCCTTCCTCCATCGCGTCGGCGAGCGCGTCCTCCCTGCGCGCCAACTCCGCGGCCTCCTCCTCGGCGGCGCGCAGTTCCTGTTCCGTGGCGGCCCGGCGGAAGCGCTCGATGGATTCCTCCAGCCGTTGACGCAGCTCTTCCTGGTCCTGCGCGAGCCGCTCCAGCGCCTCCAGCGACGCCGCCTCGTCCATCTCCTCGAGGTTGCGCGCCATGTCCTCCATGCGTTCGCGCAGTTCCTCGGGCATCATCTCCTCGAGCAGACGCTGGAGTTCGTCCATCTCCTCCGTGAACTCGGGATTCGGAAGACCTGCCTGGCGCATGGATTCGGAGACCTCCTCCAGTTCCTGTCTCAGCGAATCGACCTCCGCAGCCAGTTCCTCCTGCGCCTCGAGCGCCTGCCGCAGCTCCTCCTGCTCCTCGAAGCTCAGCTCCTCCTCTCCCCGCGTTCCCGGATTCCGGCGCTCCTCGGCGAGTTCCGCCTGATTGCGGCGCTCCAGCTCGCGGGTCTCCCGGGCCGCTTCTCCCGCCTGCTCCGCCAGCGATTCGACTTCGGCCGCCGCGTCCTCGAGCATCTGCTGGGCCTGCCAGCGAAGCTCGGAGGCCTCCGGCATGCGCAGCGCGTATTCCGGGCTCTCGCCGATCTGTGGCGACGGTGCGTTGTCGACCACGCGCGCCCGGTAGCGAATCACGTCGCCGGCGAGCAGTCCCCAGTCGGACACGTCCAGGAGCGGGCGCACAAGGGCACTCCGGGTGCCGGCCATTCCCATCCTGCGCACGACCGGATCCTCCGGCGCCCCCAGAGACCGCACGCGGTAGGCCACCAGCTCGACGGAGGCGAGCCCGTAGTCGTCATGAGCCTGGACGACCAGCGGCTGCTCCATCGAGAGCGGCAGAACGGTGTCGCGGCCGGGAAAGACGATGGCGACGGCGGGTACCGAGTCGCGCACGAGGGTGATGTCGAGCGGGACGGGCGGGAGCTCCGGGCCGCCGCCGCGCGCGTCGACCAGATCCCAGTGGTACACGCCCCCGACGCGCGGCGTCCAGTCGGCATGAAAGCGGGGGCCGTCGATCTGCAGGGCGACCGCCGGCCCGCCCGGCTCCTCGACTGCGAGGCTGGCCACCTGGAGTTCGCGGCTGGCACGTCCTTCCACGCGTATGCGGGTGCCCACCGGAATGCTCAGCCGGGGCGCGGATCCCCGATACTCTTCCGCATAGCGGCCGGTGTGGGGGGGGAAGGTGAGCTGAAGAACCAGATCCGCGACGAACAGCGGGTCCACCGGGGTGACCCGGTAGCGCTCGCTCGTGCTCCCGTCAGGGGCCGTCGCCCAGTACTCGAAGGCGGTTTCCACGGCGTTGAACCGGAACGCTGCCACGCTGTCAGGCGCCTGGCGCGTGTCGGCGCGCGGTATCTCTCCGGGTGCGCGCGAGTGCAGGGTAACCTCGGGGCGCCCCATCGTTTCGACCTCGATGGTGACGTCCGACCCGCGGGAAACCTCGATGTCCCCCGGCCGGAGCGCGAGAGGGGCATAGCGGGGGCTCGCCATCACCCCGAAGGGAGTTGCGAGTCCCGACCAGGCGCGCCGCGACCGCTCCGGCGACGCGACCCATGCGGAGATCACGGGTACGCTGGCCACCACCAGCGCCCCTGCTCCGAGGCGCATCCAGCGCCCGCTGCGCCGGTGGAGCGACCCGGCCAGCACGGACGTGGGGGAGGTGAGGCGGCCCGCAACCCGCGCCTCGGCACGGCGGGCCAGCGCGGCCGACACACCGGGCGGAACCGAACGGGAGAGTTCCAGCGAGCCGCGCACCACGCCGCGGGCCAGACCGGCCGCCTCCTCCATGGTTGCGGCGACCCTGGCTTCGTCGAGCGAACGGCGCCGGAGCCGAAGCAGCGAGGCGACCAGGATGGCGACCGCGGCGATCGCGAACCCGTCCAGGATCAGCGGCGCAGCGCTTCCCTGGCGCCACCCCGCCGCACCTCCGAGCCACCAGGCGAGCGTCAGGGTGACGGCCACGGGAACGGTCGCCCACAGCGCCCCCGCCATCCCGAAGCGGGTTCCGACGTGGCCGCGCACGGCCTCGAACGCGCCGCGGACACTGCGGCGGGGCGCCGGGTTCAGGAGGCCCCCCTGGTGATGGCGTAGACGAACAGGTTCACGCCCATGCGCAGCGCCTGCTCGCGCGTCTCCGGGGGATCATCGTGCACCTCGGCATCCTCCCAGCCGTCTCCCAGATCGCTTTCGTAGCTGTAGAACAGCATCAGCCGGCCGCGCTCGAAGAGGCCGAAGGCCTGGGGCGGACCCCCGTCGTGCTCGTGGACCTTGGGCAGGCCCTCCGGGAACAGGTGAAAGGCGCGGAAAACGGGATGATCCGGGGGGATCTCGACGAGTTCGCGGCCGGGAAACACGCGCGCGATCTCCCGGCGGAAGGATTCGTCGAGCCCGTAGTTGTCGTCGACGTGCAGGAATCCCCCTCCCAGCAGGTAGTCGCGCAGCGCGCCCTGCTCGTCCAGGGCGAAACTCACGTTTCCGTGACCGGTCATGTAGACGTAGGGGTAGTCGGGGAGCGCGGGATCACGGAGGGTGATGGTGGCTTCACGATCCGCCACCGGCAGCCCGGTGTCGCCCGCGATCCGCTCAAGCAGGTTGGCCAGCGAGGAGGGGTTCGCATACCAGTCGCCCCCTCCGTCGTACTGAAGGCGCGCGATGGTGAGCGTCGGTTCGACCGGCGCCACGGCCGCGAGCACGGCCGCGACGATCGGGACAACGATCGGCTTCGGCATCGATTCCTGAACCACTCCCGCCTGAGCGCCTGTGGGTGTGCGGCGCGCGTCTACTCCGTCTCCGGCCGGTCTCGGGCAACAGTAGAATGTACGATACGGTAGGCGCGGTTGCGAGACACTCCGATCCGGGCCATCACCTCCCGGACCGCTTCGCTCGGCCGCGCGCCTCCGGCCAGCAGTCCGGCGGCCACCTCCCGGGCCGCGGACTCGTCGGGTTCGCCCCCCGGAGAGCGGTCGATCACCAGCGTCACCTCTCCCCGGGGCGCGCGCTCGCCGAAATGGGCCCGGGCCTCCGCCAGGGTTCCTCGCACGAACTCCTCGTGCAATTTGGTCATTTCGCGCGCCACCGCCACCCGGCGGCCGGGGCTGCACGCTCGCTCGAGGTCGGCGAGCAGGCGGCCCAGCCGGCCGGGAGCCTCGAAGAGCACGGTGGTCTCCGGCGAATCGGCGACCCGCCGCAGCAGAGCACGCCGTTCGAGGCCCTTGCGGGGCGCGAAGCCCAGAAAGACAAACCGGTCCGCCGGCAGCCCCGACCCCACCAGAGCGGCCAGAACCGCGGACGGCCCCGGCACCGGAACCACGTCGTGTCCGGCGTCGAGCGCGGCGTCCACCACGCGCGCGCCCGGATCCGAGACCAGCGGGGTTCCGGCATCGCTCACCACCGCTGCGTCGCGTCCCGACTCCAGGCACTCGAGAACCCGCCCCGCGCGCGCCGCTTCGTTGTGCTGATGCAGGGAGGTGAGGGGCGTGTCGACGCCGAGGTGCCGCAACAGCTTCCCGGTCCTGCGCGTGTCTTCCGCGAAGATCCTCTCCACCGCGCCCAGGACCCGGGCCGCGCGCCCCGAGAGGTCGGAGAGGTTCCCGATGGGGGTGCTGACGAGGTAGAGGATCGCCACCCCCCGCTCGCGTATCGCGGACCTACAGGTGCGCCTCGATCTTCTCCTCGAGGTGGGCCCTCGGAACGGCGCCGACGACCGTGTCGACGTGCCTGCCGTCCTTGAAAAAGAGGATGCTCGGGATCGAGCGCACCCCGAAGCGGGCGGAGGTGCCCGGGTTGGTGTCCACATCCACCTTGCCCACCGTCACCCCGCGGTCACCATATTCGTCCGCGAGCTGGTCGACGATGGGCGAGACGATGCGGCAGGGGCCGCACCAGGTCGCCCAGAAATCCACCATCGCCAGTCCCTGGCTGTTCTCTATGTCGTTGGCGAAACTCTCGTCCGTAACCGTCAGAACTCGATCGCTCATCCTGGCTGATCTCCTTGATCCGGGTCCCGGGTCGTTCGTACGATGGAAGCGGAAGCGCTGCAACGCCCTTCCCTGCTTCCCTGAATTGCTCAAGTATAACCGAATCTCGACCGGTCATGGAATTCGACCCCGCAGCAGGGCCTGTGGATCCGTCACCGAACCCGCTGCACTACCCGGTGGACCATGTCGGCATCGCCGTCCGCTCGATCGAGGTGGCGGCGCCGCTGTTCGAGACCCTGACGGGCGAGCGGGCCTCGCCCCGCCGATCCCTGCCGGAACACGGCATCGACGTGTGCTTCATCGGGGCCGTGGAGCTGCTCGAACCTCATGACCCGGACGGCGCGGTCGCGCGGTTCCTGGCCTCAGGGGGCTCGAGCCTTCATCATGTGGCCTTCCGCGTCGAGAACGTGAGCGGCGAACTCGACCGCCTGGTCGCCGCGGGGTTCCGGCCCATCGACCGAACTCCGAGGCCCGGCGCGCACGGCGGCCTGGTCGCCTTTCTCCATCCAAAGGGGACGGGCGGGGCGCTGGTGGAGCTGGTCGAGCGGGCGCGGCCCGTCAGCGCCCCGTGATTTTCTCCAGTTCGACCGACTCCACGAGCCACCCGGACGGAGTGCGGATCACGAACACTCCGACATCGCGGTGGATCCGCTCTCCCCGTCGAACCTCGACGGATACCCGGGTGACCGGCCGGTCGCGACCGGGGACCGGCTCCGCGGAGGCCACGTCGTAGCCGTCGTGCCGCAGCACCGCCGCGATGGCGTGCATGCGCACCTCGACCTCCTGGCGGGACGGGCAGCGGTCCGCGGCCCTCAGCCAGGACGCGACCCTGCGGAGTCCGCAACGCAGCCCCCCGCCGGTGTCGGCGATCGAACCGCGGTGGGTGCCGAAGGTGCGCGCGAGCGCGTCGAGGTCCTGTCGGTTGGCTGCGTCCAGAAAGCGTTCCGCGGCGCGAAGGGGGGTCGCATCCTCGGCGGCCGGAGGCAGCGGCGGGGAGGTTGCACACCCCGCCGCCAGCAGAGCCGTCGAGCAGTGGACCAGGAATCCACCCGCCCGCCGGACGCCTCCGTTCACGTTCGCTCGAAGGCCAACCCGCCGGTGCCCGCGGCGGGGACGACGCGAATGGTCGAGGATTTACCCACATCTTCTTCGAGCAGCGACATGGCAAGCGGGTCCTGGACGAGACGCTGGATGACGCGCCGCAGCGGGCGCGCGCCGAACGCGGGCTCGTAGCCCTCCTTCGCGAGCAGCTCCCGGACTTCGGGTGAGACCTCGAGCGTGATGCCCAGCTCGCCGGCCAGCGCCTGCACCCGGGCAAGCTGCAGATCAACGATCGCGCGGATCGAGGCCCGGTCCAATGGCCGAAAGAGAACAATGTCGTCCACTCTGTTCAGAAACTCCGGACGAAAGTGTCGCCGCAGCTCCCGGGTGACGGTCGCCTCCACCTCTTCCCACGGATCGGTGCCGGCGTGCCTCAGGATGTAGTGGCTGCCCAGGTTGGAGGTCATGATGATCACGGCATTGCGGAAATCGACCGTGCGGCCCTGGGCGTCGGTCAGCCTGCCGTCGTCGAGAATCTGAAGCAGGACGTTGAAGATGTCGGAGTGTGCCTTTTCGATCTCGTCGAACAGGATGACCGCGTGCGGACGCCGGCGCACCGCTTCGGTCAGCTGGCCGCCTTCGTCGTAGCCCACGTAGCCGGGAGGCGCGCCCAGCAGCCGCGACACGGCGTGCTTCTCCATGTACTCGGACATGTCCAGGCGCACCATCGCGCGCTCGTCGTCGAAGAGGAATTCGGCCAGCGCACGCGCGGTCTCGGTCTTCCCCACCCCCGTCGGGCCCAGGAAGATGAACGAGCCGACCGGCCGGTCGGGATCCTGCAGCCCGGCTCTCGAGCGGCGGACCGCGTTCGAGACGGCGGCAAGCGCCTCGTCCTGGCCGATCACCCGCCCGCCCAGCAACGCCTCGAGCCTGACCAGCCGTTCCCTCTCCGACTCCACCAGGCTCGCCACCGGAATCCCCGTCCATTCCGCGACCACCGCGGCGATGTCGTCGGCGTCCACTTCCTCGCGCAGCCAGGTTCCGTCCGCCTGCAGCTCGGCGAGCCGCTCCTCGGCTCGTCCGAGCGCGGTGCCGAGCGCCGGAAGCTCGCCATAGTCGATCTCGGCGGCCCGCTGCAGGTTGCCGGTTCGCTTGGCGCGCCCGGACTCGGTGCGGAGCGCGTCGGCCTCCTCCTTGAGCGTCTTCAGGCGGTCGATGGCGTCCCGTTCCGCCTGCCACCCGGCCTTCATGCTGGAGCTGCGCTCCCGCAGCTGGGCCAGCTCGAGGCGGATGCGCTCCAGGCGTTCCCGCGCCGAGGGGTCGTGCTCATCCTCCAGTGCCTGACGCTCGATCTCCAGCTGGATGGCGCGTCGCTCGACCTGGTCGATCTCGGTGGGCAGCGAGTCGATCTCGATCTGGAGACGGCTGCCGGCCTCGTCCATGAGATCGATCGCCTTGTCGGGCAGAAAGCGGCCGCCGATGTAGCGGTCGGACAGCCGGGCGGCGGCGACCAGGGCGTCGTCGCGGATACGCACGCCGTGGTGTACCTCGTAGCGCTCCTTGAGGCCTCTCAGGATCGCGATCGTGTCCTCCACCGACGGCGGCGCCACGTAGACGGGCTGGAAGCGCCGCTCCAGGGCGGGGTCCTTCTCGATGTGCTTCCGGTACTCGTCGAGGGTGGTCGCACCCACCATGCGCAGCGCGCCCCGGGCCAGCAGAGGCTTCATCATGTTGCCGGCGTCCACCGCCCCTTCCGCGGCTCCGGCGCCCACGACCGTGTGCAACTCGTCCACGAACATGACGAAGCGGCCCTCGGCGTCGGAGATTTCCTTCAACACCGCTTTCATGCGCTCTTCGAACTCGCCGCGGTATTTGGCGCCGGCGAGCATGGCCGAAATGTCGAGCGACAGGAAGGTCTTTTCCGCCAGCGCACCAGGCACGTCGCCGGCGACGATGCGCTGTGCCAGGCCTTCGGCGATTGCGGTCTTGCCCACTCCGGGCTCACCGATGAGCACGGGATTGTTCTTGGTGCGGCGCGCGAGCACCTTGATCACCCGGCGGATCTCGGCGTCCCTGCCGATGACCGGGTCCAGTTTGCCGCGCCGCGCCAGCGCGGTGAGGTCGCGGCTGTAGCGCGCGAGGGCCTGGTACCGATCCTCCGGGGTCTGGTCGGTGACCCGGTGGCTGCCGCGGACCGCCGACAGCGCCTCCAGCACCCGCTCTTCCGTGGCGCCCGCCGAGCGCAGGATTTGGCCCGCGTCGTCCTTCTCGACGGTGAGCCCGAGCAGGAGGTGCTCGGTGGACACGTAGTCGTCGCCGAGGTCGGCGGCGTGCCGCTCGGCCGCGGAGAGCGCGCGGGCGAGATCGCGGCTGACGCGCGCATCCGATCCTCCCGAGATGCGGCCCAGGCCGTCGAGCGCGGCCTGCACCCGTTCGGCGACCGCGGGGGCGGAGATTCCGATCTTGTCCAGGATGGGCTTGACGATACCCTCTTCCTGGCGGAGGAGGGCGTCGAGGAGGTGGATGCCGTAGACCTCGGCGCTCCGGCGCCCTCCGGCATCCGTGACAGCGGCTCGCAGCGCTTCGGCCGCCTTCACCGTCAAACGGTCGACTTCGATCATCTGGTGCTTCCCTTTCGTCTGGTCATGCAGGCTGTCGTCTGCCATTTTGGCAGACCGTCAATCTGCGCGGCGTCCGTCTGCCATTTTGGCAGACTTCGGCGGCAAAGCCCCACTCCAACCCCCGGCGCACGGGGTTCCGGGGCATCCGCCTATCCCCTGAAATTCAAGATTCGGACCATCCCGCGAGGCTGCGGTGTAGCCGGTTCCAGCCGGCTCGGCGCCCGCCTTTCGCGCGCTTGACAAGCCGAGAAGGCGCGATCCACGTTGCCCGGGTTCCGCGCAACCCGTGGCTGGAGGCAAAATGGCGACAGTCGACCCCGGGCCCCGAGGCGGGCTCCCTCCCCAGGCATACGAGACGCTTCCGGGGGACCAGTACCGGCCGTACGTGGGTGCGCGCGAGCAAATCCTGGAGTTCACGCCCCGCGCCGTGCTGATCGGAGCGGTTCTGGGCATCGTGTTCGGCGCCGCCAACGCCTACCTGGGGCTGCGCGTCGGGCTCACGGTGAGCGCCTCGATTCCGGCCGCGGTCATGGCCGTGGCGATCTTCCGCATCTGGGGCGGCACCATCCTCGAGTCCAACATGGTGCAGACGGTGGGGTCGGCGGGGGAGTCGCTGGCGGCCGGGGTCATCTTTACGCTCCCCGCACTGTTCCTCTGGGCGCGCGAGGATCCCGCCATCCTGGTGAGCGTCACACAGATCACGGTGATCGCGCTCTTCGGGGGAATGCTGGGCGTGCTGTTCATGATTCCCCTGCGCTCCTACCTGATTTCGCGCGAGCACGGGAAGCTTCCCTATCCCGAGGGCACCGCGTGCGCGGAAGTGCAGGTGGCGGGGGACGTGGGAGGCGGCAAGGCTCGTCTCCTCTTCGCCGGGCTCGGCGTCGGCGCCGTCTATCAGGCGCTGGCCAACCCCCGCGGGCTATCCCTCTGGAACGAGTCGCCGGCGGCGCCCCTCCCGGGCAAGGCCCAGATCGGGGGAGACTTCACCCCCGAGCTGCTGGGCGTCGGGTTCATCATCGGACCCCGAATCGCCACCATCATGTTCTCGGGAAGCGCGCTGGCCTGGCTGATCCTGATCCCGGTGATCAACGCCTGGGGCGGGAACGACGTGGTGTACCCGGCCACGGTCCCGATGGCCGAGCTGGGATCCGGAGAGATCTGGAGCAACTACATTCGCTACGTCGGGGCCGGAGCCGTGGCCTTCGGGGGCATCGCCACACTCGCCAAATCGCTGCCCACCATGGTCGAGAGCTTCAAGCTGGGGCTGGGCGGCATCGGACGGGGCGGCGGAGCGACCTCCCGGACGCAGCGGGATCTGTCCATGCGCTTCGTCTTCACGCTGGCCCCGCTGCTTGCCGTGGCTCTCTGGCTTTGGCCGGGCGTCCCGGTGAACCTGCTGGGCGCGGTCCTGATCGTGCTCTTCAGCTTCTTCTTCGTCACCGTGTCCTCGCGCATCGTGGGGCTGATCGGCTCCTCGTCCAATCCGGTGTCGGGGATGACCATCGCCGCCCTCCTGCTCACCTCGCTGATCTGGGTGGGGCTGGGGCTGAACGACGGCACCGCCGCCTCCAAGGTCGCGGTGCTGGCGGTGGGCGCGGTGGTGTGCATCTCGGCGGCCATCGCGGGAGACACCTCGCAGGATCTCAAGACCGGCTTCCTGCTGGGCGCGACTCCGCGCTCGCAGCAGATCGGCGAGCTGATCGGGGTGATCACCAGCGCGGCGGTGATGGGCGGGGTGCTCATCGTCCTCAACGAGTCGTACGGCATCGGCGGAGCGGAACTGGCGGCTCCTCAGGCGAACCTGATGAAGCTCGTGGTGGACGGCGTCCTGGCCGATACCCTGCCGTGGATGTTCGTCATCGTCGGCATGGCGCTGGCCGCCGTCGTCGAGTTCGGGCTGAGGCTGCCGTCGCTGGCGTTCGCGGTGGGGCTGTACCTGCCGGTTTCGCTGATGACCCCGATCTTCGTGGGGGGCATGATGCGGCGCGCGCTGACCCGCCGCTTTTCGGCGGACGGGGGCGGAGAGCGGCTGGCCGAGCAGCGCGAGCGGGGTGTTCTGTTCGGCTCCGGCCTGATCGCCGGGGCCGCCCTGGTGGGGGTGCTGATCGGGGGCGCGATCTACGTCGTCACCCAGGTGACCGGCGATCCCTCGCGGGCGGCACAGTGGATCCTCGGCCACGATTGGTACGCGGGCCTCTTCCCCGGATTCTCCGAGCTGGTGGGCACGCTCATCTTCGCGGGGCTCTGCCTGCTCCTCTGGCGCGCGGCCAACAGTGGAGGAACTCGCGAAGCATGAAACGCATGATGGCGCACGGAATGCGCAGGCTTCTCGGGGGCGGGCTGCTGTGCCTCTCGCTCACGTGCGGCGGCGAGCAGGCGACCGAGGCGGCGGGCACGATCACCCGCGACGTCTTCGTGGGCACCTATGTGGAGCTGCGCATGGCGGCCCTCCATTCACCCGATGGGCGGGTCAGCCCGGAGGAGAAGGCGGAGATTCTGCAGGCGAGGGGGATCACCGAGGCCGATTTGCTCGACTACATCGACGTCAACGGAGTCCGCGTGCAGTTCATGGTCGAAGTGTGGGCCGAGATCGACGACACGCTGAGGGCCCTGCGCACCGAGGACGAGCCCGCTCCCGCGTCCTGATCTCCGCCCCGGCGGGAGGGCGCGCCCTCCTCATTCCCACTCGATGGTGGCCGGGGGCTTGGAACTGATGTCGTACGCCACGCGGTTCACCCCAGCGACCTCGTTGATGATGCGGGTTGAGGCGCGCGCCAGAACTTCCGGCGGAAACCGGTACCAGTCGGCCGTCATGCCGTCGCGCGAGGTCACGGCGCGCAGCGTCACCGCGCACTCGTAGGTGCGCGCGTCGCCCATCACGCCCACCGACCGCACCGGCAGGAGCACCGCGAACGCCTGCCAGATTTCGTCGTAGAGCCCGGCGGCCCGGATCTCCTCCAGAAAGACGGCGTCCGCTTCGCGCAACACCTCGAGCCGCTCCGCCGTAACCTCGCCGACGATACGCACGGCGAGACCAGGGCCCGGGAAAGGATGGCGCGCCACGAACGCTTCGGGGAGGCCCAGCTCCCGCCCCACCCGGCGCACCTCGTCCTTGAACAGCTCGCGGAGCGGCTCGATCAGCTCGAAGGGCATGTCGTCCGGGAGCCCGCCCACGTTGTGATGGGTCTTGATGGTCGCGGACGGACCCCGCACGGAGAGAGACTCGATCACGTCCGGGTAGAGCGTGCCCTGTACGAGCAGGGACGCGTCCTTGCCGGCCTCGCGCGCCGTGCGTTCGAATACGCGGATGAAGGTCTCGCCGATGATCCGGCGCTTGCGCTCGGGATCGTCCACACCGGCGAGCCCGTCCAGGAACTCGGCGCGCGCGTCGGCGACCAGCAGCTCCATCCCCATGTGCCTGCGGAAGGTGCGCTCCACGCCCTCGCGCTCCCCCTTCCGCAGGAGCCCGTTGTCCACGAAGATGCAGGTGAGGCGTTCGCCGAGCGCCCGATGCACCAGCGTGGCCGCGACGGAGGAGTCGACGCCGCCCGAGAGGCCGCAGATGGCGGACCGGCTTCCCGCCTGCTCGCGGATGGCGGAGATGCTCTCTTCGACGAACGCGCTCGCCGTCCAGCTCGGACGGCAGCCGGCGACGCGGAAGAGAAAGTTGGAGAGCATCCGGTCGCCCTCGGGGGTGTGCGCGACTTCCGGATGAAACTGCACTCCGTAGATGGCCCGATCCTCGGCCCGGAACGCCGCCACCGGGAGGCCCTCGGTGGAAGCGACGACGCGATACCCTTCCGGAGGCCGGTCCACGTGGTCGCCGTGTGAACACCAGACCGTGACGGGGTCTTCGCGCGCGAATCCCGCGAACAGGCCTTCCGCTTCGCTCAGGCGCAGCTCGGCTCGTCCGTACTCGCGCTTGCCGTACTCCACCCGTCCACCTTCCAGTTCGGCGATCAGCTGCATGCCGTAACAGATTCCGAGAACCGGAACATCCATGTGCAGCAGCTCCGCCTCGACCCCCGGGCCATCGTCCTCGTAGACCGACGACGGCCCGCCCGAGAGCACGACCGCGCTGGGTGCCCAGCTCCGGATCCACTCCAGGGACCGCGTCGGCGGGTGGATCTCGCAGAAGACCCGCTCCTCGCGGATGCGGCGCGCGATGAGCTGGGTGAACTGCGATCCGTAATCGAGGATCAGCACGCGGTCGCGCGGCCTGGCGGGGGTCATGACGGGATCCTCTCCCCGCGAACCAGGTCGGCGAAGGTCTCCCGCCGGCGGATCAGGTGGAGTCCGCCGCCGGCAACGAGCACCTCTGCGGGGCGCAGGCGGCTGTTGTAGTTCGAGGCCATGGAGAAACCGTAGGCCCCGGCGGTCCGCACCACCATCAGATCGCCTGCGGAGGGCAGCTCGATGGCGCGGTCGCGCGCGAGAAAGTCGCCGTCCTCACACACGGGGCCCACCACATCGCTCACAACCGTCGGGGCGCCCGGACGGGTGCGCACCGGCTCGACCTGGTGATACCCGCCGTAGTGGCTGGGGCGCAGCAGCTCCGTCATGCCCCCATCCGTGATCACGAAGGTCTTGTGCCCGGATCGCTTCACGTACAGTACGCGCACGATGAGCGTCCCGGATTCGCCCACGATGAAGCGACCCGGCTCCAGAATCAGCCGGAGCCCGCGCCCGGTCACGGCAGGCAGGACCGCCGCGGCGACGCGCGCGAGATCGATCTCGGGTTCGTCCCCGTAGGCGACACCGAATCCACCACCCAGATCGACGTATTCGAGCGGGATGCCCTCGTCGGAAAGCGCCTGTTCCAGGGCGAAGATCTCGCGCGCGGCAGTCTCGTACGGTTCGGCGTCCACGATCTGCGACCCGATGTGGACCGCGATTCCCGCGACCCGCAGAGCGGCCCGGGAGGCGGCCCATCGGTAGAGGTCCATGATTTCGTCGGCGGGAACGCCGAATTTGGTGCCGGCGTGTCCCGTTCGCGTGTACTCGTGCGGCGTGGGCGAGGTGATGTCCAGATTCACCCGCAGCGCGACCCGGGCCTGAACACCCCGCCGGACGGCGATTTTTTCGAGCAAGTGCAGCTCTTCACGGCTCTCGACGTTGAAGCCGTAGATTCCGGCGTCGAGCCCGGCGCCCAGCTCCTCTTCGCTCTTCCCTGCGCCGGCGAAGACGATCCGCTTCGCGGGAATCCCCGCCTCGAGGGCGCGCGCCAGTTCTCCTCCGCTCACGATGTCGGCGCCGGAACCGAGACGGGCCAGGAGGTTGAGGAGCGCCAGGTTTCCGTTGGCCTTGACCGAATACGCCACGAGCAGGCGGGCACCCCGGAAAGCGGCTTCGAAGGTGCGGTATCTGTCTTCCAGCAAGGCTCCATCGTAGAGGTAGAGGGGAGTTCCGAAGCGGGCGGCGATGTCGTCGAGGGGAAACGGTCCGCAGCGGAGCACGCCGTCCGAGCGAGCCAGCGGGGTCACCTCAGTATGCCCGCGCCCACGCCACCTCCATTTCGGCAACTCCGCCGCCGATGCACCGCGATGGCCGGCTGGACGACGCGAACTCTTCGTCGGGGATGACCCGGATCGTGGCCCTGGTCGCCTGCTTGACCCGCTCCTCCACCTCGGGGTCGCCGCTCCATCCGGTGTACACCAGTCCACCCTTTGCGTCGAGGATCTCCCTGAGCTCGCCGAGATCCGAGATCCCCCGGTGGGAGTTGGCTTCGCGGCGCGCGCGTGCGCGCTCGAGCAGGTCTTCGTGGAATGCGTCGAGCAGACCGGGCAGGGTGGCCAACGCCTCCTCTTGCGGCAGGAAGCGCTTTCGCTTCCCGTCCGGGAACGGCAACCGCCGGGCCAGCACCACCTGCCCCTTCGCCACATCACGCGGCCCGATTTCGGCGCGGAAAGGGACGCCCTTGCGTTCCCACTCGTAGAACTTGGCACCGGGGTTGAGGTGGTCCCGGGCATCCACGCGCACGCGCAGCCCCGCCGAGATCAGCCGGTCGCGGAAGCGGTCGGCCGCTTCCAGCACCAGTACGCGCTGCGCGTCCGTGCGCCAGATGGGCACCACCACGACCTGAGCCGGAGCGATCCGTGGCGGCACGACAACGCCGTTGTCGTCGCCGTGGGTCATCACCATGCCCCCGACCATGCGCGTGGACACGCCCCAGGAAGTATTCCAGGCGTACTCCTCGCGCCCCGCCTCGCTCTGGAAGGTGAGGCCGAACTGGCGCGAGAAATTCTGTCCCAGGAAGTGGGAGGTTCCCGCCTGGAGCGCGCGATTGTCCTGCATCAGCGCCTCCACGGAATAGCTTCGCACCGCGCCCGCGAACTTCTCCGATTCGCTCTTGAGCCCGCTGACCGGGGGCATCGCGATCCAGTCCTCCTGGAACCTGCGGTACACCCCCAGCATGCGCCGCGCCTCCTCCTCGGCTTCCTCCTGTGTCGCGTGTGCGGTGTGTCCCTCCTGCCAGAGGAATTCCGAGGTGCGCAGAAAGAGCCGGGTGCGCAGCTCCCAGCGCATCACGTTGCACCACTGGTTCAGCAGCAGGGGCAGGTCGCGGTAGCTCTGCACCCACTTGGCGTACATCGAGTAGATGATGGTCTCGGAGGTCGGCCGCACGACGTAGGGCTCCTCGAGTTCCTTGCCACCGGCGTGGCTCACGACCGCGAGCTCCGGCTTGAAGCCTTCGACGTGCTCCTTCTCGCGCTCGATGAAGCTCATCGGAATGAGCAGGGGGAAATAAGCGTTCTCGTGGCCGGTCTCCTTGAAGAGACCGTCCAGTCCCTGCTGCATCAGCTCCCAGATGGCGTATCCCCATGGACGGATGACCATGCATCCGCGCACCGGCGAATAATCGGCCAGTTCGGCGCGCTGAACGACATCGTTGTACCAGGCGGAGAAGTTCTCGCTCCGGGGCGTCAGCCGCTTGTCATCAGCCATTTGTCTGGTCCTGGGGGTGGCCCGCGGCGCCGCGGGAAGGGTCGCGTCTGCTCTCTCTGCGGAATACGAAGAACCCGGGAACACTGAAGAGCAGGAGCGAGGAGACGAACCACGATACCCGGAAGGGCGCGCCCGTCAACTCGTTGAGGAGCAGCGCCACCAGGGCGCCCCCGCCCAGGGACATTGCGGCCGCCGCGGCCAGAATGAAGTACTCGAGGATGTTGAGCCGGCGCACGGCGCGGGCCATGTCCCTGCGCACTCCCCTGTTGCCGTCGGCTACCATTCCGGGGGCGCTCCATGGTAGAAGTAGACCCGGTGCCCGGTGCCGCGACCTGTTCGGATTTCACCGTACCAGCCCTCCAGAGGAATCCATTCGCCCCAGGCCACGGGCACCAGGCTCCCCTCACTCGCTCCCGGCGGCACCGCCGGATGGTAGACGATCGCTCGAATCGCGACCAGAGTCGAATCGCGGGCGGCCCGTTCGGGCAGCAGCTCCCGCAGGGCTCGGCTGAATTGCGCGCGCCCGCCCGGCTCCCGGGCGAGCAGATGCAGGGTGAGACGGCGTTCCAGAAGCGGGTCCGCTACTTCATCGAAGAGAACGAGTGGCATCGCCTCGGCATCGTCGGCGCCGAAGGACGAACGTGCCGCCGGGGGCTCCGAAGCGGGTGCCGCGCTCCCGCTCGCGTCGGGTGGGCGGTCCGGAGAACAGCCTGCGGCGCACAGGCACGCCACCGCCCGGAGGAGAGCTCGCCGCTGTTGCCGGCCTCTCCGGCGAGCGGTCACGGTGTCGGCCTGCCCCGCCGCAGGTCGGCCAGGGAGACTTCCTGCTGGCTGCCCTGCGACATGTCGCGGATCACCGCCACCCCTCTCGCCGTCTCCTCCGGCCCCAGGAGTATGACCTTGCGCGCGCCCTGCCGGGCGGCCATGGCGAGCTGCTTGCGCACGGGACGCTGCTCCAGGGCATAGGCGACCGTTGAACCGCCCTCCCGCAGGACATGGGCGATCTCCCGTCCCAGCAGACGCTGGGCCGGCGACACGCTGGCGATGAACCAGTCCATCGACGGGGTCGGCCGCGGGAGCAGTCCCCGATCGCGCAGCAATTCAGTGAGCACCACATCCCCCATTCCGAACCCCACCGCCGCGAGAGGTTCGCCGCCGACCCGCTCGAGCAGCTGGTCGTAGCGGCCTCCTCCGCAGATGGCCCGCATTTCGCCCCTGCGATCGAAGAGCTCGAAGACGATGCCGGTGTAATACGCCAGTCCGCGCACGATGCGCAGGTCGAAGCGAAGGAATGGACCAAGCCCCATCGCCGTAAGGTCCGCCTCGTAGCGGCGCAGTTCGGCGAGGCTGGCGCCGACGGCATCACGTTCGCCAAGCAGCTCCTCGACCACATCGAGCCCGGAAGCGTCCAGGATCTCCAGCAGTGCATCCACGGCCCGGGGGGCCAGCCCGGCGGACTCGTGCAGCCGGGCGCGCGTCAGGTCCGGGCCCACCCGTTCGTACTTGTCTATGTCGATGTAGGTTGCGGGAATCCGGTCTTCCGGCACCCCCAGCGCGTCGAGAATCGCGGACAGCAGGCGGCGATCCGAAACCCGGGCCAGGAAGTCGTCCGGTCCCAGGCCCAGCGCTCGCAGGGCGTCCACCGCCACCGCCAGGACTTCCGCATCCGCGCCCGTCCCGGCTTCACCGAGGATGTCGACGTTCCACTGGAAGTGCTCCCGCAGACGCCCCCGCTGCTGGCGCTCGTAGCGAAAGAGCTGCGGAATCGAAAACCAGCGGATGGGCTTCGCCATGGCCCGGCTCCGTTCGCCGAGCATGCGCGCGAGTGACGGGGTCATCTCAGGGCGCAGCGATACCTCACGCCCACCCTTGTCGACAAATGCGTACAGCTGCCCGACGATCTCGTCGCCGCTCTTTTCCCGGTAGAGTTCCAGCGGTTCCAGCGGAGGCCCGTCGTATTCCTGGAAGCCGTAGCGACGCGCCATGCTGCGCCAGCTCCTGAACACGTGCTCCCGCTCGGCCAGGACCTCCGGGGCGAAGTCCCGAAAGCCCGGAAGTCTGGGGAAGGCTTTCCCTTTTGACATGGCGGCGAATCTATGCGCTTCGCTCGACGCGTCAAACCCGGAACGGGGTCGGGAACGGCTGGATGCAAAGCTCGTCGAGGGCGCTGCCGACCGTGTGGCAGGATCCCGTGACCACCGCCGTGCCGCCCTCCGCCCGTTCGGCCACCCTGGCCAGCGCGTTGCCGAAGCCCGCCTCCACCTCGAGCGTGAACCGCGGTGCGAGCGCGGCCGCGACCTGCCCGGGGTTCCATCTTCGTTCACCGGGCGCGGACGGGGGCTGCGTCAGGACCGCTGCGTCGGCGGTCGCGAGGAGACCCGGAAGCATGCCTCCCCAGTCCTTGTCTCCCAGGATGCCCGCGAGCACCACAATCGGCCGCGGAAGCCCGAGCGACCGCAGGGTGGCGGCTAGCGTCTCCATCCCGGCGACGTTGTGAGCTACGTCGAAGACCCAGGTTACGCCGCTCCGCCGCAGCAGCTGCACCCGACCCGGCCAACTCACCTCCGCCAGCCCCCGTACGACCGCCCGTCGAGCGGGTCGCAGCTTCTCCGGCAGCGATTCGAGCGCCCTCGCCGCCAGCGCCGCGTTGGTCGCCTGGTGCCCTCCCGCCAGCGGCACCGAGAGCTCGAGGTCGCCCCAGGCGTCGGAGGACATGCGAAAGCTCGTTCGCGGCCTCGAGAGCTCCAGGTCCCGCAGATCCCTCAGCGGATCGAGCACGAAGAAGGGAGCCTCGGCCCGCTTTGCCCGGTCCCTCAGTATTCGCAGCACTCGCCCGTCCGTCTCGCTCGTGTGGATGGGAATGCCCGGCTTGATGATCCCGGCCTTCTCGCGGGCAATGTCCTCCACCGTGGAGCCCAGGTAGTCCGCGTGGTCGAGCGAGACGTTGGTGATGCAGGTCACCACCGGGACGATCACGTTGGTCGCGTCGAGGCGGCCGCCGAGCCCGACCTCCACCACTGCGATGTCGACTTCCCGGTCGGCGAAGACCCCGAACGCCAGGGCCGTGGTCGCTTCGAAGAAGGTGGGCCTGATCCGGTCGACGGGCGCGTGCAGCCCGGCGGCCACCCGCGCCATGGTCCCGCGTTCGACCGGACGGCCGTCGACCTGGATGCGCTCGCGGAAATCGCACAGGTGGGGGGATGTGTAGAGCCCGGTGCGCAGGCCGGCCTCCCTCAGCACCCCGGCGCACATCGCCGCCACCGACCCCTTGCCGTTGGTCCCGCCGATGTGGATCGACGGGTAGGCGAGCTGTGGCTCCCCCAGGGTCGCGAGCAGGGACCGGGTCCGTTCGAGGCCCCACTGGACGCCATGCCCCAGTCGCGGAAACAGTTCGCTCACCGCGGGCGCCCCGGCCTTCAGCGCCGTACTCTCCAGCGGGTGTGGAGCGGCGCCGGAGGGCTTCAGCCCTGGGGCTTCCACCCCGCCCACATGTGCCGCAGCAGGAGTGCCACAGTGGCCTTCAACTCCTTGCGCGGCACGACGCAGTCGAGCATGCCGTGCTCGAGCAGGAATTCGGATCGCTGAAACCCGTCCGGGAGCTCCTGCCGGATCGTCTCCTCGATCACCCGGGGCCCGGCAAACCCGATGAAGGCATCGGGTTCCGCGAGGTTGACGTCGCCCAGCATGGCGTAGGACGCTGTTACCCCGCCCGCTGTGGGGTTGGTGAGGATGGATATGTGGGGCAGGCCGGCCCCGTGCAGCCTCGCCAGCAATGTTGCCGTCTTCGCCATCTGCATCAGCGACAGGATCCCTTCCTGCATGCGGGCGCCGCCGGAGGCGCTCACGACGACCAGCGGCACATTTTCGCGGAGGGACCTGTCGATGATTCGGGCCAGCTTCTCCCCCACCACCGATCCCATCGATCCTCCGATGAAGGAAAAATCCATCACCGCCAGCGACACCGGGATGCCGTCCAGCTTGCCCGCACCCACCACCATGGCTTCCGGTCGTCCCGCGCGCTGCTCGGCCACCTGCACCCGGGCGGGGTAGGGCTTCGAGTCGACGAAGCCCAGGGGGTCGGAGCTGGCCAGGCCCGCGTGGGCCTCGCTGAAGGAGTCTTCGTCCATCAGGAGACGCAGATAGCCGGAAGCCTCGAACCTGAAATGAAACCCGCACTCCGGGCACACGGAGAGGTTCTGCGCGAGTTTTTCTCGGTATACGATGGCGCGGCATCCCGGACACTTCCTGAAGACGTCGCTCGGCACATCCCGGCGATCCTGGGCGCGCAACGGCTTCTTGGGCTTGTTGAACCAGGCCATGGCTTGTTCAGTGCTGCCGGGCGGCGCGCACGGCGAGCGCCGCAGCCACCCAGCACATCAGCAGGAAGGAGCCCCCGTAGCTGATGAATGGAAGGGGAATGCCGGTGACCGGCACCAGCCCGACGGTCATTCCGGTGTTTACGAAGACGTGGGTAATCCAGGCGCCGAAGATACCGAAGAGCACGAAGCTTGCAAAGTGACTGCCGGTTCCGGTCGCCATGCGGACGAGCCGGAACAGGACATAGGCGAAGCCGGAGAGGACCAGCAGCGTGCCCACGAAGCCGAACTCCTCGCCGATCACGGCGAAGATGAAATCGGTGTGCTGCTCGGGCAGGAAGTTGAACCGCTTCTGGGTGCCCAGCGTAAACCCCTTGCCGGTCAGCCCTCCGCTCCCAATGGCGACCTTCGACTGGACGAGGTGGTAACCCGCCTGCTGCGGATCGAGACCAGGATCGAGAAACACCAGCACCCGGTTCTGCTGGTAGGGGGCCAGGGAGTCCCAGAGAATCCGGGCGACCGTGCCCACGGCCAGATTGAACACGAGCACCGCCACGTACTCGAACGTGTAGAGGCGGGAGCGGCGCAGATAGAGAAGCCCGACCAGCACCACCATGTACGCCGAGAACAGCCACGTGTTGAAAGACACGATGAGCGCGATGGCCGGGCTCACCAGCAGGAACAGGTAGGTCAGCGGGATTCCCGACCAGAAGAGCACTGCCATCAGGATGCCCACGAAGGCCATCGCGGTCCCCAGATCCGGCTGTAACAGAACCAGGAGAAGAGGAAGCCCGACCAGCGCGGATGGCGCGATCACGTCGGTCAACTGCCATGATCGCCTGGAACCATGGCCGGTCGCTTCCCGGCGGGACGCCATCAGCCGCGCCAAGGCCAGGATGGTCGCAATCTTGGCGACCTCCGCCGGCTGGAACTGAAAGCCGCCGAACTGGAGAAAGCTGGTCACCCCGGCCGCCGTGCCACGGCCGGTACCCACGACCAGTGTGACGGCCAGCAACACGACCGCCAGCACATAGGCGGGAACCGAAATCCACTCGATCCAGTTGCTGGAGATCCGGCTGATGATGGTGAAGGCCGTCAGCCCGAGCGCGAACCAGACCAGCTGCCGGATCCAGACACCTTCGACGACAGGGCTGGGCACGTTCAGCTGGCCCGTCGAATAGATCATCGCCACGCCGAAGGCGGAGAGCGCGAGCAGGGCGAGGACGAAGCCGCTGTCGAGGGCCCACCGTGAGAACAGGGCCCTCACGGGGTGATCTCCGCGCCGTCGGTTCGAGTCACCAGATCGCCCACGGAGCAGGCGTGCCCGTCAGGATATGTTCGCGCAGCGTCTGTATTGTGTCGGTGGGGATGCCGTAGCGCTTGCGCAGGAAGTAGTCCGCGGACTTGGCGGCGAGCGGGGCCGCCACGATGGATCCGCTCTCTCCCAACTCCACCAGCACAACCACGACGATCTCCGGCTGCTCCCCCCGCGGGCCCGCCATTGCCGCGAACCAGGCGTGGCTGCGGTCCGGATCCTGTGCGTTCTGGGCGGTGCCCGACTTGCCCATGAGTTCCCAGTGCTCGAGCGAGGACATATACCCCGTGCCGCCCGGCATGAAGACCCGCCTGAGTCCCTCGATCAGCACCTCGCCGTGCTCCGGCGAAATCCCGATGTCCCAGGTTGCGCCCGCCTCCTCCCCCCGCAGGATGCGTGGCGCGGGAGCCTGCCCGCCCCGGGCCATGGCGAGGTAGAACTGGGCGATCCCCAGGGGGGTCTGGTCGTTGGGGCCCTGCCCGATCGCGAGGGACAACACCTCCGTTTCCTGCGCGCGGTACCCGAACCGCTCCTCCCAGAACCCCAGGCCGCCCGGAAACACCCCCGGTGACTCACGGGGCAGGTCGATGCCGCACTGGCGCGCGAAGCCCATCTCGTTCGCATTCGCCAGAAGACGCTCCAGCCCGATCCTGAGGCCCAGCTGGTAGAAGTACACGTTGCAGGAATGCTGGATGGCCTCCACGAGATTGAGAGCTCCGTGACCGGCTTCTTCCCAGCAGCCGAACCTGCGGTTGCCGACGAACATCCCTCCCGTGCACCCCTGCGGCATGTGTTCGTGCGCCTCCACCAGGCCGAGCTGCAGCCCGATGGCCGCGACGGCGAGCTTCCACGTGGACCCCGGGGCATAGCGTCCGACGACCGCGCGATTGAAGAGCGGCTGGTCGGGGTCGCTGTTGAGGGACGCCCATTCGTCGGGCTCGATCCCCCCCACGAAGCTGTTGGGATCGAAGGTCGGAGCCGAATAGAGCGCCAGCACGCCACCGTCTTCGGCATCCAGCACCACTACCGCGCCGCGCATGGAATCGGGGAAGATGTGATGGATCCATTCCATCAGATCGAGGTCGAGATTCAGTTGCATGTCCACCCCGGGCTCGGGTGCCTGCACGACCTGTCCGAAAGGAGAGCTGACGACCCGGCCCAGCGCATCCACCTCCGAATAGCGCAAGCCCCGCTTCCCCTGAAGCCGGGCCTCATACTGCCGCTCCACACCCTCCTTGCCCACCGTCATGCCGCGCGAGTACTCCGAATACCGTTCCTGCTCCAATTCCTCCGCAGTGACTTCGCCTACATAGCCCATGAGGTGGGAAACCGCGCGCGCAGCCTGGTACTGGCGCTTCGGATCCATCCGGACCACCACGTTCGGCAACTCCGCGCGGTGCTCTTCGAGCGTGGAGACGAGATCGAAATCGGCGTCGCCGTCCACCAGGAGCGGCTGATAGGGTTCGCGCCGGGCACGTTCGAGCAGCAGTTCGATCCTCTCATCGTCCAGGTCGAGGTACGACTGCAGGCGCTCGAGCGTGGTCTCCATGACCTCGGAAGCAGCGGAAGGGAACACGTGCAGCGAATAGCCTGGAACGCTGCTCGCAACCACCCGCCCGTCGCGATCGAAAACGGCGCCGCGGGGGGCTTCAATGGGAAACGGCCGGAGCCGGTTCGACTCCGAGCGAAGCTCGTATGTGTTCGCCTCGAGCACCTGGAGGCGGAAGAAGGCGACGGTGAGAACCGCAAAGAGCGCGATCAGCCCGACGACGGCGATGCGAGCGCGCTGCGACGCCTCCGGATGGGCAACCTGGAACTGATTCATGACTCGCCCTCGCTGAAGGGACCGATGAGCTTCACGACGAGCACGCCGACCAGCGCGGCATAGAGCGCGGCCGGAACCGCGGTGAGAATCATCGGTTCGATGAACCCGCTCGTGACACCGGCGGCCTGCTGCAGGATCCAGTGGATGAAGTCACGCAGCCACTTGCCGGTGACATAATAGATGATGTGAAAGGAAAGCGAGGTGGTGGGCACGAAGAATGCCCTGGTCTGCACACCCAGAATGCCCACCACGGTCATCGCCACGGTGTTCGCGCCGAAGGCCACGAGCGTGAACGCGTCCTCCAGCATGCCCAGGGTGAAGCCGACGCACGCGGCAGTCCCGAATCGGACCCTGCGAACGTGGAACAGGAGTGCGACCGTCAGCAGATCGGGAGCTTCGGCACCCACTCCCAGGCCGAGCCGAAGTACGAAATGGAGGAAGACCAGAATCAGGGTGACTGCAACGACCACGCCCGGCCCGATTCCGCGCCGCGGAGTGCCGGTAAGCGGACGCTCAGCCACTGCCATCGGAAGCAGGCGAACTGCCCGGTCCGATCTCGCCGGCGGAGTCCGGGATCGGTGACGCTCGTGGGGGAAACAGACTGGACAAGTCCGCCTCGCCCTCGAGTCCGGCTCCCTCGGAGACTCCGACCAGAGCGTGCGTGACGGAGGCCGGATGTACCGTGGGGTACACCCAGTAACTCCGGTGCCATCCCTCTTCGATCTCGGCCAGCCCTCCGACCCGCCCCACGGGCACGCCGCGCGGATAGACGCCGCCACGGCCGCTGGTAACCAGCAGCGTGCCGTCCGCCAGGACGTCGAAATACGGGATGCCCGTCAGAATGAGTCGTTCGGCTCCCCCGAACGTGGCCGGCTCCGGGCCGACGATGCCATACAGCTCACCGTCCTCCGACATGACCGAGGCGCGGAAGTCCGGGTGCGACCAGTCCATGCCGATCGAAAGCGACGGGTGGGCTTCCAGAACCCTGCCGGCGAGCCCATCGGCAGTGATGATCGGGGACAACCCATGAACACCCTGGTCGTAACCGAGGTCGAGCACGATCGTACTCTGCGAGCCCAGGTTTCCCGGGCGGTGCACGCCCACCGCGCGATACGACCGTTCCACCAGCGGCGCCAGCCCAATCAGGACTCGAAGGCGCCGGTTCTCCTCTATCGCCGGCGCATTGTTGGCCACCCAGGCGCGCAGGGAGTCCACCTGTGCACGGAGCATGTCCGCTTCGCGGCTCCTCGACCGGGCCGCGGACAGCGCGCTCCGGATGTCCACGAACGGGCGCAGCAGAGTCAGCCGAATGCCGGACGCGATATTCTGCTGGGGCCCCGTGGGAATGAGGTAGAAGAACAGGCCGGCAAGCAGGCAGGCAGCCGCCAGAAGGAACTGTCTCCGCAGTCCGTTACCGCTCGCACCGCCGTATTCCCGCATCAACCCCACCCGTCGGGCTCAAGGCTCGCGCTGCCGCCTCGACCACTGCGCAGACCGGTCGACGATCAGCGGTCAAGCCGTCAGGATCTTACGAAACGTGTGCAGATCCTCGAGAATCCGGCCCGCCCCGCGCACAACGCAGGTCAGAGGATCTTCGTCAACATGCACGGTCAGGTTGGTCTCGAATGTGATCAGCTGGTCGAGGCCCTGGATCATCGCGCCACCACCGGTCATCAGGAGGCCTCTGTCGACGATGTCCGCGGAAAGCTCCGGGGGCGTCGATTCGAGCGCGCGGCGCACCGCGTCCACGATGGATCTGATGGGCTCCTGAATCCACTCTCGAACCTCCGAAGAGCCGATACGGATCATCTTGGGCATTCCGCTGACGAGATCGCGACCCTTGACGTCCATCTCCTGTTCCTCGCCGGTATCGAAGGCGGAGCCGATCTGGATCTTGATCATTTCGGCGGTGGATTCTCCGATGAGCAGCTTGTAATGCCTGCGCATGGAGTCTTCGATCGCGTGATCGATCTTGTCGCCGCCCACGCGGATCGAGGAGTTGGCGACGACGCCCGAAAGACAGATCACGGCGATCTCGGTGGTGCCGCCTCCGATGTCGATCACCATGTTTCCGGTCGGCGACTCGATGGGGAGACCCATGCCCACTGCGGCTGCCACCGGCTCCACCACCATGTACACGGACTTCGCACCCGCCATCAGTGCCGACGAGCGGACCGCCCGCCGCTCGAGTTCGGTGATGCCCGAAGGAACGCCCACGACCACGCGGGGCTTCATCCGGAACATGCGCCGGGAGGTCACCCGCTTGAGGAAGTGGCGCAACATCATTTCGGTGATGTCGACATCCGCGATGACGCCGTCCTTCAGAGGGCGAATCGCCTCGATGTCTTCCGGGGTGCGCCCGAGCATGCGCTTGGCGTCGAGACCGATCCCGAGGATCTTGCGCGAGGTCTTCTCCACGGCGACCACGCAGGGCTCGTTCACCACAACCCCCTCGCCCCGGACGTACACGAGCGTATTCGCGGTTCCCAGGTCCACTGCGATGTCGTGGACGGGAACGAGGCTGCGACGCGGCTTGAACCAACTCGAAGAAAGCACTCTAACTCTTTTACCTACAGTGGATTGATGAGGTTCGTGCCCAAGCGGTAAGCAGCCTCCGGCCAATCCCCGGGAAGTGCCCGCATCTTAAGTTGTGGTTTGGTCCGGAGCAAGATTCGGAGGCTGCTTCAAAGGAGGGGATTGCGAAGGATGGCCACCTCTCGACACGGGTCAGAAAGAGCTGGCGAGGGGCATCGGCGGCAGGCCGAACGCATCCGCCACCGCGGCGTGAACGACCTCGCCCCGAACCACGTTGACACCACGGGCAAGGGCCGGATTGCGACGACAGGCATCTCTCCAGCCTCTGTCCGCCAGCTCGAGAACATAGGGCAGCGTGGCGTTGGTCAGCGCCAGCGTGCTCGTTCGAGGTACGCTGCCCGGGATGTTGGTCACACCGTAGTGAATCACGCCGTCGACGACGTAGGTGGGAGCTTCGTGCGTGGTCGGCCGGATGGTCTCCACACACCCGCCCTGATCTACGGACACGTCCGCGATCACCGATCCGGGCCGCATGGTGGCGAGATCGTCCTCGAACACAAGGAACGGCGTCCGCGCACCCGGCAGCAGCACCGCGCCGATGATCAGGTCCGAATCGCGCAACTGCTTGCGCACCGCGTAGCGCGTGGAGTAGAGGGGACGGACGCCCCCGGGCATCACGTCTGCCAGATGACGGAGCCGGGGGAGCGACGTGTCCAGAATGGAGACGCGCGCCCCAAGTCCCACCGCCACCTTCGCCGCCTGGGTACCTACGACGCCGCCTCCGAGAATCAGCACCTTGCCGGGCATGACCCCGGGAACACCCCCGATGAGGATCCCGCTGCCGCCGGAGGGGCGCGTCAGGTATCGGATGCCCTCCTGCACCGCCATTCTCCCGGCCACCTCGCTCATCGGCGTAAGCAGGGGCAGCGCGCCCTTGTCGGTGGCCACCGTCTCGTACGCGATGGCCACCGTGCCGGACTCCATGACCGCCCGGGTGAGAGCTTCGGATGCCGCGAAGTGAAAAAAGGTGAAGACGATCTGCCCCTCGCGCATGTCGGGCCACTCCTCCGCGAGAGGTTCCTTGACCTTCACGATCATGGCGGCGCGCGCCCAGACCTCGCCCGCGCTGTCCACCACCTCCGCGCCCGCGCGCTGGTAGAAATCGTCGGTGAAGCCGCTTGCGAGGCCGGCGCCCTTCTCGATCAGCACCTGATGGCCGGCCCGGGTCAGGGCTTCCACGCCCGCCGGGACCAGCGCGACCCGGTATTCGTGCGTCTTGCGCTCGGCGGGAACTCCGATCAGCATGAGCCCGGCGTCGCGGCTCGAATGCCGTGGGGAGTTCGTTCGCGGGCTGCGGGCGTCCGCCGCGGCTTCAAGGTCCCAGGCGAAGCAGGCACTGACGGTCGGGATGAAAGAACCGGGCCGCGCATTCGGCGACCTCCGCTTCCGTCACGCGATCGATGCGTGACAGGAGTTCGTCCAGCGTTGTGAAGGGCTCCTGGTGCAGGGCGAAACCCGCCAGCCGGTACAACCGGGCGCCGGGGCTCTCCAGGGAGAGCATGATCTGTCCCTTGACCTGGCTCTTGATCTGGACCAGGTCGTCGCAAGGGAGGCCGTCACGGGCCAGGACCGCAAGCTCTTCCCTGATGGCGTCGATGACCTGGCCGGCTGCGTCGTGACGAGTCCCCGCGTAGATGCCCGAAATCCCCGCGCGCGAATAGAAGGACTGGAAGGTATACACCGAGTAGGCCAGACCCAGTTCTTCGCGAATGCGCCGGAACAGCCGGGAACTCATGCCGCCCCCCATCGCCGCCGCGAGCAGCACCAGGGCGTATCGCCTGCGGTCGGCCCGCGGAGGGATGACGGTTCCGGCCACAATGTGGGTCTGGGCCGTCTCCCGCCGGACATGAACCTCCCTTCCCTCCACCGCCGACGCCGGTTCGGGGATCGGCGCCGCGGGAGCACCGTCCCGTGCGTGCCGGAAGTAGTGCGCGGCCAGCTCCACCACCTGATCGTGCGCCACGTTGCCGGTGGCGGCGACGACCATGCCTCGCGCACCATAGCGCCCCCGGTGCAGATCGCACAGGGTATCTCTCCCGATCGCCGACACGGTGTCGCGGGTGCCGAGAATGGATGCCCCGTAGGGATGCCGGTCCCACAGATGTTGGCCGTGCAGCTCGAAGGCGCTGTCCTCGGGAGTATCCTCGATCGTGGAGATCTCTTCGAGAACGACGCGCCGCTCGAGCTTCAGATCCTCGTCCAGGAGCGTGGGGAAGAGCACCAGGTCCGCAAGCACATCGAGCGCCTGGGGCAGATGCTCATCCAGCACGCGGGCCTGGAAGCTCGTGTGCTCCCGGCTTGTGAAAGCGTCCAGGGAACCACCCAGACTCTCCAGGGCGAGCGCGATCTGCTCGCGTGAACGGTGTTGCGTTCCCCTGAAAACCATGTGCTCCAGCAGATGACTCGCCCCCAGAACGTCGTCGCCGTCGTGCGCCGAGCCCTGTGGGACCCAGACGCCGACCGCCGCGGAGCGGACTCCGGGAATGGATTCGCTCAGTACCTGGATGCCGGACTCGAGCGTGGTGACCGCCATGCGGTCCCGATTCCGGGTCCTGGGCGGGGCGGCAGGAGCCGGCGCGACTGGCCCGGTGGACCGCAGGGATCGGCGGTACCGGGCAGGTGTCACCGGCGAGCCCGAGACGACGTGCCGCCCCTGGTGTTGTCGGCAAGCGCCGCGCGTCTGGAGAGACGCAGCCGGCCCTTCTCATCGATGGCGAGCAGCTTGACCCGCGCGATCTCACCGACCTTGAGGACGTCCTCCGTCTTGCCCACACGGCCTTCGGCGAGTTCAGAGATGTGGCAAAGCCCCTCGGTGCCCGGGAAGATCTCGATGAAGGCTCCGAAGGTGGTCGTGTTCTTGACCGGACCCTCGTAGATGCGTCCGACCTCGGGCTCCTGGGCGATGGCTTCGATCATCTCCCGGGCGCGTACGCCGGCCTCGCCCGAGACGGCGGCGATCTTAACCACCCCGGAGTCCTCAATGTCGATCTTGGCTCCGGTCTCATCTTGTATCGCCCTGATGGTTTTTCCTTTAGGACCGATGATCTCACCGATCTTCTCAGGGTTGATCGAGACGGAGATGATGCGTGGAGCGTACTGGGACAGGTCCGTGCGCGCCGAGGGGATTGCGTGATCCATGGCGTCGAGAATGCGGTGCCGCGCCGTGCGCGCCCTTCCCAGCGCCTCCTGCATGATCGCCAGGTCGAGCCCCTCGATCTTGATGTCCATCTGAATCGCGGTGACGCCCTTGCGCGTCCCGGCCACCTTGAAGTCCATGTCGCCCAGGGCGTCCTCGAGCCCCAGGATGTCGGTGAGGACCTCGAAGCGTTCACGCTCCTTCACCAGCCCCATCGCCACCCCTGCGCAGGACGCCTTGAGCGGAACCCCCGCATCCATCAGCGACAGCGAGGCCGCGCAAACGGAAGCCATGGACGAGGAGCCGTTCGACTCCAGGACGTCGGACACCACACGGATGGTGTAGGGGAAATCGTCGTAGTCGGGCAGCAGAGGCTGGATGGCGCGTTCGGCCAGGTTGCCGTGTCCCACCTCGCGCCGCGATGTGCCGCGAATCGGCCTCGCCTCCCCCACCGAGAAGGGCGGGAAGTTGTAGTGCAGCATGAACGACTTCGTGGTCTCCTCGAGCGTGTCGATCGAATCGATGCGCTGCTCGTCGCGCGACGTGCCGAGGGTGACGACGCCCAGGGCCTGCGTCTGTCCGCGCGTGAAGAGGGCCGAACCATGCGGCCGGGGCAGGACGCCCACCTCGCAGCCGAGTTCACGGACATCGTCCACGCCCCGGCCGTCGGCGCGCCTGCCATGGTCGAGGATTCCCGCGCGCACGTGTTGCTTTTCGAGGTTGCGCAGGACGCCCTTCACGGCGGCGCGGACTTCATCGCTCTCCGCACCCTCGCCTTGCACCTGGTCGGCCAACTCATCTCCGAGTTCCCCCAGCGCCGTGGCGCGGGCCTGCTTCTCCTCCACCTCGAGCGCGGCCGCAACCCGCTTCCGGGCGAGCGCTTCGACCTGGTCGACCAGTTCGCTGGGCGGCTCCACGCTTGTCCATGCCATTTCCTCCGCGCCCGCGTCTGCGATGAGGTCACGCTGCATGGCCACCAGTTCACGAATCGCTTCATGAGCCACGCCCAGCCCCTCGAGGAGGTCCTCCTCGGGCACCTCGACCGCGGCGCCTTCGACCATGGTGATCGCCTCGGCGGATCCCGCCACCACCAGGTCGACGTCGGAATACTCGAGTTGCTGGAAGGTGGGGTTCACGATCCAGGCGCCCTGAATCCGGCCCATGCGCACCGACGCCACCGGGATGTGGAACGGAATCTTCGACATGTTGAGCGCCACCGAGGCGCCCATCAGACCGAGGACGTCCGCATCGTTCTCCTGGTCCGCGCTCAGGATGTAGCAGATGATCTGGGTTTCGTTCATGTACCCTTTCGGGAACAGCGGGCGGATAGGGCGATCGATGGACCGCGCAGCAAGGATCTCCTTCTCGCCCGGGCGCCCCTCCCGCTTGAAGAAGCCCCCGGGGATCTTGCCGCCCGCGTAGGTCTTCTCCCGGTACTCGACCGTGAGAGGGAAGAAGGGGAGATGGGTGGGCCTGGTCTGTGCCGTGGCGGTGCACAGCACCATGGTGTCGCCAAAACGAACGAGGCAGGCCCCGTGGGCCTGCCTCGCCATGCGCCCGGTCTCCAGGACCAGGGTGCGTCCTGCAAACTGTCGCTCGATTCTTTTCAGCATGCTCTGACCTAGTGGCGGAGACCGAGGTCCGCGATGAGTTCGCGGTACTTCTCGTAGTCGGTCCGCTTCATGTACTCGAGGAGCCGCCTTCGCCGGCCCACCATCTTGAGCAGACCCTGGCGGCTGTGATGGTCCTTCTTGTGTGCGCGGAAGTGACCCTGGAGATGATTGATTCGGTGGGTCAGGATCGCGATCTGAACGGGGGCGCTGCCCCGGTCACCATCATGAACCTGGTACTTCCGGATGACTTCTTCCTTTACGAATCCCATCGCGGGAACGCCTCCTCAAGAGTCTGAACGCTACAAGGGAAGCCCGGGCGCGAACCCACTGACTTGTAAACGGCGACCAAAGCTAGCCATAAGGGGTGGAGGCTACAAGGCGCGCGCTCCAACCGGGCGACAGGGGCTCAGCCTTCGCCGAAAGCCACGTCGGTCCTGGCAGCCATTACGAAGTCGTTTACATGGAGATTGCGGATCTTGTGGGTCCACCAGGAGACGGTGACGCGCCCCCACTCCGTCAGGAGAGCCGGGTGATGTCCCTGTTCCTCGGCGAGCGCGCCCACGCGGTTGGTGAACGACAGGGCCTGGACGAAGTCCGGGAAGGAGAAGACGCGCTCGAGGCGGGGAATGCCCTCGCGCTCTACGATCTCCCAGTCGGAAATCTGTGTACGCCAGGCGGAGATTTCGGCTTCGCTGGCAGGGGGGGCTCCGACCCTGCACGGTTCGCAGGTCTGCCGGGTCAGTTCGGTCATGGTTTCATCCGGGATCTGGTCTGTGGAGAGGAGTGGCGGTCGCGGTATTCGGTCAGGATGCGGCGCGCAAGCCGGACATCCTCGTTCATCCGACTGACCAGCTCCGCCACGCTGGCAAAGGATCGCACGGGACGGAGCCGTTCGATGAGATCCAGCTGGAGCTCTGCCCCGTAGAGGTCGGCACTGTAGTCGAGAATATGCACTTCGATCGTGGCCGGGGAGCCGGGGAAGACAGGGCGCGGTCCGATGTGCAGGGCTCCGTCCCTCGCCCCCTCGGGCAACCTGACGCGCACCGCGTAGATGCCCTCGCCGGGAATCAGCTTCCGCGAGTCCCGAATCTCGAGGTTGGCGGTGGGGAAGCCGAGGCGCTCTCCGCGGCCGTCACCCCGGACGACCGCTCCGCGCAGCGAATACGGACGCCCGAGCCCGGTATGCGCGGCACGGACGTCGCCTTTCAGCAGCGCCTTGCGAATCCTGCTCGAAGACACGGGACCGCCCCCGGCGACGATGGGCGGTACGACCTGGACGTCGAACCCCAGCTCCGTTCCCATGCCATCCAGGGTCTCCGCGTCTCCCGACCGCCCCCGGCCGAAACCGTGATCGTAGCCGATCACGAGTTCCCTCACCCTGATGCGGGCGACCAGAATCTCCTCCACGAAGCGCCGGGGAGTATAGCGCGCCAGCGCCCGCGTGAAGGACAGGAAGACGGCGTAGTCGAGTTCGCTCTGCGCGAGGATCTCCTTCTTCTCGACCGAACTGGTCAGGAGCCCGGGCGCGTCCGCCGGCCTCAGGACCTGGAGCGGGTGGGGACGGAAGGTCACCAGGACGCTGGGCCTGCCCGTGCGCCGGGCTCTCCGGCCCATTTCGCTGAGTACCTCCCGGTGGCCCAGGTGGACGCCGTCGAAGGTCCCCACCGTGACCACGCTCCCCCGCTCAAAGCGCGGGACCAGCGCGGGTGGGGCCGCTCCCGCGCCGCGATCCTCCGTGTGGCCGGACGCCGTCACCGGAACACCTTGCGCGGTCGCAGCACGCCGCCCCGGCAGGCCCCGATGGCGACCAGGGTTCCCCGCTCGAGCGCCACCACCGGATCGGCGTCGGGCACGGGCTCGAGGGTCGGTTCGACGGCCTGTCCGCAGGCCAGGCGCGCGGCGTCCTCCTCGTCCACGCGCACGGCAGGCAGGTGCGCCAGCGCTCTCGCGGCAGGGAGGTGCGCGGCCCGGGGCACCTCTTCGCGCAACTCGCCCGGAGAAACGGCGTCGCGGACGCTCAGCGAGCCCACCGCCGTGCGCCTGAGCGAGGTCAGGTGAGCTCCGGTCCCCAGCGCCGTCCCCAGATCGCGCGCGAGCGCCCGGACGTAGGTTCCGGAAGAACAGCGCACCGCAAAGGTCACGAAGGGGAGCGCGCAACGGATGTCCCGGATCTCGTACACGTCGACCGGAACCGGTTCGAGCTCCACCACCTCGCCCCGGCGAGAGCGGCGGTGGGCGGCGGTCCCCTGCACCTTCTTGGCGGAAAAGCGCGGCGGAACCTGGAGGATCGGGCCCTGCAGCGCCGCGAGGGCATCACCGACGGCGCGCTCGTCCAGCTCACGCCACCGGGAGCTGTCGTCCACGGTGTCCCCGTCCAGGTCGTGGGTGGTGGTCGACACGCCGAGGCGGGCCGTCGCCAGATAGGTCTTGTCCATCGCTGACAGGTATTGCGAAATGCGGGTGGAAGGGCCGAGGCAGAGGAGGAGCAGTCCCGAGGCGAAGGGATCCAGGGTGCCGGCATGGCCGACGCGCCGGAGGCCCAGTCGCGCGCGCGCTTCCCGGACGATGTCGTGGGAGGTGGGCCCGATGGGCTTGTCGATCAGAAGCACGCCGTCGCGGGGGCGACTCACCCCTCCTCCCCTTCCCCGGCGGCGCCGTCGCCGGGGAGAACGTCCTTGAGGATCTGTTCGATGCGCGCGGCGTGTTCCAGCGACGTGTCCTCGACGAAACGCAGCTCGGGCACACGCCGGATGTGGAGTTCCGCGCCAAGCGATCCCCTGATGAACGGCGCCGAGGCGGCGAGCCCCTTCATGGCCTGATCGCGTTCACGGCCGCCGCCGTCCAGCCTTACGAAGACCCGCGCGAACGAGAGATCGGAGGTCGCCCGGACTTCGGTGACCACCGGTGTGCCCACGCGGGGATCGCGCACCTGGCTGCGGAGGATGCGCGTGATCTCGCGCTGCAGCTGGCTGTTCACCCGGGCGAGCCTGCGACCCATCTGCGCTCAGGGGCCGGGGCCGAAGAACCGGGCGCCCACGCCGACCTCCACCCGAGTCCGGGAGGGCTTCAGGCCAGGGGATCGCGGACCGTCAGTACGACGACGCGGCCATCGGCTTCGACGAAGCTGGCGAGGTGGCCGCGAATCGACTCCGCGTGACGCCCTTCCGTGGTCACGAAGACCGCGGTAAGACCCGCTCGCGCGTGCAGCTCCCGCATGTGGGTCTCCGAGACCGCGACGTTGAAGCGGTGGCGCATGCGGTCCTTCAGGGACCGGACGACGCGGCGCTTGTCCTTGAGGGACACGCAGCCCGGCAGCAGCAGGTCCCAGGAGACCGCCCCGATCACCACGGCCGGCGAGCCGCCGGACCGCCCGCGGCTTCATCGCCCGTGGGCACTTCCGGCCAGGGTGCGCGCGACTTCCTCGACCACGAAACACTCGATGACATCACCCACTTTCACATCGTTGTAGTTGGCGATTCCTATCCCGCACTCGAGCCCGTTGCGGACCAGTTTGACATCGTCCTTGAACCGCTTGAGCGAAGCGATCTCCCCGGTGTACGCCACGACGCCGTCACGGATCAGACGCACCGTCGACTGGTGTTCCACAACCCCTTCGCTCACGTAGCAGCCCGCGATGGTGCCCACCTTCGTCACCCTGAAGGTTTCGCGCACCTCGGCGCTTCCCACGACCTTCTCGAGGCGCTCCGGGGCAAGCATGCCTTCGAGAGCGGCGCGCACGTCGTTTTCCGCATCGTAGATGACGTCGTAGACCTGGATGTCCACGCCTTCGCGCTCGGCCAGCTGCCGGGCGTTGACGTTCGGACGCACCCTGAAGCCGATGATGACACCGCCGGCGGTGCGCGCCAGCAGAACATCCTCCTCGTTGATCGCCCCAACTGCCCGGTGGACGATCTCCACCTGCACTTCCGCGGTGCTGAGCCGCTGGAGCGTATCCGACACCGCCTGTACGGAGCCGTCCACGTCGCCCTTGATGATGAGCGGCAGAGTGCTGACCTCACCCGCGGACAGGATCTGGGAGAAGTCGCCGAGCCTGATCCCGCGATCCTTGATGCGCAGGAGCTTCTCGCGCTCCAGCCGCTGGCGGGTGCTCGCGATCTCGGATGCGCGCATCGCCTCCATGACCTGCAGCGTGTCGCCCGCCTGGGGCACGCCCCTGACGCCCAGAAGCTGCACCGGAATGCCGGGCCCCGCCTCAGCCACCACCGCCCCGCGCTCGTCCAGCAACGCCCGCACGCGGCCGTCGAACTTGCCGCAGATGAAGTCGTCGCCCACTCGAAGGGTACCCCGCTGAACCAGCACGGAAACGACCGGGCCCTTCCCGACATCCAGCCTGGCCTCGATCACGGCTCCTGTCGCCGGGCGGTTCGGGTTGGCCTTCAGTTCGAGCAACTCGGCCTGCAGCAGCACCTTCTCCAGCAACTCGTCTATGCCCGTTCCGCTGCGGGCGGAGATCGGCGCCACCAGAACGTCGCCACCGAAATCCTCAACGGTGACGTCGTGGTTGAGAAGCTGTTGCTTGACGCGTTCGGCGTCTGCTGCCGGCAGGTCCATCTTGTTGATGGCCACCACGATGGGGACGCCGGCGTTGCGCGCGTGGGAGATCGCCTCGATGGTCTGCGGCATGACGGAGTCGTCCGCCGCCACCACCAGAATCACGATGTCGGTGACGTCGGCGCCGCGCGCGCGCATCGCGGTGAACGCGGCGTGGCCCGGCGTATCCAGGAAGGTGAGTGAGCGTTCGCCGTCCGCTTCAACGTGGTAGGCTCCGATATGCTGGGTGATGCCGCCGGATTCGCCCGCGACGACGTTGGTGTCCCGGATCGAGTCGAGCAGCTTCGTCTTTCCGTGGTCCACATGACCCATGACCGTGACCACCGGCGGGCGGGGCATCGCAAGCTCGGGGTCGTCCTGCTCCTCCTCTTCGCTTTCTTCGGCGGCCCCGTACTCCTGCTCTCGGACCGCGGTGAAGTTGAACTCGTCCAGGAGCATTTCGATCTGGTCAAAATCCAGCCGCTGGTTGATCGTGACCATCAGGCCCAGGCTTTTGAACGCCGAGCCGATGAGTTCGGTCGACGATATGTCGATGAGTTCCCCGAGTTCGGCCACGGTAAGAAACTCGTTCACGCGCACGGTGGTGGCCTCACGCTCCTCCTGCTTGCGGGCCTCCTCCTTGCGGGCCTCCTTCTCCTCCACCCTGGGACGGGTGTCGCGGCTCTTGCGCCGGCGCCGGCCCCCGCCCTTCAGTTCGGCCATCACGCGCTGGATGTTCTCCTGAACGGCGCCCTGGTCGACCCGCTGGCGTCTTCTGCCCTTTTTCCTCCCCCGCTTCCGCCGGCCGTCCGGCCCGTATCCCTCGGCCTGGATGCGCACCTGGCCGCCGGGCCCCGCGCTGGCCGCGGGAGCCAGTCGGGCCGACTGACGCACCACACGGACGGGACCTTCGGGGCCCTGACTGCGCGCCGACCGCAACTTGGGTCGGGCTGGAGTCGGCAAGGTCTCGCCCGCCGTGACTTGCGCGTCGCCGGTCGGGGCCGCACGACCCATGTCGGAGGATGTCCCTGCCGGAGGTTGCGCGGAGGCCGACGTCGGCGACGCGTCGGAGGCGGCAGGAGCGGCGGGCTGGCTCCCGGACGGTGGGTCGGGAACCGCGTCCTGATGGTCGGTCGGGAGCGAGGCGGAGGCCGGCCCGCCCTGGGCGTGCCCTTCCGGAACCGGCTGATCGCCGGCGTCCGCGATCCGCGCCGCAGCTACCACATCGGCGGCCACGACATCCTCTCCACCGGCGGTCCCCGCCGCGTCGCCATCGAGCTTGTCTGCCCCAGCCGGCAGCGGCCCGGTTCCGGTGTCGGCGGCGTCCGGATGCGATGCTGCGGACTCGAGAGACGCCGCTTTGCCGTTGGGCGCGTGTTGTCCCGCGGCACCGGCATCCGAAGCGGGTTCCGTCGCATCGCTCTCGGACGGCAGTACAGAGGCTGCTCCCGACACGGACTCCTGCGCACGGCGCGACCCGTCCGCGGCCACTCCAGACGACAGGATCGAATCGCCCCGTTCAGCCGCCGAGTCGGGGCTTTCCTCCATCCCGACCGGGGACGCCACGGACACGACTTCAGCTTCGCTCGGCGTCACGCGCCTGATTCGCCGGCGGCTGCGCCTCCGCCGGACATGGGTTGACCGAACATCTTCGAGGGCGGCCCGCACCGCTTCACGGGTTCCGAAGCCGCTCTGCCGCCGCTCGCGCTCGATTCGCGCCAGGAGACGCGAGACGTCGTCGCCCGGCACGAAATCCCTGTCTCCGTGCAGCGCTACGCCCATCTTGCGCAGCAGCGTCAACAGCATCCGCGACGAGACCCGCAAGTCTCTCGCAAGCTCGAACACCCGCATGCCCCTGACCTTTCTCCCTGGTTGGCTTCCCTGGCCCGGCTACCGAACCCCGTCCGCGCCGTGCCCCGGCTGTCTCATCCGTCTGTGTGCTGTCCGTCCGCAAGAGCTTCGGGTTGCGCGTCTTCCTCGCCCTCGATCACGGTCAATTCGTCGATCAGCGCGACGATCTGGTCGACGGCATCGGTAGAGAGTCCCGGTATCGCCAGGAACTCGCCCCTCTCAAGGTTAATGATCTGGAGGAAGGTGGTGTATCCCGCCCCTCCCAGCGCCTCCAGCGCATCGGCCGGCAACTCCAGTTCCGAGAGCGGGAAATCGGACGTTTCGTAGTTCTCCTCGGCATCCGGGAAGATGGCCGTATCCGCTCCCCGCTCAAGCCACTCGCGAGACCCGTAGAGGTCGATCTGCCACCCGATCAACTGCGATGCCAGGCGAACGTTCTGTCCATTCCGGCCGATCGCCAGCGACAACTGATCCTCGTCGACGATGGCGGTGATCACCTGGGTGTCGTAGTTGCTGATGACCTTCGCAACCCGCGCAGGCGCGAGCGCCCGCCGGGCGAACACTTCGGGATCCGGATGCCAGGGCACGATGTCGATCCGCTCGCCGCCGAGCTCGGAAACGACCGCCTGAACGCGGGACCCCTTCAGCCCCACGCACGCGCCCACCGGATCGATGGATTCGTCGCGCGACGACACCGCGATCTTGGTTCTGCCGCCGACTTCGCGGGCCTTCTCCCGGATGTCGACGATGCCCTGGTAGATCTCCGGAACCTCGAGCCTGAAGAGGGATTCGACAAAGACGGGATCCGCGCGCGACAGTATGAGCCGAGGCCCCTTGGGCGACTCCTCGATCTTCTTCAGCACGGCGCGAATCGGGTCGCCCTGACGGAAACGCTCCCGGGGATTCTGCTCCTTCCAGGGGATGATGGCGTCCGCGTCCTTGGCGAGGTTCAGCATCACCACCACCTTGCCCCGCTCGATCTGCTGGACGTCACCCGAGAGCAGCTCGCCGACCCGATCCGCGAACTCCTCCCGAATCCGGTCGCGCTCGTTCTCGCGAATGCGCTGGACGATGCGCTGCTTGGTTGCCATCACGGCGTTGCGCCCGAACTCGGAGAAGTCCATGGGGATTTCCATGAGGTCTCCGATTTCGAAGTCCTCGTCGTCCCAGCGGGCTTCCGCCAGGGAAATCTCCGCGGAGCCGTCCTCGACCTGGTCCACGACACGCTTGAGGACGACGATATCGATCGCTCCGCTCATGTCGTCCACGTCGATCTCCGCGCGCACGTTGGGCCCATGGATGCGTGCGAGGCCGGCCATGATCCCGTCCTGGATCAACTCGTTGAGTTCGTCCACGGACAGGTTCTTGGTGGCGGCCATGTCCCGGAATGCCGCGATTATCTGGCCCGAGTTCGCTATCATCGACTCCGTTCGCCCTGCCGGCACAGGCGGATCGTCCGCCCGCCCCGAGCCATCGGGATCATGTCGCGGGCGGCCCGCCCTTGCGGTCCCACCCGGCTTGCCGGGTAAAAAAAAGCGGGGGCCACTGGCTCCCCACTCTCAAGGTCGTCGGCCGACGACCCGCCCGGACCTTGAACAATAAGGGTTTGTCCACCCCCGTTCAAGGCTCCGCGCCGGCCGCGCCGGCTCCTGCGGCCCGTGGGCTGCCGGCCCGGCGCGTCGCCGGTCACTCAGCCGGATCTTGACGCTCCAGGCGCTCGATCCTGGCTGCGAGACGCTCTACCGCCTCCCGCAGCTGGTCCATTTCACGACGGGTGACGAAGTCCAGACGGTCGCGGGCGGTCCCGGCTGCGGCCTGCGCCCGGGACAACGCGCCCTTCAACGCATCGCGCGCCGCCTCGGCGTTCGGTCCGCTCTGCTCGCGGGTCTCGGCCAGGGTCTCTTCAATGGCGTCCTTGAGCGCCGAAAGAAAACCGAGCCCCTGGCTCAACCCCTCGCGAATGCCCTTTCTTCTGCGACGCTCTCCGTCGGTTCCCGCTTCACTCACGGTGTACCTCCCTGCCCCAGGTGTCGGGTGTCACCGGGTCCCACATCCCTGCGTTCACCACAGGTGACGGTTGGTTGCCGGCCGCCTGCTTCCGAACTACGCCTCCCGGCGTTCGCGGATTCGTCCGCGGACCTTCAGTCCACCCGCTCGATTTGCGCTCCGAGCCGGCGCAGGCGTTCGTCGATCCGCTGATAGCCGCGTTCGATCTGAGTGATGTTGTGGATCTCGCTGGTTCCCCTGGCAGCCAGAGCGGCCAGCAGGATCGCCATGCCCGCGCGAATGTCCGGGCTCTCGAGGCGTCCGCCCCGCAGCTGCGCGGGGCCGACCACGACCGCCCGATGCGGATCGCACAGGATGATTTGCGCCCCCATGGCAACAAGCTTGTCGGTGAAGAACATGCGTGACTCGAACATCTTCTCGTATACCAGCACGGTGCCGTTGCACTGCGTGGCCGTGACGAGCGCGATCGACGTGAGGTCGGCAGGAAACGCCGGCCAGGGCCCGTCGTCGATCTTGGGAACGTGGCCGAAGGCGTCGGCCCGGATGGTCGGCTCGCGATCGCCTCGCACGACCAGCGACCCTTCATCGGCCTCGCACTCGACGCCCAGACGCCGGAACCCCAGCAGTGTCGAATCCAGATGCTCGATCGGGGCATCCTCGATGACCAGGTTGCTTCGCGTCACCGCCGCGAGGCCGATGAAGGAACCGATCTCGATGTGGTCGGCGCCGATCCGGTATCTGGCTCCGCCAAGTTCTCCGACGCCTTCGATATCGAGGACATGGGTGCCGATGCCGCGGATGCGCGCACCCATCGCATTCAGCAGGTGGCACAAGTCCTGGACGTGCGGTTCGGCCGCCGCGTTTCGAATCCGCGTACGGCCGTGGGCGAGAGTGGCCGCCATCACCGCGTTCTCGGTGCCGGTCACCGAAGGCTCGTCCAGGAACATCGAGGCGCCCTCCAGCCTGGACGCACGGATCTCGAATTCCCTTCCCAGCCGGGTCTCTCCTCCCAACGCCGCAAGAGCCATGAAGTGGGTGTCCAGCCGACGCCGGCCGATCACGTCACCCCCGGGAGGCGGAAGCAGGACGCGTCCGAAACGCGCCAACAACGGGCCCGCGAGCAGAATCGAGGCCCGAATGCGCTCCGCGAGGGCGCGCGGGGGACGGACATCGCTTACCTGCCCGGCATCCACGGTGACCACGTTGGGGCCCTCCCAGGACACTTCCGCGCCCAGGGCCCGCAGGATCGCGGCCAGCGCCTCGACATCCTTGATGCGCGGGACGTTCTCCAGGGTGACGGGCTCTGTCGCCAGGAGCGTCGCCGCGAGCGCGGGGAGAGCCGCGTTCTTGTTTCCTGCCGGCCGTATGGTCCCGCTAAGGGAGTGGCCGCCTTCGACAAGGAAGTGTGCCATGACGTGGGGTAGGAAGGTTGGACCGGATGGAACCGTCGGGCGCCCGACCCGCGGCGGGACCCCGACGGGCGGTCGGGTGTCGGGGCTCTGGTCGCATTGCCGCGCCAACATACCACCTTGCCGACGCCCCGGCCAGCGGGATCAGGACGTGCATGGAAGTTCTTGCAGCGCCAGCCGCGCATGCGCTACTATCGGAGAACAAGTGATTCTACAAGTTATTGTCAATACGTTAGATGCACCCGTCGGTAACACGCTCTCCGGAGAGCTGTCGCCAATTCTCTCGGCTTCATTGCCGCTCCTGATCATACGATGATTGCAACGGTTTGGACGATATCGGACGCGGCATCGGCCGGGGTGTCGGGGCAGGGACCGGCGCGCGACACGGTTCTGGTCATGGTCGCGCCCTCGGGGATCGCGAATGTCAGCGAGTGGGGCCTTCTGGCCCTCGTGGTCCTGGCCTTCGTCGGCGCCGTGGCGCTGCTGGCCTTCCTGAGGCGACTGGACGTGCACGGGCGCCGGCTCACCGACATCGCGCGCCGGCTGGAGGAACAGAGCCGGCCGGTGCTCGAACGGGCCGGCGGCGTCGCCGACAACGTGGATGCCATCACCCGCTCGCTGCGCGACGAGGCACAACACCTCACGGGTTCCGTGCGGGCGCTGTCCGACCGGCTGAGGCAGGCTTCGACGCACATGGAAACCCGCATCGACGAGTTCAACGCGCTGCTGGAAGTGGTGCAGGCCGAAGCCGAGGAGGCGTTTCTGAAGACGGCTGCGGCCGTGCGCGGGGTGGGCGCCGGCGCCCGAGCCCTCGAGCGCCCGCGTGAGACCGCTCGTTCCGCGTTGCCGGCCGAAGAAGATCCCTCGGGCAGGCGGGCAGGCGATGAACCGGCTGCGACGCCCGCCGTCCCGCAGGCGGATGACGGGCGCGAGCCGGCCGGCGAGACCAGGTAGCGGGCACCACGGGCGGCACGCCCGGCGGATTGGCCGGCAATCCGCCGACCTCAGCCGGCATCGGCGTCCAGCGCGGCCCGCAGCAGCTGGTTCACGCGGCGCGGGTCCGCCTTGCGCCCGGAAGCACGCATCACCTGACCCATCAGGAACCCCAGAAGACGCGTCTCCCCGTCCCGGTAGCGGGCGACTTCCTCCGGATGCGCCGTCACCACGTCCGTCACCCACCTCGCCAGCACCTGGTCCTCGCGCACCTGCATGAGCCCTTCCCGCCTGACGATGACCCCGGGGGGGTCGCCGGTGCGCGCCATGCCGGCGAGAACGGTCTTGGCCGCGGTGGCCGACAGCGTCCCTTCGTCCACCAGCACGAGCAGCTCGGCGAGTCGCCCAGGTGCCAGCCCCGGTGAGGAAAGGTCGGCGATTCCCCGCTTCACGGTCTTGAGCACCGGCCCCATCACCCAGTTGGACACGGTCTTGGGTTGCCTCCCGCATGCGACAACCGCTTCGTAGTAGTCCGCGAGTGGCCGGGACGAGGTAAGCACGTCCGCGTCGTAGGCAGGCAGGCCGTACTGACGCCTGAAGCGCTCGTGCTTCGCGCGCGGCAGCTCGCCCAGCCCGGCCCGCAGCGAAGCAACGCGCGCGGCCGAGAGGACGAGAGGCGGGAGGTCGGGATCGGGAAAATACCGGTAGTCCTGGCTGTCCTCCTTGTCCCGCATCACCCGCACGTTGCCTCCCGCGGCATCCCAGAGGAGGGTCTGGCGGGTCACGGCGCCCCCTTCGGCGCGGATCCGGGTCTGACGTTTGATCTCGACGCCGAGCGCTTTCTCCACCGCCGAGAAGCTGTTCAGGTTCTTGACCTCGGTGCTGGCTTCGAGGCGCTCGCTCCCCCTCTTGCGCAGGGACACGTTCGCGTCCACGCGCAGATTGCCTTCTTCCATGTTGCAATCGGATATCCCCAGGTATTCCATCAGTCGCTTGAGATGCTGGAGGCAGGAGCGCGCCTCCCCGGGAGAACGCAGGTCCGGCTCCGAAACGATCTCGATCAGCGGGGTGCCGGTCCGGTTCAGATCGACGGCGGTTGCGGAGGCGAAGCGGTCGTGCAGCGACTTGCCGGCGTCCTCCTCCATGTGCACGCGTCGGATCCGCACCCTCCGGCCATTATCCAGTTCGACGGCTCCCCGGGTGGCCAGGGGGCGTTCGAACTGGGAGATCTGATATCCCTTGGGCAGGTCGGGATAGAAGTAGTTCTTGCGCGCGAAGACGGAGATGGGGTGGATGGTGCATTCCAGCGCGAGCGCCGCCCGGAGCGCAAGATCGACGGCTCCCGCGTCGAGCACGGGGAGCGCCCCGGGAAGCCCCAGGCAGACCGGACACACGGCTGTGTTGGGAGGTGCCCCGAACGCGGTTGAGTCCGCGCAGAACAGCTTGCGGCCGGTGTCGAGCTGAACGTGGACCTCCAGGCCGATCACGGCTTCCAGCGGTGAGTCCTTCATGCAGTTCCTGCGCCGGACGGAACGGGGGGAGATCCCACCGTCCCCAGTTCGGCTTCGAGCGCCGCGGCCGCGGTCAGCAGCGTGTCCTCCCGCCAGTGAGCGGCCATGAGCTGTCCTCCTACCGGAAGTCCCTCCGCCAGCCCGATCGGAACGGACAGCGCGGGGACCCCGGCCAGGTTGGCGGTCACGGTGAAGACATCGGACAGGTACATCCGGTAGGGATCGTGGATGCGCTCTCCCAGCCTGAAGGCGGGGGTCGGCGAGGTCGGGGTGAAAAGCACGTCCACGCCGTCACGGAATGTCCGCTCGAAATCCCGGGCGACGGCAGCCCGCGCCTCCTGCGCACGGCCGTAGTACGCGTCGTAGTAGCCCGCCGACAGCGCGTACGTGCCGAGCAGGATGCGGCGCTTGACCTCGGTGCCGAAGCCTTCGGAACGGGACAGTTCATACAGTCGCTCGGTACTGTCGGCGTCCCGGCACCGGCGCCCGAAGCGGACACCGTCGTAGCGGGCCAGATTGGAGGACGCTTCGGCGGGCGCGATGATGTAGTAGGCGGGAATGGCGTATCGCGTGTGCGGCAGGGACACGTCCCGCAGCTCGGCGCCCGCTCCCTCCAGCGCCCGCAGTGCCCGCTCCGCCAGCCGGCCCACCACGGGATCCAGGCCGGAGGGGAAGTACTCGCGCGGAACGCCGACCACCAGCCCCCGCACCCCCCGCTCGCAGGCCGCCGCCAGAGGCGGAACGGGGCGGTTGACCGAGGTGGCGTCGCGCGGGTCGTGGCCGCTTACCACTTCGAGCAGCGTTGCCGCGTCACGCACGGTGCGGCCGAGGGCGCCCACCTGGTCGAGAGAGGACGCGAAGGCCACCAGGCCGTAGCGGCTTACCCGCCCGTAGGTGGGCTTGATGCCCACCACCCCGCAGAACGAAGCCGGCTGGCGAACCGAACCGCCGGTGTCCGAGCCCAGCGCGACCGGCACGATGCCGGCGGCCACCGCCGCCGCCGACCCGCCGGAGCTTCCGCCGGGCACCCGTTCCCGGTGCCAGGGATTGCGCGTGGGGCCGAAGGCGGAGTTCTCGGTCGAAGATCCCATGGCGAACTCGTCCATGTTGGTCTTGCCGACGATGACCGCTCCCGCCCTCCGAAGCCGGCGCACGGCGGTGGCTTCGTACGGGGAGCGGAAGCCCTCCAGGATGCGGGAGCCGCAGGTGGTCGGGAACCCCCCCGTGACCAGGTTGTCCTTGACCGCGACCGGAATCCCCGCGAGCGGGCCGTCGCGTGGACGGCGTTGCCGGTCCGCGTGCGGACCCAGGGCGATGAAGGCGTTGAGCGGTGCGGCGCCCTGCTCCCACGCCCCCTGGGCCTCCAGTGCCTCCGCGGCCATCGAGCCCCAGGCAAGCCTCCCGCTCCGTACCTCCGCGGCCCGCGCCGCCACGCCGGCCGCATTCGCCGTCACGGCGAGCCATCCGGTTCACCGGGTGTCCCCGCCACACCTGGAAGCCGGGGCACGACGAAAAGCCCATCCCGCCAGTCGGGAGCGATGCGCGAGAGCGGTCGCTCGAGCGGATCCGGCATCGTCCTGGCTCCTTCCGCCGGAGCGCCGCCCCCGTCGGAGGCATCCCCGAGGAGCCGCGTGGAGCCCTCGCGCTGCGGGACGCCGGACGTCCGAGCAGGCTCCGGCGCGATCTCGCCCAACACCGTCATGTGCTCCAGGATCGAACTCATGTCGCGCGCCATGCGTCTCGCCTCCCCCCGTTCGAGGCGGAGGCGAGCGAGCGCGGCGATCCGGCGAATCTCCTGAATGGTTACGGTCACGCCCGGCTCCGACTCTTGCGGCCTGCTCACTCGAACGCCCTCTCCAGACCCGCGAAGCGGGCTACCAGTTTCTTCCTGCCCACGTCATCGAAATCCACCGTCACCCTGAGGTCCGGACCGAAGCCCGAGATCTCCAGGATCGATCCGAAGCCGAAGTTCCCGTGAACCACGCGTTCCCCCTGCCGGTAGCGGGGAGCGTCCTGGTTCAGATCGTCGTATCCGGGCGGGTCCGGGTCCGCATACCCCTGGTTTCGGTCCAGCGACCTGCGGCCATACCTGTCCTCCCGGTACTCGCCTCTCCCGCGATACCGGCGGCGGGACGACTGCAGCCGCGACGAGCGCCGGTATTCCACCAGCCTGTCGGGAATCGTGCCGAGGAATGACGACGGCCTCGAGGTGATCCCCTCCCCGGCTCTCCATCTTCGCGCCGCGTAGCTGAGGTAGAGCTTCTCCTCGGCCCGCGTGAGCCCGACATGGAAGAGCCTCCGTTCCTCCTCCAGCTCGCCGGGCAGCTCCAGTGCCCGCGAAAGCGGAAACAGTCCCTCCTCCATCCCGGCGAGAAAGACGCAGGGAAACTCGAGCCCCTTTGCGCTGTGGAGCGTCATGAGGGTGACCGCGTCGGCCCCGCTGTCGTGCGCGTCGATGCCCGTGACCAGAGCCGTGTGCTGAAGAAACAGGTCGAGGTCGCTGGCGCCTGCGATCTCCTCCTCCTCTCCCGGATCGTGCTCCGAGGGGTCGAAGCGGAAGGCGGCGGCGATCAACTCCGTAACGTTCGCAGCCCTGTCTTCGCCCTCCGGGCCTTCCCTGCGCAGCCTCTCCCGTACGTCCAACTCGGTGACCACCGCTTCCGTGACCTCCCCGGCGCTGCGTTCCCGGGCGAGGGCGCGCCAGCCGGCGATCATGCGCGCGAAGCGCCCGAGCGTGCCGGCGGCGGACGGCCGGATTCCCTCCACCGCACGAGCCTCCGCCGCAGCTTCGAGCGGCGACACCCCGCGTGCTCGCGCCCAAACCGTCAATCGGCTGCGCGACACCGTGCCGATTCCGCGTTTCGGATAGTTGACGACCCGGTTGAAGGCCTCTTCGTCCCGGGGATTCGAGATCAGGCGCAGATAGGCCAGCACGTCGCGGATCTCGCGCCTCTCGTAGAAGCGCACCCCGCCGACGATCTGGTAGGGGATGAAGCGCCGCATCAACTCCTCCTCGAGCGCGCGCGACTGGGCGTTGGTGCGGTAGAGGACCGCGAAACTCCCGTACGGCCATCCGTTGGCCTGCCTGAGCGACTCGGCCTCATCGGCGATGCAGCGAGCCTCATCGGTCTCGGTCGCGGTGTGCAGAACGCTCAGGAGTTGGCCGTCCGGGCGGCGCGTATGCAGCGTCTTCTCCTTGCGGGCCACGTTGTGCGAGATGGCGGCATTGGCCGCGTGGAGGATGTGCCCGGTGGACCGGTAGTTGCGCTCCAGGCGGACGACGCGGGCGCTGGGAAAGACCGACTCGAACTGGAGGATGTTGCGGATGTCGGCTCCCCGCCATCCATAGATGCTCTGATCGTCGTCGCCCACCACCATGAGGTTGCCGTGCACGCGCGCCAGCAGGTCGAGCAGCCGGAACTGGGCATGGTTGGTGTCCTGGTATTCGTCCACCAGCAGGAACGCGAAGCGGTCGGAGTACCGGTGCAGGATGTCAGGAAGGGACTCCAGCAGCTCCACCGGCTTCATCAGCAGATCGTCGAAGTCGAAGGCGTTCTGGCGCGCCAGCGCAGCCTGATACTCGGGGTACACCAGCGCCGCCGCCGCCGCCAGCGGGTCGGCCCCGTCCGCGTTCTCGTCATGAAACCGCTGCGGGCCGATGAGCACGTTCTTGGCGGAGCTGATGACACCCTGCACCGATCGCGGATTCCATCGGTCCGGGTTGACGCGCACGGCCTTCTGGGCGCGCTTGACCTGGTTCAGGCTCTGTTCGGCATCGAAAATGGTGAATGGAGCCGCCCGGCCGACCTCGTCCGCGTGGATGCGCAGAAGACGTGCCCCCAGGGCGTGAAACGTGCCGAGCCACATGCCGCGCGGCTCCTCGCCCAGATAGTTGGCGACGCGCTCGCGCATCTCACCCGCCGCCTTGTTGGTGAAGGTGACGGCGAGGATGCGATGCGGCGGCACGCCGTGCTCGCGCACCAGGTGGGCGATCCGGCAGGTGAGCGCCCGGGTCTTTCCGGTCCCCGCGCCGGCGAGCACCAGGAGAGGCCCCTCGAAGTGGAGCACGGCGGCTCGCTGCTCGGGGTTCAGACCCTCCAGGTGATCCACCGGATCAGGCCTCGGACGGCAGTCGTATGTTGAACGTGGCGCCGGGCTCCCACTCGGACACCAGCTCGAGCTTCCCGCGGTGGACGCCCTGCACGATTCGGCGCGCCAGCGTGAGCCCCACGCCCCAGCCGCTCGCCTTGGTGGTCACACCGGGTTCGAAGATGTCGTCCCGCACGGCGGGATCGATTCCGGGACCCGAATCCGCGATGCGCACATCCACCCATCCCGCACCCGACCCGGAGCACGTGATCGAGATCCTGCCCCCGCGCCCGGCAAGCGCGTCGAGCGAGTTCTTGAGCACGTTCTCGAGAGCCCAGCTGAGCAGGACATGGTGTCCCCTGACCGCGGGCAGATCGGAGGGAACTTCCATCACCAGCTCCACTTCCGACGCCAGGCTGGGGAGGCGGGAACGGAAATAGCCCTCCAGCTCCTCCAGAACCCGGGTCAGGTCGACCTGCCCCAGGGCAGGCTCTCGACCGATGAGCTCGAATCGGCGGGTAACGCGTTCGAGGCGCTCGACATCATCGCCGAGTTCGTGCAGGATCTCGCTCTCGGACAGCTCTCCGGGCCGGTCGGGCGCGGGCAGCCTGAGCACTTCGACCCAGCCGTGCAGCGAAGAGATCGGCGTGCCCAGCTGGTGTGCGAGCTCCCGGGCCATCACCGTCCAGGCGCGTTCACCAGCCACTCGGCGCTGATATCGCACCAGTCCCGCCAGCATGAGCACGACCAGCGCCAGACCCCCTGCCTGAAGCCATGGAATCCAGCGGAGGCGCGTCAGAATCGGAGGTGGGCCGTAATGGATGAGCTGGACCTCGGGATCTCCGACCGGAGGATTGCGCTGATCCAGGGTGTTGATGTAGCCGCGCACCCGCTCCTGCCCCCCCGCGGTGGCCAGATCCACTTCGAAGGGAAGGTTCTCGACGGCCAGCACGGTGTCTCCGGGTCCGGTCATGACGAACGGCACGCCCGACTCGGTGATCAACAACTGGAGCCCCCTCAGGGCCTGGATGGAACTGCCCTCCTCGGGATCGGTCAGGCCCTCCATGACCTCCGCATAGATCCGCGTGAAGATCTCGCTGTCGGCCCGCAACGCGCGCACGATCTGCTGTGTGTACAGCAGATACCAGCCGGCAAGCGCCACGAAGAGCGCCGCGAGCCCGACGTACCAGCGCTTCGGCGACACCCGCCCGTCGCCTCCTCAGGGCAGCAGGCGGCCGGCCCCGAGCCGCTCGGCCAGCGGCTCCGGCAGGGTCACGCTGCCGTCCTCTTCCTGGCCGGTCTCCAGCAGGGCCACCAGCAGCCGCGGCAGAGCGAGCGCCGAGCCGTTCAGCGTGTGCACGAATTCCGGCTTGCGGCCGGGATGGGGCCGATACCGCAGGTTTGCGCGTCGCGCCTGGTAGTCGGTGGTGGTGCTGACGCTCGACACCTCCAGCCAGCGGCGCACGCCCGGAGCCCAGACCTCGAGATCGTAGGTCATGGCCGACCAGAAGCCCAGATCGCCCGTGGCCAGCCGGAGGACGCGGTAGGGAAGCCCCAGACGCCGGAGAATCACCTCCGCTTCCGCAGTCATCTCCTCGAGTGCTTCCCGGCTGCGCTCCGGGGTCTCATAGCGAACGAGCTCCACCTTGTCGAACTGGTGCACGCGCAGGAGGCCGCGGGTGTCCGCGCCGGCAGCGCCGGCCTCGCGCCGGAAGCAGGGCGAGTAGGCGGTGTAGCGAAGAGGAAGCTCCTCCGCGGAGAGGATCTCGCCCCGGTGGAGGTTGGTGAGCGGCACTTCCGAAGTCGGGATGAGCCAGAGATCGTCCAGGGTCGTGACGTATGCGTCCTCCTCGAACTTCGGGAGATGGCCGGTCGCCGTAAGGCTCTCGCGCGTGACCATGTAGGGGACGCGCATCTCCCTGTAGCCGTGCTCGCGGACATGCAGATCGAGCATGTAGCCGATCAGCTCCCGCTGCAGGCGGGCGCCCCGGCCCGTGAGAACCGGGAAACCGGAACCCGATATCCTTGCCCCGCGCGCGAGGTCGAGGAGCCCGAGGCCCTCCCCCAGCTCCCAGTGTGGCCTCGGCTCGAAACCGAAGTTCCGCTTCGTCCCCCATTTGCGGATCAGCGCGTTGGATTCCTCCCCCCCCTCCGGCACCTCCGGGAGCGGCAGGTTGGGCATCTCCAGCAGGGTACCGCGGATGTGCGCCTCCGCATCCTCCACCACTTCGCCGAGCGCGTCGATGCGGCCGCCGACCTTGCGCATCTCGGCGATCAATCCGTCCGCCGAGTCACCCTTCCGCCTCAGTTCCCCGATGCGGCGGGAAACGGCGTTGCGATGCGCCCTGAGCTCATCGGCTTCTCCGATCGCGGAGCGGCGCCGCTCGTCGAGGGCGAGCAGATGTTCGACCCGGGCAGCTCCGCCGGAGATACCGCGCCGCGCCATTCCGGCACGAACCAGATCCGGCTGCGCCCGAATTATCCGCAGGTCGAGCATGGCCTAGCAGTCAGGGAAGTCCGGGGAAGATGGGGGTTCAGGGGAAGATGTCCGGCTGCATCTTGCGGCTGTTGCAGATCCCGTTGGTGTCGAACACGAAAACCACGGTGCGTTCGACGGGATCCACGTCCAGGGGCACCATCTTCGCGTAGTGGTTGCAGAGCTGCCCGTAGTTGGAGCGCAAGCGCCGCGTGCGCACCACGTAGAGGTTCCCGAGGTTCACCGGTACCGCCTGGTCCTCGATGTACACGTCTTCATCCTCGGGGGCTTCCTCGATGTCGTCGAAGTTCTCGTCGGGCAGCTCCACCAGCGCCGCATCCGAGTCGACGCCGAAGAATCCGGGGGTCAGGAAGACGGCCCTGCCGCCTTCGACATCCACGGCCAGATCCCAGGACGAGGTGGTCGCGGGAGCTTCGATGCGAACCGCGTGCCGGGCACCGAAGTCGAAGCCGGTTTCGACGTTCGGCTCGGGACGGGAGATCGCGTACAGGCGCACCGTATCGGCGGAGGCGATCCACTCGAGCGCAAAAGGATCTCTTCCGCACGCAGCGGTGGCAACCAGCGAAGCAAGAAGGAGGATGATCCCTGGCGAACGCATTACTGTATCGGCAACGGAGGAGGGGTTGACTCCGGCGAGCCGACAGCCTGCTCGCGGAGCGCGCCAAGACTACCCCGACGGCTCCAGCGGGTCAACCCCGGAGCGGTGAATTCCGTTGATTTTACACTGTGCCGCAGGTAAGTTTCCGCGTGCATTCCGACCCGCATCAGCGAGCGGCGTTGACCCCCGCCAACCCCCACCTCCGGGTCGTCATCCTCGCGGGTGGCGCCGGTTCCCGGTTCTGGCCCGCCAGCACGCCCGCTCGTCCCAAGCAGTTCCTGCCGCTGGTCTCGAGCCGCCCCCTGGTAGCCGACACGGTCCTGCGGGCGCTGGAACTGGTCCCGGTCGGCCAGGTGCGGATCGTCGCGGGACGGCACCTGGAGTCACCGCTTGCCGCCGCACTGCCGGAGGTGCCCCCCGGTTGCTTCCTGTGGGAATCGCATCGGCGCAGCACGGCCCCGGCGCTCGCCTGGGCGACCTGGCGCGCATGGCGAAGCGACCCGGACGCCGTGATCGTTTCCCTGCATTCGGACCACGTCATCCGCCCTACCGCCGCGTTCCGTTCTCTGGTCGGGCGCGCGGCACGGATCGCCGCCCGCAGGGATGTGCTGCTGACCGTGGGCGCACAGCCGGATCGTCCCGACACCGGCTACGGGTACCTGCAGCCCGGGGAGGTCATGGACGGATCCGGCGGCGGCGGGACGGGCGAGCCCCCGCGGAGCGTGCTGCGCTTTCACGAGAAACCCGACGCCCGGCAAGCCGCCGAATACGTTCGCCGGGGATTCCTGTGGAACACGGGCATCTTCGTCTGGCGGGCATCGGTGTTCCTGAAGGAACTTCGCGAGCACGCTCCCGGCATCGCCGCCCTGCTTCCGCGACTCGAGGCCGGGGACGTGACCGGGTTCTTCCGCCGCGCGCCCACGGTCAGCGTCGACGAGGCCGTGCTGGAACGCAGCCGCACCTGCGTCATGCTTCCCGCATCCTTTCACTGGGACGACGTGGGCAGCTGGGAGGCGCTCGCCCGGACGCGAGCCGCCGACCAGCGCGGCAACACCCGGGCCGGCGACGTCGTCTGCGTCGAGAGTGACGACAACATCGTGTACAGCGAAGACAGACGGGTGGTGCTGTTCGGGGTGCGCGAGATGGTCGTGGTCGCGACGGGGGACGTGACGATGGTCACGACCCGCGAGCACGCGCGCGAGCTCAAGCGCCTCGTGGAACGACTGCCCTCGTCGTCGCGCCTCCAACGGACGTGAGCATCCGTCTCTACCTGTTCGACGACGCCCGCGCCCGGCGTTGGGAACCGTTTGCCCTGACACGTCCCGCAGCCGAACTGGTCCTTGGCGCGCTACGGCTCTGGGAGCGGGCAGCGCGCGCGTGGGGCGTGCAATACGGCGGTCATCTTGCGGCCGACCGCCTCGCGGGTTTCAGCGAAGACGAATCGCCCGGGGCGCTTGTGGACTCCGACCCGGGGCGCCGCGTCCACCGCATCCTGGTTTCCAGCCGGGCCGTGGTGCGGAACCCGCCGCGGCAACTGCCTGCGGTCCCTGCCGAGCTGCGCATCGACGGCACGACGGTCGGGTGGAGCCTCCCTTCCGGCGCTCCGCTTCCCCACCGGCGTGACATCGCGGATCCCGCTGCCGCGCCCCGGACGGAAGCCGGACTGGAGCTGGACGGGTTCGTGCTGGAGCACGTCTGGGAGCTGGTCGCGCGGACACCCGGGCAGCTGCGGGAAGACCTCGAGGCCGGAATACCCACTCCTCCGGCGCCCCTGCCGTCGAGCGGGTCCGGGGAACGACGGACGGGGGCGGGCGGGAGCGGCCCGGCGATCTCATCCTCAGGGTCCTCACTCCCCTCCGGCGCCCACCTCCTCGGAGACGGTGTCCTCACCCTCGGCCCCGGTGCCGCCGTCGACCCGGGCGTGCTGCTGGATACGGGCCCCGGGCCGATCGTCCTCGGCGAGGGCGTGCGCGTGTGCGGACCGGCCCGCCTGGAGGGTCCGTTGTATGTGGGACCCGGCTCGACGATCCTCGGCGGGAGGATATGCGCGTCCTACGTAGGCCGGGGATGCAGAATCCGGGGCGACATCGAGAAGAGCGTCCTGCTCGGCTACGACAACAAGGCCCACGGCGGGTTCCTGGGCCGCTCGTACCTCGGCCGCTGGGTGAACCTGGGCGCGATGACCACGAACAGCGATCTTCGCAACGACTATCGCGACGTGAAGGTCCGCACCGGAGACGGAGCCGTGCCCACCGGCCTGACCAAGCTGGGCTGTCTCGTGGGCGACCACGTCAAGACGGGTATCGGAACACTCCTCAACACCGGCGCGGTGATCGGGGCGGGCTGCAACCTGTTCGGCCCCGCCGTCCCCACGAGCTATCTCCCGCCCTTTCGATGGGGCGCGACCCCCGAAGCGCCGCTCTTTGAGCTGCACCGCTTCCTGGACACGGCGGAGCGAGTGATGAGCCGCAGGGGTGTGCGGCTTACGCCGGAGATGCGGGCCGTTCTCGAGCGTGCCTGGCTCAGCGTGGCCGGCGCCGACTAGCCGGGAGCCACGAAACGGTCGTGCACATCTGCGTGCTGGGCAGCGGCAGCAGGGGCAACTCGATTCTCGTCCGCTCCGCGCGTGCGGCCGTGCTGGTGGATGCCGGTTTCAGCGCGCGCGAGACTGAGCGCCGCCTGCGGCTGGTCGGAGCCGAGGCGAGCGAGATCTCGGCCATCATCCTCACGCACGAGCACGGGGATCACACCCGCGGAAGCGGGGTGCTGGCGCGACGTCACGGCATCCCCGTCTGCCTCACCGAGGCCACCCGCAAGGCGTGCGGCCGCCTGTTCCGCGGGTCGGAACAGGTTGTGGAATACCGGCCCGGGCGAGCCTTCGGCGTCGAGGACCTGCGCGTGGAACCGTTCATGACCGTACACGACGCGGCCGATCCGGTGGCCATCGCCCTGGTCGATGTCGGATCGGGTACCCGCATCGGTCTCGCCACGGACCTCGGACGTTCCACGGCGATCGTGCGCCACGCGCTCGCGGGATGCGATTTCCTGGTCCTGGAAGCCAATCACGACGAGACGCTGCTCCACCAGAGCGCCTACCCCCCCGCCGTCAAGTCGCGCATCGCATCCAGTCACGGACACCTGTCGAACCGGGCGGCGGCCCGTCTTGCCCTGGATCTCCTCCATCCCCGCCTCGCCGGCATACTGCTGGCCCACCTCTCCGCGGAGTGCAACACGCCCGAGCTGGCGCGCGAAACCGTCTCGCGGACACTGGCCAGAGCGGGGTACCGGGGGTTTCTGGACGTGGCCCGGCAGGAGGAGCCTACGGAGATGCTGTGCGTCGACACCCTCCGCCGGGAACGCGGTCCCGAGCAGCTGTCGTTTCTCTGACGCCGCCTCTCCCCGTCCCGGTACGGGGACGGTTCGGCGTTACAACCCCAGCACGCGCAGGATGTCGTTCGACAGCGCCCAGACCATGATTCCCATGAGCACCAGGAAGCCGACCCGGCTCCAGCGCAGCCGCTGTTCCAGGCTGAGCGCCCTGCCCCTGACCGCCTCGATCCCGAGAAAGACGAGATGTCCGCCGTCCAGTATCGGAATGGGAAGCAGGTTCAGGATCGCCAGATTAACGGAGAACAGAGCCATGAAGCGCAGGAAGGTCTGGATTCCCGCCTCCGCGGCCTGGCCCGACAGGGTTCCGATGGTGACGATGCTGCCGACGTTGCGCGGGGAGACGTTCCCGGTGACGAGATCGCCCAGGAAGCCGAGGATCATGCGGGTCGTGGCGACGGTGTCCCGATATCCGATGACCACGGCCCGGGTCAGGGGAACGGGCACGTACACCGGTTCTGCCTGCGGAGCCAGGATCCCGGCCTGACCGATGGTTCTCATCTCCCCGCCGGGCCCCCTTTCCTCACGGGAGGCAAGCGGAACCGCGATCTCCATCAGGGCGCCGTCGCGCGCCACCTGAAGGTCGACCGTGCGACCGGGACGGCGCATGATCTCCCGCCGGAACAGCGCCCAGTTCTCCACGGCGACGCCGTCGACGGCGAGGACGCGATCTCCCGGCTGCACACCCGCGCGCGCCGCGGGCATCCCGGGCTCGACATCCAGCACCACGGCCTCGATCCAGTATTCGAGAGCCAATGCCAGGCGCTCGCGAGCGGCCGGATCACCGGGCGCCGGCACCGATACCGTCACGCGCGGGGATTCGGTTTCCACGGTGACGGTCTCGCTCCGGGCGGACAGGAATCCCTCACGCACATCCCCCCAGTGGACCACATCGCGGTCGCCCACCCGCGTGACGCGCGCGCCCACGGGAAGCCCCGCCAGCGGTTCCGCGCCCGGGGGCAGCAGTTCCATGTCCACGTAGCCGATGCGGGTCTCGCCGGCCTCCACCCTGCCCCAGCCCGCTGCGATGGTGGTATACGCCGCGAAGGCGAAGATCATGTTCATGATCACGCCGGCCGACAGCACCAGCGCACGCGCCCACACCGGCTTGCCGTCGAAGTCCGTGGAAGCCGGCCCCCGCCGCGCCTCGCCGCCGCCCCCCTCCACCTGGTCCATGACCTCATCGGCCATGCCGCTCATCTTGACGTAGCCGCCCAGCGGAATCGCCGAGATCACGTATTCGGTATCGCCCCGGCGAAAACCGAGAACCCGCGGTCCCAGCCCGATGGAGAAGCGCAGGACCTTCACGCCCACGGCCTTGGCCGCCCAGAAATGGCCAAGTTCATGGACGAGGATCAGAACGCCAAGGACAACGATTGTCGCAAGCAACGCCATCATCCCTCTCCCTGTATGCGCCCGCTCATGAGCCGCGGGCCATTACGCGACCAGCGCCGCGATGGATTCCCGGGTAACGTGCCGGGTCTCGGCGTCCACGCCGAGCACGTCTTCGACCGACCTGATCCCTCCCGGAGGAGTTCGCTCGAGCGCAGCACCCACCACCTCCGCCATCGCCCCGAAGGATAGCACGCCCTCGAGGAATGCCTGCACCGCCACCTCGTTGGCCGCGTTGAAGACCGTCGGCGCCCACCCACCGGCATGCCCCGCCTGCACGCCCAGTTCGAACAGGGGGAACCGGGCCCGGTCCAGTTCCTCGAACGTAAGATCCGACAGGCGCGAAGGACGGAAGGTTCGCAGCCGGACGTCGTCGATCCGCTGCGGGTGTGTCAGCGCGTACAGGATGGGCAGTTCCATGGTGGGAAGGCCGAGTTGCGCAACGACCGACCCGTCCGTGAACTCCACGAAGGAATGGATGATGGATTGCGGATGAACGACCACACCGATGCGATCATACTCCATCCGATACAGGAAATGCGCCTCGATGACCTCCAGCGCCTTGTTGGCGAGCGTGGCCGAGTCGATGGTGATCTTGGCACCCATGTTCCAGGTGGGGTGTCGCAGCGCGTCGGCCGGCGTGATGTCGTCCATTCGGGACGCGTCCCAGCGGCGAAAGGGACCCCCCGATGCGGTGAGCACGATGCGGGCCACATGCCCGGGGTCGCTGCCGGCGAGACACTGGAGGATGGCGCTGTGTTCCGAGTCGACCGGCACCAGCTCACCGCCCCCCGAACGCGCCGTTTCGTCGACGAGCTCGCCTCCCGCCACGAGCGACTCCTTGTTGGCCAGCGCGAGCCGCTTGCCGGCCCGCAGTGCGGCGAGGGTGGGCTCTAGACCCGAGACCCCCACCAGGGCATTGACGACCACATCCGCGCCGCTGTTCCCCGCAAGCTCGATCAGAGCCTCACGCCCGTAGGCGCACGACACGCCGGGGAGGTCGAGCTTCCCGGCGCCGGGATCCGCGACCACCACCCGGCGCGGCCGATGGAGCGCCGCCTGCTCGCGGAGCGCGGCGACCGAGCGGTTGGCGGCCAGCGCGACCACGCGGAAGCGCTCCGGATGCCGGCCCATTACCTCGAGCGCGCTGCGCCCGACCGACCCCGTGGATCCCAGGATTGCGACCCGAATCACGTCCCGGCCCCCTGAATGCGGGCAACCGCCACCCGGCTCATGGCGACACCGAACCCGCGAGCTGGAGCGCCGCGTAGGCGAGCGGCAGCGTCACCAGCACTGCATCGAGCCGGTCGAGCATTCCGCCGTGACCGGGAAGCATCGACCCCGTGTCCTTGACGCCGGCTTCCCGTTTGAGCAGCGACACGGCCAGATCGCCCGCCAGTCCGCCCGCGCCGATCAGGAGCGCGATGCCGACGAGCCAGCCTGGCCCGACCCCCAGCAGAACGAACGGCTCGGCGGCGGCCATCGCGAAGAACAGACCCGCCGCGCCCGCAGCCAGAATCCCGGCGATGGTGCCTTCCAGCGTCTTGCCCGGGCTGACGGCCGGAAACAGGCGGCGATGTCCCCACAGGCTGCCCGCGAAGTAGGCGGCGATGTCTCCGGCCCAGGTGACCGCCAACGGGAAGAGCAGCAGCAAGGGGCCTTCGAGCGGGCCGGCAGCTCTCACGGCGACTCCCGTGTCCGGCAGGTGGCGCAGCAGCACTGCGAAACAGAGCCCGCCTCCCACATACACAGCCGCCGTCAGCGTCGAACAGACGGACGCGAGCGGCTGGTCCGTCGCGGTGCGCGCGCGCACCGCGGCGACGAAGAGCATTACGGTGGCCCCCATGACGACCGTCAGCGCGAGCGGGGCGAAACCGGTGAAGAAGGGCTCCGCCGTCGCTGCCAGAACGAGCGCCGCCGTGATGGCCATGGCCGTGCGGGTGAAAGGCCGCACACCCGTCCGCCGAGCCAGCAGGCAGAACTCGCGGGTGGCCAGCATGGCCAGCGCCGCCGCAAGCGCACCCATCAGCCAGCCGCCGCGGTAGACGACCGGAAGGACGACGAGCAGAGCGACCACCGCCACGGCCGCGCGGCGCGAAAGGTCGGCCATCGCCATCAGGCGGAAGTGATCCGGCCGTAGCGGCGATCACGGCGCTGGTAGTCCAGGACGGCCGCGAGGAAGTCTTCCCTGGAGAAATCGGGCCACAGCACGGGGGTGATGTGGATCTCCGAGTACGCTATCTGCCACAGCATGAAGTTGGAGATCCTGCATTCTCCGGAAGTCCTGATCAGAAGGTCGGGATCGGGGATGCCGCTCGTCAGCAGCGCCCGCTCCAGGCACGCCTCGTCGATCTCGTCCGGGTCCAGTTCTCCGGCTTCGACACGCGCTGCCAGACGACGAACCGCGGTAAGCATGTCTTCTCTTCCGCTGTAGGAGATCATCAGATTGAGCCTGAGCGTCGTTCCGCCCTCCGTTTCCCGCATGATGCGTTCCACGGCCTCGCGCGCGGAAGGCTGCATTCTGGCCAGGGTCCCGAGCACGCGTACCTCGACACCCTTCTCAACCAGCTCCGAGCGCTCCCGCTCCGCATACGCCTTCAGGAGCGACATCAGAGCCGAAACCTCCTCCGACGGACGATTCCAGTTGTCGGTGGAAAACGCAAAGAGGGTGAGGATCTCGATGCCTGCGTCGACCGAAGCCTCGATGGTCCTGCGTACAGCGTTCATGCCGGCCTCGTGCCCCGTCTTGCGGGGCAGGCCCTGCCGCCGGGCCCAGCGCCCGTTGCCGTCCATGATGACGGCTACGTGACGCGGCATGGGCCCGCTCATGTCAATCCGGGCCGGCAGGTTGGACCTCATCATGGCTAGATGGCCATGACCTCCCCCTCCTTGGCCTTCATGAGCTCGTCCAGCGAGGCCACGTAGCGGTCGGTGAGCTTCTGAATCCGGCCCATCAGCTGATGACCCTCGTCCTCGCTGATCTCGTGCTCCCGGATGCGACGCTTCACCTCGCCGTTGCCCGCGCGCCGCGCGTGGCGGATCGAGACCCGGGTATTCTCCGACATCTTGTGGACGATGCGCACGTATTCCCGCCGTCGTTCCTCGGTTAGCGGAGGAATCGGCACACGTATGAGGTTGCCGTCGCTGGAGGGATTGAGCCCGAGGTTGGCGGACATGATCGCCTTCTCGACGGAAGACATCACCGACTTGTCGTATGGTTGCACCACGAGCAGGCTCGCGTCGGTCGCGACCACCGTCGCGAGTTGGTTCAGGGGCATGCTGGCCCCGTAGGCGTCGACCCGGACGCTGTCCAGCAGAGCCGGGGTCGCCTTGCCGGTTCGAACGGTGGCGAACTCGCGACGGGCAGCATCGAGCGCGGCATCCATGCGCTCCGTGAGTTCTTCCATGAGTCCCATGACAGCCTCCCGCGCGCGTGTGGTACCGAATCGGAGAGCAGATACCCCTTTCAGGATACCAACGTGCCTATGCGCTCCCCCCTGATGGCTGCCCCGACCGCTCCTCTCTCGCCGAGGTTGAGGACGATGATGGGCAGTTTGTTGTCCTTGCAGAGCGACACCGCAGGGGCATCCATGACGCCCAGTTCCCGCGCGATCACTTCCTGAAAACTGATGCGCCGGATGAACTGTGCGGTCGGATCCAGGAGAGGATCGGCGGTAAAGATCCCCGCCACCTTCGTGGCCTTGATGATCACGTCGGCTTCCATCTCGATCGCCCGCAGGGCGGCCGCGGTGTCGGTTGAAAAATATGGGTTTCCCGTGCCGCCGGCGAAAATGACCACCCTGCCCTTCTCCAGGTGGCGGATCGCTCGGCGGCGGATGTACGGCTCCGCCAGCTTTTCCATTCTAAAGGCGGTCAGCACGCGCGTGGTGACGCTCTTGCGCTCGAGCAGATCCTGAAGCGCCAACGCGTTGATGACGGTGGCGAGCATGCCCATGTAGTCGGCCGTGACGCGGTCCATGCCCTGACGGCTGGCCAGCGCCCCGCGCATGATGTTGCCGCCCCCGATGACGATGCCGAGGGCCACGCCCAGTTCGGCGAGCGTCCCGATCTCGTCGGTGAGGCGGTCCACGACCGGCGGAGAGATGCCGAATCCTTCCTCTCCCGCTAGAGCTTCGCCGGACAGCTTCAGGAGAACCCGCGAGTATCGGAACTCCGGCGAGCCGCTCATCGTCCGGCGGGCGTGCGCCGTCAGCCGCGCTGCCCGACCGCGAACCTGGAAAAGCGGGCGACTTCGATCTTCTCGCCGGTTTTCGCGGAGACTTCTGTCACGAGCTCGCCGATGGTCCGGGCCGTGTCCTTGATGAAGGGCTGCTCCAGCAGCACCTGATCCTTGTAGAAGGCCTTCAGTTTTCCCTGGACGATCATGTCCTGAATGCGCTCCGGCTTCCCCTGGGCGCGCACCTGCTCCCGGTAGATCGCCTTTTCACGCTCGACCACCTCCTGCGGCAGCTCCTCCGCGCGCACGGCAATCGGGTCCTCGGAGGCGATATGCAGGGCGATGTCCTTGGCCAGCGCCCGGAAGTCGTCCGTGTTGGCGACGAAGTCCGTCTCGCAGTTGACCTCGACGATGACGCCCACCCTTCGGTCGAAGTGGACGTAGCTGCCGATGGTGCCCTGGTTCACATCTCTGCCCGCTCGCTTGGAGACCTTCGCCGCACCCCTGGCGCGGAGGAGATCGACCGCGGCCTCGAGGTCCCCGCCGGTCTCTTCAAGGGCGCGCTTGCAATCCATCATGCCCCCGCCGGTACGGTCGCGCAGGGCCTTCACCATCTTTGCGGGAATCGTCATGTGGAGTATCCGCCTGGTGGTCGTTTCGAGGTTCCGGGGCGCGGGATCCGGTCACGCCTTCCCGCGACCCTCGTCCGCACTTCCCTGTCCCGGCATTCGCCGGCAGGAGGATCAGCTGGGCCGGGATGCTACCGGTTGGGGAGGCGCACGCCGGACCCGGGACGGCTTCGGTTCGGCATCCTGGCCGGCCGACGGCTTAGCGGGCGCTTCGCTGGAACCCGATTGGGCTGCATCGCGCCCCGGCTTCCTGACCAGGACGCGCGCCCTTCTGACTCGCTTCGGCGAATCCCCCGCACCACTGCCCTTCTGGCGTTCCGCGATGACACCCGGGCGGGGCCGGCGGCGCGCTCGACGGCGCGGATGCTCCTCCACCGCGGCGGCCTTCTCGCCTGTTTCCGTCGAATACGTCGTGGCCTCCAGATCCTCGACCCGTCGGAGCGCCTCTTCCGGCACCTCCTTGCGGGCTTCGCGGATCGCCTCGGCGATGGCGCCGCTGATCAGGCTGACCGAGCGTATCGCGTCGTCGTTCCCCGGAATCGGGTAGGTGATGAGATCCGGATCGGCGTTGGTGTCGGTGATGGCGATGATCGGGATGCCGAGCCGGTGAGCTTCCCTCACCGCGATCGCCTCGCGCCGGGCATCGATGACGAAGATGGCGCCCGGCAGCCGGGTCATGTCCTTCACCCCGGAAAAGTATTTCTCCAACTTCAGCCGCTCGCGTTCCAGCAGAAGGCGTTCCTTCTTCGTGTAGAACTCGAAGGCGTTCTCCTCCTGCCCCCGCTCCAGTTCCTTCAGGCGGCGGATCTGGCGACGGATGGTCTGGAAATTGGTGAGCATGCCGCCCAGCCAGCGCTCCGTCACGAACAGGCTGCGGGACCGGGCGGCATCCTCTTCAATGATCCCGCGCAACTGTGGCTTGGTGCACACGAACAGGAGGCGTTCGCCCGCGAGCACCAGTTGGCGTACGATCTTCCGGGCCGCGATCAGCCGATCGAAGGTCTTGCGCAGGTCGATGATATGGATGCCGTTCCGCTCCGTGAATATGAAGCGGCGCATCTTGGGGTTCCATCGGCGCGTCTGGTGTCCGAAGTGGACCCCGGCCTCAAGCATCTGGTTCAGAGAAACCTGCTCCATGCGTCTCCAGGCAGTCCTCGGGTTTATCGCTTGCTGAACTGGAAGCGCTTGCGGGCCTTCGGGCGGCCGGGCTTCTTGCGCTCCACCTTGCGCGGATCACGTGAGAGGAACCCGCCCTGGCGAAGCGGGCCCATGGCGTCCTCGTCTTCCTCGACCAGCGCTCGAGCCACGCCCAGGCGGATGGCGTCGGCCTGACCGGTCATCCCGCCCCCGTGTACGCGCACGACGACATCGAAGCGGGCGTCGGCGTCAACGACCTGCATCGGCTCGGTGGCGCGCTTGCGGTGCACCAGCCTCGGGAAATAGTCCTCCAGCTCCCGACCGTTGATCAGCCATCTTCCGATTCCCGGCCGCAGCAGGATGCGCGCGACGCTGCTCTTGCGCCGGCCTACGGCCTGGACCTGTTGTACGTACGGCAATGAACCCGTGACCTCAGAACGTGAGTGGGCGCGGACGCTGCCCATGATGAGGATGCTCGGCTCCGGCGTAGACGCGCAGCCGGCGGCGGAGTCGGCGACCCAGGCGTGCTTTCGGGAGCATGCCGCGCACGGCGCGTTCGATCACCCGCTCGGGATGCCTCTCCAGCATCGTCCTGAAGGGAATATGGCGCTCGCCGCCCATGTAGCCCGAATGGCGGAAGTAGGTCTTCTGCGCCGCCTTGTTGCCGGTCAGTTTCACGCGGGCGGCGTTGATCACCACCACGTTGTCGCCCGTGTCCAGATGAGGTGTGAAGATGGGCTTGTGCTTGCCGCGCAGTACGCGCGCGACCTGCGCCGCCAGGCGCCCCAACGGCTGTCCCGCAGCATCAACCACCCACCACTGGTGCTCGATGTCGCGCGCCTTGGGCGTGTATGTCTTCACGTACGGTTCACCCGCGATTTGCCGGGGAGACGTTCTTCCGCGGTCTCGCCCTCGTGTCGAGTCCACGGAGTAGAGCAACAAAGCAGTCAAGGGTATCAGAGAGGCCGCATGGTGTCAACCAGCACTCCGCGTTCACCGGACAATCCCGCCGATCCTGCCCCAGCGCACGTCCCTCATCCACGCAGCCTCCTCATCGGAGGACGCGTCGAAGGAGTAGTAGACGAACCAGGGCCGGCCGCGCACCGACTTCTTGTCGACGAATCCCCAGTAGCGCGAGTCTTCGCTGTTGTCGCGGTTGTCTCCGAGCACGAAGTAGCTGTCCTCCGGAATCCGGATCGGACCCCAGTTGTCCCGCGTCGGCCGGTAGGACGCCGGGTCGCGGCCGCCGGCGAGAAAACCCGCCTGCCACGCCATGTCTGGATGAAACTCGTCACGTCGCGGATCCACGTGGCGAACGTACGGCTCGTCGAGCTGCACCTGGTTCAGGTACAGCTTCTTGGCCCGCATCTCGAGGACGTCCCCAGGCACCCCGACCACGCGCTTCACGTAGTTCTTTCCAGGGTCGTGCGGAGGTGTGAACACGACGACGTCGCGCCGCTCGAGCTCCGCGAAGGCGGGAAGGTGCAGCGCCGTCCCCGGAACCTCGGCGCCGTACACCGCCTTGTTGACCACCAGGAAGTCTCCCACCAGCAAGGTGTTCTCCATGGAGGCGGTGGGAATCCTGAAGGCCTCCACCAGAAACGTCCTGATGATCAGGAAGAGCGCGAATGCGATCAGAACCGACCGGCACCAGTCCCACGCCGTCCGGGCCAGTGACTTCATGCGCGCCTCCTCCGCCGCGGGTTCGGAGTGGCGCCTGCCATCCTCCGCCCCGTCATCGGTCCGCAAGGGATTCCCCGCTTCCGGGGCCTGTTCCCGCTCCCCGCCTCATGACTCCCGCTCCAGCCCGTACTTGTTGATCTTCTTGTAGAGGTTGGAGCGGGGCATGCCCACCGACCGGGCGGTCTCGGTGATGTTCCAGTCGTTCTCGCGCAGCTTGTGCTCGATGAACGCCTGTTCCGCGCGGTCCTTGAAGTCGGCGAAGGAAGGCGCGGCCAGCAGCTGGCGGACGGCCGCGCCGGGGCTGCCTCCAGAGAGCAGACGGACGTCCCTTGCCCGGATCTCGTCGCCCTCCGAGAGAATCAGGAGGCGCTCCACCGCGTTGCGCAGTTCGCGCACGTTGCCCGGCCACTCCATCGCCTGGAGCCGGTTCAGGGCACCCTCCGTGAAGTGCTTTCGGGATGCCCGTCCGGTTCGCATCATCAGCGTGGTGAAGTGCTTCACGAGCATGGGTATGTCGTACCGTCGCTCGCGGAGCGGAGGAAGCTCGATGGGGACGACGTTGAGACGGTAATAGAGATCCTCCCGGAACCGGTCGCTCCTGATCTCTTCGGCAAGGTCCTTGTTTGTGGCCGCGATGACGCGCACGTCCACCTGCAGACTCCGGGAGCCTCCCACGCGGACCACGACGCCCTGCTCCAGGACGCGCAGCACCTTTGCCTGGGCCGCGAAGGACATGTCGCCGATCTCGTCCAGAAAGAGCGTGCCGCCGTCCGCCTGCTCGAACTTCCCGGCGCGATCCGCCACCGCCCCGGTGAATGACCCCTTCATGTGGCCGAAGAGTTCCGATTCGATGAGCTCCGAGGGGATCGCGGCGCAGTTCACTTCCACGAACGGCCGGTCGCGCCGGTCCGACAGCCTGTGGACCGCCCGGGCCACCAGCTCCTTGCCCGTGCCGTTCTCGCCGGTGATGAGCACGCGCGCGCGCGTAGGCGCCACCTTCTCGATACGCATCAGCATTTCATGAATCCGGGGCGAGGAACCGACGATTTCGTATCGGCTCTCCACTTCGGTCTGAAGCGATTCGACGCTGCGCTTGAGCCCGCGCATGTCCAGAGCGTTGCGCAGGGTGACGAAGAGGCGCGCCGTGTCGAGGGGCTTCTCCAGGAAGTCGTAGGCTCCCCTGCGCGTGGCCTCCACGGCGGTATCGATGTTCCCGTGTCCGCTGATCATGATCACCGGCGTGCGGGAGTCGAGCTTCCTCATCCGCGACAGGACCTCCAGGCCGTCCATCTCCGGCATCTTGACGTCCAGGAAGACGACATCGGGATTGTCGTCAACGAGGCGCTCGAGGCCGACGGGGCCGTTGGGGGCGATCGTCACGCGATGCGACTCGTACTCGAAGACCTGGCGCAGGGCGCCGCTGACCGAGGCGCCGTCGTCGACGATGAGGATGTTGGCCATGAAGTCGTGTCAGGAGCCGAGTCTCGGGGATCTCGCGCGGATCGTGGTCATCAGGCGTTGGGCTGCGCCGATTCCGGCGTCCCGAGCGCCGCCGAGGATACGACGCTGTAGCGGGCTCCCGTGCGGGAGAGATGACTGCGCATGAGTTCCACCGACGTCACGTCGATTTGATGGCGGAAGTCCAGGCCGGCAACCAGGGCGTCCAGTCCGCGGAAGGCGCCGGCGCCGGTCTCCGCCCGGGCGCGGCCCACGGTGATGTGAGGATGGAAGGCGCTCGTCTCGCGGTTGAAGCCCAGGCTGGCCAGGCCCCACTCCACGTCCTGCTTCAGACAGCGCAGGGCGAGGACCGGCTCCACCCCGGCCCACAGCACCCTCGGGCGGCGAATCGTGGGAAAGGCGCCGAAGCCGCGGATCTCCATCGAAAAGGACCGGTTCTTGCCCCCGACTTCGCGGATCGCCTCGGAGACGCGCGGCGTCAGGTCGGGATGCGGATTGCCCAGGAACTTCAGGGTCAGGTGATACGTGTCGGGATCCAGCCACCTCACCGGCAAACCGGCCTCTCTGAGGGGCCGGGCGGCGGCGTACACGCCTTCTTTCGCGCCATCGGACAGATTCAGCGCGATGAAAAGTCGCATGCGGGACTCTGGAGAGGAGGGTGGCCGGGGATTGTGGCGGGGACGCGCCGGGATTCGGCGATTAATGTACCCGTACCCGCGGGACCGAATCAAGGAAATCACCCTGCCCCGCCAGGCTCATTTCCCGCACCTATTCCCAAATCAGCCTGCGGAGGGAATGTTTCTGACGCATCCGCGAGCAGCGACTTGTCGCGCGACGAAATCGCTCGGTATCCGACGCCAGCGCCCCGAAACCATGGAATCCCCCCGCCAAATGACCGATCCCGGCCGCAATACCTCCCTGCAGCTTCGTTCGCCCGTCCCCTCCGACATCGAGATCGCCCAGGAGGCCCCGCTCACCTCCATCGCCTCCATCGCCGCGCAACTCGGCCTCGGGAGCGGGGAGCTCGAGATGCACGGGTCCTGGAAGGCGAAGGTGCGGCTTTCCGTACTCGAACGGCTCTCCGGCGCGCCGGACGGCAAGTACATCGACGTGACGGCGATCACCCCGACACCCCTGGGCGAGGGCAAGACCACGACCACGGTGGGTCTCGCCCAGGCGATGGGCGCCCATCTCGGCAAGCGGACGATCGCGTGCATCCGCCAGCCCAGCCAGGGCCCGACCTTCGGCATCAAGGGCGGGGCGGCGGGCGGCGGCTACAGCCAGGTCATCCCCATGGAGGACTTCAACCTGCACCTCACCGGGGACATCCACGCCATCACCGCGGCCAACAACCTGCTGGCGGCGGCGATCGACATACGGATGCTGCACGAGTCCCGTCAGAGCGACGAACTTCTCTTCGAGCGCCTCTTCCCGGTCCGCAACGGACGGCGCTTCTTCGCCCGCGGCATGCAGGTGCGCAAGGAGAAGCTCGGCATCGCCACCAGCGACCCGGACCGGATGACGCAGGAGGAGCGCAGCCGCTTCGTTCGCCTGGGGATCGATCCGGACACCATCACCTGGCGGCGGGTGATGGATACCAACGACCGCATGCTCCGCGAGATCACGATCGGTCAGGGTCCGGATGAATTCGGATTCACCCGCACCACCGGGTTCGACATTACGGTAGCCAGCGAGATCATGGCGATTCTCGCCCTGACGACCGACCTGGCCGACATGCGCCGGCGGCTCGGAGCCATGGTGGTAGGAGCGACGGGCTCCGGCGAACCGGTAACCGCGGAGGACATCGGGGCGGCGGGCGCGCTCGCCGTCCTCATGCGCGACGCCGTTCAGCCCACGCTGATGCAGACCCTCGAGGGCACTCCGGTCTTCGTCCACGCCGGGCCGTTCGCCAACATCGCGCACGGCAACAGCTCCATCATTGCCGACCGCATCGCGCTCAAGCTGAGTGACTACGTCATCACCGAATCGGGATTCGGGGCCGACATCGGCATGGAGAAGTTCTTCAACATCAAGTGCCGCTATTCCGGGCTGGTACCCGACGCGGTGGTGCTGGTGGCCACCATCCGGGCCCTGAAGACGCATGGCGGCGGACCTCCGGTGGTGGCGGGGCGGCCGCTCGACCGGGCGTATACGGAAGAGAACCTGGAGCTGCTTTCCCGGGGGATCGCCAACATGGAGCACCACATCCGCACGGCACGCAAGTTCGGCGTTCCGGTGGTGGTGGCCGTGAACCACTTCGCCACCGACACGGATGCCGAGGTGGACCTGGTGATCCGGGCGGCGCGGTCCGCCGGAGCCGTGGACGCGGTGGTCTCGAAGCACTGGGCCCACGGAGGCGCGGGAGCGGTCGCGCTGGGCCGGGCCGTGGTGCAAGCCACCGGGCAGCCCTCCGATTTCCGTTTCCTCTATCCGCTCGACCTCCCGGTGCGGGAGAAGATCGACATCATCGCGCGCGAGGTATATGGAGCAGACGGAGCAGAGTTCGAGCCGCTGGCCGACGAACGCATCGATCTCTTCACCCGCCAGGGCTTCTCCCATCTGCCCATCTGCATGGCCAAGACCCATCTGAGCATCAGCCACGACCCACGCCGCAAGGGAGTGCCACGAGGATACACCCTGCCGATCCGCGACGTGCGCGCGTCGGTGGGCGCCGGGTTCCTGTATCCGCTGGTGGGTCAGATGCGCACCATGCCCGGACTGCCGACCCGTCCCTCCTTCTACGATGTCGACCTGGATCCTGACACCGGAAGGGTGATCGGTCTATTCTAGAGGGCGCGAATACCCTCGATCGGCCAACGGCCGTGCCGAGCCACAGCGGACACGGCCCGAGGGACCGCACCACGACAACCGCGACACCACCTCCCAGGAGGCCACGATGCCGGCGCACCAAGAGACGATGATCACGGCAGGAGCGGCACGGAATCCCCATTCCGACCCGCACCCGGGCATCCATGCCGGCAAGCGCCGGCGGGAGCGGCGAGCGGATTCGAAGGCGTCCGCGAGGACCGCGGTCGGAGGCATGCTGCTCGCAGCCATGGCGTTCTCCTCCTCCGCACTCCAGGCGCAGGACCCGCCCTTCCGGTCCTATGGCGGCTCCAGCATTTCGTTCGATGGGCGCGTGCACGCGCAATACGAGGCGACGAGCGCCGAGGGTGCCGTATCGACGTTTTCCATGCGGCGTGCCTGGATCACCCTGGACGGGCGCTACAACGACTTTGTCAGCGGTCGGCTCCAGTTCGAGGCGCTGCGCGGAGGGACGGTGCTGGACGCGTGGCTTACGCTGAGCTTCTCCGAAGCCTTCGTCCTCAACATGGGTCAGTTCAAGCGCGGCATTTCGTACTTCTGGCTGGTTCCCAACTCGGACCTGCCGCTCATCGAACGTGACGCGAGAGTCTCGGGCGTCGACGACTGCCCGGGAATCGGTGGTGTCTGTTCCTTCGGCAACCTTGCCTTCCGGCTTGGCCTGAACGGGTACGAGCCCGGATTGCTGATGACCGGCCGCCTTGGCAGCCGTGCGAGCTACCGCGTTACGCTCACCAACGGCGAGGGCATCGACAACCGGGATACGAACAACTGGAAGTCGACCACCACGCAGCTGTCCTTCGACCTCACCGACGCCAGCCGCTTCGCCGTCTACGCCTCATTCGACGAAACCAGGTTCGAGTACGGATCGGCCTGGACCCCGGCCTACGGGCTCGAGTTCGAGGCGGGGACATGGCGCGACGGAGGTCACCTGCTGCTGGGGGCGATCCGGGGGCGGAACTGGAAGGTGGCCCAGCACACCCCGTTCACGGCGTTTCAGGCGATGGGCCTCTGGTATGCGCGGCTGCCCGAGACCGCCCGCTTCGAGGCCATCGAGCCTTTGTTGCGCCTGAGCTGGGCCAGGACCGAGGATGCCGACGGCGGGGACTTTTCCGGCTTCACGATCACACCCGGCTTCATGCTGTACGCCTTCGGGAAGAACGGTATCTCCACCAACCTGGACATCTACCGGTCCTCGCTGGACCGCACCGAATGGTCCCTGAAGGTCCAGGCGTTCACCTACTTCTAGCCCGAAACCGGAATCGCGGGGCTCAGCGGCCGGGAACCTCGGCATGGAGCGCAAGAGGGGTTCCCGGCCCGTTCGGACGGGAAGGGCGGCGCATGCGGAGTGCGGCGGCGAGTAACGCCGGGAAGGGACCGGTCGCCGTGTCGGGCTCCGGCTCCCGCAAAACCCTTAGAAGCTGTCGATCGCCTGCTCGACGGTATCGCGGACCGTCATGATGCGTGTGAAACCGCTGACCTCCAGCACCTCCCGGACGTGGTCCTGCACCTGGCACAGCGCCACTCCTCCACCCTGCGCACGGGTCTTCTTGACAGCGAGGAGGAGAATGCGCAGGCCGGCGCTGCTGATGTACGACAGCTCGCCGCAATCCACGACCAGGCGGCTGGAACCGCCCTCCATGGCCTTGCTCAACTCCTGTTCGAAGGAGGTCGCGTTTACCGAATCAACGCGGCCGCTTACGGCCGCGATCACGGCGTCCCCTGACTGACTGGCTGTGACTTTCACGGATTTGGATTCCCCTGTCGCGCCCTACAGCGGCTGTGTGAGGGTCAGGCAGTTTCGCTTTTTATCGCGTCGATAGGATATGTCGTGCACGAGGTTCTTGGCAAGGTGGATGCCAAGCCCGCCGATCGGTCGCTCGTCCACGGGCAGCGTGAAATCCGGGAGCGGCGCGTCGGCGAGCGGATTGAACGACCGTCCGTTGTCTTCGATGCGGACTTCCAGCAGTCCGTCTCCCAGGCCGAAGTCCACGCGAATCCTCGGTTTCCCGGGTACTTTCTCGAACCCGTATGAGATCACGTTCGTGAGGATTTCGTCCAGCGCCAGACAGAACCTCTGCACTACCAGGTCGCTTATGCCGTTCGCCGTGGCGAAGCGCTCGAACACCTCCACGACCCTGCGAGGCTCGTGCTGGTCCATCCCCACATCAATCCCAAGTGTGACATCCATGCGTCGATCCGCCGCTGTGCCCCAACGACTGCGCCATTCTCCCCTTGTTCCGCGCCAGGTTTACTCGCCGACGTGTCCCGGGCGCAGACGGCTTCCGGATTTGCCGGCCTAACAACCTATCACGGCAGGCTCGAATGCGCATCCCTCGATACGCCGCCATCGGCATCACCCGCCGGCAACGCGAAACAGGACCTGATCTCCAACATTTCCGAGCCGGGGCAAGTGCGGATCGTTGTTGCCAACGGGCGCGCAAAGAGTAGTTTTGGGCGACGCCAACGCCCGATCAGGCTGCCGCGCCGGCCGGCCGCCGGCGCAGGGGAATGCATCGGGGTCGCTTCTCTTTCGGGAGGACGTATGAAGAAAATACTTGTGGTGGACGACGAGCCGGATCTCGAGCTTCTCCTCAGACAGAAGTTCCGCCGCAAGGTGCGTCGGCGCGAGATCGAACTCGTCTTCGCCAGCAATGGTGTCGAAGCGCTCGACAAGCTGAACGAGCAGGACGACATCGACATGGTCCTGTCGGACATCAACATGCCGGAGATGGACGGGCTGACGCTGCTCAGCCAGATCAACTCTCTGGATCTGGACCTGCGCGCCGTGATCGTCACGGCGTACGGAGACATGGAGAACATCCGCACCGCCATGAATCGCGGCGCGTTCGACTTCCTCACCAAGCCGATCAACTTCGACGATCTCGAGACCACGATCGACAAGACGATCCGGCACCTGCAGGTGATGCGCGACGCGCTCCGATCTCGCGACGAGCTCGTCGCCCTGCGCCAGGAGCTGGGGGTGGCGGCGCAGATGCAGGACTCGATTCTGCCCAAGGTCTTCCCGAAGCATCCGCGGTACGGCCTGTACGCATGGATGACCCCGGCCAAGGAAGTGGGCGGCGACTTCTACGACTTCTTCCCCGTGGACGATGACGGGCTTGCCGTGGTCGTCGCGGACGTCTCCGGCAAAGGGGTGCCGGCCGCGCTCTTCATGATGGTGAGCCGAACCCTCGTCAAGGGATCCGCGCTCGGCGAGCGCGAGCCCGTAAAGTGCATCACCGAGGTCAACCAGCTACTCTACGAACAGAACAAGGAGTCGATGTTCGTAACCATGTTCTACGCGGTGCTCGATCCGGCGTCGGGGCTTCTGCAATACGTAAACGGAGGCCACAACCTCCCCTGTCTGGTCAAGCCTTCGGGCGAGGTGACGTGGCTGCCGGGGGACAGCGGCATCGTCCTCGGCGTGATCGACGAGTTCCCCTATCAGCAACACTCGATGCAGTTGGAGGAGGGCGACATCGTCTTCTTCTACACGGACGGCGTGACCGAAGCGATGGACGAGGCCGGAAACCAGTTCGGGGACGACACGCTGCTGGAGGTCCTGAGGAAGGCGGCCGGTGACGACCCCGAGGACATGACGCGCCAGGTGGTTGACGCGGTACACGAGCACGCGGGCGGGGCCCCGCAGTCCGACGACCTGACCTGCCTGGCGCTGCGATACGGAGGGGACTGATGAGAGGCGGGACGGGGTGCCGGGGCGTGACATCTGTGATCCATGCCCTGACGCCTCGCCGCGCCGCGCTCGGGGTTTTTCTGGGGCTCGTGGTCGGCCCTCTGCCGGGCTCGCCGCTGGCAGCCCAGTCGGAAGCGGAGGGCGTCTTCGCGGATTCGATCGTGTTCGGGCAGTCGGCCGCCTTCACCGGACCCACGAGCGAACTCGGCTCCAACATGAGGCTCGGGATTCTCGCGGCGTTCGAGGAAGCCAACCGCCGCGGGGGTGTGCAGGGAAGGATGCTGCGGCTCCGTGCGCGTGACGACGGGTACGAGCCCGAGGCCGCTTCCGACAACACGCACGCGCTCATTGCCGAGGGAGTGTTCGGGCTGGTGGGGGCGGTGGGAACTCCCACCTCCACAGCGGCGGAACCGGTGGCGAGCGCCGCGGGCGTTCCCTACATCGGGCCGTTCACGGGCGCGGAATTCCTGCGTCAGAACCGCGACTTCGTGGTCAACCTGCGCGCATCCTATTTCCAGGAGACCGAGGAGATGGTCGAGCGCCTCACCTCGGACCTCGGCTTTACGCGCTTCGCGGTCCTGTACCAGGACGACAACTACGGCAACGCCGGCCTGACCGGCATGCGCCGCGCCCTGGGACGGCGCGACATGGTGCTCGTAGCCGAGGGTGCATACGTCCGCAACACCACCGCGGTGAAACGGGCTCTTCTCGATATCCGGGAGGGCAATCCCCAGGCCGTGGTCATCATCGGCGCCTATCAACCTGCAGCCACGTTCATCAGGTGGGCGCGCCGCATCGGCGTTGACGCCATCTTCGTGAACATATCGTTCGTGGGCAGCAACGCGCTGCTGAACGAACTGGGGGCGGCGGGCGAGGGTGTCGTGGTCACGCAGGTCGTCCCCTTCCCCGGGGATACCTCCGTTCCCGTGGTCGCCCGCTATCATCAGGCGCTGGAAGTGGCGGACCCGGATGCGAGTCCCGGCTTCGTCTCCCTCGAGGGCTACCTGGCCGGACTTCTGATCGTCGAAGGACTGGACCGGACGGGCCCGGAACCGACCCGGGAAAGCTTCCTCGAGACGCTGCGGGAAGCAGGGCCCATCGATCTGGGCGGGTTCGAGGTAGAGTATGGCGAGCGGGACAACCAGGGCTCGGACCGCGTGTTTCTGACCCGGATCCAGGCTGGCCGTTTCCAGGCCATGGAGCGGCTGTCGCGATGACTCCTCCGGTTCAGGAGGGTCTGGACTCGAAGATCCATTCCACCTTCGAGTGGGTTCTGGAAAAGCTGCCGTCCGGATGGGGCGCCAAGGTCCGCGAAGCCACGGGAAACCGCTTCGGGATAGCGAGCCAGATCTGGGTGGGACTGGGTGGGGGCGTGTCCCTGACTCTGGTGGCGAGCGTGTTGGCGCTGGGGCTCATGACGATCGTCAATGCGAGCCAGCGCAACGTCACCGGCACCTATATGCCGGGGATGATCGCAGCCTTCGACGTCGCGCAAAGCAGCTCGGAGCTCGTGCGTGCCTCTCCCAGGCTGATCGCGGCCGATACGCCGGAAGACCTGGAACTGGTTGACCTCGATGTGGCACGGGAAGAGGAATTCCTGCTTACCCGCATCGGGCAGATGACGGGCGCCGGACTCGAGGGAGCACTTCAGGATTCGGTGGTCCGGCTCGTCTCCGGCCTGGTGGAGAGCATCGACCTCATCCGGGAATCGGCGGCTCGACGGATGACCTATCGCGCTCAGGTAAGCGAGTTGGAACGCGAGGTGCTGGAGATCACGCTGGGAACCGAACTCCTGCTCGTCACGGAGATCGACGACCAGGAGTTCTTCATGGAAACGGGCTTGCGGGAACTCACTGACCAGCCGGCGCCGATTTCCGCCAGAAACACGCCCGACGAGCTGGATCAGTACAGAGGGTTGCTCAACTACCAGGCGACGCAGAACGAGGTTTCCGTGCTCATCCAGCGTGCGCTCACGCAGGACGATCCGGGCCTGCTTCAGACGAACCGCGAGAGGGTAACGGCGGCGATGGGCGACCTGGAGGCCGCGCTGGGCGACCTGCGCCCCGCGACCGCCGCCCTGTTCAACCCGTCCTTCCTGGCCCTGGGCGACCTCTACTCGGCCGCCAACGGCATCTACACCATCCGCACTCTCGAGCTGGCCGAGCTGGCCGAGTCCGAGGAGTATCTGGCCCTGAACGAAGCGACCACCAACGACCTGGCCGCGCTCGTTCAGCCGCTGGTGGAGAACGCGGAGATCTCGACCCAGGAGGCGGCGGACCGGTCGGCCACTCTCTTGCAGGTCGGCTGGTGGACGATCCTTGCGGTCAACGTCCTGGCAGTGCTGGCGGCCGTCTTCGGAGGCTGGAAGTTCTTCGGCGAACGCCTTCTGGTCCGCCTGCGCCACCTCTCCGACGTGATGCGCCGCATGTCCAGGGGCGAACTGGAAGCGAAGCTGGAGATTGCCGGCAACGACGAGGTTACCGACATGGCGGGCGCCCTCGAGGTGTTCCGGCAGCACGCCATCGAGGTTCAGCGTCTGAACCTGGTGGAGGCGCTCGCCACCGAGGTCCAGGACAAGAACGCGGAGCTTGAGAGCACGCTGGACGAGCTGCGGCGGACGCAGGAACAGGTCATCACCCAGGAGAAGCTGGCGTCGCTCGGCGCGCTGACGGCGGGCGTGGCGCATGAAATCCGCAACCCCCTCAACTTCGTCAACAACTTCGCGGCGCTCTCCGTCGAGTTGATCGACGAGTTGCGCGAGGAACTCGGCATGGAAGGAGAGAGCGGCAATGGTGATGGCGCGGGACCGCTCGCCGCCGCCGGCGATGAAGAGTTGACCGAAATCGTGGACGAAATCCTGGGCGACCTCCAGCTCAACATCTCCAAGGTCAAGGAGCACGGCGACCGGGCGAACCGGATCGTCGACGGCATGCTGGCCCACTCACGTGACGAGGCCGGCCAGATCGAGTCCATCGACATCAACCTGCTGGTGGAGGAATACACCAAGCTCGCCTACCACGGCATGCGCGGAACCGACGCCACCTTCAACGTGACCATCAACCGGGAACTGGACCCCGATGCGGGCCGCGTCGACGGCATCGCCCGCGACCTCAGCCGGGTCATCCTGAACATCGTCACCAACGCCTGCCAGGCCACCCAGATGCGCGGCAAGGCGGAAGGCCGCGGGTACTCCCCCACCCTGCTCGTCTCCACCGAGGGGCGGGGCGACACCGTGTGCATCAAGGTGCGGGACAACGGCACCGGCATGCCCGAAAGCGTCGTGCGCAAGATCTTCGACCCCTTCTTCACCACCAAGTCGGGCACGCAGGGCACTGGCCTGGGGCTGTCGATTTCGCACGAGATCGTACGCGAACACGAAGGGCAGCTCGCCGTGGACACCGAAGAGGGCGAGTTCACGGAGTTCACCATCATCCTTCCGCGGGTGAAGGGGAAATAGGCGGCCGTCCGCGGACTCCCGACCGTCCCCGCCAGCTCTCCGCATCGACCGCACTCGCCGACCCGGGCTCATGCACGGGGCGCCGGTACTGGATGGCCTCCGCGACGTGTGAAGCATGTACGCGCTCGCTCTCGCACAGGTCGGCGATGGTCCGGGCCACGCGCAGAATGCGGTGATAGCCGCGCGCGGAGAGGCCCAGAGCACGCACCGCCCTCCGCAGCAGCCGGCGGCCCTCCGACCCCGGGACGCACCAGCGTCGCATCTCCTCCGGTGCGAGCCGGCTGTTGCAGAGGATGGTCCCCTTCCGGCTCGCGCGCTGCTGCTGCCGGCCTCGTGCGCGCGCGACCCGAGCGCGCGCCGCCAGGCTCGCCGTCCCCGTATTGCGCCCCTGGAGCTCCCCGACCGGCACGGCCGGGATGTGCACATGGAGGTCGACCCGATCCAGCAACGGGCCGGAGACCCGGTTTCGATAGCGGCGGATTGCGGCCTCGGTACACGAGCAGCGTCCCGATCCATCACCGTGAAACCCGCACGGACAGGGGTTCATCGCGGCGATCAGGGCGAAGCGGCAAGGATAGGTCACCGCCTGACTGGCACGTGAGATCGTAACGACCTCGTCCTCCAGTGGCTGTCGCAGAGCTTCGAGCACGTGCCGGCGGAACTCCGGAAGCTCGTCGAGAAAGAGCACCCCCTCGTGGGCCAGGCTGACTTCGCCGGGGCGGGGAATGCGGCCACCGCCGACCAGCCCCGCGTCGCTGATGGTGTGGTGGGGGGCGCGGAACGGGCGGCGCGTCACAAGCGCCTCTCCCGAGGGCAGGCGTCCGGCCACGGAGTGCACTTTCGTCGCCTCCACCGCCTCCCGCAGCCCGAGAGGCGGAAGGATTCCCGGGAGCCGCCGCGCGAGCATCGTCTTACCCGCTCCGGGCGGGCCGGTCAGCAGCACATTGTGCCCTCCCGCGGCCGCCACCAGAAGTGCGCGCTTGGCATGGGCCTGACCCCGGACATCGGCCAGGTCCGGCGCGTCCCCGGCGTCATCGCCCAGTAGCGCGAGGCCGTCCACGGAGGCCGGAGCGATGAGGTCGCTGCCGGTCAGATGCCGAATTACCTCCGGCAGACACGATGCCCCGATCACCTCCACCGCCCCCGCCACCGCCGCCTCGCGCGCGTTCGCGGAAGGCAGTATCAGACCCTGCATCCCGCGGCAGCCGTTGGCGATGGAGAGCGCTCCCCGAACCGGGCGCAGTTCGCCGTCCAGCCCCAGCTCGCCCACGAACACAAGGCCGTCGGCCTCCTCCGCCCGCAGGTGGCCGGCCACCACCAGAACGGCGATCGCAATGGGAAGATCGAACGCGCTGCCGGTCTTGGGGACGTCGGCCGGTGCCAGGTTGATCGTCAGCCGACGATGCGGAATGGGGAATCCCACACTGGCGAGCGCCGCGGCCACCCGTTCGCGGCCTTCGCGCACCGCCCCGGCCGGGAGACCGACGATCGAGAACGACGGGAGGCCGGACGTGAGACTCGCCTCGACGCTGACCGGAAAGCTGTCGACTCCGCTCAGGGCGGCCGAACGGACCTGAGTGAACATCGCCCCCCGCAACCATGCTTCACGTCGTGCCGGAAGACGGGGACCATCCCCGTGCCGGAGAAAGGTGGCGACGTTGCGGGGGCGTTCCCATGGCGCGATGGGAACACCGGGTCAAAGGCCGATGATCCGGCCTTCTGCGGCTAGGGACCCGGGTTGCTCAGGCCGAAGGAGACGCCGAGGCGGAACGAGAGGAAGTCGGTCTCGCCGAGGCGCGGGAAGATGTCGATGCCGCCCCCGGGAAGATCCTCGATATCGACCTCGGTCAGGTACTCGGCCACCCCGTTGCGATGGTAGAATGCTCCCAGGTCCAGATCCAGGAAGACCTCTCCGCGGACCAGCCTCAGGAGGATTCCCCCGCCCGCGCGCCAGGCCAGCGAGGTATCCTTGAAATTGGTTGTCTCGCCGAAGCCGTCCTCGTCGTGTTCATCCACGCCCTTCAGGTACGAGTGCGTGTAAAAGTGGGCGAGCCCGACATTGCCCGTCACGTAGGGCCTCGCCGGCCCGCCGGGCAGTATCCACTCGGGGCCGACACTGAACAACAGGATGTCGTTCGCCGTCACCACGTCCAGCTGGATCCGACACCCCACGGTCACGCTGAAGCAGGCGGGCTGGGTATTGGACCCGTAGCGGATGAAGCCGAAATCGGCGCGCAGGCCGAATCCCGCCCCCCCGGAAGGGCTGTAGCGGACGTTGACGGCCAGGCCCGGCGCCGTTCCCACGGCCTCGGCGAACTCTCCCTGCGGCTCGCTGATGATTCCGCCGAGGCCCAGGAACCATTGCGGGACGGGCTCTTCGAACACTTGCGCCCGCACGTGCCCGGCCAGAGCCGCGATCGCCGCCAGCTGCAACAGAACGAAACGCATGCCGCGCATCTTCACACCTCCGCGTACCAGGGACCCATGCCCCGCCGAGGATCGTTCCGGGAGGGATTCTGAAATCCTCTCTGCAGAAGTCGTGCCGGACGAGCGGCGGCCCGCGTGCGTCAGACCTCCTTGGTCTCGCGCACCAGGTCCACCATCGAGCCCTTGGCGTCTCCGAAGAACATCATCGTCCGGTCGAGATAGAAGAGCGGGTTGTCGATCCCGGCGAAGCCCGGGCTCAGGCTCCTCTTCATCACGATGACGTTGCGCGCCCGATCGACATCGAGGATGGGCATGCCGGCGATCACCGAGGAGGGATCGCGCGCGTCAGGGTTGACCACGTCGTTGGCTCCCACGATCAGGGCCACGTCGGTGGTGCTGAATTCGTCGTTGATCTCGTCCAGGTCGAAGAGCTGGGTGTAGGGCACGTCGGCTTCCGCGAGCAGCACGTTCATGTGCCCGGGCATGCGCCCCGCCACCGGGTGAATCGCAAACTTTACGCTGACGCCGCGTTCCTGAAGCAGGTCCGAGAGCTTGCGGATGTCGTGCTGCGCCTGGGCGACCGCGAGGCCGTACCCGGGGACCACGATCACCGACTGGGCGTACGCCAGCACCATGGCCGCCTGTTCCGCGTCCACGTCCCGCACGCTCTTCCCTTCTCCGGGAGTGATCCTGCCCCCGGTGGAATCGGCCGCGCCGAAGGCGCCGAAGGCGACGTTGGCCAGCGACCGGTTCATCGCCTTGCACATGAGGTTGGTGAGGATCAGCCCGGCGGCGCCCACCAGCGCCCCCGAGATGATCAGGATCATGTTGCCGAGCACGAATCCGGCCGCCGACGCGGCCAGTCCCGAGTACGAGTTCAGGAGCGAGATCACAACCGGCATGTCGGCGCCGCCGATGGGCGTGACCAGCAGGATCCCCAGCACGAGGGCGAGCCCGGTCAGCACCAGATACGTCGTCACCGTCGCCCCACCCGTCACCTGCATGGCGGCGATGACCAGAATCGCGACAAAGAGTACGGCGTTCAGGGTTCTGGAGAAGGGGAACGTGAGCGGCGCCCCGGAGATGAAGCGCTGCAGCTTGCCGAAGGCGATGAAGCTGCCCGAGAGCGTCACCGCTCCGATCAGGGTCGACAGGAGAATGGTGATCCCGGCCTCTACGCCGAGGTCTCCGCCGCCCAGCCGGAAGAACTCGGCTGCGGCCACGACCCCGGAGGCCCCGCCCCCCAACCCGTTGAAGATCCCGACCATCTGCGGCATGTCGGTCATCCTGACCGTGCGCGCCGCAATCGCACCGGCGAGCGATCCCAGGATGATCCCGAGGGCGATGAGCTGCCAGTTCAGGATCTCCTGCTCGACGAGGGTCGCGACGATGGCGATGAGCATGGCGAGTGCGGCCATGCGATTGCCCTGCCGGGCGGTGGCGGGCGAGCCCAGCCGCTTGAGCCCGAACACGAAGAGGGTCGCGGAAAGAAGATAGACGAGTTGCAGCAGGGTATCGGGGTTCACCGTGACTCCTCGGAAATCCGGGTATGCATGGGAGCTTGCTGGATGGCGGGCGCGCAGCACCCGCCCGGGCGGTCAGGGCCCGACGCTACTTCTTCTGACCGGGCTTGAACATCTCGAGCATGCGGTCGGTGACCATGAAGCCGCCCACCACGTTGACCATCGCCATGACGATCGCCAACACGCCGAGCACCTGCCCGGTGGTTTCGCCCGCCTGGGCGGCCACCACCAGGGCGCCGATGACGGCGATGCCGGAGATCGCGTTGGCTCCCGACATCAGCGGCGTGTGCAGCGTCGGGGGCACCTTGGTGATGACTTCGAATCCGACCATGACGGCCAGAACGAACACGTAAAGACCGATCATCAACTCACCCATGGGTTCTCCGCTGGGTTGGGGGTCAACTCGACATGCGCTCCAGAGTGCGGGCGTGCACGACCTCGCCGTCGTGCGTCACGCACGAGCCGGAGACCACTTCGTCCTCGAAGTCGAGCTTGAGTTCCCCGTCCTCGACGATGTCCTGGAGAAAGGAGGTCACGTTGCGCGCGTACATCTGGCTGGCGTGCGTGGGGAGCTCGCTGGGAAGGTTGTCCGGGGCGACGATGATTACCCCGTCGTGGACCACCACCCTTCCGTGCTCGCTCAACTCGCAGTTTCCGCCGGATTCGCCCGCGAGATCGATGATGACCGATCCGGGACGCATGGTCGCAACCATGGCCGAGGTGATGAGCACCGGTGCCCGCGCACCGGGGATGTTGGCGGTGGTGATGACCGCGTCCATGTCCGGCAGCCGGCCGCCGATCAGCTCGAGCTCCTGCTGGTGCTTTTCTTCCGACAGCGCGCGTGCGTAGCCGCCCTCGTCCTCGGCGGACTCGTCCAGCTCCGCCTCCAGGAATCTGGCGCCCAGGCTCTCGACCTGCTCCTTGACCGCGGGGCGGATGTCGAAGGCTTCGACCACGGCACCCAGACGGCGAGCGGTAGCGATTGCCTGAAGTCCGGCCACGCCGGCGCCGAGAATCAGGACCTTGCCGGGGGGTATGGTTCCCGCGGCGGTCATGAACATCGGCAGGAACTTGCCCAGGTGCGTCGCCGCGAGCAGCGAAGCGCGATACCCGGCTACCGTGGCCTGCGAGGAGAGGGCATCCATCTTCTGCGCCCGGGTGATGCGGGGCACCTGGTCCATGGCCAGCGTCGTCACGCGGGCTTCCGCCAGCCGGCGTACGAGCTCCAGGTTCGCTACCGGCGAGACGAACGAGATGAGCACGATGCCTTCGGGGAGGGCGGCGATTTCATCCGCGCTGCCGTTGGCGCCGGTGGAAGGCGGGTTGATCTTCACGACCACGTCGCTGCCTTCCAGCGCCCGGGCGGCGCTCTCGCACACCGATGCGCCCGCCTCGCGGAAGGCATCGTCGAGGAAGGAAGCCTCTTCCCCCGCACCGGACTCCACCGCGACCTCGATGCCCACCTTCGCCAACGCGGCGACTTCAGCGGGAACCAGCGCCACCCGGCGCTCTCCCGCGCGGCTCTCCCGCAGTACGCAAACCCTCATCCGCCTCTCCGCTGGAATGTCAGAATGTGCCCCTCTTGCGGGTCCTGAGACCCGTCCCGACGGCATCCCCCGGGGAAAAACCCCCCATTAGATAACGAGCCCGCGACATGGCCGCAACGGGCGCGCGGACGGCGCAGCGGGACGGTGTCCAGTCCATGGTCTAGCGCAACCGCGCCGCCTCCAGTTCGAGCCTGCGCCACGCCAGTTCCACATGCTCGCGCCGGGTGCGCAGGTTGCCGACGGAAAGGCGGAGAACGTAGCGCCCCTCGAGGACCGTGTGCGACAGGAAGACCTCTCCGGAGGCGTTGACCGCGTCGAGGATGCGCTCGTTGGCCCGGTTGGTCCGGTCGGGTCCCATCTCCGGATCGCGGTATCGAAAGACGACCAGGCCCAGCAGCGTCGAACTCATGAGTTGCCAACGGTCCGAAGCCTGCACCCACCCGGCGAACCGGCGCGCGAGGCGACAATGTTCGCGAAGCCGGTCCGCAAGCCCGCGGCCGCCGAAGTAGCGCAGCACGAACCAGAGCTTGAGCGCGCGAAAGCTGCGGCCGAGCGCCACGCCGTAGTTCATCAGGTCACGCGCCTCGTCCGCTTCGGGAGTGCGCAGGTAGGGCGGGACCAGGGAGAACGCGTCGGCGAGAGCCTCGGGGCGCCGGCAATAGAGGAGCGCGCAGTCCATGGGCGTGAACAGCCACTTGTGGGCATTGAGCACGATGGAGTCGGCGCGCTCCCACCCGGCCAGCAGCGGGCGGAGCTCCTCGACGATCGCCGCCACGCCCGCGTACGCGGCGTCGACGTGCATCCAGATCCCGTGCTCCTCGCAGATGCGGGCGATGTCCGGCAGGGGATCGATGCTCGCCGTCGAAGTCGTCCCGGCAACGGCCACCACCGCCACCGGACGCACCCCGGCGGCCAGGTCTTCCTCGATCGCGGCGCGCAGGGCTTCCGGCTTCATGCGATAGCCGTCGTCGGCCGGGAGGTGGCGCACGCCCCGGCGGCCCAGCCCGAGCGTGACGACGGCCTTGTCGATGGAGGAGTGGACGTGCTCCGAGGCGTAGATCCGCCCCGCGGGCAGAGAGTGAAGCCCCTGCTCTCCCGCCTCCGGAAACGCCCGCGCACGCGCGGCGGCGAGGGCGTACAGCGAGTTGTGCGACGCCGTGTCGTTGATGAATCCGGCGAAGCCCTCCGGCAGGCCGAGGAGCTGCCGGAGCCAGTCAGCCGTCAGGCCTTCCACCTCGGTTGCAGCGGGAGATGTCCTCCAGATCATCGCGTTCGCGTTGACCGCCGCGGCCAGCAATTCGCCGAGAATGGCCGGGGAGGAAGCCGTGTTCGCGAAGTACGCCAGGAAGCCGGGGTGATTCCAGTGCGTGAGGCCCGGAACCACCCGCTCCTCGAAGTCGCGCAGGATGTCCTCCAGGGGCTCGCCTTCCAGAGGAGGCGAAGGCGCCAGCGAGGCGCGCACCTCGCCCGGGCGCACGCGGGACAGAACCGGATAACGTCCGGCCGAGCCGAGGTACTCCGAGATCCATTCGAGGATGCGCCGCCCGTGGACCAGGAATTCCCCGGGAGGCATGTCCCCCGGCTCGGCGGCAGCCAGGGCCGGAGGGTTGGCGTCGGAAGATCGCATGGACCTCAGCCGCGGTCGCTTCCCACGATGTCGCGGAATTCGCTTCGGATCGCTTGAAGCTGCTCCGCGACCCGGGTGAGCAGTTCCTCCGTCACCGATTCCGGAACGCCCGGACCGGCTACCAGCGCGGAGACCAGACTGTCGGTGTAGCCGATGGACGCATGCGTGACGCCCTGGTCCACGAGCCGGTTCAGGCGCAGCACCTCACGCATCCCCGGCACCACGTCCGGGGGCATGCGCGGCTCCGCGTAGAGGACCCGGATGAGGGACACGCGAAGAACCTGAAACTCCTCGATGACCTCACCCGCCACCAATCCCCGCTCCGCCGCGAGTTCGCCGTAGAGATTCGCGGCTTCCTGCCAGACCGGCCGCACCCTGCGCCGGTAGGGGCCCAGAATGGCGGGAAGGATGCTGACGAAGGTCTCGTAGAAATCCCGGAGCAGGTCGACCAGCTGTTGCGGTCGCCGTTCCAACCGCTTGGTGACCTCGGAGAGCCAGCGGGCGACGATCTTCTCGCTCCTGGCGACCACCCAGGCCTGCATTTCACCGGCGTCGAGCTGCGCGAGCGAGGGTCCCGTCCCCGGACGATGCATGGGGGATTGGAGTGTCTCCGTGGCGGAATCGCGGATGGGGATGATGTGCCGGGGATCGGGGTGATGTGCAGGCCGTTGTCGCGAACCCTTGCCGACTCCGGGCCGGTCCGCACTCAATCTTGCGGGTTGGGCACCGCCCGTCCAGTGCCTCCAGCCGGGACCAGCGTGCGCTGCGCCGGCTCCCACGCCACGAAGCGAATGGACATCGTCGTGCCGACGCGCGGCGTGCTTTCGGCCCACACCCGGCCGCCCCAGGAACGCACCAGCCGCTGCACGATTGCGAGGCCCAGACCCGTGCCCGTGGAGCTGGTGGAGAATCTCGGTTCGAAGATGCGACCGAGGAGCTCCGGTTCCATGCCGCGGCCGTCGTCACTGACCTGAAGGCACACGTCGCCCTCCTCGGCAGAGGCGCCGATTTGGACGTGGCCGCTGGGCTTTACGGCTTCCCTCGCGTTTTCGAGCAGGTTGATCAGGACTTCCTTGAACTCCGACTCCCGGGCACGGACCGGGGGAAGGTCGGCCGGGAAGGCGGTCTCGATGACGATCCCCTGCTCGTTGCTCCGGTAGAGCGCGAGAATCTCCCCCACCGCCGTTTCCAGGTGCACGCCTTCCAGGGGGAGTTCGCTGGCCTTCCTGGGGGAGCCGTAGCGTGAGAAGCTGCGGGCGATCTCGGCGAGACGATCGATTTCGCGAAGGATCGAGTCCACGTTGCGCTCGAGAATCTCCGAGAAATCGCGCCGCCGGTCCTGCCAGGCTCGACGGACGTGCTCGATGCTGAGCTTGATCGGCGTAAGCGGGTTCTTGACTTCGTGGGCCACCTGACGAGCCATCTGCCCCCAGGCCACGATACGCTCGCTGCGCAGTTCGTCGGTCACGTCCTCCAGGCTGAGCACGACCCCCCGCGAGGGTCCGTCGCGCGTGATGCGGCGTGCCCGCACGCGCACCCTGCGTGAGGAGTCCCGGGAACCGGGGGCGGCGGACGCGAGTTCGGTTCCGGACAACTCGAATTCGTGATCGGCTCCTTCGCCTCCGTCGCGATAGAAGCGCTCCACCCAGCGCGACAGGTCGCGCGCAAGTCCCGGGGTGGCCGGCAGCGGTTCGCCCGGCCCTACCGAAGCTCCCAGCAGCGCCTGGGCCTGCGGATTCACCAGGGTTACCGCCCCCGCCTGATCCAGCGCGATCACGCCGGTCGCCGCCTCGTCGACGATGGCCTGCGTGCGCTGCGTGGTGCGCACCAGGGCGCCGCGCGCCCGATGAAGCCTCTGCACCATTCGATTGAACGCCAGGAACACGGTGCCGAATTCATCGGTGCGCGTCTCCGGCAACCGCACCTCCAGGTTGCCCTCCCCCACTCGCTCCGACGCCAGGCGGAGGGTGCGGATCGGATTCGCCAGCCGACGGCCCACCAGCAGCGCCAACCCAAGCGAGAGCGCGATCCCCGTGACGACGGCGAAGGCCAGCAGCAGGATCAGATCGTTCTGTTCGAACGCCGTGGCGCCGGCATCCAGCGGGGCCGCCGAGGCCAGCACTTGCCCGGTCTGCAGTTGTCGATATGCGAGCGCGTATTCGCCACCCCAGCGACGCGCGGTCGCGTGCACGAGCACTGCATCGCCGTCCGCGAGCGATCGATGGACCTGCGCGGGCAGCCAGGCATACTGGACGCCCAGCTCGAGGAAGGCCGGCCGGGAGCTCCGGATGAGTTCTCCGTCCTGATAGAGAAGAAGGACCGTGCCCGTACTGGTGGGCAGCAGTCCGACCTGCCCCTGTACGGCGAGAAAGTCTTCGGCGGCGTCCGCCACCGCACGGTCAGCCAGCGCTTCAGCCGTTCGAACCACGGCGCCGTCCAGAGTCCGGGAGGCGATGGCCGCAAACGCGAAGGCGGGGATGAGGAAGAACAGGAAAAGGGCGAACGTGACCTGCACCCGAAAGCTGCGGCCCGCCCCGGGACCCAGCCGGATCGGCGCGCGCGGGCGGCCTCGGCTGCTCCACCAGCCAATGCCCCACAGACCGGCTACCATCAGCAGATCGAGCAGCAGGACGAGCACCGTTCCCGCCACGAGCACGGCGGTCCCGGGGAGTTCCACCTCGTAGTGTGCGCTGTACCATCCCTCGGGGAAGAGGATGGTCTGTTCGCCATGCCATCCCTGCGAGGTTCGCTCCCACCGCGGAGCCTCCTCCGCCGGCGACGGGTCGTCTGCGTTGAGCGGCAGGAGGGTGACGGTACCCTCGTCTCCCCGGTCCTGCCCGAAGGGCACATCCGGGAACAGGGCCGTGCCGAAGCCTCGCCGCGGGGGAACCGCGACGGTGATCACCGATCGGTCCGGCAGCACCGCCAGACCGAGGTAGTGTACATCTTCCGACTGAAGTCGCAGCACCGTGGTTCCGAGAGCGGCTTCGTCCAGATAGTCGTCCACGATCGAGGGACGGGGATCGGAGACGCCGATACGCAAGGCGTCGCTGGGCAGCCCGCCGGGGGTCCAGCGGTCGATCCAGGCGGCGACTCCCTCCTGGGCGAGACCGCTCGCGCGCCAGGTGCCGTACAGAAGCCCGCTGCCGCGGGCTCCGCTCTCAAACAGGGAATCCGTTCTCTCGGACAAACCCTCAAGGAGAAACTGCAGATAGGGATTCACCTGATTCCCGAGGGTGGAAAGGCGCTCCTCGGCCACCTGCCGCTGCGCCGCCACACGCCCTCCCCAGGTGAACGGCAGGGCTGCGCTCGCGGCGAGCAGCACCGCGGCCGCTCCTGTCGCTATCGAGCCGCGCCAGGTCGTGGCGGATTGTCGGCCCATGCCGACCAGAGCCACCGGGAGCGCCCACAGCGCACCCGCCCATGCGGGGGTGGGGAGCGAACCGGGGAACACGCCGTTCACCAGCAGGCCGAGCACCAGCGCCAGAAGCAGGCCGGCCGCGACCAGGGACGGTCGCGCCGACGCCGGCGCGGGTCGGGTGGCGAGCCGAAGCGCCAGGGCGGCCACGACGACCAGCACGGACGTCAGCGCACACTGATAGACCAGCCAGTAGTCGGTCCCTCCCCCCAGTTGAGAGGTCGTCGGCGCGAGCGAGAACCAGTGAATGACCGCGGCGAACCCGATGCCGGCGAGAGCTGCGCCGACCAGCGGAGCGCCGCGTCCGCGGACGCCTCCGGGCAGAAGACCCGCGATGAACGCCCCGGCCAGCCCGAGCGCCAGCACGCGGCCGAGCGTGCCCTCGGTGGTCCCGGGGAGAAGGAAGCGGGCCGGCGAGAACAGTCCGGAGACGCCCAGCAGATCGCCGAACGGAAGGACGACCGCCAGCAGGGCCAGGGTCCCCGCGGCCAGAACGGCGTGATATGGCGTGGCCGCGAGGCCGATGAGCAGCAGCATCCAGGCCGTCACCGCGAGGCCGGCGACCACGCGGCTCCATGCCCTCCGAACCGACTCGAACGCCTCCCCCTGCGTCACCTCCCCGGAGGAGATGGAAAAGAGTGTCCGCCCCTGCCAGTTGAAGTCGCGTATTGCGGGACCCGTCGCCTGTTCGGAGTGCGTGATCCGGATCGCCCTGCCGACGTCGGCCTGGAATCGCGTGGCAAAGGCGGCCTCCTCATCGGGTACGTCGGGGGGCATGTCGCTCTGGAGCAGCGCGGCGGCCACCGCGGTCGCGCCGCTCGCGCCGACGCGTTCGGTGAAGTACAGATAGCTGTAGACCGGGCCCTGCCCGAATACGTACCGATCCCAGCCCGAGCGGGCATCGAGGGGCACGACCCCCTGGTGATTGCCCGCCCAGGCGACCAGGTCCGTGCGCGCGTCGAATACCGCGATTGCATGCAGGTCGGCTTCGCGCCGGACATCTTCCAGGAACGCCCAGTAGCCGGGCGAGCCCCCGTCGAACTCCCGGCCGGCGACCCGGGAGACCGCTGCCGTTCCGCGGTCGATCAACGTCTCGAGCCGCCCGTCGAGGGCCGCTTCCAGGCGGGCTTCGCGTCCGCTCCGGAAACGGTCCCAGTCGCCGGTCACCAGCGCGAAGCGCGCGGAACCCAGAATCCCGCTCGCGATCCCGGCCAGAAGGACGAAGGCGGCGGCGAGCGTCCAGGGATTGCGACCGGACCGGCGCGACAGCATCCGGAGCACGCCCGGAACAGCCGCCAGCGCACTCACCAGCAGCCATCCGGGCGCGGACCAGCGCGTCCATACCGCCAGCGCCCCCACGCTAAGCCAGAACACGGCGCACACGGCGGACTGTCGCGGCCGGCCATCGGCCCGCAGAAGGTCCCTAGGCAAGGACGTAATGCCCTTCATGACCCGGACGGTCCGAGGATGAGGCCGCCCGTGCACCGAGAGCGGCGAAGCGTCGGGCCGGCAAGGCGCCATGAAGGCCTGACGGCAGCGCTGCCGAGCCGAAACGCAACCCGGAGCAAAGGCGGTCCAGCGCGGCTGGATCGCCGCTCGAATGCCGGGGGGATTCCGTCCACGGGCTGCTTGCGTCAGCGCGCGTACCGCATCCGCTCCCGCGCCCCTGAACGCCCGGGCCGGGAGGTCTGCGGCTGCTCCGCTATCGCTGCCATCGGTGACATGCGGGAATCGGCTTGCAGGATCCGTCCCCTGGCTGGGGTGTAGTCGGATGTCGTTTCGATCACTTGCGACCGAGGCTCCGTCCGTGCGACGCATTCTTCTCTCTGTACTTCTGTTCACCCTCGCCGGATCCCCTCCATCCAGCAGCGCTTCCGCCCAGATCACCATCCTGGACCGGGGCGAATTCGAGGTGGCCGTCAACGGCAGGGCGGTCGGGACCGAAACCTTCTCGATCCGCCAGGTGGGCACGGGAGACGAGACCCGGGTCATCGCAGCGGGACAGATTCGCGCCACTCTGCCCGACGGCGCGAACACGATGGACATCCTCATGGAGCTTGCCGGGCCCGGGTGGATGCCCTCCGCCTATCAGAACAAGGTGGGAGGCGATGGAGCACGCCAGATCGGCTTCGAACTCCGCGGCGCCCGTTTCGAGTCGCGGGTCACATCCGAAATCGGGGAACAGGTGAAGGAGTACCGGGCCGCCCCGGGCACCAGGATCCTCGAGCGGGGCGTCGCGCATCATTTTCACTTTCTTGGGCCTCCCGCGGATCCGGGTCCCACGTCCGTCCCCGTCATCGTGCCCCGGGACGGGTTTCAGACCGCGGCCGAGGTGGTCCCCGCCGGAACCGCAGAGCTGAGCATCGGCGGCGAGGTGATGCCGGCGCGGCATTACCGGATGCGCGCCGGAGAGCTGCGCTGGGAAGCATGGCATGACGCGGAAGGCAGGGTGTTGAGGGTCGCCGAGAGTTCCACGGGATACTCCGCTGTCCGCCTGACTCGCCCCGGATCCTGAGGCGTCCGTGTCCGCTGCGCCCGGCAGCGCCCAAGGGTGTTGCGATTCCGCGGCATCCGGCTCAGCGGTGAAACCCCTTCGGGCACGGGCTCGTACGTTTCGCGGCCGCAACAGGCGGGAAACCTCCATCCAAGCAAGGGAGAACGATACGGTGTTCAGGATGACCCCGGTTGCCAGGTGCGCGCTCACCCTTCTGCTGTGTTGCGGGACGCCGTCCGTGCTGCAGGCGCAGGAAGTGCCTTCCAGCCTGACGCTCGACGAAGCGATCCGCATCGCCCGGCTCGAGAACCCGAGCTTTCAGGCGGTCCGCAACGACTCCCGCGTCGCCGACTGGGCGGTTCGTTCCGCGTACGGCGATCTGCTGCCGTTCGCCAATCTGAGTTCGAGCGTCTCCTGGCAGGGGAAGGGTGAACAGCAGTTCGGCAGCCTGACGACCAGTCAGCTGGGGTTCGGCGACGAGCCCTCCTATTACTTCTCCAGCTACAACGCGGGCCTCAGCTACTCCATCGGCGCGGAATCGCTGTTTCGCCCGGGGCGGGAGAAGGCCGCCCGCAACGCCACGTTCGCGTTGATCGACCAGGCCGAGGCCAACCTCGTTCGCGACGTCACCATTCTCTACCTGGACGTGCTGCGCCAGCAGGAGGGATACCTGCTCGCCGAGCAGGAGCTGGAACGCGCCCGTTTCAACCTGCGCCTGGCGGAAGGACAGTTGGAGGTGGGGACGGCGACCCCGCGCGACGTGCGCCAGGCCGAAGTGTCGGTCGGCCGTGCCGAGGTCACGCTTCTGCAGGCCGAATTCGCCGTGAGCAACGCGCGCATCGCACTGCTGGTCATACTCGGAGCGGAGGTGCCGCAGGAATTCACGGTCGTGAGCGCGTTCGACGTCCGAGAGCCGGTCTGGTCCGAAGCGGAACTGGTGGCAATGGCGCTCGAGGGCAATCCCGGGCTCGTTGCCGAGCGGGCCAACGAGGCCGTTGCCGCCAGCGACGTGAAGATGGCGCGGTCCTCCTACTACCCTTCCCTGTCCCTGAGCGCGGGGCTTAGCGGGTTTACGCGCGAGGCGTCCAGCGTGGAATCGCTGATCAGCCAGTCCAGGGCCCGGGTCATCGGTCAACAGCAGCAATGTCACCTGCTGAACGAGGTGTACGGGCGGCTGGTCGATCCTCTGCCCACACAGGATTGCAGCGGGTTCGTCTTTACGCCCGATCAGGCAGAGGCCATCGCCGCGCAGAACAACGCGTTCCCGTTCGACTTTACGCGCCAGCCGGCCCGGGCCTCCCTCACGGTGAGCGTGCCCGTGTTCCAGGGCTTCAGCCGGCAGTTGCAGGTCGAGAACGCGCGCGCCGCCCGCGAAGACGCGCGGCATCGGCTGCGGGGCGCGGAACTGGATCTGCGGGCGCAGATCGCCTCGAGCCTGGCGGCCGTCCGCACCGCGTACGAGACGGAACTCATCGAGCAGCGCAACCAGGCGGTGGCGGCAGAACAGCTGCGCCTGGCCACCGAACAGTACCGCGTCGGTTCCGCGAGCTTTCTGGACCTTGTCGAGGCGGAGACCGTCATGGCGCAGGCCGACCGCGAACGCGTCGCCTCCATATATTCATATCATGACCTGCTCGCCAATCTGGAAGCACTGGTGGGTGCAAGGCTGCGGCCCTGACGCCCCCGGCAACGTGCGGGAAGGCGACGGGGCGCATGTGCCCAGGGTCCTGGACCGGAATTCGGGAACAACATCCAAATGACGCTTAGAGCAAAGATCGCCATCGGCGTGCTCGTGGTAACCGTCCTCGTGGTCGCCGGAGTGCTGACCACGCTGCAGTCGCGCAACACCGGCACGCAGGTGCGCACGGAGGAAGTAGGCCGGCGCGACCTGGAAGCGATCGTCACCGCGAGTGGCAACATCCGGGCGCGGCGAACCGTGGACATCAGCTCCGATGTCTCGGGCCGCATCGTTGAACTCAACGTCGACGAAGGCGACGATGTACAAGAAGGACAAGTGCTTCTGCGCATCGACCAGACGCAGTTCCAGGCCGCCGTGGCCCAGTGGCGAGCCGGGCTGTCCCAGCGGGAGGCGCAGGCGGCCCAGCAGAACGCCAGCCTGATCCAGGCGACGCGCGAGTACGACCGCATGCAGGGCCTTTGGACAAGGGACTCCACGCTCGTCAGCCGGCAGCAGGTCGACGACGCCGGGACGCAGGCGGAGGTCGCGCAGGCTCTCTACACCGCCGCGCAGCACGGCGTGGACCAGGCCCGCGCGACGCTGGCCGAGGCCGAGGATCGCCTGTCCAAGACCACCATCCGGGCTCCCATCTCGGGAAAGGTCACCCGGCTGAACATCGAGCTTGGCGAGACCGCCATCGTAGGCACGATGAACAACCCGGGGAGCCTCCTGCTCACTGTCAGCGACCTGTCGGTGATCGAGGCGGTGATGCAGGTCGACGAAACCGACGTGCCGGAGATCAGCATCGGCGACAGCGCCGCCCTGGAACTGGACGCGTTTCCGGACACGGAGTTCGCCGGGACGGTGACCGAGATCGGGAACTCCGCCATCCGGCCTCCGTCGAGTGCGGCGGGCACGGGCCAGACCCCCACCATCGACTTCGAGGTGGTGATTACGCTGGACGCCCCGCCGGTCGAGTTGCGGCCGGACCTTTCGACCACGGCCGACATCGTCACCGAAACCCGCGACCAGGCGCTCGCGATTCCGATCATCGCCCTCACGATTCGGGACCGCTCGGGAGAGGAGGAGGCGGACGGAAGCGGCTCGGATGGCGGCGGGGAATTCGGGAACGGCGAGGCCGGCGACGGTGCGACGGAATCGGACAACACGCGCGCGGCGGACGAGAACGGGGAGGACGAGGAGGAGGAAGAGGAAGGTGTCTTCGTCGTACGCGACGGCGAGGCGCATTTCGTTCCGGTCGCCGTCGGGATCGCGGGGCAGGAGTATTTCGAGGTGCTCTCCGGGCTGTCGGAGGGCGACACGGTGGTGAGCGGCCCGTACCAGCGCATCCGCGAACTCACGGATGGTGAGGAGGTGCGTACGGACAGCACCGACGTGGAGCCGGACGAGCCGGCCGAGTGAACCGGACCGGGCCTGGAGGGCGCTAACCGATGCAGTTGTGGGAAGGAGTGCGGCTGGCGCTGGGCTACATCCGCAGCGAGAAGCTGAAGAGCTTTTTCAGCCTTCTCGGCGTCATCGTCGGCATCATGTTTCTCATCGTGGTGGTCAGCATCATCGAGGGCATCGACCGCTACATCCGGGACGATCTGTCCTCCATGGTCTTCGGGGTAAACACGGTGTCCGTGCAGCGCAGCCGGCCGAACGTCGTCGATGGCGATCCGGCCTCCCTGCGCCGCGCCGCGCGCCGGCCCTGGATCGAACTGGGTGACGCCGAGGCCATCCGTGAACGGCTGGAGACTCCGGCCCTGGTAGCGACGGAGACCAATGTCGGCGGTGAGGTCGAAGGGCCGGGCGGCCGCAAGCTGGAAAACGCGTGGCTCGTTGCCGCCTCTCCGGAGATCTTCGCCATTCGCGACTACGGAGTGGAGGTGGGTCGTCCGTTCTCCCAGGAGGAGGCAGGCCGGGGAGCGCCCGTCGCGGTGCTGGGAAAGGGTGCGGCGGAGCTGTTGTTCGAGGATGAGGACCCGCTGGGCACGACCGTGCGCATCAGGAACATTCCCTATCGCGTCGTCGGCGTCATCGAGGAACAGGGATCCATGCTCGGCTTCTCGCGTGACAACATGATCATCGCGCCCGCCCTCTCGCCGCTGCGCCGGATCGTGCGCCGGCGGGATTTCGTCGGACAGGTGGTCGTCCAGACCGAGAGTCCGGAATCGCTCCGGGAGGCACAGGCCGAACTCGAAGGGATCATGCGCGCCCGGCACGGCCTGCGGCCGAGCGAGCCCAACGACTTCGACCTGGAAACGGCCGAGGAAAGCCTGAGCTTCTGGGACACCATCTCACGCGTGCTCTTCGTCGCGTTCCCCGGCCTCGTGGCGATCTCGCTGGTCGTGGGCGGCATCGTGATCATGAACATCATGCTGGTGTCGGTCATGGAGCGAACCCGAGAGATCGGGGTGCGCAAGGCCATCGGGGCGCGCCGCAGGGACATTCTGTTCCAGGTGCTGGTGGAAACCGCCACGCTCTCGGGGGTGGGAGCGGTGATCGGAATCGGGATCGGGGTCGGGCTCACCTTCATCGTGCGCGCGGTTTCACCCCTGCCGGCGGCGGTCGCGCCCCACTGGATCGCGCTGGGGGTCGTACTGGGGGTGTCGGTGGGCGTGATCGCCGGGGTCTACCCGGCGGCGCGGGCGTCCAAGCTCGATCCGGTCGATGCCCTGAGGTACGAGTGATGAAGGCGAACCTGAACACGCTCGGCGAGGGTATCCGCATCGCCCTGAGCGCGATCGGGGCGAGCAAGGTGCGCGCAGGGCTCACCATCATCGGCGTAGCCATCGGGGTTGCGGTAGTGGTCACCATGGCGGCGATGATCACGGGAATCCGCAGCAGCATCTTCGAGTCCTTCGAGGCCGCGGGCCCGGAGAACTTCTTCGTCATGCCGTTCGATTTCAGCGAAATCCGTCTGACCGGGGACGGCAGCGGGCGCCCGCCATGGTGGAACCGGCCCGATCTCACGCACGAAGAGATCCGCCGTATCGAACGTTTGCCCGCCGTCGACGAGGCGACGGTGGATTTCGACTTCAACGTTACCATGTCGTTCGAGGGAAACCGCGTGACCGGCATTCAGTCGAGCGGCAACTCGGCCGGCTGGCCCAGCTACACGGCGGGAGACTTCTCCGCGGGCCGCAACTTCGTTCCCAGCGAGGTACAGCAGGCGCGGGCGGTCGTTGTCCTTTCGCGCCCCCTGGCCGAAGAGTTGTTCGGCCAGCGCGATCCCATTGGCCGGAGCATCCGGGTGTCCGCGAGGACGCGGGGCGTCAACCCGCTCTTCCGGGTCATCGGCGTCTTCGACCTGGAGGGCAACGTTTTCGCCGAAGTCGTCGATCACTTCGCGATCTTCCCCTGGACGAGCGCCGAGAAGCGACTCAAGGCCAGAAACCCGTTTCAGAACTTCCTGTCGCTCGTGGTGGTGCCCAACCCCGATCTCGATCGCGAAGAAGCCAAGGACCAGGTCACCACGGTTCTGCGGTCCATGCGAGGGCTCGGCCCCGGCGACGACAACAACTTCGCGCTGATCGAGTCCCAGCAGATGATCGAGACGTTCGATCAGCTCACCGGCGTGTTCTTCCTGGTGATGATCGCGCTCTCATCCGTCGCCCTCATGGTAGGCGGTATCGGTGTGATCGGGATCATGATGATCTCGGTGACGGAGCGGACGCGGGAGATCGGCATCCGCAAGGCCGTCGGCGCAACCCGCAACGAGATCCTCTGGCAGTTCCTGGTGGAGGCTGCGGTGCTGACCTTCATGGGAGGCGCGATCGGGCTGGGGCTGGGAGCGGCGCTGGCGACCGGAATCGAGGCGAGGACGCCACTCCCCGCGGCCATCCCCCTGTGGTCGATCATCGCGGCGCTGGTCTCCGCCATCGTGACAGGGATGTTGTTCGGCCTCTTCCCGGCTCTGCGTGGCGCGCGCATGACACCGGTCAGGGCGTTGGGCTTCGAGTAAGCTGACTCGATGCCTGCCCGTCTCCGGCGAGGCAGCGCACGTCCACCACCAGCCGCCGCCAACTGGGCACGCGGTCATTTCCAACGCGCAGAGCGGTCGCCCGGGTGCGTCCGCCCGCCCTCAGCCAGGGTCCGAGCCAGCCGCCGATCTCGGGAGGCAGGTAGCCCACGGGATCGCCGTCGGGCAGGTGCACCCAGACCGCGCTGTGGCCACCGTCCGATGGATCGGGGAGGAGCACCAGCGAGTCACCGGGGTTGAGGGCGTCGAGATGCCGGTCGCGTCCCGCGAAGACGGTTCCGTGGACGGTCGAGCGGAACCGTGCGGGCGGGCCCGCGGGAAGTGGTGCCTGGTTCATCGGCGATTCCCTGTTCGGATGCACCTTCAATCGAAACCCCGGGGCGGCTAAAGTTAGGCGCCGGAACCCGTCCCGCCATCAGCAGCCGAAGCCGTCTCCGATGGACCGTCCCGCTCTCTATTTCGACCACGCCGCCACCACGCCTCTGCGACCGGAGGCGCTGGACGCGATGCGCCCTCACCTTACCGGCGCCTTCGGCAACCCGTCCAGCGCGCACCGGTGGGGACGGCAGGCGCGCGCGGCCCTGGACGGCGCACGGGCGGAGTGCGCGCGCGCGGTCGGCGCCGATCCGGCGGAGATCGCCTTCGTGCGCGGCGGCACCGAGGCTGACAACATGGCCGTGCTGGGACGCGCCGCGGTCGCGATGGCCGCCGGACAGCGACCGCGCGCGGTCGCGACCACGATCGAGCACCCCGCGGTGCGGGAGGCGTGCGACGAAGTGGCTGCGCGCGGCGGGGAGAGCGCGCGCGTCGCGGTCGAACCGACGGGAGAGCTCGACGACGACGCCCTCGATTGCGCGCTGTCGCGGGGCGCGTGCGTGCTCTCGGTGATGTGGGTGAACAACGAGGTCGGCACGGTGCTGCCGGTGGAGCGCGCGGCGAGCCGGGCGCGCGCTGCGGGTGTCGTGGTGCACTCCGACGCGGTGCAGGCGGTGGGCAAGGTGCCGGTGGACTTTGGCCGGGCCGGACTCGACCTGGCCTCCATGACCGCCCACAAGATCGGCGGACCCCGGGGGGTGGGGCTGCTCTACCGCCGCCGCGGGGTGGAGCTCGCGCCTCTCCTGTTCGGAGGCGGGCAGGAGCGCCGCCTGCGGCCGGGGACAGAGGATGTTGCGGGAGCGGTGGGCCTCGCGAAGGCGCTCACCCTGGCCGTGGCGGAACAGGCCGCCGAGGCGGAGCGGCTCGCGGCGGAGCGCGACCGCCTGCAGGCCGCCATCGTCGACGCGCTCCCCGCGACGCGCGTGTTCGGCGAGGAGGGCGAGCGAGCCCCGCACCTGCTCAACCTGGGATTCCCGGGGCTGGACGGGGCCACCCTGGTGATGGCCTTCGACCTGGCAGGGGTGGCGGTTTCCGGCGGGTCGGCGTGCGCGTCCGGCAGCACCACCACCAGCCCGGTGCTGCGCGCCCTCTACGGCGAGGAGGCGGAGGGACTGGCCTCCGTGCGCTTCAGCCTGGGTCGCACCACCACCTCGGAGGAGGTGAGCGAGGCCGCGAACCGCACCATCGAGATCGTGAGCCGCGCCCGCGACCTCGCTCGCGCAAGGGCAGGCTGACGATGGCGGCCGAGCGCATCCTGGTGGCCATGTCCGGAGGGGTCGACTCGTCGGTGGCGGCCGCGCTGCTGGCCGAGCAGGGCCACCAGCTCATCGGCGCGACCATGAAGACCTTCTGCTACCAGGAGGAGCCGGGACCGTCGCGCACCTGCTGCGGGCTCGACGGCATCATGGACGCGCGCCGGGTCGCCGATGCGCTGGGCATCCCCCACTGCGTCTTCGACGTGGAGGAGGAGTTCACCCGCGACGTCATCGACGATTTCGTCTCGGAATACGCGCGCGGACGCACGCCCAACCCCTGCGTGCGGTGCAATTCCAACACCAAGTTCCGGGATCTGCTCCGCCGCGGAGAGCTGCTCGGATGCGATGCCGTCGCTTCCGGGCACTACGTGCGCGCCGGCGTCGTGGACGGAGAGACGGCACTCTTCCGGGGACGCGACCCGGCGAAGGACCAGTCCTACTTCCTGTGGGGCCTTCCCCGCGCGCTGCTGCCCCGGCTGAGGTTCCCGCTGGGCGAACTCACCAAGCCCGAGGTGCGCGCGCGCGCCCGCGAGCTCCGCCTCGTCACCGCGGCCAAGCCCGAGTCGCAGGAGATCTGCTTCGTGCCCACCGGCGACTACCGCGATCTGCTGCGGCGCAACCTCGGCGAGCGCCACGACGCGCTCCGGCCCGGCAACCTGGTGGACACCCACGGCCGGATCGTGGGCCGCCACCAGGGCTACGCTTCCTTCACCGTGGGCCAGCGCCGCGGACTGGGCGGGGGCTTCGACCAGAGGCTGTACGTGGTCGAGATCCGTCCGGACTCGCGCGAGGTGGTGGTGGGCGCGAGGGAGGCGCTGGAGTGCCGCGAGCTGCGGGTGGCCGAACTCAACTGGCTCGCCGCGGAGCCGCCCGCGGACGGGACCGTCGTGCGCGCCCAGCTCCGCTACCGGGCTCCGGCGGTGCCGGGCCGGGTTCAGCACGACGGGGACGGTCTCACTCTCGAGCTGGGGCAGCCCGTGCTCGCGGTCACGCCCGGGCAGTCGGCGGTCTTCTTCGACGAGACGGGGCGGATTCTCGGCGGCGGCCGCATCGCCACCGCGGCGATGGCCTGAACTCCGTCGCGGCCCGGCCGGCGCGTCAATCCAGCGGCTCGGCTCCCTCCAGCAACCGCAGCAGCTCGCCATCCGCCGCGCCGTTCACGAGAGCTTCCGCTCCGGCCTTCCCCGCCGGAACCTCGGCGACCCTCGCGCGCCTGGCGGGATCCGAACAGCAGCGGAAGACCACCCGCCCGGGATGCGCGAGCCCGTGGCGGCCCGTGGTGGCGAAGGCCTCCCACCTGCGAAACGACCCGTCGCGAATCATGCGCTGCATCTGACGAGACTCAGTAACTGAGTTCGGCGACTTCCGCGAACTGCCGGATCGCCTCCTGGGCGTCTTCCGAGAGTGCCTCCGGGACCTGGACCTGAATTTCGACGATCTGATCGCCGACGCGCGTCCCTTTGCGGATCCCGTGTCCCCGCACGCGAAAGCGCGCGCCCGGCTGCGTGCCCGCCGGAATCTTGAGCACCACCCTCTTGCCGTGCACGGTCCTGACCCGGATGCGGGTGCCCATGGTCGCCTGCGCGATGTTGAGGGGCACCGTGACGTGGATGTCCCGCCCGTCCCGCTGGAAGAACCGGTGCGGCTTCACCTTGAAGGTGATGATGAGGTCGCCCGGCGTCCCGCCCCTGGCGCCGCGCTCGCCCTGCCCGCTCAGCCGCACCCTGGAGCCCGTGTCCACACCCCGCGGCACGGTCACCTCGATCTTGCGGTTCTGGCGCACCGTTCCCGTCCCCTTGCAGGCGTCACAGGGTTCGGTGGGAATCCTGCCCCGCCCCAGACACGCCGGGCAGGGCCGCTTGACCGCGAATCCACCCTGGCCGAAGGAAACGGTTCCGGTTCCCGAGCACTCCTTGCAGCGGGTGGTGGTCGTGCCCGGCCGGGCCCCGTTGCCCCCGCAGGTGGCGCATTCCTCGGTCACGGGCACCGAGATCGTGACGCGTCCTCCCGTCACAGCCACCTCGAAGTCGATGTCCACGACATACTCGACGTCGTTGCCCTTGCGCGGGCCGGTCGAGGTTTCCCGGGCGGTCTTGCGGCCTCCGCGATCGAATATGGAACCGAAAATGTCGCCGAGCCCGCCGAGATCGTCGAACGAAAACCCCTGCCCGGCACCCGCCGGCCCGGCGCCGGGGGAAGTGGGCCCCCGCCGGTTGCCGCCCAGGCCGAAAGCGCCCAGGCGCCGCATCTGGTCGTACTGCTTGCGCTTGGCGGAGTCGGAGAGCACCGAGTAGGCCTCGCCCACCTGCTTGAACCGCTCCGACGCCGCGGAGTCGCCCTGGTTGGCGTCCGGATGGTATCGCTTCGCCAATCGGCGATACGCCTTCTTGATCTCCTCGGGCGTCGCCTTCTCCGAGACGCCCAGGGCCTTGTAGTAGTCTTTCGTCGCCGGCGACATCGACCGGGACCGCTCTAGCCGTGCTTCCGCACGCTGACGCGCGCGGGCCGCACCAGATGGCCCTCCAGCAGGTATCCCCGCTGCAGAACCATGTCCACGGTGTCGTCCTCCTCCTCCGAGGAGGCCGGGGCCGTCATGACGGCCTCCATCACGTTCGGATCGAAGTCCTCGCCGGCCGGGTCGAGCACCTCCAGGCCGGCGTCCGCAAGCGCCCGCAGCAGCTTCCGTTCCACCAGGTCGACCCCTTCCACGATGTCCTGCACGGACGCGGTCTTCGGATCCAGCAGGGCGACCCGCTGAAGGTCGTCGACCGACTCCACCAGGCGGCGCACCAGGTCCGCCTGCGCGCGCGCCCAGGTTGCCAGCTTCTCGGCACGAACCCTTTTGCGGTAGTTCTCGAATTCCGCGGCGAGACGCAGATGGCGGTCGTTGAGCTGGTCGATCTCGCGTTCGAGATCCTCTCGGGACCGACCCGGCTCGCCGGGGACGTCCGCGCCGACCTCGGCCTCGCGCGTCGACGCGTCGCCGTCGGCTTCGCTCCGCGATCCTCCTTCCGGCGGACGCCCGTCGCCGGAAGCCTCCGGCCCCGGATGATCGGCGCGCGCGTCGTCCGGCGGGGGTTCGGAATCGGCTTCGGAGGCGAGGTCTGCGTGGTTGTGGGAAGTCTTGGGGCTCATCTATCTCGGTTCGGGTTGGGTCGTTGACGGCGCTGCGGGTCCGCAACGATACCCCGGTACCGAACGAGATGTCCAGTGGGCGGGATTCGGCTGCCACCGTGGGACCGACCGGCGTTCCAAAGGGTAGATTCCGGCATTCCCCCCCGGACGGCATCCGTTCGTCCGGGAGCACAAACGCGGAGACAGCGGAGGGAGGGCGTGGCAGGTCGCGCCGGCGCGGAATCGCTACGCATCGTGATCCTCGGATCCGGGAGGATGGGCCGGTCGATCGATGCGCTCGCGCGCACGCGGGGCGTCGACGTGCTGGCCCGGGTGGGGCGCCGGGACGTGGAACGGCGCCGGGCGGACGTTCATGACCGGATCGCCGGGGCCGATGTGGCGCTCGAATTCACTACGCCCGCGTCGGCCGCCTCCAACATTCGCCTGTGCGTAGAGGCAGGGTGTCCCGTCGTTTCGGGCACGACCGGATGGGCCGACCGGCTGCCCGCGGTCGCCGCCTGGGTGGAGGAGCGCGGAGGCGCCCTCCTGTGGGCACCCAACTTCTCCTTCGGGGCGGTCGCCCTGCAGCTGCTGGCGCACACGGCGGGCGGACTCTTCTCGGGCGTCGGCGGCTTTGACGCGCATGTGGTGGAGACGCACCACGCCGGCAAGCTCGACGCCCCGTCCGGCACGGCAATCGCCCTGGAACGGTCGCTGGAAGGGGGACTGGGACGGGGTTCTCCCATTACATCGATCCGGACCGGGCACGTACCCGGCACACACGAGATATCGATCGACGGTCCCCGCGAACGACTCGTCCTGCGGCACGAAGCGCGTGATCGTGGCGTGTTCGCGGAGGGCGCGCTGCGGGCGGCGGCGTGGCTGGCCGGCCGCACGGGGGTCTACACCATGCGAGACGTTCTCGCGGGAGAGGCAGGGTGAAGCACGGGATGCTCAGAGGATGCGGAACGGCGCTGGTGACGCCGTTCCGGGAAACGGGGGAAGTGGACGAGAGGGCGCTGCGGTCGCTGGTCGACTGGCAGATCGAACAGGGCATCGATTTCCTTGTGCCGGCGGGCTCCACCGGAGAGACCGCGACGCTCTCGGTCGACGAGCACGAGCGGGTGGTGGCGATCACGGTCGATCAGGCCGCCGGACGCGTTCCCGTCGTGGGAGGGGCGGGGTCGAACAATACCGCCGAGGCGATCGACCTCTCGCTCAGGATCGCGTCGACCGGCGTCACCCACCTGATGCACGTGTCGCCCCCGTACAACCGCCCGCAGCAGCGCGGGCTGATCGAGCACTTCACCGCGGTGGCGGACGCGGCTCCCTGCCCGGTGGTGCTCTACAACGTTCCGGGACGCACGGGCAGCAACATCGCCGCCGCTACCACCCTGGCGCTGGCCGCCCACCCCAACATCGTGGGGACCAAGGAGGCCGCGGGCAGCTGCGACCAGGTCGCGGAGATCGCCCGCGGCAGGCCTCCCGGATTCGCGCTGCTGTCGGGCGACGATTCCATGACGGTGCCGTTCATGGCGCTGGGAGCCGACGGCGTGATCTCGGTGGTCAGCAACGCCACCCCGCGCGCCATGGCGGAGCTGGTGGGGGCGATGGCGTGCGGCGATCTGCAGCGCGCTCAGTCCCTGCACTACCGCCTCGCCGACTGGATGCGGGTCGCATTCGTGGAGTCGAACCCGGTGCCGGTCAAGGCGGCACTCGGGATGATGGGGCGCATCCATCCCCGGGTCCGGCTGCCGCTGGCCCCGCTTGCCGATTCCAATCGCGAGGCCGTGGCGACGGCCGTGCGGGCTGCGGCGGCCACATGAGCCCATCCATCCCGGACCTCGGGACAACGCTGCAGGAGCGCATCGACGCGCTCCATGCCTGGCCCGCCGGCGAGGTTCTTCCGGAGGCCGCCGGAGAGGTCGTGGCCGAGCTGCTGAGTCGCCTGGAGGCGGGATCGCTGCGCTCCGCGGTGCGCGAAGACGATGGCTCATGGGCTGCGGTGCCCTGGGTGAAGCGGGGCATCCTGGTGGCCTTCCGCAGCGGACGCATCACGCCGGTCGCCGCGCCCGGGGGCGGCGCGGTCGACTCCGGGGCTCCATCCGCCTTCCTGGACAAGCACAACCTGCCCGTGCGCCGCTTCGCCGCCGGGGAGGGTGTCCGGGTGGTGCCGGGCGGCTCGGCCGTGCGCCGCGGGGCCTACCTCGGCCGGGGAGTGGTGTGCATGCCGCCCATGTACGTGAACGTGGGCGCCTGGGTGGGGGCGGGCAGCATGATCGACTCGCACGCGCTGGTGGGCTCGTGCGCCCAGATCGGGGAACGCGTGCACCTGAGCGCGGCGGCCCAGATCGGCGGCGTGCTGGAGCCCGTGGGAGCCGCCCCGGTGGTGATCGAGGACGACGTGCTGGTGGGGGGCAACGCGGGCGTCTACGAGGGGACGGTGGTGCGCCGCGGGGCGGTGCTGGCCGCAGGGGTGATCCTCACGCGGGGCACGCCGGTCTTCGACCTGGTGCGCGAGGAGGTGTATCGCGCCGGCCCCTCCAGGCCGCTCGAGATTCCCGAGGACGCCGTGGTCGTCCCCGGGGGGCGGGCGGTCAACCGCGAGTGGGCCCGCGCGCAGGGGCTGTCGCTGTATGCCCCGGTCATCGTGAAGTACCGCGACGCCGGGACGGACGTGGCCACCGCCATGGAGGACTGGCTGCGTTAGCCAGCCGCCGCCCTCGGGGGCGCTGCGTCAGCCGTCCCGCAGCATCCGGTACAGAAGCGCGAGCGCCGCCTGGGCGCTGCGTTCGCGGACGGCGCGGCGCGCGCCCGGAAAGACGCTCCGGCGCGCCTGCGTGCGGCCATCCAGGTGGGCTGCGTACCACACCGTGCCGACGGGCTTCTCCGCCGACCCCCCGCCCGGCCCGGCCACTCCGGTCACGGCCAGCCCGGCGCCGGCCCCGAAGGCGCGGGCGACCCCCTCCGCCATGGCGCGCGCCACCTCCCCGGACACCGCGCCCTTCCCGGCCAGCACGTCGCGGGAGACCCCCAGATGGGCGCGCTTGGCTTCGTCCGCGTAGGTGACTACCCCACCCAGGAAGTACTCCGAGGACCCGGGCAGCTCCGTGATGCGCCGCGCCACCAGGCCTCCCGTACAGCTCTCCGCTACCGCGAGGGTTCGCCCGGACGACGTCATTTCCTCCGCAATGCACTCGACGATGTCCCCGCTCTCGGCGAGGTAGCGGTACGGCCGCAGCACCGGCTCCACCAGCGCTTCCACGCGGTCGAGCCAGCGGGCGGCCAGGGGATCGTCCGGGGTCGCCCGCGCGCTCAGCCGCACGTCGACTCCGGTCAGCCGCGGCAGGAAGGCGATGGACACCGGGCCCAGGTTCTCGGGGGTGCCCCCGTCGATGCGCTCGGCGAGCGCGGATTCGGCGATTCCGGTGGTGTGGAAGACGCGGTGGACCAGCGGCAGCAGACGGTCCCCCAGCCGCTCGCGCAGCAATGGCTCCACGCCCCCGTCGAACAGCCCGCGCATCTCCGCGGGGACGCCGGGGAGGAGCACGACGATCCGGCCTTCCACGTCCAGCACCAGCCCGGGCGCGGTCCCGACCCGGTTGGGCAGAACCAGGGCGCCCTCGGGCACCCGGGCCATGCGCTCGTTTCCGGCCGGAAGCGCGGTCCGGCGCCAGTTCGCCCATCGGCTCCTGAGCTCGTCGAGCAGCCCCTCGTCCAGACGGAGGGGCCTGTCCAGCGCCTCGGCCACGACTTCCCGTGTGATGTCGTCGCCGGTGGGACCCAGGCCCCCCGTCACCAGCACGACGTCGGCAACTTCCAGAGCGCGAGCGAGCGCTCCCCGGATGTCCGGCGCACTGTCCCCGACCACGAACCTCGCCCGCACCGGAAGCCCCAGGCGCGCAGCTCGCCGGCCCATCCAGGCGCCATTGGTGTCGACGGTGAAGCCGGCCAGAAGTTCGTCGCCCACCGAGACGATGGCGCAGCTGGCCGGAGGAAGCGCGGTCCGGTTCAGCGGTTGCTCCCGGCCAGGCCGCGGTTGCGCCAGAAATAGAGCCCCATCGAATAAATCGTCAACACCAGCGCCAGCAGCAGGGCCAGGCCGATGACCGCGCTGTGAAAGTGGACCCACAGCTCCCAGATGGTCCCGCTCCAGCCTCCCTGTTCGGCGAAGCGGGCCAGGGCGTACCACAGGAGCACGGCCGCCATGAACACGTTCTGCAGGAGGGCCTTGTATTTTCCGGAACGGTCGGCGGCGATCACCACCCCCCGACGGACGGCAAAGCCCCGCAGCAGGGTCACCATCAACTCGCGCCCCAGCAGAACGACGAGCACCCAGAGGGGGAGTTCGCCCCACCACGGGATCTCGCCTCCGCCCGCCGGACGGTGCGAGACGATGTAGATGGGCACGAGGGTGGACACCATCAGCAGCTTGTCGGCGATGGGATCCAGCAGCTTGCCGAGGTCGCTGATGAGGTTGTGCTTGCGCGCGAGATGCCCGTCCCACAGATCGCTCAGCGCCGCCGCCAGAAAGAGCGCGAAGGTGGCCGCCAGCACCGTGCCGTCGGACGACAGGGCCAGGAAGAAGATCGCGGGACAGACGGCCATCCGCGACAGGGTAATGATGTTGGGCAGATTCCGCAGGCTCGCCATGCCGGACCTCAGCGAAGCGACTTGACCACCAGCCTGCTCACCGCCGCCAGCGTCTCGAAAACGCCCTTGCCCTCCGTGGCGACGCTCTCGAAGTCCGGCACGCCCGCCGGATTGAGGCGCGCACGCAACTCTTCCACCGGAGCGATGCCCGGCAGGTCGCGCTTGTTGTACTGGATCACGAAGGGAAGACGGGAGACATCGTAGCCGCGCGCCTCCAGGGTGTCGTAGAGACTCTGCATCGCCTCGGCGTTGGCTTCGTCGCGATCAAGCTGGGAGTCCGCCACGAAGATGACTCCGTCCACGCCCTCGAGGAGAACCCGGCGCCTCCTCTCGAAGTACGCCTGACCCGGTACCGTGTAGAGGTGGAAACGGGTCCGGAGGCCTTGCACGTCGCCGAGGTCGAGGGCCAGAAAATCGAACAGCAGCGTGCTGCCCTGTCTGGTGGCCAGGGAAATGAGCTCGCCCCTTTCTCCCGGATCCACGCGGGAGTGGACGTATTCGATATTGGTGGTCTTCCCTCCCTGTCCGGGGCCGTAGTAGAGGATCTTGCAGTTGACCTCCCGGCCGGCGTAGTTCGTCATCGGCATGGCTTCACGCCATCTTCTCGCTCAGTCCGGTCTCCACCACCGTCAGCTCGCGCTCCATGCGCGCTTCGATGGCCCGTGCCCGATCACGGAGCAGCTTGCGGGGCTCCCACGCCATGTAGTCCCTCAGCAGGTTCACCGTGTTCACGGAGGCGCGGGCGCGCGCCATGTGCCCGAGAGCCGCCAGCCGGCGAAAGACCCGCGGGCTGAAGAGGTCCCTCTGGTGCCGCGTCATCTGGTCGTGCGCAACCAGAACCGCAACGCCCCCGACCGCCACGACGAGCAGCGCCACCAGCCCCACCTTCTTCAGCTTCTTGTTCATCCGCTGGCTCCACCGCGCGGGCGGTCCTTCCGGTTCCTACATCTCACGGCGCGCTTCCAGCGCCTGCGCGAGCGTCGTCCCATCCACGAACTCCAGGTCGCTGCCCACGGGAACGCCCGTGGCCAGGCGCGTCACTCTCAGACCCATCGGCCTGAGCTGACGTTCGATATACACCGCCGTCGCCTCTCCCTCAACCCGCGGGCTGGTGGCGAGAATGATCTCGCGCACCTCCGCCGCCGCCGAGCCGATGCGCTCGAACAGCGACCGCAGGTTCAGCTGCTCGGGCCCGATCCCGTCCAGCGGCGACAGACGGCCGCCCAGTACATGATACACCCCCCCGTACCTCCCGGTGCGCTCCACCGCTCCGACGTCGAAACTCCCTTCGACCACGCAGATGGTGGAGGCGTCGCGCCGCGGATTGGAACATACGGCGCAGAACTCTTCGTCGCCGAAGTTGCCGCACGTCGCACAGGGACGCACCCGTTCGGCCAGGGTCTCGATGGCGGCGGCGAGCCTCCGGGACTCGTCCGGGCCGGTGCGGAGCAGATGATGCACCAGGCGCAGCGCGGTCCTGGGGCCCACCCCGGGCAGTCGGGAGAACTCGCTGGTGACCCGGTCGATCATCGACATCGGGCCTTGCCGCGCGGCTCCGCCCGGCCCCCGCTTCCCGCCCGGTCGTCCGCCGACGGAACCGGCGCCCCGGCGGCCCGCGGACGTACTGCTCCCGCGGATTCACGCACGGGTCGCTAGAACAGTTTGGGAAGCTGTCCCGGCATCGGAAAGCCGCCGGTCATCTTCTTCATCTCGCCCTCGTAGTGCTGGCGCGCCTTGTTCTGCGCCTCCCCGATGGCGGCCAGAACGAGGTCCTCGAGCATCTCGACATCGTCGGGATCCACGGCCGAAGGCTCGATCGTGATGCTCCGCACGGTACCCTTGCCATCCACCACCGCGGTAACCATGCCTCCGCCGGAGGACGCGCTCAGCTCCTGCCGGTCCAGGGTCTCCTGAAGCTCGGTGACCCGGCTCTGCATCTGCTGTCCCAACTGGATGAGCCGCTGCAGATCTTTCATCGAGTGATTCTCAAGGCGAGGGTGTGAGGGAGCGGGCGCGGATGCATCGCCGTTCGAGTGCCGGGGAGGCGTCCCACGGGCTGCTAATCCACCAGTTCCAGATCGAGTTCTTCTACCGCCCGTGCCAGGAGTGGTTCCCGCTCCACCAGCTCCGCGAGACGCTCCTGGCGCACTTGTTCCGGAGACGCTGCGGGGGGTCTGGAAGGGCGCTCGTTCAGGCCTTCGTCCACATCGATCTTCGGCCTGTAGCCGAGTTGCCTCTGAAGGGCTGCGGCGAGCGCATTGGTGCCGCCCGGAGCACGCAGCCGGTCGAGTCCGGGACCGGGAGAAACGGTCAGACGAATGCCCCGCTCGCCCATGCGCTGGCGCCCGGCCCCATGCAGGAAGGCGCGCAGGCCGGAGGGCATACCCTCGCCCTTGGCGAGCAGGGAGTCGAAGGCCGCGACGGGATCGGCGTCGGCGGTCACGGCAGGCGGCACCTGCCCCGGTGGCAGCGGTGCCGCCGCGGCCGAGGTATTTCCGGGCTCGGCGGATCGCGGTCCGGAGGCGGCGCGCGGAGAGGGTTCATCGGCTGGAGGAGGGCGGGAACCACGCTGCCCGGAGGCTGTCTTGCGCGTCGCTGCCCGCCGCCTTGTCGCGGTCTTCGGACGGGAGGCGGGCGAGGGCCGGGGCGGGGTCGGCTGCGGATCCGCCGCCCGGCGCGCCGGCGCGCCGCCGAGCCCCTCGATCAGCTCCTCGATGCGAACGGTGTGGTCCAGGTGGCTCAGGCGCAGCAGCAGGAGTTCGATAAGAACGCGCGGCTGGCTCACCCGTTTCAGGCTGCCCTGAGACTCGAGATCGGCCGCCATCGCCAGCATGCGCACCAGATCGGCGGCTTCGAAGTGCCGCGCGTGCGCCTCGAGGGCGGCGCGGTATTCGCCCCCTGCATCGACGGATTTCTCGCCGTCCAGGCGGACGCGCAGGAGCAGGCGCAGGCTCTCAACCAGACCGTGATAGAACTCCACCAGGTCGTACCCCTCGTCCACAAGCGCCTCGACGAAGGAAAAGACATCCCGGTGACGGTGGGCCCGGATGATGTCGAAGAGCTCGAGGAAGCGTTCCTCTTCGACCAGGCCGAGCACCTCCCGCACCGATCCGGGGGCGACTTCACCGCCGGTGAGCGCCAGAACCTGGTCGAGAAGCGAGAGCGCGTCGCGCATCCCGCCGTCGGCCTTGCGCGCGATGATGCGCAACGCTTCGGTGGAGGCCCGGGCCTTCTCGCCTTCGATCACCTGTTCGAGCCTGGCCACGATGTCGGCCACCCCGACGCGCCGGAAGTCGAACCGCTGGCAGCGCGAGAGGATGGGCGATGCCGACTGCTGTATGCGCTGGGGTTCGGTGGTGGCGAAGATGAACATCACCCGCGGAGGCGGCTCCTCGAGGATCTTGAGCAGGGCGTTCCACGCCTCGCGGGTTAGCATGTGCGCCTCGTCGACGATATAGACCTTGAAGCGATGCTCGTCGGAGGGCGCGTACATCGCGCGCTCGCGCAGGCTGCGGGCGTCGTCTACGCCCCGGTTGGAGGCCGCGTCGATTTCCACGACATCCAGCGATGTGCGGCCGCTCCAGATGAGCCTGCAGCTCTCGCACGTCCCGCAGGGTTCGCCGTCGCTGCCGCGCTCGGGGCAGTTGAGCGCCATGGCCAGCACGCGCGCCAGGGTGGTCTTGCCGACGCCCCGCGGACCGCAGAAGAGGTAGGCGTGACCGGTGCGATCTGCGTTCACCGCCCGCCGCAGCGTTTCGGAAACGTGTTCCTGAGTGGCGACCTCGGCGAAGCGCCGGGGACGGTACTTGCGGGCTAGCGCGGTATGGGACACGCGGATTCAGCTGCGGGAGAAATGGATATGCCCCAGGTGAACCGCAGCCGCGATCACCGCACGTACCGCTGCTGCCTGCACGGCCCTGACGGGGTTCGGTGGGTCTTCGCTCTGCGGACCTGGGGCACGCAGCAATCTGGATTCGAGGGTATCGCGCGTCAAGCGGAAACGGAGTCGCGGCCCGGCGTCGCCCCACCCCGGTTGCCGGGCGGATGCAGTGCACGCACCGGGTCAGAGGCGCCACGCATCAGCGACATGATCGATGCGCGGAACTCGCGGGGCGTCGCGTGCGCTCCCGAACTGTACGGCCACTGCGTCGAAGCGCAGCGACAGTCCCCTGAGGCCACCGCGCGCCCGCAGCCACGCACGGGCGACCTTGGCGATCTCGCCCCTCTTGCGTTCGGTGATGGCTTCGAGCGGGTGGCCGAAGCCATCACCGCGCCGCGCCTTGACCTCCACGAAGGCGACCGTGCGCCCCCGTCTCACGATCAGGTCGACCTCATTGCGGCCCGCGCGGTAGTTGCGCTCCAGCACGGTCCATCCCGCGTCCTCGAGGTAGCGCGCGGCGATGGCTTCGCCCTCGCGTCCCAGGTGTCCGGCTGCGCTCATGAACCAATGTGCACCCGAAGGGCGGGCGCTGGAATGGCTCGATGGGACCGCGGCTACTCCCGCATCGGAATGCGAATGCCCTCGCGCCGGGCGGTCCGGAGGGCCACCGGATAGCCGGCGTCGGCGTGGCGCGCGACCCCGATGCCCGGGTCGTTGGTGAGCACCCGCTCGATCCGTGCGCGCATCCCGGGCGTACCGTCGGCCACCACGACCTGGCCCGCGTGCAGCGAGTAGCCGATGCCGACCCCGCCGCCGTGATGGAAGGACACCCAGCTCGCTCCCGACGCGGTGTTGAGCAGCGCGTTCAGGATCGGCCAGTCGGCGATGGCGTCGCTCCCGTCGCGCATGGCCTCGGTTTCGCGGTTGGGGGAAGCGACGCTCCCGGTGTCCAGGTGGTCTCGGCCGATGACCACCGGTGCGCTCACCTCCCCGCTGGCCACCAGATCGTTGATGGCGCAGCCGAAGCGCGCCCGCTCCCCCTGCCCCAGCCAGCAGATGCGCGCCGGGAGACCCTGAAACGCGACCTCCTCGCGGGCCAGCCGGATCCAGCGGCACAGATGCTCGTCGCGGGGGAACATCTCCAGCACCAGATCGTCGATGCGGTGGATGTCGGCGGGGTCGCCCGAGAGCGCGGCCCAGCGGAAGGGGCCCTTGCCCTCGCAGAACAGGTCGCGGATGTAGGCAGGCACGAAGCCCGGATAGTCGAAGGCGTTCTCCAGCCCCGCCTCCCGGGCGAACCCGCGCAGGTTGTTGCCGTAGTCGAAGGCGACCGCGCCGGCCTCCTGCATCGCGACGATGGCCGCACAGTGGGCGCGCATGGAGGCGAGCGAGCGGCGCTGGTATTGCTCCGGGTCGGCCTCGCGCAGGCGCGCGGCGTCCTCGAGGGAGAGGCCGGCCGGTACGTACCCGCCCAGGGGGTCGTGCGCGGACGTCTGGTCGGTGACCACATCCGGGGTGATCCCGCGCGCCACCAGCTCCGGCAGCACCTCGGCGCAGTTCCCGACCAGCCCGACCGAGACCGCATCCCCCGACCGCGCCGCGCCCCGCACCCACGCCAGGGCTTCGTCGAGGTCGTGGGTCATGCGGTCGCAGTAGCGGGTCGCGATGCGCCTCTCGATGCGCTCGGCGTCGACCTCGACGCACAGGATGGCCCCCTCGTTCATGGTGGCGGCGAGCGGCTGGGCTCCGCCCATGCCTCCCATCCCGCCGGTCAGCACCCAGTTGCCGCGCAGAGACGCCCCGAAGTGCTTGCGGGCGAGGGCGCCGAAGGTCTCGTAGGTGCCCTGCAGGATGCCCTGGGTGCCGATGTAGATCCACGAGCCCGCGGTCATCTGCCCGAACATGATGAGGCCCCGCCGCTCCAGCTCCCGGAAGTGCTCCCAGGTCGCCCAGTTGCCGACCAGGTTGGCGTTGGCGATGAGGACGCGCGGCGCTCCGGCGTGGGTGCGGAACACCCCCACCGGCTTCCCGGACTGCACGAGCAGGGTTTCGTCGTCGGCGAGCTCCCGAAGGGTGCGCACGATGGCGTCGAAGGCGTCCCACGAGCGCGCCGCCCTGCCCGTGCCGCCGTACACCACCAGGGCGTCGGGGGCTTCGGCGACCTCGGGATCGAGGTTGTTCATGAGCATGCGCAGGGCGGCCTCCTGGGTCCAGCCGCGGCACGAGATGCGCCTTCCCCTGGGGGCCCGCACGGTGCGGGCCGTCCGCGTGTGCGTCATGGGCCTCCCCCTGCGCTTCGGGTGATCGCGGCGATCGCGCCCGACCCCACGAGGTCCGCGAGGGCGTCCAGATCCGCGGTCAGGGGCCGGTCACCCGCGAGCGTCGCGACCCGGGTGCGGACGAGCGCGTGAACCTCCTCGACTCCGCTGCTCGATCGCAGCGGGCGCCGGTAGTCGATGCCCTGGGCCGCGCACAGGAGTTCTGCCGCCAGGACGCGCTCGAGGCAGGCCACCGCCCGCCGGGCCTTGCGCGCAGCCGCGAGCCCCATGGAAACGTGATCCTCCTGGCTCGCGCTGGTCGGCACCGAGTCGACACTCGCCGGGTGGGCGAGCACGCGCATCTCCGAGAGGAGGTCGGCGACGAGCACCTGCACCACCATCAGGCCGCTTTCGAGTCCCGGGCGGCGGGCGAGAAAGGCGGGCAGTCCGAGCGACAGGTCGGGGTTGATGAGCCGCTCGATACGCCGCTCGCACATGGATGCCACGTCCGCCACCGCGATCGCGAGCAGGTCGAGCGCCTGGGCCACGATCTGGGCATGGAAGTTGCCTCCGGAGAGGATCTCGCGGGATTCGCCGGAGTGCTCCTCCGCTTCCGGGAACACGAGGGGATTGTCGGTCGCGCTGTTGATCTCCACCTCGAGGATGCCGCGGGCGTAGCCGAGCGCGGAGCGGGCGGCCCCATGCACCTGCGGAATGCAGCGAAGCGAATAGGCATCCTGCACCCGCGGGTCGCCGACACGGTGCGACTCGCGAATCTCGGATCCCGCGATGAGCGCGCGCAGGCGGGCCGCGGACGCCGCCTGCCCGGGATGGGGGCGCGCGGCCTGGATCTCGGGACGGAACGCCTCGGGCGTCCCCAGCAGCGCCTCCACCGACATGGCGCCACTCGCCTCGGCGGCGTCGAGCGCCCGCTCCGCGGCCAGCAGCGCCAGCACTCCGAGCGCGGAGCTCGCCTGTGTTCCGTTGATGAGCGCGAGGCCCTCCTTCGGTCCCAGTTCGATCGGGGCGAGGCCGATGTCGCCAAGGATATCGTCCATGGGGCGCTGCTCGCCGCCCGTCTCGGCCTGCCCCTCACCCAGAAGGCTCAGGGCCACGTGCGCCAGAGGCGCCAGATCGCCGCTCGCGCCCACCGAGCCGAACTCCGGTATGACGGGGTGAATCCCGCGGTCGAGCATCTCCAACACGCGCTCCACGAGCGTGGTGCGGCACCCCGAGTGTCCGCGGGCCAGGGCGTTCGCGCGCAACAGCATGATTGCGCGCACGCATTCGCGGGCGAGGGGCCCGCCGACGCCCGAGGCATGGCTGCGAATGAGATTGTGCTGCAGGGCGCGCCGGTCCTCCGGGGCAATCACCACCTCGGCCAGCCGCCCGAATCCGGTCGTCATGCCGTAGACCGGCTCGCCCGAGCGGATCAGCCGCTCGATCGTCGCCCGGGAGGCCCGCATGCGCCGGGCGGCCGCGGCGTCCAGTGAAAGGCGGTGCCTGCCGGGGGCCGCGCGCGCCACTTCCTCCACCGCTTCAAGTGTGAGCGAGTGTCCGTCGATCAGGATCTCGGTCGGGATGTCCAATATCCGCTACATCAGGAGGGCGGTGGCGAGGCCCAGCAGGAGCACGAAGCCCAGAAGATCGGTTGCGGTGTGCAGAAAGACCGAGGACGCCACCGCCGGATCGAGTCCCAGGCGGTGGAGCAGCATCGGGATGAACGCCCCTCCGAACCCCGCCATCAGCATCGTGCCCCACATCGAGATCAGCACGACCAGGCCGAGGCGCGGATCGCCGCCCGGGACCAGCAGGCTCGCCCCGGCCACGATGCCTCCCAGCACGGCCCCGTTCACCAGCCCCACCAGGACTTCCTTGCCCACCACCGCCCGCGGATCGGCGCCCACATCGTCGCGCAACGCCAGCCGCCGCACCGTCACCGCCAGGGCCTGGGACCCGGCGTTGCCGCCCATCCCGGCGATCACCGGCATGACGACCGCGAGAATGACCGCACTCTGGACGGTATCGGCGTAGAAATAGACCACCAGCGCCGCCGCGGTCGCGGTCAGCAGGTTCAGCATCAGCCAGGGAAGGCGGGTTCGCACCGCCGCCACCCAGCTCGCGCCCAGAGACTCGTCGTCCGGGACGCCGCCGAAGCGCAGGATGTCCTCGGTCTGCTCGGCTTCCATGACCTCGAGCACGTCGTCGAAGGTGATGCGGCCCAGCAGCCTTCCGCCGGGATCGACCACCGGCACGGTGGGCAGGTTGTAGCGAGCCATCAGGCGGCCAACTTCCTCCTGGTCCTCGTCCGGGCTCACCGCCGCCGCCACGGGCGCTACCAGCGTCGACACCGGGTCCCCCGGCTCAGCCAGGATCAGATCGTCCAGAGGGACCGTTCCCACCAGCCGCCCGCTGCCGTCGACAACCCACACGGTGTAGAAGTCCTCCACCTCCCTGCCCTGCCGGCGGACCTCCTCGATCGCCTGCCCCGCGGTGAGGGTTTCGGGGACCGAGACCAGCGCCGCGGTCATGATGCCGCCCGCGCTCTCCTCCGCATAGGCGAGCAGTTCGCGGATCTCTCCCGCGTCCTCGACGGACATTTCCGCGAGGATGCGCGCCCGCTCCTCGGGCTGCAGGTCGGCCACCAGGTCGGTGGCGTCGTCGTCGGCCAGCTCGCTCAGGAGTTTCGCGCCGCGGTGGGGCGTCATGGCCGCGAGCAGATCCGCCGCGTGCTCGTCCTCCTCCATCTCGGAAAGGGTCTCGGAGGCCAGTTCCGCGGGGAGAGCACGCAGGACCACAAGGCGGTCGGCGTCCGAGAGCGACTCCAGGACGTCCGCCACATCCGAGGGATGGAGCTTCGCCAGGATATGGTTCGCCTCCGCGATGTTCCCCTGGGCGATCGCGGCCAGCAGAACCTCCTTGCGGAGCGCGAGGGACTCTTGCGACGACACGGCGAATGGTCCGGAAGCTAGGGCGGGTTCGACGAGGCGCGAGAATTCTCGCGGGACCCGTCGGCGGCGGCAAGCACGCGCTTCACCAGCGCTTCCTGGCGGCGGAAGAACGCGCTCGAGAAGCGGTCCTCCGCGGGATGGTCGTACCCCAGCGCGTGGAGGGTGCCGTGGATCGCGAGCCGCACCAGCTCCTCGTGGGCGGACAATCCCAGTTCGGCCGCCTGGCGCAGGGCCTGCCGGTATCCGATGTAGATGTCGGCCAGCAGCGGCTCGCCCGGACCCTGGAGGGCGAAGGAGATTATGTCTGTCACCCGGTCGCGGCCGAGGTAGTCGCGATTCAGGGCACGGATGCGGTCGTCTCCGACGAGGGTGAGCGACACCTCGCCGTTGCTCGTTCCCTCGTCCGCCAGCGTCGTGCGCACCGCACGTGCCAGGCTCGCGCGGGTCCGGGCCAACGTCCCGGATTCGGCCGCGACCGGGGAGTCGACGTCGAGCAGCACCTCGGGCCCGGTCACGGTTCCGGGGGCCGGTCAGGCGGTGGAGGAGTGGGCGGCCGGGTCCGCGCCGGACGCGGTCCGGTTCCCGCCGTCGCCGGCCGAGGCGGTTCCGTCCTCATCGCCGCCCCCGCTGTCGCGAGCCTTGCTGATATGCTCGGTTTCGGGATAGTCGATGCGGCGGTGGTACATCGCTTCGAGCACGGTCGCGAACTGCTCCTTCACGAGCGAGACCTGCGCGAAGGTGAGCGGAGTCTCGTCCAGCTGGCCATCGGCCACCCGGCTGTCCACGATCGCGTCGATCATGGCTCTTATGCGTTCCGGGGTTGGATCGCGCAGGGTGCGCGCGGCCGACTCCACGGGATCTGCCAGGAGCACCACCGCCGTCTCCCTGGACTGTGGCTTCGGTCCCGCATAGTGGAACTCGGTTGGGTCGACATTCTCTTCGCCCGCCTGATCGAGCGCCTTGCCGTAGAAGTAGCCGATGCGCTGGGTGCCATGGTGTTCGGCGATGAAGGCGGAGATGGCCGCGGGCAGCTTTTCCTGACGGGCGAGCCGGAGTCCCTCGGTCACGTGGCGCCGCAGGATGGCCGCCGAGATCGCCGGCTCCAGGCGGTCGTGCGGGTTGACGCCTCCGTGCTGATTCTCGATGAAGTACTGCGGTTCGAGCACCTTGCCGACATCGTGATAGTAAGTCCCCACCCGGCACAGGAGCCCGTTGGCGCCGATGGCGGTTCCCGCCGCTTCCGCCAGGTTGGCCACGTTGATGGTGTGGGCGTAGGTACCCGGCGCCTCCATCGACAGGCGTTTGAGCAGTGTGTGGTTGGGGTCCGCGAACTCAAGCAGGGTCTGATCGGTGGTGATGCCCGTGAACCACTCGAAGGCGGGTACGAAGAGGAGCGCCAGGCCCGCGCTCACGATGGCGTTTCCGGTGGTCCAGCCGATGGAGGAGAGCACCCCCGCGGAGGGCTGCATCCGGCTGAGCCACAGAGAGAGCGTGACGAGAGCGTAGGATGCGGCAATGATGGCGATGAAGGTCCAGCTCTGCGAGCGCCGTCGCACCACCCCGACGCCGAGCGCCGCCGCGCCGCCGCCGACCATGGTGGTCACCATCACGTCCGCGCCCTGGAAGGGTGTGAGCGACGCGGTGACGACGGCCAGCACAAGCGCGAGCATGAGCGCGAGGCGGCCGTCCCACACCACCGCCACCGAGAGCGTCACGAAGGCTATGGGGAGCAGCTCGGGCGGGAAGATGGCAACCCGCGAAATGACGATCGCGGAGGCGAAGTAGGTCGCCAGCAGCAGGGCCAGGAGCGTCATCCAGCGGAAGTTGGAGTACACCTCGCCGCGATAGGCCCACAGCACGATCCAGAGCATCCCGAGCAGCAGCACCTGGAGGAGGTACGCGCCGAGGGACGGCAGGAACCCGGTGGCGGTGGCGCCGAGCAGCCCGAGCGTGCGCAGCTGCTCCTCGTAGGCGCGCAGGCGGACCAGGTCTTCTGCGGTGACCTGCTGGTTGGCGCGCAGGATGGCCTCTCCGGTGAGCACGTTGCCGCGCGTGGTGGCGACGGACTGGCGGGCGGCCGTGCGCCGGGCCGCCGTGGCCTCCTGGTTGGGCACGTAGCTGAACTCGCGGAAGCGGATGAGGAGCAGACGCAGGATCTCGGTCGCCTCAGGAGAAGCGTCGGGGGGCAGCAGCTCGGCGGAGCGGTTGTACAGGTCGGTGGCGGTAAGCAGCTCCCCGGCCGGCACGAAACGTTCGCCGCCCTCGTCGAGCACCGTGATGCGGTCGCCCAGGAAATCCCGTGTCGTCGCGTCGACCACGCCGGCCGGGATGAGCTCGCGCGCGGCCAGCAGTGCGGCCACGTGGACCGCTTCGCGGACGGCCGCATCCCGCAGCGTCTCCACCAGCGCGGGCGTCGCTGCGATGTTCTCGGCCGCCAGCACGGAGTCGAGCGCGACAGAGTCCCCCTCCAGGGTCTCTTCGACCGTGGCGAAGAAGCGGTCGAGGGCTTCGGCGGTGGAGTCGCCCGCCTCCGGGCGGTGGCGGTAGATCATCGGCACCGCGGCTACCGCGGCCGCCCGGTCGCGCTCCAGTTCGGTCACGGACTTGGGCACCGCGAACTCGACCTCGGCAATCAGGTCCTCGGTCGCGACCACCCCGGCCTCGTACCCGCTCACGTCGGCGACCCGCGGGTTGGGGGGAAACCCCACAGTCACCACGAGGGCGAGTCCGGCGAGCATCACGACGCGCGCGCCGTGGTGCACGACCGCCTCGGGCCAGAGGCGCCCGGGCGGGCTCGACAGCATGCGCCAGAGCGTCACCCGGATTCCCCTTCCGCAGTGTCCTTCTCGTACGCGCGGATGATGTGCTTCACCAGGCGATGGCGGATGACGTCCACCGCATCCAGATAGACGAGCGCGATGCCCTTCACGTTACGGAGGATGTTCTCAACCTGAAGCAGACCCGAATCGGCCCGGTTGGGGAGGTCGATCTGGGTCTTGTCGCCGGTGATGACCACGCGCGAGTTCAGGCCCAGCCGGGTCAGGAACATCTTCATCTGGGCGCGGGTGGCGTTCTGGGCCTCGTCCAGGATGACGAAAGCGTCCGAAAGGGTGCGGCCGCGCATGTAGGCGAGGGGCGCGATTTCGATGGTGCGATCGTCCAGTGCGCGGCGCACGCGCTCGGGCGGCATCATGTCCTCCAGCGCATCGTAGAGCGGCCGCAGGTAGGGGTCGACCTTCTCCTGCAGGTCGCCGGGGAGAAAGCCCAGGTTCTCGCCCGCCTCCACCGCGGGCCGGGCCAGCACGATGCGCCGCACCCGCTTGCGGTAGAGGGCCTCAACCGCCTTGGCCACGGCCAGATAGGTCTTGCCGGTGCCGGCCGGACCGATCGAAATGACGATCTCGAAGCTGTCGATGGCTTCGACGTAGCGCCGCTGGCCCTCGGAGCGCGGGCTGATCACCCGGCGCGACCCGGGCAGCGCTATGCGGGACGACTCGCCCGCCTCCGCGGACGCGGGGAGGCTGCCGGTCGCTCGCTCCTCGGCGAAGCGCGCGATGTCGGAGGCGTCGAACCCGACCCTCATGCGCGCCAGCTCGATCATGTGGCGCACCACGGGGACGGCCCGCTCCACGCCCTCGAGCGCGCCCGAGAGCAGCAGCCGGTCGCCGCGCAGGATCACCCGGATGCCGAAGAGGCTCGCCAGACCCTGCATGTTTGCGTCGTTGACCCCGGCCAGCAGGAGCGGATCTGCTCCTTCCGTGTCGAGGCGGTGCTCCACCATTGTCTGCGTCATGCCAGCTTCAGCGCCTCCAGCTCCGCCCTCCCCGGACGTCCGGGCGCGGCCTCGAAGAGCGCCCTCGCCGCGGTGGTCTTCGGGAACGCGATCACGTCTCTCAGGCTTGCGGCTCCGGCGAAATGCTGCACGATGCGGTCCATCCCCAGGGCGATGCCGCCGTGCGGAGGAGCACCCGAGCGCAGCGCCCTGAGGAGGAACCCGAAGCGCTCCTCGATCTGCTGGTCGCCCAGCCCCAGTACCCGCAGCACGCGCTCCTGCAATCCCGCGTCGTGAATGCGCAGGCTGCCCGACCCGAGTTCGGAACCGTTATACACCAGGTCGTACGCGCGTGCCCCGCACGACAGCGGATCCGACTCCAGGCGAGGCAGGTCCTCTTCCGCCGGCATCACGAAGGGATGGTGGTTGAAGGTGATGCCCGCCCCGTCGGGAAGCGGATCGAAGAGCGGGAAGTCGAGGACCCACGCCCACGCGTGTTCCCGGTCGCGGGGCATGGCGGCCACTTCCGCCGCGCGCAGCCTCGCCGCCGCGAGCGCCGGGGAGGTAACGGCGTCCGGCCCGGCCGCGGCCAGGGCCAGATCGCCGGCCCGAAGGCCCAGCGCGTCGTAGTGCCCCTCGCCCAGGAAGCGGGCGAGCGGGCCCGAGCCGCCGTCCTCGGTGCGCTTGACCCAGAGCAGCCCGGGCGCGCCTGCCTTCCGCGCGGCCGACTCGATCACCCCCACCTGCTTGCGCGAAAGCGATGCGCCTCCCCGAACGCAAAGCCCGCGCACGCGTCCGCCCGCGTCCAGCGCCGCGCGCGTGATGCGGAAGTCCACATCCGAGAAGGCCTTCGACCAGTCCTCGATCTCGAGCCCGAAGCGGAGGTCGGGACGGTCGCTTCCGTAGCACTCCAGGGCATCGCGGTACGCCAGTCGCTGGAACGGCGCGGGCGTGCCCATCCCCGCCACCTCGGAAAGGCGGACCATGAGCCCCTCGATCCACCCCAGAAGATCCTCCGGCGCGATGAACGAGGCCTCGACGTCGATCTGCGTGAACTCCGGCTGCCGGTCCGTGCGCTGATCCTCGTCGCGGAAACAGCGCGCGATCTGGAAGTAGCGGTCGAAGCCCGCCGTCATGAGGATCTGCTTGTAGATCTGCGGGCTCTGCGGCAGCGCGTAGAACTCTCCCGGGTGGACCCGGCTGGGCACCAGGAAGTCGCGCGCTCCCTCGGGCATCGGCTTCGTGAGGATCGGGGTCTCGATCTCGAGGAAGCCCAGCCGGTCGAGGTAGTTGCGGGTCTCGAGCACCAGCCGGTGACGAAGCTTGAGCGCGGCCTGCATGGGCGCGCGCCTCAGGTCCAGGTGTCGGTGCAGCAGCCTCAGTTCCTCCGCGGGAGGCTCCTCTCCGGGGTTCTGATGCACCGGGATGGCGGGCGTGTCCGCGTCCCCGAGCAGTTCGAAGCTCGTGGCCTGCAGTTCCACCGCTCCGGTCGCCATTTCGGGATTTCGAGCGTCCGCGGGCCGCCGGACGACCTCGCCGCGCACCGCGATCACGTCTTCGGCGCCGAGCCTGCCGGCGGCTCGGAACGACTCCGCCTCCGTCCAGTCGGGGCCGAAGGAAACCTGCACGATCCCCGAGCGGTCGCGCAGATCGATGAACACCATGCCGCCCAGGTCACGGCGCCGATGAACCCAGCCGGCGAGTTGCTGCGTGCGGCCCGCGTCCTGCTCGCGGAGGCTTCCCGCCATGCGCGACCGCCGGGAAGTGCGCTCGAGTTTCGGATCAGTCATGTGAGCCCGGGATGAGAGCGGGGACAAGCCGACGAATCGGACATGCGGGGAGTGCCCGCCCGGGAATCTCGCGAGCGGGGATGGAAGAGGAGGCAAAACCCCCTCTCCTGCGAAATCGCGCTAAGTTAGTCAGCGTGCGCCCCCGGCTCAAGCAACGAGACTTCGCCTGTTTCCGGACGGCGCGCGAGAACGAGCATGCGGTAACTCCACCCGGGACGGCCATGGCGCGAAAAGGCAACGGCGACGGGCGCCCCGATCTGCTGGGCCTGGTCCCGGCGGAATTGCGCGAGGTTCTGCGCCGTCACTTCCACGAGCGCGGACAGCCGGAGTTCCGTGCCGGCCAGGTGGAACGCTGGGTGTTCCACAACGATGCCCGCGGCTTCGGGGAGATGAACGACCTGCCGCTGGGCGAACGCGACGTCCTCGGCGCGGCCTTTCGCCTGGAGGAGCCCGCCACCGCCAGCGTGTCCGTCTCGCGTGACGGGACCGTGAAGCACCTGTGGCGCCTGTGGGACGGCGAGCTGGTGGAATCCGTGCTGATCCCCACCCGCTCCCGCCTCACCCTGTGCATCTCGTCGCAGGCGGGCTGCCCGCTGGGGTGCACCTTCTGCGCGACCGGCTGGTCGGGCTTCCGGCGCCAGTTGACCGCGGGCGAAATCGTGGCCCAGTTCCGGGCCTCCCGGCGCTGGGCGCGCCGCCGCGACATGGGCGAGATCTCCAACATCGTGTTCATGGGGATGGGCGAGCCGCTTGCCAACCCGCGTGCGGTCCTGCCGTCGCTCACCATCCTCAATGGCGGCTACCGCGTCGGGGCGCGCCGGATCACGGTGTCGACGGTGGGCGTGGTGCCCGGCATCCGCTCCCTGGCCGAACGCCCGGAGCAGTTCGGACTCGCACTCTCGCTGCACGCTCCCGAGTCCGGATTGCGCCGCGAGCTGATCCCGCTGGAAAAGCGCTATCCGCTGGCTGAGGTCAAGGCCGCCCTCGAACGATTCCGCCGGGTGCGCGGCCGCCGCATCACGCTCGAGTACACGATGATCCGGGGCCTGAACGACGATCTCGCGCTCATCCCCGCCCTGGCCGGTTTCGCGCGCGACACGCGCGCCTTCGTGAACCTGATCCCCTTCAACCCGATTCCCTACCAGCCCGAGTGGCGTCCGAGCGCGCCCGGCAGGGTGCAGGCGTTCCGCAGGAAGCTCGAGGAGAGCGGAGTGGCGGTGATGGTGCGCGAGCCCCGCGGGCGCGACATCGATGCGGCGTGCGGTCAGTTGCGGGCGAGCCGGCTGGCGGTGCTCACCGGGTAGGGGCTGCCGGCCCGCGTCAGCGGATGCGGTCCCCGATGCGGTCCCAGCGGATGCGGCGGATCCACGGGAACGGCGTCATCGCGCCGCGTTCGTACGAGTAGTAGATGAACATGGCGCGGCCCTCCAGCCGCCAGCCTTCCAGCAACCCCCAGTAGCGCGAATCCTGACTCTCGTCGCGATTGTCGCCCAGCATGAAGTAGTTGTCGGGCGGGATGATGATGGGACCCCAGTGGTCGCGGCTGGGACGATAGGAGTCCGCGTCCTCGCCGGGCACCAGGAACGGCGTCTGCCAGGTCATGCGGATGTCGGAGTGGTCCGGGCTCGCCGGGCTGTATTGCGCGTACGGCTCATCCGCGACCGAGCCGTTGATGTAGAGGGTCTTTCCGCGCATCTCCAGCGTATCTCCGGGCAGGCCGATCAGGCGCTTCACCAGCATCATGTTCTCCTCGTGCGGCGGATCGAACACGAGGATGTCGTAGCGTTCCGGGCTCGAGTAGCCCGGGATGCGAAGCGAGGTGCCGGGGATGGGCGAACCGATCGCGGCCCGGTTCACCACCAGGAAGTCGCCCAGCAGGAGCGTGTTCATCATCGAACCCGAGATGATGACGAACGTCTGCAGGACGAAGAACCGGATCAACAGGAAGAGCCCCCCCCAGATGACGAGGACGCGCAGCCATTCGCCCAGGGTTCCTTCGGATCTGTCGGCCTTCGCCCGCGCCGCGCGGCTCGTCTTGCGCTTCTTCTTGCTCATCGCTGGTTCCCCGTCTGGTTCCGACCGTCCGCCCACTCCCTGAGACGCGAGAGGATCCCGCGCCAGCCCGGCTCGGGCGGAGGGGCCGCCACCGTTTCCTGCGTGCGTGCCGCCTCGCGCGCGATCAGGATGGAGGGATCCCAGATGCTCCCGAGCAGCACCGTGACGTCGACGTACGCGGTCGAGTCGGGCTCGTCCTGGTAGGTGGGGATCGCCAGGGCGTCCGCCACCATCGACGCCAGGTCGACGCGCCCCAGCCGGGCCAGCACCAGGGAGCTGTCGCGGTCGAACGCGTCGGCGTTGCCGAACTCGACCACATCGAACCCGGCGTCGCGCAGGACCTCGGTAGCCTCCCGCGCCATCCCGGCGACTCCACCCGCGTTCAGGACCTCCACGCGCACCCGTTCGCGCGGGTTGGCGATCACGTCCGCGGTAACGGGGGTCGTCTCGGGAGGCTCCCACCACTGGAGCGCCGCGGAGCCCGCCAGCACGGCCAGTCCGCCGAGCACGGCCACGAGGGCGAGTCCGCGGAGCAGCCTACGCATGGGCTCTCATCTTCAGCAGCTCCAGAAAGGCGGCGGTTTCGGGCCGGACCGACCCGCCGATCCCCCGCAGGTGCTCCGTGCGCGCACTCGCAACCGCGAGGGCGACGTCGTCCATTTCATCCGGCATGCGCCCCCGGAGCGACGCCCGCCATTCCGCCCGCACCGCGCGGCCGGGCTCGAGGAAATCCGCCGCGTAGAGCGCCACGCCCGCGCTGTCCAGGCCGGGATGACCGAGGGTGTGGAAGGCCACTGCGCGCAACAAGCCGTCGTCGCCGACGCCCTCGCGGGCGAGCCGGCCGGCGGCGGCGGGGCCGTGCAGCAGTTTCCCGGGGAGTTGGGCGAACTCATCGTCCACCATCGTCCTCAACTCCGCGGGATCGCCGTCCCGCAGGACATCGTGGAGATGCCCCAGCGCCGCCCATCGCACGATTTCGTCTTCGCATTCTGCGCGTACTACTGCCCATTCGCGCATAAGGTTCGAAACCCGGGTCATGTGCCGGCGCCGGGAGTCGCTCGCCTGCGCCCAGGAGGGGAGAAGCCCGTCGGCGGCGCGGACGACGAGAGGATGGTTGCCGGGAGCAGTCATACAGGGGAGTAGATAGCGCCCCGGGCCGGGAGGAATCAACCCCGGCGAGCGCTCCTCCCGACCCGGACACTTCTCCGCCGATGGGGCGCTCACTCGCGGTTGCCGATAGCTTTGCCGTCATGCAATGGGACAGCCTGCTGGTGGCGGCCACGGCCCGCGCGCTCGGGCGGGAGTTGCGCGCGGGGCGGACGCGCGCCCTCCACCTGGATCGCGGCGCGGGCCGGGTTGCGCTCTTTCTGCGGGGACGGACGGTCGTGTTCGCCATGCACCCGGCCTCCACGGGGCTCGCCGTCGTCGACGAGGCGACGCCTCCCGCGGGCGCCGTCCCGCTGGCGGGGATCGTGCGCGAGGTCTCCGCACCCGCGGATGAGCGCGCCATCCTGGTGGAGATCACCCGCCTGCGGGGCCGGACGCGGCGCACACGACTCGTGCTGGAGTTCTCGCCGGGCCGCTGGAACGCAATCCTCACCGAGGGCGCCGATGACCGCATCCGGAGCGTGCTCAGACCACGCCGCTCCGGCGAGCGCAACCTGCTGCCGGGCGCGGTCTACGAGCTGCCGCGCCCGTCGAAGCGCCGGGGGGCCAGCCGCCCGATCGGCCTCGCGACGTGGCGCGAGCTGTTCCAGGACGTGGCGCCGCGGCAGCGGGTTGCCGCCCTGGTCCGGAACGTCGCCTACACCTCGCGCATGAACGCGCGGGCATTTCTGGATGAGGAGGCGGAGGCCGGCTGGAAGCGCTGGCGCGAATGGCGCGATCTGAAGGATGCGGATCCACAGCTGCTGTCCTCCGGCAAGGGGCCCCAGCCCTATCCCTATCCCCTTCCGGGGATGGAGGGCAGCGCGCGCGCGACCCTGCTCGCCGCGCTGGCCGACGGGTCGGGGACGCTTGCGCGTGCGAGCCTGGTGCCGTCCGAGGTGATGTCGGCCCTGGAAAAGCGCATCGGCGCCGCAGAGGGCCGGCTGGTGCGCCTGCAGGAACAGCTCGCCCGGCTCGACGATCCGGTCCGGATGCGGGGAATCGGGGATCTGCTCCTCGCGAGGATGAAGCTGATCCCGCGCGGCGCGGCCCGGGTGTCGCTCGACGACTTCGAAGGCGGCACCGTCCGCGTTTCGCTCGATCCCACGCTGGCGCCGCACGAGAACGCGGCCCGCTACTATGCCCGCGCCGCGCGCGTGGAGCGGGCCGCCGCCACGCTCCCGGCCGAGATCGCGGAAGCGGACGCCCGGCTGGCCGCCTGGTACGCGGTTTCCGAGGACGTGGCAGAGGGATCGATGGATGCCGGGGAACTGGAGCGGCGGCTGGGACGGCCCGCTCCGGGGCCGGGATCGCGGAACGCTCCCGCCCGCCTCCCCTACCACCGCTTTCGCAGTTCAGCGGGAACCGAGATCAGGGTGGGCCGCGGGGCGGCGAGCAACCACGAACTGACCTTCCACCACTCCGACCCCGACGACATCTGGCTGCACGCCCGCCACGCCTCCGGCGCCCACGTGATCCTGCGCTGGCGCGGCGAGGGCAGCCCCGCGCCCCGCGACCTGGAGGAAGCCGCCATCCTGGCCGCGGTCAACTCGAAGGGCCGCACCTCCGGCACCGTCCCGGTGGACTGGACCCGCCGCAAGTACGTGCGCAAGCCGAGGGGCGCCCGGCCCGGCACCGTCACCCTGGAGCGCGAGAAGACGGTGTTCGTGAGCCCGGATGCGGAGGTGGCTAAGAGGCTGCGGGTGGATCCGGACCGTCCCGCTCCATCGCCCCCCTGAGGGCCGCGACGAACTCGCGCACCCCCTCGGCTCCCGCCTGCTCGCAGCGGTCGATGAGGGCGCTCCCCACCACCACGCCGTCCGCCACCGCGGCCACGTCGGCCGCCTGTTCGGGGGTGGAGATGCCGAACCCCACCACGACCGGGATGCCCCCGGACCGCTGTTTGACGGCCTCGACTTCCTTCCCCAGCGCCCGCCGCAACTGCGCCCGTGCCCCGGTAATCCCCGTGCGCGAGATGTAGTACAAGAACCCCGCGCCCGCGCGTGCGATTACGGAGATCCGCTCGGGGGACGTGGTCGGGGCGATCAGGCGGATCAGGTCGAGGCCGTGCGCCGCCAGCCGCTCCTCCAGCGCGCGGTCCGCCCCTGCGGGCACGTCGGTCAGGAGCAGCCCCTGGGCGCCGGCGTCGACGGCCGCGCGCGCGAACTCATCCACCCCGTAGCGCAGGACGGGGTTCAGGTAGCCGAAAAGGACGACCGGGGTGTCGTGTCCGGCGCGGAACGCCCGCAGCACCTCCAGCGTGCCCTCGGTGGTCATGCCGCCCTCGAGCGCCCGGAACGAGGAGCGCTGGATGGTGGGTCCGTCCGCGAGAGGATCACTGAAGGGGATGCCCAGCTCGATGATGTCCGCGCCGGCATCCGCCGTCCCCCGCAGCAGCTCCAGGGACTGCGGCGCATCCGGATAGCCGCACGTCAGGAACGGGATGAGCGCGGCGCGGCGCTCGGTCTTGCAGCGCTCGAAGCACCGTGCGAGGGACATGCCTGTCCGGGCAGGGCCCCGATCACCCATCGGCTTCCGCCCCCGACAGCCGCGCCACATGCGCGACGTCCTTGTCTCCGCGGCCGCTCAGGCACACCACGATGGGCCCGTGCCGGGCCAGCTCCGCCCCGGCCTCGAAGACATGCGCCATCGCGTGCGCGCTCTCGAGCGCGGGGATGAGCCCCTCCAGGCGGGAGAGCCGGTGGAACGCGGCCAGCGCGCGATCGTCGGTGACCGTCACGTATTCCGCACGGCCTTCGTCGAGGAGCCACGAATGCTCCGGTCCCACGCCGGGGTAGTCGAGCCCGGCGGAGATGGAGTGGGCCGGAGCCACCTGCCCGTCGGCGTCCTGGAGCAGGTAGCTCAAAGACCCGTGCAGGACGCCCGGCGTGCCCGCGGCCAGCGGCGCCGAGTGCCGGCCGCTGTCCAGTCCCTCGCCCGCCGCCTCGACCCCGACCAGCCGCACATCCCCGAAGGGAACGAAGGCGTGGAAGATGCCCATGGCGTTGGATCCCCCGCCGACGCACGCCACCACCGAACCGGGGAGCCGTCCCTCGGCGGCCTCCAACTGCGCGCGCGTCTCGTCCCCGATGACGGCCTGGAAATCGCGCACCATGCGCGGGAAGGGATCGGGCCCCACCACGGAACCGATGATGTAGTGGGTGTCGCGCACGTTGGTCACCCAGTCGCGGATGGCCTCGTTGGTGGCGTCCTTGAGCGTGCACGAACCCGAGTCCACCGGACGGACCTCGGCCCCCAGCAGCTCCATGCGATAGACGTTCAGCGCCTGGCGCTCGACATCCTCCGCGCCCATGTAGACCACGCATTCGAGGTCGAAGAGCGCGCACACGGTCGCGGTGGCCACCCCGTGCTGCCCGGCGCCGGTCTCGGCGATGATGCGGCGCTTGCCCATCCAGCGCGCCAGCAGCGCCTGCCCGAGCGTGTTGTTGATCTTGTGGGCGCCGGTGTGGTTGAGGTCCTCGCGCTTGAGGTAGACGGGACCGGTGCCGATGGCTTCCTCGACGCGGTGCGCACGGTAGAGGGGGGTGGGCCGGCCGGCGTAGTCCTCGAGAAGAGCCCGGAGCTCCGCGGCGAAGGCCGGGTCGGCCGAGGCGTCCCGCCAGGCCGCGGTGAGCTCGTCCAGCGCGGTAATGAGGGTTTCGGGCACGTAGCGGCCCCCGTACGGGCCGAAACGGTGCTCGGTCGCGGACGCGCCCGGAGTCACGAGTCACTTCCGTTGCTCTGCGCGGCGCGCACGAAGCCGCGCACCTTCGCGGGATCCTTCACGCCCACCCGGCGCTCCACCCCGGAGCTGGCGTCGACCACGTGCGGGCGCAGGATCGAGACGGCCTCCGCCACGTTGCCGGGGTTGAGGCCGCCGGCGGCCACGAAGCGTTGCCCCGGGGCGAAGCGGTCGCGGATTCCGGCCAGGCTCCTCCATGGGAAGCGGGTGCCGGTGCCGCCGGGCAGCTTCTCGTGCCATCCGTCGAAGAGGAGGCCGTCGGCGACGCCTCCGTACCGGTCGAGCGCGGTCTCCGCGTCCGCCGCGTCGCGCACGGGCGCGGCCTTCCACACCGTCCACGGGCCGGCCGCGCGCAGGCGGGCGACGGTGTCGGGATCCTCGCGGCCGTGCAGCTGCACCACGGACGCCCCGGTGTCGCGCGCCGCCGCCACCGCCTGGTCGAGAGTCGGGTCGACCAGGAGGATCACCAGCGGGATGCCGGCGGCCTCCGCCACCGCCCGCGCGGTGGGGATGTCCACGCTTCGCGAGAACCCCTGGGTGAGCACGGTGCCCACCCAGGTCGCGCCCGCCTGCGCGGCGAGGAGGCCATCCGCCGGGCGGGTGATCCCGCAGATCTTCACCTCAGGCAAGAGGACCGGTCCGATGGGTGGTGGGCGGTTCGGGGGCGGGGGCCGGTTCGGGGCCGGGGGCGGTTGCGGGTCGGGTGGCGGCGGGGAATGAGCTGGGTGGGGGGGTCGTTGGTCGCGGCTCCGGTCCGGTGGCGGCGCGCGAGCCGCGCGGGACGCCCGTCAGGGCTGCCACCGCGTCGCCGGGGCGCGGACTCCGCAGGAGCGCCTCACCCATCAGGACGGCATCCGCGCCCGCGGCACCCACGGTGGCCAGATCCTCCCGGGTGGTCAGCCCGCTCTCCGAGATCACCACCACGTCGGACGGGATGCGCCGGACCAACTCCAGCGTGACCGCCACGCTTGAGCGGAAGGTGCTCAGGTCGCGGTTGTTGATGCCCACCACGTCGGCGCCGGCTGCGAGCGCCCGCTCCAGCTCAGCGGCATCGTGAACCTCCACAAGCGCGGCCATCCCGTGCGCCCGCGCGCCCCTCAGAAGCTCTCCCAGGAGCGAGCCCTCCAGGATGCGCACGATGAGCAGCACCGCGTCCGCGCCCGCCGCGCGCGACTCGTCGAGCTGAACCGGGTCGATCAGAAAATCCTTGCGCAGAACGGGACGCCGCACCCTCGCGCGCACCCGTCGCAGATCGTCCAGACCGCCCCCGAAGTACGTCCGATCCGTCAGCACGCTGATGGCCGATGCGCCCGAGGCCGCATAATCCGCCGCCAGATCCGGGGGATCAAGGTCCTCGCGAATGGATCCCGCCCCCGGAGAACGCCGCTTGACCTCCGCGATGATCGCCACATCTCCCGGCGGTCCTCTCAGCGCAGAGCGGAGGTCGCGGGCGGGAGGCGCCGAACGGGCGGCGCGCGCCAACTCGGCTCGCGCAGGCCTCAGAGCCCGGACTTCAGCGCGCTTGGTGCGGACGATGCGGTCGAGGATGCTCATGTGCGCGGGAAAGGATATCGCCCGCCGAGGGCGGACGCGGTTCCTTGTTTTTCGGGATGCATCTTGCGCTTCGGGATACCTTCGGGTATGTTGTTCGGGTCCTGTTCGGTCACCACTCTTGCGGAGCGTGCATTCGATGCCCCTGACCAAGCGACAGAAACAGATCCTGGACTTCATCGAAGGCTACCTGGAAGAGTGGGGATACGCGCCCAACTTCGAGGAAATCGCGCATGCCTTCGGATACGCTTCCCTGGCCACGGTCCACGAGCACCTGAGCAATCTGGAGCGCAAGGGTTACATCCGGAAGGCCTACAACCAAAGTCGCTCCATCGAATTGGTGCGCCGGGAGACGAGCGCCGGCGTCTTCGCGCTGCCGCTGCTCGGAGCAGTCGCCGCGGGGCTGCCCATCGAAGCCATTCAGGACACCGAAACCCTGTCCGTGCCCCAGGACATGGTTCCGAGCGGCGCCGAGAGCTACGTCCTGCGGGTCGAGGGCGATTCCATGATCGACGAGCAGATTCGCGACGGCGACTACATCGTGGTCAGTGCCCGCCAGGCGGCGCATGAAGGCGAGACCGTGGTCGCCCTCGTGGGGGGCGACTCGGCCACCGTCAAGAAGTTCTATCGCGAGCAGGGCTCCCGTATCCGGCTGCAGCCGGCCAACGAGGCGATGGAGCCGATCATCGTGGACGCGGCCGACGTGCAGATCCAGGGGGTCGTGGTCGGCGTGATCCGCAAGTATTGAGGCTTGATTCACAGATAACCGACCGGGCGGGCCTGCTCACGGGGAGCCGGACCGAAGTTCGGTCACCAGACCGGCCGCGGCCGGAGGGAGGCAACAATGAGGATTCCGTTTGCGGTCGGCAGACTGAAGGGCGATTTCGCGGAAGTCGTGCTTGTGGGAGAAGACCTGGGGCCGGGAGACGCACCGTTCTTTCGCGCGGCGCGGATGACGCGCAGCCCTGCGCGATTCCGTCCCCAGCCTCGCCGGAGTGCGACACGGCCGGCCTGAGGATCACCATGGAAGTCGTCCCTGAGCGGGACGGACGACGCGAGCAGGTTCGCGCGGAAGGCGCAGAGACCTGCAACCCGTCTTATTCGCCGCCCGCGCGGCTGGCCTCACGGAGTTCCGCAAGCTTGCGGATCGCGAGCCCGCGGTCGATGGCTTCGGCCGCCATGGCAACTCCCTCCGGAAGGGAGTCGGCCAGATTCGCCACGTAGACGGCAGCGGCGGCGTTGGCGAGGACGAAGGAACGCGCCGAATCCCGGCGGCGGCCCTCCAGCACATCCACGATCACGGTGGCGTTCTCACGGGGGGTTCCACCGGCAAGCGCCTCCAGGCTCCCCCGCTCCAGTCCCAGGTCGGCGGGGGTCACAGGGTAGGTCGTGATGCTCCCGCCGCGAAGATCGGACACCGTGGTGGTCCCCGCCGGGCTCAGTTCGTCCATCCCGGGCTCGCCATGCACGACCAGAGCGCGCCGGTGGCCCAATTCAAGCAGTGCGGGCGCGATCAGCTCAAGCCAGGAGGGATCGGAAACGCCGACCAGCTGGCGAGTCACCCCGGCCGGGTTGGTGAGGGGTCCGAGCAGATTCATTATCGTGGGGACGGCCAACTCGGCCCGCACCGGACCGACATGGCGCATGGCGGGGTGCAGGAGGGGCGCGAACATGAAGACGATCCCGGTTTCCGCCAGAATCCGGCCCATCTCCTCCGGCGTCAGGTCGATGCGGACCCCGAGAGCTTCCAGGACGTCGGCGCTCCCGCTCCGCGATGTGAACGAACGGTTGCCGTGCTTGGCGACCCGCACGCCCGCTGCCGCCGCGGTCAGGGCGGCCGCGGTGGACACGTTGAAGGTGCGCACGCTGCCGCCCCCGGTGCCGCAGGTATCGACCAGCTCGTGGGTTCGCTCCGAGGCCACCGGGCGCATCGCCCGGCGCAGCGCCCGCACGCCCCCGGCAATCTCCGACGGAACCACCCCCTTGGTGCGGAGCGCGATCAGGAAGGCGGCCATCGTCACGGGCGTCGCCTCGCCGGACATGATGGTCGCGAAGGCGCCCTCCGCCTCGGACGCGGTCAGGTCCACGCCGTCGGACACGCGGGCGACAAGGGGGGCCAGTTCAAGTCTCGTTTCGGGCGACATGACGGGTTCCAGTGCGGCACGGGGAAGCGGCGGGAACGCTCGGGCGATGGTACCGGAAGGGCGGCGGACGGTCAACGCGCGGGACCGGGCCCTCGTGATGAGGACGGGCTCTATTGAGTTGTCGCTGCGGGAATCATAGTTTCCCGGCGTCATGGCCCCGGGACAACGCCGCTTCCGACTTACGCTGCATTACGACGGGACCCGTTTCTTCGGCTGGCAGATGCAGCCGGAGGTGCGCACGGTGCAGGGTGAGCTGCAAAACACCCTCGAGCGACTCACCGGCGCACATCGCACGGTGACGGCCGCGGGAAGAACCGACCGGGGGGTACATGCCACCGGCCAGGTGGTCGCTCTCGCCGTGCCGCGGCGCTGGTCTGCCGCCACCCTTCAGCGTGCACTCAACGCCAGGCTGCCCGGTGACATCTGGGTGGCGGAGGCCCAGGCCGCTCCGCCCGGCTTCCACCCGCGCTACGACGCCACGGGGCGCGAGTACGGGTACCGGCTGGGCCTGACCGCGGCGGCCCGCTCGCCATTCCACCGGGCGTGGTGCTGGCCGCTCGCGCACCTGACCGGTGACACCCCCTCGACCACGGCGGACCTGGATGTCGAGGCCCTGCACGCTGCGGCCGCGCTCCTGCCGGGCGAGAAGTCGTTCGCCGCCTTCGCCCGCGCCGGCCAGGAACATCGGGGAGACCGCTGTACCGTCACGGAGGCACGCTGGGCTGCGTGGGACCTGGGCCTGGAGTTCACCATCCTCGCCAACCGGTTCCTGCACCACATGGTCCGCTACCTGGTGGGCACGATGGTCGACATCGCCCGCGGACGCCGGCCGCTCGACGACATGCGCGCGATGCTCGACGGCAACAGGGACGGTCCGGTCACGTCGCCGCCCGCCCCCGCCTCCGGCCTCTTCCTGCGGCGAGTGAGGTATCCCGCGCACGCAATCGCGCACGACACGGCAATCCCGGACGACTCTGGGTCAGCTTCAGGCAACGCCGCGACGGTGGCCGACGCCCCTCCCGAATCCGCCCGAAGCGTCCCGTTTGCCGACCCCGCCGCATTAGATTCCGACACCGACCACCCACTCGCAGGGAGCGCCAACCCCCCATGAAGATCTTCCTCGACACCGCCGACCTGGGTGAGATCCGCCGTGCCGCCGCCGCCGGCCTCATCGATGGCGTAACCACCAACCCCTCCCTGCTGGCCAGGGTAGCCGGCGACCGCGACCCGATGGAGATCTTCCTCGAGATCTGCGAGTCCATCGACGGCCCGGTGAGCGCGGAGGTCGTCGGAGTGGACACCGCAACCATGATCGACGAGGGCACCCGGCTGGCCGCCATCCACCCCAACATCGCAGTCAAGGTGCCCCTCACCGAGGACGGCCTGGTGGCGTGCCGCGAACTCAGCTCGCGCGACATCCCGGTCAACGTGACCCTCTGCTTTTCGGCCCCGCAGGCGCTGCTCGCCGCCAAGGCGGGCGCCGCGTACATCTCGCCCTTCATCGGACGGCTGGACGACATCTCGCACGACGGCATGGAGCTGATCCGCCAGATCCGCGTCATCTATGACAACTACGGCATGCGGACGGAGATCCTGGCCGCCTCCCTCAGGCATCCGCGGCACGTCGTTGAGTCGCTGGAGGTGGGCGCCGACGTGGCCACCCTGCCGCCGGGCGTGCTGCACAAGCTGATCCGCCACCCGCTGACCGACCTCGGGCTCGCCGCCTTCCTGGCCGACTGGGAGAAACTGGGACGTGACCTCTAGCAGTCCGCGGGCTGCCAGCGACCCGGGCCGCGCGGCTGCGGCCGGGGCATCCAGCACAGGAAAGTCCGCTTCGGGCGGCTACGTGCATCCCCTCTCGGGACGCTACGCCTCGCGCGAGATGCAGCACATCTTCTCGCAGGAGCGCAAGTTCACGACCTGGCGCCGGCTCTGGATCGCGCTCGCCGGATCGCAGCGAGAGCTCGGGTTGGACATTTCCGGGGACGCGCTCCGCCAGATGCGGGCCGGCGTCGACGACCTGGATCTCGACCGGGCCGCGGAGCTGGAGCGCCGGTTCCGTCACGACGTGATGGCGCATGTGCACCTCTTCGGAGAGGTGGCGCCCGCCGCTCGGGGCATCATCCACCTGGGCGCCACCAGCGCCTTCGTGGGCGACAACGCCGACCTGATCCTGCATCGCGAAGCCCTCACCCTGATCCGCGACCGACTGGTGCGCTGCGTGGAGGCACTGGCGGGCTTCGCGCGCCGCCACCGGTCGCTCCCCACCCTGGCCTACACCCATTTCCAGCCCGCCCAGCCCACCACAGTGGGCAAGCGGGCGACGCTCTGGATGCAGGATCTCCTCCTCGACATCGAGGAGATCGAGTTTCGCCTCGGCTCGCTCCGGTTCAGGGGCGTGCGCGGCACCACCGGCAGCCAGGCCTCCTTCCTCGACCTCTTCGACGGCGATTCCGCAAAGGTGGACGCTCTGGACGACGCCGTGGCCCGGCGCATGCGCTTCGAGCACCGCTACCCGGTGAGCGGTCAGACCTACCCGCGCAAGGTGGACGCCGCGCTCCTGGCGACGCTCGCGGGCACCGCCGCGTCCACGTCCAAGATGGGCCACGATCTGCGCCTGCTTTCGCACCTGGGAGAAGTCGAGGAGCCCTTCGAGGACACCCAGATCGGCTCTTCGGCCATGCCCTACAAGCGCAACCCGATGCGCGCCGAGCGGATTTGCGCCCTTTCCCGCCACGTCATCACGTTGTATCAGGATGGCGCCTTCACGGCCGCCACCCAGTGGCTGGAACGGAGCCTCGACGACTCCGCGAACCGGCGCGTCAGCATCCCCGACGCCTTCCTCACCCTCGACGGCATACTGGTTCTGGCCGAGAACGTCTCCTCCGGGCTGGTGGTCAACGAAGCGGTGATCCGCCGCTCGCTCGACGAGCAACTCCCCTTCATGGCCACCGAGACCATCCTCATGCGCGCGACCCGGGGCGGCGGCGACCGGCAGGCGCTGCACGAGCGCATCCGCCGTCACGCCCACGCGGCCACCCGGAAGGCGCGCGAGGAAGGCGGAGACCCCGATCTGATCGCCCGCATCGCCGGCGACGACGCGTTCGGCCTGGGCGCGCCCGAGCTGGCCGACCTCCTCCGGGGCGAGCGCTTCATCGGACGCGCCCCCGAACAGGTCGAGCGCTTCCTCGACGATTTCGCGCAGCCGGTCATCGACCGCCTCGGCCCCGCAGCCCGCGCCCGGCTCGGCACCCCCGACATTCGTGTCTGACCCCACCGCGGCCATGGAGCCCGAAGAGAACCTGACCCCCCAGCCATGGAGCTCGACGACAACGTGACGACGATCGTGGATTCCTCCCTTCCCCTCCCCCTTCTCCACCGCGGCAAGGTGCGGGACGTCTACGAGGCGGGCCCCGACACCCTGTTCATGGTGGCGAGCGACCGCGTGAGCGCGTTCGACGTGGTCCTGCCCCAGCCCGTGCCCCACAAGGGCGAAGTGCTCACGCAGCTGACCGCGTGGTGGCTGGCGCGCTTCTCGGCCCGCTCGCCGGTCCCGGGCGCCAGGGGGGGCATCGACCACCACCTGCTCGCCGTCCGGCGGGACGAGATCATCGACCGGGTCCCCGAACTGGCGCACAGCGTCGACAGCTGGGCGCGCCGGGCGATGCTGGTGCGCCGCACCCGGCCGATCCTGGTCGAGTGCATCGTGCGCGGCTACATCACCGGGTCGGCCTGGCGGGAGTACCGCCGGAGCGGCACCCTCGCCGGCGAGCCCCTCGCCCCGGGCATGGTCGAGAGCGACCGCATGGAGCCGCCCATCTTCTCCCCCTCGACCAAGGCGCACGAGGGCCACGACGAGAACATCACCTACGACCAGGTGGTGGAGCTGCTGGGCGCGTCCATGGCGGAGACCCTGCGCGACCTCTCGCTCGGCATCTACAGCGCCGGATCCGAGACCGCGCGCCAGCGGGGGATCATCCTCGCGGACACGAAGTTCGAGTTCGGGATGGACTCAGGCGGCCGGCTGCTCCTCATCGACGAGGTGCTGACCCCCGACTCCTCGCGCTTCTGGCCCGCCGAGCACTACGCGACCGGCCGCGGGCAGCCCTCCCTCGACAAGCAGCCCGTGCGCGACTACCTGGCTCACGAGACGACCTGGAACAAGATGCCGCCCCCGCCCGACCTCCCCGACCGCATCGTGGAGGAGTCGACGGCCCGCTACCTGGACATCTTCCAGCGCCTGGTGGGCGTGCCTCTGGCCGAGTACAGGGGCCCCACCTTCGGATGACGCCGTGATCGCAACCGCAGCACGAGGCCGGATGCCCTCCCGGGCGGCGCACACCCCGTGCCCTGGTCCTCCGGGGACCCCATGATCCGCAAGCGCGCGCGCCGCAGGCGGCTCCAGAGGGGCGTCATCATCATCCCCTCCACCTTCACCCTGGGCAACGTCTTCTTCGGCGTTTTCGCCATGGTGATGGCGTCGCGGGGGGCGTACGAGTGGGCCGCCTGGTTCATCGTGTTCGCGGGCATCCTCGACACCTTCGACGGCGGCCTGGCGCGCTTCACGCGCACGGGCTCGCGCTTCGGCGCAGAGCTCGACTCGCTGGCCGACGCGGTCAGCTTCGGCGTGGCCCCGGCGATGGTGATGTACCAGCTCTACTGGGCCGACGGCTCCTGGAGCTGGCTGCTCTCCTACCTCTTCGTGACCGCGGTCGTGGTCCGCCTGGCGCGCTTCAACGTGGAGCAGGGGGGAGAGGCGAAACGCTCCTTCCACGGGCTGCCGTCGCCCGCTGCGGGCATGATGCTCGCGACTTCCTACCCCTTCACCCAGACGGCATTCTTCGAGGCATATCTGAGCACCCTCCCGTGGACCCAGATCATGGGCATCCTCATGGTGCTGCTCTCCGCGCTGATGCTGAGCCATGTCCCTTACGCCCGCATGCCCCGCGTGGGACTGCGCACCCCCAGAACCCGCATCAACAGCGCGATCGCCGTGGCCGCCATCGTCACCGCGATCGCCGCCCCCCGCTACTACTTCTTTCCGGTGCTGTTCGCGTACGCCGTCTGGGGTCTTCTGAAGTCGGTGGCGATCGGCTTCCTGGACCGGCTTCCGGAGCGCGACCCTCTCCTCGAGGTGGATGAGGACGAGGATGACGATGAGCCCGGGGACGACGAAGAAGCCCGGCCGCTCGATTACGGCGGCCTTGGCCCCCGCTACCGCGCCCGCAGGCGCAATCCACTCGTCCGGCGCCGGCGGACCACCCCGCCGGACGACAACGCCACGGAGGACACAACTTGAGCGCCTACGCCGTCGAGATCCGCGTGACCCCCCGCCGCGGACTGCTGGACCCGCAGGGAAAGGCCATCCAGCACGCCCTGGACTCCCTGGGCTTCGCCGGCGTCGGGGAGGTCCGCGCCGGCAAACTGCTCGTGATCGAGCTCGAAGCCGACTCGCCGGACGAGGCCGCCGCCCGGGCCACCCGGATGTGTGAGAAGCTGCTCGCGAACCCCGTGACCGAGGACTTCGCCATCGAGGTCGGGCGCGATGCCGCACAGGCGGAGGCAGCGACGTGAGAGCGGTGGTGGTGACCTTCCCCGGGTCCAACTGCGACTACGACTGCCTTCAGGTGCTGCGCAAGGTCATGGGCGTCGACACGCGCTTCATCTGGCACCGCGAGCACGAGCTGGGCGACCCCGACCTGGTGGTGCTTCCGGGCGGCTTCTCCTACGGCGACTACCTGCGCGCGGGCGCCATCGCGCGCTTCAGCCCCATCGTGGAGGCGGTGAAGCGCCATGCCGGGCGCGGCGGGATCGTGCTCGGCATCTGCAACGGCTTCCAGATCCTGTGCGAGGCCGGGCTGCTCCCGGGCGCCCTCAGGCGCAACGAGTCGCTCAAGTTCCGGAGCCACGACGTGCACGTGCGCGTCGAGACCACGGACACCGCCTTCACCCGCGCGTACCGGCCCGGCCAGGTCCTGCGCATTCCGATCGCCCACGCCGAGGGCAACTACATCGCCGACCCGGGCACCCTCGAACGCCTCGAGGCCGACGGGCGCGTCGTCTTCCGCTACACCACGCGCGAGGGAGCACGCGGCGAAGGCGGCAACCCAAACGGCTCCGCCAACGACATCGCGGGGATCGTGAACCCCGCCGGCAACGTGCTCGGGCTCATGCCTCATCCCGAGCGGGCCGCGGAAGGCGTCCTGGGCTCCACCGACGGTCTGGGCATGTTCGAGTCGCTGGTCGCCCATCTGGCGCACGAGAGGGTGGCATGATCGCCGGCGGCGGTGCGAACGGCAGCGGACCCGCGGCGCCGGAGCCGCGTCCCGGAGATCCGGGAATCACCGCGGAGCTGGTCGCCGACCACGGTCTTTCGCCGGAGGAGTACGACAAGATCGTCGGGCACCTGGGGCGCACGCCGACCTTCACCGAACTCGGCGTCTTCTCGGCGATGTGGTCCGAGCACTGCGGCTACAAGAACTCGAAGCGCCTGCTTCGGCTCCTGCCCACGGAGGCCCCTTGGGTCATTCAGGGCCCCGGCGAGAACGCGGGGGTGATCGACATCGGCGGCGGATACGCGCTCGCCTTCAAGATCGAGTCGCACAACCACCCGTCCGCGGTCGAGCCCTACCAGGGCGCGGCCACCGGCATCGGCGGAATCCTGCGCGACGTCTTCACCATGGGCGCCCGCCCGGTCGCGGTGCTCGACTCGCTGCACTTCGGGGACCTGGACTCGAGCCGCGTGCGCTACCTCTTCGACGGCGTCGTGCGCGGGGCCGGCGACTACGGCAACTGCGTGGGCATCCCCAACCTCGGCGGCGAGGCCTACTTCGACCGCGGCTACGAGGGCAACCCGATCATCAACGTGATGTGCCTGGGCATCATGAAGCGCGAACAGCTGATCCGGGGCGAGGCCCACGGGGAGGGCAACACGCTGATGGCCGTTGGCGCGCGCACCGGGCGCGACGGCATCCACGGGGCCACCTTCGCGAGCGAAGAGCTGGGCGAGGACTCCGACGCCAGCCGGCCCCAGGTGCAGGTGGGCGACCCCTTCACCGAGAAGCTGCTGCTCGAGGCCAGCCTGGAGCTGATCCGCAGCGGCCACATCGTGGGCATCCAGGACATGGGCGCCGCGGGCATCACCTCCAGCGCCGCGGAGATGGCGGGGCGTTCGGGGAGCGGCGTCGTGATCGACACCGCGCTGGTGCCGGTGCGCGAGCCGGGGATGACGCCGTACGAGATCCTGCTCTCCGAGAGCCAGGAGCGCATGATGGTGGTCGTGCACCGGGGCCGGGAGGATGAGGTCCGGAAGATCCTGAACAAGTGGGAGCTGGAGGCCGCGGAAGTGGGCCACGTCACCGCCGATGGGCGCTTCCGAATCCTGGAGGACGGCCGTTCGGTCGCCGACATCCCCGCCCTGCCGCTGACCGAGGGATGCCCGACCTACGAGCGCGCGGGCATCGAGGGGGAAGAGGTGCGCGCGCTCAGGGAGATGGACCTGTCCCCCTACGCCGGCGGCGAGGGCGACCGCACCGCCGACTTCCTCCGCCTGCTCGCCTCCCCCAACCTCGCCTCCCGCCGCTGGATCCACGACCAGTACGACACCACCGTGCGCACGGCGAGCGTGGTCCAGCCCGGCGGGGACGCCGGCGTCCTGCGGGTGCGCGGCACGCCGCGCGGCATCGCCGTCACCACCGACTGCAGCGGCCGCTACACCTACCTGGAGCCCGGCACCGGCGCCCGCATCGCCGTGGCCGAGGCGGCGCGCAACCTGGCGTGCTCGGGAGCGCTGCCGATGGCGGTGACCAACAACCTCAACTTCGGCAACCCGCTCAAGCCGCACATCTACTACCAGTTGCGCGAGGCCGTTCTGGGCATGGCCGAAGCCTGTGCGCTCTTCGAGACCCCGGTGACCGGCGGCAACGTTTCGCTCTACAACGAGACCAGCGGGACACCCATCTACCCCACGCCCGTCATCGGCATGGTCGGCATTATCGAGGATCTGGAGCGCGTCACCCGGCACGCGTTCCAGGCCGAAGGGGACGTCATCGTGCTGCTGGGGCGCAACACCGACGAGCTGGGCGCCTCCGAGTACCTGTACGCGATGCACGGCATCGTGGGCGGAAGGCCCCCGCGGGTGGACCTGCTCGCGGAACGGGTGCTCCAGCAGGCGCTGCTGGCGATGATCGGCGAGGGGCTGCTCCGTTCGGCGCACGATTGCTCGGAGGGCGGCCTGGCGTGCGCGCTGGCCGAGAGCGCGCTGCATGAGGGCGAGGATCCGGTCGGCATCCATGTCCGACTGGCGGACCCGCTGCCCTCGACCGCACTATTCTTCGGAGAGGCGCAGGGGCGCGTGGTGGTTTCGTGCGATCCCGCGAACCTCGACCGGGTGCGGAGGCTGGCCGATCGGTACGGCGTGCCCTGCGCGGAGATCGGCACGGTGGGAGCGATCGGGGGCAGTTTCGTCGTGGAAAGCGCGGACGCGCGCATCGAGGCGGACATCGGGAAGGTGAGTGCGGTGTACTTCGGGGCTCTGCCGGAGCGCATGGACGCGCAATAGCAAGGGAACAGCAGCCCGTGGACGAACCACGCCCGGCACTCGAACGGCGATGCGTCCACGAGGTGCAGGCGCCCGGAGGCGGCACATGAAGGACGTACAGCACACGCTGCCACTGGCCGGCAAGGCCGAGCCGCAGCTCCACCCCGCTCGCCCGGAGGACATCCCCGGCTCGCTGCTGGACGACCGCCCGCGCGAGGAGTGCGGCATCTTCGCCGTCAGCGGCATCGAAAACGCCGCGGAACTCGTCTTTCTCGGGCTTTACGCGCTCCAGCACCGGGGACAGGAGTCGGCCGGCATCTACTCGATCGACCGGGCGGGACGCGCGAGCGTAACCAAGGGTCTCGGGCTCGTCTCCGATGTCTTCGACGCGGAAAAACTGAGCGCGCTGCCGGGCGGGACTTCGGTCGGTCACGTGCGCTACTCGACGGCCGGGGGCAGCCTGCAGGAGAACGCCCAGCCCATCGTGGCCCGCTACGCCAACGGTCCGCTGGCCATCGCGCACAACGGCAACCTCACCAACGCTCTGGACATGAAGGACCGGCTGGTGCACGAGGGCGCCCTCTTCCAGACCTCGAGCGACTCGGAGGTCATCGTGCACCTGATGGCGCGCTCGCGGCACCGCGACGTCGAGCAGCAGGTAGACGACGCCCTGGCCCATCTGGAAGGCGCCTTCTCGCTCGTGATCGCGGTGGGAGATGCCCTCTACGCCGTGCGCGACCCGCGCGGATTCCGCCCGCTCCTGCTCGGACGCAAGGACGGCGGTCACATCCTGGCCTCCGAGTCGTGCGCCTTCGACATCGTCAATGCCGAGTACGTGCGCGATGTCGAGCCGGGCGAGCTGCTGCGCATTCGGGGAGGCAGGGTTGAGAAGCTGCGCAGCCTGCGCGCGGCCCCCCGTCCGTCCCCGTGCATCTTCGAGCTCGTCTACTTCGCCCGCCCAGACTCGCGCATCTGGGGAGCCAGCGTGGACCGCTCCCGGCGGGCCTTCGGGCGCCAGCTGGCCCGCGAGCATCCCGCCGAGGCGGACGCGGTGGTGGCCGTTCCGGACAGCGCGAATTCAGCGGCGCTCGGATACTCCGAGGAGACCGGCCTGCCCTTCGAACTCGGCCTCCTGCGCAACCACTACGTGGGCCGCACCTTCATCCGCCCCTCGCAGGCGGATCGAGACTTCGGCGCCCGCATCAAGTACAACCCGGTGCGGGAAGTGCTTGAAGGACGCCGCATCGTGCTCGTGGACGACTCCATCGTGCGCGGCACCACCAGCCGCAGCCTGGTGCGCTTCGTGCGCGGCGCGGGAGCGGCGGAAGTGCATCTGCGCATCGCCAGCCCCCCGGTGCGCAACCCCTGCTTCTACGGCATCGACATGCCCAGCAAGGAAGAACTGATGGGCTCGGGGCACACCGTGGAGGAGATCCGCGAGGAGCTCGGGCTGGATTCGCTCGGCTACATTTCGCTGGAGGGGATGTCGAAGGCCGTGGAGGAGTTCGGTCCCTTCTGCGACGCCTGCTTCTCGGGGCACTACACCGCGCCGCTGGTGGACATCGAACGCCAGCTGGACAATTCACTTCTGGCGCTCGCGCGCTGAGGGGCGTCCGCGAACGCAGGCGGGCGGGCGTACGGGAGGCGACTTCCGCGGACCGTTCCAGCTCCGTGCCGAGGCGCGTGCGAATGCGGGCGGCGGCGGGTCCGGGAAGGGTTCGGCCTACGCGCCCGGCGGCACAATCACTTCCGTCGTATAGATGAGGTCCCCGAGCGGCGAGTTGTCGCCGTTCGCGGAGTTGCCGGTGACGTGGAAGACGACGGGGGCCGAGTCCCCGGGCGCCACCCACTCGAAGCTCCAGCTGGCGACGTCTCCCGGACCGAGTTCGCTCCCCGCGACCGTGTGGTTGATGTAGTCGACTCCGTCCTCGCTGCGGACGACGGTGCGGCCATCGAGCGGGGCGAGGCTGCCCGCCATCTCCCCGGCCCGCTCTCCCTCCCGGAAACGTGCGGCCGCCTGGAATCCGGCGCTCCCCATTCCCTCCCCTTCGACCACGACCGTAATCACGTAGGGCGCGCCGGGGGTGAACGAGGCGGGGATGCCGTCGATCAGGAGCGCCCCGCCCAATGCGTTCAGCTCGAGGTCCAGATGGCACTCGATGCAGGTGAGCTCGCCGAACCCGCCGGTGCGCCCGAGGGGCGGGCCGTCCGCGTGGGGGGCTGGGACGCGGGAGTCGGCTGCGGGAGAACCGCCCGCGCCGACCATCGCCATCCCGGCAACCACGCCGGCGATGAGCCAGCGGTTCGGAATGCGCAGAGTACGCATTTTACGCAAACACCGGAAACGCGACCGGCCGGGCCGGTCCCTCTGACCGACCCGGCCGTTGCGTTCGCCGTCCAGCCCGCGGACGCCTAGAAGCTGACCGGCCGCGAAGGCGGCAGCACCGCCCGGCCGATGGTGTTCGTATCCGCGCCGAACCAGACCACGTTGGTGTTCGGGTCGTAGTACATGTGGCGGATGGTCCCGCCCCCGCTCTCGACCGCCACCGAGCTGATGTACTCCTCGGTGCGGGTGTCGAAGCCGACGAACATGTTGGGCTGGACCCCTGTTTCGACGAACCAGACGCGGTCGTCGTCGTCGATGGCGACGCCGTAGGGGCGCGCATCGCCGCCGCTCGGGTTGGCCCACTCGGTCACCTCGCCGGTGGCGGGGTCCACCCGGCCCAGGAAGCCGCGCGCGTAGTCCACGTACCACGCGATGTCGTTGGAGTCGATCACCAGCCGCCGGGGGCGCGCGCCCTCCGGAAGCTCGAAGTAGGTGGGCTCGAAGCTCTCGGGGTCGACCATGACCAGCATGTTGGTGCCGAAGAGGCTCGCCCAGGGCCGGTCCTGCGAGTCCATCTTGAGCCCGTAGGGCCGGGTCGATCCGCCGCGCGCGCCGGGGTTGTTGGGCATCTCGACCAGCCGCACCTCCCCGCTCTCCTTCCAGAACTTGCCCACGAAGTTGCCGCCCTGGACGGTGAACCAGAGGTCGCCGGCGGCGTCGAAGGCGAAGGTGTGCGGGTCGCGGGCGCGCTCGTCGGGCATGGGGAAGATCTCGATGTCCCCGGTCTCCGGGTCGAGGCGCCCCAGGTTGCCCACCAGGTTGCCGGTGTACCACACCATGCCGTCGTCTGCCACGACCACCGTGTGCGGGCCGGCGCCGTCGGGCAGGTCGAACTTCTCCATCTCGCCGGTCTCGGGGTCGAGGACCGCGGCGTAGTGGGAGCGCTGGCCGGCGAACCAGACGCGGCCGTCGGGGGCCACGTAGGGATCGCGGGGCCGGCTCTGCTCCCACGGCACCACCCACTCCTCCAGGGTCGGGTCGTTCTCTTGCGCGAACCCGCTGACGGGGGCCGCCAGCAACATCAGGGACACGGCTACCATTGCACTGCACAGGGATTTCATGAGTCGGCCCTCCCGCCGGGTTTCGGAGATGTTCCGCATATGTTCGGGATGTACGGTCGGCACTTTGAATCGAAGCTTCGGGTGGGGGCGCGGCAAGGCGGCGAGGCGTGCGCGTCTCCCACTCCGTCGGCACCGGTTCCAACTGGCACCCCACGTCACTCCGCCCGCGCACACGCCCCGCCTCGCCCACGTTTTCACTTGGCAAGGACACGCGGGCATCATCCGGCGTTGAAGCGGGTCGCGGGGGTTTCTATCTTGCGGAGATGGAGGGGTGGCAGAGCGGCTAATTGCACCGGTCTTGAAAACCGGCGGGTCTTTACCCCCGTGGGTTCGAATCCCACCCCCTCCGCTCGCGAGCGGCGCTCGCGCCGGAGGAGGTGTTTATTCGAACCCAGGGTGGAGGGCTGCGGGCTTCGCCCTCGCCTCACCTTCGGCGCCGCTGCGCGGCCCCTCGGTTGCGAATCCCACCCCCGGTCGCCTTCAGGCCCGCGGCAGGGCAACCCGCGTTCGAACCCAAGGTGGAGGCTGCGGTGCTCCGCATCCTCGGCTCACCTTCGGCCCGCGGACCCGGAACTCCAGCCACCAGGTGCGTGGTAGGAGCGGAAGCGGCATCGCAGGGCTCGGTGGAGGCGTTCGGCATCGAGCGGGCGGCGACCGTACCGGGACGCAGGGTTTGGGCGGCTACTCACCAGCACTTCACCAAGGAGGTGCAACCGTGTCGATCCTGCGATCCATCCCCACCGTGGTGATGCTTGTTGCCCTCACGGCGTCATCCGGCGTCGGGCAGGTCCTCCAGGGGCCGGAGGGACCCATCGAATTCATCGGGCTCAAGCGTTGGAAGGCGTCGGCGCTGCTCGAGGCGATCCAGCAGACCGCGCCGGACCAACCGCTGCACGCATGCGCGGCCACCATGAAGGGTGAGTTGGGCTTCGCCGACGCCGGCGTCTTCGGCTATCTGGCGTCGACTACATCCGGGTCCGAACGATACACGGTCATCATCGGCATCGAAGACAGGGCCCGCGTCCGGTACCGCACCGCAGGAAGGGAGACCATCGCGCTGCCGCAGGCCTGGCAGGCGCTGAGGTCCGTAGCCGACGAGGACCTTAGGGCTCTGGGCATGGCACGCGAGCTGTTTGATCTCCGACAGGATCCCGAGACCGCGCGGAAGTTTGCGGAGCTCTTCGACGCCGACCTGGCGGCCATCGAGCCCGTCTGGGAGCTGATCGCGGCCCTGGATGGCGAGCAGGATCGGCTCCTCGCCCGCAAGATACTCGCCAATGACGCCTCCTGGAGGTCGCGTGCGATCGCGGCGACCGTCCTCCTCAACTTCGGCGAGGACGAAACCGCCTGGCACGACCTGGTCGCGGCAACCGTCGATCCCCACGGACAGGTCTCGGGAGCAGCGACCTCCGTTCTCCGGAGTCTTGTGCAGATGGAGAGCGGCCGCACCGTCCGTTGGGACGCGGCGCGGGAATCGATTGCGGCGGTGCTCGACGGCACCAATCCGTTCGCGTTCCAGGAGGTCGTGAGGGCATTGACTGCCACCGGGATCGAGCTGGCGCTGGCGAAACAGCTGATCCGGGAAGCGCCGGACCTGCTGCTCGCCCACGTCGGCGCCCGACACGAGATCACGCGCCAACCCGCGATCGACCTCCTGAAGGCCGTGAGCGGCGAGGATTTCGGCGCCGACCCCGAAGCCTGGGCGGAATGGCTCGACGGCTCGCGGGAGGATTCCTGACGGGTTAAGTGACCTGCCTGGCGCAACCTGCGTCGACCGGTCGCCTCGCCATGGTAGTTAACGGGGGTCCAAACGCTTGATCCAGGGGCAACGAGGGCCGGAAGCGGGGCAACCCGGTGGGCGGTCCCGGAGTCAGTAGCTAACGTACCTTGCGAGGTCGGTCTCGCGTTGATCGAAAGGTCGACCCTCGCGTCCGTTGCCTTGAGAAGGAGGGAACGTCGATGAGAAGCGTCGCCGCCGTCAGCGTCGTGCTGCTGATGGGAGCCGGTGTCTCGTGCATGAGCGTCACGGCCCTCAGGCATGAGGCGCTCGAACTGGACGATGCCCCGCGTGTGATCCGGTCATCCGTGAAGGCCCACCTGGCAGATGGGTCCACGGTCCTGTTCCCGGATGGCGTCACGATCGAACAGGAGCAGGTGACCGGCGAGGGAGATCGCTATGACATTCGCCTCAGCCCGGTCGGCGCCGTCTCCGGGGTGGCGCGCGACAGCGTAATCGCCATCGAGAGCTTCGATACCGAAATCGATCCGGATCGAACGTTCGCATACAGCTTTGTGCCCACCCTGGTTTCCATTGCGGTGGGGATTGCCGCAGCCCTGTCTTCGAGATGACAACCCGGGAGATGACGATGCTGCGTCCAACCAGCCAACTCGCCTTCGTCGGCCTCATGTCCGCGCTGATGTCGGCCTGCATCCCCTACTATGGGCCCGACGTCAACGAGTTTGCGCCCGCTACCCGACCGGCGGGCATCGCGGCGGTGCTCGACCTGGGAAGCGAAACCCTCCGGGCAGAGATCCTGGCTCTGGACGACGACGCGCTGATAGTCCTGGTGGACCGGACGCCGCAATACGCAATGGCCGGGAGGCTGGCGCGGATCCCCTTGGCCGGCATCCACACCGCTGAATTCGAGAACGCGGGCGGCTTCGATTACAGCTTCTGGACGTTCGTCTTCTCCTGGGGACCCCCCAAGCCACCCGACCCGCTTTCCCTGGTCACAGAGGCCGGCGCCGCCGACTCGGCCACCCGCGAACGCCTCAACCTCCTGGCCCGCTATCCCCAGGGCCTTGACGCCGGACTTCTCGCCCGCCTCGAGGGCGTCTACGGGGAGATGGAAACCCTGGATGTCGAGGCACTCGGGAACCGGAACCAGTAGCCGAGAGACCGCGAGCGGCGAGGATCCAACGCCAGCCCCGACGCGTGACCGGATGGGACCGGCGGCTGACGCTATCTCTCCACGCTCATCCCCAGGATCAGGCGTTCCTTTCTGAACAGATCGATGCCCTGATGGGCGATGTAGAGGTTGAGGGGCTCGCCCGAGACGCCGCGCACGTGTGAGAGCTGGACGTTCACGCCCCAGGAGGCGTTCAGCACGAGCTCCGAGCCGTCCTGGTTCAGCACCCCGAGACCGAACGAGGTGACGGGGCTGATCCACCAACTGTCGCGCTGGTAGAGCCAGGGCGGCCGGTACTGCAGGTTGGCGGCCACCAGCCAGCTGGGTTTCCCCTGTCCCAGCGAGAGGGACGCTTCCTGGACAAAATTGAACGCCGTGAGGCGATCGCTCGGACCCCAGTCCGCGGCAACGCCGAAGATCCACTGAGTGTGAGGTCCGCCCAGGACGCCCGTGTAGGGGCGCAGTTCGTGGGCCGGGAAGCCGAGGGCGGGATCGAGGCGGCTGCCATCGTAGACCTGTTCCGGGAGATCGAAGTCGGGCTCGATGGCGGCAGGCTCGGGGCCGGTAAACGTGGGGACGGGTTCCACTTCGACCGGTGCCGGCGCGGGGCGGGGTTCGGCTGGCGCGGGCGCGAACCCGGGCTCGACCGGCGCCACAGGCACCTCCTGCGGCCGGGCCTCGACCGGAGTGGCGGCTTCCTCGCGAGCGGTCTCCTCCAGCCTCCTCTCCATTTCATCCAGGCGCGCGTCCACCCGGTCGGCGAGGCGGTCCTCCATCTCCGCGAGGTCGCCCCGGCTGAAGTCGGGACGGCGGCGCCCGCGGTCGCTTCCCAGGAGGATCTTCAGGCCGGCGGACATCTGCCAGTTGTGGACGAGGTGCCGCGGATCCCGGACATCTTCGAAGTCCACGGCAGCGGCATCGAGGTCCGGTCCCGACATGATGTGGTCGCGGGCGGCGGCGGTAAGGCGCAGATGGCGGCCCAGTCCGAGCTCGATGCCTCCACCCAGGATCAGCGCCGTGCGATCGGCGGGGATGGCCTCCCGGCCCCGGACAAGGTCCGGACCGAACTCCATCCTGCCGGCGCCGGCGAGCAGGTGGGGCGAGAACGGCCCGAAGCCGCCCAGGTTGAAGAGCGCCTCCCCCCCATACCCCCTGATGGCGTCCTCCTCCCAGGAGCTGTACCCGTCCTCGACGCCGCGCCAGTAGAACCCCCGCAGCCCGAGGGAGCGGCCCACATCGAATCCCGCTCGGAAGCCCGCGATACCCTGATCGTCGATGCCGAAGCTTTCGTCGAAGGCCTGCCCGCCGCCGAAGGGCTCGAGCGTCAATGCTGCACTTGAGGGCGAACGCCGATATCGAGGATCGTCGTCCCGCTGCCAGCGCCCGTAGTCGTCCCGTCCGCCCAGCTCCATACCGAGGCCCACGCGCAGCGACAGATTTCGGCGCAGGGTGCCCGCGCCGGGGTCCTCGGGGAGCGCCGGATCTCCCACCGACACGGGCACGGCCAGGTCCAGTGGATCCAGATAGTACCGGCTGCGCTCCACGACCACTTCCCCGTCGAACGCGCCCAACACCCGGGTGCGGAACCCTACCCCGTACTTCAACTGTACGCGCTGGATCTCGTCTCCGAACTCCGGCCGGAGCCTGAGGATGCCCGCCCCGCCCACGACCACCGGAACGAAGGAGCCCCTTGCCAGCCCGATGGCCAGTTCCGCGCCGTATGAGGCGATTTGCAGATGCTGATCGGCCAGCGGCGTGCCAACGCCGGCGGCGAACGGCAGACCGGAGAGGTGGGTCGAGCGGTCGTCGCTCTTCCTGAAGTAGCCCGCCAGGTCCACGTACTCCCCGAATCCCAGTCCAGCGGAGATTCCCAGCGACCGCGCGTCGCCCAGGCCGAGGGTCTCGTCCCACTCGGTCCATGTGACGGTGGGGCGAAGGTTGACGCGGACTTGCTGGGCGGCGAGGCCGGCGGAGGGGACCGCGAGGATCGGGGCGAGGACCCCGGCCAGGGCCAGGCTTCCGGACGCCAGATGCCTCAACTGCGATGCAATTGGTGGTCCGACTATAAACCATATAGTCACGACGACTATCCTCCTCATATTGGTTGCCGGTCTCGCGTGCCCGCGTTCGCTTACGTTCCGCCAGGCCGAAGGTTTCCGGTCCCCGGGCAGCCGGTCTTCACGACCTGCGACTTTGTGCACGAGATGCATCGTCACCGCGTGCGCGATGCATCGTCATCCCATGGGTTAAGCGTTTGGCTTCGGGTGAGATACCATGGCCGCTCAGCTGTGCATCTGGCGGCGCTCGCGACCAGCGCGTGCGTCCGCCCTGGGAGAGCACGCTACGCTCGCCGTCCTGCAGGCAGAATGAGCAAGGACTTGGCCCCTGGAACCTGGAAGAGTATTCTTCGACAGGCCGGACTCGACAAGGAGAAGCACCTTGACATACGCAATCGTCATTGAGCGAACCCTCAACGGCTACTCAGCCTACGTTCCGGACCTGCCCGGGTGCGTTGCGGCCGGGAACTCTCAGGGGGAAACCGAGAAGCTGATCCGCGAAGCGGTCGCATTCCACCTGGACGCGATGCGAGAACACGGGGATCCCATTCCAGAGCCGCAGACGTCGGTCAGTCTGGTGGAGGTGCCTGCCGCGTCCTGGGACTGATCTTCAGCGGGGCACGGTCCGCCGTCCCGTGACACTCCGGCCAGGTCGGCACACAGCGACTACCGCGGCCTCCCCAGCGGCCTTCCATCCAGCTCCCACCCGGGGTCGATCGCGATACCCAGGTGGTCCAGCGCGGTGGCGGCCACGTCCACGATGAAGGCGGGACCGGGTGGCGGCCAGTCTGAAGTAGCGGGGCCGCTCGCCAGGATGAAGATCGTCATCTCCTCGGGAGAATCCCCGCCGTGCCCGCCGTCCGCGCGCCTGCCATGGTCGGTGCTGATGAGCACGAGCCAGTCCTCGCTGTCGTAGCCGGACCGGGCCCGCACGGCGTCGGTCAGCATGCCCACGTGCCTGTCCGCGAGCGCGATCGCGTCCCGGTACTCCATGCCGATGGAGCCGTGCTCGTGGCTGGTCTCGTCGGGGTTGCCGAGGTAGACGAACATGGCGTCGGGATCGGCCCCCTCCAGATGCGACACGGCCTGCGCGGTGAGTTCGGCATCCGCTTCGGCCCAGCCGAGGTCGTAGCCGTTGAGCACAACGCGCGTGTCGATCGACGCCGGAAGCACCGGGCCACCGCCGTCGAGTTCCGCCAGGGGCAACCAGTCCAGCGCGGCGAAGGTGGCCAGGGCGGGACGTTCAGCTTCAATGCGCGTCAGGAAGCTCGGCCAGCGATCGTAGTCGCGGCCGGTGAAGTCGTTGTTGGTGACCCCGTGCTTCTCGGGCCACACACCGGTGAGCATGGAGGACCACGACGGACCGCTGACCGACGGCGTGGTCGTGCGGGCTTCCGCCGTGTACCACCCGCCCGCCGCCAGCGCGTCGATGTTGGGTGTGGGAACCTCGGCGAGCACGTCCGGCCGGACTCCGTCGATGCCGATGAGGAGAACCCTGGGGGTGGATTGGGCGGCGGCGAGGTCAGGCGAGGTACAGAAGATCAGGGCAGCTGAAACCGTGGCGATCCCGAGTATCGCCGTCGCCATCGGTCCGCCAATCCTCATCACGCAGCCACCAGATGCCCGAGTCGCTCCAGACATACTTCCCCTCCGTGCTCGTGGCCATCCTTGTCGTCCGGCGCATCCCATTCTGCCATTTCATCGCCCCACGCCCGACATCAGCTTTCCACTGGCAGGTGTCCTCGGCAAGACGCTGGGTTGAGTGGAGGCGCTCGTGGCGGTCAGAATTGCTCTCGACTTTCGTACCTTTGGGTACGATATTGACCAGTGACCGGGGCTCAGTTCGTGAGGCGGACCAGACGATACGCCAGACGTGTTGACATGGAGGTACGCTTCGACCCCAGCCGCGGCAAGGGTACCCACGGGCTGCTCTACCTCGGACCCCGTCGCACGGTCGTGAAGCGCGGCGCACTGAAGCGCGGAACCCTTCGTGCAATGCTGAAGCAACTGGACATCCGCGAGGAGGACTTCTGATGCGCTACGCGTATCCATGTGTGTTGGCCCCGGAGGAGGACGGCGGCTTCTCTGTCTCGTTTCCGGACGTGCCCGAAGCCCTGACCTGCGGCGACGATCGGTCTGAAGCGCTGGCCATGGCCGAAGACGCTCTGGCTGTCGCGCTTGGGGCCTACGTGCGTGCCCGCGAGGACATCCCTTTCCCGGGGCCTCTGCTGTCTGAACAGGCATCGGTTGCGGTTCCGCTCGTGGTCGCGGCGAAGCTCGCGCTCTACACGGCGATGCGTGAGCAGGAACTCTCGAAGGTGGGACTGGCCGCGCGCATGGGTGTGAGCGAGGGCGCGATCCGCAAGCTCATGAACCCGGGACATCGGTCGCACATTCGCCAAGTGGAAAAAGCCCTGAAGCACTTGGACCGGCAGCTGGTCGTCGAGGACGGGGCGGTATGGAACGGCGGCTCGACCCCGAAGGCATCGGCCAGAACGACGTAACCCCCTATCGCAGAAAAACGCTCTTGGGGATGAACCCCGAGACGACCTGCGTGATGTCCACCACCTCGTTGATGCGGAAGTCCACCGCGATGCTCGCCAGCGAGAGCGCCTTCGCCGGCGTGAGCCCCTTCTCCTCTACGAGGAAGTCGACGACGGCCCGGACGGCGTGTCGCGTGGCCCGGTCCAGGTCGATGTCGATGCCCATCAGGATGTAGTGCTCGTCGTTCTCGGCCATCGGCGCCGCGATGGACCGGTCCTTGCGCACGGAGAGGCGGAAGGTGCCCGTGAGCGACTGCTCGATGGCCGTCCCGCTCACCTCCCCGTCGCCCTGCGCGCCGTGCGGGTCGCCCACGTAGAAGAGGCCCCCGGGGTGGAACACGGGCAGATAGACGGTCGTGCCGGCCTTCAGGTGCTTCACGTCCAGGTTGCCGCCGAACGCGCCGGGCGGTGTCGACCCCTGGACGCCGGGCGCGGTCACGCCGGGCTGGCCCATCACGGGATCGGGCGCCACGGCCAGGATGCCCATGAACGGCTCGAGCGGCACGTGGATGTCGTCGGCGAGGAACGCGACCTCCACGCCGTCCGCCATGCCCGTGTGAATCACGTGGCGGCCGCTCTCCGGCGGGATGTCCAGCGCCGGATCGCCCTCGCGGAAGCCGGGATACGACGTCGAGAACACGCCGCTGCGCGCGCCCGTGCTGTTGATGCCCCAGTTCGCACGCGTCTCGACGGAGAGGATCTCGATCGCCAGCACATCGCCGGGCTCGGCACCTTCGACGTGGATGGGGCCGGTGATGATGTGGCTGCCCTGCCGGTCCCGAAGCCGCCCGTCGCGCGAGGCCCAGAAGTCGAGCACATCCTGGTGGATCTCCTCCCGCGCGATGCCCAGCCCGGTGAGGAATTCGACCGGATGTTCATCCTGGCCCGCCCCCGCGGAGGTCAGCGTGTTCACGCGAACGGTCTCCCCGGACTGCATGCGGAGCACCGGCTCCTTGTCGATGGGGAACCAGCCCCAGGCCACGTTCTCGGGGGTCGAGGGGACGAAGTGGTCGGCTTCGATGGGCTGGGTGGTGGCGGCGGGGTCGCTGCCGGCCTCGCCGGTGCCCGCGGCATCGTTCGCCGGCGCGGTGCAGGCGGCGGTAAAGGCTAGAGCCAGAGACGTCAGGAAGGGCGCGCCGGACGCGGGGCGGGAGAGGACCCGATCCCCGCGGCAAGTGAGGCGGGTGCGCGATTCGCCGCGCGAGAGGGTCGGCCCCCAGTGGTTGTTCGCGGGATCGATGTTCGACATACGCACTTCCTTTGCAGCTGTCCATTGCGCGTTCGACGGGTGGCATCCTGAGCCAAGCTAGGGGAGCAACCGATTCCCCGCAGCCGGATCCGGCTTGTCCGTCGTCCCTCGGCCGGCGAACCTTCGGCCGGGAGCTGCGGCGCTTGCAGCTCCGGCAGGCAGGAATCACTTCAGTGGAGCGAGGAGGCGAGGAGAACGACCATGATCACCGGCGCGCATATCATCATCTACAGTACGGATCCAGGCGCCGACCGGAGCTTTTTCCGCGACGTGCTCGCCCTGCCGAACATCGATCTCGGGGACGGTTGGCTGGTCTTTGCCCTGCCTCCGTCGGAAGTGGCGATGCATCCCTCGGAGAAGAACGACGTCCATGAGCTGTACCTCATGTGCGAAGATGTCGACGCGCTGGTCGAACACCTGTCCGCCGCGGACGTCCGCTGCACCCCGGTCGAGGACCAGGGGTGGGGCCGACTGACGACCGTGACCTTGCCGGGCGGAGGTAAGCTGGGGATCTACCAGCCCCTGCACGAGGTCATTGCGGACAGCTGAATACCGATCCGACGCGATGCCGGGTGCCGCTCGTAATCGATGGTCATCCGAATTGCCCGGTCTTGGAGTGTTGGAACGGTCCAACCCCAATCAACTCCGTCACAGGGAGGCGTATCATGAGAAACGTTCCTTGGGGATGCCTCGTGCCGTTCGCGGTGTCGGTCGTCGGCACTGCGACGGCCTGCGGCGGAGACAACGAACGCACCGCCGATGTCCAGATGCAGATCAAGGACAGCGCCGACGTGCGGATCGTAGAGTATGCAAGCGTGCCCGAGGTCGATCCGCACTTCGTCCTTGCCGAGGAGCCGGTGTACCGCCACGGGGCGAACCCGGGAGACTACGAGTTCCAGGGGATCAACGTCGGTCGGCTCTTCCCGGATGGAGGCGCGGTCGTTGCTGACCAGTGGAACAGCGACGTGGTCGTCTTGAGTCCGGACGGGGCGACACACGAGGTCCTCGCCAGCCGGGGAGAGGGACCGGGCGAAGTCATCTACCCCTACTCCATGTTCGTCCTGGGTCAGGACAGCATCCTCGTCCCTGATCGTCGTCTATCTCGCCTCACGCTCTTCGTCGGCGATTCGGTCGCGCGCATCGCGCGCCTCCCTCGGCTAGGCTACCTCGGTGTGGCAGGAATCGGCTCATCCGGCGAGCTGCTGCTCATGCACCGAACACCCCACCGTACCTGGTTCGATATGGAAGAGGAGTGGCTCGCCGGGCACATGTACCGGTTCGAGACTGAAACCGGAGCCCTGGACACGGTCGCGTCGTACGACCACTGGCCGCGAGAGCGGTCGGGGCTGACGAACCCGATCATCCGGGCCGTTGGCGACGTCACGGTTGCCACCGGACGGTTCGTCCAAACGAGGTCCGACAGGCCGGAGATCACCTGGCGTCTGCCGGACGGCACGGTAAGACAGATCGTGCGCTGGCGGCCCGAACCTACCCTGCTGACCGAGGAACTCCTGGAGCCCGTCGAGGCATATGAGCGAATGATCGGCTGGTTGAACTACGGAGTATCCGAAGATCGGCTGGAGGAGATAGTTCAGGAAGATATGTCCCGGTATCGCGCCATGATCGGCCAGCCGCTGCCGCTCTTCGGTTCTCCCTTCGCCGACGCCGACGGAAATGTATGGCTGCCCTCCTACCGGCCGGCCTACCCGGAAGAGGGGTCGCCGTACACCGTCATTTCCCCGGTCGGGGAGTGGCTGGGACAGGTCGGGACTCCGCCCAGGTTCCGAATCCTCGATGTGACGGGAGGGCTGGTTCTTGGCGTGCTCAGGGACGAAATGGACGTGGAGAACGTCGTGGTGTACGAGTTGGTGGGAGGGCCTTCGCGGGTGGGGTAAGGCGGTCGCGACCAGGGTCATCCTGATCCAAGGCCCGTCCTGCTGGGCCACCCGCAGCTTTTGATTCAGGAGACTCGACGAGCGGTGACCGGATATCTGTTCATGGCGCTCGCGGTGCTCGTCGCAGTGGCCGGCTGGAGGTTCCGACACCGGCTGCGTCGCGAGACGCGGAGCGGGGTGACGGATGAGATCGTCCGTCAAATCGAGACGCGCGGTCGCGTAGACGCGGAGGATGTCGAGCCGCTGGACCTGGAGCAGGTTCGGGCCGAGGAGGACGAGTTCTGGGCCGAGACCTGGGACGAACCGGAAGAGCGCTGGTAAACCTGCGTTGAACGCGCTTGAACTTCGTCCCGTCAGCGACGGGAGTCACTCGCTTCTATCGTCCAGCTCAAGAGTACCAGAAACAGCGACACGATCGCGCCCACAACGGTCAACAGCCATCCCCAGCCCCCGCTGCGCGGCTTTTCCTTGTCTGGTCGGCGCTCTGGCGGGGGCGTGGCAGGGGCGCGCATAGACACGCGAGCCTGGAGCCGACTCCGGCGGCGCTCGGCGCGCTCCGGCGGCGGTGTGGCGGGCGCGGGCACAGCCGCTTTCTCCAGGTCAGGGAGCAGCTCTTCGCCCTCGTCCAAGCGGCCACCCGACAAGCTCGCGTTGTGCAGCTGCCAATAGCCGTCGGAAAGGAGAAAGTCATCGTCGGTCTCGCCACGCTCGTCGGCGATGTCCCATGGTGATCTCTCGTCCCAGTCTTCGGCGTTCGCGTCCGCGCCCGCCTTCAGAAGCAGACACACGACGCCAGGGTCTCCCTCGGCTGCCGCCCTGTGCAGGGGGGTCGCGCCGTTTTCACCCCAGGCGTCTACGTCCGCGCCTGCCGCCAGCAATACCTCCACGTCCTCCGACGAACCGATGGACGCTGCCAGATGAAGCGGAGTGTCGCGGCCGGCATTCACGTCCGCTCCGGCGTCAAGCAAGGCCATCATGCCGTCCTGGTCTTCCAAGCCCGTGGCGTAGTGCAGGGGCGTCCAACCGATCCTGTCACGGGCATTCGCGTCGGCACCCGCCTCCAGCAGGAGCGTGAGAAGCTCGGTCTGTCCGTCCTTCGCCGCCAGATGAAGGCCCGTAGCACCGTCCTTTCTCGCGGCGGTGACGTCCGCTCCGGCCTCGACCAAGGCATTGACGATTTCCCCTTTCCCTCGGGTGACCGCCCGAAGAAGCGGCGTCTTGCCATCCCTCATGCGAGCATTGACCGCCGCCCCCTCCCGCACGAGGGCCGTCACGACGTCAGGGTTGGTCGTGACGTGCAACGGCGTCAAGCCGTCTTTGGTGCGGACGTTGACGCTCACGCCAGCTTCCAACAAGGCAGGGATTACGTCGGGGCTGGCCGCCAGGTGCAGGGGCGTGAAGCCATCTCGGTCCCGAGCCTCTGCGTCGGCTCCCGCCCTGAGCAAAGTCGCCGTGATCGCCTCGTCCGGGGTGCCTGCAGCCAGATGAAGGGGCCTCTGTTCCCGCTCATTGGCACGCGCGTTCACATCCGCGCCCGCTTCCAGCAAGGCGTCCAGAACCTCACCATTTCCTTCCAGCATTGCGTAATGAAGCGGCGTCCGACCGTTCGATGCCCGCGCGTCTACGTCCGCACCGGCATTCAGCAGAGCCTCAACGATGTCCGGGCTCGCAGCAAGGTGTAGTGGTGTCACGTCGTCTTCGTCGCGCGCATCCGCGCTGGAGCCTTCCTTTAGCAGCGCCGCCAAGGCTTCGCTGTCTCCCTCTGCCGCAGCGCGGTGCAGCGGCGGCCGGTCGTCGTCTGTGCGGGAATCCATGCCTACCTCGAACAATGACCTAAGAACGGCTGAAGGCTCTACGCGCACGCCGGTAGCATTTTGCCATATCACGCAAGGTAGGTGCTAATTCAGGCCTTGGGCCAGAGACTCGCCCGAGCCAAGCCCTCGATTTGGCATCGCTTTCACGTCTCGCCCTCGATGAAGCTCTGCGGCTGCACGGTGTTCAGCGTCGAAGACATCAACAAGATGCTCCGAACGATGGTCGGTGAGTGGTGGCGGTGGGGGATGTAGTCCCATTCAGCCATTCGCTCGCCCATCGTCGTGCACCATCCTGTTATCGGCATTAATGTTACTGGGGCCGACCTGGCTATCTCGTGGCGGTCCGCCGACCGCGGGAGCGCGTGAGCGCGTGAACCTTGTGATTTGTCAAAGGGTAAATGAGCGGTTGAGAGCGGTAAGGCGGAGGTGACATGGGTGAAATCGCGGGCTGGCTAAGGGGCAGGGGCGAGTTTCTCACGGTGATCGGCCTTATCTTCGCCGTAGGCATCTGGCTCACGTCGCGCACCGATGCCCTGGGTGACCACGTAGGGGATCTCGAAGTGCAGTTTGCCAGGTTCGATGAGCGGCTGGGGAACGTGGAGAAGGGCAATGACCAGCTCCAGCAGTCGATCAATACGCTGATTCAGCTCCATCTCAACGCAGCTGCACAAGACCGATAACCCGCCGGGCGCGAGCCTCGAAGCCGAGCCGGGTGCACTGGTAGACTTCATCCGCTCGTAGCGTCGTCCGGCACCCTCAGCTCGCGTGGCGGCTTGGTCGCGGTCGCCCAGCATCGCCCAGAACTCGGTGGGGATGTCGCTAGGAAAGCGCCAGGAACGCTGCCACCTGGTCGGCTCCGAAGGCAAGACTGCGGGCATAATCCCAGATCGCGGCGTCGGTTGCTCGAGACAATCCGGCGTCTCGAACGTGGACGGACTTCGGGAACACGTCCGATAGCCCGGCGACGAGATGCGGGGACAGGTTTTCGTCGAAGAGGAGCTTCACCCGGGCGGAAGCGAAACGAGCCTTCGCTCCCGCTCCGCCGCGAACGTCAGTGCCGCGCGGATGTCTTCGCGCTCCAAGTCCGGGAAGTCCTCCAGGATTTCCCCTTCCGTCATCCCGGACGCCAAGTACTCAAGGACGTCGTACACCGTGATCCTGAGCCCGCGAATGCACGGCTTACCGCCCCGCTTCTCCGGCTCGAGGGTGATGCGATCCAGGTGGTTCATTCTCTACGATACCCGTAGGCCGGATCGGAGGTCAATCTCCCCCACTGGCGGGGTTCTTCCAGTTGCGTTTCCGGCCACGGATCGCCCGCCTCCTTGCCGCGCTGCACCGGGTTCCAGGTCCGCGGCGCGCCCGTGCCCGCCCGCCGCCTACGCCGCCTGCTCGCCGGCGCTGGCCTCCCGCAGCGCGTCCGCCATGATCCCGCACGCCGAGCCGATCACCCCGATCCCGGCGAACATCGCCACCGTGGCCAGGACCCGCCCGCCGGCCGTTACGGGCTGGATGTCGCCGTAGCCCACGGTGGTAAGCGTGACCACCGCCCACCACAGGCCATCGTACACCGAGCTGAAGACCTCCGGCTGCACCTCGTGCTCGAGGTGGTACATGCCGAACCCGGCCGTGAACACGACGATGGACGTGCCTGCGAACAGCGCACCGGCCTCGTCCAGGGCGTGCCGGAACGCCCTCGCGAGCTTGACCACGGCTTGGGTGTGGGTGGCCAGCTTGGCTGTCACGACGAAGATGCGAAACAGGCGAAAGGCACGAAGCGCCTTCAGATCGAATCCCGTGAACGCCCACAGCGGCAGGACGGCCATGAAGTCCACGATCCCCATGAAGCTGAACGCGTATTTCTTCCAGTCCTCCGCCCGCCGGATGCGAACGCACCACTCGACCGTGTAGACCGACCAGACGCCCACACCGGCCCAGAAGAAGAACGTCCCCGCACCGGCCATGCCGTCCGCCGTCTCCGCAATCTGGAGCACCAGATCCACGAGAATGACGGCGATCACCGCAAGCTCGGTTCGTTCCGAGAATGGAGAGGTCTGTCGCATGGGGGTCTCCCGGGGGTGAGGGATGGGGGGTCGCAGGGCCGGGTGGAGGTTGCGGGTGGGGCAGCGGGGGGTGCAAGGGAGCGAGGGCGCGGGGAGGGGCCCAGCGCCCCGCGGCCCTTGAACTCCGCCGTGAATCGTCGTCCCTTCCCTGGCCCCTTCCCGGCGCCTCCCGCTTCAAGTGGCCACCATGACCCACATCGACAACCGCCACCGCATCGCGGCCCTGCGCGGTCTCCTCCTCGGGCTGGGCTGCCTCTCCGCCGCGCCACCCTCAATCGCAGCCCAGGCACCCAACGGTAACAGCCGGATCTCGCTCACCGTCGGCATCGCCGCCGTCCTCCCGGCCGACGTCCGCTTCGTCGACGGTGCCGACGCGGGCGAAGCGGCTCTCTACGGCGCCGACCAGTTCGACGCGGGTACGGTCGGGGTCGGACTGGAATACGGCCTCGCGGCGGGCTACCGGTTCGGGGCGTTTCGCGCTCAGGTGGATCTGGGAATCACGGGCCGATTCACGTACGAAGGGCATTCGAACTACGCGCCGGGCGGTCCGGTCCAGCCGACCGAGGCACGCGTGAAGGCCCGCCGACTACTGCTGTCGGGGTTCTACGAGTTCGGGGCGCTCGGCGCGGTGCGGTCCTGGGTGGGCGCGGGACTGGGCGCGAACCGTTACCACCTCACCGACTACATCCAGCGGTTCCCCAACCCCGTCAATCCCTCCGGCCACCTCCGCGGGGGCCCCAACGGCGAGGTGCCCTACACGGCTCTTCCTTCGAGCACGGGCCACAGTTTCGCGTGGGCGCTCGCTGCTGGCCTGACCGTCCCCCTGGGCCACGACGCGCTGCTGGAGTTCGGATACCGCTACACGGACGCCGGACGCATCGGCACGGCTATCGGCGACATCGAGGTGGTCCGCTACAATGAGGATGGCAGCCGCCGACTCCTGCTGCTCACCATCAACCCGACCATCGCCGACCTCCGCTTCCACTCCCTCACCGCGACACTTCGGTGGCTTCCCTAGCCAAGGCTGCGAATCGCCCGCGCGCTTACCGTGCCGCGTCGCCGCGCCCGACCGATCGCCGCAACCCCCACTCGCCAAGGCCAGGCCGATGCCGCCATGGAAGCGCCCCGGATTCCGTCGAGATTACTTCGGCACCGGTGAGGCCATCTGCTTCCAAGGATCCGGGGTACCCGTGCACGACGCCGCATTCAAGAAGATGTTGTGTCGCTCGTTCTGCACCATGGGGGCAGACCCTGGAAGGCTCCGGTGCGGCTGGCCGAGCTGTTCGGACGTTCCTCGCCGGGAGTGTACCGACTGGTCTCCAAGCGATCGGCCGAAGCATCGGCGGCCCCCTCGCCATCCGATTTGCCTTCGATGGCGCTGGCCCTCGCCCGTGAACGGACTCTGGAGGAAATGCGGCCACAGCTTGGAGCGCTGAGGCGTGCGACAGAAGCATGCCGGGACGAGAACTTCGACCGGTTCATGGGCGGCTGCGTTCGGGCGATGTTAGTTTCGAGAGGGTTCTCTGGCGAGCAACTGGAGGAGGCGATGACCATGGGAAGGGTCATGACGGCATTCGAGCGCGGGATGGAGGAACTGGTCAGCCGGGGGCGCGTCGAGGGCATCGAGCAGGGACGGGCGCTGATGCTGCGTCAGATGGTATCCCGGAAGTTCGGCTCCGAGACTGCGGACGAGTTGTCACGTCTGCTCGCGGGCCTCTCGGATCCCGAGCACGTCGACCACGTGGCAATCGCAATTCTGGAGTGCAGTTCCAGCGAGGACTTCATCGCCCGGGTGCGGGAGGTCTGACACTTCGGGCCGGCTTGGTGGGTCGGCTCATCTCCTACCCTGCGGCAAACCGATCCCGCAGCAGACCATGCTGGCGCCCCGAAACCCTGACGTAACGTAAGGGTTTGCTCCGCCAGGCAAGGCCGCACCGGCGGGCCTGATGCCACAGCTCACCAGACCAGGGAGCCACAGGCCATGACACCAAGATCCACCTATCAACTCAGAATCGCCCTCAAGTGGGCGAAACCGCAGATCTGGCGCCGTTTCCTCATGGACCCGACCATGACGCTCGCCGACCTGCACGACGTGGTACAGGTGGTCATGGGCTGGGAAGACTGCCACCTGCATGTCTTCGTCAAGCAGAAGCGTCGCTTCAGCATCCCCAGCCCCTGGGACGACGAGTGGACCCCGCCCGGGATGCCCAGGGACCTGGACGCCGGGGAGTTCCGCGTCGGCCAGCTCCTGACGCGGGCAAAGGACTGGATCGACTACACGTATGACTTCGGCGACAACTGGAAGCACAGGATCACGCTGCAGAAGATCCTGCCGCGGAATCCCCGGCAGCGCCTTCCCGCGTGCATTTCGGGGAAACGCCGGTGTCCACCGGAAGACAGTGGCGGCGTGGGGGGCTATTACCACATGCTTTCGGCCCTGCAGGATCCGAAGGACAGCGATTACGCCCATATCTCGGAGTGGATGGGCGAAGATTTCGATCCGGACGAGTTCAGCGTGGACGCCGTCAACCGGCAGCTCCGGCGGATGTACGGGTGAGCACCGGCCCGCGTCAGGCTCGCTCCCTTCGGATCCTCGCCATCAGTTCGATCGGATCACCGGGTTGTTCGGTCGAGCCGAACTCCCGATACAGCGTCGCGACGTTGACGACGATCCGCTCGGCTTCGCCCCACGAGTCGAAGTCGGCGAGCGAGATGTCCATCGCGGCGTCGTAGACGCTCAGACCCGCTTCGAAACGGGCCCTGGCCTCGTCGCGCACGTACACCAGGTAGTCGCGCACGGCCTGGACGCCGCGCTTGTCGGTGATGGGGCCGTGGCCCGGGACGACGACCTCGACGGGCAGCTCGAGGATATGGTCGCAGGCCGCGATCCAGTTCGCCGCCGGTCCCGTCCACATGATCGGGTGGCCCCCGACGAACACGATGTCCCCGGTGAAGATCAGCTTGTCGCCGGGCACCTGGACCAGGATGTCGCCGGCGGTGTGGCAGGGCCCCACCTGTTTCAGGACGACGCGCTTGTCGCCCACATGCGTCTCGTACTCTCCCTCGAACGTCGTCGTCGGGAGGGTCCAGGTGATTCCCTCGAAGTCGAAGGCGCTGAAGGCTTCGAGGAGGAACCGGCCCGTCTCCCCCATGGCGGGGGCCTGACGCATGAGCGCGACGAGTCGGTCCGGACCCTCGGCGGCCATGTGCAGGGCCGCAGCCCTGGAGGCGATGATCTCCGCCTCCGGCACCAGTTCGTTGCCGTTGCAGTGGTCGGGGTCGGCGTGGGTGTTGACGAGCTTGTCGAACCTGCGCGCGGCCACGGATTCCGCACAGCGCATGCCGTCAAGCATCGCGCGCGTAAGCTTGAGGTCGAACAGCGTGTCCACCAGGAGGCTCTCGTCCCCATCGACGACGAGCCCCGCATTGCTCCAGCCCCAGCCTCCGTCGGGCTGGATCCACGCGTAGCAGCGTGCCCCGACATCATGGAGCCCGTGCTTGAAAGGTCGAATCCCGAGTGTCATTTCCTCCCTCCCCGCCCGTGGTCGACCCCAAGTCTGCGCGCACTCGGTTCTTAAGGCAACGGCGAGAGGGCGGGAAGGCATCAGTCCGCCGAGTCGGCTACGACCTGGTGGCGGCTCCCCGTCTCAGGCAACATGCTGCTGAGCATCCGCCACGCCAGCCTTAGAACCGTCCGGACAGCGCCAACGGCGACTTCCACACGCTCCGGGACCTAGATCTGGAAGTCGATATGGGCGGGGTGACCCACCTTGCAGGATACCAGAGGGGAAGCGCGGCAAACCGCTGTTCGTGCCGATCGAGACCACCTGCGCCGGACGTGGAGCTCGGCGTTTCGTCGCTTGCGCTGGTGGACCCTTCCGAGGTTCGATATGCTGGTCGGGACGCGCCGTCACGCGGCCATCCCCGCGCAGATCGTGGCGGCTCTGCCCGACATCCGCGGAAGCCAGATGCACCATCTGCGCACTGTGGTGCTGATGCGCGAGCACGGCGTCAGCCGGATCTGCACGCGGGACACCGCTTCCACCGGTTTCGGTTCCTGAGGATCGTGGACCCGGTGAGGGAGGGTGTCCGGTGATTGCTGTACTTGTACAGGCACCCGTCTAGCCCTCGACTTCGCTAGATTACGTTAATGTTGTAGAACGGTAATCACCTGACAGGTTGGCCTGAAGAAGGACGGTGGCCAGACCGGCTTCACCGAGGTTAGTTGAGAAGGTGTCCAATCCAATCAACTAACACGGAGGAGAACCAGAATGACCACCGTCCAGGCAAAGAAGATAGCGCGCAGGAAGCTGTCCTTGCTACAACTGGCCCAGGAACTCGGCAACGTCTCGAAGGCGTGTCGGATTTTGGGCTACAGCCGCCAGCACTTCTACGAGATCCGTCGCAACTTCCAGGTGTACGGCGCCGAGGGGCTGCTCGACCGGATGCCCGGCGCGAAGGGGCCGCACCCGAACCGCGTCGCACCGCCGATCGAGAAGGCGATCCTGGCCCACGCACTCAAGCACCCGACCCACGGCGCTCAGCGAGTGGCCGACGAACTGATGCTCAGAGGGCTCCAGGTCAGTTCGGGCGGGGTGCGGGGCGTGTGGATCCGCAACGGCCTCAAGACCCGCCACGAGCGGCTGCTGCGGCTGGAGGAGACGGTCCGCAAGCGCAAGATCAAGCTCACCGAGGAGCAGATCCAGGCGCTCGAGCGCTTCGATCCGGAGTTCCGCGAGCGCCACATCGAAGTCCATGCCACGGGGGAGCTTGTGGCCGTGGACACCTTCTTCGCGGGCACGCTCAAGGGCGTCGGCAAGGTCTACATCCAGACCGTGCTCGACTGCTTCAGCCGCCACGTCTGGGCTCGGCTCTACACCTCGAAGATGCCGGTGACCGCCGTCCAGATCCTCAACAACCATGTGCTCCCCTTCTTCGAGAAGCACGGCGTGAAGATCCGGACGATCCTGAGCGACAACGGGCGCGAGTACTGCGGCCGGCCGGACAAGCACCCCTACGAGCTCTTCCTGCAACTGGAGGACATCGAGCACCGCACCACGAAGGTCGGGAGGCCCCAGTCCAACGGCTTCATCGAGCGATTCCACCGCACGCTCCTCGAAGAACATCTCCGGATCAAGGGACGGACGACCTGGTACGAGACCGTCGAGGAGATGCAGAAGGACCTGGACGTGTATCTTGAGACCTACAACCGGCGCCGACCGCACCGCGGCCGCGGCATGGAGGGACGGACGCCCTACGACGTCTTCAAGTCCGGGATCCCCCGAAAGCGAACCCGCAAACCCTCAGCCGGGAAGGAGGTGAAGAAAGCAGCGTAGGACCTGACCTCGGTGAGGCCGGGTGTCAGGTGATTACTGTACTTGTACACGTTAATCTGCATTAACCGTCTTCAACAGCGTCACGCATCCCAGCGCTGTTCCTTGACACAACCATCCTGCCCCTCCAACGTGTTCCTGAGTCGTCGCGACCGACCCACAAACACTCACATCGCATCGTGTCCAAGATCATGTTCCGCATTCGGAGGTAACGCTGACTTCTCGACAGGTGCCACGAGACTCCGCCGCGCAGAAACGCCTTCACGCCAAACGCGAGCGTCATCGACTTCAGCGCATCCGCGCAACGGAGTCCGTCTCTCTCATCGCGTCCGCCCACACCGACGTTCTCGGGTATTACGCAGGCGGCACCAACATCCAATTCCGGTCTGCAAAGAAACAACCGGAAATAGTCTTTCCGACGGCGTTTTCGTTCATAGACAATCCTCAACCCACGCTTGATGCTTTGTCACAATTGGTAGGACATACCCTTAATCCTGGAGTGTCTCGCGTCATCGTCAACCAACGAGATTGCGCAACTGTTGGACTCGCCGCCGAGGCCGTCGCATCCGTCCTCGCCAAGCATGCATCCGAAAAACACGGCCAAAGCTTGTCAGGTTATGTTCCTCGAGATCCAACTCAAACAGACATCGTAGTATCGGTCGGCATGCCGCATGTGCTAGGACTGTCCGATGCGCGTCCCAATTTCATGGTGTTCGATTTGTTTCATGGCAAGAAGCGTGCTGACCCGTCTCCACACACCGCCAACGCCGACGTCGGCACTACCGCATTAGTTCAATACATAGATCGTTGCCTAAAGCAGTTCGGCCACGCATTGACGTCCCGTGGTCGCGAGCATTTTGCTAAGCTCGTGGGCGAGGTAATCGATAACGCCGAACAGCATAGCAATCGCAGCGATTGGTGGATCGCCGCGTATCTCCGTTACCAGCGTGAGGCTCGACGAGGCGACTGTCGGATGACCATTTTTTGTTTCGGTCAGTCACTTGCGGACAGCCTTCGGAGTCTCCCAGGCGATTCCAAGTTAAGAAGACACATCGTCAATTGCATAAACCAGTGCTCCCGACGCCGGAGATTCCACAGACAAAAACGATTTTATCGCGATGATCTGTGGACTGTACATGCTCTCCAAGGCCGAGTGTCGTGTCAAAACACCAGTAGTGACACCATCGGGGATAGAGGTCAAGGTACCGCAGATATGATCGAAACATTCCAATATTTGAGCGCAGACAGCGGTACCATGTGTCTGTTGTCAGGGCATACCCAGATTCTGTTTGACGGCACATACAAGATGAAGCGATCTTCTTCGGGATCACGCAGAGTCTTGGCATTCAATCCAGCAAACGATCTCACCTATCCGCCAGATACACAGCATGTTAGACATCTTACTAGGAGGTTCCCGGGAACACTGCTTTCGTTGCGTTTTTCTTTAGAAGAGGAGCATCTTCGCCGTGTCTCAAGAAGCACCACTCATAATTAATCTCGGTAAATACCAGAGCAAACGATCGCGTGTATTTGTGGGCCGCGACCGTGGCAAGAGTTGTCGGGTTGCGGAAAAGCTTGATCAAGCAGATGCTCGGAAACAGCCCGTCGTGATCAATATCCCCAAAGGAACATATTCTGTAACACCCTCCTTTTTCTTGGCGATGTTCGGTGATTCTATCCGAAAGCACGGGGAAGAAGGATTCATGAAGTTGTACTCATTTCAGGGCTGGGACGCGAAGGCCGTGATAGCGGACGGCGTTCGAGAAGCTCTTAGCACAGATAATCCGCTGTGGTGAATGGGAATGGCCGTGAACGAGTGCTCGTCAGCGTGGATCACGCAGATGTCAGAAATGATAGCAACCGGAGCGGCGGCGATAGCGGCGATATGTTCTTTGGTTGCCGTGCGTCAAATGCAGAAGTTTTGGAGAGCCGAACGCCGATCTGAAGTTTACCGTAGAGTGGGCTTGGAACGGGTATTGGCAGCGCGGGGCCGTTTTTTCGAGGGCGTGGAAGACGTTTTGGAAAGGGCGAAAGCCAGTGACGAGCCAGAAAGCCTACTAACGGAGTTTAATCGTATTGCGCTTGCCTATCGGGCAGCGATCGCAGAGATGAGACAGATCCGCGTCCTGCCACTTGGGCCCTGTGCGGATGAACTCCAACGAGAAACGTTTGAAGTCCAAGATCCTATAACAAAGATGCTGGATGGGGACATGGGCGGTAATGATGTATCTTGGCCAGAGCTGCGCGCGAGACATGCGGGACGGGTAGCGGACATCCTTGCTCGCCATGATCCGGCACTGTCAAAGAAGGACCGCGAGAAGGCAACCGGAAGGAAGGACGAAAAACCGAACGGTGACACGTCGACAGTATAGGAAGTGTAGAGTGAGTCGAGGGACTACAATTAACCGCTGGGCGCGCGAAGAACAGGTCTTACAAGTGCGGTAATCACCTGACACCCGGCTTCACCGAGGTCACGTCCTTAGCTGCCTTCTTCACCTCCTTCTTGGCCGAGGGTCTGCGGGTGCGCTTCCGGGCGATCTCGGGCTTGAAGACGGCGTAGGGCGAGGATCTGCGGCGGCGGTGTGGTCGCGGCTGGTTTGTAGGTCTCAAGATTAGGCGTCCAGCTCCTTCTGCATCTCCTCGACGGTCTCGTACCTAAGTCGTCCGCCCCTTGATCCGGAGATGTTCTTCGAGAAGGGTGCGGTGGTACCGCTTGATGCAGCCGTTCGACTGGGGCGTCCCATCTTGGTGGTTCGGTGCTCGATGTCCTCCAAGCTGCAGGAAGTGCTCGTAGCGGTGCTTGTCCGGCCAGCCGCAGTACTCCCGCCCGTCGTCACTCAGGATGGTCCGGACATGGACGCCGTGCTTTTCGAAGGAGGGCAGCACCGTGGTTGGTCAGGGTTTGGACGGTCGTGACCGGCATCTTGCTCGTGTGGAGCCGGGCCCAGACGTGGTGCCTGAAGCAGTCGAGCACGGTCGGAATGTAGGTCCTGCCGACGCCCTTGATGCCGTCGCGGATCCACACCCCTGCACCCCGCCCGAACTGACCTGGAGTCCTCTGAGCATCGGCTCGTCGGCCACCCACTGGGCGCCGTGGGTCGGATGCTTGAGCGCGTGGGCCAGGATGGCCTTCTCGATCGGTGGTGCAACCCGGTTTGGATGCAGCCCTCTTCGTGCCGGGCAACCCGTCGAGGAGCTCCTCGACGCCGTGGATTTGGAAGTTGCGGCGGACCTCGTAGAAGTGCTGTCGGCTGTAGCCCACGATCCGGCACGCCTTCGAGACGTCGCCGAGTTCCTGGGCCAGCTATAGCACGGACAGCTTCTTGCGCGCTATCTTCCTCTGCCAGGGCGGTGGTCATTCTGGTTCTCCTCCGTGGTTGTTGAGTTGACTTGAACCTCTTCTCAATCAACCTCGCGTGAGGCCGGTCTGGCCACCGTCCCTCTCGGGCCAACCTGTCAGGTGATTACTGTTCTACGACAAACAGGTTGCTTGATTCCATTTGGGGTGAAGTGGGAAATTGCGCCACGCGCACTGCACCTCTAAGGTTCACGGATGTCGGTAGCCAGAAGGGCAAGTTGTGTCAGTGCATCCTGACGTCCTACAGCTTCGCCAGCCGCACCAACGTCTTCCTATATTTTGCGATAAACCCATCAATTCGCAACGGCTTTTTGTTATAGAAATCACTTTCGTCGTACCCATGTTCATGATCCAATTGTAGATCTTTGCGTATCTTCTTCACAGTCTCTGGAGGTACATCTGTCCCGTCATTACGGTAGTATACGTGAGTACGCAACCGTCGCCAGAAAAAGAATTTCCGCGGACGTTGTGGCGCTTCACGGACAATGAACGCTCGACCACTCCTGATATTAATCGCACATCCGTATCCTTCCAGAATTGCACGCAGTTTCAAGAATGTCGTCGGGCGTTCTGCTTTGGTGACGACACGAGACCATTTGTAGATTTGTTCCGCGACGGCCATAGTCTCATAGTCCGCATAATAATGACGACGATGTCTTGTGACCTTGTGTTTTGCTACCAAGAGGACGAAACGGAACAGTTCGTCTTCGCTACAGGTGAGCACGAGGCCGTTTTCGTCAAGGAATACCAATGTGGATACCAAAGCAGTGCGTTTATTTCCATTGTGAAACGGATGGTCCTGAATCAATGCACATAGTAGTGCGGCAGCCGAGGTCTCGACAGTGGGATATTTCAAGATTCCGTCCAGACCAGTCTGTGGTCGGAATACTGCAGATTCGATAAGGTGGTCGTTCCTTGTTCCTGGAGGTTCAATCGGATCGTGCGTTCGAGCAAAATCATCGACAAGAGCGTCGTGGATCCTGAGCACTTCGTCAACCGTAAGCCATCGAAGATCGCGATGTCTTCCGAGGTGCTCGAATGAAGGAGGAGGAGGAGGGATCTCTTCATTACGGATTTGAGAAGACTCCGGTCTTGGAGAGGGAGGCGGACTGATCGCTCCGGTTAGCGGGTCGATGTTTCGTTTACGAGCCAGAGTCACAAGGAACTTGCTTGCTCCGGGTGGCAGCTTATGTTGCTTTGGGCCTATGGGGTAGCCCTCACCCGAAAGCAGCCTTTCAAACTCATTTCTACTTAATCCGAAAAGCATGTGCCAATACTTGACGCTTTGTAGTTCACGCCGCGTAGCGACGCCGAGTGACTTGCGCACCCGATTAACGAGAGTAGGCGGGATCTTATCGTTGCTGTCAAGTACCTGGAGTGCGCGGTCATCGACATGCACGAAATCCCAAGTTGCGAGAAGGACCGTATCGACATCTACGCCAGCGTCTCTTGCAAGCTTCCGAACGGCAATTGCCTTGGGTCTCAATTCAATGCTCCATGTGTGTATCTTCTCAAGAAAGAAATCTCCATCTGGTCGAGAGGGCGGTTGCTAACATGCTGACCTAGCGCTGGTAATCTTATCCGCGCTGGCTGTGTCGTGACCCCACCCCCTCATACGCCACCTCAAACACCACACCCCCCAGCCACCGCTTGAAATCCGGGTTATCCATGAACTGGCGGAACAGCTCCGTGTCGTCCTTCATGATGCCCATCATCACCCGGCCTAGCGCCCTGTCGTGCTCGATGCGGGCGTTTTCGCGGTCCGAGTTCTTCCGTGCATTCTTGAACGCAGTGTCCTCCGCCACCATGGCGGGGATCGTCTCCGTGATCATCTTGTGAACCCGGTCGGCATCCTGCCAATCGATTCCTCCGAACTGGTTGTTGAAGTCCGCGATGATCATCGACAGGCGGTCGATCTCGATCTCGCGCATGCCTCCGGGCTGGCCGGTCGGGACGGGACCGATCTCCGTGTCCTCGTCCGCCAGGATGATCTTCTGCATCGCGCGCTTCTCGACCCGATAGCTGTCCATGTCGATCGTCGCAAGGATGCCCTTCGACAGATCATCCTCTATCGGCGATGGCAGCTTCGGGATCAGGAAGTTCAGGAAGATCGAGCGCTCCTCCCAGCCCTGGTTGTTGTAGGGGAGGATCGAGGAGAGGAACGCGTAGGTGCGCACGAATGCCTTGGCTCCGCTCTTGAACGCAACCTGTTTGTCTTCGTCCAACTCCTTAATGTAGACGGCCACGCACCGGTCGAGAATGGGGTCAAGCCGGTCGCGCTCCACGCCGGCCAAGTATCGCTTGACGAACTTACTGACCTGCTCGGGCGAATACACGTGCGCGCCGTCCAGGTCGGCCTGGAGGTCGTGGAGCTTGTTGGGGTCGGTCTCGTCGGCCAAGATCGTGGTGCGGTAATAGCTCGAGAACGCCTCGGTGATGGTGTCCGTGTCGTTCAGGAAGTCCAGCACGAAGACATCGTGCTTCTTCGGGTGCGCCCGGTTGAGCCGCGACAGAGCCTGGACCGCCTTGACCCCTGAAAGAGGCTTGTCGACGTACAAGGTGTGCAGGAGGGGCTCGTCGTAGCCAGTCTGGAACTTGTCGGAACAGACGAGGAAGCGGTAAGGATCCTGCTGGAATTTCTCGGCGATCTCGGCCGACCGAAAGCCGTTTACGCTGGCCTCGGTAACCATTTCCCCGCCGTAATCCTTCTCCCCCGAAAACGCGACGATCGCCTGGTAGGGGCTCTTGCGTTCCTTCAGGTAGTCGCGGATGGCGTGGTGGTACTGGATCGCGCGCCTGATCCCGTTGGTGACCACCATCGCCCGCGCCGTGCCGTCGATCTTGCGCTGGGCGATGACTTGGTCGTGGAAATGGTCGACCATGATCTCGGCTTTCAGCCGGATCGCGTGCTTGTGCCCCTCGACGTAGCGCCGGAGCTTCTTGCGGGCCTTCAAGACGTCGAACTCAGGGTCGCCCTCCACCGTCTTGGCGAGCTTGTAGTAGCTGTTGACCGGCGTGTAGTGCTTGAGCACGTCCAGGATGAACCCCTCCTGGATCGCCTGCTTCATGCTGTAGTTGTGGAACGGAAGATGCCGGACCGTGCCGTCGCTCTGCGGATTCGGATCGCCGAAGATCTCCAGCGTCTTGTTCTTCGGCGTGGCCGTGAAGGCGTAGTAGCTGGCGTTGGGTAGCAGCTTGCGCGACTCCATCAGGCGGTTGATCTGGTCCTCGTAGGTCTCCTCCTCCACCACTTCACCCGCCTCGCCCAACGCGCTCGCCACAGCCGCACTGCCCTTCCCGCCCTGGCTCGAATGCGCCTCGTCGATGATGATCGCGAAGGTCCGTCCCCGCTGCTCGTTGCCGATCTCGTCGAGGATGAAGGGAAACTTCTGGATCGTCGAAATGATGATCTTCTTGCTCTGCGTGATGAACCGCCGCAGGTCGCCCGATCGCTCGGCGTGCCCGACCGTCGACCCCACCTGAGCGTACTGCCGGATCGTGTCGCGGATCTGCTTGTCCAAGATGCGGCGGTCGGTGACGACGATGATCGAGTCGAAGACGGTCTTACCGTCCTTCTCAAGCGGGATGAGCTGGTGCGCTAGCCACGCGATCGAGAAGCTCTTGCCGCTCCCGGCCGAGTGCTGGATCAGATACCGCTTCCCCGCCCCGTGACTGCGAGCATCCTCCAAGAGCCGGCGCACTACGTCCAGCTGCTGATACCGCGGCCAGATCTGGACCCTCTTTTTCTTGCCGGTCTTCGCGTTCTTAGACGCCAACACCTGCGCGTAGTTCTCCAGGATATTGGTCACGCTCTCCCGGGTGAGGACTTCGCGCCACAGATACTCCGACCGGAGACCGTTCGGGTTGGGCGGATTGCCGGCCCCGTGCTGCCAGCCCCGGTTGAAGGGCAGGAACCACGACGCCTTCCCCCGGAGATGGGTGCAGAAGTGGATCTCGTTCTCGTCGACCGCGAAGTGCGCCACGCAGCGCCCAAACTGGAAGAGCGGCTCGCGCGGGTTGCGGTCCCGCTTGTACTGCAGGATGGCGTCGTTGAAGGTCTGCTTCGTCAGGCTGTTCTTGAGCTCGAAGGTGAAGACGGGGAGCCCGTTGATGAAGAGCGCGATGTCCAGCGAGCGCTGAGCGTCATCCCTGCTGTAGCGGAGCTGACGGGTGACACTGAACTGGTTCTGGCGGAAGCGCTGCTGGGCCGTCTCGTTCTGGGCCGAGGGCGTGCCGTAGAAGAGGTCGAGTTCGTGGGCTTGGTGTTTGATGCCGTTGCGGAGAACGTCGACGGTGCCGCGCTTGGCGATCTCGCCCTGGAGGCGGGCAAGGAACTTGCGGCGGGTCGGGCAGTCCTCGTCGAGGCGGAGTGCGGGGGCTGTGCTGGGCTGGGTGACTTGGAGGAAGGTGTTGAGCTGGATCAGGTCGACGCAGTACTCGCGGTTGTAGTCGTGGTGGTTGCCAGGGGACCAGCCGACGCCGTACCCGAGCGGCGGTTCGCCGACGGTGCGGCCGGATGGTGGATCGCAGGGGTCGCCGGTGAGGGCCTTGCAGATGAGACGTTCGAGGCCGCGTTCGGTGAGGTCGCTGGTCATGGGCGCGAGCGGTGGGCGACGGGTTGCGGTGCTTCCCAATGGTCGTCGATGCTCGGCTCAACCTTGTCGCGGGTTTCGTCGGTTGCGAAGGGATCGACATTTGGGAGTGAAGCGGCCGCCTCACGGACGTCGAGTTTGCCGGTGACGACGTCCGCGATCAGGCGGGTGCGATACTCCCCGATCAACTCGATCTCAGTTGACGTCCGAGCGATTGCGCGATCTATCGTCGCGATGGCTCTGTCCAAGAAGAGTCCGATGGCCGCTTGTTCGACCAAGTTAGGAAGCACGATGGTCAAGTACTTCAATTCATTCGCGTAAATATGCATCACCGTGATCCCCCGTCCAAAGCAGGCTTTCTGGTGCACGGCATAGGGACAGTCGGTCGCGTAGCCAATGAACCTAGGGTCGACCTTAACCGAGGGTCGGAAAATGATCACGTCACCGCCGCAATAGGCGGAACTCGTCACAAGATTAACGGCCGACTTTCCGATTTCGTCCAAGGTTTCACCTGACCCGGCGAACAGAACATCTCCGTACCGAATGGGGGTGTACGACACCTCAGCCACTTCTGGCTTGATACGTCCCCTACTCTCAGCTATGAAGAAGCTGTGGTGGGTGTATAGGTCTCCATAGCGGACGCACTGAAGACCCGTTTTGCTTTCGTCCGCCTTGCTGCCCCCACTTCCCTTGGAAAAGCACCCAATCTGCCCGAGCTTTCGTATCTTCCAATGCTCCGGCACCTCCCTCAACCACTTCACCCCGGAGTCCTTGTAGGCCGGATAAGGCTGGCCGGTTCGGATATCGATCTGGCCCGTCACGGCTTGGTGGATGATGGCCCGCCTCTGCTCCTCCAGCAGCTCGATCAGCCGTTCCTTGGTGCGGATGTAGCGCTGGATGCGCCGATCGGCGTAGTCAAGGAAGCGGACGATGGCGCGTTGTTCCAGACTGGGGGGCACCGGAACCAGTTGGTTTCGGAAGGTGGCAAAGCGAAAGTCGGTCGACCGCTCTCTGACGCCTCTCGAGAGAGCCACTATCCACTGGCTCCTTGCCATCTCGCGAACGCAATGCGCGTAGTAGCGAGAGTTGGCCACCTCGTCCTTCGGCGCGCACACCGAATAGACGGGCGTACTCTTCCCATCGGAGTCGGACACCCCACACGCACCGGCAAAGGCATCCATCGCGTGGATCACCAAGTCACCACGGCGGATTCCCTGATAGCCGATCTCCTTCAAGGACTCCGTGTAGCCCAATTCTCGCCGATTCTTGCGAAGAGTAACGGTTCCGTCGCGAAAGCAGGTCACGACCTCGTCACTCGACCTCACGGGACGATCCATCTTGGTGAACAGCCACTTGCTCCGAACCAAGCGCCAATGTTTGGGCACGGTGCCCAGCCACGGTACGTGCGAATCTGCCATCTCAGCAGGGCCCCGTTGGTCCAAGGAGAATCAATTTCGTCCACCTATGATGCCCACAAGCAACCCCTCCGACTCCCTTTCGACCTCCAGAATATCCGCCCGAATCTCTTCCAGCGTCCGCATCGGCTCGGGCTTATAGAAGTACCGGTTGAAGCTGATTTCGTAGCCGATCTTCACGGTCTTCGCGACGTACCAAGCATCGTCAGTGTACGGCAATACCTCGCGCCGCAGGAACCCCTCGATCCCGTCCTGATCCTGTAAGGGAACCTGCTCGGTGTCCCGCAGTTCAGAATCGGGTTCGTACTCCACAACACGATTCCGGGAGCCATCGCCAACTGCGTAGAGGCCTCGAATCGGATCGGCGGCTGCGCCTCGCCGATGGACCTTCTTGACCACCGGCTGTGCTCTCTCATCGCGATCCGCGAGCCCCATGCGGAGGAGTTTCTTCCGCTTGGCCGTGAGCTTCAAACGGTGACTGAGCATGTCAGCCTTGACCACCTCCAGAAAGACATTGAAATCAAGATGGGGCCCGGGACCAAGCGCTTCCGCCACTCGGTCAACGACATTCCCCAACGGCCCCTCCTGGGCCTCAAAGCACGTCTCGAAGAAGGCATCACACCGCTTGGGCGACAAGTCCACCTTCAGCCTGAGCGGCCGCTCCACCGTCACCCTCCAGTACCCGAACGCCTCGTTGTCGAAGATCTTGCTCTCCTCAGTTTCCTCGAAGTCGAGGAAGGTCCGGCAGATCCTCCCGATGTCCTTCGCCCCGAGCTCGCAGTTTTTCTTCCCCAGGTTCTTCCTGAGCGGCCGGAACCACTTCGTCGCGTCGATCAGCTGCACCTTGCCCTTCCGGTGCTCGGCCTTCCGGTTCGTGAGGACCCAGACGTAGGTGGCGATGCCGGTGTTGTAGAACATATTGAGCGGCAGGGCAACGATCGCCTCCAGCCAGTCGTTCTCAATGATCCATCGGCGGATGTTGCTCTCGCCCTGTCCGGCTGAGCCGGTGAAGAGCGAACTGCCGTTGTGGATCTCGGCGATGCGACTTCCGAGCCTGGTCTCCTGCTTCATCTTGGAGAGCTTGTTAGCCAGGAAGAGCATCTGGCCATCGGTTACTCGGGTAACCAGAGAGTACTCGGGATCGCCCGCGTGCTCGATCACGAACCGGTGATCGCGCATCTCCTTCTTGCCACCCATGCGATCACGGTCGGTCTTCCAGCTCTTCCCGTACGGCGGATTGGAGAGCATGAAATCAAACTCGCGCGTCGGGAAGGCGTCGTTGGAAAGAGTGGAGTGCTCCGGGCCGCCCACGATGTTGTCGGCAGCTTCCCCTTCCCCCTTCAGCAGGAGATCGGCCTTGCAGATCGCGTAGGTCTCGGCATTGATCTCCTGGCCGAAGAGGTGGGTGGACACCTGCTTGCCCCGCTCCCTCGCGATCTGCTGCAACACGTCCTCGGCCACGGTAAGCATGCCGCCGGTCCCGCAGGCGCCATCGTAGAGCAGGTAAGTACCGGACTCGATCTGGTCGGCTACGGGCAGGAAGACCAGCTTCGCCATCAGCTGGACGGCGTCGCGCGGGGTGAAATGCTCGCCCGCCTCCTCGTTGTTCTCTTCGTTGAAGCGACGGATCAGCTCTTCGAATACCGTGCCCATGCCGTGGTTGTCGAGCCCAGGGTGCCGGACCGTGCCGTCGGTGTTCATCACCGGATCCGGGCTCAGGTTGATGTCCTCCCGGGTGAGCCTATCGATTAGCGAGCCCAACAGAACGTTGTCTCCCTTGGTCAATCGCCGGATCTGGTTGCGGAACTCGAAGTTCTCAAGGATGTCCTTGACACTTGGCGAGAAGCCGTCGAGGTAGTCCTCGAAGTCGGCCTTGAGTTGCTGCCGGCTGGCTCGGGCACGGAGATCCTTCAGGGTGAACTTCGAGGTGTTGTAGAAGGCCTGGCCGGCCGCGTCTCGTAGCGACCTCTTCTGTTCGACGATGCCATGCTTGTCGAGCCAGGCCTTCGTGTCGAGGACGGCCTGCTTGGTGGGTTCGAGCACAGCGTCGAGGCGCCGGAGCACGGTCATCGGGAGGATGACGTCCCGGTACTTGCCGCGTACGTAGACGTCGCGGAGCACGTCGTCTGCGATGCCCCAGATGTAGTTGGCAATCCAGTTGAGGTTGGGCGTGGTGGTCATGTCTGCGTGTTTGCGAGTTGTCGGAATCTGTGATCTGTGCCGATGTCCTTGCCTCCCAAGCGTTCTCGGCCTCGTCTCGCGGCACCTGCTTGCCGTGCTGATGGACAGACCCATCTTATCACCCCTTCTTGGGCACGCAAGGTACTCAACGCATACGGCTTATCGTCGTCAACGCTGATTCATGATCCACAGAACCGTATAGGCTCATCAATGGTCTCCCCCTCGATCTTCGGACGACGGCATCGCGAGGCCCGGAAGCTCCGCAGCTGGACGCAGGAGCGTCTGGTCAGGGACGTCGACTTCTCCACTCCTGCACGGTCCTACCGCGGCCTATACGGCGACCTCGATCTCACGGATTACCACGCCAGGCGCATCCTCGACGGCCACTTCCATGTACTCACGGACGGCGTCCGCAATGTTCGCCAAGGCTTCCTCCTCCGTCGTCCCCTGAGACACACAACCCGGAAGGCCCGGAACCCAGACGGAGAATCCCTCTCCAGACTCCTTAAGCACTACCCGGTATTTCATCGTTCGCCTCCAAGGTCATCCAGATCCGAGGCCGTGCACGAACGTCTCAATTCTGGCGTTTTCGGGCGTGGGCCGAGCTCCCCGCCCTTCTCCGCCGATCTGTCCACCCGATGTCCCCGAAGATGATGTCGCAACTGCTGTTCTCGGCCTTGCCGCCATCGAAGGTTTCCCGGCCCGAGCCGGACTGAGCGTACACCCACAGGGAGCTGTAGCGGCACAAGGGTATCACGGTAGACTCCTAGATGGCCTGACGGTTGGGTCAGCGCAGCGCCGCCCGGCAGCAAAACTTGATCTTCTCCTCCGACCCGCAGGGGCATTTGTCGTATGGATTCAGTCTGTTGTCCGTGCAAATGCTATCGAACAGGGTCTTACTGCGTTTTCGCCAGCGGGCAACGCGTTTGTCCGCGTTCCGAAGGTCACCCCACACGGCGGGTCGAAGACGCGAGCCCACAGCTTGCGGCATGAACAGCCCGGAGAGCTGATCTCGGGCTTGCTGCAGTACGGACAGCGGGAGCGCTTCACGCAGCCCGCCATTCACCGCTGCTACGACTTGGCCCCCTTCGTTGGTCGCCAGGCGTTCCGCCACCTCGCGGCGAAATCCCTCGCCGCCCGCTGATTCCCGAAACTGCAACACGCCGCCGAGAAGGTCGGGCTGTTGTTCGATCAATGCGCCCAGATCCGAATTAAACCGCCCGGCCAATGCGTAACTCGCCGCATCGTCCACCCACTCTCGGCCGAGAGAAGCGGGGAAGGCTACGCTCGCCAGTCGTTCGCTCCCCAACACCAGCCGCGTAGCGTTGGCCCCGGTTTCTTGACAAATGACTCCTTTGAGGACCACTGCCGCCAAGCGCAACACTGGAAACGCGAGCCACCGCGGAACGGCACCCTGTGGCATTCCCTCGCTAATGCCCAAGAGTTCGCGAATCGAAGGGTGCGCCATAGCGCTACGAGTCCTCTCCCCGACTTGCTCTGACGTCAGCGCATCTGCTAGATCGACCGTGGACGACTCAAGCGCGTCCATCAGTTTTTCTGCTTCATTCTCCCTGCCCGGAACGGGCTTGAGGTGCTGCCGAATTCTGGCGCCGATCGTTATCTCCTCCAAGGATCCTCGTGAGTTCGGTCTGGAGACCGACGTGATTCCCTTGATGTCGCCTACCAGTACGCCCGGTTCCGGAAAGATCACAACAGGGTCCGGCGGTGGGTTCACCAGACGTATCGCGCCGGCTTCGACGAACGCCCAAAACCAAGGGGAGCCCAGCAGGCCATGCAGCCTTCCAAGGTGGGCGATCGATAGGCGAACCACATCGAAGCAGACTAGGCCAACGACGATGTCGTGCAACGCCGAGTAGTCGTGAAGAACTATTTCACCATCGACATACCCTTCGCCGACAATGAACTCCCGCGTTCCTTGCTCTCCTGTCCCGATCAGTGTCTGCGACGTGGTGTACTTACCCCAAGGCAGCAAGTCTCCGATGAAGCAGGAGCTTTCGGCGTGCCGTTCCGTATTAACGTCATGCGAAGGAACCGACACGGTCGCACCTGACCGACCCCGCATGTCTCCAACGGCTTCAAGTGTCTGCAGTGCGCTTCGGTGGTCCTGTGGGTCGACGACGTAGCTAATCCGTCTTACGTGCGAAGGAGGGTCAGACATGCCTTGAGGCGCGACGATGAAGTGTGGGCTAGGCCCGAATCGCGGATGCGTTGCCGACCCCTGTTGCAGGGCTGAAATCACGTGGCGGTCCTGAAGGCCATAGCCCAAAAACAAAACCACTGAACCCTCGAAGAGCGAGTGAAGCGCATTCAGGAACGGAACATCGGTTCGAACATCCTCATAGTCCTTTTCGGTAAACACCATGGTCTCGACCGAGCTGATCGAACCATGCAGCTTGCATGTGAAGGCCCGACCCTCGGCCAAGAGGTGCGTCATGCGTTCGACATCGGACCGTTGAATAGTCTCGCGTCCCAATAGGTGGCGCTCGAGAGACTTGGACCTGCCCCGCTTTCACGGACGGTTAGTTGTTGGGGTTGATGGTGTCTGAATTGATTCCTCCTCCACCCTCCAACGGGGGAGAGAAGCGGCGTGCGCACCGCGCGCGCCGGAGAGCCTCGGCGGTCCCGGCACTGCGG
>JAJDYN010000023.1 GCA_022825135.1 Gemmatimonadota bacterium | reverse complement strand
CCAGTCAACTCAACAACCACGGAGGAGAACCAGAATGACCACCGTCCAGGCAGAGAAGATAGCGCGCAGGAAGCTGTCCCTGCTACAACTGGCCCAGGAACTCGGCAACGTCTCGAAGGCGTGCCGGATCGTGGGCTACAGCAGGCAGCACTTCTACGAGATCCGCCGCAACTTCCAGGTGCACGGCGCCGAGGGGCTGCTCGACCGGTTGCCCGGCGCGAAGGGGCCGCATCCGAACCGCGTCGCGCCGCCGATCGAGAAGGCGATTCTGGCCCATGCGCTCAAACACCCGACCCACGGCGCCCAGCGGGTGGCCGACGAGCTGATGCTCAGAGGGCTCCAGGTCAGTTCGGGCGGGGTGCGGGGCGTGTGGACCCGCAACAAGCTCCAGACCCGCCACCACCGGCTGCTGCGGCTCGAGGAGACGGTCCGCAAGCGCAAGATCAAGCTCACCGAGGAACAGATCCGGGCGCTCGAGCGCTTCGATCCCGAGTTCCGAGAGCGCCACATCGAAGTGCATGCCACCGGGGAACTTGTGGCCGTGGACACCTTCTTCGCGGGCACCCTCAAGGGCGTCGGCAAGGTCTACATCCAGACCGTGCTCGACTGCTTCAGCCGCCACGTCTGGGCCCGGCTCTACACCTCGAAGATGCCCGTGACCGCGGTCCAGATCCTGAACAACCACGTGCTGCCCTTCTTCGAGGAGCAGGGTGTGAAGATCCAGACGATCCTGAGCGATAACGGGCGCGAGTACTGCGGCCGGCCGGACAAGCACCCCTACGAGCTCTTCCTGCAGCTGGAGGACATCGAGCACCGAACCACGAAGGTGGGGAGACCCCAGTCGAACGGCTTCATCGAGCGCTTCCACCGCACCCTTCTCGAAGAGCACCTCCGGATCAAGGGCCGGACGACCTGGTACGAGACCGTCGAGGAGATGCAGAAGGACCTGGACGTGTATCTTGAGACCTACAACCGGCGCCGACCGCACCGAGGCCGCGGCATGGAGGGACGGACGCCCTACGCGGTCTTCAAGTCCGGGATCCCCCGAAAGCGAACCCGCAAACCCTCAGCCGGAAAGGAGGTGAAGAAAGCCGCGTAGGACCTGACCTCGGTGAGGCCGGGTGTCAGGTGATTACCATACTTGTACACGTAGGGACTCAGAACGAGGAGTTAGCCGCTACGGGGACGCGGTGGTCATTCGCGCAAACGAGGTAGCGCTGATAGCGGTATCGGACCTGAGAAAGGGTGCTGCCCGGGGCGATGCTCCGTCCTGAGCGGAGTTGAAGGACCGCCTCGCAGTTGATGCACCGATAGGGCGGCTGATTCTTCTGTCCGGTGTACTTGAACACGTAGTTGAGATTGCCCAGATCATGGTATTCGTAGTGGCGTGGGGGCTTCCTTCGTCTCCTCGTTCTGTGGCTCATGACTCGTATCACTCCGTCCAGCAGCTTCACAGCTAGTGCCTCAATCATCGGTTGCTTCCATCTCAGGAGTCCGTGGAATGTCATGCAGGGGCGGGTCGCCGATGTCGGCGATCCGCCTCCCGGCTCTCCCGCAAGCTTCACCGCACGCAGATCATGAACGGGGGTGCCAAGATCATCCCGCCGCAGCCGCTACGGCGCTGAGCGTGACGTCTGCCTCCAGTTCGAACTCGCTCATCACTTCCTCCTTCAAGTGGTTGGGTTGTGGCCGCCTTCGTAGCGGAACGATATCATAAGGAAGAACGATGCGGTATCTGGTAGGTTACACGCCTATGGCTGATTACTTACCACGGTCATCGGAACCTAAACCTTCAATCTTCCGGCAGGCTGATCGGACGGATTGCGCAGTGTTCAGTCCCACAGCTTGCCCGACAGCATCTAGGATTTCCCGGTGTGCGCGGCGCTTAGACCAACCGGCGTCGAGAAGCCACTGCCTTGCTTGGTAAATGCGTAGATCCCGGTCGTCCTGTTGCGGCGTCCCGCGAGGCTTCGGGGGCGTCACATCCTTCAGGGTACCCTTGAAGTGGTGGTAGGCCACGCGACAGGCCCACTCCTTGAGCGGCGCGGGGATCTGATCGCCGCGATCCGTAAGGATGACGAGCAGCCGAGCAAGCCCGTCAAACGCCCACCGTCGCTTCTCTGACAGCATCGCATATTGTTTGATGTTCTCGGCGCGTTGGCGAATCCAAGAGTCCGGCGGCTCTTCCGAGCGCCCTCCCGGCCACGTGGTCAGAACTGGCACGTTAGTCAACCGTATCTGCAAACCGTCCGGGTTGTAAGCCCAAGCCCAGATAGCTTGTCGGCGCTCTGTTGAGGACAGATCGCGGGGATCACGGTGGAAACCGATGGCCTTTGCCTTGCGGTGTTCTTCAAGTGCCCGGTTCAGCCTCACGATGGCTGCTTGGCGTTCTTCGTCGGCATCCGCCGCCCAAAGCTCCTCTTCCCGCTTCTCCACTGTCTGCCATGCCGCCGCCGGATACACGTAGCGGCTCCTATCATCCATCGTCGCCCCCTTTGGCGGCGCTGTGCCAGAAAAACGGCCCAACCCTCCACGACCTCGCGCCTCCACTCCAGCAGATCCGTGCGGACATAGGCGGCCCTCGACCCTGTTCTCGACCGCGCCTGCCTCCTGTTGATCTCCGACCAGACGGCCAACCCACCTCGTCCCACTGCCGCCGTCCGCACCAGAGACTCGAAGGCCAGCGTACCGGGCGGCGGCTTCCCCGATCCTCCTGCGAGCCGAGCACCGAAGCGACGGTCACACGGGTTGTCCGTACAAAGCTCCATCGCAACGGCACACTCCGCAGGTGATCGCATTGCTTTCAAGGATACCCTCCCTGAAGTTCGAACGCCCCCTCCGATACACGGTCCTCCCAAGTCCCTTCCTTCACCGGCAGCCTCCCGGCGGGTCAAGACCTTCGGCGTGGACGCTGGAATTTTGGTCGCCGTCGTGGGGGCCAGCCAGGATCTCGCCGACTTGGGCGTTCATGCAGTGGACGCGACGAAAGGGGGACGGTAACGTGGGGGATGATGCGACGGAGGAATATATGGTGAGGGCTCTGCTTGATCGGATTCGTGGTCGGCTTAACCGGGGTCCGGGGCGATCTGGACACGGTTGGGATGGTGGCCGCCATGCTGTGGCATTCCAATGTCACCGACATGGTACTCACGCTGGCTGCGGGCGTCTTGCCGCCGCGCGTTGCTGAAACGAAACGCATGCTTCGGTTCGACGAAGTTGTCGAAAGGCATCGGGAGAGGATCGTGGAACACATCGAGAGCATCCGGCTTGCTTCTCAAGGTCCGGGCATATCCTCCAGCGTCATGTTCGTTTTCGACGAAACGGTGCCAGAGCTTGGTTTCACGGTGGTGTTGGACGAGCATGAGCAGAGGCTGTTGCGACTACCGAAGAGGTTTCGTACTCGCGCGAAGGGCGTCCACGTCGACGAGGTGATACCGCTGATCGACGAGTGCTTCGACCTCTTGGCATCGTCACGTCTGGCTGCTGCCAAGGCCGAATCCGAGATGAACGCCATGTACCGGTCTCAAGAGCAATTGCTCACGGCCTTCCATGAGCTGGACGCGATCGACGACGGCACGCGTGCCGCCCATTCCCGCGAACTCAGGTGTCTATTCAACGCCACGAAACTCAGGCTCGCTCGGCGCTGGCTGGACGAAGGGCGTGACGAAGCCTACATCGACAAGGTGACGAGAAAGCTGTACCGTGGTGCTCCCGGCGCGACCGCTGTTGCCGCCGAGATTCGCGGCATCATCGAGGCGGCACGGGACTGGGGATGGCTTGGCAACCACCCGGGGACCGGCGATCCGGTCTTTGGTAAGAGCGGTCCCAATGGCAGGATGTACGTGCAGCTGGGCCGACGTTCGGAGAGCTTCCCGAAACGGGCTCTGAGAGTCGAGATGTTTGGCGTGGGCGGCGATCCCCAAGAAGCGGACTTGGAGCAGGCTCTTAAGCTCATCGACGACAGGTTGAGGAAGACCGAGCGGAGACGCCCCTTGGGCGTCGACCCGGACACCGGCCGGAACGTCTACGCGAAAGAGGGCCAATGGGGTGGCTTCGTTCAACTCGGCGAGCACAATCCGGGTGGACCACGACCCAAGATCGTGTCCCTTCCGGATGGCGTGACACCCGAGGATGTCGACCTTCAGGCGGCCCTCGACCTGCTCGATCAGGTCGTCCTGCGCAACCTTGGCGACCACCCGGAGGCGGGTCTTCCCGTCATGCTTCAAACGGATGGGCTCTTCGGGCCGTTGGTCTCATGCGAGAAGCGTCACGCGACCATCCCCGAGAGTTTCGATCCGATGGCCGTGACGCTCGAGGAGGCCGTGTGCTTTCTGGCTGTGACGGAGGAATTAAGGCTTTGGCTGCGCGAATCGAGCGACGCAATCCAAGAAGCGGCATCACCTCCGCACGACGTATTGGCGTTGCCCAAGGATCTGGAACCCATTGAGCGACAGCGCATCGTTGCCGAAAGGAAATCGGAATCGCTTTCGAGCCTCACGGAATCACAGCGAGGTCGGATGTTGGACATGCTTGAGCGCGTTCGGACCTTGTGTGCGCGCGTGCCGCGCGAAGCTCATGCGCGCGGCGACATTGGCACCGAAGACTTGGAGCGTTGAATTGGTTCCCTTGAGGCGCAATACGAGCAGGCCCGGCAGTCCGTACTGTCGTTCGGCCCTGCGAAGACGGCGTCCCGGGCGAGAAGGCATCTCGACATCAGCTACAGAGTGAGCACGTGAAATGGACGTGAATCCCGACATGGGCCATGATATGCTGACCCTGCACCGGGCTGCGGCCGAGGGAAACACGGAAGCCTTGGCGGCGCTGCTGGGGGCGGGCGGCAACGCCGATTCGGTAGACGATACCGGCGCGACACCATTGCACGAGGCGGCGAGCCCGAAGGTCGTCGAAGTCCTCTTGAACGCCGGTGCGGACGTAGACGCGCGAACGAACGATGGAGCGACGCCGCTTCTAATCGCAGCGGACCAAGGGCTTGATGATGTTGTGGCCGCCTTGCTCGCGGCAGGCGCTAACGTCGGCTTTCAAAACGAGAATGGCGTGACGCCGCTCCATTCAGGAGCCTTCTTTGGGCACGAAGCCGTCGTAGCGCGACTTCTGGAAGCGGGAGCGGAGGTGAACATCCGTCAAGAGGCAGGGCAAACGCCCCTGCTCCTGGCTGCCGGCGGGGGCCACCCGAGAGTCGTGGAACTCTTGCTGCATGCCAAGGCGGATGCGAATGCCAGGGATCGGGACGGCTTGACGCCGCTCGTTGCCGCGACGCATGAGGGCCATGCAGGAATCGTGACAGCGTTGATCGAGGCTGGCGCGGATGTGGACGCCGCGATGAGGGACGGAAGCACGCCGCTTCACGTCGCAGCAAGAAAGGGATTGAACGATCTTCTGACGCTCCTGCTGGAAGCGGGTGTCGACATGAACTCCCGGGACAGGGATGGCTGGGCACCCCTTAACTACGTTGCAGCCGCGGACAACCAAGTCGGGCTGAGGGCGCTTCTCGATGCCGGAGCAGAAGTGGACGTTGGCCAAATGTGGGTGGATGGCACGCCGCTCCATTTGGCAGCAGGCAAGGGATTGACGGACGTTCTGGAGGCGCTGTTGGCTGCAGGAGCGGACACACGCGCTTGGGACGAGGACCGGGCAACGCCGCTGCACAGGGCCGCAGCCACGGGCACCCCTACTGTCGTATCCCTGTTACTGCGAGCTGGCGCGGAGGTCAGAGTGTTGGATAAGAACGGGAAGACACCTTGGGACATCGCCGAGCAGCGTGGCAAGGAGGACGACAACTTTCTGTTTTCCGATGCCTATTGGCTGCTGCACAAAGCGAGTTTGCCTCCGTGAGAACCATGGGACCGGCGTCTGGAAGCTGGACGAGCAACGCTCGCAAGGTGGTTTGGAGCAAGTCTACAGCAGCGCGGATACGCGTGCGTTCCAAGGAAGCCTGTGAAGGCGACTGGTGCTGACGAGGGCTCGCTTGAGCATCTTGGTGGCAACCATTCCCCGTAGAATCTGGATCTGGCGAGGCACGGCAGCCGGCCGATAACGCTGGATGGAGAAGCGGCTGGTCGAGGCGGCGTTGTACCTTACGGCGCGACCGCCCGGGGGGATTAAATGTGCTTGACGGACAGGGTCAGGGACCGAGTCGGAAGGGGCGTTGGCCGTTGCCGTAGACCGTTGCCGGAAGGGAAGAGCGATTCCCGCAGTTTGGGACGATTTCCCTGCTGTTTTCGGACATCGGGAGCCGGCGCGGCTCAACGGCAGGAAGCGCAGATCGTGCAGTCCTATATGACTTTAGAAGATTTCCTGTCGTGATTTAGGCCCCCAACCCTCTGCCAAAATGGCAGACTCCGACCGGGCATCTTGACCTCCGCATCGCGCCGGTCCACCGTTGCTTCATCAGCGGCGCAACTCGTTGCTCGCCGGCCCCGTCCGCACATCCGCTTTAGCGGCGACCGTCCGGGGCAGGGCGGCAAGAAGTCAGAAACCATGATGCAAGAGGTCACAGACGTTGCGGGAAGGCCCGGTGATTCATGAGCGATGCCAAGTGCGCACGCGCCCTTCTCGAGGCCGCCGACCGCAACATCCTGACTCTCAGAGAGATGACGGTTCACACACCGGATGAATCGGTCGGATTCCATGTGCAGCAGGCCACGGACAAGGCACTCAAGGCCTGGCTCTGTGCCCTCGGGCAGATGTATCCACTCGAGCAGGATCTCGACGATCTACTTGACCTGCTGGCGTCCCAAGGTACGGCCGTCGGATTCTTCCGGCCGCTCGCCGCGTTCACGCCCTATGCGGTCCAGTTCCGTTATGAGGGGCTCGGACCGGGCCACGAGCCGATCGACAGGCCAGCGGCGCTGGATCGCGTCGAAGAGTTGGTACGGCACGTCCGGGATCGGCTGGCAGAGGTGGACTAATGCTAACCAAGCTTACCATCCGCAACTTCAAGCGATTCGACGAGGTCGAAATCGAACTGGGAAGTCCGGTCGTCTTCATCGGCCCGAACAACTCCGGGAAGACATCGGCCATGCAGGCGCTGGCCTTGTGGGACATCGGTCAAAGGCGTTGGAGCGAACAGCGATCCCAAGGCCAATTGTCACCGCCGGGAGTAGCAGGTTTGCTGGTGACGCCGGACAACTCCTGGCGTGCGACGATCAATCGGCGCGATCTCGTTGCCATTCCGGTCCCGCAGGCCCGCCTCTTGTGGCGCAAACTGAGGACTTATCGTTCTCACCTAGTTGGGATTACGTCCGAGTTCCGTGGCGTCTACATCGACCTCACGGTAGAGGGTGTCACCCATGGCCGGCGCTGGACCTGTGGGCTGGAGTTCGAGCACGCGAACGAGGAGTCCGTCTATTGTCGACCACAGCTGGCTGAGAAGGGAAGCTCAGAGCGGATGCCCGTCCCCGAGGAAGCGGTTAGCGTACGAGTCGCCTTTCTTCCCCCGATGTCGGGGTTGTCGGCGACGGAGACCCGGCTCGACCGAGGTGCCGTTAACGTCCGCATCGGAGAGGGACGGACCGCCGAGGTGCTCCGCAATCTCTGCTTCCGTGTGCACGAGAATCAGGCATCGAAGTGGGAGGAGATCGTCAAGCGCATTCACAAACTGTTCAGGGCTGAACTCGGGACGCCACAATACATCAGGGAGCGGGGCGAGATCGCGATGAGCTACCGGGAGCGCGGCAGCGAATTCGACCTGTCGGCGTCGGGGCGGGGCCTCCAACAGACCTTGCTCCTCCTGGCTTATATGTACGCGAACCGAAGCGCCGTCCTCCTGCTGGACGAGCCCGATGCTCACCTCGAGACCCTTCGCCAACGTCATACCTACCGCTTGCTCACCGAAGTGGCAGAGGAAACCGGCAGCCAAATCATCGCGGCGAGTCACTCCGAGGTGCTGCTGGAGGAAGCCGCGCGTCAAGATGTGGTCGTCGCGTTTGTCGGCAAACCGCATTCCGTCGAGCGTGGCAGCCAGGTCCTGAAGGCGTTGAAGGAGATTCCCTTCGACCACTATTACCAGGCCGAGCGGGCAGGGTGGGTACTCTATCTTGAGGGTTCGACCGATCTGTCGATGCTCCAAGCTTTAGCCAAGCGACTGGGGCATGAGTCGGCGCAGGACGCGCTCGAGCGCCCGTCCGTTCACTATGTCGCAAACCAGGTCACGGCGGTTCAGCGGCATTATCACGGTTTGCATGAGGCACTCCCCGACCTATCCGGAGTCGCTCTGTTCGACCGCCTCGACAGGGAACCCCGAGACATATCCCCGGCGAAGCTCCTGATGTGGCAACGCAGGGAATTCGAGAACTACGTCTGCTCACAAGCCACACTTGAAGCGTTCGCAGCGGCTTCGGCACCCGAGGACGCACCGAGATCCGGCTCTACAACGGCGGAAAAGGACCGACGCGTGAACGCCATGCGCGACGCAATCACCGAAATCGAGTCGGCGATGACGAAGCTCGGCAAGGGATCTCCCTGGGACGGCGATGTGAAGGCCAGCGACGACTTCCTGGACCCCCTCTTCGCAGAGTACTTCCGGAAGCTGGACTTGCCGAACCTGATGGCCAAGAAGAACTACCATCAACTCGTGCAATACGTACCGGATGACGAGATCGACCCGGAGATAACCGAAAAGCTCGACGCCATTGCCGCCGTGGCGGAGGCAGCGAATCCCGCTGCGGAACCCTAGTAAGCGCTATCAACCGGCCAGCCCCACCCCCAGCGAGAACGACAGCCCGCTGATGTTGTACCTGTAGTCGAGCCTCAGCGAGCCCTGCTCGATGATCCAGTCGAGATAGGACCGTGAGTAGCGCGCACGGATGTCGATGGGCCACGCTCCGTCCAGGGTGGCGCCGATGCCCACGGTCCAGGGGATCATCGTGAACCGGTCGCGGTCCTCGCCGGCTTCCCCGTTTGCGGGATCGACCCCTCCGGTGGCGAACTCGCTCCAGGTCCAACGAGGTCCGCCGAACACGTAGCCCCGCGAGACGCCGTCACCGAACCGGCGGCCGGCCACGAGGCTGAAGCCGATGCCGTATCGGTCGCGGTAGTCCCAGCTGCCCGGCCAGACGTCGTGGACGTTGCCGACCGGAGTCGGCTGGATCGTGCCCTCGATCGCACGGCGCACGAAGACGGTGCCCTCGAAATCGGCGCCCAGCAGCCAGTTCCCGGGCAATTCCCGACGGATGCCAGCGGTCAGATTCGCGCCCAATCTCGGTCCCGAAGCGGATGAGGCGCTCGAACTGGATCCACCGCCGATGGTCACCTTCTTGATGTGCTCGACGGACAACCAGCCTGCCTCGGGCGCCACGCGCAAGGACAGCGTTGACTGGGCGAACAGCGGCATCGGCGCCATGAGGATGGCGCAAATTGCGGCGGCAATCCGCGGGGCGGGTTTCTTCATACGCGATGAACTTCCTACCGCACCACCCCCAGCGTCACCCGTGACGGGTACTCCGGCGAGCGGTACACCGTCTGCTCGGCCGCGACGTACTGGTCCGGGGTCGCCCGGTAGGTGTCCACGAACTGCTGCGGGTTGCGGTCGTAGGCGGGGAACCACGAGCTCTGCACGTGCACCATGATGCGATGGCCGGCCCGAAAGGTGTGGTAGCGGTCGCGCAGGTCGATGTGGATCGGGGTCACCTCGCCGGGCACCATGGCCACCGGGTGCTCGAAGCTCTCGCGGAAGCGGCCGCGCATGATCTCGCCCGCCAGGTGCATCTGGTAGCCGCCCATCGGCACCTCGCAGAAGGGTGAATCCGGGGCGTCGTCCGGGTAGACGTCGATCACCTTTACGATCCAGTCGGAGTCGGTGCCCGTGGTCGACACGAAGATGTCCGCCAGGATGGGCCCGGCGATGGTCATGTCCTCCGCGAGCGGCTCGGACTGGTACACCAGCACGTCCGGACGCGCCGACGCGAAGCGCTGGTCCTCCACCTTCCACAGGTGGCCGAGCGTGGTCCGCTCCTCCGCGGAGAACGGCACGGGATCGTCCGGGTCGCTGACGTAACTGTCGGCGCCCCCGGGCTCCGACGGCGCCTCGAACGCGAGCATCCCGTCCTCCCGCAGATACAGCGCCAAAGGCTCAACCCCCGCGGGCGGCCAGCTCTCGTGCCGGCGCCAGACATTGGTGCCGGTCTCGAAGACGACGGCCTCGTGCGGGGTCCAACCCTCCGCCCCGCGCAGGTGGTGCTCGAAGAAGGGGAACTGCACCTCGCGCTGGAAGGTGATCGAGGTCTCGTCTCCGAACTCGATGCACCCCAGATGATCGCCCAGCATGCGCCGCCATCCGCCGTGCAGCCACGGTCCGGCCGCCAGCGTGTTCTCCGTCCCCGGGTTTTCGGCTTCGATGGTCCGGTAGATGGACATCGGGCCGTAGAAGTCCTCGGTGTCGAACCATCCCGCGACGTCAGGATGGGATGGCGGATGCCGCCCAGGTGCGCGAGCGCGTTCTGGTTCTGCCAGTAGTCGTCGTAGGTGTCGTGCTCCATGAAGTCGTTCCAGGCCGGGACTTCTCCATGGAAGTAGAGGTCGTCGATGTTGGACGCGGCGCCCGCCTCGAGGAAGAAGTCGTAGCCGGAGTCGGTTCCGTAGTCGAAGGCCTGCCCGCGGGCATCGGTCGGTCCGTCGCGGCGGCGCGCGTTTCCGGCGAGCCAGGAGAAGGCGTACATGATCCGGAAGGCGCCGTTGTGATGCCAGTCGTCGCCAATGAACATGTCCGCCGGGGAGGCCTGCGGGGAGGAGGCCGCGAGCGCCGGGTGCGCGTCGACCATGCCCATCACCGTCTGCCAGCCCGGGTAGGAGATGCCCCACTGCCCGACCCTGCCGTTGTGGCCCTCCACGTTGGCGAGCACCCACTCGATGGTGTCGTAGTTGTCGGTGCTCTCGTCGGCGGTCGCCGGCCCCTTCGGCGTGGGCGCCAGCGGCCGGATCACCTCGAAGTCGCCCTCGGACATGAACTGCCCGCGCACGTCCTGGAAGACGAAGATGTAGCCGGCGCGGTCGAACTCGGCGGAGGGACCCAGCGGGTTGCGGTAGGCGCCGGGTTCGTAGGGCCCGACCGAGTAGGGTGTGCGGAAGAGCATGACCGGGAGCGGACCGGTGATCCCGCGCGGCCTGTAGACGATGGTGAAGAGTTCGACCCCGTCCCGCATGGGCACCATGTGCGAGGTCTTCTCGTAGCTGGCCTCGAGCCACGCGAGGTGGGCGGCGTCGCCCCCGTGCGGGACGTCCCGGGTGCGGTTCGCGAAGTTCTCGCCGGCCGCGCCCCCGTCCACGGGAGCGCCGCAGCCCCCCCAAAGCAGCGGGAGGAGCATGGCCGCGGCAGGCCCCAGGCCCCTCCGAATCATCGCTCCATCCCGAGTCCGCTCCTGTCGCCGCATGCCTGCTCCCGGGCCGGTTGGTTGCTCGCGAACACCGTTCGTGCCAACGTGTTTCCGCACTCCGGCGTGTCCGGTCCCGTCCGTGCGGGCCGGAGCCGGAACCTGATCCTGATTCCGGCATACTTCGGAGACCGTAACACCGCCCGATGGGCGGGACAAACCACGTTTGCGCCGGATCAGACCGTCGTCGACACCGGATTCAGCCATGAGTCGAAACGCCATCACCATCACGCCGGTGACCCCCGTAATCGGCGCCGCCGTCGACGGGATCGACCTCGGCAATATGTCGGACTCCGATTTCGCCGTCCTGTACGACGGGCTCATGGCCCACGGGGCGCTCTTCTTCCGCGACCAGGACATCTCCATCGAAAGCCAGAAACTGCTGGGACAGCGCTTCGGCAAGCTGGTCGCGCACCCCAACGACCCGGGAGTGGACGGTCATCCCGAGGTCATGCCGATCCACGCGGACGAGAACTCGGTGCGTGCGACCGGAGAGGAGTGGCACTCCGACGTATCGTGCGACCCGCTGCCGCCCATGGGCTCGATCGTGCGCATGCACACCGTCCCGGACACCGGCGGAGACACCCTGTTCGCGTGCATGTACGCCGCGTACGAGGCTCTCTCCGAGCGGATGCGGGTGCTGCTCGACGGGCTGCGGGCGGTGCACGACGGCGCGCCCTACTACCAGCGCGTGAATCGGCTCCTCGACCGGGACGACGGAGGACGCGCCTACCCGAGGGCGGAGCACCCCGTCATCCGCACCCATCCCGTGACCGGGCGCAAGGCGCTCTTCGTCAACAAGCTGTTCACGCAGTACATCGTCGGCGTCCCCACCGGCGAGAGCCGGGCCCTTCTCGGCTTCCTGTTCGAGCACGTCAGCCGCCCCCACTTCCAGTGCCGGTTCCGCTGGCGCCGCAATTCGGTGGCCATGTGGGACAACCGCTGTACGCAGCATCACGCGATCTGGGACTATTGGCCCGCAACCCGGTCGGGATACCGCGTAACCATCCAGGGAGAAAAGCCAGAATGAAGATCCGGACCGAACACCAGGACCGGGCACTCGTCGTGAGCGTGAGCGGCCGGATCGACTCCGGCAACGCGCGCGACTTCCAGTCCGAGATGGACGGCGTCCTCGACAAGGGAGGCAGGGGCGTGATCCTGGACTGCGAGCAGCTCGGCTACGTGAGCAGCGCGGGGCTGCGCGTGCTGCTCCGGGTCACCCGGTATCTCGACCAGAAGCACGTCCCGTTCGTGGTCTGCTCGCTGTCCCCCATGATCTCCGAGGTCTTCCAGATCAGCGGCTTCGACAGAATCATCCCGGTCGCGACCTCCCGGGCCGACGCCCTCGCCACTCTTCCCCGCTAGCAGCCATTCCCGGACGGGGAGAAACGCGTGCCGCCCCTGAGAATCGCGCTGCCCAACAAGGGCCGCCTGTCGGAGAGCGCCCTGGCGCTGCTGCGCAAAGCCGGGCTTCGCGCGCAGATGCGCAGCAACCGGTCGCTCACGGCGCCGCTCGGCAGGGACCACCAGGCCATCTTCCTGAGGGCGGGCGACATCCCGGAGCTGGTGGCGGACGGAGCGGCGGAGGTCGGAGTAACGGGCGCGGACCTGGTCGCCGAGAGCGGCTGCGAGGTGCGGGAGCTGGCGGACCTGGAGTTCGGCCGGTGCCGGCTGGTGGTGGCGGTGCAGGACGAGAGCGACATCCGCCGCGTCACCGACATCCCCGCGGGCACGCGCGTGGCCACGGCGTTTCCGCGGCTGACGCGATCGTATTTCGACCGTCTCGGCATCGCGGTCGAGATCGCCACCGTGTCGGGGGCCGCGGAAATCGCGCCCCATCTGGGGGTGGCCGAGATCATCGCGGACCTCACGGCGACCGGCTCCACGCTGCGCGTGAACGGGATGCGGGAGGTGGAGACCATCCTCGAGTCCACGGCCCGCCTGATCGCGGGCGAAGCGGTGCTGGAGCAGGCCGGCTTTGCCGACAGGATCTCCGAGCTCTGTCTGGCGCTCGAATCGGTCCGTCTCGCGCGCGAGAAGCGGTACCTGATGGCCAACGTGCCCCGCGACCGGCTGGATGAAGTCAGGAAGGTGATTCCCGGCATTTCGGGGCCGACCATCGTGGAAGTGATGGGCGGGGGTCCCTGGGTCGCGGCCCACGCGGTGGTCGACGCGGATTGCCTGTCGAGGACGATTCCGCGGCTCAAGAGGCTCGGGGCGGAGGGCATTCTGGTCACCGCGATCGAGAGGCTGATGCCTTGAAGCTGGCCTTCGACGCGCCCCTGGAGGCGATGAACGCCGACGAACGCCGGCTGCTGCTGGAGCGCCGCCCTCCCGTAGAGGCAGGCGCGCGGGAGGCGGTCGCCGCGATCCTCGCCGACGTGCGTGCGCGCGGCGACGAGGCCCTGCGCGAACTGGCGCGGAGGCACGACGGGGTCGAGCTGGACGCACTGGAGGTTCCGCGCGCCCGGTGGAGGGAGGCGGCGCGCCGGCTTCCCGCCGACGTGACCGGGGCGCTCGAGCGCGCGGCGACCAACATCGCCGCCTTCCACCGGGCGCAGCTGCCCGCCGACTGGGAGATGGAGACCGAGCCGGGGGTGGTGGTCGGCCGGCGCCGGGCGCCGCTCGCCTCCGCCGGGGTGTACGCGCCGGGCGGCCTGGCCGCCTACCCGTCCAGCGTCCTGATGGGAGTGATTCCCGCACGAGAGGCCGGGGTCGGGGAGGTGGTGGTATGCTCTCCGCCCGGGCCGGAGGGCGAGCCCCCCGGGCCGGTCATGGCGGCGTGCGCGCTGGCGGGCGCCACCCGGCTGTTCGCGGTGGGCGGGGCGGGGGCGGTGGCGGCCATGGCCTACGGCACCGCGTCGGTGCCGGCTGTCGACGCGGTGGTGGGGCCGGGAAACCGCTGGGTCACCGAGGCCAAGCGGCAGGTGGCGGGCGACGTGGTCATCGACGCGCCGGCCGGCCCCTCCGAGATCGCCGTGGTGGCCGACGGCACCGCGCCCGCGCGGCTGGTCGCGCTCGAAATGGTCGCCCAGGCCGAACACGACCCCGACGCGGCGGCCGTGCTGATCACGCCCAGCGCCCGCCTCGCCGAAGCGGCGCGGCGGGAACTGGGCGTGATCGTGGCGAAGGCGGAGCGGCGGCGGGTGGTCAGCGAGGCGCTGGCCGCCCGCGGCGCGATCGTCCTGACGCGCTCGCTGGACGAGGCCACCGGCTTCGCCCGCGCGTACGCCCCCGAACACCTCGCCCTCTACGTCGCCGACCCGGACGCCGCCATGGAGCAGGTGCCGACCGCGGGCACGGTCTTCCTGGGACCGGCCAGCTCGGTCGCCTTCGGAGACTACATGACCGGCGCCAATCACGTCCTTCCCACGGCGGGCCTGTCCCGGTCGTATTCGGGCCTGTCCGCCGACCATTTCGTGCGCTCGTTCACCTGGCAGCGCATTCTGCCCGAGGCGGCCGCCTCGCTGGCGCGTCCGGTGGCCCGCCTCGCCCGCCTGGAAGGACTGCCCGGACACGCCGAGACCGCTCTTGCAAGGATCGCCCCATGACCCCGTTCCCCCGCGAAGGCCTTCGCGCTCTCAGGCGCTACACCCCGATCGAGGACCCGGTCGAAATCGAGCTCTCCGACAACACCAACCTCTGGGGCTGCCATCCCGACGCCCTCGCCGTGATGAGAGACGCGGTCGCCGGCGACATCTCCAACTATCCGCAGGCGTACTCGAGCGAGCTGCGCGACGCCGTCGCCGACAGGTTCGACGTGCCGGCCGACTGCGTCATCACCGGATGCGGCTCCGACGACGTCCTGGACTCGACATTCCGGGCGGCATGCGAGCCCGGTGCGCGGGTGGCGTTTCCCAACCCCACCTTCCTGATGATCCCGCACCTCCTGGTCGTCAACAGCCTCCGCGGAGTCCCGCTGGGAGACGCGCGCCAGCCACCCTCGCCACAACAGTTGCTCGACGCCGACGCGGACCTGATCTACGTCTGCACCCCCAACAACCCCACCGGCACCGCGCTCTCCCGGGCCTGGATCGACGAGCTCCTGGACGGAGTGGGATCCACCGGTCCGGTGGTCATCCTGGACGAGGCGTACTACGAGTTCAACGTGGCGTCTCCCGGCTACGACCCGGGCGACACATCGCTCGTCGAGCGCGCGCTCGCGGTTCCGCGCATCATGATCGCGCGCACCTTCTCGAAGGCGTACGGCCTCGCCGGGCTGCGCGCCGGTTTCGGCATCGCCCACCCGGATCTGCTGGGCGAGGTCGAGAAGGCCCGCGGTCCCTTCAAGGTCGGTGTGCTCGCGGAGCGGGCGGCGGCGGCGGCACTGCGCGACCGGTCCGGCTGGCTCGAGCCCACCGTGCGCGAGATCGTCGCCTGCCGCGAGCGCCTGGTGTCCGAACTGCGGCGGCGCGGCGGCGACCCGCTCCCCTCTTCCGCGAACTTCATCATGCTGCCGGTGCCGGCTCCCGCGGTCGAAGTGACGCGGGAAATGATCGCCCGGGGCATCGCCGTCCGCCCCTTCCCCAACGTCCCCGGCGCAGGGGAGGCGCTGCGCGTGACGGTGGGACCGCCGTCCGTCATCGAGCGGTTCATCGAGGCATGGGAGGACATCTGCCATCCCGCCGCCGGGGATGCCGGCCAGGAAGCCGTCGCGGCCGAGGCCGCCGGATGACGCTGCGCGTCGGCGTCTTCGACTACGGCGCGGGCAACCTGCATTCCCTGGTCAAGGCGATCGAGGTCTCGGGGGCCTCCACGCGGGTCTTCACCGACTGCCGCGAGGCGCTGTCGGCGGACGCGCTGGTGCTCCCCGGGGTCGGCTCCTTCGCGACTGCCGCGCGTGCCCTCGCCGGCGCGGGAGACGAGGTGCGAGAGGCGCTGGAGGAGGGCCTGCCCTGCCTGGGGATCTGCCTCGGCATGCAGATCCTGTTCGAGGAAAGCGACGAGGGCGGCGGCCCGGGCATCGGCTTTCTGCAGGGGCGCGTGGAGCGGCTGCGGGGAGAGATCGTGCCTCACATGGGATGGAACGACGTGGCCACGGGCGGCGATCCGCTTTTCGCGGGCACGCCGGACCTCATCGCCTACTACGCCAACAGCTACGTCTGTCGCCCCCGGGACGAGCATCGGGTGACCGCCTGGTCCGAGTACGAGGGCGACCGGTTCGCGGCCGCCGTACGCCGCGGGCGCTGCTGGGGGACCCAGTTCCACCCCGAGAAGAGCTCCCGGCCCGGGCTGCGCATCATCGCCAACTTCCTGACGGAGGCGGCCCGGTGACCGGAGGGTCGGCCCCGACCCGGCGGCGGCTCGAAACGACAGCCGGGGCGCCACCGTGATCGCCGTTCCCGCCGTAGATCTCAGCGGCGGCCGCTGCGTCCAGTGGGTGGGCGGGCTCCCCGAAACCGAGCAGGTCTCCCTCCCCGACCCGGCGGCGGTCGCCGCGCGCTGGTGGCGCGAGGGCTTCCGCGCCCTGCACGTGGTGGATCTGGACGCCGCGCTGGGCAGGGGCGACAACCGCGCCCTGGTGCGCGAGCTGATCGCCCGCACGGAGGCGGTCACGCAGTTCGGGGGCGGGGTGCGCGACCGCGAGGGCATCGAGCGGGCGCTCGCGGCCGGCGCCGACCGGGTCATCGTGGGCACCCGGGCCGTGGAGGACGCCGCGTGGCTCGCCCGCGCGGCGGCGGAATTCCCCGGCCAGATCGTCGTCGCGGCCGACATGCGTGACGGGATGGTGCTGCGCCGGGGCTGGACCCGCAGCAGCGAACGCACCATCGAGGACTTTCTGGGAGTGTTGGACGATCTTCCGCTGGCGGGCGTACTGTGCACGGACGTGGCGCGCGAGGGCCGCGTGCAGGGCAGCGACCTGAGTCGGGCCGGGACCGTCATCCGGGCGTCGTCGCATCCCCTATGGATGTCCGGGGGTATCAGTTCCGTGGAGGAGCTGCGGCGCCTGGGCGGGATGGGAGCCGCCGGAGCGGTCCTGGGTATGGCCCTTTACGACGGCACCCTGCGCGTCGAGGCGGTGGCGCGCGAGTTCGGTGGATGAGGCAATCGAAAGGCAAGGAGCGGTGACGATGGGCCAGATCCTGCGCGAGACCGGCGAGACGCGGGTGCGCGTCGCGGTGGACCGCGGAGACGGGCCTCCCCGCATCGACACCGGGGACGGCTTTCTCGATCACATGCTCGTGACGTTCGCCCGCTACGCCGGGCTCGAGCTCGAGGTCGAGGCGCGCGGCGACCTGCACCACCATCTCGTGGAGGACGTGGCCATCGGCCTGGGGATGGCGTTGGCCGACATCGTCCCCGGGCACGCGGCGCGCTACGGCTGGGCTCTGGTCCCGATGGACGAGGCGCTGGTCCAGGCCGCGATCGACACCGGCGGGCGCGCCTATTACGTCGGCGATCTTCCCACCAGCCTCGCCGATCACTTCTTCCAGAGCCTTTCCGCGCATCTCGCCGCGACCCTGCACATCCGCGTCGTCCGGGGCCGAAACCGCCATCACGTCATCGAGGCCGCGGTGAAGGCGACCGGGCTCGCCCTGCGCCAGGCGCTGGAGGAGGGCGACAGCGTCTTCAGCACCAAGGGCGCGGTGCGCGTGACCCGAGACCCCGCGCCCGGCTCCTAGGCCCGGTCATGCTTCGCCCGCGCATCGTGGTCTGCCTGGACGTCCGCGACGGACGCGTGGTCAAGGGAACCCGCTTCGTCAACCTCCGCGACGTGGGCGATCCGGTGGAGCTGGCCGGCCGCTACGAAGCCGACGGGGCCGACGAGGTGGTCTTCCTGGACATCACCGCGTCCCACGAGGGTCGCGCCACGCTGCTCGACACCGTGCGCAGGACGGCGGAGGCGCTCTTCATCCCGCTGACGGTGGGGGGCGGGGTCCGGACCGTGGATGACCTGGGCGCGCTGCTGCGGGCGGGCGCCGACAAGGTGAGCGTGAACTCCGCCCTGGCCCGCCAGCCGGAGCTCGCCGCCGAGTGCGCGGCACGCTACGGCAGCCAGTGTCTGGTCGCCAGCATCGATGCGGCGCGCGAGGGGGATGGATGGCGCGTTTACACGCATGGGGGCAGGTTGCCAAAGGACCTGGACGCCGTCGAGTGGGCGGCCGAGTGCGCGCGGCGGGGGGCGGGCGAGATCCTGCTCACGAGCATCGACCGGGACGGCTCGCGCATCGGCTACGATCTGGAGCTGACCCGGCAGGTCGCATCGCGGGTATCGGTCCCGGTGGTGGCCTCCGGCGGCGGCGGTTCGGCGGAGGACGTGCTGGAAGTGCTGACCCGCGGGAGGGCATCAGCCGCGCTCCTGGCCGGCATTCTGCACGACGGGGTGACCACCGTGACGAACATCAAATCCGTACTCGCGGCGCGCGGGATGTCGATGCGCGCATCGAACGGCGCTGAAAGGAGCAGCCAGAGATGACCGTCCCAGCGGATGCACGGACCCGAAACGGGCCGCCGGCCACGCCTTCCGGCCGGCACATTCAGCACACACGCGACCTGACCCGCGTCAGTTTCGACTCCGATGGCCTCGTTCCCACGATAGCCCAGGACGCCAGGACCGGCGAAGTGCTCATGCTGGCGTACGCCAACCGCACCTCTCTCGCCCTGACTCTGGATACGGGCCAGATGTACTTCTGGTCCCGCAGCAGAAAGGAGATCTGGCGCAAGGGCGCGACATCCGGGAACGTGCTGTCGCTGGTATCGCTGCATGTGGACTGCGACGCGGACGCCGTGCTGGCGAGGGTGCGCCCGGCCGGTCCGGTATGCCACACGGGCGCGCGAACCTGCTTCGTCGAACCGGGAACCCGTGAACCGGAGCCGGCCGTCGCCGCGCCCGAGGAAGACGACCCGGAAGGGCAGCCGACCTTCCGCGGCGGCGAGGTGCTGGACAATCTCTGGGTCACCCTGCGCTCCCGGGCCGCGGAGATGCCGCCGGGAAGCAACACCGCTCGCCTGCTCGCGGACAGAAACCTCCGCCTCAAGAAGCTGGGCGAGGAGCTGGTGGAGCTGACCGTCGCCCTGACCCGGCGTGATCCCGCGGCGATAACGGGGGAAGCCGCCGACCTGCTGTACCACCTGATGGTCGCGCTGATGGGCGCGGGCGTCTCGCTCCACTCCGTCGGCGCCGAGCTCGCTCGCCGCGCGGGCGACGATCCACCTGGAAGGAGGAATGACCCATGACGTCCGCATTGCTTGCCATATTCACCATCGCCGCCGGCGGGCTCATCCGCCTGTTTTCCACCACCACCGGCCGCAATCCCGGCATGACCCGGCTCATCTCCTACGGGGTGATGGCCGCGGGCGTCGCGCTGCTGGCGATGAACTCCGTCATCCTGATCGATGTCGGCGAGGTGGGCGTGGAACACTTTCTGGGGCGCGTCAACCAGCGCCCGCACGCGCAGGGCGTCCACGTCGTGAATCCCCTCGCGAGCATCGAAAAGATGTCGGTGCGCGAGCAGAGCTTCCCGACGGGAGGGACGGTCGAGCGCATCGAAGCCCAGACCAGCGAGCAGCTCAACGTGACGCTCGAGGTCTCGGTTCTCTACCAGATCGAAGCGGGCCGCACCCCCACGCTCTTTCAGGAACTGGGGACCGAGCGGCAGATCACCGCGGCCATCGTGCTCAATTCCGTGCGCAACGGAGTCCGCGACGCGGTGGCGACGCGCTCGATCAACGAGATCTTCTCCCCGGACCGGGCGGAGCTGTCCGACAACATAGAAGCCGCCATCCAGGCCAGCGCCGAGGACCGCATAAACGTGGTGCAGGCGTTCGTGCGCGACATCCAGGCCCCGGAGGGCGTGCGCCAGGCCATCGAGGAGCGCCAGCAGCGCGAACAGCAGGTGGCTCAGGAGCGCTTCCAGACCGAGATCATTCAGGAGCGCGCCCGCCAGCAGATCGAGGAGGCGAGGGGCATCGCCGAGGCCCAGCGGATCATCTCCGAGGGCCTGACCCCCGAGTACCTGACGTTCCACTACATCGAGAAGCTGGGCGAGTTGCCCGCAGGTTCGGTGGTGTACGTGCCCACCGAGGGCGGGATCCCCCTGATGCGGTCCCTCGGCGGGAGCGACTAGCGGCCCGCAGACCGCTGCCCGGCTGATGGGAAGGGGAAGGCGCCTGCTGCTGCTGGGGGTCGCGGCCACCGGGCTGGTGGCTGCGGCGACCTCCTGCTCACCCCTCTACGTCCTGCGCGCGGGATGGGAGGAGGCGCGCATCCTCACCGCCCGGCGGCCGATCGAGGACGTCATCGTCGATCCGGACACCGACGAGCGCACGCGCGGCAAGCTCACCTTCGCCCGCCTGGCGCGCGCCTTCGCCATCGACGAGCTGGGACTCGATGTCGGCGACTCCTACACCACCTACACCCACCTCGACCGCGACACCCTGGCGATGGTGCTGTCCGCGGCCGAGAAGGACCGCCTGGCGGCGCGGACCTGGTGGTTTCCGGTGGTGGGCCGGGTTCCCTACCGGGGATTCTTCGACCTGGACGACGCCCTCGACGAACAGCGCAAGCTGGAAGAGGAGGGATTCGACACCTGGCTGCGCCCCACCTCCGCCTTCAGCACCCTGGGGTGGTTCGCGGACCCGCTGATGTCCACGGTGCTGCGCCAGGACGAGATCGGGGTGGTGCAGACCATCCTGCACGAAGTCTCGCACGCCCACCTCTGGGTGCCGGGGAGCGTCAGCTTCAACGAGAGCTTCGCCACCTTCGTGGGCGACGCCGGCGCGGCCGCGTTCTTCTGCGCCGACTCGGGCGAGATCCCGACCGTACGCTGTACGCGCGCACGCCAAAGGTGGGGCGATGCGATGAAGTTCTCGGTCTTCCTGGACAGGCTGGTGGCGGACCTGGAGCGCGTATACGGCGATGCCGCGCTCACCCGCGAGCAACGCCTGTCGGCGCGTGAACGGATCTTCGCCGAGGCTCTGGAGCGCTTCACCGCCGAAGTGCAGCCGACCTTCGAAGCCAGCACCTACGCGGGGTTCGTGGACACCCCGCTCAACAACGCCACGCTGCTGGCGCGCATGCGCTACTACCACCGCCTGCCCGACTTTCAGGCGCTGCTCGACGACCACGGCGGCGATCTGGGCTCGACCATCGCGGCGATCAAGGCGGGGACCGAGGAAGCCGGGGACCCGTTCGAGGTGCTCGGCAACCCCGGATAGACGTACAATGGACGAGATTCGCCCCGACCGACCCCGGCATTGGACATGCAGCGACAGGAGAAGACCAATGACCACCACCGTATGCCCCACGACACGCCCCGCGACGCACCTGTGCGCCGCACTGTCACTCGCCGCGCTGCTGGCCCTCGCCCCGCCGCATCCGGGCGCGGCGCAGTCCCATCACCCGCCCGCCGAGCCGCCCGCCGAGTGGGGGCCGATCTCGATCAACCTGGAGGAGTTCGAGTACCCGTATCCGGTCGAGTTCATGAACCTGCGCGTCTACGGCCAGGATGTGCGGATCGCCTACATGGACGTCGCTCCTGTCGGGCCCGCGAACGGTCGCGCCGCGGTCTTCCACCACGGAGGCAGCTACTACGGCTGGTACTGGAAGAGCCAGATCGAGGCCCTCGCCAACGAGGGGTACCGGGTCGTCGTGAAGGACCGGCTCGGCTGGGGGAAATCGTCCAAGCCGATTCTGCCGTACAGCATGAGCCTGCACGCCTCGAACACGGCCCGGCTGATGGAACACCTCGGCATCTCCGAGGCCGCCGTCATCGGACACTCCATGGGCGGGATGATGGCAACCCGTTTCGCCTTCCTGTATCCGGAGAAGGCGACGCATCTGGTCACCATCAACCAGATCGGTCTGACCGACAACCGCGCCGGGCGCGGGTTTCGTCCGTTCGATGGCGAGATCGACGCCGACCCGGACCTCCAGCGCGCCTACGAGGCGGACGTGCGGACCGACACGCGCCGCTACGTGGAGTGGAAGCCGGAGTACCTGGACCACCTGCGCATCCGGCACGGCCAGCGGCTGAGCGGGGACTGGCCGCGGCTCGCGTACGTGCGCCGGCTCGGCGGCAACCTGCGCTCGATGGACACCATCGTGGACGACTGGCCGCACATCAGGACGAAGGCGCTGATCCTCGGCGGCGAGATCGACGGACCGGACTTTCCCGCCAACGCGCGCCGGGCCGCCGAGATCCTGCCCAACGGGGAGCTCTTTCTCATCCCGAACATCGGCCACAACCCCCACGAGGAGGCGCCGGACATCGTCAACGCGGAGCTGATCCGCTTCCTGGGCACCGATCCCCGCGAGTAGCACAACATCCCCGCCGGGACGAGCACGGCGGCGTTCCGCCCCTTTGACGGAGGCAAACATCATGCGACGAATCGGAATGAGACTCGTGATCGCAGTGTCGATCATCATGCTTGCCCAGGCGTGCGTGTCCACGGGCGGCAGTGATGGCGTCCGCCGGGACCCCGACCTGATCCTGGCCGACGAGCTGGCGAACTACTCCACCATGATGCTCGGCGACGCGATCCGTCAGCTGCGCCCCCGCTGGATGAACGTGCGCGGCTCGGCCATGGGCTCCGCGGTGCCCGTCATCATGGATGGCGGCGTTCCGCAGGACTGGATGGTCCTGGAAGCGATACGCCCCAACGAGGTGCACTCGGTTCGCTATCACAACCCCGGCGACGCGACCATGCGCTGGGGGACAGGCTTCCCGAACGGGCTCATCGAGGTCTCGACCCTGAGGGGACGGGGAGGCGGGTAGCGGGGACGCCAGACGCCGATCTCCGGCAGGCGACCAGAGTCACTCCGGTGCCCTCCGCGAAGGTTGCGAGAGGCCGCGCCCGGGGCGAACGTAGGGGCATGGAAGAGAGGCCCTCCCCGAGCTACTCCCCCTCCCAGGTCGAAGCGAAGTGGCAGCGGATCTGGGAGGAACGCGGCGCCAACTCCTTTTCGGCAGAGGAGCTTCGCGCTTCCCGGTCGCCCTACTTCAACCTGATGATGTTTCCGTACCCCTCCGCGGAGGGGCTCCACGTGGGCAACATCTACGCCTTCACGGGGGCGGATATCCACGGGCGTTTCCAGCGGCTGCGGGGGCACGATGTCTTCGAGCCCATCGGCTTCGACGCCTTCGGCATCCACTCCGAGAACTTCGCGCTGAAGCACGGGACCCATCCCATGGATCTGATCCCGGCCAACGTCGCCAACTTCACGCGCCAGTTGCGCCGCATCGGGGGCATGTTCGACTGGGATCACTCGGTGGACACGACTTCCCCCGACTACTATCGCTGGACCCAGTGGATCTTTCTGAAGCTGTTCGAGGCCGGGCTCGCGGAGCGCAAGAAGGCGCCGGTCAACTGGTGCCCTTCGTGCATGACCGTGCTGGCCAACGAGCAGGTCGAGGACGGCCTGTGCGAGCGTTGCGACGCCACCGTCGAGCAGCGCGTGATCGCGCAGTGGTTCTTCCGCATCAGCGACTACTCGCAGCGGCTGCTAGACAACCTGGACCACATCGACTGGTCGGACTCGACGCGCAAGGCGCAGGCGAACTGGATCGGCCGCAGCGAGGGCGCCCGGCTGGTCTTCCCCGTAGCCGGCTCCGACGACGTGATCGAGGTCTTCACGACCCGCCCGGACACGATCTTCGGCGCGACCTACATGGTGCTCGCGCCCGAGCATCCGCTGGTGGACGGCATCACATCCCCCTCCCATCGCGGCCAGGTGCGCGCATACGTCGACCGGGTGGCGGCCATGGACGTGGTCAGCCGCCAGAAGACCGCCGGGGAGAAGAAGACCGGCGTGTTCACCGGGGGGCACTGCGTGAATCCCGCCACCGGGGCGGAAATCCCGGTCTGGATCGCGGACTACGTCCTGGCGGGGTACGGCACCGGAGCGATCATGGCGGTCCCCGGCCACGACGAGCGCGACTTCGAGTTCGCGAACGAGTTCGGGCTGCCCGTGGTGCGGGTGGTGGCGGGGCCCGAGGACGGCGCCGACACCCCGCTCGACGAAGCCTACATCGACAACGCCGCCGGGCGCATGGTGAACTCCGGCCGCTTCGACGGGTTGAGCGTGGCGGAAGGCAAGGCCGCCATCACCGCGGCCCTCGAGGAGCGCGGGCTGGGCGAGAAGCAGGTCAACTACCAGCTGCGCGACTGGTGCATCTCGCGCCAGCGCTACTGGGGCCCGCCCATCCCCATCGTGTACTGCCCGACCTGCGGCGCGGTGCCGGTTCCCGAGAGCGAGCTGCCGGTGATCCTTCCCCGCATCGAGGACTTCAAGCCCGACGACGACGGCGTGAGCCCCCTCGCGCGCGTGGAGTCGTGGTACAGCGTGGACTGCCCGGGCTGCGGGAGCGCCGCGCGCCGCGAGACCGACGTCTCGGACACCTTCCTGGACAGCTCCTGGTACTTCCTGCGCTACCCCTCGGTCGGATGCGACGACATCGCCTTCGACCCGGACATCACCCGGCGCTGGCTCCCGGTGGACAGCTACATCGGCGGCAACGAGCACGCGGTGCTGCATTTGATGTACGCGCGCTTCATCACCATGGCGCTGCACGACATCGGGCTGCTCGACTTCGAGGAACCCTTCACCCGCTTCCGCGCCCACGGCATCATCGTCAAGGACGGGCGCAAGATGTCGAAGACGAAGGGCAACGTGGTCACGCCCGATCCGGTCATCGAGGAGTTCGGCGCCGACACCTTCCGCCTGTACCTGATGTTCCTGGGACCCTTCACCGAGGGCGGGGACTATCGCGACGACGGCATCCGGGGGCCGCTCGGCTTCCTTAGGAGGCTCTGGGACGCCGTGCTGCGCGCCGCGGACAACGACGCGGATCCCGATCCCCGCCTCGAGGGACAACTGCACCGCACCATCGAACAGGTGACGCGCCAGATCGCGGATCTCCAGTACAACACCTGCATCTCGGGGATGATGGAGTACCTGAACGCCGTGCGCGCGGGGGGACGGAGGCCGGCGCGGGCCGAGATCGAGCCCGTGGTGCTCATGGTGGCGCCGTTCGCGCCGCACATCGCCGAGGAGCTGTGGGAGCGGCTCGGACACGAAGGCGGCGTCTTCGGGCGTGCCCGCTGGCCCGAATACGACCCCGAGAAGGCCAGGCGGCGCATCGTGAAGCTTGCGGTTCAGGTCAACGGCAAGGTGCGCGGCACCATCGAAGGTCCTTCGGAGATGAGCCGGGCGGATGCGGAGGCGCTTGCGCGCGCGCAGGAGAACGTCGCGCGCTTCCTCGAGAACGGATCCGTGCGACGGGTGATCTACGTGCCCGGGCGGCTGATCAACCTGGTGGTCGGGTGAGGCCGACCGGCCCGGTTTACGCAATTCGCCTGTTGACGGCGCGCATCGCGGCTCGGCGGTGAGCCATCGCCACCGCGTCTTGCAGGCGCGCGGCGCCTTCGATGGTCGGCGCGCCCGCCTTGCCCTTCGCGTCTCCTCCGTCCGCACCCGCATCCTGAGGAAAGACTGAAATGCCCGCTTCCGCGCTTCCGGACCCCGCACTCTCGCGCCTCGCCATCGACGCCGTGCGCGTCCTCTCCATGGACGCCGTACAGAAGGCCAACTCCGGGCACCCCGGGGCGCCCATGGGGCTGGCTCCTGTAGGGTACCTGCTATGGACGCGGCACCTGCGCCACAACCCGGCGAACCCCGGGTGGAGCAACCGGGACCGCTTCGTGCTGTCTGCCGGGCACGCCTCTATGCTCATCTACTCGCTCCTGCACCTGACCGGGTACGATCTGCCCCTGGAGGAGATACGGAACTTCCGCCAGTGGGGATCGCGGACGCCCGGGCACCCGGAATACGGGCACACAGCCGGGGTGGAGACCACCACCGGCCCGCTCGGTCAGGGGGTCGCCAATTCGGTGGGGATGGCGCTCGCCGAACGCTGGCTGGCGCACCGGTTCAACCGGCCCGGACACGCCGTGGTGGACCATCACACCTGGGCGCTCTGCTCGGACGGCGACCTCATGGAGGGGATCTCGCACGAGGCGGCGGAGTTCGCGGGCCACCAGCGGCTGGGCAAGCTGGTCTGGGTGTTCGACGACAATCAGGTCACCATCGACGGCGGGACGGACCTCTCGTGCTCCACCGACCACGAACAGCGCTTCCGGGCGTACGGGTGGGACGTACGCCGGGTGGACGACGGCACCGACCTGGCCGCGCTGGACGCGGCGCTGGCAGGGGCGCGCGCGGAGGCCGAGCGGCCTTCGCTGGTGATCGTGCGCACCACCATCGGGTACGGCAGTCCCGGCAAGGCGGGGTCGTCGAGCGCGCACGGAGCGCCGCTGGGGGTGGAGGAGGTGGACGCGACCAAGCGCAACCTGGGCTACCCGTCCCGCGATCCATTCCACGTGGAAGCGGAAGCGCTGGCGCACTGGCGGGAGACGGCGGCGCGGGGGGCGGGGCTGGAGGAGGCGTGGCGGGGGCGGTGGGAGGCCTACCGGGCGGCGCATCCCGCCGCGGCCGAGGAGTTGCGCACGGCCCTGGCGGGCGAGCTGCCGGCCGGCTGGGACGCGGACATCCCCGACCTGAGCGCGCCGCCGAAGCCGCTCGCGACCCGCGTGTATTCCGGGCAGGTGCTCCAGGGGCTGGGCAGACGCATCCCCAACCTGCTGGGCGGCTCGGCCGACCTGGCCGGCTCCAACAAGACGACCCTGCCCTGGGAGGACAACCTGCTGCCCGGGACGCCCGGCGGGCGCACGATCCACTTCGGCGTCCGCGAGCACGCCATGGGGGGCATCCTGAACGGGATGGCGCTGCACGGGGGCGTGCGCCCGTACGGGGGCACCTTTCTCATCTTCTCGGACTACATGCGCCCGTCGATCCGGCTGGCGGCGCTCATGCACGTGCCCGTCACCTACGTGTTCACCCACGACAGCATCGGCGTGGGCGAGGACGGCCCCACCCACCAGCCGATCGAACAGCTGATGTCACTGCGCGCGATTCCGGGCGTGCTGGACCTGCGGCCCGGCGACGGGCCCGAGACGGCGGAGGCATGGAGGGCGGCGCTCGCGTACAAGGAAGGGCCCAGTTTCCTCGCCCTTACCCGTCAAGCCGTGGCGGTCATCGACCGCGACGAGAGGGCTCCCGCGGCCGGCCTGCACCGCGGCGGCTACGTCCTGCTGGAAGCGGCCGGCGGCGCCCCGGAGGCGATCCTTATCGCCAGCGGCTCGGAGCTGGGGGTGGCGGTGCAGGCGCGGGCGGTGCTGCAGGCCGAAGGGGTGCCGACCCGGGTGGTTTCCCTGCCCAGCTGGTTCCTCTTCGCCCGCCAGCCACAGGGCTATCGCGACGAGGTGCTTCCTCCGGATGTGACCGCGCGCGTCTCGGTGGAAGCAGGGACCACGGCCGGCTGGACCCGCTGGACCGGCGACCGGGGCGGCTCGGTGGGCATCGACCACTTCGGGGCATCCGCCCCCGGCGCGGTGCTGTTCGAGAAGTTCGGGATCACGGCGGAGGCGGTGGTCGAACGGGCGCGGTCCCTCGCGCGGGTGCCGCAGCCGGTGGGGGGTTAGGGCGCAGGCTCTATCGGTCAATCGTGGTTTTGCAACGACATCAGTCGTGTGTTTGCAACGACATCAACCGTGTTTTCGCAATATCACCCGCCTTCCAGCCCTGCCGCCGCGGCAAGCCCCCGCCGGATGAGTGCCTGCTCGATCGTTTCAGTGGGGGACGCCGCGCCGGCGAGCGAATCGGCGCGGGCGCGCAGTGAAGCGACCGCCTCGGCGCTGACGGGCTCGGCGTCGGGCCCACCTCCGGCGCCTTCCCCTACAACCCCGAGCAGGAACCGCACCAGCCGCTCGTCCGGGTCGAAGGGGCGGCCCTGACCGAGCGATTCCGGCCACTCGAGCGCGGTCTCGAGGTGGCTGCGGGCGGCCTCGCGATTCCCGGCATCGAGTTCGTCCAGCGCGGCCCCGACGTGTGCAAACTCGTACAGGCGGTGGCTCTCGCGGGCGTTCTCCGAGGGAAGGACATGCGTGTCCGCCAGGATCCGGATCGCCTCGCCGTGGTCGCCCGCCTGTAGAAGCGCGCGCACGTGGAGGAGGTCGAGGTTGAAATCGCCCGGGAAGAGCTCGCGGCCGCGACCGGACGTCTCGAGTGCTTCCGCCCATTGCCCCGCTTCCTGCAGGTGCCGGACGAGGGCGACGTGAAGGAGGCGGCTGCCGGAGTCCACCGCGACCGCTCGCCGGAAATCAGGTCCCCCGTCACCGCCCATGGCTTCCGTCAGGTGCGCGCGCGCAGCGTACGCGGGACCGTAGTCGGGTTCGTCGCCCAAGGCTGCCAGCACGTCAGCCGCCTCGGCGTCTCGGTCTAGCGCCCACAGGTTCAGCCCGAGCAGGTAGCGCCAGGCCCAGTGCGGGTCTTCGGCAGCCGCCCAGCGCAGGACCGGCAAAGTTTCGGGCCGGTAGGGGAAGGCGAAAGCGGGATCGATCCCACCGCTCAGCATCCCCGCAGCGTCAGCCAGGAAGGCGCGCCACGCCGCGGGCACCGGGCCACCGCCCACCTCGTCGGCCAGCGCCAGCAGGTGCCGAGCATCGTCCGCCAGCCCGCGGTTCGCGTAGCCCACGGCGAGTTCCAGAAGCGTCTGCTCCGGATACTCGCTCCGCATCGATGCCGCGAGGCGGGCGGCGGCCCCGTCCGCGGACTCGCCATACCGGTCGTCACGCGCCGCGAAGTACCGTTCGGCCAGGAAGAAATGGTTGAGTGGATCGAACTCGAGCAGCTCCGCGAGCACGCGCGCCGCCCCGATCCCGTCCCCCGCCAGACGCGACGCGATCGCCAGCACTTCCCGCGCCGGAATGCTCGCCTGATCGTGATCCAGCGCCAGCGCGGCGTGGCGGCTTGCCTCCGCCAGATCTCCGTCTTCGAGCGCCAGTTCCGCCAGTCGAACGCGCGCCGCGGCGCGGAGGGCCACCGAGCGGGCGGCCCATCCGAACGAATCGTACGCGTCGGCGCGGCGCCCCAGGGCGCGGTACAGGTTTCCGGCGAGGAAGTTGGCCTCCGGATCATACGTGTCAAGCTGGAGCGCACGCCGCGCGTGCACGAGACCCTCCTCGTAGCGGGCCGACCTCAGCGCCAGCGCGCCGAGGCCCAGCAGCGCCTCCCGGTTCCACGGTTCGGCTGCGAGCGCGCGGTCGTATAGCGCCCGCGCTTCAGGGTAGCGGCGGCCGCGCGCCAGCTCCCGTGCCTCGAACACGAGGCGATCCGTCTCAGGGAGGGCATCCCACGCCTCGGCGTTGGTCGCAAACGGCCGCGACACCACGCGGTCGCCATCAAGTCCGCAGATACCACCGAGACCGGCCTCGCCCGGATTCGAGCATCCCTCCAGACCCAGTCCGGGCAGCGCAACCCGCCACGGGCCGTCGGGTGCGACGTCGAACTCGACCACTACCGGCTGGAGGGGCTCCAGCGCCACCGCGCGCGCCGCAACCTTCTCACCGCCCGACCATGCCTTCACGGTATCGGCAGCGGTCCCGAACGCCTGCACGACCACCCGAAGGCGGCCCTCCTCGGCCTCGACGTGCATCGCGCCGAGCGGCGAAGCATCCGTGAGACCGCCGGTCCCCTCCAGCGGAAACCAGACCTCCGTCCAGCGGCTGGCCGAGAGAGGCTCGAACCCGGCCTGCGAGATGGGGTTGCGATCCGCCCCCGGCTGGTACTGAACGTGCAGCCGTCCCGCCTGGAACTCGACGTACTGCCCGTCCGTGTCGGTGAGGAGGTCCTCCCAGATCCCGCCTTCGCGCGACAGCGCCCACAACCACATCTTGCGCCCGGGCATCTCTTCATGCGGCGCCCAGTGTCCCCAGCCGTAGCCATCGTCGTGATAGTAGCCGCCGAAGAAGTCGTTCAGCGCGCCCACCACGTGGTACGACTTGCTTCCCCCGAACGCGTTGTTGCGGTAGAGAGGCAGGAAGCGCCCATCCTCGTCCGCGGGCCAGGGACGCACCCGCCCCGAGTGCTCCAGGTAGGCGTTGCCTGGCACAAACAGCTCCAGGTCGTCCTGCGCGAAGGCCGCCGCCGTCATCCAGTTGTAATACGGCTGCTCCAGCGGGGTCGGATTGTGCCACAGCACGCGCGTCTCGAAGGCGGCCCGATCCGGGGGCAGGCGTATCTCGACGCGCCACGGGGTGCGTGACGGCAGGTCCATGGCGCCGACGATGGCACTCACGCTTCCGTCCGCGTTCTCCCGCAGATCGTAGTCGACGGGGGTGGCGGTGGCCGGCGTGTGGCCGATCACGCCGAAGTTGAATTCGATCCCGCCGGAGGTCCACGGCCCGCGCAGGGCGATGTCCCGGAATTTCATCACCTCGTTCCGGTAGATGAATTCGTGGCCGGTCGCCTTCACCACCGCCCCCCACACCTTGCCGCCCACCTCGGGAAGGACGAAGACCTCGATGAGATCGTTCTCCATGCGCACGACCTTCCATGCCCGGGGCTCCGGCTCCGCGGCGTATCCCTCGAACGTGTGGTAGGGGTACAGCCTGCGGTCGGTGGCCAGCACCGGCACGGGATTCGGGTCCGAGAACGGGTAGGTGTCGAGGACGCGCTCTTCCTCGGAGATGCGCGCGCGGGGCCCGGCAGGCGCGCACGAGGCGGCGGTGAGGACGACGCACAGGATGGCCGCGGATGCCATCCCGCAAGTTGTTGTGGCCATTGGCCGATCGGCTTGTCTCATCTAGACGACCGCCTGCCGGGGCGTGACCTGCTCGGCGATCTCGCGACCCGCCTCGATCTCCGTTCGGCGAAGCTCCCAGGTTTTCTGCAGATTCAACCAGAGTTGCGGAGTCGTCCCGAAATACCTCGCCAGCCGCAACGCCGTGTCGGCGGTCACGCCCCGCTGGCCGTTCAGGATCATCGTCACCCGGTTGACCGGCACACCAAGCGCCTTCGACAACGCATTGGCCGACAATCCGAGTTCCTGGAGTTCCTCACGCAGGATTTCGCCCGGATGCACCGGCCTCATGCCGTTCTTCGCATTCATGCCAAGTCCCCTCAGTGATAATGGTGCGTTGGGTACCCGCCACCCCCGACAAGCTGCTACGACCCCACCGCGCTCGCCAGCCTCCCCGAGATCTCTCGAAGCCGCAGCCATTGCTGGTAGAAGAGCGGCAGCAGCATCACGGATTCCATGAACTGGAACACGTACATGACCAGGGCGAAGACCGCGCCGTACTCCGTCGCCTCCGTCACCGCGGCGCTCACCGCGAAGACCAGCAGGGCGATCATGAACACCCAGTTGATCCCGAAGTTGGCCGCTTCCAGGTCGGAGAGACGGATGTTCCAGCGCATCATGGCGCGCAGGTGTTCGCCCAGGCGGCCGGAATCGCCGCTGTCGACCGCGTCGACCTGCCGTTCGTGCTCGTCGTTGAGCCCCTGATTGTACCGGGTGGTCAACCTGCCGGTGAGGGCGTAGAGGGTGACGGTTGCGGCAGCGGCCGCGAGACAGCCCAGAAAGACCCGAAAGTTCAGAGTCGCAACGATCACCACGGTGCCCACCAACCCGAGCATGCTGTTGATGAGCCCGGGCATCGAATTCTCGAAGAACTCCACGATCTCCCTGAGCATCCCCAGGCGCGCGGTCCGGGTCGAGGTGCCGGTGCCCTCGGCCGCCTCCACCATCTCTTCGCCCAGCGTGGCGTAGATGCCCCCGTAGGCCCGGCTGTCCACCAGGCGGCGGACCACCGCGATCCCCATGGTGGCGACGCCGAGGATCGCGAGTTCGTAAAGACCCCGGGCCGAATCGGCGAGAACGCTGTCGATGGCGCGGCCGATGACGAGCGGGAAGAGGACCCACCCGGCCGCCTCCAGAACGACCAGCGTCAAGGTGAGCGCGAAACGTCCCGCAAAACGTTTCAGGAAGACCTTCATGCGGATTCCGGGAGTCCGTGCACGGCTCCTACATGTTCCGCCGGTACTGCCCGCCCACCTCGTACAGCACCCCCGTGATCTGGCCCAGCGTGCACACCTTGCACGCCTCCATGAGCGCGGCGAAGGTGTTGCCCCCCGCCAGCGCGACGCGCCTCAACTCGTCGAGCGCGGCGTCGGCGCGGCCCCGGTTGCGCGCCCTGAAGGCCCGGTTTGACGCGATGGCGTAGTCCTTCTCTTCGGGGTTGGCGCGGATGACCTCGTCGGGAACCCGCGTGGGCGATCCCTCCGGCCCCAGGAAGGTGTTAACCCCCACGATGGGCAGCTCGCCGCTGTGCTTGCGCGACTCGTATTCGAGCGACTCGTCCTGGATGCGGCCGCGCTGGTACATGCGCTCCATCGCCCCGAGCACGCCTCCGCGCTCCGACAGCCGCAGGAACTCTCGCATCACCGCCTCCTCCACCAGGTTGGTCAGCTCCTCGATGATGAACGAGCCCTGCAGCGGGTTCTCGTTCCTGGACAGCCCCAGTTCCCTGCTGATGACAAGCTGAATCGCGAGGGCCCGTCGCACGCTCTCCTCGGTGGGCGTGGTGATGGCTTCGTCGTAGGCGTTGGTGTGCAGCGAGTTGCAGTTGTCGCAGAGGGCGTAGAGGGCCTGCAGCGTGGTGCGGATGTCGTTGAAGGCGATCTCCTGCGCGTGCAGGCTGCGCCCCGAGGTCTGAATGTGATACTTGAGCCGTTGCGAGCGGCCGTTTGCGCCGTAGACGTGCTTCATCGCCTTCGCCCAGATGCGGCGCGCAACCCGCCCCAGAACCACGTATTCCGGGTCCATGCCGTTGGAGAAGAAGAACGACAGGTTGGGCGCGAAGTCGTCGACGCGCATCCCGCGCGAGCGGTAGTACTCGACGTAGGTGAAGCCGTTGGCGAGGGTGAGCGCGAGCTGGGTGACGGGGTTGGCGCCGGCTTCCGCGATGTGGTATCCGGAGATGGACACCGAGTAGAAGTTCCGCACCCCTTCGTCGATGAAGTACTGCTGGATGTCGCCCATCAGCCGGAGCGCCAGCTCGATGGAGAAGATGCAGGTGTTCTGGGCCTGGTCTTCCTTGAGGATGTCGGCCTGGACGGTGCCGCGGACCACGGCGAGGGTCTCGCGACGGATGCGCTCGTAGACGTCGCCCGGGAGTACTTCGTCGCCGCTCACGCCGAGCAGCATCAGGCCGAGGCCGTCGTTCCCCTCCGGAAGCGCGCCCTGGTAGCGGGGCCGTTCCATTCCGCGCTCGCGATAGAGCGCGTCGATGCGCTCCTCCACCTCGGCTTCGCGCCCGCTTTCGCGGATGTGGAGCTCGCACTGCTGGTCGATGGCCGCGTTGAGGAAGAAGCCGAGCAACATGGGCGCGGGCCCGTTGATGGTCATCGATACGCTGGTGGAGGGGTCCGCGAGGTTGAAGCCGGAGTAGAGCTTCTTGGCGTCGTCCACCGAAGCCACGCTCACGCCGGAGTTCCCGACCTTGCCGTAGATGTCCATGCGCTCGTCCGGGTCCTCGCCGTAGAGCGTCACCGAGTCGAAGGCGGTGGAGAGCCGGTTGGCCAGACTGGCGCGGCTGAGGAAGTGGAAGCGCCGGTTGGTGCGCTCGGGGCCGCCCTCGCCCGCGAACATGCGCTGCGGGTGCTCCTCCAGCCGCCGCAGGGGGAAAACCGCGGCGGTGTAGGGAAACGCCCCCGGCACGTTCTCGGTGAGCCGCCAGCGCAGCACCTCTCCCCAGTCGCGGAAGCGGGGCAGCACCACCCGCGGGATGCGCGAGCCGGCGAGCGATTCGCTGAAGAGGCTCCGCTCCACCTCGCGGCCACGAACCTGGTAGGCGTAGGTGTCGGCCTGGTAGCGGCGCTTCACCGCCGGCCATTCCCCGAGCAGGGCCAGGCTGCGTCGGTCGAGGCGCGCGCGGGTCTGCCGGTAGAGGTCGATCAGGCGGGCGAGGGGTTCGTCCTCACCGGCTGCCGGGGGCAGCTCGGGTGCGATCTCGTCCGGTTCATCGCTGCCGCCAACGAGCGCGCTCGCAGCCGCAGCGACGGCCATTTCGGTCCCGGACGAGTCTCCCGCGCCCACTTCGCCCCGCAGCAGCCGGATCGCCCCGTCCAGTTGATACAGCTGGCGGGCCAGCGCGGCCTGTTCGTCCACGCGCTGGCCGTAGTTGCGGCCCGCCTCCACGATTTCCGCCAGATAGCGGGTGCGTTCGGGCGGAATCGGCGTGTGCTCGGCCCGGTCGTCGTCGACGGGGTCGCGCTCGGTTGCGAGCGAAGCGCCGGTCTTGCGCCGCAACTGGTCGAGGAGCGCCAGGTACAGGCGGTTCACGCCGGCGTCGTTGAAACGCGAGGCGACCGTGCCGTACACGGGGAGCGCCGTGTCGGGCACGCTCCACAGGCGGTGGTTGCGCCGGTACTGCTTGCGCACGTCGCGGAGCGCATCGAGCGCGCCCGGGCGGTCGAACTTGTTGATGGCGACCACGGCCGCGTAGTCCAGCATGTCGATCTTCTCGAGCTGGCTGGCGGCGCCGTACTCGGCGGTCATCACGTACAGCGACACATCCGAGTGTCCCACCACCTCGGCGCCGAACTGACCGATCCCGGGCGTCTCGATGATGATGAGGTCGAAGCCGGCGGCCTTGCAGATGTCCACCGCCTGGCGAGCGTGCGGCGACAGGCCGAGCGTCGACGCGCGGGTGGCCAGCGAGCGCATGTAGACGCGCGGGCTCGAGGCCGCGTTCACCCGGATGCGGTCGCCCAGCAGCGCGCCCCCCGTGCGCCGCTTCGACGGATCCACCGAGATGATTGCGACCCTGCCATCGGCGGTCCCGGACAGATAGCGCCGCACCAGCTCGTCCACCAGCGACGACTTGCCCGAGCCGCCCGTGCCCGTGACGCCGAGCACCGGCACCCGCCGGGCGGTCGCCATCTCGGCCACCATCTCCATCGCTTCGTCCGCCCCCGCATGGCCGTTCTCGACCGCCGAGATCAGGCGTGCCACCGCGCCCGCGTCCCCCTGACGGAGCGCGCGCACCTCCCCCTCCGCATCCGCGAGCGACGACCGGACCGAGCGACGTGCACCCTCGAGCACCTCGTCGATCATCCCCTGAAGCCCCATCGCCCGCCCGTCGTCGGGCGAGAAGACCCGGTCGATGCCGCGCTGGTGCAGCTCTTCGGCTTCCGCGGGCAGAATGGTCCCGCCGCCGCCGCCGAAGATGCGGATGTCCGCGCCCCGCTCGCGCAGCAGGTCGCGCACGTATGTGAAGAACTCCATGTGCCCGCCCTGGTACGAGCTGATCGCGACGGCGTGCGCGTCTTCCTGGATCGCGCACTCCACGATCTCGAGGGCGGACCGATTGTGACCCAGGTGGATGACTTCCGCGCCCGAATCCTGGAGGATTCGGCGCATCACGTTGATGGCGGCGTCGTGCCCGTCGAAGAGCGACGCCGCCGTGACTATGCGGATGGGCTGAGCGGTGCGCGGCGGGGCGGCAGCAAGGCGATCCATCCAGCCTCCTTCACGGAACGATCACCGGGAGCGCCGACGGAACGACGTCCACCCGAACCTCGCCCGTGCGCGACTGATGCACGTCGCCGTCGACCTCGTAACGTACACGCTCGTCGAACTGCACGGCAAAGTTGGCATCCTGGCGCATGGAGACTTCCTTCGCGCGCACATGGCGACCCTTCTCCGCCAGGCCGAACAGGCGCGCCCGTCCCAGGGGCGAGGAATCGGCGATCGCGCACGCGTCCAGACGCCCATCCTGCAGATCCGCGCCCGGGGCGATCGGGAACCCGCCCCCGAAGATGCGTCCGTTCGAGATGGTGAGGATGAGGTGCCGTCCTTCGGTGCTCCATCCACCGCCGTCCGTCAGCCGGAGCCGCGAACTCCGGTACAGGAACAACTGCTGCAGCGCCGTGAGCTTGTACAGCACCGCCCCCCGCAGGAAGCGTGCCCGCAGGCTCGCATCTATGACGGCGATGTCGAAGCCGAAACCCACCAGGTTCAGGAAGTGGCGCGGGGAATTGCGCCATGCGGCTCCGGATTCCACCTCCGGGTAGGGCGCGGGCCGCCAATCCGACACCACCCGCCCCACATCGATGAGCCGCGTCCGGCCCGCCGCCAATGCCGCCACCGCCTGCTCCGGGTCGCCGTAGCTGAGCCCGAGGCTCTTGCCGAAGTCGTTGCCGGTTCCCGAGGCCAGCAGTCCCAGCGCGACATCCGCGCGCCCGGATGCCACCACCCGATCCGCCACCTGGCTCCAGGTCCCGTCGCCGCCGACCGCCACCACCAGCTTCGCGCCCCCGGAGATGGCCCGGTCCGCGAGTTCGGCTTCCTCGCCGGGCGCTGTGGTCGCCGCCGACTCCCAGAAATCGAGATGCCTGTCGAGGAGTTCCCGGTAGAGCGGGATGCGGCGCGCCCCCCGGCCGTGCCCCGAGGCCGGGTTGAAGATGACGAAGGTGCGCGCTCCGACGCTCAGATGCGCTCCAGCTCCTCGAATACCTGGACGCCGTCTCTCATCCACTGCTCGCGAAACGGGGAGGTGGCCACCTGGTCCAGCGTCAGCTGGGAGGTCATGGGGTGCTCGTACAGCTTCAGCGACCCGGCCTCCTCCTCGTGCTCGCTGTGCGGCCCCTGCATGTGGATGTCCACCTTGAAGCGGTCTTCACCGTTGACCATGAACGACTGGTACAGATGATCGACCGCATCCGAGTGGTGGTCGGCGATCTCGAAGTCCAGGATCGGCTGGTCGCCTTCTCGCACCTCCACCCGCATGCGCCCGTCCGAAGGCAGGAAGCGGATGTCGAGGTCCTTCATGTAGTGCGGCAGGTGCCAGCGCTCGATGGCGTGCTCGCGCGACGCCTCCGTGCTCGTCCCTACAAGGAAGGGATAGAATGCCGATTTCGCCATCCCCTGGCTCGGGGCGATCAGCGGCGGCACGATCACCGAGAGCACGATCTCCTGATAGGTGCCGACCATGCTGCCGGTGAAATCGAAGGCCGTGACGGCGAGGATGCTGGCCTCGTGCTGCACTTCGAGCGGCTGCAGGTGCGGAGGAAGGATGCGGCGGGCATCCGACGTGGCGATCTCGAAAAAGGCGCTGACGGCCTGGGAATAGTGATACCGGGTCAGGGGCATTTTCCGTATTTCTGGAGGATGGAGATGATGATTTCGGCGCCCTCCTCGAGTTCGGACCGGGTGTGCGCCGCCGAGATGGACATGCGGAAGCGTGACTTGTGCTTGCCCACGGCGGGGAAGCGGACCGGGTTGATGTAGACCCCCTGGTGCAGAAGGTCCTCGGCGATCTGGAAGATGCCGGCATCGTCGCGGATCATGATCGAGATCACCTGCGAGGTGGAATCGCCCACGTCCACGCCGGCCTCTCCCAGCAGCCCGTGCATGTAGCGGGCGTTGTCCCAGAGCTTTTCGCGCAGTTCCGGCTCGGCCCTCGCGATCTCCAGCGCCTTCAGCAGGCCGGCCGTGACCGGGGGCGGAAGCGCGCACGAGAACACCCGGGAGCGCGCGAAGCCGCGCAGGTAGTAGATGAGTTCGGCCGGGCCGGCGACGAACCCGCCCAGGCCCCCGAGGCTCTTCGAGAAGGTGCCGAGGTGGATGTCGACCTCGTCGTCGAGCCCGAAATGCTCCGCGACGCCCCGACCGTTCGGGCCGTAGACGAAAGTGGAATGCGCCTCGTCGATGAGCAGGCGCGCACCGTGCTGCTTGCAGACGTCGACGATCTCCGGCAACCTGGCCACATCCCCGTCCATCGAGTAGACGCCCTCGACGATCACCAGCTTCTTGCCGCTGAATCCGCCGAGCTTGCGGTCGAGATCCTCCGGGTTGTTGTGCTTGAAGAAGCGTGAGGTCGCCTTGGAGAGGATCATGCCGTCGACGATGCTGGCGTGGGCCAGCTTGTCGGCCACGATCAGGTCGCCGGGACGCATCAGCCCCGAGATGAGCCCCACGTTGGCGCTGTATCCCGTCGGGAAGATGAGGGCGCCTTCCTTGCCCTTGAAGTCCGCCATCTCCGTCGCCAGCCGCTTGTACAGGTCCATGGTGCCCGAGAGCACCGGCGACCCCGAGGCTCCGGCACCGTACTTGCGAACCGCGTCGCAGACCGCCTCGATCACTTCGGGACGATAGGAAAGGCCCAGGTAGTTGTAGGACGCGAAGTTGATCAGTCCCTCGCGTGTCTCGCTCGTCTTGGGATCGCCGATCTCGACACGCGTCGCGGGCGCGGAGCCCATCGGCAGCCCGTAGAGGTAGTAGCCACCGTCGAACTCGGCGTCCTTCCACCATTCGCCGAACGGCTCCAGGATCCCGAACGGATCCGTGCCCGCCGCGAAGTAGAAGTTGGTGTAGTCGTAGTCGCTCAGTCCGCGAAGCGGCGGCCGCTCATCCCCCGGCTCGGCCCGGCTCGCGGCGACGGCCGTCCTTCCTTCCGTCCCGGCACCGAAGGAATCCCGGGTCCCGTCGCGGGCCACCCGTCGCGTTGACGCCGAAGCGGATTTCCTGCTAGCGTTTCGAATGTCACTCATATGTTTGCCCGATGTTCTTCCGATCGGACCACACCCGCCATTCAGGACACGTCATTGGACCTCCGCGGCGCCTTGACTCTCACCGCGCTCGGCGCGGCGCTGCTGGCCTGCGATCTGATTCAGCGCCTCCTGATCGCGCCCATGGCGCGGCTGCTGCCGGGGAACCGCGACGCCCTGCTCACCGAGTGGCAGCGCTTCACGGCCCACGTGGTCATCTTCTTCCTTCGCCATATGGGCGGAGTCCGTTTCGGCGAGTTGCCGGACATCCCGGCGACCCCCGGCGTGCTGGTGCTCATGAACCACCAGTCGCTGCTCGACATCCCCCTCGTCGTCGCGTCGATGCAAGGCGTGTACCCCCGCATCGTGACGCGCCGGCGGTACGCCCGCGGCGTACCCCTAATATCCCACATGACAAGGCTGTACCGATACCCCCTCGTAGATGCGAGAGCAACCCTGCGCGGTGAGCTGAAGCAGCTCCGCAGGGAAGCGGCCGCCTCCACGCACCCCTTCGTCATCTACCCCGAGGGAACCCGGAGCAGGACGGGCCGCATCGGCCCCTTCAAGACGCTGGGGCTGGCGACCATTCTGGCGGCACGCCGCTGGAGCGTGTACGTCGTGGTGGCGGACGGACTGTGGAAGTGGACGCGACTCAAGGACTTCTTCGGAAACCTACCGCTGATGCGCACCCGAGTCGAGTGCCGGGGCCCGTTCGAGTCGCCGGCGGCGGATGCCGATCTGGATGGCTTCATCATGGAGATGCGGGGCGTCATGACCGGAATGCTCGATGAGATGCGGGGCGTCCCCACGGCAGCGGAGCCCGCATGACGGGGGTGGAAGCACCCATCGGGCACCTGATCTCGCGGCTGCGGGAGACGGGCGGCGACGGCCTGCTCGCCGTGCTGGCGTACGGCTCGCGGCTTGTGTCGGCAAGCCCGGACCGGCACAGCGCCTACGACCTGGTCGTCGTGGTCGAGGACTACCCGGCGTTCTACCGCGCCCTCTCCGACGGCGGGTACACCGCGCGCAAGGCGGGGTTGCTGGCGACCGTCAGCCGCGTGCTGGCTCCGACCGTCATCGCCTTCTGGCCCGCGCCGCCCGATGGGCCGCTGGCCAAGTGCCTCGTGCTTTCGCGCGCCGACTTCGAGCGGGAACTGGGGCCGCGCCGCCTCGACCACTTCTGCCTGGGCCGCATCGCGCATCACATCTCGGTCGTGCATGCGCGCGACCCGGAAACGGCCGCATGGGTCGACGAACTGGTCGCCGGCGCCAGGCGGATGGTGCTCGATTGGACCCTTCCGTTCCTGGAGGGCTCGTTCTCCGTGGACGACTTCTGCCGGCGCATGCTCGAGATTTCGTACGCCGGAGAGATCCGGCCGGAACGCGGAGGCCGCGTGAGCGCCGTCTACGAGGCCCAGCGGGAGACGCTGCGAGGCATCTACACGCCCATCCTGGAGGCCGGGGTGGCATCCGGCGTGCTCGAGCGATCGAACGGGAAGTACCGCGCGGCTCGTCCCGCGTCGGCCGCGGCCCAGCTCAGGCTGAACGCGTACTTCGGCATCAGCAAGGCGCGCGCCACCACCCGCTGGGTCAAGCACATGCTTACGTTCGACCGCTGGTTCCCCTACATCGTGCGCAAGGTGGAGCGGCGCACGGGGATGACGGTGGAGATCACGCCCCTGGAGCGGCGTTTCCCCTTCCCGCTGCTCCTTCCCAAGGCGTTTCGTGTGTTGCGGTCCGGGCGCGCAGAGTCGCGGGAGAACCGGGAGTCGCGGGAGAACCGGGAATCGCGGGACGGTCGGGGGCGGCAGGCGGCCCGGGCGCGGGAAGCCCGGACACCATGAGGCCTGAGCTCACGGCGCTGGTCGTGGTGGTGGGGTTCGCGCTCGCCACCATGCCGGTCTTCGCGCTGAGCGCCGCCAGCCGCGCGGTGGACGCGCTCGAGTCGTCCACCCGGGGAAAGTTCGTGCTCGGCTCCTTCGTGCGCCGCTGGTTCTACTGGTTCGTGTGGCCGGTGGAGCGGGCGTCCCTGCTTCTCGGACTTTCGCCCCTCTTCTACAACCTGCTGGGGTTCGCCTTCGGCGCGGCGGCGGGGTGGTTCTTCGCCTCGGGGCGGTTCGCGATGGGAGGCTGGGCGGTCCTGCTCAGCGGCGTCGCGGATGCCATGGATGGACGGGTGGCGCGGGCGCGAGGCCTTGCCGGGCCGCGGGGGGCGTTCCTGGACTCGACCATCGACCGGTTCGCCGAGGTGGCCGCCTTCGTGGGTCTGGCGGTGGCCTTTCGGGACTCCGGCGCCGCCCTGGCGGTGGTGGCCGCGGCGCTCGGAGGCTCGCTACTGGTCAGCTACACACGCGCGCGCGGGGAGAGCCAGGGCGTCCTGTGCACGGCGGGTGTCATGCAGCGCGCGGAGCGGCTCCTGCTGATCGGGTTCGGCGCGATCCTGGACGGCACCGGCTCCGCGCTCCTGGGGCGCGACCCGGGCACGGTCCTGCTGGCCGTGCTGGTGGTGACCGCGGTGGGGACGGTGGCCACCGCCGTCTTCCGTACGGTGTGGATCGCGCGAAGACTGACGTAGCGGAAGCGGTTACCCTCGGCCTGCGGCCGCGGTGTCACGGCTCGGTCCGCTCCCACGCCATCGAGCCGGGCCGGGGCAGCAGCTCATCCCTCCCCAGAGAGCGGCAGGTCGTATTCAAGGTCTGCGACCCACTTCTCTAGCACCGCGATGTCAACCCGCCGGTCTACCATCTCGGCGGTCACGTCGATCCGCACCTGCGCGATCTCGTGCGCGCTGCGCCACGCCGCGCCGGCTGTCCGATTTGAGCTTGAGGGCGTCCGAAGATGCCCCCGGGCCACTGTGTTGGCGCCACCCGACGGCCTTGCGGGATGCCGGCCGATCACGAAAATATCGTGTTTAGAGACCAATAACTCTCTTTGTAATCGCTAATACCAGTTGCTCGTGATATCATCAGCGCGCGTGTGAGCGGGACGGAAGCTCGAAATAGCAAAGCAAGCAGTAGGAGCGGAGACGGACATGCAAACGAAAAATCTCCTGACCGATGGCCGCGCATGGCTGCGGCAGGGAGGCGCTCACCGGAGGCCCGCTGGCGCGGGACCTGGACGGCCGAACGCGGACTTTCCGGTCCAGGCAATCGCTGTGATCGGGACCGCCATGCTTGCCCTGTCGTGCGGTGATGGTGCCGTGGAGCCGCCGGCTGCTCCGACTCTGGTGGCCATGGCCGTAACGGTCAATCCGGGCTCGGCCGCGCTCACCGCCCTTGGAGAAACGGCCCGGTTGACCGCCGAGGTGCGCGACCAGAACGGACAGGTGATGACCGGGGCCACCGTGGCGTGGACGACGAGTGACGCGTCAGTCGCGTCGGTGGACGCCTCCGGGCTGGTGACGGCGGCGGCGAACGGTAGTGCAAGGATCACGGCTGCGGCGGGCTCGGCCTCCGGTGCCGCGGCGGTGACCGTGGCCCAGGTAGCGACTGCCGTCGCCGTGTCACCCGCGGCGGACACGTTGGTGGCGTTCGGAGACACGGTGCGGCTGGTGGCGGAGGCGACCGACGCGAACGGTCATGCGGTCGCAGGCTTGGAGTTCTCCTGGTCGTCGAGCGACACGCTGGTGGCCCGCGTGGACGATTCAGGGCTGGTGACCGGAGTGGACCAAGGGACGGCGACGATCACGGCGGCGGGGGGGGACTACTCCGGCGCTGCCGAGATCACCACGGTGGAGAATACCGACCGGGCGGCGCTGGCAGTCCTCTACGAAGCCACCGACGGTCCGAACTGGGTCGACAACACCAACTGGCTGACCGATGCGCCGCTGGGGGAGTGGTATGGAGTCGACACCGACGCTTCGGGGCGGGTAGTCGAACTTGATTTGAGCGGCTGGTGGGAAGGATCAGAACAAATCGGTGGGGGGCTGCAAGGTTACATCCCGCCGGAGCTCGGTAACCTCGCGAGGCTTGAGGAACTGGACCTCTCCATAAACAGTCTGACCGGCACCATTCCGCCGGAGTTGGGGAATCTTGTGAACCTGAGGCGCCTTGCCCTCGGCGACAACCGGCTGACCGGTGTTATCCCGCCGGAACTCGGTCGTCTCGTGGACCTGCAGGTGCTTGACCTGAGAGACAATGCGCTCACGGGCGCGATTCCGCCGGAACTGGGCAACCTCACCGAGTTGAGGGTCTTCCGGCTGGACAAGAACGAGTTGGAGGGTCAGATGCCGTCGCAGCTGGCCAGCCTCGTGCGCCTGCAGAGCTTTGACCTGGATAGCAACGGCCTGACGGGACCGATTCCACCGTGGCTGGCGGACTTCACAGGCCTCACAAGGCTGGTGCTCAGAGGCAACGACTTCACCGGGCCGATTCCACCGGAACTGGGAAGTCTTACGAATCTGGGGATGCTCTTGATCGGCCGCAACAACCTTACGGGACGAATCCCGCCGGAACTGGGGAACCTCGACGAGCTGCGGTGGCTGGAGGTGCAGGGAAACAACCTTGCGGGGTCGATTCCGCCGGAACTGGGGAACCTTGCCAAGCTTGAGATACTCCAACTCGCCGGAAACGACCTGATTGGTCTGGTCCCTACCGAGCTCGGAAACCTCGGGAGTTTGAGAGCCATTAACCTGGAAGGCAACCGGCTGACCGGTTCTCTGCCGCTGAGTTTCGCGAGGCTGCCCAGTCTGCAGATCGTGGAATGCGCCGGCACCTTGGGTGTGTGTGTGCCGGCTACGGACGAGTTCAGGGAGTGGATCCGCCAGGTCGACTTGATCCAGGGTTTGGTCACTGCCCCGTTCTGCGACGAGATCGACAAACAGGCGTTGCAGGACTTGTACGAGGCTACGAACGGTGGGAGCTGGACTCGGTCCGACGGCTGGCTGGAAGACGAGAATCTGGACCGTTGGCACGGGGTGCGGACCGATTCGATCGGGCGGGTTTCCGCACTCGACCTGAGCGAAAACGGGTTATCGGGGCATGTACCCGGGGCGCTGGAGCGGCTTGTCAATCTGAGGGAGCTGCGGATCCGGGACAATGCGCTGACCGGTCGGTTGCCTCTGTCGCTCACCGGCCTGGCCCTGGACGAGTTCGATTATGCCAACACGTCTCTGTGTGCGGCGGACGACGCCGGATTCGTGGCATGGCTGAACGGAATACCGCGCCATGACGGGAACGGAATGCAGTGTCCTCCGCTCACCGAACGGGAGGTACTCGAATCGTTGTACAGGAATGCCGGGGGGCGCCAGTGGCGGCGGTCGACAGGTTGGCTGAGCGGAGCTCCCTTGGGGGAGTGGGATGGCGTGGTTACCGATGCGGCCGGACGTATCGTCGAACTGAGGCTTGGGTCAAACCTCCTGTCCGGCTCGATTCCGGCGGAGCTGCGGGAGTTGTCCCGACTCAAGGTCCTGAATCTTCTCAATAATGACCTGTCGGGCTCGATCCCGTCTGGCCTGGCTGACCTGGACCATCTGGAATCACTTTCTCTGCGGTCGAATCGGCTGACTGGCGACATCCCTCCTGAGCTTGGTCAGCTCGCGGAACTGAGGGTACTGGACCTTGGCAACAACGGCCTGTCGGGTTCGATCCCGACAGAGCTGGCCGACCTGACCCGTCTGGAGCGGCTGGATCTTGCTCTCAACCGCCTTTCAGGCGAGGTCCCGCAAGAGCTCGCCAAGCTTGCCAAGCTGAGCCGGCTGAATCTCGGGGGCAACTTGCTGTCGGGCCCGGTGCTGTCGGAACTGGGCCGCTTGAGCGGTCTGGCGTCCCTCAACCTCTCATGGAATCAGTTCAGCGGCAGCATTCCCTCGGAACTTGCCGAACTCAGCGCGGTCGAGTCCATCGACCTCGCCAACAACCATTTGACCGGACGCATTCCGCCGGAACTGGGCACACTGGGCCGCGTATCCGTGCTGGATCTCTCGGGCAATCAGCTGGCCGGTCCGATCCCGGCAGAGTTGAGCGGCCTGACCAACCTCCTCGAACTCCACTTCTCCGACAACGATCTCTCGGGTTCGATCCCGGCGAGGCTGGGCGCCTTGCCCGGGCTCAGAGTGCTGGACCTGGCCAACAACAAACTCTCCGGCCCGATCCCGGCAGAGCTGGGTGACCTCCCGAATCTTGCCACACTGGACCTGAGCGAAAACGAGTTGTCGGGACCGCTGCCCGCGGAACTCGGGCATGCCGCCAAGCTTGAGGACCTCGACCTGCGGGACAACGCGCTATCCGGTCCAGTGCCGCCGGGATTCGGCGATCTCAATCTGCTGAAATCGCTGATCCTCGCGGACAACCCGGAATTGGCTGGACCGCTGTCCGAGGACATCACGGGGCTCGTCCGCCTCGAACTGCTGATGGCCGGTGGCACCGGATTGTGCCGCCCGGCGGACGCCAGCTTTGACGAATGGTTCGGCGCCATAGCCGATGGCTACCTGGCGCGTTGCCGGGAGGGACCGAACGTATACCTTACGCAGACCGTACAGTCGTGGGGCGATCCGGTGCCGCTGTTGGCCGGAGAGGAGGCACTGCTTCGGATCTTTGTCACGGCGCCGCAGTCCGCCACTGTAACGATGCCCGAGGTCAAAGCCACCTTCTACGTTCGCGGTGCAGAACGGCACGCCGTGCAAATCCCTGCCAGCACGCAGACCGTTAGCCCCGACATCGTTGAAGGCGCTCTCGAGTTGTCTGCCAACGTCGAGATCCCCGACTGGGTCATCGTCCCCGGCCTGGAAATGGTGATCGAGGTCGACCCGGAGCGGACCCTGGATCCGGCGCTCGGCGTGACGAAGCGGATCCCCGCTGTGGGCCGAATGTCCGTTGACGTGCGGCGGGTGGCGCCCTTCCAGCTGACTCTGATCCCGATTATCTCGGAAACCCACCCGGACTCGTCCGTGGTGCAGTCCGTCTCCGATATGGCGGAGGATCCCGACGGTCACGAGTTGCTCCGCCATGTGCGGACCCTGCTGCCGGTCGCGGAAATCGAAGTGGCGTCGCGCGAGCCCGTCATCGTGTCGACCGGATTGGCCCGAGAAATACTCGGGCAGGTTGAGGCGATGCGCGTCATGGAAGGCGGCTCGGGACACTGGATGGGCGTAGGAGACGCCAGGGGTTGGTTGGGAGGCACAGCCCATCTCGGCGGGTGGAGTAGCTTCTCGAAGCCGATCGCTCACATTATCGCTCACGAGTTGGGACACAATCTTTCGCTCCGACACGCACCGTGTGGCAGCCCGGCACTCCTCGATCCCTGGTTCCCGCATGCGGGCGGAAGCATCGGAGCTTGGGGGTACGATTCAGAACGCAACGCGTTGGTGTCGCCACACACGCCGGACCTGATGGGCTACTGTACGCCGCCACGCTGGATCAGCGACTTTTTCTTCAACAAGGCGCTTAGCCACCGTCTTGCCGAGGGCGGTGCCGCGGCGGCGGCAATGGCCACGGAGACGGATCCCGTGCGCACGCTTCTGTTGTGGGGCGGACGGGATGAGGATGGCGTTCCGTACCTGGATCCCGCCTTCGTCGTTGACGCCGTGCCCTCTCTCCCGGTCGCCGGAGGGGACTATGCCGTCGAGGGCGTGACCTCTGACGGGACGCCCATCTTCTCGTTCACCTTCGGCATGCCGGCCATGGCAGACGCCGAGGGCGAGGAGACCAGCTTCGTCTTCGCGTTGCCGGTGGAGCCCGGATGGAGCGGCAACCTGGCAAGCATCACCCTGTCCGGGCCCGGTGGCTCGGCTACGCTGGATGAGAACACGGATCTTCCGATGGCGATCCTGCGCGATCCCCGGACCGGTCGGATACGCGGGTTCGTGCGGGATCCGGCTCCCACGACCCAGACCGCTGCGGATGCCGCAGGGCGCCGTGTCGGGCCGGGACTTGAAACGCTCTTCAGCCGGGGCATTCCGTCTGCCGACGCCTGGCGGCGGTAAGCTAACGATCAAGCGGTAGGCGCACTTGGCGCATATGACGATACTGAGGGCCCGCGCGCTCCGAGACTCCAGCGGGAGCGCGATGAGGTCATTTCCTGATGTTGGAGCGGGGATTGATGGAGGTTTCGAGATGTTCCTCAGAACGGTTGCGGCTTTAGTCGTTGCGTTGCCGCTGGTTGCAGCCGGCTGCGAGCGGGCGGACAGTTTGCCTTCAGGAAGGCCCGCGACCGCAGCAACGCAAGTCAACGGCGATAAACCGCCTGAACGGGACACATCCGAACCTGGTGACAGTTGGTGCTCCTCCGGTGACGAGCGGATTGGTTTTCGGTTGGAGAGTGGAGAGACTGTTGCGGTTTGCGAGAACGCTGGCTCGTCCGAGTTGACCTACTCTTTTGGTGTTCCGGGAACAGAGCCCGAGTTGGAGTACCGTGGTCCACTGCTTGCCTCGATTGAGGGAGCAGGGGGCGCCAGCAGTTTGGCAGAGCTGGCGACGTTTGTCGCTCAGGGAGGTGGGGAGGGGTCGGCCGAAGTATCCTCAAGAACGGCAGCCGACGCAGCGAGGGCGCCGGACTCTGGCGGTTTTTTCCATGTCTCAACTGTGTTTGCTTCCGGTGGAGGGGAGGAAGCGTACATTTTCCGACGTGCGGGATGGGAGTATGTGGTACGCACTGGTTACAGTCGCAACGTAAACCCGGAGATCGTTGAAGAGTTGGGAGAATACAGTTCGTGGGATTACATCACCGTGATCTCTCCCGACGGAGACCGATACGAGATCCGCTGAAAGGAGGCCGACACGCGCGCGAGTAACCGGCGGCGTCCACGTACGTCATTCACTTCCCGGCGGCTCCGCCGTAACGTCAGGGTCGGGCTCTACGCCCCCCTTCGCCGCACCGGCATTGTCACCGCGTCGCCCGGGTCGGGGCGGATCCCCTGCTCGTCAAGCTGGCGGTAGAGCGCCGGCATCTCGTCGGTCACGATCTCGTTCAGGCGCCCGATGAGCGGAGGCACCTTCTCCCAGGCCTGGTCGAGCTGCCAGAGCTGGTCGGCCGTGGGGCGGGTGCTGGACGACTCGATGGCGCCCGCGCCGCGCGCACCGGCCGCCGCCTGGTTGATGTCGCGGCCGAGGTCGCGCGCCTCCTCGAGCAGGCCGCTCACGTCTTCGCTCAACTCCTCCGGCGTCTCCTCCTGCTCGCGCAGAAGCGTGCTGACCTCCATGAGCTGGGTGGTGACGCGCTGGACGGCCTGCCCGGCCTCGTAGACGGGACCGGCGAGGTCGTAGGCGCTCATGAGCGCCGCCTGGCGGGCCTCCAGGTCGGCGCGGCTCATCTCGACCCGCGGATCCAGGCGGACTGCCACCTGCTCTTCCTGCGTCAAGCCCGCGACCTCCAGCCTCACCGTGTAGGTGCCGGGAAGCACCCGCGGACCGCGCGCCTGACCACCCCCGAAGCCGCCGCCGAACTGCTGGGGCGGACCCGACGGCGTGTAGGGCGGTTCGATGCGCAGATCCCACCTCACCTGCTGGATGCCGGCGTCCCCCGGCCCGCTGAGTTCGCGCACCACCTCGCCGCCGTCGTCAAGGATGGCGATCTTCGGCTGCCCGGAGCCGTCCGCGGCCGCTCCCTGGCCATCGCCGTCGCCGTCACCGCCGTTTCCGTCCGGCGATGCGGCCACCACACCACCCCCCGCGCCGGCCTCGCCGACGTAGTACCGAATCAACGCCCCGGCAGCCGGGTTGGGCGACACGTACACCCCCGGCGTCCATCCCTGGGGCGTGTACGGGTTGTACGAAGTGGCGCGCCGCACCGGGAAGAGGTGCGCGTCCGCCGCCAGCACCTCCGCGGTCAGACCCTCCAGCGGCGCGATGTCCTCCATGATGTAGATGCCGCGCCCGTGCGTCCCCAGCACGAGATCGTTCTCGCGCGGGTGGATCTTGATGTCGTCGACCGGCACCGCGGGCAGCCCGTTGTCGAGGGCCATCCATTGTTGTCCGCCGTCGACCGAGAAGGACACCCCGAGCTCGTGGCCCACGAAGAGCAGTCCGGCGGTGCGGTGGTGTTCGGCAATGACGTTGACGGAGGTCGCGGGCAGCCCGTCGACGATGCGCCGCCAGCTCTCACCGTAATCGGTGCTCACGTAGACGTGTGCGGCGAAGTCGTTGTTGCGGTGACCGTCGAAGGTGGCATACACGGTGGCCCGGTCGTGCGCCGACGCCACCACCCGGCTCACGTAGGTGCGCTCGGGCAGCCCGGGGATGTTGCCGGTCACGTCCGTCCACGAACCCCCGCCGTCACGCGTCACGTGCACCCTGCCGTCGTCGCTGCCGACATAAAGCAGCCCCGCGTCGAACGGCGACTCCGCGATCGTTTCCAGGTTGCCGTAGGACGCCTGCCCGTCGTTGGCGGACATCATCGGTTCGGAACCGGCCACGCCCATGATCTCCAGCTCGGTGCGGTCGATGGCATGCGTGAGGTCGGGGCTGATCTCCTCCCAGGTCATCCCCAGGTCGCGCGAGCGGAAGAGGACGTTGCTCCCGACGTAGACGGTGTTTTCATCGTGCTGCGACAGGAACACGGGCGTATCCCAGTTCCAGCGCAGTTCCCGGTCTTCCCCATCCTCCAGCGGACGCCCCACGGGGCGCATGCGGGTGCGCTCCATGGTCACCAGGTCCACGCGCATGAGGTTGCCGCCCTGCGACTCCGAGAACATGACGCGCGGGTTGGTCGGGTGCATGACCGTGTAGAAGCCGTCGCCGCCCCCGACGTTGTACCAGTCGCGGGTGCGGATGCCCTGGTTGGACCAGGTGTCGCTCGGCCCGCACCAGGAGCCGTTGTCCTGCAGTCCGCCGCACACGTGGTAGGGATCGCGCATGTCCACACCGATCTCGTAGAACTGCGCCAGGGGGATGTTGGTCAGCTGGCGCCAGGTCCGTGACCGGTCCCAGCTGATCGCGACTCCGCCGTCGCCGCCCAGAATGATGTGGTCGGAGTTGTCCGGGTTGATCCACATCGCGTGATGATCGGGATGCACTTCGGTGGCCGCGTCCGGGGTGAAGTTGTTGCCCCCGTCGAGCGACTTGTAGAGGCTCGCGCCGGCGGTGTAGATGCGGTCCGGGTCGCCGGGATCGACCCAGATCTGACTGTAGTACATGGGACGGTTGTTGGTGGTGCTGATCTGCTCCCAGGTCTCGCCCCGGTCGGTGGAGCGGTAGACGCCGTTGCGGGACGAACCGCCCCCGCCTCCACCGAACCCCTGCCCGGGCGTGCGCTTGTCGGCCTCCACGATGGCGAACACCAGGTTGCCGTCGCCCCGATGGATGTCCAGCCCGATGCGTCCCATGTCGCCATCGGGAAGCCCCTCGGTGAGCTCCACCCAGGAAGCCCCCCCGTCGGTGGTGCGGTGGATGCCGCTCCCGGGCCCGCCCCCGTTGAACCCCCACGCGGTGCGCCGGCGCTGGTACATGGCGGCGAACAGCGTCTCGGGGTCGCCCGGATCCATCGCAAGGTCGATGGCCCCCGTGTCCTCGTCCACGAAGAGCACCAGCTCCCAGCTCTCCCCGCCGTCGGTGGTCTTGTAGATGCCCCGCTCGGGGCTGGCCCCCCAAAGCCGCCCGACCGCCGCCACGTACACGACGGACGGGTCGCGCGGGTGGATGCGGATGCGGGAGATGTGGTGCGTCTCCTCCAACCCCATGTGACTCCACGAGCGGCCGGCGTCGGTGGACTTGTAGACCCCGTTCCCCCACGGCGAGCTCTGGCGGTTCTGCGGCTCGCCGCTCCCCACCCACACCACGTTGGGGTTGGAGGGCGCCACCGTGACGTCCCCTACCGAGGTGGTCGGCTGGTCGTCGAAGACCGGCTCGAAGGTGGTGCCGTGGTTGACGGTCTTCCACACGCCGCCGGTGGCGGTGCCCACGTAGAAGGTGGCAGGGTCGGACTCCACCACGGCCAGGTCGGATACCCGGCCGCCCATGATGGTCGGACCGATGTTTCGCCACTCCAGGCTGGCGACCGCGGCCTCGACGCGCGCCGCATCCGTCTGGGCCGAGGCATCCGCGGACCACACCGGGATCAGTGCGGTGGCCACAGCCATCCAGGTCAACATCGCACGGCGCCACTGATGGGAGTTCATGTTCGTCTCCTCGTCGGGAACGGGTCTCGCTCGAACCCGTATTCTACGCCCCGGTCGGGCGCGGCGGGAGCCTGATCGCCCGCGGCTGGTCCCCTCTCCGGAGTCCCTGCCGGCCGAGCCCGCACCTGCTCCTCCCGGCGGCCCTCGTGCCATCGGGCGCCGGAGCAGAAGCCACCGGTGTTCCCGTCCGACGGCACGCACTACACTGTACTCTGCGCGGGTCGCGGACAGACCCGTCCGGCCCCCGCACGCCATCCGCCACCTGAAGCCAGCTCCGCAGTATCTCGAGGAGGATGCCCCGATGAGACACCCCCGGATCCACAACCGTTTCGGCGCGACAGCGCTCGTGCTTCTGCTGCTTCCCGCGCTGCCGGCCCACGCCCAGCAGCCGCTCGCGGACGATCCCGGAGTCGCCGAGGCCCTCCATCTACTGGACATCTGGATGGACGCGGCGCAGGCCTACGGGGGCATCCCCGGCGCCTCCCTCTCGGTGGTCCACGACCAGGAACTCGTGTGGGCGAAGGGATACGGATTCGCGCATGTGGAGAGCGAAGAGCCCGCGACCCCCTCGACCATGTACTCGATATGCTCCATCTCCAAGCTCTTCACCGCGGTCGGTGCGCTGCAGCTGCGCGACCAGGGCAAGCTGGCGCTGAACGATCCCGTGGCGAAGCACCTGGAGTGGTTCAACATCCTGGACGACTTCCCCGAGGCGGGCCCGGTCGACATCGAGGGCCTGCTCACGCACAGCTCGGGCCTGCCGCGCGAGGCCGGCGTGCCCTACTGGACCGGCCCCGACTACCCCTTCCCGACCCACGACAAGATCGTGGAGACGCTGCCCACGCAGTCGATGCTCTACCCGCCGCGGACGTATTTCCAGTACTCGAACCTGGCGCTCACGCTCGCGGGCGAGATCGTGGCCGAGGCGTCCGGACAGAGCTACGACGACTATGTCCGCGCGAACATCCTGGACCCGCTGGGGATGTCGAGCACGTTCACCGACCTGGACGACCGCTTCCGCGGCAACCGGCTGGCGACCGGCTACACGGCGCGCGGGCGGGACGGCAAGCGCCACGTGATTCCCGATTACTGGGTGCGCGGCATCAGCCCGGCGGCCGGCTTCATTTCGACGGTGGAGGACCTGGGGCGCTTCGCCTCGTGGCAGTTCCGGGTACTCGAGGGGGGCGACGCCCTGCTCGACCGCAACACCCTGCGCGAGATGCACCGCGTGCACTGGTCGGAGCCCGACGGCAACACGACCTACGGGCTGGGCTTCTCGGTGTGGAAGTCCAACGACGACACCTTCGTGGGCCACGGGGGCTCCTGCCCCGGATACCGCAGCCACCTGCTGCTGCGCCCGCAGGACAAGGTCGCCACGGCCTTCATGACCAACGGCCAGGGGGTGAACTCGCGCCAGTTCGCGCAGACCGCTTTCGACATCGTGGCGCCCGCCCTGCGCAAGGCCGCCGGAGAGCCCGCGGGCGATCCGGCAACCGACGAAACCGCGGCGGGACTGCAGCGCTTCACCGGCACCTACCAGCGCCCCCTCGGCGGTGAGAGCGCGGTCCTGATGTGGGACGGCGCCCTGCAGGTGCTGTCGCTCCCCACCAACAACCCGCTCAACTCGCTGACCCGGCTGCGCCACATCGAGGACGGCACCTTCCGCCGGGTGCGCGACAACGATGACCTGGGTGAGGAGTTCATCTTCGAGGATATGCCCGACGGCAGCATGCGCATGTGGCGCAACGACAACTACAGCGTGCGCCCCGCGGGGATGTGAGCGACATGACCTGCCACGCCCCCACATCCGGACGCCCCCACGGCCGCCCGGAACCCCCGGCCATCTCGCGCCCAGGTCGTGCTGGCCGGACGTTGACGCGGATGCCGCATTCCGCCCTGCTCATGGCTCTGCTCGCCATTCCGGCCGCGGCCGAAGCCCAGAATGCCCCACCCGCCGACCCCGCCGCCGCCTTCCCGGTCGACCGGACGATGATCGCGCGCATCCGCGAGGAAGGCCTCAAGCGATCGCAACTGCCGGGCACCCTCTCCTACATGACCGACGTGCTGGGCGGCCGCCTGACCAACTCCGACGCCATGGACCGGGCGCAGCGCTGGGTGGTCGGCGAAATGGAGCGCATCGGCCTCGTGAACGTCGCGCGCGAGCCCTTCATGCCGTACGGGGTCAGCTGGGACAACGAGTACGTGTCGGTCCACATGACCGCGCCCGCCTACCAGCCCCTGGTGGCCTACCCCATCGCCCACACGCCGGGCACGGACGGCAGGCTCGAGCTGGATGTGGTCATCGCCGACGTGCGCACCTGGACCGGCCTGGCCCCGCTCCGGGGGACGTTGCGGGGCCGCGCCGTGCTCTCCACCCCGCCCCCCGCCATCGACCTGACCCGCTTCGCGACCGGCACCCCGCGCCGCACAGACGAGGAGATGCGCGCGCTCGCCGAGGCCGTGATCCCGCCCCTGCCCGGGCCCGACACCTACTTCTCCGGCCTCTACCCCGACCGGCCCGCCAACCTCGACATCCTCACCGCGGCCGAGCGGCTCGCATTCTACGTGGAAGAGGGGGTCGCCCTGGTGCTCGAATCCAACAGCGGCTGGCCGGGGGCGGTGCGCGGCTTCGCCCGCCCCGGCGCCCGCGTGGACCGCTGGTCGCGCGAAGAAACCCTGGCCTCGGTGCCAGTCGTGGCGGTCACCCCCGAGCACTACAACCGCATGTACCGCATCCTGCGGCGCGGCATCCCGGTCACGGTGGAGGCGGAGGTGCGCAACCGGCACGGGGGCGAGGTGACGGAGGCACGCAACGTGGTGGGCGAGATTCCCGGCACCGACCTCGCCCACGAGGTGGTCATGCTGGGGGCCCACTTCGACACCTGGCACGCGAGCCCCAACGCGAGCGACAACACCTCCGGGGTGGCGGTGATGCTCGAGGCCGCCCGCATCCTGAACGCCATCGGCGCGCGGCCGCGACGCACAATCCGGGTGGCGCTCTGGTCCGGCGAGGAGCAGGGGCTGTTCGGCTCCTCCGAGTACGTGCGCCAACATTTCGGCAGTCCGGCGTCCGGCACCACCCGCGAGTACGAGGCCTTCTCGGTCTACTTCAACCAGGACTACGGCCCCGGCCAGTACCGGGGCGTCTGGCTGCAGGAGAACGAGCACGTGCGCCCCATCTTCGAGGCCTGGATGGAGCCGCTGCGCGACATGGGCATGACCACCCTCTCGACCCAGGGCGTAGGCAGCACCGACCACGTGCCCTTCGACCGCGCCGGCCTGCCGGCCTTCCAGTTCCTGCAGGCGCGCGTGGGCGGCACCGGAGGCCACACCAACCTCGACTTCTACGACACCCTTCCCATTGACGAGTTGATGAAGAACGCCGTCATCATGGCCTCCTTCGTCTACCACGCGGCGATCGCGGACGCGCGCATCCCGCGAAAGGGGGCGGGGCGCTAAGCCAAGATCGTTCCTTGAATCAGCATACTGCGCGCTGCTAGAATACGCGTATGATTCAACGCGACCTTGCCCAAGAACTCCTGACGGCAGCCAGCCAGGCCCCCGCCGTCACGCTCACCGGCCCCCGCCAGAGCGGCAAGACCACGCTGTGCCGAGCTCTCTTCCCAAACCACGCGTACCGTACGCTCGAGGCCCCCGACACTCGCGTGTTCGCGAGAGAGGACCCACGGGCCTTCCTGGCGGAACTAACCGAAGGCGCCATCATCGACGAGGTGCAGCGCGTTCCGGATCTGCTCTCCTACCTGCAAGGCGTCATCGACACAGACCCCCGCCCCGGACGCTGGATCCTGACCGGTTCCCAGAACCTCTCGCTGCTCCCGTCGGTCAGTCAGTCGCTCGCCGGGCGGACCCAGGTCCTCCATCTGCTGCCCCTGACCTGGAACGAGATCCGGCGCTTCGACCGTCACCCCCAGTGCCTCGAGGAGGCTCTGTTCTCCGGTGGCTATCCCCGCATCTTCGACCAGGTGCTCGACCCCGCGCGATGGCTCCGCTCCTACGTCGCCACGTATATCGAGCGCGACGTGCGCACCATCAGCAACGTCGGCGACCTGACGGCGTTCCAACGATTCGTGCAGCTTTGCGCCGGACGCACAGGGCAACTCCTCAACTACTCCGCCCTGGCCGGTGATTGCGGCATCTCACAGCCCACCGCCAAAGCCTGGTTGAGCATTCTGGAAACCGGCTTCATCGCATTCCGGCTGCCCGCGTTCCACGCCAACCTGCGCAAGCGCCTCGTGAAGATGCCCAAACTCTACTTCTACGACACTGGGCTCGCCTGCTGGCTCCTGGGCATCCGCGAGCCCGCACACCTGCGCTCGCATCCGCTTCGGGGCTCCATATTCGAAACCTGGGCGGTCTCGGAAATCGTCAAGCAACGCGCGAATCGCGGCGACGGCCGAGGTCTTTCCTTCTACCGCGATCGTAACGGAGCCGAGGTCGACCTCGTGATTGAGCGACCCGACGGTCTCACCCTGCTCGAAGCCAAGTCCACTGCGACGCCGTCCGCGACCCTGTATCGGGGGGTCGAGCGCGTCAGGAAGCACTTTCCGCACGGCACGGGGCTCGACGTGGCGGTGGTCTACGGCGGTGAGAGCCGGCAGCACCGCACCGCGGGTAGACTGATCCCCTGGCGGGAACTGGGAACGGTGACCTGGTAGAACGTGGCGGAGGATTCCCACCCGAAACACACCGCCCCGAAACCTTGTATGTTGGGGCCGTGAGAACCCTCCTCGACCTGCCCGCTGCGTGACCCCCCATCCCACCCTCCATCGAGGACCCCGACATGACCTCCGTTCGACCGACACGTGACCGCGTCCCGACCCCGGTACGCGCACGCGCCCTCCTTTCCTCCGCGGCGCTCCTGGCGCTTCTCCCCGCCTGCTCCGCCTACACGGCTCCAGACACGGGGATGGCGCCCGCGAACCTCGTCCCGCTGACCGTGAACGCCCCCACGCCCGACCCTCGGGTCGGGCTGGCTCCGGGCCTCTTCGACGCGGGAGAGGCCATCTGGAACCTGCGCCTCATCTCGGCGACGCCGCCCACCGAGCCTTTCGTGGGCCAGACCAACTCCGATCTGGCCTTTACGGGCCAATACGCGATCCAGGGCAACTACGACGGCATCCAGATCTGGGACATCTCGGATCCGGGCAGCCCCGAGTCGGTGGTGACCTACGTGTGCCCCGCTTCGCAGAGCGACGTGTCCGTCTACGAGCACCTGCTCTTCGTCTCCGGCGAGGGCATAGGTGGACGGCTGGACTGCGGCGCGGAGGGCGTTGAGGAGGCCGTGAGCCACGACCGGCTGCGCGGCATCCGCATCTTCGACATCACCGACATCTCCGCGCCGGAATACGTGGCCAACGTGCAGACCTGCCGCGGATCGCACACGCACACGGTTCTCGAGCATCCCGGCGACGACGAGAACGTCTACGTCTACGTGTCCGGCTCGGCTCCGGTTCGGCCCGCCGAGGAGCTTCCGGGGTGCTCCGGCGCGCCCCCCGAGGAAGACCCCAACACGGCGCTCTTCCGCATCGAGGTGATCAAGGTTCCGCTCGCGGACCCGGCCGGCGCCGCAATCGTGAGCTCGCCCCGCATCTTCGAGGAGCTGGTGGCTCCGCCGACCCACGGACTGGCGCCCGACGACCTCGCAGAGGTGGAGGCTGCCCGCGAGCGCGGCGGCTTCATCGTGGAAGTGATGGGACAGGAGATGGTGTTGCCCGACTTCGTGGTCGAGCAGATCCTGGGACAGGTCGTGGAGCAGCGCGGCGGCGAGGGCCCGCCTACCGCCGCGGACAGTGCGGCCCTGCGGCAGATGCTCCCCATGATGGCGGCCCAGATGGGAGGCGGTGACGACAACGCCGGACCCACCCAGTGCCACGACATCACCGTGTACCCCGCCATCGGACTCGCGGGCGGCGCCTGCGAGGGCTACGGCATGCTGATCGACATCAGCGACCCGGAGAACCCGGTGCGCCTATCCGAGGTTGCCGACTCCAACTTCTCGTACTGGCACTCGGCGACGTTCAACAACGACGGCACCGCCATCATGTTCACCGACGAGTGGGGCGGCGGCGGAGCGCCCAAGTGCCGGGCCTCCGACCCGATGGAGTGGGGCGCCAACGCCATCTTCACCGTCGAGGACGGGGAGATGGAGTTCACGAGCTACTACAAGATGCCCGCGCCCCAGACCCCGCAGGAGAACTGCGTCGCGCACAACGGCTCCCTCATCCCGATTCCCGGACGCGACATCATGATCCAGGGATGGTACCAGGGCGGCCTCTCCCTGATCGACTGGACCGACCCGACCAATCCGGTCGAGATCGCCTTCTTCGACCGCGGCCCGGTCGACGGCGAGACCATGCAGATGGGCGGAAGCTGGTCGGTCTACTGGTACAACGGCGTGATCGTCAACTCCGAGATCGCGCGCGGGCTCGACATCCTCGAGCTGGTGCCGAGCGAGGTCATGACGCAGAACGAGATCGACGCCGCCAATTCCGTCGAGCTGACGCACCTCAACTCGCAGGGACAGCCCATCTTCGAGTGGCCGGCCACCTTCGCGCTGGCGCGGGCGTATCTGGACCAGCTGGAGCGGCACCGCGGGCTGTCGGAAGCCAGGATCGAGTCGGCGCGCGATGAGCTGGCCGCCGCCGAGGCCATGATGGGATCGGCGCGGGCGTCCGCGCTGCGCTCGCTGGCGGACGCGCTCGCCTCGGACGCCGGCGGCGCGCTCGATTCCGCCAAGGTGGGCAGGCTGGCGGATGCCGTGCGGGATCTGGCGGACATGTAGTATGTTGATGCCCATGAACACTCGTCGTTTCCTGCTTTTCGCATTGCTCGCGGCCACCCAGGCGTGCGCCGGCGCCGGACCCGGCGCTCCCCCGCCCGCCGCGCGTCCCGACGCGGACCGCATCGCCCGGCTGGAGGCCATCTACCAGGCGCGCGCCGACAGCCTCCTGCTCAACCCGCACGAAGCCGACGTGCACTTCATCACGGGCATGATCGGGCACCACGCCCAGGCGCTGGTGATGGCGGGCTTCGCCCCCGAAAACGGCGCCAGCCCCGCGGTCCAGGTCCTCTGCGCCCGCATCATCAACGCCCAGAGCGACGAGATCGCCATCATGCAGCGCTGGCTCCGCGAGCGCGGCCTCCCCGTGCCCGAGTTCCATATCGAGGGCGCGACGCTGATGCTCCACGGACCGGAGCACGGGATGAACATGCCCGGGATGCTCTCCCCGGAGCAACTCCAGGAGCTGGGAGCGGCTCGGGGCCCGGACTTCGACCGGCTCTTCCTCACCTACATGATCCAGCACCACGAGGGCGCCGTCACCATGGTGCACGAGCTCTTCGCCAGCGACGGCGCCGCGCAGGGCGACTTCATCTTCAAGATCGCCTCCGACATCCAGGTCGATCAGGCCACCGAAATCGCCCGCATGCAGTTGATGCTCGAGCAGATGGCCGGGCCCGGCCTCCAGGACTGACCCGCAGTACCCACCCCTCCCGAAGGAAGTGTGACATGACCTCTCTCCGATCGACGCGTCACCGCGTCACCGCCTCGGCGCGCCTCGGTGCGCTCCTCTCCTGCGTGGCGCTGCTCCTGGTGCTGCCGGCCTGTTCCGCCTACACGGCTCCGGACACGGGGATGGCTCCCGCCAGCCTCGCGCCCCTGCGCGTGAACCCGCCCACGCCCGACCCGCGCGTCGGCCTGGCGCCCGGACTCTTCGACGCCGGCGAGGCCGCCTGGAACCTCCGCCTGATCTCGACCACGCCGCCCACCGAGCGCTTCATCGGGCAGACCAACTCCGACCTTGCGTTCACCGGCAACTACGTCATTCAGGGCAACTACGACGGCATCCAGATCTGGGACATCTCGGATCCGGCCAGCCCGCAGTCGGTGATCACGTACCCGTGCCCGGCCTCGCAGAGCGACGTCTCCGTCCACCAGAACCTGCTCTTCGTGTCGGGTGAGGGACTGGGCGGGCGCCTCGACTGCGGCGAGCAGGGGGTCCAGGAGGCGGTGAGCCATGACCGGCTGCGCGGCATCCGCATCTTCGACATCACGGACATCACCGCCCCGGAGTACGTAGCCAACGTGCAGACCTGCCGCGGCTCGCACACGCACACCGTACTCGAGCACCCCGGCGACGACGAAAACGTCTACATCTACGTCTCCGGCTCGTCCGCGGTCCGGCCCGCGGAAGAACTCCCGGGCTGTTCCGATGGGCCTCTCGAGGAGAACCCCAACACGGCACTCTTCCGCATCGAGGTCATCCGGGTGCCGCTGGCCGATCCCGCCAGCGCCGAGATCGTGAGCTCGCCCCGCATCTTCGGGGACCTGACGGCGCCCCCGACGCACGGGCTCGCGCCGGCGGACCTGGTGGAGATCGAGGAAGCCCGGGAGCGCGGCGCCTTCGTCTGGGAGGTCCGGGGCCAGCCCAGGGTGATGCGCGACCGGCAGGTGGCCGAGCTGCTCGAACAGATCGTGGAGCAGCGGGGCGGCGAAGGCCCCCCCACCGCCGCGGACAGCGCGGCCCTGCGGGCGATGATTCCCCAGTTGGAAGCGCAGGTCCCGGCCAGGGGCGACAGCGGCCCCACCCAGTGCCATGACATCACCGTGTACCCGCACATCGGGCTCGCGGGCGGCGCCTGCGGCGGATACGGGATGCTGATCGACATCAGCAACCCGGAGGCCCCGTTCCGGCTCTCCGAAGTCGCCGACTCGAATTTCTCCTACTGGCACTCGGCGACGTTCAACAACGACGGCACCACCGTGATGTTCACCGACGAGTGGGGCGGCGGCGGCTCCCCCAAGTGCCGCGAGTCCGATCCCATGGAGTGGGGCGCCAACGCCATCTTCACCATCGAGGACGGCGACATGGTGTTCCAGAGCTACTACAAGATGCCCGCCCCGCAGACGACACTGGAGAACTGCGTCGCGCACAACGGCTCGCTGATCCCGATCCCGGGCCGCGACATCATGATCCAGGGATGGTACCAGGGCGGCATCTCCCTGATCGACTGGACCGATCCGGCCAACCCGGTGGAGATCGCGTTCTTCGACCGCGGCCCGGTCGACGCCGAGGTGATGAGGAGCGGCGGCAGCTGGTCCGTCTACTGGTACAACGGCGTGATCGTCAACTCCGAGATCGCGCGCGGGCTGGACATCTTCGAGCTGACGACGAGCGAGGTGATGACGCAGAACGAGATCGACGCGGCCAACTCGGTCACGCTGACCCAGCTCAACTCCCAGGGGCAGCCCATCTTCGAGTGGCCCGCGACCTTCGCGCTGGCGCGGGCCTACCTGGACCAGTTGGAACGGCACAACGGGCTGGATGCCGGCCGCATCGCATCGGCGCGGGATGATCTTTCGGCCGCCGAAGGCATGATGGGGTCGGCGCGCGCTTCGGCGCTGCGTTCTCTGGCGAACGCCCTCGGCTCAGACGCCAGCGGCGCGCTCGACTCCGCCAAGGTCGAGAGGCTGGCAGCCGCGGTGCGCGACCTGGCCGACGCCGGGTAGGTCCATCTTGTTCATTTCGAATCGAGGAACCCGCATGACCTCTCTCCCATCGACCCGTGACCGCGCGGGAGGCCCGGCGCGCCTGTCCGCGCTTTTTGCCTGCGCGGCCCTGCTCGTTCTCCTTCCTGCCTGCGCGGGATACTCGTCGCCCGATTCCGGCATGTCCCCTGCAGGTCTCGCGCCCCTGAGCGTGAGTCCGCCCACGCCCGACCCGCGCGTGGGGCTGGCGCCGGGACTCTTCGACGCCGGAGAGGCGATCTGGAACCTGCGGCTGGTCTCGGCCACGCCTCCGACCGAACCCTTCGTGGGCCAGACCAACTCGGACCTGGCCTTCACCGGCCCGTACGCGATCCAGGGCAACTACGACGGCATCCAGATATGGGACATCTCCGACCCGGCCAACCCCGAGTCGGTGATCAGCTACGTGTGCCCGGCCTCGCAGAGCGATGTCTCCGTCTACGAGAACCTGCTGTTCGTGTCGGGCGAGGGGTTCGGCGGGCGGCTCGACTGCGGCGGGGAGGGCATCCAGGAGGCCGTGAGCCACGACCGGCTGCGCGGTATCCGCATCTTCGACATCTCCGACATCACCGCGCCCGAATACGTCGCCAACGTGCAGACCTGCCGCGGCTCGCACACCCACACCGTGCTCGAGCACCCCGGCGACGACGAGAACGTCTACGTCTACGTCTCCGGCTCGGCTCCGGTACGGCCCGCCGAAGAGCTCCCCGGCTGTTCCGACGCACCCCCGGAGGAGGATCCCAACACGGCGCTCTTCCGCATCGAGGTCATCAAGGTGCCCCTGGCGGATCCGGCCAGCGCCGCCATCGTGAGCTCGCCCCGCATCTTCGAGGACCTGGTGGCGCCCCCCACGCACGGTCTGGCGCCCGACGATATCGCCGAGATCGAGGCTGCCCGCGAGACCGGCGCCTTCGTGGTAGAGATGATGGGCATGGCGGTCGTGCTGCCGGACCGCTACATCGAGCCGCTGCTGGCGCAGATGGTGGCCCAGCGCGGCGGCGAGGGTCCTCCCACCGCCGCCGACAGCGCCGCGCTGCGCGAAGCCCTGCCGGCGATCATGGCGGAGATGACGGGAGGGGCGCATGGAGAGGCTTCCGGCCCCACCCAGTGCCACGACATCACCGTGTACCCGGCCATCGGGCTCGCGGGCGGGGCCTGTGAGGGCTACGGCATGCTGATCGACATCAGCGATCCGGAGAACCCGGTGCGGCTCTCCGAGGTGGCCGACTCCAACTTCTCGTACTGGCACTCGGCGACGTTCAACAACGACGGCACGACCGTGATGTTCACCGACGAGTGGGGCGGCGGCGGTGCGCCCAAGTGCCGTGCCTCGGATCCGAAGGAGTGGGGCGCCAACGCCATCTTCACCGTCGAGGACGGGGAGATGGTGTTCCAGAGCTACTTCAAGCTGCCGGCGCCGCAAACGCCGCAGGAGAATTGCGTTGCGCACAACGGCTCGCTGATTCCGATCCCCGGCCGCGACATCATGATCCAGGGATGGTACCAGGGCGGCATCTCGCTGATCGACTGGACCGACCCCACGAATCCGGTGGAGATCGCGTACTTCGACCGCGGGCCCGTCGACGGCGAAGTGATGCGCATGGGCGGCAGCTGGTCGGTCTACTGGTACAACGGCGTGATCGTCAACTCCGAGATCGCGCGCGGGCTCGACATCCTCGAGCTGGTCCCGAGCGAGGTTCTGACCCGGAACGAAATCGACGCGGCCAACGCCGTAGTCCTGACCCATCTCAATTCCCAGGGCCAGCCCATCTTCGAGTGGCCGGCGACCTTCGCGCTAGCGCGGGCCTACCTGGACCAGCTCGAGCGGCACCGCGGGCTGGACGCCGCCCGAATCGCGTCGGCGCGGGATGAGCTGTCCGAGGCCGAGGCCATGACGGGTTCAGCGCGGGCCTCCGCGCTGCGCTCGCTGGCGGACGCGCTCGACGGCGACGTGGGCGGGGCGCTGGATTCCGGCAGGGTGGAGAGGCTCGCGGACGCCGTGCGGGAGCTGGCCGGCGCGGGTTAGGAAGACGACCTCCCGGGGAAGCCACGGCCCGCCCCCGCAGGGGGGCTCACCGGCTCGGAAGGTCTGACCCCGTTCTCCAGCAGGGTCTCGATGAAGAGACGCTTCGCTTCCTGCAGATTCCGCAACGCCTCCTGCGCAGTGTCTCCGTGACTCTCGCACCCGGGCAACTCGACGACGCGCGCGAGATAGCACCGGGTACCGTCGGTGCAATCTTCCAGTCTCACGTCTTCCTGGTAGGAGAGCCCTGCGTAGTACTCAACGTCCTTCATGGAGGGTATCCCGATCCAGTTGTTCAAGGTGGCCGATGAGCCTCAGCGCGGTTCGCACGTACCCTGCGGGCAACGATCTGTGTCGCGCAACGGTCGCCAGCAGCCGTGGATGTTCAGGATGCCAATATACAGTGTGCTTGCCTCCCTCGCGCTTCACAAAGCCGTAGCTCGCATACAGCCGATCAAGATCCCTCCATCCCCAACCGCTTTTCGAAGCCGCCATTCGGCCCCGTAGCTTCTCGTTGCCCATCCCGCTCCCGGTAGCATGCTGGTTAGACCGAACACTGCGGCCGTACCCGGGGCGATGGGATGGCGGCATGACGCATCCGTCGCCACCGACTGCGTCGGCTTCTTGCCGCGCGCTCGCGCGCGCCGTACTAGTCAATTGGATGCAAAGGCTCTTCCCGTCGCCGGAAACGGGTGGCGACGGAAGGCCGCTCACCCTGACCGGAGGTCGAGATGGTGGAAGTCGATCGCAAAACCTTCCTCGCAAGCCTTCCCGCGGGTGCTCTCGCCGTCATGTCCCACGAGGACAAGGCGGAGGCTCTCGAGCACTACATGGAAGACGAGCTGGACAAGAAGATCGCCGCACGGCGGGGGGAGGCGGACGGTGAATCCGGCTCCATCATCACTCTTGAAGAGCTGGAGCAGGAGGGCCCTCGAGCGCCGCGCGGCACCGGGCGGCTCTTCACGCCGCGGGAAGACGAGTTCCCGCCGATGCCGGAGGCTCCGACGCTGCTCGACTTCTTCCGGCTTCGCTTCGCGCCCGCGAACCACGTGCTGCAGAGCGCCACGCACGCGCTCACCACGGGGCAACCCGAGCGCACCATCTTCGCCTGCCTGATGCACGACGTGGTGCTGAACCTCATCAGGGGCGACCACGGTTTCTGGGGCGCCCAGCTGATCGAGCCCTACGTCGACCCGCGCGTCGCCTGGGGCATCCGCTACCACGGGCCGTTGCGCTTCTACGCCGATGATGACTTCGGGTACGAGTATCCCGAGATGTACAACCGCATCTTCGGCCACGACTACGTGCCGGAGCCGTACATCCAGCAGGCCTACGAGCACGCCCGCGGCCACAGCTGGTATGGCGAGGCGCGGCTGATCACGGTGAACGACACCTACGCGTTCCAGGACGAAATGGACGTGGACATCGAGGTGTTCACCGACATCATCGGACGCCAGTTCAGGCAGCCCAGGGAAGGGCTGGGCTACGACAACAGCCCCGTCGCGCACATGTGGCGGACGATGGCGAACCCCAACAGACCGCTGTAGGAAAGAGTCTTTAAGGTTGACCGGTGCTTCCGGAGCGGAACTCCGGGCGCCGGCGGGATTCCGAACACGGGCCGACGCCCCTGGGAGGGACCCGAAAGAGGTTGGGGTGGACAGGAAGATGAAGCGGAACAAGGCGAGAGCCCGCCACCGACGCACCGTCGGAGGTCGGGCTCCTGCCATTCTCGTTATGGCCTTGCTCGCGCAGGCCACTGTGGCGGCGGCGCAGACACCGGAGCGGCACTGGGTGCGCGGCGTCGTCACCGACTCGGCGGGCGCGGCGCTGCACAACGCCATGGTGGTCGTGCTTTCCAGGCCGGACTCGGTGCTGGCCGAGTACACCCTTTCGTCCCAGGACGGACGCTTCACCATCGAGGGCCTGCCCGCCGGCGGCTACATCCTCCAGGTCACGCTGATCGGGTACCGGACCCTGCGCCGCGACTTCGACGTCGCGAACGCGGGCGTGGACGCCGGCACAGTGATGCTTGCGGTCACGGCGCTGGAAGTGGACTCGGTGGTGGTCAGCGTGGAACACGTCCCCTTCGTGAATCAGCGCGACACCTTCAGCTACAACGTGCAGGCGTTTCCGACCCCGCCCAACGCGACCGTCGAGGAGCTGCTGCGGCGGCTTCCGGGCATCGACGTCGATGCCGACGGGTCGATCACCGCGCAGGGCGAAGCGGTCGCGAAGATCCTCGTGGACGGCAAGGAGTTCTTCGGCGATGACTCGTCGGTCGCGCTGGAGAACCTGCCCGCGGACGCCATCGAACAGATCGCCGTGTACGACAAGGAGTCGGACATGGCCGAGTTCACGGGCATCCCCGACGGCGAGGAGGAGCGCACGATCAACCTGAAGCTCAGGGAAGAGGCGAGGAGCGGCTACTTCGGCCGCGCCAGGGGCGATGTCGGCGGGGACGGGGGCAGCCGGGCCCGTCTCACCGCGCCCGTCGGCGCCGAGGCGCGCTACAACGGTTCGCTTTCCCTGAATCGCTTCTCGCCCACCGTCCAGCTTGCCCTCACCTCGAACGCCAACAACGTGAACCAGGGACGCTCCCGCGGTGGCTTCCCGAATCTCGCCGCCGGCATGCCGGGTGGAGGCGGCGGAAGGTCGAGCGACGGTCTTACCGAGACGATGAGCCTCGGGGTCAACGCAAGCCGCGAGTTCAGCGAGGAGACCTGGCTGCGGGGCAGCTACACCATCCGCCAGCTGGACAATCTCCAGGACCGGAGCCTGCAGCAGCGGGCCCTCTTCGGATCGGATGTCGCGTCGCTGGTCGACCAGACCAGCAAACAGGAAGCCGGCAACGTGAGTCATCGCCTGGACCTCAACGGGCAGCTCGAAATCTCGGAGGGACACGAGTTGCGGGTCCGCATGAGAGGGAACGCGCGCGCGTCGTCGCTCACCTCGTTCGCCAATCGGCAGACGCATACCCTCGGCGGAGACATGCTCAATTCCGCCACCACCGACTACCTGGTGGACGGGAACGAACTGGGCGGGGACGGACGGCTCACCTGGCGCAAGCGCCTGAACGACGAGGGCCGCAGCATCGTCGCGGAGCTGACGAGCGACCTCGAAGACTCCGACGTCTCCGCCGACCTGTCCTCGCTGGTTACCGGGGAGAGGCGCACCAGGGACGGCGATGACGATGTGGACGATGCGCGCGAGATCCTGCAGGACCACTCGCGCGTGGGGTGGACCCGGACCAACTCGGCCCGCTTCTCGCTGACCCAGCCGCTCGGGGACGGGCACACGATCGAGTTGTTCGGCCGGCGCAATGCGACCCACCAGGACCGCAACAACGCGGTCTACGATCACGTCGACGGCACCCTGGTTCACAACCCGGGGATGAGTTCGGGATTCGAACGGGCCTACACCTATCTTCAGGGCGGCACGCGCTACAGCCGCAACACCGAGAGTTCCTGGCTCACGCTCGGGCTCCGCGTGCAGAGATCCAACCTCGAAGGCGTCATCCTGGGCCGGGACCAGTCCATCGCCAACGGCTACACGCACCTGCTCGGCAACGCACGGCTGAAGAAGGAGATCAAGGAAGGGCAGACGCTCCAGGTCCGCTACGAAGGCTCGAGCCGCGAGCCGTCGCTGACGCAGCTCCAGCCCTACGCCGACAACACCGACCCCCTCAACATCTACTCCGGGAACCCGGATCTGCGCCCGGAATACCGGCACCGGGTCAACGCCGACTATCGCTTCTTCGATGAGGCGACCTTCATCAACCTCCGCACCTTCACCCGCTTCACCTACACCGACAACAACATCTCGATGTCGCGGGTTTTCGACGAGCGCGGCTTTCAGACCCGGATGCCGGTCAACACCAGCGGCGAGTGGTCGGGCAGCCTGGGAGCCAACTTCGACACCCCGATCAGGAGGCTCGGCATCGACGTCGAACTCGAGTACGACGTCAGCTATTCCGAGGGGACGGAACTCGTGAACCACGCGGCCAACGAAAGCCGCATCCTGCGCAACTCGCTCGAGATCGGGGTGGACAACCGCGAGAAGGACCGGCTGGACGTGCGCGCCTCGGTCAGCTTCAACTTCAACGACGTCGCGTACTCGCTGAACCAGGAACTCGACCGCGGCTACGTCAACAGCCAGTACCGCGCGGAGGCCACCTGGCACATCGGCGACGCCTGGACCCTGGAATCGGATTTCCGCCACCGGGTCTTCGACCAGGGACTCTTCGGGGAGGCGCGCAACGTCGCGCGCTGGGACGCCGCCATCTCCCGGCGCGTGCTCGACGAGCGCGCCGAGATCGAACTGCGGGCCTATGACCTCCTGAACCAGAACCAGGGCGTCGCGATCACCAATTCGGCGAACTACATCGAGGAGTCGCGAACGGACTCGCTCGGGCAGTACTTCATGCTCCGGGTGATGTACCGCCTGGGCACGCCGATGGACCGGAGGGGGTCGCGGAGAGGACGGTAGCCCAAGGGTCGTTGGATGAAGGCGCGCCGGCGAGCGCGGGGTTGAGCGGGGTACGGATTACCCGGATTGCATCAAGGATTACGTAAATTACGTTTTCCGTAATCTGCTCCGATCCAATCGGGCGTCGATCGCCTGCCAGCGTCCGAGTTCGCACGCCACCCTGAACGCTGGACGGAATGAGGCTTGTCGGAGGGTGCGGTGCTTCCGTCGCGATCTCACGCCCGGAGGAGGGTTACACAGCCAAGATGAGGTCTGTAGCGTATATCGAGACATCGGTCGTCAGCTACTTAACAGCTCGCCCGTCACGCGATGTCGTGATCGTGGCCCGTCAGCAGGTGACTCGCGAGTGGTGGCATACCGCCCGGGAGAGATTCCACCTCGCCGCTTCGGAGCTTGTGATTCGCGAAGCCGGACAGGGGGATTCAAGTGCTGCTCGTGCCCGGCTGATGAGGCTCGAAGGCATCACGCTCCTGGATGCGACCGAAGAGGCGGAGCAACTGGCGCGCGAACTCATCGCCTCGCGCGCGATTCCTCCCAACGCCGTGGTGGACGCCGCCCACATCGCCATCGCTGTTACGAATCGTGTCCACTATCTTGTGACTTGGAACTTCCGCCACATCGCCAATGCGGCCATGCGGTCCCGGATCGAGCGGGTGTGCCGGAGCGAGGGGTACGAGCCTCCCGTCATCTGCACTCCCAACGAACTGATGGAGGCCAGCCATGAAGACTAATGGGGACGACCGGGTCATCGCCCCAGTGCGGGCCTTGGGGAACGACCGGGTGATTGCGGCGGTCCGGGCGGCGAAGGAGGCATATGCAGCAATGCACGGCCACGACATCGCGGCCATCTTCGCGGACGTTCGCGCCTTGCAAGAGGCTTCGGGCCGCACCTACTTCCGCGATTTCGAACGCATGGCCCAAGCGGCAACACCGATCGCAACGCAGGTCTCGGAAGCAATCCGACAAACGAAGCGTTCGCTCGGTCCTGTCCTGGAGACACTGAATGAATGGTCGGCCGCCGCAGCGCCCATTCTGGAGGAGGTCAACCGCAATGCAGCCGTAGCGGCCGAAGCCATGGCGCGGCTTCAACCCGCTCTGAAGGAGTTCCACGAGCGGAAACTAACCCACGACGCTTTGGACAAGGTGGGCTGGCTTCCGCATCCTTCCGTACCCTATCGGCTTATCGAAGGATGCGGCGACGACCTTGCTCGTCTCGACGGCCGCATCGCCGACTACTACCACACCCGATGGATTGAGATTCGTGACGAGATGGAGTCCGGTCTCGCCGAGTACCACATCGACGACGAGGCGAGGACAACGTTCCGTGAGGCTCTTGCGGCCCACGAAGCCGGGTTGTACCGGTGCGTCTGCCGCCTGCTGTTTCCCGAAATCGAACGGATGATCGGTGCCGGACCGCGCGTTGGTTCGAGGAAGATGCTCCAACAACTGACCGACTCGGGAGATCCGACTGATCGCGAGTGCAGAGAGTTATTCGACTGGGTCATGCTCCAACGCCTCAGAACGCATGCGTACGAGCGGGCATTAACCGACGACGAGGTGGCAAGGTTCGAGCAGGATCCGGTCCCCAATCGTCACGCCGCCATGCATGGCCGGGTGGCCTATTCGACTCACAAGCACAGCATGAATATGCTGATCCTGACGGACTACGTCTTTCGGATTCTCCCACCAATCAAGGATTCCCACACCTTGCTGGAGCAGTGAGCGGCAGTTATGGGCTGGGTGGACGTCCCACGGCGTATCGTGACGAGTTCGCCTTCGGGCTGGCGGGGCGGCTGCCCGTCGCGTTGCGTGCTTTGCGCGCATGCCATAGCCTTGCGAGTGTTCGGGCCGTGACGCCGCATGATCCTGGCGCGCGGCAGTCGGCGCCCCTTGAAGATGCGAGCGCTCACCACGCTACACGGAGCATGCGCACATGCGAGTAATCCGATCCCTGGCCCTGTTTTCGATCATGTCGGGAGCCGCCCTCGGGGTGGCCACCTGCGGCGGTGACGGCGGTACTGAACCGCTACCCGCGCCGCCGACGCCGCCCGACCCCCCACCACCGGCGAATCGCGCGCCCACGGCGGTGGGCAGCATCACCGCGCAAACGGTCTTGGTCGGGGAGAACGTTTCGGTCAACGTGGCCGGTAACTTCACCGATCCGGACGGCAACACGCTGTCCTTTGCGGCGGCGACTTCCGACGCGGCCGTCGCAACGGCTTCGGTATCGGGGAGCAACGTGACCATCAACGGGGTCGCGGCGGGATCCGCGACCGTGACCGTGACGGCGAGCGATCCGGGCGGGCTGAGCGCGACCCAGAGCATCGGCGTGACGGTGGAAGCCGTCAACCAGGCGCCCGTGGGTGAAGGCATCATCGACGACCAGGGCATGGTCGTGGGCGACGAGGTTACGGTGGACGTGGCGGCCAACTTCAGCGATCCCGACGGGGACGAACTGACGTATACCGCCACCAGCTCGGATACCGCCGTCGCGACGGTCGCCACCGACGGCGCCATGGTGACCATCACGGCCCTGGCCGCGGGCGAAGCCACCGTGACCGTGACCGCCACCGATCCGGGCGAACTCTCCGCGGAACAGCAGTTCGGGGTAACGGTCGAGGAAGCCAACGAGCCGCCCGTGGCGGAAGGGACCATCGACGACGTGACCGTGGTCGCGGGCAGCGAGGCGACGGTGGACGTGACCGACAACTTCAGCGATCCCGACGGCGACGACCTGACGTACGCCGCGACCAGCGACGACCCCGGCGTGGCGACCGTGGCGATGGAGGGCGCCGTGGTGACCGTCACGGGCGTCGCGCCAGGGCGTGCCACGGTTACCGTGACGGCGTCCGACGCGGGCATGCTCTCGGCCAGCCTGGAGTTCGGCGTGACCGTCACGCCGCCCCCCGTCCCACCCGAGATCGTCGACACGATCCCCACCCACGACATGATCGTGGACAGCATGGTGGTGCTGGACGTGGCGCCGTACTTCGAGGACGCCGAGCTTACCTACGCGGCGACGACCTCGGACGAGGCGGTGGCCATAGCATCCGTGGACGGCAGCATGGTGACCACGACGGGCACGGGTGCGGTGGAGGACAGCGTCAGCGTGACGATGCTGTCGGTGACGGCCACGAACGAGGACGGCCTGTCGGTCTCCCAGGACTCGATCGTGGTGAGGGTGCACCAGGAGGAGTATGACTCGCTGCCTGGGCTGTCGGTCGACGAGGAAGGCGTTCTCACGGCGCAGCTCCCCGGTGGTGCCAGCTTTACGCTGACCACCTGCGTGAGCAGTGCCGTTACAAGTGCCGTGGCTGGCTTCACGATACACTGGACGGAGTGGCAGCGCGCCGTCGGTGGCGGGTGGGTTACCGTGCAGAACAACGTGTTCTTCAGTCCGCAGACTAATCAGCAGGTGCACATCTGCCCCATCAACATCGAGGACGAGAAGTTTCCGCCGGGCATCTACCGCCTAGCCGGGCATGCGAAGTTCGCAGACGAACCCGACGGTTTCTACAAGACGCCCACCTTCGAAAAGAAGCCGTAGCGCAGATGTGACCGCTCCCGGCCCCGGCGGATCATCCTGACGGTCGGCGAATCGCGTCTCGGCGCCCCCGCTCGTTGAAGAGACGGGGGCGCCGAGTTGTGCTGTAGCGCTGATCCGCCGACCGGTTTCCGCCTGTTTGGCCCGCGCCGATTGACGAGGTGCTGGGGTGGACTCGGCCCGACCTTTCGGGGGACGCCCCCGGCGGACGGGCACCTTGGCGAACTTCTCGGGCCAGCCGTCTTTCGAGAGATCGGGAGCGGTGTCCGGGTCAAAACCTCGGGCCGTAGAGCCGTCGTTCTCGATCATTGGCCCTACTCATCCTTTCGGCATCCCGACCGCTGTGTTGAAGATGCACGGCAACCCGTCGCATGTCATATTTCTGGCGCTCCCAATCCACGCCGACGGGCGAACAAGGACACGACGAAGGTGGCCACCAAGCACACCAACAGCGGAGCCACGACCGGCTACGAGGCCGACGAAGAGCCGTTCGAGGACAAGATGAAGCGGCTGGAGTCGGCCCGGTGACTGACACCCGCGAACCCCGCCCGGGCGGCGAGGTCGTCGTCTACGAGGCCTCGGGCGGCGAGGTCTCGATAAGCGTCCGCCTTGCACAGGAAACCGTTTGGCTGACCGAGCGACAGATGGCCGACGTGTTCCAGACGACACGTCAGAACGTCAATCGGCATCTTCAGGTGGTGTTCCTGGACGGCGAACTCGACCGAGCGGCAACTAGCAAGGATTTCTTGCTGGTTCGAACGGAGGGGCGCCGGCGGGTTCGACGCGCCGTGGCGCACTACAACCTCGACGCCATCATTTCGGTTGGATACCGGGTGAATTCAAAGCGCGCCGTCCGCTTCCGGCAGTGGGCCACCCGTACGTTGCGAGAGTTCCTCGTTCGCGGCTACGTCCTGAACGAACGCCGTCTCGCAGAACGCGGTCTGCGGGAAGCCAGAGAGACACTGGACCTACTGGCACAGACGCTGCGGAGCCAGTCGCTCGTCAGCGGCACCGGGAAGGACGTTCTCGATATCATCACCGGCTACGCCGACACATGGCGGCTCCTGCTGGAATACGACGAGGATCGCCTTGAGTCTCCGCCGGGCACGCAACCGCCAACCGCTGCCCTTGATCAAGATCGAGCGGTCTCGGCCATCGCCGACCTGAGGGCGGCGCTGGTGGAGCGCGGAGAAGCATCGTCGCTATTCGGCGTTCCTCGCGGCGAGATCCTCCAGGGGATCCTCGGGAATGTCGAGCAGACCATGTTCGGCGAGCCCCTCTACCGAACGCGCGAGGAGAAGGCGGCCAATCTTCTCTACTTCCTGGTGAAGGACCATCCCTTCACGGACGGCAACAAGCGCATCGGTTCTCTGCTGTTCCTGCTCTACCTCAGCAAGGAGGAGCTGGATCACGACCTACACCCCCGTGCCCTCACAGCCCTGACGCTCCTCATCGCGCAGAGCGAGCCCGCCAACAAGGATCTCATGGTCCGGCTCGTCGTCCACCTGTTGGCCCAGCCCCCCTCTTGACGACCTTCACCGAATCGGAGGTTGAAGCTCGCCTCGTCAAGCGCATTCTGCGAAAGCACGGCTACCCGCCCGACAAGCAGGAGAAGGCGACGCGGACGGCTCGAACCCGTTGGCACGGCCCCTCGGCTACCGCAGCCGCAGCGCCCACACCGGAGATGTGGTCGGGCAACCGCCCTCTGCCCGGCGACGTGACGTTTCCATGAGGACACTGACGATCGGCATCGCCGACTACGACCGGATGAAGGCGCGCACGCTGGCGATCGCGCGGGGCGAACACACGCCCGCCAGGGATGAGCCGAAGATGTGGTTCACTTCGCTCGACAGCTTCGCGAATTTGCTGTCGGCGCATAACCGGCGCCTCTTGGAGCTGATCGCCCGGGAGAGTCCGCGGTCGCTCACGGAGCTTGCGGAGATGGCCGGGCGGAGCAAGTCGAACCTGTCACGGACGCTGAAGACGATGTCGCAATACGGACTGGTGGAACTGCGGCGGGGCGAGCGCGGCACGCTGGTGCCGCGCGTGCCCTACGACCATGTGCGGCTTGATGTCTCGTTGACCGGCACGGCAAGTGAACCGGTCGGCGCCGATCGGTGAAGCTCGGGGGATTACCTAGATGGGTTGCCGGGTTCACGGAGTTCCCCTCCAGACGTACGAGACGCCGCGAAGGCACCCGGTCGGCTGGCTGTCCGAGTAAGTGTCGTCCTCGGCTGACCGTCCGGGCGCTACAACCTCGTCCCAAAAGTAGAAGGTCGCGTCCACGTCAACGCACAGCGTAGCCTCATCCATGACCAAATCAAGAGTTGGATGATTGTTCGTGACCCGCAGGCGAACGCTGTATGAGCCCCCGGAGTACGACGGATTCTCCCAAGCTAGCGAGAACGTTACGGCTTCGGGCGGGCTATTCCTGCCCAGCACCGTTACAGTCTCGGCATCGCTCCCGAAGCAGCGTCGCTTTGCCGTGTACCTATCGGCGCTCATCGTCCCGTAGAGCGAGCAGTCATGGTAGCTGATCGCAACCCGCTCACCGGCGCGGTAGCCGTCCATCCTGTACGCGAAGAGCGTGTCGTCCCCGGCGGTCTGCATCACCAGCCCGCGCAGCACGCGACCGTCAGAGCCATCGACGACGACGGAGAAGGTGGTGTCAACTCGCGCTCCGGAGTCCATGCCCACCACTCTCGGGGCTGTCCCGTCGTCCATCCAGTGCCCCACGACCTCATCTTCGGGTGCATGGGCGAGCGGCGCATCACGGCACCCGTACGCGAACGACAGCGCGAGCACCAGCATGGGTGCGCACCAACGCCTCATGCTTCCCCCCTTTGGCAACTCAACTGAGTAGTTCCCATCACATGATATGTCCGAATAGTATCATGACTGCCTCACGGCAAGACCCTCACCGGTGGCCCGGCGCCCTCTCCGGCTACCGCAGCCGCAGGGCCCACACGGAGATGTGATCGGGCAATCGTCCTCCGCCCGGCGATGTGACCTTGATGCTGGTCGGGCTGAGCGCGCCGGCCGGGGTCCAATGGAAGTACAGGGATGATCCCGCCCGTACACGACGACCAGTGAGGCGGGGGGTGTGGGACGAGGACGTGTAGGGTTGAAGTTGCCAGTTATCTGGAAACCTGCCGAAAATACCATGAAGATTCCAAGTGGTCATGCCCAATGCTCCCCATCCCTGGAGATCGAGCCAGAGCGTCATGTAGAAGTCGGCGAGTATCTGCTCGGGCGGCCACGCCCCTTCAGGGCTGACATCGACCAAGGATGCAAGACCTTGGGCCGGGGACTGCGTAAGGCGCCGCAGCAAGGCGCGATCGCCTCCCGGGTAGTCGCCGCCCCAACGGTCCATGGCGAAGCGAAGAACCATGGACGGGACGCCGTAGACTTCTCGCCCCTCCAGCAAGCAGGGGCCGGAGTTCCCTTCGTCCGGCGTACCGACCCAACTGCACGCCTCCGGGGCGCCGGAGATTCTTCCGTTGCCATCGCCCCGATAGTCCCATCCGAAGAACTGAGCCAGTTCCAACAAGCCCCCGTACCAATGGTACCTCTCGTTCAATGGGGAAAACGCACTCCAGTCGAGTTCCTGGCCGGAGCCGTGCCCGAAGAGACGGTAGCCGACCAACTGCTCCGCGAGGGTGGCACCCCCTTCCAGTTCCCAGGTAGTCTTCGGACCGGAGCCCCCATAGATCTGTCCCCCACGCTGAATGATGTGCGTGACTTCGTGGGCGATCAATGCGGGGTATGAGTCGAGCACATCCTGCTTGGTAAGGATGTCTCCGACGGTGCCTCGAGGGTCTGGCACCTTGCCGTAGAAGATCTCGGCCTGATTACTTGTTGTGCAGTACTGGCGTGAAACGAGGTCAGCCCCCCAAACCCAACCGCCGAGATTCCCAACCCGATTCACCTCCTTCGTCATCAGCACCAAGAACCGGCCGTTGCCATCCACATCGGACAGGCCGCCAAAGTAATGGTCGTGAACACCCTTGATGTTGGTCGCATAGAAGGCATCCAGATTCGCCAACTCGGTGTCCGTGAAGGTTGCGGCGGGATTGTCGAGGTCGTCCAACCAGATCGAACTGTTACCGACCAAGCGCACCAGAGCGCGCACCTGCCCGGCCCTGCTGCATGTTCCTTCAAAATCCGCATACAGCGCCAGCGTATCCCCTACCTGCAGGTCCCGCCGCGTATCCGCGAGTGCGGGGGGGGTCGCCCGCCCAATCCTCCGCAGCAGCGCGTTATTCCGGGCCATGATCTCGTTGTGTGCTCTCGCCCGCCACGTCCGCAGGGTGTCATCGGCGAGCGGCCATTTGTCAAGGCTGCTGCCCACCGAGGCCGCGGCCATCGAGACACCGGTCCCCCTGTTGAGCGCGGCCGCCAATCTGAACGGCCCTTGGGTCAAAGCCGCCATTGCACTCGGATTCGCTTGCTCGACCGTCCGTCTCTCAGCCGCGACCACGATGCGACCGCCGTCTGCTGCGACCACCGTGGCGTCTCCCGGGGTGCCCGTTAGGGTTACGCCGGTGAGTGATGACGGCTTCTCCGAACTGGATACCACTCCGATGAGATACTCTCCGCCCGACCCGTCAGCTGGCAGGTAGACACAGCCGTATCCGGCATGTGTCGACCGATACCATCCAGGCTCCAATTCCATGTCTTCCTGACTACGCGGCGTCACCCCCACCGTTCGCGCATCGCTCTCGCTCCCCACCGCCACCCGCAACTCCTCGCGGCGCGGCGGCAGGCAATCACTCCAAGGAACCACGATTGACAAGGTCGTCGGGCTGGCCGCAGTAACTCTTGCCGCGAGTCCGCCGATTGTGACCTGGTTCTGCGTGGTCGTGGCCGAGAACCCCGAGCCCGTGATCCTCGCTTCGGCACCTTCGACCAGCAAGCCCGGCTCGACCCCCGAGATCACCACTTCCGTTTGCGTCCCGGGCTGCACCGTTACCCGGAAGCTGATTTGAGCACTCAAGCCTCCGGGGTCGCTGGCGGTCACCGTTACAACAGCCGATCCGACTGACACGGCACCGACCCCGAATTCGGCACCCGATACCACGGCCAGGACAACCGCAGCGTTGGAACTGCCCGCCGCGTAGGTCAGTGGATCGCCATTCGGGTCGCGGAAGTGATCGGCTCCCCGCCATGTGCGCACTTCGTCGACGGTCAGGCTCAGATCGGGAATGGTCGACACGACTTCCGGAGCGGCGTTGGCTGCCCGCACCGTCACGGAGAAACGGTGCTGAGCGGTCAGCCCTCCCGGATCCGTCGCCGTAACGGTGATCGTCGCGGTTCCGGCCGCCACTCCCGCTACAGTCACCGCGCTGCCGTCCACCGTGGAGGTCGCGACTCCCTGGTTGGAACTTACTGCCGTGTAGCTCAGCGGTTGACCGTCGGGATCTGTGAAGAACGGAGACACATCGATGGTGACCGTCTGTCCGGACTCCACCGACTGCCCTGGGATGGTGCCGACCGCGTACGGTTGCCAATTCGGCACCGTGACAGCGAAAGCCTGTTGAATCGATATCCCCGCAGGATCGGTCGCCGTTACCGTCACCCTCGCGCTCCCAGGTGAAACCCCGGTAATCGTGACCGTGCTGCTGGCGGTCTCCGCCGATGCCACGCCTGTGTTGGCGCTTGCGGCGGCGAATGAGAGTGCATCTCCGTCGGGGTCGGTGAAGTAGGACTCCATGTCCAACTCCAGCGTCTCCCCGGTCAAGAGGGTCTGAGATGGGATGGTGTCGAGGACAGTCGGCGCCCGATTCGGTACCGTGATCGAGATGTCCTGCTCTGCAGACAGCCCGTCAGGATCGCTGGCAGTTACCGTAACCGTGGAGATCCCCTGGGTGATCGCGGTCAGGGAAACCACGCTTCCGGCGACCGATGCCGATACGGCCGTCGCATCCGAATTCGCCACCGAATAGGTCAGCGCATCTCCGTCCGGGTCATTGAAGTACGCCGATACATCCACGGTGGCTGTGTCCCCGACGAAGATGGATTGTGCCGGGACAGCATCCACCGCGACCGGGGCCTGATTGGGCACCGTGACGGTAAACGTCAACTGTGCCGACATGCCGCCTGGGTCTCGGGCTGTAACCGTTACGGTCGCCACTCCCCGTGCGGCCGCGGTCACAGTGACCACGCTTCCGGACGCCGAAACTGATGCCGTCGCGGCATTCGAACTCGCCGCCGTGAAGGTCAACGCGTCTCCGTCCGGATCGGTGAAGTAGCTCGCCACGTTCATTATGACTGTCTGCCCTGCGGCTACCGTTTGAGGCGAGATCGATCCGCTTGCCAGAGGTGCCCGGTTCGGAGCCGGCGGCGGCGGTCCTGTACCGCCATCGCCGCATGCCGCGGTCCAAAGCACGATCAGTGCTAATACGGCGGCACGCACGACACCGCGTCTCGAAGGAGATGGGGTCACCGGCGCTCGTCGAGAGCGAGGGAAAGTCGGGGTGGCGGTACGGGTAGTCCGGCGGGAGACATGTGCCTTCCGGTTCTCAGGATTGACGAGGACGCGCGAGTATACGCTCCTGGCATCCAATCAGCAAAACCGATGTAACTCTACATCGAAAACACCACCTCAACCGATCCTCCCCGCGATCCAGCCGGATCACTTAGGAGTACGCAACCGCAATCATGACCATCGCGAGGAATACGAGCGCTGGCGGCCCGCCCGCCTCCGCGCCTCAATCACTCACCGGCGGCGGGTCCTCCTCCTCCTCCTCGGGAGGACGCGGGCGGTTCATGCGCAGCGTGACCCCGCCGAAGAAGGTGGAGCCTGACCGCTCGACCTTGTGGTCGCCCTCGTACAGGTAGTCGAGGATGGCCTGGTCCCACGAGAGGCCGGCCTTCGCCACCAACTCCATCCAGGGGCCGTAGGCGGTCTCGTCGGGAGCCTCGGTGGTGCCGCTCCAGATCGTGACCCGCGGGTTGTAGCCGCCTCCGCCGCCTCCCGATGATCCCTTGAGGGGCATCTGGATCAGGACGCTGTCGGTCATCGGCAGGCGGAAGACGTCGGTGTCGAAATCGGCGCCGTAGCGCTCGTAGCGGGCGTAGGTGCGCTGGTTCATCTCGAAGACGTCGCGGTTCGAGTTGATGCCCCGCGTGATGTAGTCGCGCAGCTGGAAGGCGGCGTCGCGGTGCCGGGGAAAGTCGGGGCTGTCGACGTAGCCGAAGCCGGGCATGAACCAGCCTTTGTTGAATCCCCAGTTGCGCTCGGTCACGCGCCCGCGGCGCACGAGGCCGGTGTACTCCGAAAAGAGCTGCACCACCTGATGCGAGGGGTAGCCGTGCGGGTTCAGGAAGATGTCCGGGAGCCACGCCTCCCAGAGCCTGCCCCGTACCTGCGACTCCGGGTAGATGGGATGGTCGTCGCCGGAGCCCGAACTGACGTCGATGCCGAGCGAGCCCAGATAGCCGGCGTGCAGGATGTAGTCGGGGGTGGAGCGGTACAGGTCGTACGCCAGTTGCGCGCCGTCGGGATTGGTGAAGGGATGGATGATGACGTTGACGCGGTCGAGTCGGCTGCGCTGCTCCGAATCGGTGAGAAGCAGCTCGGCGTGGCGCAGCACGTGGCTGGTGGAGGATACCTCGTTGGCGTGCTGGCGCGCCGAATAGATGACGGTCGGCTTGTGGGTGGTGGCCTTGGCGCGCGACCAGTGGGAGGCCTCGATGGGCGACATGAGGTCCATCGCCCAGGTGGTCCTGCCCAGGTAGGACTCGCCCGCCTTGTAGACGTGCGCCTCCTCGAAGGCCGCCCCCATCTGGGCGAGGACGCGATGCCCCTCCGGAGGAGGGATCGGCGTGTCCCACTGCACCATGCGCTCGCCCGAATAGCTCCAGCCCTCGGGGAGCAGGTCGCGCCAGTCGGGGAGGGGTTCGGGCGTGCCGTTGGCCGCAAGATGGACGGTGCGGCGCGACTCCGGATCCTCCTCGTGCGTCCACTCGGCGTGCACCTCCACGGATCCCAGGCCGGGGAACGCCAGAGCGGACGCGTACATGCCGCGGGCGCGCATGGCTTCGATGTGACCGAGGGTCGCCTCCACCTGCTCGGCCGAAAGCATGCGTTCGTCGACCTGGAGGGGCGGGGCGTAGGCGAGCAGGCTGTCGCGCATGTCGGCGTCGGTGTCGACGCGCACCCGCAGGGCGAGGTGGGAGAGGCCGGGCGTGCCCTCGCGGACGTGCGCCCGCCGGGCCGAGGGCCGCTCCATGGCGATGCGCGGGATGTCCAGGCGGGTCTCACCGGTCTCGCCGGAGCGCTCGCGCCAGGTGACGACCACCGCCGGGCGGGAGGTGGCGAAGCCCGAGAAGGAGATGTCGACGGTTCCGCGCGTACCGTCCGCCTTGGGCAGCATCACGGGAATGATGCGTCCCGGGAAGGTTAGCCCCTGCCCGCGCGAGTTGCGCCCGATCAGGTCGAAGAACTCGATGGTGCCGAAGTAGACCTCCTCGTGGAGGGCGTCCATGGTGGAGTGGATCTCGTTGTCGATCTCGAGGCGGTAGTCGGGCTCGCTGAGTTGAACGTCGACGACCAGCTCGCCGAAGAAGGGCGCGTCCGCGTTGCCGCCCCGGGGGATGCCCTCGTGGCGGTCCATCACGTAGTCGTAGACGGCCGGGAGCGTCGTGCCCTGGTAGTAATCCCAGAACGCCTCCGGATCGGTGACGATGCGCTCGTCGGCGAGGGTGCGCCCGGCCGCGCGCGCCTCGATCCAGCCGGTGGTGACGCGAACGTGCTCGTAGTCGCGGAAGCGGTCGACGTAGGGGCGCATCACCCACTTCGGGTCGAAGCTCTCGGTGAGGATGAGCTCGCCGGCCGGGTCGGTGACTGCAACGTGATAGGTGGGGCCTTCGAGGACCTGCTCGAAGCGGATGCGCTCGAGATCGATGCCCAGGTCGCGCGCCAGGACCTCGTCGATGGGGAAGATCTCGTGCAGCCAGCGCACGGGGGTGTGGATGGCCTGCTGGGGCCACTCCTCGGGCGGGTCGTTACGGCGGAAACGGATGAGGATCTCGCCGATGTCGGCGCCCTCCAGCCGCGGACGGACGCCCTCGTAGAGCCAGTAGTATCCCTGCTTGAAGGCGGAGCGCACTTCGACCACGGTGGCCTCGGGGTCGGCGCCGCGCTCGAGGAGGGCGGCGAGCACTTCCGCCTCCAGGCTGCGGCGGACCGCGGGAGGCTCGCTCAGGCGGGCGTGCACGGTGACGGCCTCGCCGGACGCGACTGCGGGGAGCACCTCTTCCTCTACGATGGCGCGGAAGCGGTCGACCTCGGAGGGCAGCGTGAAGGAGTCGGAGAAGATGGGCGCGGCGTTCTGCACGTCGCGGTTGTCGACGACCACCTCCAGCTCGCCGGCGCCGAGGGCGGCCGCCCGCTCGCGGATGAGGCCGGCGAGGCCGGGATCGGGCTTTTCGACCGACATCAGGACTTCGGCGGCGGCCAGGTCGCGGCCGGCGAGATCGGCCAGGATGCGGTCGAGCTTGTAGAGGCCGATGGCCGCCTGACCCGCGGGGGAGTGGCCGGAAAGCGCGCTCCAGAGGGCCTGTTCGACATGATCGATGGTGGGGCGGTCGTCGCCCCGGGCGTCCAGGTGGGGGAGGGTCAGGGCGAGGTGGTCGAGGGCGCTGCGGGCTCCCGCGGCGTCGCCGCCGGTCACGACCAGCGAGGGCTTGCTGCCGAAGGCGTCTGGCACCAGCTGGATGAGTCCCTCACCGGCCTGGAGGCCGTCCAGGTCGACTCTGCCGCTGTCGGCCAGTTGTTGCGTGAGCGGGTTGCCGGTGCCGGCCAGCACCAGGGTGGGACGGGAGGCGGGGCGGTCCAGGCCGGCGGCGGGTTCCACCAGCGGCACCACCAGCCCGGTCGACTCCAGCCCGAGGCGGGCGGCCAAGTCGGGCAGCGCCTCCACAGCGGCCGCGCCCGGGGCGATCAGGGCATCGATGCGGTCGGGGATTTCGTTGTTGTCCGAGTCGCCCAGCAGGCCGTCGGGGGTGTACAGGTTGGACAGGTCGAGCGACCCCTTCGCACCGCTGCCCGGTCGGCCCGCGACCGGTCCGGGCGCGTCCGGGGCGGCCCGACCCGGGATGCGCACCACCGGGCCGGAGGCAAGCCGCACCTCCACCGACCCCAGGCCGGGGTAGGCGAACGGTTCGTCCGACCCGTCGGCTTCATCCGCCGCCTGCGGGGCGTCCTGCCCGGCGGGGGCCGCCCCGGGGTCGGCCGGGTCGGCGGGTTCCGCCGCGGCCAGCGCGTCCTGACCGGCGGCCTCTTCCTGCCCGGCCGCGGCCGGGACGTCCTCTCCGGCCGCCAGCGCGCGCAGCACCCCGGCCGCGGCGTCCACGTCGGCCGATGCCACCTGCAGGTCCGCGATCAGGCGGTTCACCCCGTCCGATCCGGCGCGCGCGCGGACCTGCCAGAGCCGTACCTCCTCCACCTCCACCCCCGACCCCTCCAGCGCCGCGCGCACGTCGTCGCCCGCCCGGCCCAGCAACGGCGCGGACAGCGTGCGCGTGTGCGGCAATACCCCCGCGAACAGGCGGGCAGCCGCGACCAGCCCCTCATCATCCCCACCCGCCACCACTACCCAGCGGCGGCCATCCGCCTCGCGCACCACCACCGCCCCCTCGCCGGCGTCGAGCGAGGCCGGGTCGACCCCCGGTGAAGCCAGGCCCGATGCGGCCAGCCCGATGCGGCCCACCACGACCAGCACCCCTTCCGCCCCCGTGCCGCGCGCCAGCGGAAGGTCCAGCGCCATGGTCTCGAACCCCAGGCGGGCGGCGATCTCGGCGGCCGCGCGCGTCTCGGCCGGCGTGGGAGCCTCGCCCATCACCAGCGAAGCGTTGACGAAGTCCGGCACCTCGTCGCCGTTGGTGTCGAGGACGAGGCCGCCAACCTCGAAGAGCGTGGTCAGGTCACCCGGAGCGGAGGCCGCCGGAGCCGCCTGGGACGCGCCGGAGGCAGGCACCACGAACCAGATCGACAACGCAGCCGCAAGGCACGTGCGCGACTGCAACCCTGCCTTCTTCCTGCCTCCCCGGCCCGCCCCGAACCGCGCGAGGAGCGTCTCCGGCCGGAGCCCGCTCATGGGCCGTGACGCGCCGGAGCCCCGGGCCCGCTCGCGGACATCGCCAACCGGATCGCCGCCAGCGCCTCGAACACCAGCCAGAGCACCAGCACGAAGATCGCGCCTCCAACCCCGAAGAGGAGCCAGGTCTCGCTGGTCCAGTAGCCGATCATGTTGATCACCATGGCCCAGGTCGTCATTACCAGCAGGAAGGCCAGCGGCATCACCGTCACCCAGATCCTGCGCTTGAGGCTGTAGAGGAAGAGGCTGATCACCAGCAGGCTCATGGCCCCGGTGAGCTGGTTGGTGGTGCCGAAGAGCGGCCAGAGGCGCATGCCCCCGGCTCCCCGGTCCACGCCCAACGCCAGCAGGGCGCAACTGGATACGGCGAGCGTGGTCGCGATCCAGCGGTTCTGGGCCAGCTTGATCTTGTACTCGGCCCCAAGTTCGGAAATGATGTAGCGCTGCAGACGGACCCCGGTGTCCATGGTGGTTGCGGCAAAGCTGATGACCACCACGGCGGCGAAGGTGACCGCGAGGCCCTGGGGGATGCCGATCCCCTGCGCCAGGACCCCCACGCCCTGGACGAATGCCTGGGTCGCGCCCGCCGACGCCGACGCAAACGATCCGTAATGGTCGTGCCAGCCGTCCACCCCCACCACGACCGCGAAGCCGGCGGTGGTCGCCAGAATCGAGGTGAGTGCCAATGAGCCCTCGCCGACCGCGCCCCCGTAGCCCACGTAGCGGGCGTCCGTCTCCTTGTCGAGCTGTTTGGACGAAGTCCCGGACGACACCAGTCCGTGGAAGCCGCTGATCGCGCCGCAGGCGATGGTCACAAAGAGGAGCGGGAACCAGTTCGGCGTATCGGGTGGCAGATTCGTATTCACGGCGGGCGCCACCACCGGGGCGTTGGTGAAGATGATCCCGAGCCCGATGATGCCGAGCGCCACGAAGAGCTGGTGGCTGTTGACGTAGTCGCGCGGCTGGAGCAGGAGCCAGACCGGCAGCACGCTGGCGAAGAAGGCGTACACGAAGAGGACGATGACCCACCCCGCGCGCACGCCGTCGGTGGTGGCCGCCGCCGCTGCCGCCGCCTGGTCGCCTCCGGATGCCGCGATCTGAGCGGGCGTCGGGTCGAAGCCGAAGAAGTCGGGAAGCTGGAGCGGAACGGACTGGCCCACCCAGATCAGCAGGTAGAGCACCGCCAGCGCGCCCAGCGACGGCCACAGCAGCCCGGCGCCCGAGCGGTAGATCAGGAAGCCCACCGTGATCGCCACCACCAGGCTGCCCCAGACCGGCAGCACCGCGCCGGGGTTGCCGATGAACAGGTTGGAGATGACGACCGCGAAGACCGCGTTCACCAGCAGCAGCAGGAAGAAGATCACGAGCATGAAGAGCACCCGGCCGCGGTCCCCCACGATCTTGCCGGCCAGCGTGCCGATGGAGTTGGCCTTGTGCCGGGTCGAGATCCACAGGGTGCCGAAGTCGTGCACGGCCCCGGCGAAGATGGTGCCCAGCACCACCCACAGGAACGCGGGCAGCCATCCCCATATGACCGCGATCGCCGGCCCCACGATCGGCGCCGCCCCCGCCACCGAGGTGAAGTGGTGGCCGAAGAGCACGTTGCGGTTGGTGGGCAGAAAGTCCACCCCGTCCTCGAACTCGTGCGCCGGCGTGCGGAAGTCCGGGTCGAGCCGGTAGATCCTCTGCGCGACGTACCGGGAATAAACCCGGTATCCCGTGGCGAACGCGGCCAATCCGATCAGTAGGAGTACGATTGAGCTCACGGATGCCATCCTTGTGCTGAGGGGAGCGATGCGCACTTCGCCAGCCAGCCGACGCGCGGAACGGTCAGTTTACGTCGCCCGCTCCGACCTCGGCAACGCCCCGGCCAGACGTTCCAGCGCCTCCAGCCCGTGCAGCCGGCCGTCGAACAGAGGCACTGCGTGAACGGGATATGCGGAAAAGCTCTTCCGCACCCGCTCCGTGTACTCCCGTTGCCGCTCCCGCCGAGCCTCCAGCAGCCCGCCGTCGGCGTCCTCGGGCACCACTTGGTTCAGGAAGATTGCGGCCACGGGGATGCCGTACTTGTCTAGCATCTTCACCGACCGCTCGGTCTCGGCGACGGGGAGGTGCTCCGGCGTGACCACGAAGACGAAGCCGGTGCGGTGCGGGTCGGTGATCAGGGCGCGCGCATGGCGGAAGCGGGCCTGGCGTTCCGTGAGGGCGCCGAGCACCGGATCCTCGCCGGGGTCCTCGGAACCCGCGGCCGCCCCCGCGACGTTGCGCCACATGCGTCCCAGCACGTTGACCTTCCTGCGGCGCGAGATGAGCCCGCTGATCCAGGCGCCCATCAGCTCCGGAAGGGCGAGCAGGCGGAGCGTGTGCCCCAGCGGCGCGGTGTCGAAGATGAGGCGGTCATATTCGTGGCCGGCCTCCTCGGCGATCCTGGTGAACCGGTCGAACAGCGCCGACTCCTCGGCCCCGGGGGTCACGCGCGCGATGTCGATCTGGCGGTCGACCTCGGCCATCAGGCGCGGCGGCGTGGTGTCGGCGATACGCGCCTTCACGTCGTCGATGTAGCGGTCGGCCTCCTCCGCGGGATCGATCTCAAGCGCCCACAGCCCGGGCCGCACCTCCCGGGCCTCTCCTCCGAGCCGGGTCTCCAGCACATCCGAGGTCGAGTGCGCGGGATCGGTGGAGACCAGAAGGGTACGGTGCCCCTCGCGGGCGGCTTCGAGCGCCATGGTGGCGGCCAGGGTGGTCTTACCGACCCCGCCCTTTCCGCCGAAGAAGACGACCTCGCGGTCGAGAATGCGGCGCGGCCTGGTCATCAGGGTGGAACCGGACCGTGCCTCACAGACAGACCTGCCCGGACACGGTGCGGGATCCCGCCGGCTTCCCCCAGCCCGGCCTCAGCAGCATCTGAAGCCGCCATCCGGAGGACGGGGCATGCCGATGCGCCGATGCCACTGGTGAAACTCCTCGATCACGTCCGGATAGAGCTCGAGCGCGTAGAAGGCCACCGGGTTCGGGGCTCCCAGCAGATCCGCGAATCCCAGCAGCAGAAAGGTGTCCCGCTCCTCCCGGTAGGCTCGATAGATCTGCGAGCGGTAGGGGGCGAAGTAGATGCCCTCGTAGATCTCGCGCGCGGCGCGCAGGCGTTGCCTCAGGCGCCGGAGTGCGTTTCGCATGCGGCCTTCGCCACCGTCATCCGGCATCGTATTCGTCCTCGCTCACCGGGTCTCCCCAGCTGGTCACCGCGTTCACGTTGAGCGCGATGTGGGTCATCGCTCCGCCGGGAGCCGCGCCGTGCCAGTGGTTCTCGCCCGCCTCCACCACGATCACGTCGCCGGGCCCGGCTTCGCCGACGGGTTCGCCCTCCTTCTGATAGCGGCACCGACCCTCGACGATCAGCAGCATCTGATACCCGCTGTGCGTGTGCCAGTTGGTGCGCGAGCGGGCCTCGAAATGCACGCGGTAGACGTTGACGCGCGGATCCGCAGGAAGGGCGCCCTCGATGCGGCGCAGGCTTCCGGGACCGGTGAAGTTGACCGGATCCGAGGGTTCGCGATCCAGGGACGCAAGGGGAAACACGTTCATCTTTTGCGGTCTCGTCGGTTGGCCGTTTGCAGAGGTGCTGCCGCGTGCCCATGATCGCGCCTGCCGCGCGCATTGGCCAGTGGACCGCCGTCCCGGGCTCAAGCATATTCCCCGGGCTCAAGCAGCGGATTCCGGCGCTGACGCGGGGATCACGCAGCAGGCCGTGTCCCCCGGGCCCCATTCCTCCGATAACCACCGTTCGCCCCCGACCAGCCGACTGGCGCCGCCTTCACTACGAAGCCTCGCGCAACCGCGAGACCTTCTACCACGACCCGGCGACCGGGCTGGCCGTGTTCACCGAGTTCGGTCTGCGCCAGCGGGGCAGTTGCTGCCGGAGCGGATGCCGGCACTGCCCCTGGGAGGCTGACCGGGCGGACACCGGGGAGGGCGCTCCGACCGTTGAACCTCCGCACTGGCTGACGCCGCTCCGTCCGGAGCCCCAGCCCGTGGACGTGCTCTTCTGGAGCGGCGGCAAGGACAGCTTCCTCGCCTACCGGGCCCTGCTGCGCGAGGAAGCCCGCCCCGTGGTCCTGCTGACGACCTTCGACGCCGCCAGCCGGATGATCGCCCACCAGGAGCTGCGGGTGGAGCTTGTGATTCGCCAGGCCGAACATCTGAGAGTGCCCCTGCTGGGCGTTCCCCTCCATCCCGGCGTCGCCTACGAGACGCGCATTGCAGACGCGGTCGCGCTGATTCCCGCGGTCGCCCGCGTCGTGTTCGGCGATCTGCACCTCGAGCACATTCGCGAGTGGCGCGCGGGGGCGTTCCGGGAACTCGCGGCCAGCCGCGGCGCAACGCTCCATTTCCCGATCTGGCAAGTGGCGTACGAGGTGCTGATGACGGACCTGGAGGCCAGCGGAATCGTCTGTGAGGTGTCCGCCGTCACCGACGCGGCGCGCGGCGCGCTCGTCCCCGGCCAGCGCTTCAACCGCGACGCGATGATGCGGCTTCCCGACGGGGTGGACCGTTTCGGCGAGAACGGAGAGTTCCACACCCTGGCGAAGGTGTGGGAGGTGGTCAACCTCCCTTGACAGCCCTCGGCAAACGGTGCACTCTGCGATCCGGTGTCATACTTCATACTTGGTGATACGATGCGTACGACCATCTCCATTCCCGACAGCCTGGCCAACCTCGCCCGAAGCGAGGCCCGGCGGCGAGGTGTGAGCTTTTCCGCCCTCGTCCGCCTCTCCCTTGAGCGGCACTTGTGCCGGCCAGCCGGAGGCAAGCTGCCCTGGCAAGGCATCGTCGCGGACTCCACATACGCCGCCCGCGACCTCGACCGAGTGTTGGCGGCACGATGGCCTGACGATGTTGCTGGCGATCGTTGACAGCGGACCGTTGCTGGCGAGCGCGAACTCCGCCGATCCCGATCACGCGATTTGTGTGGAAGCGCTGACCGAGTCCGGTGTCGATCTCGTCATCCCGGCTCTTTGCGTCGCGGAAGTCGCATGGCTCCTCGGACGCCGCCACGGAGCTCACGCGGAAAGCCGGTTCGTGGACGGGCTGTCCAGGTTCACGGTTATGGCTCCCGAAACCGAAGATTGGGCCCGCATTGCCGGACTCGTCCGCCGATACGCGGATCTTCCACTCGGCACCACGGACGCCTCAGTCGCGGTGCTGGCCGAGAGGCTCGCGACAACGCGGATCATTACCCTCGACAGGAGGCACTTTTCGGTGCTGCGCAACGCGCGTGGGCAAGCGTTCGATCTTCGTCCCTGAGGGGTGCCAACGTGGGCATACTGCGCGTTTTCCAAGTAGCCGGTGATGGACGTTAGCTTAGTTTATTTAGTCTAGTCCGTCAGGCGCAGCGCGTCCTCCCCCAACACCTCGTCGAGGTTGCTCACAAGCCGATCCGCGTCGTCTTCGTCGAAGACCAGCGGCGGCTTGATCTTCACGACGTTGTGGAGCGGGCCGTCGGTGCTGAGCAGGATTCCGCGGTCGCGCATGCGTTCCACCAGGCAGGTCGCGTGGCGGGCTGCCGGGTCGAGTGATTCGCGGTCCGTCACAAGCTCGATCCCCTGGAAGAGGCCGGTGCCGCGCGCGTCTCCCACGATCGGGTAGCGCTCCACCAGATCCTTCAGTCCCGCGAGCAGCCGCTCGCCGACCCGGCGGGCGTGGTCCTGCAGCCCCTCCTCCTCGATCACGTCCAGCACCGCCAGGCCGATACGGCAGGACACCGGGTTGCCGCCGAAGGTGTTGAAGTACTCCATGCCGTTGTTGAAGGAGTCGGCGATCTCCGGGGTGGTGACCACGGCCGCGAGGGGATGACCGTTGCCGATGGGCTTGCCCATGGTGACGATGTCGGGCACCACCCCGTGGTCCTCGAAGGCCCAGAAGGAGGAGCCGGCGCGCCCGAACCCGACCTGCACCTCGTCGGCGATGCACACACCGCCCGCCGCCCGCACACGCTCGAACGCGCCCGGCAGGAAGCCGTCCGGAAGCACGATCTGGCCGCCGCAGCTCAGGATCGACTCGAAGAGGAAGCCCGCGGGCCGTCCCCCGAGCGCATCCACGGCGCGGCCGACCTCCTCAGCGTAGCGCGCGCCGCAGTCGGGATCGGAGGACCGGTAGCGGCCGCGGTAGCCGTCCGGCATGGGGACGCAGGCCACCCACGGCGGGGGCCCCTCGCCCCCGGGGCCATCGAACTTGTACGAGCTGAGCTGCACCAGCGAGCTGGTGTTGCCGTGATACCCGCCCTCCAGCACGACCATGCCCTCGCGCCCCGTGTGGGTGCGCGCCATGCGCAGCGCCAGCTCGTTGGCCTCGCTCCCGGTGCAGACGAAGAAGCAGACGCCGAGCGGATCGGGCAGCGTGGCCGCAAGGCGCCGGGCGTACTCGGTCAGGCTGTCGTGCAGGTAGCGGGTGTTGGTGTTGAGCACCGTCATCTGCTCGAGGCCCGCCCGCACCACGCGGGGGTGCGCGTGCCCCACGTGCGCGACGTTGTTGACGCAGTCCAGGTAGGGCTGGCCGCCGTCGTCGTAGAGGTACGCGCCCTTGCCGCGCACCATCTCCAGGGGACGCCGGTAGGAGATGGAGAGTGACGGACCGAGGAGCTTCCGGCGAGCGCCCAACAGCTCCGGGGCCGCATTCCTACCGGCGGGAGCCAGGTCCGGAATCCCGAGCACAAGGTTCGGATCCGGGGAGAGGCTGAGCCACACCTCACGCTGGCTCGGTGGCGCCACGCCGGGGAAGTCGGCTTCGCGGCCCAGCAGGTCCGTCATGAGCTGGAAATGGAGATGCGGGGCCCAGTCGCCGTTCTCCGGATACGGCCCAATCCTGCCGATCTCTTCACCGGCGGCGATCTGCTGTCCGGGCTGGAGCCCTGCCAGGGAGTCGCGAGAGAGGTGGCCGTAGAGGGTGTACCAGGCGCCCACCCCTCCCGCCTCGTGCCGCAGAACGATGGTCGGCCCGTAGTCGAGTTGCGCGCCGTTGTCGCGGAAGCTGTGCACGGTCGCGGCGAAGGGAGCGTGGACCGGCGTGCCGGGTTCGGCGAACAGGTCGACACCCACATGGACGGTTCGCCGTTCGAGGCCGTCCTCGCCCGGGATGGCGAACGCATGGGAGTCGTACCAGCGGCGCGCCTCGTCGTAGCGGCCCACCCCGACTGCGGCCCCGCTCGCTCGCATGTGACCGAAGAGCAGATCGGTCCAGCCGCGCGCGTCCAGGTCACCGGTGGTTCCCAGCCAGCGGCTGCCCACGCTCAGGTCGAAGACGGTGTGTGGGCTCTCGGCAAGTTCCGGCGACAGTACGGGGGCGAAGCGGCCCTCGTCGCGCCGCCGACTCAGCCACGCGCGCAAGACCGCGGCGCGCAGGCTCGGCTCCAGACCGCACGCCTCGCGCAGGCGATAGTGCACGAAGTCCGGGTGGAACTCCTCCCCGCGGTCGAGGCGCTCCAGCAGCTCCCACACATGAGCCTCGCTGATGCTGAGATACTCGTTGTCCGGCTCCCGCGACCGCTGGTAGGCGGCCATGGTCGCGCTCAGGCAGAGACGCATGCCCGCGAGCGGGAAGACGGCGGCGATCTCCTCCTCCGCCAGGGGATATTCCTCGTGGAAGCCGCTCGCCAGGTGGGCCAAGGCACCCACGGGATCACGCTTGGAGAGCATGGCGTAGGCGCCCGCGACAGCCGGTTCAGCGGCCAGCCAGGTGCGCATGGCGTCCCCGAAATCGATGATGCCGGTGACCCGCCGGTCTCCGTAGCGGCCGCCTGGGGGAATGTCCTCGACCCGGTTGGCCAGCACGTTGTAGTCGTTGGCGTCCCCGTGCACCACCTGGGTGCGGAGGTGCGGGACCAGGGGCGCCAGACGCTCCTCGCAGGCGGCCATCCGGCGGCGGAGCATCGCCCGCCGGTCCTTGCCCTGCACGCTCCCCACGCGCTCCCCGAAGATGGAGGACGCCGTGCGCAGGTCCCAGTGGAAGCCGCGCTCGTCCGCCGGGTGGTGGAAGTCGGCGAGGGCGGCGTTCAGTCGGCCCAGCACACCTCCCCAGGAACGCAGCAGCTCCGGCCGTTGCGGGCGCACCCGCGCGACCGGGACGCCGGGCAGCCAGGTGACGAGACGCAGCGGGTAGCGGACGCCCTCCTTCTCGACCGTCGCGAGCGAGGAACTCCCGAGGTCCGGCACGACACGCGGAAAAGGCGCGCGCAGACCGCCCTCGGGATCCGGTCCAACGGCGGTGAGACACGCCAGGATCGCGTTCTGCATTTCCAGCGACGCCCGTGACTCGTCCGCGTTCCCGATCTTGAGGACGAAGGCCTCGCCGGCGCGCTCCGCTTCGGCGTCCCTGGCTCCGTCGCTGCGCTCGCGGCCAACACCTCGCCCGTCCCCCGGCACGCGGAGCAGGAAGTTGCGATCTCGCTCGCTCGGAAGTTCCCTGGCGCCAGCCCTGATGCCGTAGCCGTCCCTGGCCAGCGTCTCCGCCTCAGCGGTCGTGAAGTCGGGCCGCACTCCCATGGCGCCTCAGCCCTCCCCGAGCGCCCGCCGCAGGAACCCGGCCGCGCGCGGGATGACCCCGTTCAAGTCGAAGACCTCGTGTCCGGCGCCCTCGTAGATGAACGCCTCGAATTCCGGCGGCTCGCGCCCGAGGTCCTCCATGACCCGGATCATGGAATGCGCCTGGCTGACGGAGACGGTTTCGTCGATGGTCCCGTGGTGGAGCTGGACGGCGGGCAGATCCTCGGCAAACAGGACGGCGGAGCGGCGAGCCAGCTCGAGGCGAACCCTGGGAAGATCGATCCGACCTTGCAAATACGGCTGGACGAGTGTGGAATCCATGTGCGCGACCCCGGTGAGCTGGCGCGGCATTCCCAGCGCCGCCTCGCGCACGATCTCGCGCACCCATTCGTCGAAGAAATCGGTGGGACCGAACAGGGTGATGATGTTCTCGATCCGTTCGTCCCGAATGCCGGCCAGCAGCGCGACGCCTCCGCCCCGGCTGCCTCCCACGAGGCTGAGGCCTTCGGGTCTTGCCTGCGGCGTGATCGCCAGCGCCACGTTCAGGAGCGCAAGAGCATCGTCCACGTCGTAGTCCCAGTGGCCGCCGGGACCGGTCGACACCCACTCCCGGTCTCCGTGCCTCAGAGGTTCGCTGCGGAACGATGGAACCACGTACACGAAGCGGTCGCGCAGCGCCCCGAGCGCGAAGGCGAGGAACTGGACATCGTCCACGTCAACGCCGTTGTCGCCTCCGTGCAGGTACATCAGGACGGGCAGACTGCCCGCGCGCGTCGACTTCGGGGCGACGATCGCTCCGTAATGACGCGCCTCGCCAACCTGGTGAGACACCACGCGCAGCATCGCCGGGGAGCCAAAGAGCGAATAGGGCTCGGTCAACTCGATGGTCAGGCCGGCGGGCGAAGTGTCGCGGTCCGCCCAGTCGGCGCGCACGGCCGCGATCTCCGCCGCGGTGGGCGGCGCGAAAAGGACCTCGAGCTCCGCCTCCAGGTCGATCGCGCGGGCGCTGATCGCCGTCGCGGCCAGGCCCGACGCCACCAGCACCGTCTGGACTCCGGGATCGGGTCCGATCGTCCAGGTGATCGCCACGTCGCCGTTCTGGTCGGTGGTGGCGCGAGCGGGCTCCACCCGGCCGCTCCCCGGGGTCGTCACGAAGTCGACGGAGATGCCGGGCGCCGGGCGCCCCGCCGCATTCAGGGCGCGGAATACGATCGGCTCGTCGAGCCGGGTGCCGATCAGGGCCGGCTGACCGCCGCCGGACACGACGGTGATGGCCACCGCCGGGGACCCGGGATACGGTTGGACCGGATCGCTGGCCTGCTCGCATCCTGCCAGGGCTGTGAGCACCAACAACGCCCGCAGCCCGCGCCAACATCCCGACAAACCAAGCCTCCTCAACTGCCATCTCCGGATTCTCGTCCCCTGCATCCGCTTGCCGGGGAAACGATAACGTAAACCGTCTCCTGCGTCGCACCGCTCTTCTGCTTGCCCGCACGGGAGGCTGCGACCCACATTCGCGCGGTCCGTCAGGCGATTCAACCCGGAGGCCTCCATGTCCCCAGGCGTTCAAGCCGCGCTCGCGCTCCTCCCCATTCTCATCGGGGGCACCCTGCTCGTCGGATTCCGGGTGCCGGCGAAGTTCGCGATGCCCATTGCCTACGTCTCGGCCGTCCTGGTGGCGCTGACGGCGTGGCAGGTGGCTCCGGTGCGCGTCGCGGCGTCTTCGGTCCAGGGGCTGTTCCTGACCTTCGATCTGCTGGTCATCATCTTCGGCGCGATTCTGCTGTTGAATACGCTGGAACAGTCCGGGGGCGTCTCCGCCATCCGGCGCAGCTTCCGCAGCATCAGCGAGGACCGCCGGGTCCAGATCATCATCATCGCCTGGCTGTTCGGGTCCTTCATCGAGGGGGCCGCCGGGTTCGGGACGCCGGCCGCGGTGGCGGCGCCGCTCATGGTGGCGATGGGCTTCCCGGCCGCCGGGGCGGTGATGATCGGCATGATGATCCAGAGCACCGCGGTGACCTTCGGCGCGGTGGGCACGCCCGTGCTGGTGGGGGTGCAGGGCGGCCTCGGGGGAGAGGCCTTCGACGCCCAACTCCTCGCGGCCGGCATCACCATGGACGAGTTCCTGCGGCTGGTCACCGACCGGGTGGTGGTGCTGCACGCGATCGCGGGCACCCTGATGCCCACCTTCATGATCGTCATGACCACCCGTTTCTTCGGCGCCAACCGTTCGTGGACTGAGGGCCTGTCGATCTTCCCCTTCGCGCTCTTCGCGGGGGTGGCGTTCACCGTCCCCTACATGTTCACGGGCTGGCTGCTGGGACCGGAGTTCCCCGCGCTGCTGGGTGCGCCGGTGGGGCTTGCGATCGTGATCTTCGCGGCGCGCAGGGGCTTTCTGATTCCGGCCGATACCTGGGACTTCCCGGAGCGCAGCCGCTGGGGGCAGGGCTGGGCCAGCGGGCTGGAGGCCCGGCAGGATCTGGACGACGACGACAAACGGGTCTCCGTGGGGATGGCTTGGGCGCCTTACGCGCTGCTGGCGGTCTTGCTGGTCCTCAGCCGACTGTCGACGCTGCCGGTGCAGAACTGGCTGCGTGCCCCCGCCATCACCTGGGCGAACGTGTTCGGCACCGACATCACCGCCACCACCACCCCCCTCTACCTGCCCGGAACCATCCTGATCGCGGTGGTCGCCGTGACCTTCTTCCTGCACCGGATGAAGTTCCCGGAGCTGCAGCGGGCGTTCACCAAGTCGTCGCGCGTGCTCCTCGGCGCCGGCTTCGTGCTCATCTTCACCGTACCCATGGTGCGCATCTACATCCAGTCGGGCGTGAACGCGGCCGACCTGGTCAGCATGCCCATCGCCATGGCCGCCTGGGTCGCGGACAACGTGGGGCAGGTGTGGCCGCTGTTCGCCGGCGTCACCGGCGCGCTGGGGGCCTTCATCGCCGGCTCGAACACGGTGAGCAACCTCATGTTCTCCCTCTTCCAGCACGGCGTGGCGGAGCGGCTGGCGGTGTCGAGCGCGATGATCGTGTCGCTGCAGGCGGTCGGGGCGGCGGCGGGCAACATGGTCGCGATCCACAACGTGGTGGCCGCGTCCGCCACGGTGGGCCTGCTCGGTCAGGAGGGGGTCACGCTGCGCAAGACCATCCTGCCTACCATCTACTACCTGACCGTCATCGGCGTGCTGGGGCTGATCGCCGTGCACGTCATCGGCCTTGCCGATCCCCTGATGGCCGCGGGCGGGGGGAGTCCGTGACCGGGCGCGGACATCCTTGACCGGGGTGTGGCGGGCCAATCTCTTGAATGAGGTGGGAGTCGCCGCGTTCAGGCTCGCCTCCGCGGGACCCAGCCGAAGTTTCGCCCCGAACAAGGACGGTCTCGCATGTTCGATCATCCACGGCATGGCTCAATCCACGGCATCGCCGCTCTCCTGCTCGTCCTGACGCTCGCCGGCTGCGCTCCCGCCGAGGCACCCTCCGAACAGCATGTGGTCGCCTTCACCGGCATGCGCCTCATCGACGGCGCAGGGGGTGACCCGGTCGAGGATGCGGCGATGGTGGTTCGGGACGGGCGCATCGAGGCAGTGGGTCCGGCCGGCGGGGTGACCCTCCCGGAAGGCGCCGAACAGGTCGACCTGAGCGGCCGGTACGTGGTGCCCGGACTCATCAACACCCACGGCCACGTGGGCCGCACCGCCGGCGGGCTCGAGGGAGAAGCCGCCGACGAGGCCGTCCGCAACGAGCTCCGGCTGTACGCGGCCTACGGCGTCACCACGGTGAACAGCCTGGGCGGGGGCACGGAGCCCAGCATGCGCGTGCGGGATGCCAACAACGACGACTCCGGCCTCACGCACGCGCGCCTGCTCATGGCGGGGCCGGTCCTCACCGGCTCGACCGCCGAGGAGGTGCGCGCCGAGGTCGCCGACAACGCGCGCCTCAACCCGGACTGGCTCAAGCTGCGGGTGGACGACAATCTGGGCACCAGCACCAAGATGCCTCCCGAGGCGTACCGCGCGGCCATCGACGCGGCGCACGAAATGGGCGTCGGCCTGGCGGCCCACCTCTTCTATCTGGACGACGGCAAGGACCTGCTCCGCTCGGGCGCCGACTTCCTCGCCCACAGCGTGCGCGACGTGGCCATCGACCAGGAATTCATCGACCTCATCGCCGAAACCGGGGTCTGCTACTGCCCCACCCTCACCCGCGAGGTGTCCACCTTCATCTATCGGGAGCAGCCCGACTTCTTCTTCGACGACTTCTTCACGCGTCACGCCAACGCCGAGGAGGTGGCCGGGCTGGATCATGAGGACCGCCGGCGCTCGTTCCTCGAGAGCCGCTCGGCGGCCCTCTACGAGGAGGCGCTGGAGGTCGCGCTCGACAACCTGAAGGCGGCCGCGGACGCGGGGGTTACGCTGTCCTTCGGAACCGACACCGGTCCCGTGGGCCGCTTCCAGGGCTTCTTCGAGCACATGGAGATGGAGATCATGGCCAAGGCCGGTCTCACTCCCGCCCAGATCCTGGCCACCGCCACCCGCGACGCCGCCGCCTGCCTGGAGCTCGACGACGTGGGCACCCTCGAGCCCGGGAAGTGGGCCGATTTCATCGTCGTCGCGGAGGATCCTCTCGCCGACATCATGAACATGCGTTCCATCGAATCGGTCTGGATCGCCGGCAACCAGGTGGAGCGGTAGCTGACGAATCCAGCTTCGCGGCTCGCAGTCGTGCCGGCGAGGAGCCGCGCCGACCTTCGCCGCTTCATCAACCTGCCCTGGTCGATCTATCGCGAGGACCCCGACTGGGTGCCGCCGCTGAAGCGGGATGTCCGTGCCGCCTTCGATACGGCGAAACACCCCTTCCACCTTCACTCCGAGGTCCAGCCCTGGCTCGCGCTCCGCGGCGGCAGAGTGGTGGGGCGCATCTGCGCGATCCGCAACCGGAACCACGAGCGGGTGCACCGGGAGGCGGTCGGCTTCTTCGGCTGGTTCGAGTGCATCGACGATCCGGAGGTGGCGGAGGGGCTGTTCGCGGCGGTTCGGGGATGGCTTCGGGACCGCGGTCTCACGGCCATGCGCGGCCCGACGAGTTTCTCCACCAACGAGACCACCGGCCTCCTCATCGAAGGAGACAGGGGGCCGCCGGCGCTTCTTCTGGCCCACAACCCGCCCTGGTATCCGGCCCTACTCGAGGGCTGCGGGCTCCGCAAGGTCAAGGACCTCTACGCCTGGCACCTCGTGGCGGGGAACTGGCCCGAGTACCTGTTTCGCGCCGAGAGGATCGTGACGCACCGCTGGGGCATCCGCATCCGCACATTGGAAATGTCGAGGTTCGACGACGAACTCGCCCTCGTTCGGCGACTCTACAATTCCGCCTGGAAAAAGAACTGGGGGTTCGTTCCCATGACGGACGCCGAGATCGACCACATGGCCGCCGAGCTGAAGCCGATCATCGACCCGAATCTCGTTCTCTTCGCAGAAACGCGCGAAGGGGAAGCGATAGGGCTCGCGGTCGCCTTTCCGGACTTCAACCAGGTTCTGCACAAACTCAACGGACGACTCACCCCGCTCGCGATCCTCAGGCTGCTGGTCCAGAGGCGAAGGATCACCCGCCTGCGCGTCCTCATTCTGGGGCTCCTGGAGCAGTGGCGGGGCAAGGGCATCGACGCGCTCCTCTACCTCGCCTTGTTCCGAAACGCCAGCGCGGCCGGGATGAGGGAGGCGGACATGTCCTGGATCCTTGAAGGAAACCTCCGAATGAACGCCGCGATCGAGCGCATGGGGGGCAGAATCTACCGCACCTACCGCCTCTACGAGGCTCAGTTGTAGCGAAGCCCTGGATCCGAAACAGTTCGTCGTAGCCGCGCGTCACAACTCCCGGCGGCCGGGCCACGTGCCCGCACTCATGAGGGGTTGGCCTCGCTCCTCATACGCCTCTGCATCCAGAACGGAGGACGGCTCTCCGCGAGAAAGCGTCCCCGTTTTCGCGAGTTGAGCGATGACGAAGTGGCGACCATCGAATCCGCCATCCAGCGCGCCTTCGCCGCAGATCCGCACGAACCGGGTGTCCCCGCCGTTGACCCCCTTCACGCCCCCGGCTAGAATCCCGCAGCAGCAGAGGCCGGAGGGGCCCACGGAAGCCGGTGCGAATCCGGCGCGGCCCCGCCACTGTGATGAGGTCCGGGTTTTCCCGAACAACTCCGGCTCGAATGTGCCACTGGGTTCTGAAGGCGAGCCCGGGAAGGCTGGTCCGGAGGCCTCAAGCCAGGAGACGAGCCCGTCCGGCGCCCTTTTTCACCACCTCCGCGGGGAGGTGAGGGGCGCCTTCCAGACCGCGATCGCGTTGGTCGGCATCTCCTCTTTCTTCCGCGCGGCAGAAAACAGCAAACAGGGAGGAATCGAGATGAAACCGCGGTTTTCCGTGATTTTGGCTGTGTTCGCCGTGGCCGTCTGCGTGCGGCTGGCGCCGTACCTGCTGGCGCAGTTCGGGATGTCGATCGACCCGGAGCGGACCACGTACCCGTGGAACTTCTCGCCGATGCTGCCGCTCTGCCTGTTCGGGGGAGCGTTCTTCGCGCGCGCGAGGACGGCGTACCTGCTCCCGTTCGCCGCATGGCTGCTGGGCGATCTGGGGATCCTGGCGCTGACCGGCCGGGTCGACTGGGCGTTCTACCCCAATCAGCCGCTTGTCTACCTGGCGCTTGCGCTGGTGGCCACCACGGGATTCGCGCTGCGCGGTGAGACGTCATGGACGCGGGTGGCGGGCGCGGGGCTGGCGTCGTCGGTTGGGTTCTTCGTGATCACCAACTTCGGTGTTTGGGCCTTCGGCGACGGCCTGCTCTACCCGAAGACGCTCTCCGGGCTGGTGGACTGCTACGTGCGCGCGATTCCCTTCTTCCGCAACACGCTGGTCAGCATGGCGGTCTTCCTGCCGCTCCTGTTCAGCCGCGTGGCTCTGAGGAATCCAGCGCCCATCCCGCTGTACCGGCTCGCGCCCAGTCGCACGTAGCAGGTCCCAGGCGCGGATTCGCAGGCGGACGGCGAAGGACGCAGGGATGCCCCACCGCATCGTCTCGCTCATCGCGAGCGCGACCGAGATCGTGTGCGCGCTGGGCTTCGAGCGCGAGCTGGTTGGCCGGTCGCACGAGTGCGACCATCCGCCCGGCGTCTCCCGGCTGCCGACCTGCTCCAGCTCGAAGGTGAAGGTGGAAGCCGCCAGCCGCGCCATCGACGACCAGGTGCAGGCGATCGTCCGCGACGGCCTGTCCGTGTACAGCGTCGACCCGGTCCTGCTCGACCGTCTGGCCCCGACCGTCATCGTCACCCAGACCCAGTGCGAGGTGTGCGCGGTGAGCCTGCGGGACGTCCAGCGCGCGGTGTGCGACCTGGTGCGCTCGCAGCCGGCGATCGTGTCGCTCGAACCCATGGCGCTGGGCGACGTGTGGAGCGACATCCGCGCGGTTGCGGCCGCACTCGGGGAGCCGGCGCGCGGCGACGAACTGGTGGAACGTCTCACGGGCCGGCTCGAGGCGCTCCGCACCGCAACGCGCACGCTGCGGCCGCGGCCCTCCATCGCCTGCATCGAGTGGATCGACCCGCTGATGATCGCGGGAAACTGGGTGCCGGAATTGGTGGAGTGCGCCGGCGGGGTGGATCCGCTCGGGGAAGGCGGGAACCACTCGGGCTATCTGGACATCGAGCAGCTCGTGGCGGCCGATCCCGACGTGATCGCGGTCATGCCCTGCGGGTTCGACATCGAGCGGGCCGAGCGGGAGATGCCCGCGCTGACCGCCCGGCCGGAATGGCGCCGGCTGTCCGCCGTGCGCGAGGGGCGCGTGGTGATCACGGACGGCAACCAGTACTTCAACCGTCCGGGGCCCCGCCTTGTCGAGTCGGCGGAGATCCTGGCGGAGTGTCTGCACCCGGGGCGCTTCGACTTCGGACACCGCGGGCGCGGATGGAAGGAGTTGGGAGCGGAGCGGGTTTGACAGTGAGGAGCAGGCGGCCTCTTCGTCCCGGCGCACCCCTCTGCGGTGTGTTGCATTTTCAAAAAAGCAACATTTTGTTGCATTTGTGGATATGCAACACTCTGGTGAGGGGCCCGTGAACCGCTGTTAGCCGCGCGTCCACTCCACGCTGCGGTCCCACAACTCGCACGCCAGCGCCTCGTCGCGCGCCTGCGCACTCGGAGTCTTCTCCTGCTGGACGTGGAAGTACCGGCCGGTCACGTCGTCCCGGGAAGGATCCGCGACGAGGTTCATCACGGCCTTGCCGCCGACCTCCGGGCTCGCCATGAACCAGGTGAAAGGAAGGACCAGGACGCGCGCAGCCAGCGACGTCTTCTTCCAGATCTCCGTCGCCAGCACGCCGGGATGCACCGCGTTGGCGGTGACTCCCCGGGATCCCCAGCGCCGGGCCGTCTCGGAGGTGAACAGGACGTTGGCCAGCTTCGAGTCGGCGTAGGCCTGCAGGGCCCCCTCCCAGGCGCGGCCGCGGGCAATGTCCTCAAGCTCCGCCCGCCGCAGATCCCCGCTCTGGTGCCCCCGCGAACTCACGTTGACGATGCGTCCCCGTCCGGCCTCAAGCCGATCGCGCAGGAGACGGGTGAGCAGGAAATGGCCGAGGTGGTTGGTCGCGAAGGTGAGCTCGAATCCCTCCGGCGAATGCACGCACCGCGGCCGCGTGACGCCGGCGTTGTTCACCAGGATGTCGATCGCCGGGTGTTTCGCGGCGAGCCGTGCCGCCAGATCCCGCACGTCCTCCTGACCAGAGAGATCGGCAAGCTCGAGTTCGACCCGGGCTCCCGCCGAGTCGCCTGACGTCAAGTCGGGCATCTCGTCGGCGCTCGCACGGCCTTGCGTTCGGCGAGACCCGCCCGCCGCCGCGCTCTGCCGCAACTCCGCCAGCGCGCGTTCGCCGCGTTCGGGGCTGCGACACACCATCGTGACGTGCGCACCCACCCGAAGGAGCATCCCGGTCGCCGACCGGCCCACCCCCGAGTTGGCCCCGGTCACGACAGCCACCTGCCCTTTCAGGGAACCGGACATTGCGCTCCCTGTTTCGCTTCCCCGTCCCGGAACGCCGGTGGCACCCTCATCCGGCTCTCAGCTGCCGTCCTGTGCCGCGCTCCTCGCCCGCTCCTCCCCGAAGTGCTCGGCAAACCAGTCGAACATGCGCTGCCAATGGTCCACGAAGTCGGCCTCGCTGCTCGCGCGCCCGGCGCCGTGCCCGCCCGCGGTGTAGTGCACCCACACCACCTCCTTCCCCAGCCGCCGCAGCGCGTAGTACATCTCGCGCTGGTTGGTGGCCGGCACGTTCCAGTCGCCCTCGCCCGAGAGCATGAGCAGCGGCGTCTCGATGCGGTCCGCGAACATCACCGCCGAGTGCGCGATGTACTTGTGCGGCTGTTCCCAGAGCGTCGCCCCGATGCGGTCCTGCCCCACCTCGGCAGCCGCGTAGTTGCGCGTGGTGATCTTCGGCGAATCCCCGAGGAACGAGATGATGTTCACCTTGCCGGAGACGTTCGCGGCCGCGGCGAAGCGATCGGTCTGGGTGATGAGCAGGTTGGTCGCGTAGCCGCCGTAGCTCTGCCCGTAGACGCCCACCTTTTCCGGGTCGACCAGCCCCCGCTCGATGATCTTGTTGATCGCGTTCGGCACCGCCTTGAGCCAGGCCTCGCCGGGAAATCCCTCCTCGAAGCGCACCGAGGGCCGGAACCCGAACCAGCCCTGCGCGGTGATCAGGTTCATGTTCTCGTTGAACCCGTTGTCGAAGTACTCCTCGTAGATCTCCGCCACCATCGGATAGGCGCGCCCCGGCTCATAGTTGGCCGGATAGTAGAGGATGCCGTAGAGCGTGTTGCCGTCGACATCCAGGTATTCGACGAGCTCGCTCCGCGTCAGCGCCACGCCCTCGAGCCGGGGATTCGTCTCGGTCAGCCGCCGGGGTGACGATCCGTCTCCGCGGGCGACCCAGATCTCGTTGGGATGGTCGCCGTCCGACATGGCGTAGACGAGCGTGGCGCCATCCTCCGAGACATTCCAGGACCGGTACAGGTTGGCATCCAGCATCAGCGTCTCGATGTCGCCGGTCCCCGTGTCGAGGCGCTTCAGGCCCCGCTGCCAGCGATCCGCAGCCGAGTAACTGAAGTAGAGATACCGCCCATCCTCTCTCCACCCCTGGACCTGCCGGCGCGGGCGCTGGTCTTCATCCTCTTCAAGCTCGAGGAGGGTGTGCATGCCGTCGCTGTCGAGATCGAGGAGGTGCCAGGCGTCCTGCGAGCTGAGAAGGAGTTGGTCGCCGGAGGGGCTCCAGCGCTCGACGGCGAAGCGGATTCCGTCAGAATCGGACTCTTCATCGTCGGAACCGGGATTGTCGCCGTCTGCGCGGGCACCGGCTTCGTCCCCGGCGGCGCCCTCGTCCACATCGCCTCGATGACCCTCCGTCACGTCCACCGCCTCGTCCTCGGCCAGCCGCCGCACGAAGACGGAGCCTTCCTCGGCGTACGCGAAGGCGTCGCGGGCGTCGTTCCAGACGACGTTCATGCGCTCTTCGCCGGTGTCCCGGAGCGAAACCGGGTCTCCGCCGGCCGCGAGATCCAGCCGGAAGAGCTCGTACTCGGTGCCGTCCCGGCGCGTGTACGACGTCTTCGTGCGCATCGCCGTCGAAAACGTGATGTAGGATCCGTCCTCCGAGAAGCCCGGACCGACGGGAGTCACCTCGGAGAGAACCTCGCGCACCGTGCCGTCGACCACCGACACGAGCACGGTCTCCTGCCGGGTGGCGAGGTTCCTCACCCGGTCCCAGGCGAGGAAGTCGTTGCGCGAGTCCTGCACGATCACCGGAGCGTCCGTGAGGGCGTGAAAGGCCGCGCGCGCCTCCTCCGCCCATCCAGTGGGCCGAAGTCCGAGCAGAACGCGGGCGCCATCCGGCGACCACACCAGCGGCGAAGAGGACGCGATCTCCCTGTCGGTGCGAAGCGGGACGGTCCTGCTTGCGCCGGTGACCGCGTCGAAGATACGGAGCCGATACTCGCCGTCCTCCACCATGAACCAGGCCAGCCGCCCCCCGTCCGGCGACCAGGCATAGCCGCGCATCTGCGCAGCGGGTTCCGCCTGAACCCAGGTCGGATCTCCGGTCCGCGTGTCGATCACCATCAGCCGGGTCGACACCGGAGAGATGTAAGTGGGGTCGCCGAAGCGCTGGTGGTCCACGTCGGTGCGGTCGCGGCGGGACGTGAGCGTCACCGCGACCCGCGCACCGTCCTCCGTCACCGCCACGATGCCCGGCGTGCGCACGTCGAGCGCGATCTCGGGCGTGAAAGGCTGTTGAGCGGCGGCGGGAGCGGGGACCGCGAAGGTCGCCAGGGCCATCGGTGCGACACCGCAGACTGCGGCGAGAAGGATGGGTGCGCGGACGACGAGCGAGCGGGGAGCCGATGTGGAGCGGGCGGCAGCGATGTGTTGCGCGGTACTCATGGACGGATCACTTCCGAGAGGTGGGACGGGTTCCAGGGCTGGAACCTACGTCACGGCGACTCGGGCGCGAAAGCGGACGCGCGCCGGCGCCAGCTTTGGTGCGGCGGAAGCGACGCGACGTCGAAGACGCGCACATGGGCCGGGGGAGCCGCGTCAAGGCTCGCTCAGGCCGAGCACGACCTGGATCAGGCCGAGGCGTCACACCGGGACGGCAGGCACGACTGGGCCTGTTTCGCTGCGCATCAGGCGGCAGAGAAGGCGGTCAAGGCGCTTCACATGGCCCAGGGTCGCGAAGTCTGGGGGCATGTGGCAACCAGGCTCCTCTCGGAGTTGCCGAAATCTCCGCCGGCCGAGTTGATCGAGCGGGCGCGGGTACTGGACAACTACTATGTTCCCGCTCGGTATCCGAACGGGCATGTCGAAGGCCCGGCATACGAGCACTACGGATCATTGCATAGTTCTCAGGCGGTGGACCATGCCCGGGACATCCTCAGGTTCGTTCGTCAAGCGCTGGCCGAGACCTGATCGGGTCCTTGCCGATCTGCGCGGGTGGGCCGAGAGCCAGGCCGAGATCCGGCCGGAGTTGATCGCTCTGGGCTATTTCGGCTCTCACGCGCGGGGCGACACCGGGTTCGGGAGCGATCTCGACCTCGTGGCCATTGTTCGCGAGAGCGATGTCCCGCAGATGCAGCGCAACAGCGACTGGCCCTTCGAACGGCTGCCCGTGCCCGCGGACCTGCTGGTGTACACGGTTGAGGAATGGCGCCGGCTAAGGCGCCGGGGGGGGGCGTTTTGCCCGCGTAATGGAGAGCGAGGTGGTCTGGGTGGTGGGAGAAGGCCGCACTGTCTGACGCGTCCGAGTGCGCGTCATCGCCGCCTTCAGCCCCCGGCGCTCGGGGCGTCGGAAGCGGTGTCGGAACAGCCGGTTAGCGTCTTTTCCCGTCAATCCGCTGCGGAGACGGCCCTCCCCCGCTGGCGCAGCCAGAAGGCGACGGCCAGGCAGGCGAACGAGGCCACCCAGGCGAAGTAGCCGATGCGCAGTGACGTGTCGCCTTCGCTCGCGACCCACAAGGGCCACCAGGACGCGTTCAGGATCGTCGCGACTACCAGCACGAGCGCAGGCCAGCGAGCGTCCGGCGACCACTTGCGATGCGACGCACTGCCCAGGATCAGCACGTTGGTCAGCGCGCTGATCACGCCGAGCGCTTCCCCCGCCCCCATCAAGGCCCATACGAACGCCTCCCAACCGGCCAGCGCAACGAATTCGCTTGTGAACGGCTCGCCCCCGGGGATGCGACCGCCGACGTAGTTGACCAGGGTGGGCAACAGGAACGATACCGCATACACCACCCAGCCGATGACCAGAAACCGCCGCCACCGCGGACCGAAAGCCCATGCGGATGCCCGCGCCAGCTGTCCGGTTGTACCGGCTTGCGATGGATCCCCGGGCCTCATGGCATGGCTCCTTGCGGGCGGATGTCAGCCCGGCGGACCGTCCGGATGCAGCTCGCACTCGGGAGGCTGAAGCCGGGTCCACGAGAGCGAGGTGATCTGCCAGCCGCCGCCTTCGCGCATAAGGATGAACGCGTCGGCTCCGCAGTGGCTCAGGTCCTCTCCGACGTAGAAGTCGTACGGCGTCCAGACCGTCGCGAGGTCGCCGCTGATGCGCACTTCCGGGTCCCACATGCGCTCGGTCATGCGCGGGCCGTCGGCTTCGAGGCGCGCGACCATGCCCTCGAGTGTGGACGTCGACGCGGACCGTTCGCCCGCGGCCGATCGCTCCACGGAGCGCATCAGGATGTCGGGATGCAGGATGGCGGTCAGCAACTCCGTGTCCCGTTCGCCCAGCGCGTCGAAGAGCGACTGTACGGTTGCCAGAATCGCGGCGCGATCGGCATCCGAAGGCATGTGATCCGCGGATGCCATGGCCTGGGCCACGGACGCGCCCCCGTCGGCAGCCGACATCATGGTCCCGGCCTCGGGGCTTTCGCCCATTTCGTCTCCGGAAGAGCCGCAAGCGGCAAGCGCGATGACTGCGAGGACGGAAACAGCGGTGTTGCGGATCACGATATGGTTCCTCCCGGAAGATGGCGGGGAATCGACCTTTCGCAGGGTCGATGCACGGTCCTTGGTCGATGAACGGTCCCTGCAACGTATTGCCGGCGTGCCCGGCCCGCAGCACGCGCGGCCGGGGCGAACGACTGGTGTCGGCGGCATGCTCACCAGAAGACGATGTACAGCATCGCCGCCCCGGCAATGACGCCTCCGGCCCACAACCGCCCGCCCGGCGCCGGCGTCAGATCCACCGCCGCTTCGGACCGCGGCAAAGTGCGCGCTTTCGCCAGCGGACGGGCCCGCGTCACCACCAGCATGTACGCGCAGATCAGGAGGAAGGTGATCGCCATGTGGTGCAGGAACGCCACTTCCGGAAGCAGCCAGAGAAGCAGGCCGTAGACCGGCACCCCCAGCACCATCCCGCCGAAGGCCGCCCGCGGCGGCGTCCGGGGCACGAACAGACCGAACAGGAAGGCGGCCACGATCCCCGGCGAGATAAATCCCCAGAACATCTGGATGTACTCGAACACGCTCCCCGCCCGCGCGACCAGCGGCGCCCACAGGCACCCGATCAGCGCCAGAACCGCGGTCGTCACCCGACCGACCGTCATGAGCCTCCGCGACGACGCCCGCGGGCGCAGATGCCGCTTGTAGATGTCGACGCTGAAGATGGTCGCCGCCGAATTGAGCATCGAGTCGAGGGAGCTCATCACCGCCCCGAAGAGCGCCGCGAACATGAGCCCGGTGAGCCCCGCGGGCAGCAGCTCGCGCATCATCACGGGATACGCCTGATCCGGATTCGACACCTGGTCGGCGAACAGCTCCGCGGCCATGATCCCCGGAAAGACGATGATGAAGGGGATGAGCAGCTTGATGAAGCCGGCGAGGAAGATCCCGCGTTGCGCGTCGGCCAGGCTGCGCGCGGCCAGCGTACGCTGGGTGATGAACTGGTTCAGCCCCCAGTAGAAGATGTTGGGGATCCAGAGTCCGCCGATGAAGACTGCCAGCCACGGCATCTCGGGGTGATTCCACGGGAGAACGGTGTGCAGTTTGCCCTCCGCGGCGGCCAGAAAAGGCTCCACGCCCCCGATCGCGCGAAAGCCGAGCACCGTCACCAGCACGCCGCCCAGGAGCAGCGCCACGCCCTGGATGAGGTCCGACCACACGACGGCCTTGAGGCCCCCGTAGATGGTGTAGCCGCCGGCCAGGATCCCGATCAGCCAGATGCCCGCCCCGATGTCCAGCCCGAAGACGGATTCCAGCGCCAGCGCCCCGGAGTACAGCACCGTGGCCAGGGCCACGAGGACATAGGCCGCCATGATGTACGCGGCCATGAGCGTGCGAGTGCGCGCGTCGTAGCGGTACTCGAGGAACTCCGGAATCGTGTAGATGCCGGCCTGCAGGAAGCGCGGCAGGAAGAACAGGCCCACCAGCACGAGCGTGACCGCCGCCATCCACTCGTAGCTGGCGATGGCCAGCCCGAGATCGTACCCGCGGCCCGCCATGCCCACGAAATGCTCGGTGGAGATGTTGGACGCGATCAACGAGAAGCCGATCAGCCACCACGGCAGATTGCGGCCCGCGAGGAAGTAGCCCGCGGCATCGTGCCTACCGCGCGAGGCGTACAGCGACACTCCGACCACGAGGGCCAGAAAGCCGGCGAAGGCGGCGAGGTCGAGGGGTTGGAAGGTCACGTGAGGCGTTTAGCGTCTCCGCCGCTTCGGGCGCGTCCAGATGAAGCGCCAGCTTGCCTGCCCGCGAGCCGCTCGATTTCGCCGACAACCCGCTCCAGTTCGTCAACAAGCGGCGTCCGGCCTGACCGGATGAGGGCCTTTGTCACCTCACGGTAGTACCACAGCGTCTCTTCCCTGCTGCCTCGAAACCGCTCCCAGACTTCGTCGCCCACAGCACGGTAGTCGCCGAGGATGCTGCGCGCATTGTGGAGCTTGTCGGCAGCGCAGACCAGCCGAACCGAGACCGACTTCTCGCTGATCCCTGCGATGTAGGCCAGCTTTCGGTCTTTCCACGGAGGCTTCGGCATGACTTGGGAATCGGTGCAGCCTTCGACGATTTCGGTCACGCCCGCGCCGAAGCGGCGGAAAATCTCGTCCCGCGTCTCCTTACCGCCCTGGTCCTCGATGGCATCGTGTAACAGCGCCGCGATGGCTTGGTCCTCATCTTCGCCGTGTTCAACAACGAGCGCCGATACGGCGAGCAGATGCGAGACGTAGGGGATGCCAGAGCCCTTCCGCCGTTGCTGCCGGTGGAGTCGCGCGGCGAAAACAAGGGCATCCTCAAAACGGCTGGTCAGTGAGGCGGGCATTCGGCACTCCATACGGTCCACTCGGCTGCGATCACCCGCCAGCCGGATTTGCGGCTTCATTGCTGAGCTTCTGTTATCTGGAAGATGCACGGCAACCCGACCCATGTCATATTTCTGGCGCTCGCGATCCACGCCGACGGACGACCAAGGACATTGCGAAGGTGGCCACCAAACAGACCAACGGCGGAGCCACGACCGGCTACGAGGCCGAGTTGTGGGCGATGGCCGACGCGCTGCGCGGCTCGATGGATGCCGCCGAGTACAAGCACGTCGTGCTCGGTCTCATCTTCCTGAAATACATCTCGGATGCCTTCGAGGAACGCCGCGAGGCGGTACTGGCCGACTGGGGCGAAGAGGCTGCGGAGGACCGGGACGAGTACATCGCCGAGAACATCTTCTGGGTGCCAGGGGAGGCCCGCTGGGGGCGCCTGAAAGCCGAGGCGCGGCAGCCGACCATAGGCCAGACCGTGGATCGGGCCATGGCCGCCATCGAGAGGGACAACCCGGCGCTGAAGGAGGTGCTGCCCAAGGACTACGCGCGGCCCGCGCTGGACAAGCGGCGCTTGGGCCAGTTGATCGACATGGTGGGGAACATCCGCGTCGGGGACGCCGAAGCCCGCTCCAAGGATGTGCTCGGGCGCGTGTACGAGTACTTCCTGTCGCAGTTCGCGAGCGCCGAGGGGAAGAGGGGCGGCGAGTTCTACACACCGCGCTGCGTCGTCAAGCTGCTCGTCGAGATGCTGGAGCCCTATCGTGGTCGGGTCTACGATCCCTGCTGCGGATCTTCGGGCATGTTCGTGCAGTCGATCGAATTCATCCGCGCCCACGCCACCGGCAACGCCAACGGCGGCAGGGCGCGGGGCGACATTTCGATCTACGGTCAGGAGTCGAACTACACGACGTGGCGGCTCGCCAAGATGAACTTGGCCATCCGTGGGATCGGGGGGCAGATCGCCCACGGCGACAGCTTCCACAACGACCGCCATCCAGACCTGAAGGCGGACTTCATCCTCGCCAATCCTCCGTTCAACGTCTCGGACTGGGGCGGGGAGCGGCTGGCCGGGGACAAGCGCTGGCGTTACGGCCTACCGCCGAAGGGCAACGCCAACTTCGCCTGGGTGCAGCATATGGTGCACCACCTCGCCCCGAAGGGCGTGGCGGGGTTCGTGCTGGCCAACGGGTCGATGTCGTCGAGCCAGTCCGGCGAGGGTGAGATCCGGAAGAATCTGATTGAGGCTGGCCTCGTGGACTGCATGGTCGCGCTGCCGGGCCAACTGTTCTACTCCACCCAGATACCGGCGTGCCTCTGGTTCCTAGCACGCGGGCGGCGGCGTGGAGGGGTTCTCTTCATCGACGCGCGTAAGCTAGGCGGTATGGTGGACAGGACGCACCGCGAACTCACCGGCAAGGACATCGCGCGGATCGCGGACACCTACCACTCGTGGCGGGCCACCGAGGAGGGAAACGGCTACGCCGATGTTCCCGGCTTCTGCAAGAGCGCCTCGATTGACGAGGTCCGCAAGCACGGCCATGTGCTGACACCGGGCCGCTACGTCGGCGTGGAACCCCAGAAGGACGACGGCGAGCCGTTCGAGGACAAGATGAAGCGGCTGGTCTTGGAGCTTCGCGAACAGCAAGCCGAGGGCGCTCGGCTCGACGCCACGATCACCGAGAACCTGCAAGCGCTGGGATTCAGGGGACGGTAACGGCCATGTACGACGCCCCGGACATCACCCCACTTGAGCGGGCGATCCAACGGCTGAAAGAGGGACTGGAGCGGTACCGGAGGGACACGAGCGACCTTCAGATTCGCGATGGCCTGATTCAGCGCTTCGAGTTCACCTACGAACTCGGCTGCAAGACCCTGAAACGCTATCTGGAATACACGGCGGCCAACCCGGCACTGTTGGATCAGATGACCTTCCAGGATCAGATCCGCACGGCGAATGAGCAGGGACTTCTCCTTGGGGCTTGGCCCGAGTGGCGCGACTATCGAAAGATGCGCGGCATGACGAGTCACACATACAGCGAGCCCGTCGCCGTAACCGTAGTTGCCGCCATTCCCGGGTTCCTCGAAGAGGCGGCCTTTCTGCGGGACCAGTTGCGGGAGTGGCTGGAATGAGGACCTCCGCACCCTGCGTCGATCTCCGGCCCGATCATTGGGCCATCGTCCGCAGCGCTCTCCGGCGCCATGTACCGGATCGCGAGGTGCTTGCCTTCGGATCGCGCGCTACCTGGACAGCGAAGGACTACTCCGATCTCGACCTTGCGGTCATGGGTGAAGAGCCTCTCTCGCTACGCACAGCCTCTGCCTTGGAAGAGGCGCTCGGAGATTCCGATCTGCCGTTCAAGGTCGATGTCGTGGATTGGGCGAGGATCGACGATGCCTTCCGTAATATCATCCGGCGACATGGGGTGTCCGTGCAGGACCCGACGGGGAGTTCTCGGGCACCTGTTCCAACGCGACAGGCCCCTCGACAGCCACGGAACTCCGGCGCCGGGATCAAGTGGACGTCGATCAACATCGGTCGCGCTTGCACCAAGATCGGCAGCGGAGCGACGCCGCGTGGCGGTAAGGACGTCTACCTGTCGAGCGGACCGTACGCGCTTATCCGGAGCCAGAACGTATTCAACGACGGTTTCCGCCACGAGGGACTCGCGTACATCGGTGAGCAGCACGCCTTCGATCTCGCTGGAGTGGAGGTGCGGGACAGTGACGTGCTGCTCAACATCACAGGGCATTCGGTCGCACGCGCTTGCCAAGTCGACACACGGATCCTGCCCGCCCGCGTAAACCAGCACGTCGCGATCGTCCGTCCCGATCCTAGGAAGCTTGATCCCGGGTTTCTGCGCTATTATCTGGTTTGTCCAGACACGCAGGCTAAACTGTTGTCTTGGGCCGGTTCCGGCGCAACACGGAACGCTTTGACGAAGGCAATGATCGAGACCTTCGACGTGCAGGCCCCAGAGGACGTGTCCGAGCAGCGCGCCATCGCCCACGTCCTCGGCACCCTAGACGACAAGATCGAGTTGAACCGACGGATGAACGAGACGCTGGAGGCGATGGCGCGGGCGCTGTTCAAGTCCTGGTTCGTCGATTTCGATCCGGTGCGGGCGAAGATGGAGGGCCGGGACACGGGCCTGCCCGAACATCTCGCCGACCTGTTCCCTGACCGCTTGGTGGATTCCGAGATGGGGAAGATACCCGAGGGGTGGCAGGCAGCAACGCTGGCAACGGTGATTGAACTCCACGACCGCAAGCGAATTCCCCTCAACAAGCGTCAGCGATCCCAGCGGCAGGGACCGTATCCGTACTACGGCGCGGCCGGCATCATGGATTACGTGGACGATTATCTGTTTGATGGAGTCCACATCTTGACGGGCGAAGATGGCTCGGTAGTCGACACTCACGGCCATCCGATCGTCCAGTACGTTTGGGGCAGATTCTGGGTCAACAATCACGCACACGTAATCAAGGGGACCAGCGCCATCAGCGACGAGCACCTCTACCTGCTGCTAAAGCACACCAACATCACGGCGTTCGTGACGGGTGCCGTCCAGCCCAAGCTCAACCAGAAAAACTTGAAGGCGATTCCTCTAGTAGTGCCATTTAGTCCGACGAGCAGGGCTTTCTCCCGCTTGGTCAGTCCCCTTTTCGCTAGGTTGCGGCACAACGCCGACGAATGCTCGCTACTCGCGGCCCTCCGCGACACCCTCCTTCCAAAGGTCATCTCGGGCGAGATCCGCGTACCGGATGCCGAGCGGGCCGTGGAGTCGCTCACGTGACTCCTACAACGCCGTCCACCTTCACCGAATCGGAGGTCGAAGCCGCCGCACTCGAATGGCTCGAAGGCCTCGGCTGGAAGGTGGCCCACGGTCCCGACATTGCCCCGCATGCGGAAGGGTCGGAACGGGCGGACTACACCGAAGTCGTTCTGGAGAGCCAGCTGCGCGACGCCTTGGACCGGCTGAACCCCGGACTGCCCGCCGAGGCCCTGGACGACGTGTTCCGCAAAGTCGCTCTCCCCGCAGACTCGACTCTGGAAGCCCGCAACCGTGCGTTCCACCGCCTACTCGTGGATGGTGTGACGGTCGAGTACCGGACCGCCAGGGGCGCCGTGCGCGGCGCGCAGGTCTCCGTCCTCGACTACGGGAACCCTGCGAACAACGACTGGCTGGCGGTAAACCAGTTCACCGTCGTCGAAGGCGAGCACGAGCGTCGGCCGGATGTCGTGCTGTTCGTCAACGGTCTTCCGCTGGGCTTGATCGAACTCAAGAACCCGGCGGACGAGAAGGCCACGGTGTGGACGGCCTGGACGCAGATTCAGACCTATAAGGCCGAACTCTCGGATCTGTTCGCCCTGAACGCTGTGCTCATCGCTTCGGACGGCGTCAAGGCGCGCATGGGCACCCTCACCGCCGGGCGCGAGTGGTTCAAGCCGTGGCGCACGATCACGGGGGAGGCGCTCGCCGGCCCGCACCTTCCCCAGTTACGGGTGATGCTCGAAGGGATGTGCGAGCGCGAGCGGTTCCTGTCCTTGGTCCGGGACTTCATCGTGTTCGAGGACGATGGCAGCGGCAAGCTGGCCAAGAAGATGGCCGGATATCACCAATTCCACGCGGTGGAGACGGCGGTGCTGGAGACCCTGCGCGCGGCGGCGCTGCGGCAGGAACTGAGGCGGGTCGCCGAGCCGGGGGGCCGGTACGAGAACGGCAGACAAGCGGGCGGTGGTCCGGGCGACCGGCGCATCGGAGTCGTCTGGCACACCCAGGGCTCGGGGAAGAGCCTGACCATGGCCTTCTACGCCGGGCGGATCGCCCGCGAGCCGATGATGGAGAACCCGACTATCGTGGTCCTGACGGACCGTAACGACCTCGACGAGCAACTCTTCGGCACGTTCTCCCGCTGCCAGGATCTCCTCGGGCAACCGCCGACCCAAGCCGAGAACCGAGCCGACCTACGCGCCAAGCTGACCGTCGAGTCGGGCGGCGTAGTGTTCACCACCATCCAGAAGTTCTTTCCCGAGGAGAAGGGCGACCGGATGCCCGAGTTGTCCAAGCGCCGCAACATCGTGGTGATCGCCGATGAAGCGCACCGCAGCCAATACGACTTCATCGACGGCTACGCCCGCCACATGCGCGACGCGCTCCCCAACGCCTCGTTCATCGGCTTCACCGGCACCCCAATCGAACTGGAGGACGCCAACACGCGGGCCGTGTTCGGCGACTACATCAGCGTCTACGACATCGAGCGGGCGGTCGAGGACAAGGCCACGGTGCCGATCTACTACGAGAGCCGACTCGCGAGGTTGGCGCTGGACGAGGCCGAACGACCGAAGATCGATCCCGACTTTGAGGAGGCGACCGAGGGCGAGGAGGTCGAGCGCAAGGAAAAGCTCAAGACCAAGTGGGCTCAACTCGAAGCGGTCGCCGGAGCCCCGCACCGCCTCAAGCTCATCGCCCTGGATATCGTCTCACACTTCGAACGGCGGCTCGAGGCCATCGACGGCAAGGCGATGATCGTCTGCATGAGCCGCCGCATCTGCATCGACCTCTACCGCGAACTGATTCGTCTGCGCTCCGAGTGGCACCACGACGACGACGCCGACGGCGAGATCAAGGTCGTGATGACCGGCAGCGCATCGGACCCTCCCGACTGGCAACCGCTCATCCGAAACAAGAAGCGCCGCGAGATTCTGGCGAAGCGGTTCCGCGATCCCGGCGATCCCCTCCGGGTCGTGCTCGTTCGCGACATGTGGCTCACCGGCTTCGACGCGCCGAGCCTACACACCATGTACGTGGACAAGCCGATGCGCGGCCACGGGCTCATGCAGGCAATTGCACGGGTGAACCGGGTGTTCCGGGACAAGCCGGGCGGCCTCGTCGTGGACTATCTCGGGCTCGCGCACGAGTTGAAACGCGCGCTCGCGACCTACACCGAGAGCGGCGGCACCGGTAAGACCACGCTGGATCAGTCCGAGGCGGTCGCAGTGATGCTGGAGAAGTATGAGGTGTGCCGAGGCCTGTTCCACGGCTTCGACCACTCGGGGTGGATCGACGGGACGCCTGCCGAACGCACCAGTCTGCTGCCGGCAGCCCAAGAACACATCCTCGCGCAGGAGAACGGCAAGGAGCGCTGTCTGCTGGCCGTGCGCGAACTCTCCTTGGCGTTCGCGCTCGCCGTCCCGCACGAGGAGGCGATGCGGATCCGGGACGACGTGGCGTTCTTCCAAGCCGTCCGGTCGGTACTGGCCAAGCGCGCCGCCGGGGACGCGCGTACCGAGGAAGAGCTGGACATGGCCATCCGCCAGATCGTCTCCCGGGCCGTCGCCTCGGAAGGCGTCGTGGACATCTTCGCCGCGGCTGGCCTTGAGAAGCCCGACATTTCGATCCTGTCCGAGGAATTCCTGGCCGAAGTACGGGGCATGAAACGGCGGAACCTCGCGGTCGAACTGCTGCGGAAGCTACTCGAGGGAGAACTGGCGGTCCGCAGGCGACGGAACGTCGTACAGGCGCGATCCTTCGCCGAGATGCTCGATCAGACCGTCCGTCGCTACGCGAACCGGGCCATCGAAGCCGCGCAGGTCATCGAGGAACTAATTCACCTCGCCCGCGAGATGCGCGAAGCGAACGCCCGCGGAGAGGCCTTGGGGCTCTCCGAGGACGAACTGGCGTTCTACGACGCGCTTGAGATAAACGACAGCGCCGTGCACGTGCTCGGCGACGAGACTCTGCGCGAGATCGCCCGCGAGTTGGTCGAGACCGTTCGGAACAACGTCAGGATCGACTGGACGCTGCGGGAGAACGTGCGCGCCAACCTCCGGCGGCTGGTCAAGCGCATCCTCCGTAAGCACGGCTACCCGCCCGACAAGCAGGAGAAGGCGACCCGGACGGTGCTTGAACAGGCCGAAGTGCTCTCCGCAGGGTGGGCGGCATGAGCGCGGGTGGCCCGACTTCGGGAGATTTGTCCCGCTGCTGGCGCGCGGCGACCTCAACCTGGGCGCCGAGGACTTGCGGTCGGCTTCACCAATCAAAACGGAAGTCGGTGGGGGTAGCCCAGGCCGCCCACGGAACCACGACCGCCGCTGAACGCCCACGTGGTGGTGGGAACGGCACCACCCGCCGGAACCGAGGGACAAAAGTCCAGCACCATGTCCAACGCGGCGACGGAGCTGAAAAAGCAGGGTAGAACGACAATAGCGTCCGCGCTCGCAAACGCCTAGATTGGACTGTACGGAAAAGCCCGTGATCAAGGGACTAGCTTGACCACGGGCTCCCGCTTGCCGTCACCGCTAGGATGGAAACAAGCCGGTGTCACAGGCGCTACGGCGGCGGTGGCATATTCACCTCCTTTCTTCGAGGGGGTCGTTGAGCTGGAATGGAGCGCCGGGGTGTTGAACCCCGCAGAACTGGGTCCAATCCCAGTCCGGTGCCCACCACGCGCCCCTCCAGCTCGTTAGCCCTCGTCTTCGGCGCTGTCCGGAGGCGAGGGCTGACGCGTAGCGAGCTTGATGGTCCCGGTCATGAAGAGGTTGACCAACTCCCATTCCTCCTGCGTGATCGCTGTGGGTGCCCTGACTTCTACAGGGTTCTTGTAGTTCGGCAGGTGGAACGAGTGAGAGCGCCAGTCCCGCTTCATCCCGTCGGCCTGGCGTTGCTTAGCGTTGGATTGATCGGGTTTCTTCTCGCCGGGCTTCTGTGCGGGTTTGTCGGCTCGAGGTGCCTCCGCACCGCCCGAGCGATCATCCGATTCCTGCTTTGCCTTCGCCGACCGAGTGCGTGTCGGCGCTTTGAAATAACGCGAGTGCTCCACCCCTGCTGCCCCGAGCGCCGCCAGATAAAAACGGACCGCTCTACTAAGCGTGGAGCCTCGAACGTTCCCATTCTCCCGGAAGCACTTCCAAAGCTGGTCAGCAGTGCCGTTCTCCAGCGAGAGGTCCGAGATGACAGGTTCGTAGGCCCCCAGCACTACATCGCGAAGCGCCACCCTCCATGCCTCATTGTCACCGTGCTTCCCGACCAACCTCCGGAGCGCATCAGTGGGGGCTCCATCTGAGTCTGTGAGCTTCAGGAAGCTGAGGGCGACACGGATGTTACTCTGCGTGGCGCCAGACATCTTGCTCATCACGGTACGATCGACTTGCTGGGGCAGGCCCATCTCCGCTAGCAGATCGAGGAAGGTCATGAAGCTCTTCCAGGAAGCGTAGGGTGCGGTCGCCTGTGGACTCTTGTTCTCGGGCATCTGTGGTTCCTCCGTCCGGGTAGAAAAATTTGTCATGCTATGATTAGACATCATCATGTCCGTCTTGTCAATGCGCATGGCTCCGGATGATCATGGGGCGCCAAAACGCGACCCCATCGTATCACACCGTTACACTGGCCGACAACCAACCGTCGATAACCAAGGTATGTCACGAGTTACGATGCTTTCGCCGTTGCTCATGACCACGAGACTTGTGTCTGTTGTGTGCCAGCATAGCGGTGATCGATCTGGTTCCGAAGGCGACATTCTCAAGTCTACGACGCCCCCATGACCGTGAATCCGCGCCCTGAGCTGCAATAAGGTCCTGGAAACTGCCACCTTGTGCGCACCAGCCCATGAGATACAAGGCATGCCAATCAAGAGTGCGGCGATGGGCCTCGTGCGATTCCTCTTCGACAATTCCCCTCCGCCGGACCAGAATCTGATACAGCGCGGATTCCCGCCATTTCTGCGCGATTCTCCCGCGATTCCGCTCGGCGTGAATCCGACACGCCTCACCGGCAAGGACGGCAGATCGTGCAATCCCAGTTCAACTTGGACGATTCCCTGCCGTGATCCCCTCCCCCCCCTTGACCCTGACGCAACGTCAGGGTTTAGCTTCGCTTCCATGACCATTGAGCGACAGACACCGGCAGCGGACGCCCCGTCGGGCGAAGGACTCCACACCGTCGGTGAGGTGGCGGCCCTGGCCAGGGTCACGGTGCGCACGCTCCACCACTACGACCGGATCGGGCTCCTGACTCCGTCCCAACGGGCGGAGAACGGTTATCGGCTCTACGGCTACGCGGACCTGGAGCGGCTCCGGCAGATCCTGCTCCTGCGCGAACTGGGGTTCGGGCTGGACGCGATCGCGCAGATGGTGGATGCCGCCGCGTATGACCGGAGGCGCGCGCTCATCGCCCAGCGGGAGCTGTTGCGCGAACGGCAACACCGCACGGAAAGGATCATTGCGGGCGTGGACCGCGCGCTCGCCGCGATGGAGGAGGAGAAACCGATGGAGACGACGACGATGTTCGAGGGGCTGGAGGACTTCGACCACAAGCGCTACGAGGACGAGGTCCGCGAGCGCTGGGGCCGGACGGACGCCTACAGGGAATCCATGCGGCGCACCCGGCGCTACACCGGGGAGGACTGGACGCGCATCAAGGCCGAAGCCGAGGACGTGACGGCTCGCCTCGCCGCGCTGCTGGAGGAGGGCGCCCACGCTGCGAGCAGGGCGGCGAGAGAGCTGGCCGAGGAGCACCGCCGCCACATCGACCGCTGGTTCTACCCGTGCAGCCACGCGATGCACGCGGGGCTCGCCGACATGTACGTCGCGGATCCGCGCTTTACCGAGCACTTCGAAAAGCGTGGAGAGGGCTTGGCGGCGTTCTTCCGGGAAGCGATCCTGGCCAATGCGGCGCGGCGGAGAAACGCCCCCTAATCCGACGTTCATGGCAGTAATTAGGCATTATCGCTAATTTGCTGCTATGACATATGCGACACTTCTGCAGATCGTTGGCGACGAACCGGTCTTCGAAACCGGTCTTCTGATGGCGGGATCCCGGCCTGATCCGGGTTTGTTCGGCCAGCTTTCCCGCTGGCGCTCGGCCGGTCGGATCCATCAGCTTCGTCGCGGGCTGTACGCCCTCGCTCCGCCGTATCGGAAGACGGTTCCCCATCCGTTCCTGATCGCGAACCGCCTGTCGCCGGGCTCCTATGTCAGCGGGGTGTCAGCCCTCGCCTTCGCGGGTGCGATTCCGGAGTTCGTGCCCGAAGTGACCAGTTGCGGGCCGGGACGGACACAGCTTCGGACGACGGCGCTCGGCCGCTTTTCCTTCCGACACCTGAAGCCGGAGCTGTGTCACGGCTATCGCCTCGCCAAACTCGGCGGCGATCAGGAGGCTTTTGTCGCAACGCCCGAAAAGGCATTTCTCGATTTGGCCTATCTGCAGCCCGGAGGCGACGATCCGGCGTGGATCGACGGGCTGCGGCTCAACGTCGATGCCTTGTGCGGAGCGACGCTCGTGGACATGGCCGCGACCATCGGCAGCCCGAAGCTGATCCGTGCGGCTCGCCATGTGCGGTCCCGGGAGAACGACGGCGAACTCGCGTTCGAAGAAGTATGAAGGACCACCTCCGCCGCCTCGTGCGGGACGCGGACCCGTTGCACGGGCGCAACGTCCTCCGGGAGTACCTTCAGGCCCGCGTCCTCGAAGGACTTCAGCGAGCGGGGGCGTTTACGTCGCTGGCATTCCAGGGAGGCACGGCATTGCGCTTCCTCTACGGCCTTCCCCGCTACTCGGAAGACCTCGACTTCTCGCTGGAGGGCGACCGGGCACTATACGACCTTCGCGGCTGGCTCGTGTCCCTCGGCCGTCAACTCCGTCGCGAGGGATACACGATGCGGAGCACGCTTCGAGCCAGGACCGCCGTTCATGCCGCCTGGCTCCGGTTTCCCGGGCTCCTTTACGAGAACGGCCTCTCCGCACACCGCGAAGAAGCTCTCGCGATCAAGATCGACGTGGATTCCAACCCTCCGGGTGGGGCGGGCACCGAGACGCGGCTGGTCCGCCGTCACGTTACGCTGCGCCTGTGGCACCACGATCCGCCATCGCTGCTGGCCGGGAAACTGCACGCGGTACTCCGGCGGCCTTTTGCCAAGGGGCGGGACGTGTACGACCTGGGCTGGTACCTGAGCGACCCCGATTGGCCGGCGCCCAATCTGAAACTGCTCAACCGCGCCCTTCGGCAGAGTGACGGACGAGATGATGCCCCGATGACCGCGGATACCTGGAAGGCCGGCGTGGCGCGGCGCCTTGCGGGGCTCCCCTGGGAGCGCCTGACCGCAGATGTGGCGCCGTTTCTCGAAGGATCCGGGACGATGCCCCGGCGGGACGATCTGCTGGCGTTGCTGGACGACGCGTAGTCGAACGCCGCCGAGGAACCGGAGACAGCCTCCGACCTGCGCTACACGTCCAGGTTCTTGACGTACCTGGCGTTCCTTTCGATGAACTCGCGGCGGGGCTGGACGTTTTCGCCCATGAGACGGTCGAAGAGTTCCGCAGCGGTGCTGGCGTTGTCGATGTCCACGCGCAGGATGGTGCGTGCGTCGGGATCCATGGTCGTGCGCCACAGCTGCTCGGGGTTCATCTCGCCGAGCCCCTTGTAGCGCTGGATCCCGATGCCCCTGGCGGCCTCCCTGCCGTTGGAGAATCGCTGGATGTACTCCTCGCGCTGCTCCTCGGAGTAGGCGTAGAACTCGCGCTTGCCCTTGGCGACACGGTAGAGCGGCGGCTGGGCGATGTAGACGTAGCCGCTGTCGATCAGCCCCTTCATCTGGCGGAAGAAGAACGTCAGCAGAAGGGTGCGGATGTGCGCTCCGTCCACGTCGGCGTCGGTCATGATGATGATCTTGTGGTAGCGCGCCTTGTCGATATTGAAGTCCTCGTGGATTCCGGCGCCGATGGCCGTGATGATGGCGCGGATCTCGTCGTTGGAGAGGATCTTGTCGATGCGGGCGCGCTCGACGTTGAGGATCTTGCCCTTGAGCGGCAGGATGGCCTGGTACTGGCGGTCCCTGCCCTGCTTTGCGGATCCGCCCGCGGAGTCGCCCTCCACGAGGTAGAGTTCGGTCATCGCGGGATCCGAGAGCGAGCAGTCGGCGAGCTTGCCGGGAAGGATGCCCCCCTCGAGCGCGTTCTTCTTGCGGGCCAGGTCGCGGGCCTTGCGGGCGGCCTCGCGGGCGCGCGCCGCCTGCAGCGACTTCTGGATGATGGCCTTGGCGGCCCTGGGATGCTCCTCCAGGAAGATCTGCAGGTGCTCGTTGACGGTGGCCTCGACGGCGCCGCGCACCTCCGAGTTGCCGAGCTTGGTCTTGGTCTGGCCCTCGAACTGGGGCTCGCGCACCTTGACGCTGAGGACGCAGGTGAGCCCTTCGCGAACATCGTCGCCCGAGAGGCTCTCGTCGGCCTTCTTGAAGAGTTTGTTGCGGCGCGCGTAGTCGTTGATGGTGCGGGTGAGCGCGGCCTTGAGGCCGGTGAGATGGGTGCCGCCTTCGTGGGTGTTGATGTTGTTCACGAAGGTGTGCGTGTTCTCCGAGAAGCCGGAGTCGTACTGGAGGGCCAGTTCGATTTCGGCTTCCTCGCGGCTCACCTCGAACGAGCACACCTCCGGGTGCACCGCCTGGCGTGATCCGCGCAGGAAGGCCACGTACTCCACGAGGCCGCCCTCGTACTGGTAGACCTGTTCATCCGGCAGATCCTCCCGCTCGTCGCGCAGGCTGATGCGCAGCCCCCGGTTGAGGAAGGCCATCTCGCGCAGGCGGCCCGAGAGGGTGTCGAAGTTGAAGCGGAGTTCCGTCAGGATTTCGGGATCGGGCTTGAAGGTGACGCGCGTGCCGCTTCCCTCCGCGGGTCCGACGACCTCGAGCTCCGTCAGCTTTTCTCCGCGGGCAAAGCTCTGGCGATAGCGCTTGCCGTCCCGCTTTACCTCTACGTCCAGCCGCTCGGAGAGGGCGTTGACGACGCTGACGCCGACCCCGTGGAGTCCGCCCGAGACCTTGTAGGTGTCCTTGTCGAACTTGCCCCCGGCGTGAAGGGTGGTCATGGCGAGTTCGACCCCGGGCACGCCTTCAACCGGGTGGATGTCGACCGGGATGCCGCGCCCGTCATCGATGACGGTCACCGAGTTGTCGGCGTGGATGCGGACGTCCACGCGCGTGCAGAACCCCGCCATCGCCTCGTCGATGGAGTTGTCCACGACTTCGTAGACGAGATGATGAAGGCCCCGCGCCGAAGTCGATCCGATGTACATGCCGGGCCGCTTGCGCACGGCCGACAGCCCCTTCAATACCTGAATTTGCCTGGCTGTGTACTCGGTGTTGTTCGTCGCGTTTTCTTCGGTCATCCGGTGCCTTTCGGAGGGGGGAATCCGGGCCGCGGCGGACAGCCGCAAGTGACGGCCTTTAAGACGTAACAATCTAGCATTTTTCGACGTTTTCGGCCATGTCCGGAGAGGTCGTGGAGGGTGGCATCGGAGCATGGCGGAAACCGCTGCCCGGCCGGGTCGGCTCCCCGCGGTCAGCCGGCTTCGGCCGATGGCCGCACAAGCACGGGATTGACGAAGATCCAGGGGCGCAGGTTCCACACCAGCCTGCCCACGCGGGCCGAATACCTGTAGAGTTCGACCCGGTAGGCTCCCGGTCCGTCCACCGCCCGGGACAGGCCGGGCCCCCGCCACCACCCCACCTCCCGGCCGTCGCGCACGACCCGGTAGGCCACCCGGCCCGGATCGGTCGCGAATCCGGCCTCCACGCGGAGGCCCGTGGCCATGCGGGTGGCCCCGCCGGGAGGGACGTGGGCGGGCGCGGCCATGCCCATCCGGAACCCGCGCGCCCTTTCCGTGTCGCCGAACGACACGAACACGTCACCCCGCCGGATCGCCCTCCCCAGCGAGCGGGCGGCTGCCACGGGATCGGGGCCCGGCGGCGCGTCGAGGGCGACGTGGTTGATCATGGTGCGCAGCGACGATGCGTAGTCCGGGAAGAGCCTCCCCCCCGGGAGCCGGACCCTGGGGTGCACGTCCAGCCCGCCGACCGCGGTGGGACCGGTGCGGTCGGGCGCGGCCGGCCGCTCCTGCCCGTGGCCCGCCCACAGGGAATCGAAGGCGGCCACTCCCGGGGCGCGGAACCCGTCGCGGTAGAGGCGCAGCCAGTTGTGCTCGGCGCGGCCGGTGAGCTCCCCGCCGACGAGCGCCACCAGGTGGTAGACGACGCTCGGACTGGCCAGCCGGCGCCGGGCCACGTCCGCGAAGTCGAACACCTCCCAGGCGGCCATGCCGGGCGCGCCGGGCAGCCGCCACGCGTCGGAAGGACGGCCGCGCGGGTGCGCCACCACCGCAAGGGCCGAGTCGCGCCCCACACGGGCGAGAAGGCTCTCCACCCCGCCGGTCCACGACACCACCGCCGTGTCCAGGCGGTCGACCAGCACCTTGCCGACCCCTTCCACGCGGATCTCCTGGCCGCGGACCAGCAGCACGCCCTCTTCCCACGCGGCGGTGCGCTCCCACTCGGCCGCGGGCGCGCCGGCGTCCCTGTGGTCGGCAAGGAAGACGAAGTCCAGCCCCGCCGCGCGCGCCGCGCGCGCCAACTCGGCTTCGGTTCCGATCGCGTCGTGCGAGCGGCGCGTATGCACGTGGATCGCGCCGGCCACCCGGGTCGAAGGGGCGGGGGGTGGGGCGGAGCGGGCGCTCCCCTCCTCCATCGCCACCCAGTCCAGGCGCGCGCCGGCATACATGACCGCGAAGTAGGCTCCCACCCCGACCAGAAGCCATCGCGCGGCGCGGCCGAGGAACCCGCGCTTCACCATCCACCCCCCTCTTCATCCCCGGCCGAGAGCACGAACATCACCCGCCTGATGCGAACGCTCCGGCCCGCGTTCAGGCGCGCCATGATCTGCCGCCTGCGCAGATTGAGCTCCATGGCCCACGCCGACGACGGCACCTCCACGACCAGCACCGCGTCCCTGACCGAGCGCGCCCGGGTCACGCGCGCCAGGCCCGCGCCCACCAGCCGGGGCCAGTCCTCCAGGAGTCTCTGATACTCCATCTGCCTGGCGAGTCCCCGGCGCCGGAGCACGCGCTCGAGAACGTCTCCGACCTTCTCCGGACCCCGCGGCGTGGAACCGGCCGCGCCCGCCTGGTACACGCTCGGCCGTGGCGAAGCCGGCTCGCCCTCGGCGGCTCTCTCCCGTTCGCCGCCCGGGCCGGCCGCGCCGCGCCGGCCGGCCAGAATGCGCGCGATCTCCTCGCGGGTCTCGCTCATGTGCTCACGACCCCGTTCTCGACGCGCCAGCGCGGGATCGATTCCCGCCGCACCTGGACATCCGACTCCCGGGGCGCGGTGAGAATCACCTGATGCCGCAGGTTTCCCTCGATGAGGTCCAGGATGCGGCGGGACCGGCCCTCGTCCAGCTCCGAGAAGACGTCGTCCAGGAGCAGGATGGGCGTCTTCCCGCGCACCTCGCGCACGGTGGCGGCCTCGGTGAGGCGAAGGGAAAGGGCCCCGGTGCGCTGCTGGCCCCCGGAGCCGAAGGTGCGGAGATCGAGATCCCCCGATTCGGCCGCGAGACTGATCCCCATCTCGTCGCGGTGCGGTCCGACCACCGTGGTCGCCAGCCTCCTCTCGTTGCCACGCGAACGCTCCAGGGCCCGCGCGAACCGCTCCGCCAGATCTCCGGCCTCCGCCTCCACCGTGTCGGCTACGGAGGGCCGGTAGGACATGTGCGCGGACCTCCCCCCGGAGATCTCGCGGTACAGGGCGCGGAATGTCTCCGCCGAGCCCGCGATCCAGTCGCGCCGTGCGCCCATCACCCTCGCGCCGAGCGACGTGAGCGGGTCGTCCCAGGCGGCCACGGCCGCGCGGTCGCTGCGTGCCTTGAGCGCCGCGTTGCGCTGGGCGAGCACGAGACGGTACTGCTGAAGCGCCCGCAGGTAGCCCGGCGACGCCAGCGAGAGCACGATGTCGAGGAATCTGCGCCGTTCGGCGGGTCCCCCGGCCACCACCTTCACGTCCGAGGGAGCGAAGACGACGGCGGCCGTGCGTCCCAGTGCGTCGCCCAGGCGGTCGGGCTCGTGTCCGTCGACGGTCACCTTCTTGCGCGGTCCGACGCGCTGGAAGGCTGCGGTCACCTCCACCTGCCCGCCCTCGCCCGCAAAGCGGCCGGCCAGACGGAAGACCGGCTGCCCGAAGGCCGTCAGCTGCTCGTCCTTCGCCGCGCGGAACGACCGGAACGTCTCCAGATAGTAGATGGCCTCCAGCAGGTTGGTCTTGCCGTGCGCGTTGGGGCCCACGATGGCGACGCCCTCTGGCGGAAACTCCAGTTCCTGCTCGCCGAGGTTGCGGAAGTGATGCAGGGAAATCCGGCTCAGGCGCACCGCGCGTCAACGTCCCTGGAAGTTCGCCCTTCGCCGCTCCAGAAACGCGTCCATTCCCTCGCGCATGTCCCCGGTGGCCGCCAACACGCCGAAGAGCGACGACTCGAAGGCGTGCGCATCCGCCTCGGCGCTGTCGAGCGCGGAGTAGATGGACTCGAGGGCGAACCGGAGCGCGACCGGCGCATTCTTCGTGATCCTGCGCATGAGCGCGACCGCGGCATCCAGCAGCTCCGCCCGCTCGACCACCCGGGAGACCAGCCCGAAGCGCTCCGCCGCCGCGGCGTCGATCATGTCGCCCGTGAGCGTCATCTCCAGCGCGCGCCCCAGCCCGACAATGCGCGCGAGGCGAATGGTGCCGCCGTATCCCGGGACGATGCCCAGCGTGACCTCCGGAAGCCCGAAGCGCGCATTGGACGATGCGATGCGCAGGTGGCAGGCCATCGCCAGCTCGCATCCTCCGCCGAGGGCGAAGCCCCCGACCGCCGCCATCACCGGCTTCGGGAAGCGCTCGATGAGCGTCAGGACTTCCTGCCCCCGGCGACTCACCTCCACGGCGGAAAGAGGCGTCATCTCCGCAAGCACCCCGATGTCCGCTCCCGCCACGAACGCCCTCTCGCCTGCCCCCGTAAGAACGACGCCGCGCACGCCGTCGTCCTCGCGCAACGCTCCGAACGCGTCCCCGATCTCGGTCACCACCCGAGGGTTGAGGGCATTCAGCTTTCGCCTGCGGTCGATGGTTACGATCGCGATCTCCTGATCCCGCTCGAGACGCACATATTGCCGTTCCGGCATGGCAGAAATCCGCTGGGAGAAGGTGTCGAAGGGGTCGGACGAGATTCCGTCGAATCGGCACGAATACTACCGCCCCGGCGCTTTCCGGCGCCAGCGGTCCGCCGCTCGCCAGCGCCTCTCACCGGCATGGCCACCCCGGGCCGGTTAGGTTAGACTTCGCCCCTTGAACACCCCAACAGAGCCCAGGGAGGCTTGCCCATGAGCCGCTCGCTGAACAAGGTCACCCTCATCGGCAACGTCGGCTCGGATCCCGACATCCGCATGACGCCTTCCGGCACCAAGGTGGCGAAGTTCTCGGTCGCCACCAACGAGACCTTCAACGACCGCTCGGGGCGCCAGCAGGAGCGGACGCAGTGGCACCGTCTCACCTTCTTCGGGCGGCTCTCCGACGTCGTCGAGCAGTGGGTGAAGAAGGGAGACCGCCTGTACGTCGAAGGCCGGATCGAGTACTCGCAGACCCAGACGCCGCAGGGGGAAACGCGCTACTGGACCGACATCATCGTGCGGGAGATGATCATGCTCGGGTCGGGAGGCAGGACCCCGGAGATGGGCGACGCGGGGAGCCGCCCGCAGCGATCGGGCGCGGATGCGGCCAGGCGGGGCCGACCGATGCAGGAGCCCGACGACGACCTGCCCTTCTAGTCGCGAGCGGGCCGCCCGCCGTCAGCGCGACGGAGGCTGCCTTCCCTCTTCCGACCGCCAGAGATCGAGCAGCACCGCATCGAAGTGCTCGGGGTTGTCCCTGTACTGCTCGACCCAGTCCTCGAAGGAAGGCAGTCCTTCCTCCGCGTAGATCCTGGTCGTGGCCAGACGAACCATCTCGTCGTAGGAGAGTTCCCCGGGTTCCCCGGAATCCCGGACCAGATCCTTGACGAAGACGAACATCTCGTCGGGGGACATGCGCTGAATGATCCGGAATACACGCGCGGAACAATAGTCACGATGCTTCGCTCGCAAGACGGCGAGCGACGCGGGCTCACGCGCGCGCTGTGAGGAGTGGGCCCCGGTGCCGCGCGGCCCATCAGTACCAGCCACGTCTCCTCCTGAATTGTCCCCGCATCCGGTGTGCGTCGGACGTCTGAACTGAAAGGACTTCGAGCAGAAGATCTCTTTCAGGCGGGTATATTCTACTGGAACCCGTTCAACAATGCCATGCCGGATACAGGCGACGGGCTTGCCACCGTGGGGCTCGCAACCCGCGCGCGACTAACCGGGGAACGCGAGAGCGGACCGGACCGCCGCGGCGAGAAACCCGCGGGATCCTGAGGATGATCCGTTGAGAGGAGGGATCCGGCAGACCTGCGTCTAACGGGCTTCGCCGACGCAGGGGGTGAGAGACTCTTCGTGCTCCTTCAGATGCTCGTAGATGCTGCGCCGGGTAAGTCCCCCGATGAGGACGCGGCTGAGAAATTCCGGGTCTGTTTCCTGCACCGCTTCGGCCTTCCTGGCGACGTCGCGCGGCAGGCGGACGCTGAGGTTCACGGATCGGGTTTCCCACATCTTGTCGGCTCGCTCCCATGGACGATGTGATACGAAGCTGAATCTGATTTCTCTTCCCCCGCGCGGTCCTCAAGACCCCGTGACCGCACCCGACCCGGCGCCCGGAGATCATCCTTCAAGGCACGGATGGTAAGAGGTCGGACTCGGGTGCGCAAGGGCATCGAAACGAAACGAAAGCGAATGGCCAAAAGCTCATAACCAACGTCATATCAATGACTTACGTGATATGGACAAAAACGATAATTCACCTGTTCCCAAGACCCGCGAGACCCCCTCCAAGGCAGCTGCATGCTTCCATAAGTTGCTGCCCACGCTCGTTTTCCAATGACGCAGCCGTGACGTTCCGAACATGCTTCCGATACATATGTTTTATAAAAAACCGACTCTGCACTCCTCAATGCCCGGAGGAAGCAAATGTGCGCCCCGACCCTGCCGGCCGGCCGCCCGAAACGGGCAGATCGCCTCCTCCGCGCTCCGGGACGAAAGCGAAAAGGGATTCCGGGAAGACCCGGAATCGACTAGATTGCCTGCCCGGACCCGAGGGCGTCGCTCGCGGTGTCTCAGCGGGACAGGCTGCAACGAAAGGAAGGCTCTGTTTGGAAGTCGTGATTCAGGAAGGCGAGAATCTGGAGCGGGCGCTTCGACGCTTCAAGCGCAAGGTACAGCGATCCGGGCTCTACTCGGAGCTGCGCAAGCGGCGCTTCTACGAGAAGCCGAGCGCGCAACGCAAGCGGAAGAGGGAAGCCGCGATCCGCCGCGCGCGGCGGCGCCAGCGGCGAAACTCGTCTCGCCGCTGAGGCACGGATCGGCCGGCGACAGCCCGCTTCCCGGGAGGGGACGGGCCCCTGCAGTTGAATCCGCGACGTTCAGCTAAAGCGGCAGCGGACGCGGTGGCTTCGTGCTCCAGTCGTAGAATCCCTTCCCGGTCTTGCGCCCGAATCTGCCCAGGGCCACAAGCCGCTTGAGAAGCGGCGGCGGGGCATATCTCGCCTCCCGGTATTCTTCGAACATGATCTCCGCGATGCGGTATGTCGTGTCGACCCCCACGAAGTCGCACAGCAGGAACGGACCCATCGGGTAGCCCGTGCCCAGCATCATTCCCTTGTCGATGTCCTCGACCGAGGCCACGCCCCGCTCCAGTTGCCGAATGGAGTCCAGCATGTAGGGCACCAGCAGCAGATTGACGACGAAGCCCGAGTTGTCCTTCGCCTTGATCGGCTCCTTGCCGAGATCGCGCGCGAACCGGTAGGCGTCGTCGAAGACCTGCTCGTCGGTTGCGATGGTGCGGACCACTTCCACGAGCTTCATCACCGGCACAGGATTGAAGAAGTGGAGTCCGACCACCCGGTCGGGACGGCTTGTGGCGGCGGCGATCTCGGTGATCGTGAGCGAACTGGTGTTGGACGCGAAGATGGCTTCGGGCCCGGTGATCCGGTCCAGCGCGCGCATCAGTTCCGACTTGATCGCCAGGTCCTCCACGATCGCCTCGATCACGAGGTCCCGGTCGGCCATGTCCGTGAGCGATGTCGTAAAAGACAATCGGGCCCAGGCCTCGTCACGCGCTTCCGCAGACAGCTTTTCCTTCTCCACGGCACGGCCCATCGACTTGTGGATCCGGCTCTTGCCGGCTTCGAGCACGTTCTCGTCGACTTCGCTCACGACGACGCCGAATCCGGCCCTGGCCGCAACCTCGGCGATGCCGCTGCCCATGAGGCCGCAACCGGCGACCCCTACCCGTTGAATGTTCACGTCTTCCTCCTCAGGAGAAGGCTTCCACGACCACGGCTCCGCCCTGGCCGCCGCCAATGCACGCGGAGCCCAGCCCGTAGCGCGCCCCGCGCCTCCGCAGCTCGTGAAGCAGGTGGATGGTGATGCGGGTCCCGGAGGCCGCCAGGGGGTGGGTGATGGCGATGGCGCCGCCATTGACGTTGGTGCGTGCCGGGTCGAGCCCCAGGTCGCGCTCGACGGATGCGTACTGCGGTGCGAACGCCTCGTTGACCTCGACCAGCTCCATGTCGTCGAGCGCGAGGCCCGCCTGGTCGAGGGCGGCGCGGGCGGCCGGAGCGGGCCCGATGCCCATGATCTTCGGCTCCACGCCCACGAACGCCCACGAGACCAGGCGGCCGATGGGCGAGAGGCCCTCGGCGGCAGCCCATTCGGCGTCGGCGATGACGGTGCTGGCCGACCCGTCGCCGATGCCGCTCGCGTTGCCGGCGGTGACGAACCCGCCCTTGCGGAAGTACGGCCGCAACCGGGCCAGCCCCTCCAGCGAGACGTCCGGGCGGATGTGCTCGTCGGCGGCGAACTCCTTCTCGCCCTTGCGGGTGCGGAGAGTGACGGGGACGACCTCGTCGGCGAAGCGGCCTTCGTCCCAGGCCGCCCGGGCACGCACATGGCTGCGATGCGCGACTTCGTCGGAGTACTCGCGGGTCACCCCGTACCGGTCTCCGAGTTCTTCGGCCGTCTGCGCCATGGTGAGGCCGCAGCTGGTGTCTTCGAGGGCGGTCCAGAGCGAATCCTCGAAGTAGCGGCCGGGGTCCCCGAGGCGCAGGCTGCCCCAGCGCGCGCCGCGCACCACATGGGGCGCCTGGCTCATCGATTCGGTTCCGCCGCAGAGGACCGCCCGGGCGCCGCCGTGGAGGATCTCGTGGGCCCCGCTGGCGATCGCCTGGAAGCCCGAGCCGCACAGCCGGTTGACGGTCAGCGCGGGGACGCGGTCGGGCGTGCCCACCCCGAGCCCCACGTGGCGGGCGAGGTAGATGGCGTCGCCCGAGGTCTGGAGCGCATTCCCGTAGACGACATGGTCGAGCCGGTCGGGCGTGAGGCCGGCGGCCTCCACCGCGGCCCTGCCCGAAACGACCCCCAGATCGGTGGCCGACAGGTGTTTGAGCGATCCGCCGAAGGCCCCGAACCCGGTCCGCTTTCCGGAAAGGAATACGATTTCTCTCCCGCTTCCGGTCATGTGCTGCCCTCTCGATCGGTCATGTGCAGTCCCCTTTGGTGTCTGTTTGAGGTGGCGCCCGGGGCGGCGGAATGTCGGCTGCGGGCGTGCCCTATGGCCCGCTCAGCCGGTCACATATGGCTCCCCCGGCCGCCTCGGTCGTGAGCGTGCCGCCGAGGTCCGGCGTGACCTGGCCGGCGGCGAGGGCGAGCCGGACGGCACGGTCGATGTCCGCGGCGACCGCGTCGTGGCCCAGATGGCGGGCCATGAGGGCCGCCGAGCGCACAGCGGCGATCGGGTTGGCCCGTCCGGTGCCGGCGATGTCGGGAGCCGAGCCGTGAACGGGCTCGAACAGGGCATGACGCCCGGGGTGCAGCGTCCCCGACGGCGCCAGACCGAGCCCCCCGGTCACTTCCGCGGCCAGATCGCTGATGATGTCGCCGAACAGGTTCGAGGTGACCAGCACGGAGTAGCGCCCCGGGCGGCGCACCAGATCCATGGCCATGGCGTCCACCAGCATGACATCGCTCTCGATCTCGCCGTACTCGGCGCGCACGTCGTCATACGTCCGGCGCCAGAGGGCGCCCGCGGCGGGGAGGGCGTTGGCCTTGTCGACCATCGTCACCCGACGGCTCCCCTCGGCGCGCGCGTACTCGAAGGCGGCCCGCACCAGGCGCTCCACCCCCTTGCGCGTATTCACATCCTCCTGGATCGCGATCTCATCGGGAGTGCCCTTCTTGAAGTGCCCGCCCATGTTCACGTAGGCGCCTTCCGTACTCTCGCGGAAGATGTCGATATGGATTCCCCCCGCGGGCACCTCGCTCAGCGGGCAGTAACGGGGATCGAGCAGCTCGCACGGGCGAAAATTGACGTACAGGTCGAGGCGAAACCTGAGTCCCAGGAGGATGTCGCGGATGTGGCTGTTGTCGGGCACCCGGGGATCTCCCAGCGCGCCCAGGAAGATGGCGTCGTAGTTGTCCGCGAGGCGGCGGATCTCGTCGTCGGTGACGGTCACGCCGTCGCGCAGGTAGCGCTCGGCCCCCAGGTCCCAGTGGACGAAGTCGACCGCGGCGCCGTGCAGATCGGCCGCCGCCCCGAGACAGCGTACCGCCTCCCGGGTGACGTCGACCCCGATGCCGTCTCCGGGAATGACCGCGACCCGCGCCGTCGTGTGGTCCGAGGCGGTCGTCGAGGGCGTCATTCGGCCTGAGCGGGGCCGTCGTCGACGCGCTGCACGAGCCCGGCCCGGATCGCCGCGGTCAGGAAGCTCTCCGGATCCACGATCGGGATTTCCAGGCCGAACTGCTCCCGCCAGCGCTCGGACAGCCGCCGCATGTAGTGGGCAACGGTCTCGTGCGAGAATCCGGCGTCGTCACGCATCTGGCGCACGATCTCGTGCCAGGTCCCCCGGAACGGCCGGCCTTCGCGGGTCCGGAGGACGTGCGCTTCGCGATCTTCGAGCGGCGCGTTCCCGAACAGCTCCAGCTGCTGGTGGTCGGTCACCGACTCGGCGATGCCCGAGGCCTGCGCTTCCACTTCGGCCAGCAGACGGTCGAGCGGATCCGACAGGCTCTCCAGTTCCCGCAGCCGGGCCTGCCAGCGCTCCATGCGCGCTTCGTCGACCGGGATGCCCCTCAGAGAGGCGTTCAGCTCGATCACCCGCCATACCGCCCGGGAGTCCCAGTGCTCGGAGGGGGGCACCTGTTCGAACTCGCGCAGCGCACCTTCCCTGTCGGCGCGGTCATACAGGACATGACCCAGGAAGACGCGGGCCTCATGCAGTTCCGGGGCGAGCCGCAGCGCGCGCCGGATGTGGCGGGTGGCCTCGAGTTCGTTTCCGGTGCGCTGGAGCGCGTATCCGAGCGCCGCAACCGCCTCGGCGGAATCCGGCCTCGACGCCACCAGCCTTGCAAACGCATCGCGCGCCTCCACGTACAGACCCGCGCCGTACAGAGCTCGACCCATCGTGAGCATGAGGTCCACGTCCGTGTCGTAGCCGAGAGCTTCCACCTTCTCGAAGAGCCTGAGCGCACTCTCCTTCCTCCCAAACCAGAGGAGCAGCTCTCCCATTCCCACCAGGGCGTCCTCGTGATCGGGATCCAGAATGAGCGCATGCTGGAAGCTCTCGCGGGCCCACGCATATTCCTCGCGAGCGAGCCGCGCGTATCCCATTCCGACGTACAGTTCCACGGCATTGGGATATAAGGAAAGGCCCTCTTTCAACATCTCGAGGGCCCCTTCGTAGTCGCCTTCATCGTAAAGCTTGTATGCTTCCTCATCGTATTCTTCAGAGCTCAGGAACCGCTCTTGCATCATCCGCATCCTCCCGATGGAGATGTGAGGCGCTGCCAGGGTGCCCGCAGGATGGCCGGCCCGGACGAGGGTCTCGCAGGCGCGAGCGCACCCAAATCTAACCTGGGGCCCATACGGCAACCAGACTCGGGGGGTGTCCGACGGAGCGTCGCGCGGCAGAATCGCGCGGGTTGAATGAGAGCCGGCACAGATTTGCGCCGGTGTGCCGGGCTGCGGTATTCTCGGGCGCCCGGTCTACTCCTGGCCGGAGGGAGCGGCAGAGTTTCCGCCAGTGGTGATGGTGGCGGCGCCGCGGGCTATGGCGGGCTGGCAGAAGCGCATGCCGACGGCATGCAGAAAGCGTAGCTCGTGTGCCGCGAGAGTCGGATACCGTTCCGCGAGATAGTCGATGGTATCGCTCATCCACTCGGTCTGGTCGGCCTCGCCGGCGTCGACGACGCCACACCGGTTGATGTGACTGAACAGCTCATCCCTGGCTCGATCCAGGAGCTTCGAATCCGACAATTTCACCTCCTTTGCCATGCATGACGACATCGCCAACGACCCCAAAGCCGGCGAAAAAGCCCAGCAAGGTTACGCTGTGACCGCGAGCGGTGCAAATCCGGGCGGCATCCCCGGTGTTCGCCCCGACGCGGTGACGCTCGAGATTTTCCGGCAACTGTTCGCCGCCCTCGCGGAGGAGATGGGGGCCGCGCTGCGCCGTTCCTCCTTCTCTCCCAACATCAAGGAGCGGCGCGACTATTCGTGTGCGCTCTTCACGCCGGACGGTATCGCGGTAGCGCTCGGAGACCACATGCCGGTGCACCTCGGCGCCATGCCGATGAGCGTGGAGGCGGCTCTTGCGGAGCTGGGCACCCTCGAGGACGGCGACATCGCCTGCCTGAACGATCCCTTCCGGGGCGGGACCCATCTCCCCGACATCACCCTCATCGCGCCCGTATATTCCCGGCCCGACGGCGTGCTGCTGGGCTACGTGGCGTCACGGGCGCACCACTCCGATGTGGGCGGGATGACGCCGGGGTCGATGCCTCTGGCCCGGGAGATCTACCAGGAGGGGCTGCGCATCCCGCCCGTGCGGCTCTTCGTGCGCGGAAAACGGCGGCAGGGGCTGTGGGACACCATCCTGGCCAATGTGCGCACCCCGGTAGAGCGCGCGGGCGACCTCCAGGCGCAGATCGCGGCGCTCTACACCGGACAGGTGCGGCTGCTCGACCTGGTGGAGCGCCGGGGCAGCGGGGCGGTGCTGGGCGCCATGTACGAGCTCGTCGCCTACGCCGACCGCCTCCTCCTCACCGGCATCCGGCGCATGCCCGCGGGGCGCTTCGAGGCGGAAGACTTCATGGACGACGACGGGTTCGGAAACGGTCCGGTGCCCATCCGGGTGGCGATCGAGGTATCGCCGGGCGGGCTGGTGATCGACTTCGCGGGCACCTCGCCCCAGACCGAGGGAGGGATCAATGCGGTGGCGGCCATCACCTCGTCCGCCGTGCGGTACGTGGTGCGCTGCGTCGTGGAGGGGCTGCTGGGCGAGGAACTGCCCGCGGGGGGCGGGTCGATGACCTGCGTGGAGCAGCGCCTTCCGCCCGGCTCGCTGGTGAACGCGCGCCTGCCGGCCAGCGTCGCCGCGGGCAACGTGGAGGCCAGCCAGCGGATCACGGATACGCTGCTGCGCGCCTTCGGCGAGGCGCTGCCCGATCTCGTGCCCGCGCTGAGCCAGGGGACCATGAACAACACCACCATGGGGGGCACGGACCTTCGCGGCGAGAGCTTCGCGTACTACGAGACGGTGGGGGGCGGGATGGGCGCCGGTCCCGGCCGTCCGGGTCTCTCCGGGGTTCACTGCCACATGTCCAACTCGCTCAACACGCCCGTGGAGGCGCTGGAGCACGCCTATCCCTTCCGGGTGACGCGCTATTCGCTCCGCCGCGGCAGCGGCGGGCGGGGGCGGTTCCGCGGGGGAGACGGCCTGCGCCGCGACATCATGATGCTCGTGAACGGGGGCTCGACGCTCCTGTGCGAACGGCGCACGCGCGGGCCGGCGGGGACGCGGGGAGGGGAGGACGGGGCGCCGGGGGTCAACACGCTGGTTTCCGGTGGCGAGGAGCGCACCCTGCCGGGCAAGGTCTCGTTCGAGGTGAAGGCCGGGGACATCATCAGCATCCGGTCGCCCGGGGGCGGTGGCTGGGGCCCTCCCGGCGACGCCGCGGATCGATCGGCCGGCGCCGGAGGGTAGGCGGGATGGAGCTCTATCTGTCGCTGGCCTGCGACTCCGCGCGCCAGGCTGATTCCGGAACCCGGATCGATGTCCAGGGCGCCTTCAACGACCTGTTCGCGCCCGGGTTCCCCGCCGTCCAGAGCCGGATGGTGATCGTGGCGGGCATCGAGTGGGACCGGAGCGACGACGGCAGCTATCGTTTTCGGGTGGATCTGCTCGATCCTTCGGGCAAGCCGTGCCTGACGGTCGAGGGCGAGACCCAGGTCGACCGGCGCGCTCCCGATCGGCCGCCTGCCCGCACCTGCCTGATCATGCCCGTGGAGAATGTGGTGTTTCCGGTTCCCGGGAGGTACCGATTCAGCGTGCGCGCAAAGGGACGTGTCTTTAAAGGGTCGGCGCTCCACCTCTTCGAGGATCCCGATGTTGCTCCCGCGGACGGGTAGCCGCGGCTGCCCGCAGGGCGCGGCCATGCGCCGACGGGCCGAACGAGCGTGAGGTATCCATGAGCGAGCCCGAGCGTCGATTCGCTTTCGCGGACTTCGTCGCCGAGATGCGCCGCAGGCGCGTCGTGCGTTTCGCCCTTGGGTACTGCGCCGTCGCCTTCGTGGTTCTCCAACTGGGCGAGATCGTCCTTCCGGCATTCGGCCTGGGCGACACCGGATTGCGCATCCTGGTCGTTGTCGTCGTGCTGGGTTTCCCGCCCGGGATCGCGCTCGCTTGGATATTCGAGTTCACAAGGGAGGGCATCCGGCGGACGCGGGGCGGCCTGGAGGGCATGCTTCCCCGCCTCGTCTTCCTCGTCTTCACCGTCGGGATTGCAGGCGGGCTGGCGGGCTGGCTCTCGTCGAGGGGCGCCTTCACGCCCGTGGACCAGCCGGAGGCGATCGCGCTGGAGGCCTACGATCCCAGCCAGCCGATCACGTCGATCGCCGTGCTTCCCCTGGAGGACTTCTCCCCCGACGCGAGCGAGGCCTACTTCGTGGCGGGCCTGCAGGAGGAGCTGACCTCGAGCCTCGGCCAGCTCGAATGGCTGCGCGTGGCGTCACGGACTTCCACGATGCAGTACCAGGGCACGACCAGTTCCGCGCCGTTGATCGGCCGCCAGCTCGGCGTCGATGCGCTCGTGGAGGGGTCGGTGACCCGCGCCGGGGACCAGGTGCGCATCACCCTCCAGCTCATCCACGCCGCGAGCGACTCGCACATACGGACCTTCCGCTTCGACCGCGAAATGACCGACGTGCTCGCGCTTCAGAGCGAGGTGGCGAACGCGGTGGTATCGGAAATACCGGGGAGATCCGAACAGCCGGAGGAGGTTGCCCTGGTTGCGGCCACCAGGCTGAGCGGCGATCCGGAGACACAGGAAGCCTACCTCAGGGGACGCTACCAGTTCGGGCTGGGCACGGCCGACGGATACCGCCGGGCCGTGGAGTACTTCCAGCAGGCGCTGCGCAGCGACTCGGGATTCGCTCCGGCCCTCGCCGGTCTTGCCGGAGCGCGCTTCCTGGCCAGCATCGAAGACGGCTTCCTGGACGCGGGAGAGGTCGGGGAGGCAAGTGCGGAAGCCAGGCGCGCCCTGGCGCTCGATCCGGCTTCCGCCGAGGCCCGGGAGGTACTCCAGTTTTTCGATCGCAACCTGCCGCTGGAGATCCCCGCGCCCAACACGGCCATCCCCGCTCCTCCCCTCTCCGCGTCCGATCCCCGCGGGGTGCCGCTGGCCGAGCTGGACACCGCCTGGGCCGTGCCCACGACGGAGATCGGCCGTGGCCTGGAGGAGGCCGTGAGCCGCCGGATCCTGCAGACGGCGCGCACCGACGCGGGGCGCCAGGTTTTCGTGGCGCGCCGGCTGGCGGGGGACGGGCGTATCGACTCGGCCATCGAGGTGCTGGAGACGTTGCTGGTCGACCATCCCAACGCCGGCCCGGCCTGGGAGACGCTGGCGCGCATGCATGCGTCCGCGGGCGACGTCGCCGCCGCGGTGGCGACCATGCGCCGCTGGAGCGCCTACGGGTGGCCGGAGGCTCCCGGCGCGGAGGCTGTCGGCCGGCTCGAGCGGGCGGTCGCGTCCGGCGGCCGGGCCGGGTACTGGTCCTGGCAGCTTGAACGGCTGCACACCATCCAGGCCGAGGGCCGGCGGGTTGCCCCCACCTCTTTCGCCGAGGCGAGCCTCTGGGCCGGTGACCGCGAAGGCGCCCTCGATCAGCTCCGGGCGGCTCTCGAGACATCGGACCCCCGGCTCATGATGTTGCGCACCGATCCGACCTGGGATCCCCTGCGCAGCGACCCGGCGTTCGCCGAAATCGTTCGGGAGGCGCGAACCCGCTTCGCACCGCCGGCACGGGAGCGGGAGGGACGGGAACGACGGCCGGGCCCGCGATAGCGCAGGCTCCAACCCCGCTCCTTGCCCGGGATTGCCCGAAGGGTTTCATTCGGCGGGCCGGACGAGGGCCTGCGCGGACCCGGCGCGCCAGGCAGGAACCACACAGGAGCAGACAATGTCCGCGATCCCGGCGCGGCCTCTCGATTTCGGGGAGGTTCTCGACCTCGGCTTCGGCCTCTTCCGGCGCGACTATCGGCTCTACATGCCGCTCGCCCTCGTCGGTCTTGTGCCGGCAATGGTGGCGACGGTGATCCCGACCACGTCCGAGATCGATCCCGAGGCCATCGTGGCCGACCCTGGTGCGGTGCTGCCGTTTTTCGGACTCATGGCCGTCGGCATGGTGTTCTCGCTGCTGACCTGGGGGGCACTCGCGACCGCCATGGACGACCGCATGGGCGATCGGCCGGCCTCGATCGGGAGCAGCTACGCGCGGGCCCTCACCGCCCTTCCCCGGCTGGTGGCCGCCGGCGCTGTTGCCCTGGCGCTGCTGGCGGCGGCGATCTTCGCCCTGGCCATTCCCATGATGGCGCTCGCGGCCTTCGCCGCGCCCGCCGCTTCTCTCGCGGGTGCCCTGATCTCGTCTTTCGTGATCATGGCGATGGCGGCAGCGGTCGCGGGATGGTGGGCTACGCACATCTTCATGCTGGTGCCCGCGACCGCGGTCGAAGGGCGCGGGCCGCTCGCGGGCCTGCGCCGATCCTTCGGGCTGGTGCGGGGCAGTCGCATGCGGACCTTCTTCGTCGTCGTGGTCACCTGGTTCATCAGCGCCATGCCCGGGGTGGCCGCATACTCGCTTGCGGGTTCGATGGGAGACCTGTTTGCGACCAACCCGGCCCAGACCATCGGCCTGGTCCGGTTCTGGGTGATCCAGATCGTCGGACTGGGCTTTCAGTCGGTGACCACTCCGCTGTTGATGGCGTGCGCCATGGTGCTGTTTGCGGACCTGAAGGCGCGGAGTGAAGGGACGGATCTCGAAGCCGCGGCCCGGGCGATGGCGGGTTGAGTGTTCCAGGAGCAGCTGCCCTCGGCCGACGAGGTGTCGCGAACGCTCGCAGACATCCTTGAGGGACCGGAGTTCGAGGCCTTCGAGGGTGGGCTGTCGAGTCGAGTGCTGGCCGAGCTGTGGGTGCGGTTCTGGGACTGGGTCCGCGGCATGTTCCCCGGCGTTTCGGAATCACAGGCCGAACTGCTGACCGTGGTCATCGCGGCCGTCTGCCTCGGCGCCGTCGCCCTGGCCGTGCTGCGCTTGCTGCCGCGGACCGGTCCGCAATCGGCGCGGCGTGATCCCGGCGCGGTACCCGGCGAGCGTCGCACCGCTCGGGACTGGCTGCGCATCGCCGCCGAGAAAGCCCGCGCTGCGGAGTATCGGCACGCCGCGACGGCACTGTATCAGGGATTCGTCCTCACTCTGGAGCGCAGGGGCGCGGTCGACTTCCACCCGTCCAAGACCCCCGGGGAGTATGCGCTGGAGGCGGCCGGGGGCGGAGTCGTCGACGAACGCGAGAAGGCCGACGCGACCCGTTTCATTCGCTCCTTTCAGGAAATCGCCTTCGGCTCGGAGACTCCCACCTCCGCCGGCTACCGCGGTCTCGAGGAACTGGCCGGGCAGGTGGGGTGCGAAGTGACCCGGGAGGCGGGGAGGTGACCCCGGAGCGGGCTCGGGGGCGGACCGGGACGACCGCGCGCCCTGACCGGCGGAGGCGGGGGTCTCCCGCTCCCGGCGCCGGATGGGGAGTTCTGGCCGCGATCGCGGTTGTCACGCTGCTCCTCGTGGTTACGGCGTTCGCGCTGCGTCCGTCGGGCTCCTCGGCCCGAGACGTCCGCCGTAGCGCGCTGCGCGCCACGCCCGACGGGGTTGCGGCGCTCTACCGCGCGATCGCGCGCCTGGGAACGCCCAGCGCGATCCGGGTGACGCCGCTCGTCGACGCCGAACCCCTGCGCGGGACCCTGGTGATGCTGCAACCGGTGCGGCGGCCCAGCCCGCGCGAGGTGCACGAACTGCTGGAGTGGGTGCGGGGCGGAGGAACCCTGATCCACGCTCCCCGCGCCGCATCGCCCATCCTGGACTCTCTCGGGCTGGTGCGGCGCACGCTCCTGGAAGCCGGAGACTCCACGGAGGCAGCGGGCGCCTCGCCGGGCCAGGAACTCGAGGACGGCCCGCTCTGGAACGGGGACCACCCCCTGACCGAAGGACTGCCCATGGCTCGCGCGGCGCGTTACGCGATCGCGCCCGACACGGCCTCCGGGGAAACCGGGGAAGAGGACGAAGGGGAGGACGCGGCGGACGAGGACGAAGGGGCGGGGCCTGATCCCGCGCCCTACCATCCCCTGCTCCTGTCCGCCCCCGACTCGGCCGGCCAGCGCTGGGCGGTCGCCGCCTCGATTCCCCTGCGCGAGGGGCGCGTCATCAGCTTCGCCGACGCGCGACCCCTCTCCAACCGCTTCGCCGGCGAGGGGCCTCTGGCCGTGTTGGCGGTGCGCGCGGCCATCGCATGGACGAACCCGGGGGACTCCGTCTTCTTCGACGAGTTCAGCCAGGGCCTGGGGGCGTCCCGCTCCCCCGCGCGCGCCACCGTGGACTTCCTGGTCGGTACGCCCGCCGGACGGGCTTCGCTTCACCTGGGCGTGGTCGTTCTCCTGGCGTTCGTCTGCGCCGGATTGCGCTTTGGCGCGCCGCTGGTTCCGGCCCGCGGACCAGGGCGATCCTCCCTGGAGCACGTGACGGCTCTCGCGGCGGTATACGAGAGCGCGCAGGCCCGGGAGACCGCGGCCGTCCTGATGCTCGGACGACTTGCGCGCGCCGCCCGTCTCTCGCCCCCCCGGGACCTTCGGGAAGCCGGGCATCTCCTGGCGCGACTGGAGAAGCGGACCGCCCGGCCCCGGGCACTCCGGCTCATCCGCCGCGGCCTCGCGGCCACTCCCCTGGACCTGATTCGGGTCGCGCGGGGCATCGACAACCACACTCAAGGGAGAAGGTCCGCATGAATTCGCCGGATCGGGCGCTGCGGCTGCTCGCCGCCCTCGACCAGATCGTGCTCGGCCAGGCCGCCATGCTCAGGCAGATGACGATCACCCTCCTCGCCCGCGGACACGCGCTCGTCGAAGGTGTCCCGGGAACGGCGAAGACACTGGCGGTGCGCGCGCTCGCCAGGGGCCTGAGCCTGGACTTCGGCCGGGTGCAGTTCACCCCGGACCTAATGCCCACCGATCTCACGGGAGTGAACGTCCTGGACGACACCGGACGCGACTTCACCTGGCGGCCGGGGCCCGTCTTCGCCGATCTCCTGCTGGCCGACGAGATCAACCGGGCGCCCGCCAAGACCCAGGCCGCGCTGCTCGAGTCGATGGAGGAGCGGCAGGTCACGGTGGACGGGACGACGCGCCCGCTTCCGGAGGCCTTCAGCGTGTTCGCCACCCAGAACCCTGTCGAATACGAGGGCACCTACCCGCTCCCGGAGGCGCAGGTGGACCGCTTTCTGATGAAGATCTCGGTGGATTATCCCCCGGAGGAGGCGGAACGCCGCATCCTCGACCGCCACGACGCCGGCTTCCGCGCGGACGACGAAGCCACCTATCCGCTGGGCGATCCGATATCCCGCGAGGAGCTGCTGGCGATGCGGGATGCCGTGAACCGCATGCACGTGGACGAGCGCATCCGCCGCTACATCACCGACATCGTGCGCGCGACGCGCGAGGAATCGGTCTTCGCGCTGGGCGCGAGCCCGCGCGCCGGCGTGGCCCTGTTGCAGGCGGCCAAGGCCGAGGCCTGGCTCAACGGCCGGGACTTCGCCATTCCCGACGACGTGAAGGCGCTGTCCTTCCCGGTCCTCCGCCACCGGGTGGTTCTCACCCCCGAAGCGGAGGTGGAGGGACGATCGTCCGACGATGAGGTCGCGGCATTGCTCGAGACGCTGGAAGCGCCGCGGTAGCAGCCCGTGGACGAACCCTCTCCGGCGTTCGAGCGGCGATGATCCGCGCTGTCCCGAGCCGGCGCGCCCTATGGCTCCTCGCGCTTGCCTCGCCGCTGCTGGCGGTATCGGTTCCGGTCGCGCTCCTGGCCGATCTGGTCATCGGCGGGCTGATCCTGCTGGACGCGCGCCGGACACGGACCCCCGGGGTGAGCCGGCGGGCTCCCGAAGTGGCCTCCCTGGGCGCGGTTGCGGAAACGGTCCTCACGGTCTCCAACCCCGCCCCGCGCGCCGCCCGCGTGATGCTCACGGACGACATCGACCCGAGGTTCGAGCGCCGGGGCGACCATCGAGGCCACGAGGACTGGAACGCCGGCCTGCGGCTGACGGTGCCGGCCAGCGGGTCGGTCTCGCGGTCCTACCGGATCCGGCCGCGTGCGCGCGGCTTCCTGGAACTCGGCGACCTGCACGTGCGCGCGCTGGGCCCGCTCGGGCTCGCGTGGACGCGCGTTACCGTGCCGGCGTCCGATGTCGTGCGCGTCCAGCCAGGCATCCGCGATTTCCTGCGGGACAGAAAGCACAGCCTTCGCCGCCCGCTCCACGAAATGGGACCCCGGCGCACGCGCATGCGCGCGGAGGGCACCGAGTTCGAGAGCCTGCGGGAGTACGTGAGGGGAGACGATCCGCGCACCATCGACTGGAAGGCCTCCGCCAGGCGCCGGCACTTCGTGGTGCGCAACCATCAGGCGGAGCGCGGGCAGCACATCGTCCTCGCCATCGATGCGGGCCGTCACATGCGCGAGACCATCCTGGACCGGGAGCGCGCCGACATCGCGCTGGCCGCGTGCATGCTGCTGGCCAGCCGCGCGCAGGCCTACGGGGATCGCCTCGGGGTGATGGTCTTCGACGACCGCATCCGCCACGTGTCGGCGCCGCGGCGGGTGAACCTTCCCCGGCTCGCGGAAACGCTCACCGGGGTCGAGACCCGCCTCGTGGAGCCCAACTACCCCCTGGCCATGGCGACGCTGGGACGAACCTTCAGCAAGCGTTCGCTGGTGGTGCTCTTCTCCGACGTGATCGACGAGACCGTCTCGCGGGCCCTGGTCCGGTCGCTGGGCCGGGTCGCGCGCGCGCACCTCCCGCTCGCCGTGACCATCGGCAACCCGGGCCTCGAGGAAGCCGCCGGCCAGGTGGTGAGAACCGATGGCGACGCCTTCCGCCGGGCGGCAGCCGCCGAACTGGCGCAGGCGCGCGCCCTGGCGCTGCAGGCCATGCGGCGTTCCGGAATCCTCGTGGTCGACGTCCCCCCCGCCCGGACGCTCGCGGCCACGCTCGACAAGTACATGGAGGTGAAGGAACGGGGGTTGCTGTAGCAGCCCGCGGAGGCAGGCCCGCGGGCATTCGCCGTCGCCATGCCGACCTCTATGCCCGGTTCGCCTCCTTCCGCCCGCCCGCCGCGAAGTAGATCGCCAGCAGGACCGCCGTCGCTCCACCGAACGCGAACTTCGCGGCCGCCGGCAGACCCGACGGGGAATAGAAGCCTTCGACGATCCCCGCGATCACAAGCAGACCGACCACGCCCGCCAACAGGGAGAGCGCATCGCGGCCGCGCGCCTGCAGCGCCGCACGGCGTGTGCGGCGGCCCGGCGCCAGGACCGCCGAGCCAAGCCAGAGCCCGGCGCCTCCCGCCAGGCAGATGGCGGTGAGTTCCATGAAGCCGTGCGGGAAGACGAACGCGAGAATGACTCCCAGCAGCCCCTCGTTCGCGTAGAGCCCCAGAACCGTGCCCAGGTGCACGCCGTTGAAAACCAGCAGCAACACGGTCAGCGATCCCGCCAGCACGCCGCCCGCAAAGGCCAGCAGGGCAACCTGCACGTTGTTGGTGATGAGGCTCGTCGAGGCCAGCGGCATGAGCGTGCCCGGAATGTCTACGTATTCGGCGTCGATGTCTCCCGCCGGGGTCGACTCCGCGCGCTCCAGCATGGCTGACGAGGTCATGTAGCGGGCCATGACCGGATTCGATCGCACGAGGCCGTATGAGAAGCCCATGGGACCGAAGAGCAGCAGGACCGCAAGCAGGATGGGCCGGTGGTACGTCCTCACCGCCTTCGGAAAACCGGATGCCATCCAGCGGCGCACCGACACGACGGACTCGCCGGTCACCCGGTAGAGGAGATTGTGGCCGGCTCCGGCCCGCCGTTCCAGGCTGCGCAGCACCGACGCGGGCGCGCCGTAGGTGCGGGCGCGGGCCAGGTCCGCGGTCATCCCGCGATACAGACGCCCGAAGTCTCGGAGCTTCCTCTCGGGGAGGCGCCGGAGCCCGCCCCTGCGGCTCTCGCGCAGCAGCTCGCCGAACCGGGCCCATTCCTGCCGCTGCTCACGTACCAGGGCGGCCGCCTGCAGCCCCCACGCACCGCCCGCCGCCGCCCCGCGCGGTTCCTCCTCATCGTGCAGCCGCACCAGGAACTCGTCGGTCGACACCGTTCCGAGCAGGGAATGCCCCTCGACTGCCGGATGGATCGCCTGCAACACCACGCTCGCGACCGTGCGCATCGCGTCGGGCGAGAGGCCGGCGCGCCGGCGGCGGTAGTTGGTGAGCAGCTCGAACTGCTCGGCGGAGAGCAGCGGACGGCCCGCCGCCGGCGCGGGCGAGGCGTCGGGCCAGGCCACTTCGCCCGCCCCCCCGTCGCGCACCACGATGGTGTCGGCAGCCAGGTCGCCCAGTCGCTGGGACCGGCCGCTGAGCATGATCACTCCCCCGCCCAGCACACCCGTCACCGCCGGCTGGAAGTCGACGATGCGCAGCACGTTGCGGATCACCGAGCCGCGCACCGAGACCGGCTGGCCGCTGGAGTGGAGCACCCGCAGGCCGAGGGCGCGCTTTCCGGGCGTCTGGCCGTCGCGCAGGAGCTCGAACAGCAGGAAGTATCCCCACTGCAGCACGAAGAAGCCGAGCACCAGGACGCTCGCCGCCAGACTCTCGCCCAGGGACAATCCGCCCCGTCGCAGCAGTGCGTCGGCCATCATGAGCAGGATCAGGCCGCCCGCGATGATCGCCATGTCGATCAGCAGAGCCGCCAGCCGCGAGCCTACGTCGGCCAGCTCGTAGTCCAGCCGGACGTGCTCGGGCGTCTCCAGCCGGAGCCGGCGCCCCGTTGTCGGCTTCTCCGACACCCCGGGGCTTACTCGGAAGGCTCGGCGACGGAGAGGGGCACGGGCCGGTGGCCGAGCTTCACGCGCTGGTATCGCCTCAGGGAGGCGGTGGAGAGCCCGTGGTTTCGCCGTCGTCGCCGGCGGCGTCCCCCGGCTGGGGCTGCCAGGCGGGCGGGCTGGTGAGGTGCAGGGTGAGGCTGCCGACGAGCGGCACGCTCGACCTCATGTACACGAGCGCCCGGCGTTCGTCGTCGCTGAAGTACAGTTCGGCCCTGCCGCCCTGGCCGAAGAGTCCCCGGGTGCGGATGATCGGCTGCACCACGATCGTCTTGAAGATGCCCGCGGGGACTTCCTTCTCCTCCTTGCGCAGCACCCGCACGATGACCGGGTTCCCGGTGTCCTTGAAGTACCTGTTGAAGGTGTAGACGTCGCCCACTTCCAGCGGCAGGGTGCGGATGAAGTAGACGAAGGAGATGTCATCGAGGGGCAGGGTCGTGGGCAGGTCGCCCACCTCCTCGTCGTCCCTGCGTTCCCAGACCCCGCGCTCCGGGAACATCTCGTAATGCCGATAGCGCTTCGACCCGACTTCGTTCTGGTCCTGGATGAAGCGGAGGCTGGTCAGCGTGCGGGTGTCGAACCAGGTCTGGAACACGTCGCGCACGCGCGCGAACAGCACGCCGCCGTCGATGCGCATGACGGCGCGGTAGGCCGGGGTCCCCCGCACCGCTTCGATGGCGGCGACCTCCAGCGATCCTTCGCCGGCGTTGAGGATCCCCAGCTTGACCTTGTATTCCAGGAACTCGCCCACCTCGAACGGCACGGGGGCTGCGAGGGGTTCCGCCGGCCTCATCCAGGGCGCCTGCGCCTGCCCGCGGCCCTCGGCCGGCGGCATGACCGCGAGTCCCAGCGCGAGCGCCAGAAGGCCGACCGGGCGCGTCATGATCCCTGCGCCGCGGCAAAGGTCACCCGGCCGCGGGCACGGCCCAGGCCCCGCAATGTGCGCCACGGCTTGAAACGCGAACGCCGCACCCGCCGGTTGCGGGGTGCTTCGACCACGGCCTCGGCGACCGCGCGGGCATGGGGAACCGCACGCTCGAGCAACTCCAGGTTGCCGGCCCAGCCCTCCCCGAGCCCGAACCCCTTCTCGCTCGCTTCGGCGAACATCTTCCGGAGCACGACGACGCGGTATGCCCGGAAGCCCCCGAACGGATCCGATACCGGCGCCGACCGGAGCGCCGTTCGCAGCAAGCGGCGCCCGACCCAGCGGATCATGCGGGCGGACCGGGTCAGTCCGGGCGGGTCCCCGGCGCAGGCCACGCTCACGACATCCGCACCCCCCTCGATGGTCTTCATGAGGGGCACGATGCCCGCGGGGTCGTCGCTGAAATCGGCCTGGAGGGTCACGGCCACGTCCCGCTTCGGATACTCGGCCCGGCGCGCGGCCTGGCGCAGCAACTCTTCCGTCGCCCCCGAATACCCCATTCGCTGTTTGCCGTAGAGGGTCACGAGCGGCACGACGCGCCGGTAGCTCGACAGCAGCGACCGCGTATCGTCGCTCGAGCCGTCGTCCAGAACGAGAATCTCGTAGTCGCGGCCGAATTCGGCCATGACCTGACGGATCTTCCAGAGAAGCACGCCGATGGTGTTCTCTTCGTTGCGGGCGGGGATGCAGATATAGACCAAGCCGGACTCCGTGAACTCGCGGGACATCCGTTCGGCGTTGCAAGATCGGGGCCGAACAGAACCGCGAGCGGTGGGAACAAACAGGCTGGCGCTTATACCTGACCGCGCGGGGACGGTTCCGGCGGCCGTCCGGCGGCTCGCGCGCGGGACCACCGCCGGTGCTGCCAGAGATACTGGCCCGGATGGCGCCGCACCCAGCGCTCGAGGGCGGAGACGTGCGCGCGCGTCAGCGCTTCCACGTCGCGGGCCGGCACACCGCTCGGCGAAATGGAAACCTGTTCCAGCACGAGGTGATGGGGAACGGGGGCCGACGGATGATGGAGAGCCACGCCCAGCACCAGCGGTGCGCCACTGCGCAGGGAGAGCAGCGCCGCGCCGCGGGCGGTCGAGGCCGGCTCGCCGAAGAAGTCGACCATCAGGCCGCCCGCGTGGGCATTCTGGTCCGCGAGCAGCACGACGATCCGGCCCCTGCGGAGCGAGCGGAGCAGAACATGTACCGGGTCGTCGCGCGAGACCACGTTCATTCCCAGTCGCCGGCGGGCCCGCACCAGTGCCCGGTCGAAGAGCGGATTGTTCTGGGGGCGCACCACCACGTCCAGCGGAAGGCCGCGGCAGGCCAGCGCCCCGCCCCCCACTTCCCAGTTGCCGATGTGGCCGGTCACCAGGATGGCGCCCTCGCCGCGCGCCACCGGCTCCGCCAGCAGCTCCCGCCCCTCCACCCGGGAGAGCGCGAGGATCTCGGCGCGGGTCAGGCGCGCGAGCCGGAAGGTGGTGGCCGCGGTGCGTCCCAGGTGGCGGTAGCTCTCCCGCGCCACGCGCGCCCGCCAGGCGGACGAGCGCTCCGGAAAGGCGCGCGCCAGGTTCTCCGCGGTGACCCGCCGCCGGATGCCCAGCACGCTGCCGGCCAGCCACCCCGCCACCGCCCCCAGCCCGTGGACCCACCGCCCCGGAAGCAGCCCCGCACACGCGGCGGCCATGCGGAAGAGCGCGTACTCGACCCGGTGGCGGATGCGCGCGCGCCGTCCTTCAGACGCCCCCATGCGTGCCCCCCGCCGGAGTCAACCCCGGGCCGCGACCACTTCCGGAATGCGGCGCTTCCCCGCCGGCGACCCGCTCTGCATCTCGTAGAGCCGGCGGTAGAGCCCGCCCGCGCGCATGAGCTGGTCGTGGTTCCCCGCTTCTACGATCCGGCCCCCGTCCAGCACGAAGATCGCGCGCGCGCCCTGCACGGTTGAGAGACGGTGCGCGATTACGAAAACGGTCCGTCCCGCGCTGAGCCGGTCCAGGGCGCGCTGCACGCGGCGTTCCGACGCGGTGTCGAGCGAGCTGGTGGCCTCGTCGAGGATCAGGATCGGAGGGTCGCGCAGGATGGCGCGCGCGATCGCGAGCCGCTGCCGCTGTCCGCCGGAGAGCTCGGCGCCGCGCTCGCCGATCACGGTGTCGTAGCCCCCGGGCAGCGCTTCGATGAATTCGCGCGCACCCGCCGCGCGCGCCGCCTCCTCCACCTCCCTCGCCGCCGCCGCGGGCAACCCGTAGGCGATGTTGGCGCGCACGGTGTCGTGGAAAAGCACGGTCTCCTGCGAAACAATGCCCATCATCGCCCGAAGGCTGCGCAGCTGGAACCGTCGGATGTCCGTGCCGTCGATCAGGATCCTCCCCGAGGTGACTTCGAAGAACCGGCTGAGCAGATCCACCAGGGTGCTCTTCCCGGCCCCGCTCGGCCCCACCACGGCCGCCATGGTTCCGCGCTCGACCACAAGTGACACATCCTCCAGCACGGGGCTTCCCTCGTGGTAGCCGAACCCCACCCGGTCGAACACGATCTCGCGCTCGACCCCGGGGAAGGGCAGCGCATCCGGCCGGTCGCGGACGGCTGCGGGCGCGTCCAGGTACTCGAAGAGCCGGCGGCCCGCGACCACGGCGGGCTGGATCATGGCGGGCAGCCTGCTCAGGTACTTGACCGGCCTGTAGAGCTTCGTGCTCAGCGCGACGAAGCCCATGAACGCGGGCCCGGTGAGTTCGCCCTGCACGAGGACTAGCCGGGTGCCGTACCAGAGGATGACGATGGTGCCGAGCGCCGCCACCATCTCGGTCACGGGGGCCGCCAGGGCGCGAACCCGCTCCGTGCGCAGGAAGGTGCGGAAGTACCGTCCCGTCAGGGCCCGGAAGCGCCCGCGCTCGTAGTCCTCGGCCGCGGACCCCTTCACCAGGCGAATCCCCGAAAAGGTCTCCTGAATCCGCGCGTTCACTTCCGCCGCCTGGTCGAGCACGCGGCCGTCCTCCCGGCGCAGCTTCTTCAGCATCGGCCCCCAGATGACCACCATGCCCGGCAGCACCGCGAGCGAGAGCAGCGTCAGCGAAGGGGACACCGCCACCATGAGCGCCACCACGGCCCCCACCTCGAAGACGGCCGAGATGGCGCGCATGAACTCGCGCGTGAACAGGGTCCGCACGAGCTCGACCTCGTGGGTCAGCCGGGAGACGATCTGCCCGATGCGCGTCCGTCCGAAGAAAACCAGGTCGAGTTCGAGGAGGTGATCGTGCACCTGGTCGCGCAGGTCGCGGGTCACCCCCTGCTCTACGCGCGCCGCAAGCCAGGTCTTCAGGAAGTCGAAGACGTTCTTGACCGCGAAGACGGCGAGGATCAGCAGGATGAGTGCCTGGACCGCCTCCTGCGGTCCCGACGCGCCGGCGACGAAGCGGCCCGCGGTGGCGTCCAGCAGTCCGCCCAGCATCCCGTCCCCGACACCGCTCGAGGCGCCTGCTTCCGGGGTCATCAGGACGCTCAGGAACGGGATCAGGAGCACCATCGAGAAGGCGTCGAAGGCCGCGAACAGGATGCTCGCCGCGACGGCGCCCAGGAACGCCGCGACGTAGGGACTCAGATACCGCAGGATGCGGAGATACAGCCTCAATCCAGCGTGCTCCGGCCTCGGGGCTGCAGGCGCGCGACCGGCACGATCATCTCCTCCGGCGAGATTCCGCCGTGCAGGAAGGACCCGCGGTACCGTGACTGGTATTCCCGCAGCTTCGTGGGATACACCATGAAGTAGTCGTCCCGGGCGACGACGTAGGTCGTTCCCATCCGCCCCCGGGGCAGCCGCAGGTCGCGGGCCCGCTTGCTGCTGAAGACGGTGGACCTGCTCGCGGTCCGGAGATCCACTCCGAACTTGTAACGCAGGTTGGTGGTGGCGTCCCTGCGGGCGTAGATGGTGGTCGGACGGTTGCAGTGGATCGAGCCGTGATCGGTGGTGAGCACCACGGGGTAGCCCGCCGTCGCCGCTTCCTTCAGAACCTGGAAGGCGGTTGACCGCTCGAACCACCCGCGCGTCAGGTTGCGCAGCGCGACTTCGTCCCTGGCCACCTCCATGAGGACCGGGGACTCGCTGCGCCCGTGCGTCATCAGGTCCACGAAGTTGAATACCAGGGCCACCAGCGAGCCTTCGGTGCGCACGGCCGAGCGGAAGCGGGCCCGGACCTGGTCACCCTCGCGGTCCGTGAAGATCTTCTCGTAATGCAGCGGCACGTCGCGCCCCGTCAGCCGCCACAGCTGAGCCGCCAGCAGTTCGTCCTCGAAGGCGTTCAGGCTCCCTTCGTCGTCGGACGCATCCCACCAGCCGGGGCGCAGCCGGGCGATTTCGTCCGGGAACAGTCCGCCGAAGATGGCGTTGCGGGCGTAGGGCGTGGCGGTGGGCAGGATCGAGTAGTAGAGCTTCTCCTCGATCTCGAACCAGGGGGACAGGAGGGGCGCGATGACGCGCCACTGGTCGAGCCTCATGCAGTCGAGGATCACGAAGACCACGGGATCGGTGCCCAGCAGGGGCGCCACATGGTTCTTCACGATATCGGTCGAGAGCTCGGGCCGGCCGGAGCCCGCGCCGTTCACCCAGCGCCGGTAGTTCCTGGTGATCCACGTTCCGAAGTCGTGGCGAAGCTCGGCCAGGATCCCGTTGACGGAATCCAGCAGACCGGTCTCTCCCGCCTCATCCAGACGGATGTGCCAGTCGACGAGCTCCGCATAAAGGGAAGCGAACCGCTCGTGGGTGCGGACCTCCGCACGCAGCGCCGAAAGCGGTCCGAAGCGCGCCGCGAAGTCGCGGGCCACCTGCTGCTGGCGAATGCTCGACCCTTCGAGGATGCGGGTGACCACCGAAAGCACCTGACGCGGGCTGGTCGGCTTGACCAGATAGTCCTCGACACGCCGCCCGATCGCCTCGGTCATGGTGCGGTCTTCCTCCGACTTGGTCACCATGACGACGCGGGCGTTGGGATCCTGCCGCCGCAGGATGGCAAGCACTTCGAGGCCCCGGCGCCCGGGCATCTGCTCGTCGAGCATGACCAGGTCGTAGTGGTTCCGGCGCAGGAGCACGAGGGCATCGTCACCGTTGGTGATCGCGTCCACATGGTAGCCCCGCTGCTGCAGAAACAGGAGGTGTGGCCGCAGGCGGTCGATCTCGTCGTCGACCCAGAGAAGGCGCTTGGCGCGGGTGGAGGGTAGAGGTTTCATTCGGCTGGCCGCCTGGCTGCTGCCGGCGGCCCGTGGGCCCTCCGGGGCAGTGGAAGAAGGAGTCTATTCCATGCTGATGACATAGCGGAACCAGGCCGCCACGGGCATCCCGCCCCGGCGCGCCGGCTCGAACATCCAGCGGGCGGCCTCCTGTATCAGCCGGCGATTGAAGTCGCCGTCGGAGGTGGGGGGCATCAGGCGAACCGAGTCCGCCGCGACCCTACCGGACTCCAGGACGAACACCCACACCTCCACCTCCCGGTCCCTCAGGCTTCGGTTGGAGGGGGGCAGGATCATGCTGCGGGGCGAGGGAGGGATCGTCCGCGACCTCCCTTCGGCGGCCGTGCCGCCATCCCCCCGCCCCTCGCCCTCCTCGATGCCGGGACCCTCGCCTTCGCCGGGCCGCTCCCCCAGGAGCGACGCGTAGTCGACTTCCACGGACTCCTCGAACTCCACCGGCTCGACGTCGACGAGGACGGGGGCGGGCACGCGCGGAGGAACGATGGGCCGGGGAGGCGCCATGGCCAGGCGCAGCGCCTGCATGGAACCCGACGCCGCGCGGTTGTCGCCCGCGTTCGGGCCTGCGGCGGCGTACGGGGATACGGTGGGCGCCGGCATGCGCCAGAAGAGGAACAGAAACAGATGGAAGCCGAGCGAGAGCCCCATCGCCGCGCGCCAGAGCTTCTTCTCGCTCCGGCGGCGGTCCCGGTTGCTCGCGTTGCCCGGTGTCATCGGTCTGATGGAGGCCCTTGGGGTGAAGGAGAGCGAAAGCCCGGCTAGTCCGGGGGCGCGACGCCGGAAAACGAAACGGAATGAGCCTCACCTGTCGCGCCGTCCACGACCCATATCTGCCCGGAAGTCCTTAGTACCAACGAGGGGGATCCCAGGTTTCGGGCCACGGCGGCCACCTTCGGTTCCGCGGGACGCCCGACGTCGACGACCACCAGGCCCTGCTCGCCCGCGGCGACGTAGGCCCGGGACTCCAGCAGCGCCACGTCGAAGGCGTTGCGAACCCCCTGGTAGCGGGCGGCGAGTCGAGGCATGGCCGGATCGGACACGTCGATGACGTATACGCCGTCCCGGCCGGCGGCCACTACGCCGAGCGCGGCGTCCACGTCGAGCGAACGAGCGCTCGCGGTCAGCTCCAGGGCCCCCACCTCCTCGAGCGTGCGACCGTCGCGCGCCACCAGGCGGGGGCCTTCCAGCACCCACGCGATCCGCGATGCGCGCGGCCAGACCAGGTCGGCGGCGAGGGGATCGCCCGTGGTGCGCGCGGCCTCCGACAGCTCGAGGTCGGCGCCCTCTCCCCGGCTGGTGAAGCCGAGCAGACCCGCCGCCCCCGACACCACCAGCCCCCCGCCGTTCCCCGCCGCAGCCAGACGCGCGCCGCGCGCGTCGATCCTGCGGCCCGGCATGTCGTCGCGGACGAGCGGAAGCGCGAACAGGCCGCTCGGGGTGGCCGCAACGAGCGCCGCGCGCTCCTCGAGCAGCGTGGCATCACGCAGCCCCCGCAACCCCCCCAGCGGCGACTGCACCCCTCCCTCCAGCCGGATCAGTCCCTCGGCTCCGCTCCAGAGCGCCACCGCTCCCGCCGCCCGGCCGCGATCGGGCAGGAAGGGAAGCTGGATCGTCTGCCGCGGGCTGAGATCCAGCCGGGGACCGGCCACGAAGCGGCGTGCGGCTCCGTCGTCGAACTCCTTGCCGATCAGGAAGCCCAGCGTGAACCCGACGGCGGTGGCCAGCGGCGCGAAACACTCGGTCCGGGTGCAGTTGCCCAGGTTGGGATCGAAATCAGCCGAGGTGAATGTCGGGATGCCGGCGACTACGGCCCCGATCGCGCCCCCCAACCACTTGCGGTGGCTTCCGGGACCGGATTCCTGCGCTGCCGCGGGCGTGGGCGCCAGCAGGGCCACGGCCACTACCGGCACGACGGCGCCAACGGGCAGCCCGCACCTGTTCAGCGAGCGGCCCGGGCCACCACCTCGCGCCCGTCCCGGTCCTCGCGCGCGCCGCCGCTGCGCGCGCGACCGACGGGAGGCCGGGTGAGTCACGGCTCCCGGACCTGGAACTCCCGCTCCACCTCCAGCTGGACGCGCGCATTGCGGTCCAGGACCCGCAGCCGCAGCCCGTAGCGGCCCGGCGGCGGCTCGTCGAGCCGGATGGTGAAGTACTCGGGCAGCATGTCGCGCGCCTGCACCCGGTTCTGCTTGCTGAAGGTGAGGCGCACCGCCTGGTCGCCCTCGGCGCTGAGTCCCCAGCGGTCCGCCAGCTCGCCCAGCAACTGCAGGAACGACCCGGTCCGATGAATCTCCTCCACCGTGACCGCCAGCTCCAGCTCGTACGACGCGACCTGGCTGGAGTCGGGAAGCAGGTTGTAGAGTTCGAAGTAGACTCCGATCTCGTCATCCGGGTCATAGGTGAGCGTCGGTTCCGGCACCATGCGAAGGTCGGCTCGCGTGCGGGGCGGGTCGACCACCACCTCGAGCGACCGGGTCAGGAGGATATCGCTCACGCTCGGTTCGCCGGCGGGAAAACTGCGCGCGCCCACGCGCGCCCGGTGCACGGCCGCCGCCCAGCTGAGCGGATCGCGAGCTTCCGCCGACACGATGTGCGGCTGCCCGGCGGGCACGGTCGTGCGCCAGTTCAGGGGAAGCGCGCGGCCCTCCTCGAAGGTCACCTGGCGAGCCTCGGCAACGCGGCGAATCTCGGCCCCGTCCGGCGCGACCACGAAGAGGCCCGTCTCGAAGGTGGCGGCCGCCACCCCGACTGCCTGCCGGAGCGAATCCAGCGGAACCGCCGCGTACACTTCCAGATCGATCTCGTCGCCCACGCCCCGGAAACGCGCGATCTGAGCGGGGACCTGCAGAAGCGCGGGAAGCGACGGCGCCGTGAAGCGCGCGGGCTGGCGCGCCCGGTAGTTCTCGGCGTAAAAGCGGAAGTCGTTGGCGAAGGTGGCTCCGCGGTATCCCGGCATGCCCCGGAACACGAAGACCGGCCCGTTCCTTCCGTAGCTCCACACCGTCGTCACCCTGCCGGTGGATTCCATGTCTCCGGCGGCAGTCGTGTTGGCTCCGAAGCTCGCCTGGCGCAGCGGCCTGCCGTATCGGACCCAGATGTCGCCCCGGTCGGTGCGCCATCCCGGGACATCGTACTCGGGCAGGCCGAACCGGAGATCGACGTAGGCCATGCGCGACAGGTACTCGGCCCAGTACTCGTTCGACGGCGTCAGGTAGAGCGGATCCCACGCGGTCCAGAAGCGGCGGGCCGCGTCGGCGGGATCCGCACCGATCCGTGCCTCGAAGATCTCGGCGTCGTCCTGCGTGAGCAGACGCGAGACCGCCAGGAAGTCCGCGCGCACCTCGTCCGGCATCAACTCGACCGCATACTCGAACGCGCCCGCGGCCTCGTCGTCGCGGCCCTCGGCGTGGAGTCCCAGGCCGAGCGCGAGATAGGCGCGGGGCTCGGAAGGGGCCGCGCGCACGAAGCGCAGGGCTTCGGCCGTGAACTCGGCCATGCGCCCGGCGTCGTAGTAGAAGGCCAGCAGATGGGTGGCCGCCCCGGTGTGCGCCGGATTCGCGGTCAGAGCCCGGTGAAAGTGGTCGAGCATGGCCTCGCGCGCGGCAGCCCCCTGCCCCGTGGCGTAGCCCGAAGCCTGGAGCACGTCCCAGACGTAGTTCGCGCTCTCGAATGCGATGTCCCCCCGGAGTTCCGCGATGCCGATGGGGAGAAGCCGGCGGTAGCGAAGGCGCCGCCAGGTCGTCTCGCTGAAGATGCCGAGCTGATAGTGGACCTCCGCGAGCGTGGGTGCGTCGGCGCGTTCGGCCACATCCAGCGCCCGCCGGAGCATCCTGCGTGCGTCCACGCGGATCTCCTGCATCATCAGGAGCCTGGCAAACTCCAGAAGGTACAGGGGATTCTCCGGGTCGTGGCGCACGGCCTGGTCCAGCGCCTCCCGGGCGATGAGACGGCGGCGGAAGCCGCCCGTGCTGCGCGGGGCCTGCCGCGCGTGGTACACCCCCTTGAGGAAGTGCGCCTCCGCGTACCCGGGGTCGATCGTGACGGCTCGCTCGATATGGCCCAGGGCACGGGCGGTATCGCCTTCCAGCGCCAGCCTGACGCCCTCCTCGAGCGCCGCGCGCGCCGCGCTCCGCTGAGCCAGGATCCCATGCGGCAGGGACAGCGCACACAGGAGAACGCAGGCGGCGATCGGCTTCATGGACATCCGGGAATCAGGTGCGACGAGACACGCGGAACTTGCGTGTACCCGCGACCCCCGGCAACTTGCCGCCTCCAAACCCCTTACGGTCGCCGAGCACCGAGCACATGAACTCCACGACCGGTCCGCGCGGCCCCGGCGCGTACCTCGAACTGACCAAGCCGGGGATCGCCTGTTTCGTGATGACCCTGACCGGGGTGTCCTGCTACATCGCGGTCGGCGGCGCCCTCGGGGTTCTCCTGATCCTCCACACGGCGCTGGGTACCGGATTGGTCACGGGCGGCGCGCTGGCGCTCAACCAGTACGCGGAGCGCCGCGAAGACGCGCTCATGTCGCGCACCCGCGCCCGCCCCATCCCGTCGGGGCGCGTCACTCCGCGCGAGGCTCGCGATTTCGGGCTCCTGCTTACCGTGGCCGGGGCCCTCTACCTGTGGAACGCCGCCGGATGGCTCCCCGCCGTGCTCGCCCTGCTCTCGAGCGCCCTCTACGTGCTGGTGTACACGCCGCTCAAGACGCGGACGTCGCTCGCGAGCCTGGTGGGCGCGTTTCCCGGCGCGCTTCCCGTGCTGGTGGGCTGGAGTGCGGCAGCGGGCAGTTTGTCGGTGCAGGCGCTCGCGGTGTTCGGGGTCTTCTTCATATGGCAGCTTCCGCACATCCTCGCGCTGGCGTGGATCTGCCGCGAGGACTACGCCCGCGCGGGCATCGTCATGGCGCCTCCGGGCGACGAGCACGGACGCCTCCTCAGCCTGCGCATGCTGGCGGCCGCCGCCGCGCTGCTTCCGGTGAGTCTCGGGCCCGTTTTGCTCGACCTTACCGGCATCGTGTACGCCGCCGGCGCATTGGTGGCGGGCATCGCGCTTCTGGCAGTGACGTTCGCGGCAGCGGGGCGCCTAACGGACCGTCGGGCGCGCCGCGTCTTCCTGGGCACCCTGCTCTATCAGCCCTGCCTGCTGGTGCTGCTGATCGTGGATACCCTGGCATTCCGTGGTTGAATCCGCGCAGAAGCCGTGGCGCATGCGGCGGGAGAGATGCGGACGGTCTCGACGGTGAGCGGCCCGTGGTCTGTTCGTCGCGGCGCACCCCTCCGTACAGTGTTGCATTCCCGGGAAAGCAACGCCTTGTTGCATTTGTGGAAATGCAACACTCTGCAGAGGCCCGTCAGGCACAGGGTCAGAGGGGCCGATCCCCGCACTGGAGCGCGACCATGAACGTCCCTTCTTCGCCTCTCCGGTCTCACGCCATGCGAAGCCGTCGCCCCACCGTTCGAGCCCGGCGACTCGTCACCGCGGCCGCGCTGGTCATCGCGGGTCTCGGCCCGGTCGCCGCCCCGGCTTCCGCGCAGGAACGGCCCCGCCCCCGGGCGCGCGACGTCGGGGTCGCGTCCGGGATCTTCGCTCCGGGCCCCTACAACGCGATCACGGACGTGGAGGGCGTGCTGGTCGGGCACGCCACGGTGCGCGAGGGCGACCGCGTGCGCACAGGAGTGACGGCCATCCGCCCGCACGGAGGCAACGTCTTCCGCGACCGGGTGCCGGCCGCGCTGCACGTCGGCAACGGCTTCGGCAAGCTGCTGGGCGTGACCCAGGTGCGGGAGCTGGGGGAACTGGAGACCCCCATCCTTCTCACCTGCACGCTGTGCGTGTGGAAGGCGGCGGACGCCCTCACGGAGTGGATGCTGGCGCGGGAAGGGATGGAGGGAGTGCGCTCGATCAACCCGGTCGTGGGCGAGACCAACGACGGCGGTCTCAACGACATCCGCTCGCGGCCCATCACTCCCGGGCACGTGCGCGCGGCGCTCGCGTCGGCCCGCACCGGCCCGGTCGACGAGGGGTCGGTGGGGGCGGGCACCGGGACCCGCGCCTTCGGCTGGAAGGGGGGCATCGGCACCAGCAGCCGGGTGGTGCCCGACGAGCTGGGCGGCTACACGGTGGGGGTGCTGGTGCAGTCCAACTTCGGCGGCATCCTCACCATCGCGGGAGCGCCGGTGGGGCGCGAGCTGGGGCGCTACTCGTTTCAGGGGACGGCCCCGGGCGCCGACGCTCCGGCGGAGGCGGGCCGGGACGAAGGGCAGGATAACGGAGACGAAGGACAGGGATCCATCATGATGGTGGTGGCGACGGACGCGCCCCTTTCGCCCCTCAAGCTCGAGCGCGTGGCGCGGCGGGCGATGATGGGGCTGGCGCGCACCGGATCGTTCGCCGGCAACGGCTCGGGGGACTACGTGATCGCCTTCTCGACCGCGGCCGGGGCGCGCCGGGGCGCGGAGGAGGTGCTGGCCGTGGAGGAGGTCGCCAACAACCGCATGTCCTCGCTCTTCCTGGCCACGGTGGAAGCCACCGAGGAGGCCGTCTACAACTCGCTCTTCAAAGCCACCACCGTATCGGGAATGGGAAACACGGCCGAGGCCCTGCCCATCGACGAAACCCTCGAAGTGCTGCGCCGTTACAACGTCATCCCGTAGGGGCAGTCCGGCAGCCCAACCCAGCCCGCCGTGGGCCCTGGCCGCTCGGCGGCGCGTGGGCCGCCCGCGTTGCCGGGACGTGCCGTCGCCGGGGTCTGCCGGCCCCTATCCGAGGCGGGCCGCCTTGACGTAGGAGATCTGGTCCAGCTCGCGCAGGCGCTCGAGCAGCTCCTGCGTGATCTCGCCATCCACCGACACCGCCGCCATGGCGTCCCCGCCCGGCTCGAGGCGGGCCTGGTGGTATCCGGCGATGTTGAAGCCCATCGAAGCCAGCACCGTGCCCACCCCGGCGATCACCCCGGGCTTGTCCTGATTGCGCACGATGACGATGGACCCGCTCGGCACCAGGTCGATGGAGAAGTCGCCGATGCCCACGATGCGCGGGTGGGTGCCGTCCAGCAGGGCTCCGGCCACCCTCAACCGTCCCTCCTCCGTAACGACTTCCGTGACCAGGTACTCGGAGTAGTCCGGGTGCCGTGTCGCGCGCGCCGTCACCACCCTCATCCCGCGCGCCTCGGCGAGGCGGGCCGCATTGACGGCGTTCACGCGCGCGCCCCCGACGATGTCCTCCAGAAGTCCGCACAGCACCGCCGCGGTGAGCGGGCCGGGGGCCTCCTCCGAGCCGCCGCTATAGCGCACGTGCACCCCGCGGATTCCCCCGGAGGCGAGCGCGCACGCGAGACGCCCCATCCGGGTTCCCAGCTCGAGCAGGGGACGCAGCTTGCGCAGCGTCGCCCCATCGATGCCTGGCGCATTCACGGCCCGGGAGAGATCGCCGTCGAGCAGCGCTCCCCGCACGGCCGACGCGATCTCGGACGCCACCAGCTCCTGGGCCTCCGCGGTGGAGGCCCCCAGGTGGGGACTGAGGATCAAATTCGGGCTCCCCAGGAGGGGACTGGACGCCGGAAGCGGCTCCTGGCGGAAGACATCCAGTGCGGCGCCCGCCAACCATCGCTCCCGCAAAGCGCGGGCGAGCGCGTCTTCGTCCACCACCCCGCCGCGGGCCGCGTTGACGAGGTAGGCCGACGGCTTCATGCGGCGCAGTTGCTTCGCCCCGATCATGGAGGTGGTGGAGGGGGTGAGGGGCACATGGAGGCTGAGGAAGTCCGCCTGGCCGATCACGTGGTCGAGGCCGCTCGGCTCCGCGTCCAGCTCCGCGGCGCGGGTTGCCGGCAGGTAGGGATCGTAGACCAGCACTTTCATGCCGAAGGCCCGGGCGCGGCGCGCCACTTCCCCGCCGATCCGTCCGGCCCCTACCAGCCCGAGCGTCTTGCGGTTGAGCTCCACCCCGGCGAGTTCCGGCATCTTCCATGTCATCTCGCGCACCGACCGGTCCGCGGCGACGACCCTGCGCGCCAGCGCCAGAATGAGCGCAAAGGTGAGCTCCGCGGCGGAGACGCTGTTGCCCGCCGGCGCGTTCAGCACCGGGATGCCGCGCTCGGTGGCGGCGTCGAGGTCGATGTTGTCGACGCCGGCCCCCGCCCGCCCGATGACTTTCAGGCTGGAGGCGGCTTCGATCAGTTCCCGGCTGATCCGGGTGGCGCTGCGGACGATAATGGCGTCCGCTCCGGTCATCGCCTCTTCCTTCTCCGCCGGCGGGCGCTCCGCCAGCCAGCGCACCTCGAAGCGCCCGTCGCCGGTAAGCGCGCCAAGCCCGGAGGGGGCGACCTTGTCGGCAACGCCGACCACGTATCGCCGGCCGCGCCCGCTCATCGCCTTCCTCCGTCAAGCCGCTGCCCCGGCGCTGCCCGCAGGACCTCCTCCAGCGCTTCCAGCACCCGATCCAGTTCCTCCACCGTGTGGTCTCCCATGTGGCCGATGCGCACCGACCGCGGCTTGAGTCTGCCGTACCCCGCGCCGATTACGAACCCCCGCTCCTTCATCGCCCGAGCGACCTCCGGGCCGGTCCGCCCGGGGGGCAGAAGCAGACAGGTCACGGTGGGCGAACGAAAACCGTCAGGCGCGAGCACCGACAGCCCCGCGCCGATGCGCTCTCCCGACGCGTCCGCCCAATCGGCGCACCTTCGCGCCATCGCCGAGTGGCGCCCCCAGCGTCTCTCCAGGCCCTCCGCGGAGATGTGGCGCAGCTGCTCCGCCAGGGAGTACATCAGCGTCACCGCGGGCGTATTCGGCGTCTGTTCCTTCGCCAGGGCGCTGTAGAACGCGACAAGGTCGAAGTAGACGCCCTTGCGCGCCGCGCTCGCGGATCGCTCCAGCATGCGTTCGGAAGCGACGCCGAACGCCAGTCCCGGGGGCAGCGCCATCGCCTTCTGGGAACCGGAAAGCACGAAATCGAGGCCCCGGTCGTCCGCCTGCACCGGGGCGCCTCCCGCGCTGGTGACCGCGTCGACCAGCACCAGCGTAGCCGGGAACTCCCGCACCGTCGCCGCCAGCTCGGCGATCGGGTTGAGGGCTCCGGTGGAGGTTTCGGAATGCACCATGGTCACGGCGTCGTAGCGCCTCTCGCGCAGGCGGGCCCGGAGGAAGTCCGGATCGTGCACGGCGCCCCAGGGCACCTCCAGCACATCCACATCGAACCCGCAGGCGCGCGCGATGCGGGCGAAGCGCTCGGAGAACGCCCCGTTCACGAGCGACAACACGCACTCCCGGGCGCCGTTGCGCACCGCCGCCTCCATGAGGCCGGTCGCGGAGGACGTGGACACCAGCACGGGCCGCGCCGTGCCGAACACCGCGCGCAAACCGGGCTGAATCTCCCTCATGAGCGCGTTGACGGGTTCGCCGCGGTGCCCGATCAGCGCCCGCTTCTGCGCCGCCAGCACCGCAGGCCGCACCTCGGTGGGACCGGGCAGAAAGAAGCGGCCGAACCCGTTCTCCGCGTCCGGTCCGCTGCACGCCGTCGAATTGTCGGTCATGGTCTCATCTTCTGCGGCGCGCCGCCTTGCGGCGGGCACCGGCTTCGAGGATTCGCTTGCGCAGACGGATCGCTTCAGGAGTGACCTCGATGAGTTCGTCGTCCGCGATGAACTCCAGGGCGGATTCCAGCGTCATGATGCGCGGTGACTCCAGACGGATGTTGTCGTCCGCCGCCGCCGCCCGGATGTTGGTGAGCTTCTTTCCCTTGCACATGTTGACGTCCAGGTCGCCCGCGCGGGCGTACACGCCCACGACCATGCCTTCATAGACCGGGGCTCCGGGTCCCAGGAAGAAGGTGGCGCGCTCCTGCAGGCCGAAGATGGCGTACGCCACCGCGACGCCCCGGCGGTCGGCCACCACCGCGCCGCGCTCCCGTCCGGGCAGCGCCCCCGCCCAGCGCCCGTACTCCAGGAAGCGATGGTGCATCACCCCGTCCCCGCGGGTGTCGGTGAGAAACTCGGTCCGATAGCCGAACAGGCCGCGCGCCGGAATCCGGAAGCGCAGCCGGATCGGCCCCCGGCCCGTCGGTCTCATCTCCAGCATCTCGCCCCGCCGCGCGCCCAGCTTCTCGATTACCGTGCCCACACGGGATTCGGGCACCTCCGCCACCAGCTCCTCGTACGGCTCCAGAAGCTCGCCGGCGGAACTCTCGCGCGTGAGCACGCGCGGGCGGGAGACCTGGAACTCGTAGCCCTCGCGGCGCATGGTCTCCATGAGGATGGACAGGTGCAGCTCGCCCCGCCCGGCGACCCGGAAGGTATCCGGATGTTCGGTAGCCTCCACCTTCAGAGCCACGTTGCGCTCCATCTCCCGGAAGAGCCGCTCGCGGAGCTGGCGCGTGGTCACGTACTTCCCCGCGCCCGAAAAGGGCGAGTCGTTGACGAGGAAGTCGACCGAAATCGTGGGCCGCTCGACGGCGATGCCCTTCAGGCGCTCGAGGTGCTCCGGATCGGCCAGGGTGCTGCCGATCTCGACACCCGGGACGCCCGCCACCGCCACGATGTCCCCGGCGCCGGCTTCCGCGATGTCCACCCGCTCCAGACCGTCGAAACCATACACCTTGAGCGCGCGCGAGCGGGCCGCGTCATCCTCCTCGACCATGCCCGCCGCGCCCATGGGCAGCAGCGCCACCTCCTGGCCGGGCCGGATGCGTCCGCGCTCGACGCGGCCGATCGCGATGCGTCCGACATAGGAGGAGTAGTCCAGCGTCGAGACCAGCATCTGGAAGGGCCCCGCCGGTTCCACGGGCGGAGCGGGCACGTGATCCACGACGGCCGCGAACAGCGGCGCGAGATCGGCGCCCGGGCCGTCGGCTTCCGGCGTCGCCCATCCCTCCCGACCCGAAGCGTACAGGAAGGGCGCGTCGAGCTGCTCGTCGGAGGCCTCGAGGTCCATGAAAAGCTCCAGCACCTCGTCGTGGACCTCTTCGGCGCGCGCGTCCGGCCGCTCGGCCTTGTTGATGACCACCACCGGAGCGTGTCCCAGCTCGAGGGCCTTGGCGGTCACGAACCGGGTCTGGGGCATCGGCCCCTCCGCGGCGTCGACCAGGATCAGCACCCCGTCCACCATGCGCAGGATGCGCTCGACCTCGCCTCCGAAGTCGGCGTGGCCCGGAGTGTCCACGATGTTGATCTTGAACTCGCCCCAGTGCACGGAAGTGTTCTTGGAGAGGATCGTGATGCCCCGCTCCCGCTCCAGCGGATTGGAGTCCATCACGCGCTCGCGCACGTGCTGGTTTTCGCGGAACACCCCCGCCTGGCGGAGCATCTGGTCCACGAGCGTGGTCTTCCCATGATCGACATGGGCGATGATTGCGACGTTGCGGACCTTCATGCCGGGTCGGATTTGCCGGAACGACGTACGGGAATGACGGATGCGCGAAGCCCGGCGAGACCTCTAGCGACCCGTCTGCCTGAGGACGCGCCCCGCGCGCTCGCCGGTAAAGGCGCCGTCGCGGATGGCCGCCGTGCCGTTTACGAAAACGTGCACCATACCCTTCGACAATTGGTGCGGGTCCGTGTAGGTGGCGAGGTCCCGGACCTCCTCCAGGTCGAAGACCACGATGTCCGCGACCGCTCCCATGACCAGCCTCCCCCGACCTTCCAGACCGAAGACATCCGCGGGAAGCGACGTCATGCTGCGGATGGCCGCCTTCAGGCTCACGGTTCCGTCCTCCACCACGTACTTGCGCAGCTTGCGTGCGAAGGTGCCGTAGGCGCGGGGATGCGGTACGCCGACCTGCCACTCCGGCAGCGCGCCGTCGGACGCGGTCATGGTCCAGGGCCGGGTCATGAAGGCGGTGATGTCGTCATCGTTCATGTTGAAGGAGACCACCGAGGCGCCGCCCTCGACGATCAGCTCCAGAGCCGCGTCCAGAGGATGGAGGGAGCGGGCGACGGCGACATCCTCCAGAGTGCGGCCCTCGATCGAGGGATCCGGGCGGAAGCGCCGGAACTGGAGGCGATCGGCTCCTCCGCGGCGTGCGAGATTGGCTTCCATTTCTTCGCGGATGCGTGCGCGGGTGGCGGGATCGGCGACACGGGCCATCAGCGAGTCCGATCCCCCCGCCTGTGCCCATCGAGGCAGAAGCGCCGCCGAGAGCCCGGTCGAGGATGCCTCGTACGGGTACTGGTCGGCGTACACCTGGACGCCCTCGGCGCGGGCGGCCTCGATGGCGGCGATCACCTCCGCCGACTTGCCCCACACCGGCGGTCCCAGCGCCTTGATGTGGGTCACCACCGCCGGCAGTCCCGCCGAGCGCGCCACCGTAATCACTTCCTCCACCGACGCCACCAGCCCGATGGTGTAGTCGGACTCGTCGCGGATGTGGCTGGTGTAGACCCCGCCGTACTCGGCCGCGACCCTGGCGAGGGCCGTCAGCTCATCGGTGTCCGAGTAGCTTCCGGGGGCGTAGAACGGACCGGACGACATGCCGAAGGCCCCTTCCTCCATGCCGGCCCGCACCAGCGCCTTCATCTCCTCCAGTTCGTCGGGGCCCGGTAGCCGATCCTCCATCCCCAGCACCGCCCTGCGCACCGATCCGTGGGGCACCAGCTGCGCCACGTTGACCCCGAGCCCGTCTTCGAGCAGCACCGCCCGTTGCATGGCCAGGTCGACCAGTCCTCCGCCGTCGGGGTTCACCACCACCGTCGTGATTCCCTGCGCCAGCAGGGGCTCGGCATGGCTGCGGTCTTGCGTGTCGAGTCCCGAGCCCGCGTGCGAATGAACGTCGATGAAGCCTGCGGAGACGTGGAGACCGGCGATGTCCAGGGTGTCGCGCGCAGTGTAGCCGGCGAGATCGCCCATCGCCGCGATCCGGTCTCCTCGCAGTGCCAGGTCCGTGACGAACTCGGGTTCGTCCCCCACGGCCTGCAGGGTGCCGCCGCGCAGGATGACATCGAATTCCGGGGCACCGCCGGACGAACACGCGCTCGCGGTCAACACGAGCAGAAGGCTCAGCACACGGCGGAGCGGAGCGTCAACAGCAGTTCCCATTTCCAGATGCCTCCTGAGCCGCGCCTGGCTGCGAGGTCAGTTGCGAGGTGCCGCCGCGCTCCCCTCCCAATCCGGGTCCGCGGCGCCCGTCCAGGAGGAGGTCGCAGCATCGTAGGACATCCCGTGGATGCGTCCGAACGCGCCGGCGCGTGGCACCTCCTGCACCGCAAAGCCGAGCTGGCGCAACTCCGCGATGGCATCCGACGACCAGCCGATCTCCGGAGAGGTCTCCATCTGGAATCCGCTCTCCGAGCCCGGCGAGTTCAGTGATCCCTGCATCGGATGAAGGCGCGCGGCAGCCAGAGCCTCGGGAAGCGAGAGCCCCTGATCGACGACCCGGCACACCGCCTGCACGACGGCCGAGACGATGCGCGCGCCGCCGGCCGCGCCCAGCACCAGCATCGGATCGCCGCCGTCCAGGACCATGAACGGGGAGATGTTGGAGCGCGCTCGCTCGCCCGGCTCGAGGCGGCCCAGATACCCTCCCAGGGTCGCCGCGTAGAGGAAGCCCAGCCCCGGCGTGGCGATCTTCGATCCCATCGCCGGCCCGATGGTCTGTGTGAGCGCGACCGCCATGCCGTCGGCGTCCGCGGCCGAGAGGTGCGTTGTGTGCCCATCGTCGTCGGGGCCGGCGAGCCAGGTTGCGGCGGGCTCCGGAGAACTCCAGGGCTCGGCTGCGGGCTCGGGCCCCATGGCCGCCGCCGCCACCGGCAGCCGGACGCGTTCCGCCTGCTCGCGCGCCCATTCCCGCGACGTGAGCAGCTGCCACGCATCCGGTCCGCGATGCGTTCGGGCCGCCTCGAAGCCCAGCGCGAGCGCCTGGCCCACCACCGAGGCCCACGTCGTCTCGTCGGCCCCCGCCATGTCGAAGTTCTCGATAATCTGCAGGATGCCGATGGTCATGGCCCCTGCCGCGGGAGTGAACGTCCCCACCAGTTCGTGGCCGCGGTAGCTCCCCCGCACCACCCGGGCATCCTCGGCGCGGTAGCCGGCGAGCGCGGCTGCCGTGACGTGCCCGCCCGCGCCCACGATGTCGTCGGCCATGGCTTTCGCGATCTCGCCCCGGTAGAAGGCGTCGGGGCCTCCGGAGGCGATGCGGCGCAGCACCATCGCCAGATCGCTCTGCACGAAGTGGTCGCCCGCGTCGTACGGCGATCCGTCCGGCTCGATGTAGTAGAGGGTCGCGCCCTCGGATTCCCGCAGTTGCTCCGCGGCCGACGCCTGGCGGGCGGCTTCGCCGGGCAGGAGCGCGAAGCCCTCGGACGCGTACCGGATGGCCGGCTCCATCACGGTGGCCAGCGGAAGCGTGCCGTGCTCCCGAAGGAGCCGGGTGAGCCCCGCGACGGCGCCCGGCAGACCAACGGTGGGATACCCGTAGCCGGCCTGAGGGGCCGTGTCGGGGTCGTAGGTGTCGGGGGCCTGGGTGGTGGCGTCGATGCCGTGGAAGCTCCCTTCCGCGGTTCGCACCAGGATCTGGGTGCGCCCGCCGATCGAGTTCATGCTCGGCTCCACCACCGATACCGCGAACGCCGCAGCCACCGCGGCATCGGCCGCGTTGCCGCCCCGTTCGAGCATCTCGACACCCGCCGCGGTCGCCAGCGGCTGGGCCGCGACCACCATCCCCCGGCTCGACTGGGCCACCTGGTCGGTGGTGGGCTCGACGCGCGTGGGCGCAGTCCCGCCACATCCCCACAGCAGCACCAGCGAAAGGGCAAGACAGCGAGAGGAGTGCGATGCTCTCATGAAACCTCCCGTCCCGCGCGAACGCGGCGCGGACCCTGCGGTCCGCAGGTCCCGCGTCCCCGGATAATCAGACGGCCTGGAGGTATCCGTGCTCCTCCAGCAGCGCTCTGAGCCGCGGCTCGCGGTCAGGCAGACGCGTGCGGCTGACCTGGCGAGCAAGCGCGATCCGGTCTACCTCCGAGACGCGGTCCAGGATCGCGATGGGCGTCCCATACCGCAGCAGGATGCGCTTGGCGTCGACAGCTACGGAATCAATCATCTTCTCATGGGGCGCGGATTCAGGCACGCTCACCTCCAACTCGTCCAGGACCTCGGAATCGGCTGACCGAAACACCGTGCCGAAACACAACGGCACAGAATGATAAAGATATGTTTCCCCGCCGTTTTCGCCAAGCTCGGCGCCCCGTCAGCCACTCCCCAGCATGAGCCCCGCCGTCAGGAACAGGTCGTGCTGCGTGGTCTCGACGTCGTTGTCGCTGAAGATCGGGCTGATGTAGTCGGAGACTTCGGTCACGATGCGCAACGGGCCCATTCTCACCTCGATGCCTCCGCCGAGCAGCATGGTCCTGCGGGTCTGATCGTGCAGGGGCGACCGGTGCAGCTCGTCCAGCGACGTCAGGTCGTAGTGCTTCACGCCCCCGCCCCCCAGCAGGTAGGGTTGAACGGGAACGCCGCTGGGAAGCGGGCGGAAAACGAGCGCCGCCGTGGCGTTGAGGAGGTTGTTGCTGGCCTCGCACTCCGGACACATTCCGGCCTGGACGGCGAGGTCCGCGCTGGTTGCGTACGCCAGCGTCGCGCGCCCCGAGATGGGCCCGGAAACCGCGAGTTCCAGTCCGAGGGAGTAGGCGAAGCTCCGTTCGCGCTCGCCGAACTCGACCGCCTGCCCGAAACCGGCGTCCGCCAGAACCCCCAGATCCTGGGTGGGCACGTAGTATCCGGCCTGGAAGATCAGGTAGCCCCCCTGGGCCCTCGCGCTCGCCGGCGCCAGCGCGGTGGCGAGGCACCCCGCAAGCAGCACCAGCGCAGTCGCCTTCGATCCGTGTCCGATTCTCATGTGCGCATCGCTCCAGGTTGGTCAGTTTGGTTTGGGGTCGTACCCCCGCGGCCGGCCTCGACCGGGACGGCGGGAGGTGCTCCGGCAGCACGGGGAAGGACAGGTTAGATTGTGGCCCCGCCCACGCAACAACAACCCGCGATGGCTCAAACGTCCCGATTCTCGCCCTCGATCGAGGATTACCTGAAGGCGATCTTCGCCCTCACGGAGCACGACGATACCGCCACCACCAGCGATATCGCCAGCACCCTGGGCGTACAGCCCGCGTCGGTGAGCGGGATGGTGAAGCGCCTGGCCGACCTGGGCGTCGTGGAGCATGAGCCCTACCGGGGCGTCGGCCTCACGCCCAGCGGCCGCCGGGAAGCGCTCCGCATCGTGCGTCGCCACCGCGTCATCGAAACCTACCTCAGCGTGCGCCTGGGTTATTCCTGGGAAGATGTGCACGACGAAGCCGAGCGGCTGGAGCATGCCGCCTCGGATCAGCTCATCGAGCGCATGGCCGACGCGCTCAAGAACCCGCGCCACGATCCCCACGGCGCCCCCATCCCGACCCCGGGGGGCGAGATCGATTCGACGAGCTACCCGACGCTGGCGGATTCCGACGCCACCGGCCCGATCCGCATCCGCGCGGTGCGCGACGACGAGCCGGAGCGGCTGCGCTATCTGGAGGCCAGGGGGCTCCTGCCGGGGGTGATCCTGGCGGTGGAGGAGAGGGCGCCGTTCAACGGACCCGTGACGGTGCGCCTGGGCGGACCCGACGGCGACAGCCAGGCCATCGGCTTCGCCCTGGCGCGCTGCATCTTCATCGACCTGGAGCCGGCCGGACAGCCCGCCGACGACTCCGCGCGGTCCCTCTGACGTCCGAGGCCGTCAGGGCACTACAAGCGCCTTCGTGACCCGCAGCGCGGCCACATCCTCGAGCGCCTGCTGCGTCCTCTCGAGCGGATAGCGCCCCCCGATCACCTCGGCGAATGGCAGGCGTTCGCGGTGCCTGGAAAGCAGCCGCAGGGCCCGCACCAGATGATGGAAGTCGGTCCCCCACTGGCCGCGCACGTCCACGTGCTTGCGGTTGATGTCGGTGTGGGGATTGATGTCGACGGGCCCGGCGTCGGTGTAGTGTCCGGCCACGACATAGCGGCCCCCGTCGCGGACGAGCGCGAATCCTTCAGGGATGGCGGCCGGGTTGCCGCTGGCCTCGATGACCAGGTCGGCCCCGCGCCCCCCGGTGCGGGCCATGACCGTGTCGAGGCGCTCCTCCGGCGTGGTGCCCGACACGGAGAGCGTGACCTCCGCTCCCATGCGCGCGCCGAGCGCCAGGCGGGCATCCGGATCGCCGATGAGCACGACCTCGGCCGCGCCCGAGAGACCGGCGAAGGCGGCGGCGGCGAGTCCCACCGGACCAGCCCCCTGCACCACCACCACGTCGCCCATGCGCGCCTCGGCGCGATCCACCGCCGCGAAGCCGGTGAAGAGCCCGCACCCGCCCCCGATCACGTCGTCCGCGTCCAGGTTGTCCGGCAGCTTGAGGATGCGCACGCCCGGCTTCAGGCAGATGCGCTCCGCCCAGCCCCCCAGCAGCCCTTCCTCCAGCGTGTAGGTGATGCCGTACACCTTGCGCGACGGACATCGGTTGGGCTGGCGCGCCACCAGGCAGTGGTAGCAGCGGTAGCAGGTTTCGTGCACGTCCAGGAAGGTCACCACGTCGCCGGGCGCCAGCGGCCGACCCATCGCGTCGCGCTTCACCCCGCGCATCTCCGCCACCCTGCCCACGCTCACATGGCCGGGGATGATGGGGTAGGGCACCCCGGCCAGCCGACCGTGCCACAGGTGCACGTCGGTGCCGCACACCTCGCTGGCGACGGTCTCCAGCAGGACGGCGCCGGGCTCCAGGTCCGGGTCCTCCAGCGTCTGCACGACCATGGGCTCGTGCGGGCCTGTCATGACGGCGGCGCGTACGGGCATGAGTCAGGTCACTCCTCGAGTTTCGGGTTGTTCCCACGGGGTTGCGGCGGGGAACGGCGCTTCGCGCATCCTCGTCTCATCGGGACCCCCGCAAGACACCAGACTACGGCACGCTTGCGCCAGATTGGAGCAACCCCTTTCGGATTCACCGCCAAGCGTAATGTGGAGGATTTAGTATACAAAATCGATGACTTATGGATGTTTATGTATACCAAATCATCCATCCCGAAGAATGCCGATGTCGCCGAACTCCCCCATCGTCCGACTCAATCGCTCGACAGTGGCGAACTCCGCTTCGGAGGACTCGTTGATGCGGTCGGCCAGGAACTCGATGTCGTCCAGCGGCGCCTCGCCCGCGAGCGACTTCAGCTGGAGACGTTCGAAGGATCCAAGCACCTCCCCCATCTTGTGGGCCTCGCGTACGAAGCTCGCGCCGATCCCCGCCAGCGCCGTCTCGGCCCCGGTGATCACCATGTCGGCGGCTCCCGAGAGCCGGTCGAGCCGACGGGTCTCCTCGATGTCGCGGTTGCAGTGGTCCATGACGGCGATCCTGGCCTCGCAGTCGTTGTAGAACCTGCGAAGGACGTCGGCCCGTCCGTCGAGCTTTCCGAGGGCCGAACGGAGCTTGGCATGCAGTCCGGTCGCCGTCTTCAACTGGCCGGCGAACGTCCGGTTTTCGGGATCCTGGCTCAGACGGGCGCGCCAGTAGGCCATTGAACGGTGGGCGTCGTCCACGGCTCCGGCGAGCTCAGCGCGAGCGGCGCCCCATTCGGATCCGCTCCCCAGGGTTCGCGCCCTGTGTCTTTCGACCTGCCCGCGGAATTCGTCCACGGCGAATCGGTACACGTCCAGGACCACGCCCGACTCGCCGGTCTGGAAAGCCTTGAGGCGGCGGGACGCACGCAGGTGCGACGGGACGAAACGCAGGAGCGTCAGCGTTATCCCGGCCGTCAGGAAACCCGCGATACCGGATCCCAGCAGCAGTCCCGAGACCAACCACAAGCCTGCGAACCGGAGTACGGGCAAGGCGCAGCCGTAGAATTCCTGGAGGTCCTCATCGGTGCCCTTCCGCTTTCGCGCGGCTTCCCGCCTCTTCGCCTCCTCCGCCTTGAAGCAACGCCGGGCGATGGCCTCCAGCGAGCCGCCCACCCCCTACCGGTCCATCACCGGCGTCCCCGCGTTCTTAACGTACCTGTCCATCCACTCGACCATCTCGGCCACGGCGTGCATCACCGATTCGCGCCCGCGGTAGCCGTGGCTCTCGTGGGGGAGCATCACCAGGCGGGCCGTGCCCCCGTTGCCCTTCATCGCGTGGAACATGCGCCGGGACTGCACCGGGAAAGTCCCCGAGTTGTTGTCGGCCTCCCCGTGGATGAGGATCATGGGTTCGTTGATGTCGTCGGCGTGCATGAACGGCGACATCGCGAAGTAGACGTCGCCCGCCTCCCAGAAGGTGCGGCGTTCGTTCTGGAAGCCGAAGGGGGTGAGGGTGCGGTTGTAGGCGCCGCTGCGCGCGATGCCGGCCTGGAACAGGTCGGAGTGAGCGAGCAGGTTGGCGGTCATGAATGCGCCGTAGCTGTGGCCGCCGATGCCGACCCGGCCCCGGTCGGTGACGCCCATTTCAACCACCTTGTCCACGGCCGCCGCGGCAGAGCTTACGAGCTGGTCCACGTAGGTGTCGTTGGGTGTCTCTTCGCCGATGATGGGCATGGTGGGTCCGTCGAAGACGGCGTACCCCTGGGTCAGGAAGAAGAGGTGCGAGGCGCCTCCCACGCGCGTGAAGCGGCTGGGCGAGCCGCGCACCTGGCCGGCCACGTCGGGGTTCGAATATTCGCGCGGATAGGCCCACACGATGGTGGGCAGCCGCGTTCCCTCCTGGTAGTCCGCGGGCAGGTAGAGCGTGCCGGAGAGCTGCACTCCATCCTCGCGCTCGTAGGTGACGAACTGGCGGGTCACGCCGGAGAGCTGGGGATGGGGGTTCTCGAACCGGGTCAGCTGCCTGCGGTCCTCGGAGCGGGTATCGCGCACGAAATAGTTGGGCGGGTCGAGCGGGGTTTCGTACTGGGTGAGGACCCGGCGGCCGTCGTCGTCGAGCATGGCGACCACGGACTCGTAGCTGCCGGGCGCGGCCTGAAAGAGGCGTTCGCTCTCGCCGGTGGCGAGATTCATGCGGTCGAGGAAGGGATGGTCGCCGGCATCCGAGGCGCCCGCGCCCGTCAGGAAGATCCAGTCGCCGTCCTGCACGATGAGCGACTCGCCGTTCGCCGCGCGGCGCGTCACCGGCGTTCCGGGATCGCTGTAGCGGTCCTGCGAGTTGCGCTCCCAGATCAACCGGGGTTCGCCGCTGCCGTCCAGGTCGATCTGCCAGGTGCGGACCATGTTGGACCGGCGCCAGGTCTCGGTAAGCAAAGCGAGACCGTCCTCCCCCCGCGAGAGTCCCGCGTAGCGGAGGGCGGTTCGAGCCACTTCCGCGGCATCACCGTCGAACGGCGCAGCCAGCCGCATCACCTGGTCGCGTTGCTCCGCCTCCGTCCAGGGATCGCCGCCGTCCAGCGCCTCGACCCACATGAGGGTGTGGTCCTCCCCGGGCATCCAGCGGTGCCCGCGCGGGCCTTCCTCCACGCCTCCGATGGGGGCTCGGTCCGCGAGAGGGATCGCCGCGACTTCGGCCACCACGCCGCCGTCCCGGCTCCAGATCTCGAGCTCCTTCGGGAAGCGCGAATCGGGCACCAGGTAGGAGAAGGGGCGCACCGTCCTCTCCGCGAGGATGTACGCGCCGCTGGGCGAACGGCTGAGATTCCAGATGCCGGGTTCCGCCAGCGTGCGCACCGTCCCGTCGTCCGCATCCACCAGCGCGGGTTGGGAAGTGGCGAAGTACTCGTACAGCGCTTCGCCGTGGGAGTCTTCGATGAGATCCTGGTAGGTGCGCACCGGAGCGGTCCTGCCTTCGGCCTCCTGGATGACCGGGCCGCCGGGAACCGGGGGCGCCATGGGCGAGGGCCCGCGTCCCGAGGGCACCAGGGTGCAGAGCAGCTCGTCCCCGCCGGGCATCCAGTCGCAGGGTGCTCCGCGCACGCCGTTCAGCCGCTCGTCGGTGAGTCTGCGGGCGGTGGCCTCCGAGACGCTGCCGGTCCAGAGCTCGATGCCGTCGGCAACGGTGCGCGTGATCGCGAACCGATCTCCCCCGGGCGCGAAACGCGGCACGCCCCAGCCACCTTCCGGCGCGTCGACGGATCGCTCCGAACCGTCGGAAACCCTCATCACGGAGAGGGTGGTGGTCAGTCCCGGATCGCGTCCCGTCGAGGGTCCGAAGACGCCCGTGGTCGCCGGATTGATGCGGCGGCCGCCCAGGCGAAGCATGGGCTGCGCCATGTCCTCGATCGAGGGCATGCTGCGGCGCCCCGTGAGCACGATCCACTCCCCGTCCGGGCTGACGTTCACGAACGGGGGCGGAGGCGCGTCGAGGATGCGCACGATCTCCTGGGGAGGCATGCGATATCCCTCCTGGGCGGAGACGTCGTGCGCGGCCAGGCCCAGGAACGCGGCGGCCGAGGCCGCCACGAGCGTGGCCGGCAGCAGTCTCCGTCCTCCGCGGTGGAATCGCCGGGCCGTGGACATGGGGCGGGAGGGTGTGGTGGTCGGGGCCATGATGGTCTCTCCGGAATCACGTGGCGCACCAGACGTGCTGGCGTTCGAACCGTACAGACCCGGAATGTGGGGGCACCCGAGGCGCGTGAGCAAATGCCCGGACTCTCTGGCCCGCGAGTTTCGACTCCGGTAGCTTTCGCTTCTGTTCCCGAGTTCTTCAGAGGCTCAAGAGTGCGCTTGCTTTTCCGGAGGATGAAGATGGTCCGCGGAGCCCGAATGATCCCGCTGTTTCTACTGGTCGCCTTCGCGCCCCAGGCATCCGCCCAGGAGGGCGAGGTACTGTCGCTCGACAAGTACCTGGACTGGGAGTGGGTGGCCGATCCCCGCATCTCCCCGGACGGCAGCCGGATCGTCTACACGCGGTCCTGGGTGGACCAGCAGGACGACCGCAGGGCCTCGTCGGTGTGGGTGATGAACGCCGACGGCTCGCGGGCCCGCTTCCTGCTCGAGGGATCGAGCCCGCGCTGGTCGCCCGACGGCACCCGCATCGCCTTCCTGAACGACTCGCAGATCTTCGTGCGCTGGATGGACGCCGAGGGCGCCACCACCCAGATCACGCGCCTGGAGGAGAGCCCGTCGGACATCGCCTGGTCGCCGGACGGCACCCACATCTCCTTCGTCATGACGGTTCCGTCGGACGAGCGCTGGGCCATCGACATGCCCTCGCCGCCCGAGGGGGCGAGCTGGACCGAAGCCCCCAAGATCGTCACCCGGCTGACCTATCGCCGTGACCGCAGGGGCTACATCGACGACGGCTTCCAGCACCTCTTCCTGGTGCCCGCGGAAGGCGGCACCCCGCGCCAGCTCACCGACGGCGACTGGAACCACTCCGCGCCCCACTGGATGCCCGACGGCTCGGAGATCGTCTTCCAGTCGCTGCGCATCGAGGACTCCGAGGACATCGATCAGACGTGGCGCGAGTCCGAGATCTACGCGGTAAATGTGCGTTCGCGCGCGATTCGCCAGATCACCGACCACCGCGGCCCCGACGGGAGCCCGGTCCCCTCTCCCGACGGCAGCCTGATCGCCTACCAGGCCAACGACTGGTCCGACGACACCTACGTCGAGACCGGCCTCTACGTGATGAACGCCGACGGCTCGGGCTCGCGGCGCATCGCGAGCGAGTTGGGACGCCGGCTTTCGGGCGTGACCTGGGCCCGGGACGGCAGCGGGGTGTACTTCACCGCCGCCATGACGGGCAACTCGAACCTCTGGTTCGCCCCGGTGAATGGCGAGCCGCGCGCGGTGACCACCGGAAACCACATGCTCGCGGTCACCACGGTCGACGAGCGCGGCCGGGCGGTGGGCACGCTCACGAGCTATCACGAGGCGGGCGACGTCATCTCCTTCGCGCTCGACAGCCCCGGCGACATCCGCCAGCTCACGCGCGTGAACGACGACATCCTGGCCGACGTCCGGCTCGGCGAAGTCGAGGAGATCTGGTACAAGTCGGTCGACGACTTCGACATTCAGGGCTGGGTCATCAAGCCGCCCGACTTCGATGCCTCCGAGCGCTATCCGCTCATCCTCGCGATCCACGGCGGACCCCACGGGATGTACAACGTGGGGTTCAACTTCGGCTGGCAGAATCACGCCGCCAACGGCTACGTGGTGCTCTACACCAACCCGCGCGGCAGCTCGGGCTACGGCAGCCCCTTCGGCAATGCCATCAAGAACGCGTATCCGGGCAAGGACTACGACGACCTGATGAACGGCGTCGACGAGGTGATCGCCCGGGGCTACGTCGACACCGACAACATGTTCGTCTACGGCTGCTCCGGGGGCGGCGTGCTGACCTCATGGGTCGTCGGCCACACCGACCGCTTCCGGGCGGCGTCCGCGAACTGCCCGGTCACCAACTGGCTGTCGTTCGTCGGCACGACCGACGGAGCCACCTGGTACAAGAACTTCGAGCACTTCCCCTGGGACGATCCCTCCGAGCACCTGCGCCGCTCACCGCTGATGTACGTGGGCAACGTGACCACGCCCACCATGCTCATGACCGGCGAGATGGACCTCCGCACGCCGATGGCGCAGACCGAGGAGTTCTACCAGGCGCTGCGGGTCCTGAAGGTCCCTGCGGCGATGGTGCGGTTCAAGGATGAGTGGCACGGCACCTCGAGCGTCCCCTCCAACTTCCTGCGCACGCAACTCTACCTGCGCAGCTGGTTCGAGCGGTGGATGACGCCGATGCCGGTGACGGAGGACGGCGCGCGCTGAACGCAGACCCCGATATCAGAACGGCAACGGAGCCCCGAGGATCACCTCGGGGCTCCGTTTTCGTGTTGGTGTGTCAGCCCGGATCCCTTGCAGGATCGCGGGGATCACCCCGCGGCGGCCGTCCGTTCCCGGCGGGACCGGGTGGCCAGCGGGCGGGTTTCCTTGTCGAGCAACCGTTCGCTTGCCGTCGGGCGAGTCTCGCGCCTGCTGGAAAGGGTGTAGTCTCTTCGTCCCCTGAAACGGGTGCTGGATCTGCGGATCAACATCGACAACCTCCTTCATCTATGACTTCGGCGGGCCGCGTCACCGCGACGCGGTTCGCATGACCAATAGTACGCGGGAACGCGGGATTGGATTCAACGGCGCCGGCGATAGATGCCGACCCGCAACGGAGGATCCACGGTCCAGTGGAAGTACAGCCGGTTGCGGCCGTCCCTGACCTGGTTCTGTTTCCGGTCGCGGGTCTTGGGATAGTCGACGCCCTGGGCGCTCTCGATGACCACCACCCCCTCGCCCGCGTCGGCTTCGGCCCGGCGCAGCTCCCCCTCGAGATTGCGCAGCAGCTCCTGCTCGGCCCGATCGTGGACGGGGCCATCCGCATTTGCGGACAACTCGAACGTCTTCACGGCCTCGTACTCCTCCGCGAAGTCATCGGCGCCGAATGAGCGTCGCCGGTCGCGGCGGAATCCGATCTCGGTGAGGGCGCGGGAATCGAAGTCGGGCTGAACGCTGTGAAGTCTGGTGCCGTAACGCTTCAGGATCATGAATGGTCCGTTTCCGGTTGGATGTGCGGCCCCTTAGGAGTTCCGCCCCAGGAGACGTTCAAGTTCCTCGGGCGAGAGCGCTTCCGCGGACTTCGACCCGAAGCCGCGCGCGGATCGGGGATGCCGCCGCCGGGAACCTTCATCGCGCGGCTCGACGGGCGTCCCCGCGTAGTCGAACTCGGGCAGGTGGATGCGCTCCAGGGTGCGTCCCAGCAGGAGCTCGATGGACTTGAGATACGCCAGGTCCGGCGCGGTGAGGAAACTGACCGCCGTGCCGGCCGCGCCCGCCCGCGCCGTGCGGCCGATGCGGTGGACGTAGTCGCCGGGGTCGAGCGGGATGTCGTAGTTGACCACGTGCGAGATGCCTTCCACGTCCAGGCCGCGCTGCGCAATGTCGGTGGCCACCAGGACGCGCACGCCTCCGGTCGCGAAGCGGTCGAGCGCCCGCACCCGATGGCGCATCTGGCGGTCGGAGTGCATGACATCCACGGAAACGCCCTCGCGCTTGAGCCGGGTGAGCAGCATGTCGGCGCCGCGCTTGGTGCGGGTGAAGACAAGCACCTGGTCCCAGTCCGGGTCGGCCAGGAGCCGGACCAGAAGATCCTCCTTCTTCCCCGGCTTTACGGAGTACACCCGCTCGTCGATTCCCTCCGCGGTGGTTCCGGAAGGCGCCACCTCGATGCGCACCGGGTCGCGGGTGACCTGCAGTGAAAGGGCGTGAACGCCGTGCGGCATGGTGGCCGAGAAGAGCATCGTCTGTCGCTTCCTCGGCACCTTGCGGAGCACGCTTTCGATCTGCGGGCGGAACCCCATGTCGAGCATGCGGTCGGCCTCGTCGAGCACCAGATAGCGGACCCGGTCGAGGTTGGCCTGCCCGCGGCGCATGTGATCGATGAAGCGCCCCGGGGTGGCGGCGATCAGCTCCGTGCCGGTGTCGAGCGCCGCGCGCTGCGGCCCGTAGCCCACCCCGCCCACGATGGCGGCGCACCGCAGGGTCCTCCCGCGAGAGAGGGCAACCGCGTCTCCGAGCACCTGCTGCGCGAGTTCGCGGGTGGGGCAGAGCACCAGCGCCTGAAGACCCGCGCCCGGCTCCGCGCCTTCCAGCACGGGCAGAAGGAAGGCTCCCGTCTTGCCCGTCCCGGTCTGGGCGATGCCTACGATGTCGCGGCCTTCCAGCCCCGGCGGAATCGCCCGGCGCTGCACCGGCGTCGGCCGGCTCCAGCCCAGCGCCTCCACGGCGGCGAGGGTCTCGGGGGATAGGCCCATGTCCCCGAACGATGTAACTTCCGGCATCCCGCCCTCTCCCGCACTCATCCCCGATACCTGGCTCAAAAGCTCTCCCAAAGCATGACGGATTCCGCCGTAACCTCAATACTTTTCGTGTGTCTGGGCAACATCTGCCGGTCTCCGCTGGCCGAAGGCGTCTTCATCCACCTCGCGAACCGGGCCGATGTCGACGCGCGCGTCGATTCCGCCGGCACCGGATCCTGGCACGTGGGCGAGCGTCCCGATTCGCGCGCCCTGGCGGTCGCCCGCGCCCATGGCGTCGAGTTGCCGGGACATGCGCGCCGGGTTGGCGAAAGCGACATGAGCGGCTTCGACTACGTGATCGCGATGGACCGCAGCAATCTCGCCCATCTGGCGGCGCTGCGGCGGTCCACGCACGGCTCGGCCCGCCTGCACCTCCTGCGCGAGTTCGACCCGGAAGCCGGCCGCAACAAGGATGTCCCCGACCCCTACTACGGGAACAGACGCGGGTTCGAGGAGTGCTTCCGGATCGTGGAGCGGTCGTGCCGCGGGCTGCTGGAGAGTCTCAACCACCCCCCAGCACACGCGCCATCCGTCGAATCGCCTCGCTGAGCAGGTCGTCGGAGGTGGCGAAGCTCATGCGCGCGTAGCGGTCGTCGCCGAACGCCGAGCCGGGAACCAGGGCGACGCCGGCCTCCTCCAGCATGCGGGTGCAGAAGTCGCTCGAGCCCTGGCCGGGGCCGCAGGCCGAGTCCACCCGGAAGAAGAGGTAGAAGGCGCCGCCGGGTTCGACGAACGACAGCTCGGGCAACAGTTCTCGCATGAGCGAGACGACCAGGCGCTGACGCCGCTCGTACGCTTCCGCCATCTTCGCGATGTCCCCGAGCGAGCGCTCCACGTCGCCGTAGGCGGCGAGCGCCGCAAGCTGGGACGGAGTGGCCGGATTGGAGGTGGTGTGGCTCTGGAAGGCGGCCATCTTCCTGGCTCCGGCTCCTTCGCAGTAGGAGAAGCCGATGCGCCATCCGGTCATGGCGAAGGCCTTCGAGACGCCGTCGATGAGCACGAAGGGACCGACATCCCCCGGGTCCAGCTCCAGCAGCCCCGGCGCCGTCCCCGCGCCGGCGAAGTGGATGTGGCGGTAGATCTCGTCGTTGATCAGGCGGACGTCCTTGTCCCTGGCCCAGCGCGCCACGGCGGCGAGTTCGTCGCGCGTGTAGACGGCCCCGGTGGGATTGCTGGGGGAGCACATGATCAGGCCGCGCGTACGTCCGGTGCGGGCGGCCTCCAGGTCCTCGGGACGCAGGAGGAAGTTCCGCTCCGCGGGCCCCTGGACGAAAACCGGCTCGGCGCGCGAGAGGGTCACCATCTCCGGATAGCTGGTCCAGTAGGGCGAGGCGATCATCACCTCGTCGCCCGGGCCGAAGAAGGTGAAGCATGCGTTGAAGAGCGCCTGCTTGGCCCCGGCGGTAACCACGACGTCGTTCCACGCCGCATCGGCGCCCCGGGCGACGAGCGAGCTGGCGATGGCGGCACGCAGTTCCGGCATGCCGGCGGCGGGCGTGTAGCGGGTGGCCCCCGCGCGCACCCCCTCCACGGCCGCGTCCACCAGCCAGGACGGAGTGTCGAAGTCGGGCTCGCCGGCGCTCAGGTCGATGATGTCCCGCCCCTCCGCCCGCAGGCGCTTGGCCAGCGAGCTCACGGCCATGGTGGCGGACGGCTGGAGTCGGGCGACGTTCTCGCTGAATGTCATGGGCGGCGGATCGATGGGAAGGGACGGTCGGCACGGGTCTCGCCCGGGGGATGCTCCCGCCCGGACGCGCCACCAAGTTGCCCCGGAGAGCGCCGGGGATCAAGCGGCCGCGGGAACGCGCCACGACCGGTCCGGCGGGGACGCGCCGCATTGCCGCACCCTGCGCGGCTCGCGAGATTCCGCCCATGGAGGAAGCGGAGGTCATCTTCTATTTCGACTACGTCGATCCCGCGTGCTACCTGCTGCACCAGGCGCTCTCCTCCCTGGTGCCGCACGGCGTGACGCTCGCCCGCCGCCCCTTCGAGTTGCGCCGTCCTCCCCTGCCGCCGATCGATCCCGAGTCCGAAGCCTGGACGGGCCGCTGCCGTGCCGTGCAGAGGGGCGCCGCGGAATACAGCCTGGAGATACCGATCCCCCACCGCATGCCCTGGAGCCGCAAGGCGCACGAACTCTTCCTGCACGCGCGCGCGAAGGGTTGCTGCGGAACGATGCATGCGGCACTGTTCCGGGCGTTCTTTGAAAGGAATGCGGACATCGGCCGCATCGACGTGCTGATCGCGCTCGCGGAAGAGACGGGGCTGGACCCCACCGAGGCGAGAGCGGTGCTCGATGTGGATCGCTATGCGCGGGAGGTCGAGGAGATGCGCGAGGCGGCGCTGCGCGGTGGAGTGCGGGGACCACCCACGGTCGAGGCGGGCGGGCGGAGACTGGAAGGGCTGCCCGGCCGGCAGGAGCTGCTTCGCTTTCTCCGGACGGCCGCTTGCTGACAGGACTCAATCCCGGGGGCTCGCGGGACCCCCGATCCAACATCAACCGACGGTAAGAGAAACAGATGGCCGGATACCAGAGGAAGACGGCGCTTTCGCCGGCCGGCGTGATGGCGCGGGCCGAAGAGATCCTCCCGGACCTCGTCGGGCTGGCCCGCTCCCGGGGTTCGTCGCACGAGGCGACCTACACGGGCGAGGAGGGAACTCTCACGCTCTCGGCTCACCGCCACGGGATGTACACGTCGGTGACCGCCTCGACGGATCGGCTGCGCACGTCCCGCATCGACTACGAGATCCAGAGGTTTCTCAACAACCTGCCCTACGAGCCGGGTGACAGGGGCGGGCCGGGATCCGGGGATCCCTCCTGATCGTGGACTCCTTCGGGGAACTCGGGCTCCCGCCGGAGTTGGTCGACGCCCTTGCCGCCGAGGGCATCGAGCGCCCCACGCCGCTCCAGAGGGATGTGATCCCGCTACTGCGGCGCCGCAACAACGCGCTCGTGCGCGCCGGTCCGGGCAGCGGAACCCTGGTGGCGTACGGTGCTCCCCTGCTCGAATGCATCGCAGCCGAGTCGACCGTGCCGAGGGCGGTGGTGCTTGCGGCTTCGGGAGCAGCGGCCGGTGCGCTTGCCACCTCGCTCGCGCGGCTGGCGATGTCGACCGGGCACGCGGTGGCCGCGTTGGGCTCGCCCTGGGCCGCTCCGGAACGTTCCGACATCCTCTTCGCCACGGCCCCCGACCTCCTCGCGGCGGTGCGGAATTCGCGGCTGCGGCTCGAAGACCTTCGCGCGCTGGTGGTGGACGGGGCCGCGACCATCCAGCGGTCGGACGGCCTCGAGGACCTCGAGACCCTGATCGGTTTCGTGCCCGCGGCGGCGCAGCGGGTCGTGATTTCATCGCCGGTCACCCCGGAGGTGAGAGCCTTCGCGCGTGCTCACGCGAGGAAAGCGGGGTACGTGGCGGGCTCCGGCGTGCCGCCGGGCCGCGAAGCCGGCCCGATCCGCGGAATCCTGCACTATCGGATCTGCCGCAGGAACGACGCGGATCTGGTGCGCACGGTGTCCGAAGTGCTGGAGCAGGGCGCGCGCCACGTGCTGGTCTTCTGCGCGTCCGACGATCACGCGGCGGATGTGGGCGACCTGCTCTCGCTGCACGGCTTCCACGCGGGCGCTCCCGGAGATGCTTCCACGACGGTCTGGCTCGCGAGCCGGGTCGACGACGCCGAACCCCCTGTCCTCAGCGGTATCGCCGACGCGGGCAGCGTCGCCACGCTGAGCGCCGACGTGCCGGTCGGGGCTGGCGAACTGCGTCACCGGCACGCCCTCGGAGCCTCGGCCGCCGTGCTTGTGCTTCATCGGGAAGTGGCGCACCTGAAGGCGATCGCAGCGGAGGCGGGCTATCGCCTGCAACCTCTGCCGACGCCCCCTCGAGCCGACGCCCACTCCGAGTTCGAACGCCGCCGGTCGCAGTTGCTGCGCATCCTCGAAGAGGAAGACCTCGCCTCGGAGATGCTGCTTCTCGACCCGCTGTTCGAGCGCCATGACCCGGTGGAGGTCGCCGCGGCCGCGAGCCGCCTGGCGGGGCGGGCGGCGAAGAACCCCTCGGCCCGTCGGAGCCGAGCCGATGGGGAAGCGCGCAGCGCCGCCCATTCCGCGGCTCCGTCGGACGCCGTCCAGCTGCCGGTTCGCGCCCAGGCCTGGGTGCGGCTGTTCGTGAGCGTGGGCTCCCGCGACGGAATCGGACCGGGTGAATTGTTGGGGGCCGCCGTGGACCAGGCCGGAATCGAGCGCGCTCAGGTGGGCAGGATCGAGATCCAGGAAACCTTCACCCGGGTCGAGATCCGCCAACAGGTGGCGGAGAAGGTGGTGCGGGCGCTGAACGGAACCACTCTGGGCGGACGCGCCGTGCGCGTGGACTACCACCGCGAGCCCGCGCGGGGACCTTCCCGGTCGAGAGGCGGCTCCAGCCGCCGGCGCATCAGACCCCGGTCGTGAGCCGGGATACGAGAACCCGCAGGATCACGGCCGCATGACGGGAGCGCCTCCATGAGCGGCTCGTTCTCGCGGTGGATGGCGCGGATGGCCGTGTATTTCGTGGTCGTGAATGCGATCGGCGTCCTGGGGTACATGTACTTCGAGGGCTGGACGTTCCACGACGCCCTCTACATGACGGTCATCACGCTGACCGCGGTGGGGTACCACGAGGTCGCCCCGCTCTCAGCGGCCGGGCGCAATTTCACCATGGGCCTGCTCGCCCTGGGGCTGACCGGACTCGGCCTCTGGTTCGCCCTGATTACGGCGTTCTTCATCGAAATGGATCTGGCGGGCACGCTTCAACGACGGCGCACCATGAAAACCATCGCCAAGCTGAGAAACCACGTGATCGTGTGCGGATGCGGCCGGACGGGACGGCAGGTTCTGTTCGAACTGGAGCGGTCGGACCTCGATTTCGTCGTGCTCGAGGTCGACCCGGACCGGGTGCGCTCGATCCGCGGCAGGCATCCCGGAGTTCTGGTGATCGAGGGCGACGCGGCCAGGGACGAGGTCCTCGAGAGCGCGGGCATTCGGCACGCCCGCGGTCTCATCACCTGCCTGAGCGAGGACGCCGACAACCTGTTCGTTTGTCTGTCCGCGCGCGTACTGAACTCCGAGCTCACCGTGGTCGCGCGGGCCGACGACCGCGAGACCACCGCCAAGATGTACCGGGCGGGCGCAAACCATGTCGTCAGCCCCACCGTCACCGGCGGCGTCACAATGGCCGCGATGCTGGTCCGCCCGGCGGCGACGACGCTGCTCGAGATCGGCAACCGCCTGCAGGAACTGAATCTGCGCACGGACCAGGTCGCCGTGAGCGCGCGGGCGGCAGCGGTGGGCAAGACGCTCGACGCCACGAACATTCGCGAGTCGATGGTCGTGGTCGCCCTCCTGCGGGGACCGGATCAGAAGCAGATCACGTTCAACCCGAAGGGGAGCACCACGCTCGAGGTGGGGGACGAGCTGGTGGTCATGGGAACGCCCCGGCAACTTCAGCAACTGGGGCGGTGGACGTAGGGGCTACTCCTCGTCGCGGGTTCCGCAACAGCCGCTCTTCCGGAGCATCCTCCAGACGAGCCAGACGGCTCCGGCGATCAGCAGCAGCTTGAACGTGAAAGCGAACGCTGCGACCAGGAACCCCAGCAGCGGCACGACGATCACCCCCAGCAGCTTCAGAAGCAGAACCGCGGCGATTCCCACCGCGGACAGCTGAGCAAACGTCTTCATTTCCCTCTCCGTTCGTCGGGTTCGTGTCCGCCGCCGTACGTCCGGCCCTCGCTGAAGTTTCCGGGCCCGGCAGGGTCAAGGTAACGCCTCTCTCCTGGCTGGACACCGGTGTGATGCGTCGATACCGGCCGGACCCACCGACGGTGGCGCAAGCACCGACACCGGTCGGATTCATCGACACCGGCGCATCCCGCCATTGACTTGCCCGGGATTCGCGCTTCGGCACGAGACGTGGATGAGTGACCCGCGAACAGGCACCGATTCGCGGATGAGGGACTCTGGAAGCGAGTGAGACAGCAATGAGCAAAGCCGCCTCGGCCCGAACTCCCCAAGGGACACCACGCCGACGGACACGGATTCTCCCGAGATCTGCTCGCTCACAAACGACTCAGAGGCCCCGATGGCGACGCCATCTCCCGCGCCTATCGGTGTCCCCCGCGCCGGAGCATATCAACAGGCCGGCGAATCCAGTCCACTCAAAGCGGAGAACGCAATGATCAGATCGACCCGAGTACCTCGTCAACCCGGCATCGCCACCAAGGAGAACGCAATGGAGAAACCAGGCAGCAAGCCACCTCGATCCTCCGTGAGGGCGCTGTCGCCTTCCACCACGCGCCGCCTGCTGTTGCGATCCATGGTGGCCGTGTCGATCCTGGCTGGCACGTTCGCCTTCACCGGCAACCCAGCGGCCGCAGCGGCTGCCGGCTGTGGCGGTGGAGATGGAAGCCTGTGCCTGTCGTATAAGTTCTGCCTCCTCGGGATGTGTATCAGCGGCAAGAGGTATTACGACGAAGAGCCACTACAGCTCGACGACATTGACAGTTGTACAATGGACAGCCCTTGTTACGTATGATGAGAACAACCAAGCACCTTCTGATTCTGGCAAGCAATGCACCGTGGGTGACGTTCGCCTTGGTAATCGCGGCCTCCGTATTGTTCGTAGAGAATCGTACGCGGCTTGCCGCCTCCACGGTTCTCACGGAGCACCTGGCGGCTCTGGCCAACCCGTCGTCTGGCGGCGTACTATTTGTACTTTCTCCCTTGGATTGCATCGATGCGCGAGACCAAGTTACGGCACTTGCCACGATTGCGCGTGACAACGGCCTTGTCGTACGCGCGCTGGTCATAGAGGATGGCCTACATCCTACCGATCTCCGCGCTCTGCTGGACACCGCGAATCAGCGGTTTCCGCACTACCCGGTTCCCATGCGGACAGCAGCGTTGGTTGCCAACATGTTCGGAGTTGGTCAAACACCCATGATGCTAACCGTGAACGGAGCAACGGGCGTCGTTGGCGTGGCCGCTTTGGACGGCTCTGAGCAGCTGCTGGAATTGGTGCTCCGGCACGAGGAGGCAAGCGGATGAAGACACCAATTCGCCACTGGTTGCTGGCTGGTCTGTTGACGGGATGTAGCAGCGCCGAGTCGGGAACGACGATGGATCTGTGGAACAGGGGAGGAGGCAGCCGCCAATACCTGCCGGTCGAATACGATACCGTTTGGTCCTGGGGCGCCATCGACGACACCGTTCTTGCCACGCCACGACATGCAAGCCCCACTCCTTCGGGAGGGATCGTCTTGGTGGATCTAACGTTACAGCGGGTGCGAGCATTCGACTCCGTAGGACGCTTGGCTTGGTCTTGGGGCGTTCGCGGCCAGGGCCCGGGGGAAATAAGTGACGTCCGAGCACTTACCGTTGCGCCAGGCGGGGAAGTTATTCTGATCGATTCAGGCAACGGTCGACTTGTCGTGCTTGGCGACGACGGTTCACTGTTACACGAAGTCCGGCTGGAAGAGCCGGCGTATGTCAACGATGTCGCCGTCCTAGGTCCGGATCAATACCTGTTGAACACGGACGCCAATCCCCCTTGGATGGTCGTGAACCGCGATGGAAGAGTGATATCGACAGTATCGCCGCCCTGGATCGGATTCGAACAGATGGGATTCTTGCAATGGAATGGTTCCGTGACCAGGTGGAAGGAGGGCGCTTGGATCTTCGGGTTCGGCTACGGCAATGGCTGGTTTGTGTTTCAAGACGACGGATCACAGGGGTCATATCCCTATGTGGAGCACACGCTCTTTCCCCAGGTAGTGCGACAGAGATCACGCGAGGGGCTGGCGGTACGCACAGTGACCACGTTCCTGGAGAGACCGACGCCCTCTGGTATGGCACTGTCTGTCGTTGGGGACACACTCGCTGTTCTGTTCGACGGCGAGACAAATGGCGCGCTGGACAAGTATGACCTACGCACCGGAGAATATCTGTACTCGCAGGAGGTGGCGCCTACGGTGAGAGAAATGATCGCGTTGGGGAACAATACCTATGCGATCATCGATTATAGAGACCTGTTTCCAACGGCGGCGGTAGTGCGAGCTCGAATGCGCGACAGAGAGCGACAGTGATGCCAAGGATGCGAAAGGCCGGCACGGACACGATCGGGATCCCGGTAGCATGACGGCAACACATCACAAGGAACAACATCTTAGCAAAGTGAGGTATGAGTAGATGTCGACAAATCACAAGCCCGAAAGGGTGATGAAAACGAAGAGTGCACGAACCAGGACGATGGGAGTGGGACGGCTCCTGCTAGCTATAGCCATTATTGTGGGTGTGACCACAGCGTCGTCACCTCAGCCAGCGTTGGCAGTGGGTCAGGCGTTGGTGATTGACGAGTCGATGGAGGACGCGCCGCAGTGTGGCCGGGGGGGTGACCGGGAATGCCAGTCGGTCGGTGCCTGTGTTGACTTTTGGAACTTGTTTACCGTTTGCGTCCAGGGCTATACCTATTACCTGGAGCAGGACGGCAAGAAGAAATAAGGGCTTGATTGGCACCCTCTGAAGGTGGAGCGGTGATCCCGGGACGTGAGGAGCGCAGCGATGAACGGTCCCGGGGTCACCGCTGCGGCACCCCGCCAGCACTCGTCCGAAGGTTGCGGCCGAGGTGACGAAGCGGCGCTTCACGGCGGCGCGAAGATCAGTTCGCCGCTGGCCGCACCACCACCGTGAGCTCCACGTCTGCGAACAGCCCGCCGTCGTCGGCGCGGCCGCGCAGGAGGTATGTGCCCGGCTGGTCGAAGGTCACGTTCACGATCCAGCGGCCGTCTTCCGGTGGGTCGGGTGGGAACCACAGCGGGGCCCACGGGGAGTTGGCGCCCGTGCGGGTGTCCTCCCACACCTTCACCTGGGGTGGATCGAACGAGACGCCGCCCTCGCCGCGGTAGAGGAACCACGACATGAACAGGCCGTTCACCTTCTGGACGGTGACGCGGGAGGGAGGTGCGAGTTGCCGGCGGCTGAAGGTCGGGGGGGCGTTCCAGATCGAGTCGGCGCGCGCCGAATCTTCGGCCGTCTCGGGAGGCGGGGGGATACGGCGGCGGCGGGGGCGCAACAGGCCGTCATCTTCGACGAGCACGGTGATGGTGACCGGCCGTCCCACCGACGTCTCGCGAACATCCGGCCCCTCGAGCGCGATGGTCGGGGGCTGGTTGGCCCGCATCTCCGGGCTGCTGGAGCCGGCCCCCAGGGCACCGGTTTCGGACATGACGACCGTGTTGTCCACGATGTAGTCCGGCCGCAGGGTCGCGTAGGCCCGCTCGGTCACCCCGTTGCTGGTGAGCGTCCACACGAGTTCCTGGTCGCCCCAGTCGGGTGGGACGCGAACCTTGAAAACGAAGCGGTTGCGCCGGGGGAGGAAGTGAGTGGGCTGGCCGCGGTCGGCCGGGCCGGGCGAGAACGAGTTGTCCTCCCCCACAGCCACATCGATTTCCTCGAGCCAGTTCCGGTTCATGTAGCCGAACAGGAAGTTGAACGAGCCGTCTTCGTTCCTCTCCCAACCCTCGAACGCCGGAGCCACGTTCTGCCCGTGGGAGTAGGTCTGGGCAGCGGAGCCGGAGGCCCACACCCCCGCAACGGCCACAAATGCCGCAACGATCCCGATCATCCTGGATGCGGCGCGGAGCCCGGCGATGCTACGGCTCATACTGGATGCGGCGCGGAGGTCAGCCCCGATGTCACCCTTCACACGACCCCGGCGTGTCCCCATCCTCACGCCGCTATCGGTCGCGGGAGCCCGGCGGCGGATTACCGGTTGTCCCGGTGCGTTCGCCGTCCGCCGTCGCCGCGTCCGCATCCACGTAGTAACGGGGGTTCCCGTTCTCCGGAACGACCATGCACAGCGGGCAGCCGATCACATGGTCGTTGGGACCCAGCCCCAGCCGCTCCCTCCGCCTCGCCATCTCCTCCACGAACTGCTCGTCGGTGAGCTCCACGCGCATCCCGAGGTCGATGAACATGTTCGCCACCGAACGGTTGCCCGAGCCCTGCCAGTTGCGGGTGTCGGGCACGTTCCGGTTCTCCTCGGAGGTGTCCATGTAGCCGACGATGTGGAGAATCGTCCCCCTGGGCAGGAGCGGCTGGTGATCCTGGGCGTAAGTGTAGCCGCGCACCCAGTTGTGATCGTAGCCGACGCAGTTGATGGTCTCGACGTTGAAGCCCCAGATCGCCTCCAGGCACATGCGCATCCCGGGAGCGTGCAGGTGGGGCTCGAAGGTGACGATCTTGGTGTGCTGGTTCAGCACCCGGTACGCGTGCAGCTCCTGTCCCGACTCGCCGGCGCGGATGTCGATGTCGCTACCGTTGCCCAGCCCGAAGCTGGCCCGCCTGTACCGGGGCTCGTAGTCCGGAGGATGGAAGCGGAAGCCGATCTCCAGGTGGGCGCGGGTATCGCGGCCGTTGGAGTGAAGATGCACCGAGTTGGACACGACCGACGAGCCGGCGCGAAGGAGCCGGCCGGCGTCCTCGTCGAAGATGTCCGGTTCGCGCCCAACCTCGTGCACCGGCCAGCCGACATCGGTGGAAGCCCGGTCGGCGCCAACCCCCGATTCCCTGCCCTCGAGCACACGCGTGCTCCAGATCATGTGGTGCACCACAAACCGTCCTCCGACCGTGTGGCGACCCTCGTGTTCGGTGCCGGTCCGCGTCGACGGCACGTCGTTGACCTCCCGGATTTCGACGGATTTCACATACCGGTCCTCGGCAAGGCCGGTCGGGACACTCTCGATCTCGCCCCACCAGTCGGGCGAATCGCCATCCACGAACACTTCGGGCAGGCGGACGATGAGGTCGGGTTCGCCTGCCGTCCATACGATGTCGTCGTCGAATTCCAGAGGGGGAGGCAGGTCCGCCGGATCACCCTCCGGGGCGCCGGCGCCGTACCACGCGTCGATCGTGGCGATCTCCCGGTCGTCGAGCGACATGTCGTCCTTGAAGTGCTGGATGCCGATGTCCTTCTCGACGTACCAGGGGGGCATGGCGCCCGCCCGATCGCGGATTTGGGTGCGCTCGGCGATTCGGCGCGCGTAGCGGCGCGCATCGCGGTAGGTGACGAGCGACATGGGGGCGACGCCGTTGTCCCGGTGGCAGCGGACGCAGGCCCGCTGCAGGATGGGCGCGACGTCGCGGCTGAAGGTCACGTCCTCAGGCACAGGCCCCGCCGAAGCCAGCGGCGGCCCCTGCGCCTCCAGTCCCGACGCCGCGAGAAGTGCCAGGACGATGCCGGACGCCGCGCCGGTCAGCATCGCCTTGATTGTCGGGGCCGCTCTCTCGCACGCCAGCCCCATGCCGGTCGCAAGCCGTCCAGGCAGCGCGGCGATGGCGCTCTCGATGTCCCGACCCGCCCGGATCGTCCGGTTTCTGTTCGTCATGGTCGCTCCTTCCTACCGTTCGACAGTCGCGCCTACCAGCTGCGCAATCGCCGCGAGCGTGGTCTGGGCGGCGTTCAGGCCGAGGCGGAAGTCGTCGTCGGTGTAGGTGGTCCACACGTCGGTCGGCTGGTGCCAGTTCGGGTTCCAGCCGGCGCCCACCTGCGCCCCCCTCTCGTTCTCGCGCAGGCTGATCGCGGGAGTGAGGTGCATGAAGGGCGTCGAGTCGGTGTTGGTCATGTGCGGACCGACGGTGGCGGGATAGTCGGTCGCGTACTGCTCGTTGGCGGCCTTGAAGAAAAACGCCAGCTCCATGGCCTCGGTGGCCAGCTCGGCGTTGGACTGGAACTCGATGTTGACGTCGGCCTCGGGGCGTTGATCCCGGCTTACACGTCCGTCGGGGCCGGGAGCGCCGTGGTCCCAGAGCATCATGTCGTGCTGGATCATCCCGAGCCACCCCGGCTCTGGATACCTGCCGGACCCCGGCGGATCCTCGACGCCCTGCAGCGCCTCGCGCTGCTCCACGTATGCGCGCGCGCCGTTCAGGCCGGTCTCCTCGTTGTTCCAGAGCACGAAGCGGATCGAGCGCTCGGTCTCGACGTCCGGGGAGCTGAAGATGCGCGCGAGCTCCATCACCAGGGCGGTCCCGGAACCGTCGTCGTCCACTGCTTCGTTGACCCCGTGCCCATCCATGTGCGCTCCGAGGATGTACATCTCGTCGGGACGTGTCGCGCCCACCTTGGTGCAGAAGACCTGCGACCGGTCCCCGTCCACCGGCTCCTCGCGGTTCAGCTCGCGGATGCGCTCGTCGGGCTGCGCCATCGGGTCGCGGTTCACGCCCGTGCGGGCCCGGTAGCCGAAGATGACGCTGCCTCCGGGACCGGGGCCGCGCCGGCCGACGTCGCCTCCGGTCGGGGTGCCCGTATTCTCGTTGGGCGGAGGCGGAGGCGGCCGGGGCGACAGAGGGTCGGCGAAGGAACGTCGAGGCTGCGCGCCCGCGGGCGGATACTGGTAGTGGACGCGCTCGGTGGTGGTGCAGCCGAAGTCCTGAAGGGTGGCCTCGATCCAGTCCACGGCGTCGCGGTTGCGCTGCGTGCCCTGACGGCGGTCGCCGAACCGGGTGAGCCCCTTGAGCGTGGCCTTGTACTCGTCCAGGGTGAGGCGCGAGACGAGTTCGCGAACGGGATCATCGGCTTCCTGCCCACCCGGCTGTTGCGCTTCGACCGGCGCGGAACCCGCGCCGGAAACGAGAAACGCAGCGAACAACCAGAGAACCGGAACGGCGACTGCTGGAATACCCCTACCCATCGAGACCTCCGCGGGCTGACTGGACGACTTCACGCCGACCGGCGCTGAACTGGCAGACATGGCACCGGATACGGTAGATCTGCGCCGTAGCCATTGCAACACCCGGTGTTGTCCGACGAGGCCGGCGCCGGGGCAGTGCCGGGCGATGACTGTACCCTGGCCCGCCCATGGCGGAGTGTCAGGCGCCATGCGCGCGCCCGGGTTGCGACCGGATCACCTCTTCCACGCCGCTCGCGGAAATCCGCTTCCGGGTGTTGCAGATGGCGGCCGCCTCGAGCACGTGCCCCAGCTCGCGCACGTTTCCGGGCCAGGCATACTCCACCAGGATCTCCTCGACGCGAACCGGCAGCGTCTTCGTGCGCACGCCGTACCTCTCGATCAGCCGCTGGAGGAGCATGTGCGCCAGCACGGGGATGTCCCCGGGCCGCTCCCGCAGGGGCGCGAGAGCGATGCGGATCACGGCGATGCGGTGGAACAGATCGGCTCGGAAGCCGCCGGCCGGCACCGCCTTCGACAGATCCCGCGAGGTCGCGCAGACGACCCGCACGTCCAGGGAGCGAAGCCGTTCATCTCCTACGCGGCGCACCTCGCGGTCCTCCAGCACGGTCAGCAGCTTCGCCTGCTGCGGTGGCGGAAGTTCCCCGATTTCGTCCAGAAAGAGGGTGCCGCCATCCGCAACCTCGAAGAGCCCGCGCCTGCTCTCCACGGCGCCGGTGAACGCGCCCCGGCGATGACCGAAGAACTCGCTCTCGAACAGGCCTTCCGGGATTCCGGCGCAGTTGACGGGTACCAGCGGGGCGCCCCGGCGCGCGCTGTGCGCGTGGATGAGCCGCGCGGCAAGGCTCTTGCCGGTCCCGGTCTCTCCTGTGATGAGCACCGGAGCGTCCACGTCCGCAGCGCGCGCGATCAGGTGTCGGACACGCTCCATCTGCGCGCTCTCCCCCAGCAGTTCCCGCTTGATGCTTTGCGCGATACCGAGCATCGTCCCCCAAGGCGCGCCATTCGGTGCACTACGCTGTCGTGCCGCCACAAAGCTCGCCCATCGGGGCGGGCGTTGGGATGGCAGGGGGGGATGACCCGGGGCTTCCGTGCGGACGGAGTCGGGAAGGATACTGCTTCAGGACGTGCGGAGCGGACTGCCCCGGGACATGCGGCGGAACTACTTGTACCGATAGGTGATGCGGCCCTTCGAAAGGTCGTAGGGAGACATCTCGCACTTGACCCGGTCGCCTTCCAGCACGCGGATGTAGTGCTGGCGCATCTTGCCGGAGAGGTATGCGTGGATCTGGTGTCCGTTCTCGAGACGGACACGGAACGTGGCGTTGGGGAGAACTTCGACTACGGTTCCTTCGATTTCGATCGCCTGTTTCGCCAAGAGCGGGCCTCTTATCGTGGCAAAGGGGACGGCGCTTCAGCCAAACCCCGTGACGCGACGCCTGCCGCGAAAGGGAACTGGGCCGCCATGAATTTCACACCCGGGGAAGAGCGCCTCCTCAAGGAGCGCCTGGACGGCGGCGAGCCGCTTCTTTGCCCCAGGTGCCTGTCATCGATGGTTCGGCGCGATGTGCGTCCACGTTCCGATGTCTCGTACGTGCGCGACCGCGTCTGGTTGATGTGCGAGCGATGCCGGCGCACCGCGGTGCTGGAACGAAAATAACGGCTTCGCGCTCGTGCCTCGCCTCCGGTCCCGACCGCGCGGATGCTCGGGTGCCGATCTCGAAGGGGCAACGACGACAACGTTATAGCCGGAACCGGTAGCTCACCTTCGCGAACAGTCCGTCCGCCTGGGGCCTCATCCGCTGGAATCGGAAGGCGCCCGTGTCCTCCATCTCCCGCGAGTAGCCGACGTACATCACCGTGCCCGGTGAAGGCTCGTAGCTGAGCAGCACCTCGACGTGGACATCGTGTCCAATGGACGTCGACAGCGCGCTGCATGCGTCGTCGGAACAGTACTCGAGCGGAAGTCCGCTTACCGGGTTCAGCAGCGGCTCCTGATCGCGGTGGGCGTACTCGACGATGCTCCGCAGGAAGAGCGCCTTGGTGAACTGATACTGGGCCCTGATGCGCGGAATCGTGGCCGACGAATAGCGGCTTCCGCCGCGCTTGCGGATGAGCGTCTCGTGGTTGACCCCGACCTCGGCCTGCAGGGAAGTGAAGGGATAGAGGTTCAGGCTCACGCTGCCGGAGTATTGCTCCGCGGTCTCGATGGGCACGTCAAGTGTCCGATAGAACAGGGGCGTCTCCCCCCAGCTGAAGCGGATGTTGCCGCGCACCTTGCTCCAGGAGCTGGCCATCAGGAAGAGGCTGGCTCCGTACAGGCCCTCGAAATGCGACTGGCTCACGGAGAGCGGGGCCAGCATGTCCGATGGCTCGCGCGTGAAGAGCCCGCCGTAATCGCTCGCGGGGAAGAAGAAGTCGGTGCGCGTGCCGGTCAGGAACAGGGTGATGTTGTTGCGGAAGGAGGCCGTGCCCGTTAGCCGGATTTCGCTCTCCTCGGTCTTGCCGCCGGCCCAGAAGGTGTCGTGGTCCCAGAGCGTGCGAACGGAGAGCGACGGCCCCCAGCGCTCGATCAGATCCCCCGGACGCCCGATGCTGTTGAGCGAGACGTTCCCCTGCATCTGCGTCAGCCCCACCCGCCGGATGAACCCGCTGGCGGCTTCGAACGCGGGTTCGATGTTCTCGAACTCGCCGTTGAACGAGAAGGTCCGTCCGGTGCGCGCGAAGCTGGCGGAGGTCAGCGAACCCCATTCCGAGCCGCCCTCGCTCAGGCCCCGGACACTGCCCGCCCCAATGAGCTGCAAGGTGTAGCGGCCTCCCATCACCAGGCGCGAGTCGGCGCTCATGACGCGGTTGAAGACGTCGGTGGAACGGGTTCGGTCGGTGTAGGTCAGCCCGAAGGTCGAACTGGTTCCGAGGTCGCGGCGCAGACGCACGAGGTTCACGACGGCGTCGTTGGCGGAAAGGTCCGAGGAGACCTGGTCGACCGCGCCCATGTAGCCGACGTTGAAGCTCCCCACCTTCCCGGTGATCTTCGCGCCCGCGATCGGATCCACGACCGAACGGGTGTAGACGAGCTGCTTGGGCAGCTGGAAGATGTCCATTCCCTCGAGGAAGAACGGACGCTTCTCGGGGAAGAAGAGGGCGAAGCGCTCGTTGACCGCGATCTGGCCCGCGTCGGCTTCCACCTGGCTGAAGTCCGGGTTGTAGGTCCCGTCGAGCGTCAGGTTGGAGGTAAGCCCGTAGGTCGTGTAGAAGCCGAAGTCGCCGGCGGGATCGTCGTGCCGGAAGACGTCCGCGTCGGAGTCGTATGCGCCCAGGCGCTTGCCGGTCGCGACCGGATTGATTTCGAGGAACAGGCCGGGATCCAGATCCTGAAGTTCGTCCAGCGTGCCGGACTGCTCGAGCTGGTTGGCCCGGTCGCGCGTGAGCGGCGCCCACGATTGCTGATAGCCGGTGCGCTGCACCCGGCGCATGATGTTGATGCCCCACGACTGCAGGGGCACGTTCTGGAAGCGAATGCTCTTGAACGGGATGCGCATCTCGACGGTGTACCCCTGGTCGTCAAGGCGGCCATCCGACTCCCAGATGAAGTCCGGGTTGTAGTCCACCGGCGGAGGCCCGAATCCGCCGCCCCGGCGTCCGCCACCCCCACCACCGCCGCCGCCGCGGCCACCCCGGCCGCCACCGCCTCCGCCCTGACCGCCCTCGACCCAGATGCCGTCCTGCTGCACGCCGTAGGCGTTGACCATGAAATTGTAGGCGCGCCGCCGGTCGTTGAAGGTGTCGAGCACGACGCGGATGTAGTCGTCGGCCCGGCCCCAGCTGTCACGTTCGCTGAGGGAAGCGCGAACCCCACCCGGATCGCTGTCCCAGGCGCGAACCCCGAAGTAGATGGCTTCGTCGCTGACCAGGACCAGCGCTTCGGTCGGCTGCACCGCGGGGATGCCTTCGACCGGATCGTACTGGCTGAAGTTGCGCAGCAGGGCCGCGCCTTCCCAGGCTGCGTCGTCGAGCCTGCCGTCGATGTTGATGTCCGGGTCTTCAAGCCGCGGCGTCACGATCTCGAGCTGTCCTGCGGCGCCGTCGTATTCGGCGACCGCGGGTGGGCGCTCGGGCACGTCGCCCTGGGCAGGCGCGAGAATGGCCTGTACGGCGAGCAGCTTGAGAATCATTGGAGATGAGCCCCTCTCGGATCACACCTGGCTTGTGGCAAAATGACGCGGCGAACGCCGCCCCGGGACGGTATAACGCCGTGCGGGCGCAAGCCCGGTAACCTAACTCCTTGGACACGCAGCCGGGAAGCAGTGTTGACACGCGGGGCCCGAAATGGCTTCGTTTGCAGTTGCGCCGACCCCGGCTTTCCGGGGGCGCGCCACATCTGGATGCCGGTCCTAGTGGGGTGTAGCTCAATAGGCAGAGCGCCTGGCTGTTAACCAGGAGGTTGGAGGTTCGAGCCCTCCCGCCCCAGTCGGTTCCAATCCTGAGTGCCGACAACCCGGAGATGGTTGTCGTTCCGGATGTTACGGGCTTCGCGAGATATCGCCCTCGGCCATTCTGTACATCCTGCCGTCAGCGATGAACGTGATCGGGATGGCGATCCAGACCGGCACGAGCTCGTCCACGTCCAGCGCCGGTGTGAATCGCATGACGCGGGCGGCGCGGAGAGCTGCTTCGTCGAGCGGATCGTGGCCTGACGACCGGCCAACGACGGCGTTCTGCACCACACCTGCCACGTCGACGAAGATCTGCACGTGGACCGTCCCGCCGATCCGCGCATCCCGAAGCAGCGGAGGGTACTCGTCGTCGATTGCCTGCTGGACCTCTTCTTCGTTGATGAGGTTGGGCGGTACCGTGTAGGGCGTGGCGGTCGGGGTGTCGGCCACGGGGGCGCCGGGCGCGGGTTCGTCCAGGTTGAGCGCGGGCGTGAACTGGAACACGTTCGCAACCCGAAGGGCAGCCTCGTCGAGCGTTGCGTGACCCGGAGGGTACTCTCTCTCGAGGGCCCGCCGGACCTCCCGAGGGGCCAGGTCGGGTCGCACCGTGTAGCGAGGAGTCATCGGCTCGCGCCCCAGGTCTGCCGGCGGAAGTTCCGACGGGGCGGCCACCCGGACTTGCTGATCGGCGGCTTGCGCCTGGGCATCGCGCGTCTGACGCGCCGCCAACCGCAGGTCGTCGCGTAACTCACGGGTCTGGAACGTGATCGGGATGGTGATCCACACGGGCACCACCTCATCCTCGTTGAGCGCCGGGGTGAACCTGAAGACGCGGGCAACCCGCAAGGCGGCCTCGTCGAGCGCCTGGTGGCCGGAGGGCTGGGCGACTAGGACCTGTTGCACTACGCCCTCGGTGTCGATGAAGAAGTACACGTTAACAGTCCCCCCGATTCCCGCGTCCCTCACCATCGGGGGGTATTCTCTCTCAAGGGCCCGCTGCACCTCCCGCTCGTTCACCAGGTCGGGACGCACCGTGTAGGGGGTAAAGGTCGGCGCGTCCGCCAGGGATGCTTCGGTCGGGCTGCCGGATTCGCCTGCGGCGACCTGGTCGTCAGCGCGTTCCGGCTCTTCGCCAGCACGTTCCATCTCTTCGCGAAGTCGGTTCATTGCTTCCAGAAAGGCGCTGGAATCCGCAGCAGAGGCGGTATCCGCCCGCAACTCGTCTCGGAGGCGGCGCATCGCTTCGAACAACTCCCTCTCGGCCTCCGCCCGGGAACTGTCGGCGGCTTCATCCACCGTGCCGAACGTGATCGGGATGGCGATCCACGCCGGGACGATTTCGTCCATGTCGAGCGCGGGGGTGAACCGGAATATACGGGCGACCCGCAGGGCCGCCGAGTCGAGCGCTTCGTGACCGGACGTCCGGGCCAGGAGAACCCTCTGCACTACGCCCTCGGTGTCGATGAAGAAGTGGACGACGGCCCTCCCCCCAATGCCCTCGTCCCGCAGCGCCGGAGGATACTCGTCTTCCAGGGCCTGCTGCACCTGCGCCTCATTCACGAGATCCGGACGCACCGTGTAGGGCGTGAAGGTCGGTTCCGCCATCAGGTCGACCAACTCGTCCGGAGCGGGTGCATCCTCTCCGCGAATGCGCGGGAACAGGACCGCCAGCGTCACGACGGCTGCGGCGCCCAGCACGAGAAGCGATGCCTGGATGCGTCGCGCGCGCGGCATCCTCTCCACCAGCCCGCGGATGCGGCGCTCGAGTTGCGACCGCCCCTCGGACAGCGACACGAGCGCCAGACGATGCAGCCCGTTGCGTCCGGCGCCGACGCGCAGCAGCAGGTTCCCGTAGGCGTGCCGGTGTCCGGGCAGCCGATGCATCACCCTCCGGTCGCAGTCCAGTTCGACGGCGAGATTCAGGCGATGGCGCTGGAGCCAGAGGGCGGGATTCCAGGGAAAGACGAACAGGGGCAGCGTCATCAGGAAGCGAAGCCGGGAGTCCCCGGCGCGGATGTGTTCCTCTTCGTGCGCGAGGATCAGTTCCTGCTCCCTGTGGCCGATTGCGCGCACCCACGCGGGCAGGACGACGCGGGGCCGCAGGAGGCCGACGATGGTCGGGCCGGTATCCCGCGACCAGAGCACGGTGCGACGGCCCAGGGAACCGGGCTGCCACGACCTTCCCTCTCGAACCAGGCGCGCGAAGGCGAACAGCACCGTCACCACGAGCAGGGAGGAGAGCACCACCCAGCCCAGCACGAGGAGATCGTCGAAGGAGCGGAGCATCGAATCGCGGGCGACCGTCACCGCCAGCGGCTCCAGCAGTGGGGGCGCGTAGCCCGGTGGAGGAACCGCCTGTTCCGGTTGGACTCCCGGAATCCGCAGCACCGACAACGCCGTCGTCGCTGCTCCGGCGACGATCCAGACCCATCGCGTCGGGCGGCCGTAGACGGTGAGGAGCCTCTCGGCCGCAAGGCCCGCAACCAGGAACAGCACGCCGATGCCGGCCGACCAGAGCATCCATGCGGCAATCATCGTCGCTCCTCCTTCTCGAGTCGCTCGTCAAGCAGCTTGCGCAGGCGCCTGATGGTCTGCGCGGACAGGCGTTCGTCGGAGACCAGGTTGGCCACGAGCATCTCGGTGGACCCTGAATAGACCTTCTCGCGGAGCCGGTCGAGCACCGACCGGCCGGCCTCCCGGCGCTCGAGCAGCGGATGGTAGCGGTGCGCCCGCCCCTCCCTCTCGTGGCCGACGAGGCCCTTCGACTCCAGGATGCGCAGAACCGTGAGCACGGTGGTGTAGGCCAGGTCGTCGTCCAGCCGGGCGACGACTTCCGCCACCGTGCCGGATCCCAGGTCCCACAAGACCGACATGACGTCCATTTCGCGGGCGGTGAGCGCTGTCACGGATTCCTCCTCAGGTGGCTGGGGCCGTGCTCGCCGGGGTCCTGTGGGGGACTCCCCACCATTTTTCAACACTTCCTGAAGCGGGGCTGTAACCCCGCGACGATGGATGAGATCAGGCCGCATGATCTTCTGCAAGTTGTCCGGGCCGGTAGCAGGTCTGGTTTCTGAGCATGGCGCAGGCGAC
>JAJDYN010000014.1 GCA_022825135.1 Gemmatimonadota bacterium | reverse complement strand
CGGGTCGAGCCCGGGCAGCTCCCCCGGGACCCGGCCACCTCCATCCGCGCGGTCGGGTCCTCCGCCCCGGTCCTCGGGCCCACCCCCGGCGCCGGCCCGGAGGCGGCCGCCCGGCAGGCCACCGGTCGGGTAGCCGGCACGCAGCCACCGGGCAGGTCTCCACCTCCGGTCAACTCCGGTCAAGCAGACCGGCATGCGACAGGGGTTTCGTGCGCGCGCCCGTCAAACGTCGCAGGCCTCCAACTCCGGTCCGTCCGCGCTGTTGCCGCGGGGAGGGCGGCGCGCCCGCTATCTCGCTGCTTCCGGGGGGCTCACCGCATTCCGCCCGGCGGCCGATTCCGCCCCCCGGGAGGACCTTGCGTGTCGAACGCCTCCACCCCCGCCCCCGGGCAGAAGTCGCCGGTGCCCCGGAAGTGGGTGTTGAGGCACCTCAGCTCCGATCCGAGGCCCACGAGCAGGTCCACGGTCTCGGGGTAGGACGGCCGCGAGAAGTACCCCGCCCGTCCGCCGCGCGCCATGTCCGCGGTGGACTGGCCCAGCCGGCTGATCGCACCCACATCGGCGCCCTTCGACACCAGGTACTCGATGAGGTCGTTGCCGCCCCGCACCGAGGCGTAGTGCAGCGGCGTGTATCCCCACGAGTCGGGGAGGTTGACGTCGGCGCCATGCTCCTCGACCAGGTACTTCACGGTGTTGAGGAAGTTGTTCGGCACGTGGTTCATCAGAAACGCGCCGAGCCCCATGTATCCGCCTCCCGCGGCCGCGTGGACGGGGTACATGTTGGGGGTCCCCTCGGGGATCATGGGGAGCCCGGAATCCTCCTGCAGGCGCCCGTCGTTCTGGCGTCCCTCGCGCATCCCCGGCTCCGGCCAGGTGGTGGGCAGGTCCGGATCGGCTCCGTGCGCCACCAGCGCTTTCATGGCGGGCAGGTCCTGGGCCAGCGCCGCCCGCCAGAAGGGAGTGGCCCCGGTCAGGTTCAGCCCCAGCTTGCCGCGCAGGAAATCGGAGTACCACAAGTGTGTGCGGATTGGCGCGTTGGGGTCGGCGCCCGCCGCCAGAAGCGCGTTGAGGACATCCATGTGCGTGGTCGCCTGGTTGTCGTGCGCGCGCGGATGGGGGTGGTCGGTGAACTTGAAGGCCCACTGGGTCTGGAGCACCGCGAACAGGGGAGCGATGCCGTCGGTGTGGGTGGCCAGGTCGGGGTCGGCGCCGCGTTCGATGAGCAGCATCGCCATGTCGAACTGGCCGTTTAGCGCGGCGATGGTGAGCGGGCTGGCCCCGTCGCCGCCGACCTGGTCGATGTCGGCGCCGCCGTCCAGGAGCACCCGCGCAGCCTCCAGGTGGCCCTCGCGGGCGGCGTGCAGCAGGGCGGTCATGCCGCCCGTCCTGCCGACCAGGGTTTCGTACATGGGCCGCCGGACGATCTCGTTCTCGCTGACGTAGCCGGCGGGCGTGTCCCACGCGGGCACCACGCTGGCAAGGTCGTCGGGGTGAAAGTCGGCCAACTGTTCCTGCAGCTCCTCCGAGGCGAGAAATTCGCGCTGCACGGCGAGCGCGGCCTGCACTTCGGCGGCGGTCGGCTCCCTGGCGGTCCCGCCCTCGGTTGCCCGCTGGATCTCGGACAGCGCCTCCAGCAGACGTCCCTGGGCCGCCCTGCTGATCGCCATGCGACGCAGCACGTCCCCTGCCTCGGTGGCCATCGAGGGATCGGCGCCGTACGTCAGCAGTTCGGCCGCGGAGGCCGCGCGCCCGGCGGCGGCGGCGAACATCAGGGGCGTCTGTCCGGCCGATTTCTCGCGTGCGTTCACCGGTGCGCCGTGTTCAAGCAGCACGCGGACCGCGTCTTCGCCGCCGCGCGCCTCTGCCGCCAGGTGGAGGGGGGTCACGCCGCTCGAGGTGGTCACCGCCCCCGGGTCGGCGCCCGCGCCCAGGAGCGCGCCCACTACATCCGCGTGTCCCGCGCCGCCGGCGAGGTGCAAGGGCGTGTAGTCGCCGATGCGCGTTGCCGCCCCCGTCTCGGCCCCGGCGCCGAGCAGGATGTCCACGATCTCCAGGTGACCTTCGCGGGCGGCCAGGTGCAACGCCGTCAGGCCGTCTCCCTGTGCGAAGTCGGGATCCGCGCCGTCCTCCAGCAAAGCCCGCACCTCATCCGCGTCGCCGCGCCTGGCCGCATCCAGCAACCCATCCTGCGGGGGCGCCGCGCCCGCGGCCAGAACGACCGCCAGAACCGCGCCCGCGGCCCCCATCCCGCGTCCGGGCCTCATGGTTCCCTCCGCGTGCTCACCGACCGGCCGGCCGGAAAGCTGAGCGGGAACTCGCCCGTGCTGTCCCCGAAAGCGCGCATGTCGTCGTGCCCGATGCGCTGCATCAGGCTCACGAAGACGTTGGCCATCGGCGTCCCCCTGGGTGCCCTCAGATGCAGATTGCCTTCCAGCGCACCATTGGCGTGGCCCATGAGCAGGAGCGGGCAGCGCCGGTGGTTGTGCAGGTTGGGGTCTCCCATCGGGGAGCCCCAGATGATGGCCGTCTTGTCGAGCAGCGACGCCTCGCCCTCCATGGTGTTCTTCATCTTCTCGAGGAAGTACGCCATCTGCCCCAGGCGATAGGTGTTGATGACGTTGAACTCCATCACGGCGGAGGGCACGTTGCCGTGGTGCGACGCCGCGTGGAACGACTTGCTGGTGCCGCTGTCGGGGAAGGTGCTGTTCTGAAGGTCGAAGCCCGTCTTGAAGGTGATGACCCGGGTCAGGTCGGCCTGCAGGGCGAGCACCTGCAGGTCGAACATCAGCCGCATGTGGTCCTCCCAGCGGTCCGGAATGCCCGACGGCGCCTCCGGCATCTGCCGCTCCTCGCCGCTCGAGTTCTGCGCCTCCACCAACTCGATGCGCCGCTCGAGCTCGCGGATGTGCGTGGCGTATTGATCGAGCGCCTGCCGGTCCAGCGCTCCCAGCTCTCGCTTCAGGTCGTTCAGTTCCACCAGCACCCAGTCGAGCAGGCTCTGGCTGTTGCGCAGCCGCACGGCGCGGTCGGCCGGGGAGTCGCCGGCGCCGAACAGTTGCTCGAACACCCGCCGGGGCTCGCGGATCGCCGGAAGCGGCTGGGTGGGCGACGCCCACGCCAGGGTGGTCGTGTACGCGCAGTGGTAGTTGTAGGCGCACCCGCCCCCGCGGTCCATCTGCTCGGTAGTGATCTCGAGGGAGGGCAGGGCGGTGTCCTGCCCGAAGCGGTCCGCGTGCACCTGGTCCAGCGACTTGCCCAGGTAGACGTCGGCCTGGGTCTGCAGCGGATGGGCCTGGGTGAGGAAGACCGCCGTGGAGCGGTCGTGGTCGCCACCGATCTCCTCGGCCCGGTAGGGCTCCGCCATGCGCACGTCGGTGTTGCTGACGATGGTCAGGTAGTCGCGGTAGGCCTCCAGCGGCTTGAGCTGGCTCTCCGCCTTCAGCTCGAAATCACGTCCGGCCCTCGCCGGTGCGAACAGGTTCTGCGCGTCCCCCCAGTCGTTGCCGCCCGCGCACCCCATCGACTCCTCGACGCACACCAGCCGCGTGAACCGCGACTGGGCCGCATCGCTCCAGGGCCTGCCCGCGGGAACCATGGCGTCGAGCAGGGGCAGTGCAACGGAGGCTCCGGCGCCCTTCACGAAGGTGCGGCGCGAAAGGTGTCTTCCGGTGATGAAATTCATGGACGAGGTTCCTCCATCCGGCGACTCAGTTCGTATAGAGCCTTTGCGCGATTTCGTTGGTGAGGTTGGGGTTGGCATTCACGTCCTCCGGGGAGGGCGGCCAACGCAGATGAATCCCCATCGCCTTGTTCTGGTCGAACCAGCGGTAGGGGAAGATCTCGTAGTAGCGCATGTCCTGCCAGCGCCGCATCTCCATCCAGAACTCGGCTCTGCGCTCGTGCTGCAGCTGGGCCATGATCTCGTCCGCGTCCATGCTCGCGAAGTCCCGCAGGTCGGAGATCGCATGCCCCATGGGCGGCCAGCCGCGCGACGCATCTCCCCAGTCGGATGACATCGTCCGGGTTCTCGCCGCCGCGCGGGTGTTGTTGATCCACTCGACCGCGCCAGCGAGGTCGCCGGCCAGCAAGCGGGATTCGGCGATGATGAGCATCGCCTCGGCGGCGCGGCTGAGCGGCAGCGGTGTTTCGCGCGCGGTGTACTTCAGGTTGTAGGAGCTGGTGCCGAGCGGCTCCTCGCGGGTCGTTTCCTCGTGCGGGACGCGCGGATCCCAATCTCCGGTCACGGGGTCGGGAAGGAAGAGATAGATCTCGTCGATCCGGTTGGTCCCGCCGTAAGGGCCTCCCAGGGAGGCTCCCGAGTTGGAGCCGCCGGGGGCGCCGAAGCGCAGCGAGAAGTTGTAGTCCGGGGCCGTCGCGAGCGCCTGCCGGGCGGCCGATTCGGCCTGGTCGAACAGGCTGCGGTCCATGGTGCCCTGGAGGTGGGTGCGCTCGTAGTAGAGCGAGCGGTAGGCGCGCGCGACCTGTCCCATCGCGGCCGCGGCGAAGTTCGCGTCCCCTGCGGACTGCGCCACCTGCGCCGCCTGCTGGAAGCGCTCGATGGACTCCGCGATGACGTCGATCGGGCCACGCAACTGATCCTCCGCGCCGTACACGATCACGTTGTAGTGATCCGCCATCGTGATGCGGGTCATCCCGCCGAAGAAGTGCGCGTGTGCTACGCCCAGGTCGTTGCCCCCGGCCGCAGAAAGGCGTTCGGCCACCTCGTCCGCGAGCCAGCGCGCCTGCGCGAGCCCGCGCCAGTGGCCTTCAACCGCGGAATTGGACGCGAGCCGGTTTCCGCGCATGGCGTCGATGTTCTCGAGCTGCGTGGTGGGATGGAACAGCTCGTCGCTCAGGAGCCCATGGCGTGTCAGCAGGCTGGAGTAGGTGCCGGCGAGGTTGCCCTCCGGCGTGTTGGCCAGCGTCCCCAGAAGCTCCTTTCGTTCCAGGTCCTCGTCCAGAAGGCTTGCGGGGTTGTCGACTTCGAGGAAGTCGCTGCACCCGGTGGCTGCCGTGAGCAGTAGTCCGGCGGCGAGGGCCAGGACTCCCGTGCGTCCTCCGGTTCCGATGGTTCTTCCGATCGCACTATCCATGCGATTATTCATCCGTCGCCTCCCTTGTGTCTCATGCATGTTCATCTCTTGCCTCCACAGGTCGGGGCCCGGTCAGAACTGGGCCCTGAGGGAGAAGACGATGCGTCTCGGAGCCGGCACCTTGAGGTAGTCGACGTTCTGGGTGAAGTAGCTGGCGCCGGCGGTGCCCGCTTCGATGCCGCGGGTACCGGGGTCGATCCAGCCGTTCTTGGGCGAACTCAGGTAGTCGCTGAAGACGTGCAGATTCTTGGCGCCCACGCTGACCTGCGCGCTGGTGGCGGCGATGCGCTCGGCGAATGCGTCCGGCAACTGCCAGGACACCGTGAGCTCGGCCCAGCGCACGTAGTCGCCCGGATAGACGGTGTTCGTGATGACCCCGTTGTGCTTGCGGCCATACTCGTCCACCAGCCGCTGCTTCTCCTCGACGGTGGCGGTGGGTTCGTTGAGCGTATATTCCAGCGTGGCCACCAGTGGGCCGTTGCCCAGCGCGTTGCGCAGGTGGTCGGTCTCGTTGGAGACGATGAAGCCGCCCGCGGCTTCGAAGATGTTGCGGAAGGTGAAGCTCCCGAACTGCATGGCGCTGCGGACGTCGACGGTCCAGTTGGGCTGAGGTCTGCCGATCACCGCCAGCGAGTCGGTCCCGTCGGCCGCCTTCAGGATGTTCGGAGCGATGTCGCGTCGGCTGCGGATCTCGTCGATGGGTCCGGACAGGATGTAGGGCTGGTTGGGGTCGACGATGGGCGCGATCCAGATGCCGGGCCACATCCCTTCGTACAGGGAATGGAACCGGCGCCGGCTGCCGAGACGCCGGTCGGGCTGCCCGCCCAGGTCGTCCGCCCACTGCTTCAGATAGGTGGGGCTTAGCGTCAGGTCCCACGTAAAGCTGGGGCTCTGCACCAGGCGTGCGTCGGCGGTGAGTTCCAGCCCCCACGACTTGAGCGTGCCCAGGTTACGCAACTGGGTGCCGGTGAACCCGTCACCGGGCGACGGGGGCACCGGAAGCAGGGCATCGTTGGTGGTCTGGTTGAAGTACACCAGTTCCATGCCGAAGCGGCCGTCCAGCAGGCCCGCCTCGATCGCCATCTCGATCTCGGTGGAACGCTCGGGCTTGAGTTCCGGGTTGCCGAGGTTCTGGGGCGTCAGGTAGCCGCCGATGACGCTGCTGTTAGGGCTCCAGGTGCGCTGGGCGTCGAAGGCGCCCGGCTGGAGGCCGGAGGCTCCCAGCGCCGCGCGCAGCCTCAACTCGTTCATCCAGCCGACGTTCCAGAAGTCGTACTCGGAGACGACCCAGGATACGCCGGCCTTGGGATAGACCTGCAGGCCGAAGTCCTCACCGAAGGCCGAGTTGCCGTCCGCTCGCACGCCGCCGGTCAGGAACAGCCGGTCGTCGAGCCCGACCTGACCCTGGACGAAGAGGCCCGCGTTGATGACCTCCTCGTAGCCTTCGCTGACGCCCGTAATCTGGGCGCCGCCGCTGAGGGTCTTGAGGGTAGGGGAGCCGAACTCGCGCACGGAGGCAAGCTCGTACGCCTGCACCTCGCGGAAGCTCTGGCCGCCCACGGTCAGGTTTCCGACCATCCCGTCGCTGATCTGCGTTTCCCAGTGGGTGCTGAAGTCCAGCGTCGTGGTGGCGAACCTCGAATTTCTCACCCGCTTGTAGCCGGTGACCGACTCCGCGACCACGCCCTGGGGAAAGAACTCGCTGAAGCGCGAGTCAATGAAGTTGTGTCCTACCTGCAGGGTGGAGCTGAGGCCGTCGGCCCACTGGTAGACCAGCGAGCCGTTCAGCATGGTGTTTACGGATTCCTGGAAGTTCTCCGTAATGCGGCTGGCCAGGAGCGGCGTGTAGGCGCCGTGGGGGTTGGTCTCGGTCGCACGCAGCGGATTCCCCAGCATGAGGTTGCCGAAGAGGTCGCCCCAGCCGGGGGTGGCCGTCCTGAGATTGCGCCGAACGACGTTCACCCCGACCTGGCTGGTCAGCTTCTCGGTGTGCGTGAAATCGAAGGAAGCGCGAACGGACTGGTTCGCCAGTTCGTTGTTGGGTGAGGGATTCCTCTCGTCCATCAGACGTCCGGACAGGTAGTAGCGCAGACCTGGCGTTCCGCCCCGAACGGAAAGGTTGTAGTTCTGGTGGTACCCGAGCACCGCATTCGCGTCCCAGGGACTGTCGCAGAGGAGCTGATGCTCGGCACGGTTGTATCCGCAGTTGTCCGGGAAGTCGCGCGGGAAGGCGAGGTGCTGGAGGTCGGTGGAGAAGGCGTACACCGGCGCGCCCGTCTGCCCCCGCTTGGTGAAGATCTGGATCACCCCGCTCGATGCCTCGGTGCCGTAGAGGGTGGCGGCGGCGGCGCCCCGGATGACTTCCACGCGGTCGATGTCCTGCGGGTTGATGTCCTGCAATCGGTCGGTGGTCGCGGACGACGCGTCTTCGGTTGCGTTGTCCATCCGCACGCCGTCCACGTAGATGAGCGGGCTCTGCCGCTGGCTGATGCTCGACGTGCCCCGCAGCACGATGGCGCTGCCCGCGCCGGTCTGACCCCCCGAGATCAGGCCGCGGGCCCCGGCGAGCCGCCCCACCAGCGCGTCGGAAAGGCTGGTGATGGGCGCGATCGCCAGCTCGTCGGAGGTGACCGAGGTGATGGTCTGCCCCAGCCGGCGCCGCTGGGTGGGCGCGCCGGTTCCGGTCACCACGATCTCGTCGAGGTTGAGGGCCACCTCCTGGAGCTGGAAGTTGGCCTCGGCGGTCTGGTCGACCGTGACCGTGACCTCCGTGGTGGCGGCGGCGAAACCGATGCGCTCGACGCGGACCGTATGGGTCCCGGCGTTGACGCCCAGCAGGAGGTAGCGGCCGTTGGAAGCCGAGAGGGCTCCCATGTTCAGCTCGGGGATGAACACCTGGGCCGAGGAGATGGGCTGGCCGGTGGCGGCGTTGGTGACGAGACCGGTGATCTGGCCCTGCTGGGCGGCCAGGGGAGCGGCCAGCAGGAGGGCGAGGCCCAGGACGGCGACATGAACCGAAGCCGCACGGCGACCTGGAGGCGCCGGGTTACTGGTGGCGAACGTGACGTCTTTCATTGAACCTCCTGGGTTTGTCGCATGCGGAAGGGAGCGCTCTTCACGACTCCCACCACGATCGACGAGATGCTGTAGTTTCGGTCCGCCGCCGCCCGCGTGATGGCGCGGATGGTCGGCTGATCGAGATGGTCGGCGGGTCGGCCGATCGCGTACGAGAGCAGATGCTCCGTGAAATTGCGGGCGAGCGGGACCGGTCGCTTGAGGAGCACCGCCGCCAGTTCCGACGGCGAACTCAGGGCGGTGCCGTCGTAGAAGGTCCCGCGGGTGTCGAGCGGGGCCATATTCTCGCGCACCCGCCAGCGCCCGGTCACATCGAAGTTGTCGAGCGCGAGGCCGATGGGGTCGATGAAGTTGTGGCAGGAACTGCACACCGGGCTCGATCGGTGCAGCTCCATGCGCTCGCGCGTGGTCAGGATGCGGTCCCCCTCGGCGTCGGGGCTTCCCTCAAGCGTCGGGACGTTGGGTGGCGGGGGTGGAGGCGGCGTGCCCATCAGCACCTCCATCACCCACTTTCCGCGCAGCACGGGCGAGGTCCGGCCCGACATGGAGGTGAGGTGCAGCACGCTCCCGTGGCCGAGCACGCCCCGGCGGCGGTCGTCGGGGTAGCGCACGAGGCGGAAGTCGTCGCCCCGGAAGTCGGCTTCGATCCCGTAGTGCCGCGCGAGTCGCCGGTTGAGGAAGGTGAAGTCCGCGTCGAGCAGTTCGAGCAGGCTCCGGTCCTCCCGCACCAGGTAGTCGAAGAGCAGCTCGGTCTCGCGCACCATGGCGTCGGCCAGCTGCTGCGAGAAGTCGGGGTAGAGGTAGGACTCCGGCCATACCTTGCCCACGTCCTGCAGCCTCAGCCACTGGTGGGCGAAGCGGGTGGCGAGGGTCTCGGAGCGGGGGTCCCGAAGCATGCGCCCGACCTGCGCTTCCAACACCTCGGGATCCGACAGCCGGCCGCTCCCCGCGAGCTGCAGCAACTCCTCGTCGGGCACCGTGGCCCACAGGAAGAAGGAGAGCCGGGTGGCGAGGTCGATGTCGCTCAGGGGATAGCCCTCGCCGGGCCGCGTGCCGGCGGGCTCACGCTCCAGCCGGAAGACGAACTCCGGGGACACCAGGATCGCCTGCAGGCCCATCTGCACCCCGACCTCGAAGCCTCCCTCGGCCGCGGCCGCGTCGTAGAAGCGCATCAGGTCGGCGATGTCGTCGGACGACGGCGGCCGGCGGTGGGCGCGTGCGGCGATCCGCGAGAGAATCGACTGCGCGCACGGGCGGGTTTCCTCGGGCACGGATGGACGGCAGGAGAAGATCCGCCGCCGGCTTTCGGTCTCCGCCACGCCCGAGATGTTGGTCGGGCCGGTGATGAGCAGCTCTTTCAGGTGCGTGAGGCCGGTTACTCCGTAGCTGCCCCCCGCCGTACCCGCGGCCGACCAGGCGGCGGGACTGAAGCGGTCCTCGTAGGGCCCCTCGATGACGTTGACGAACGCGGCCGAGACCTTGCGCTGGCCGGCGCGCACAAGGATCGGTTCCGTCTCTATGGCGGGCACGGTGCGCGCGGCGTTGTACTCGAGCCTGAGGAGCGCGACCGGTTCCCCGTCGATTGAGATGTCGATGTCCTCGGCGGCGACGTGGTTGCCGCTGCCGAACTCCGTCTCGACCCGGAAGACGTACTCGCCGTCCGCGGGGAAGTCGTGCGTCACAACCATCCCGCCGCGGGTGCCGAAAGGCGCTCCCTCGACCTGGTCCCAGGCGTGCTGCGACACCTCCATGGGGTTGCGGTGCTTGGTGGTGGAGGAGAGAGCCTGCGGGTTGCCGATGGCGAGGCGGCTGACGTCGATGGCGGCCTTCAGATAGGAGTCCAGCAGGGTGGTCGAGAGCCCCTGGGCGGCGGACATGTTGTCGAAGCTCCCCACCAGCAGATCCTCGGGAAGCCAGTTGTCGGCGTTCACCTCGAGCCCCAGGAGCTCGTGGATGACGCGCTCGTATTCAGGCCGGCTGAGCCGCTGAAACCGTCGTGTGCCCAGGTTGGGGAGCGCGCGCGCTGCCTCGTCGACCGAGGATTCGAGCGTCTCCACCAGCGACCGCAGGGTATCGGCCGACGGACGCGGAATCCCGGGCGGCGGCATCATTCCCGCGCGCAGCTTGCGGATCATTTTCTCCGCCGTCTCCCGTTCCGCTACCGCCGACTCCACGGCGAAGTGCTGCAACGAGAGGTTGCCGGTGAGGAGCGCGTCGTTGTGGCACACGACGCAGTACTGCCGGACGACGGCGGTGAGCGCGGGTGACGGCAGCGGGGGGGAGGGAGCCGCCGGGAACCCTGTCGCGAACAAGACCTCCGAGCCCGCAGGGCTCTGGAAGGATGCGGTTCGAACGACGTCGGGTGTGCCGGCGCCCAGAATGAGCCCAAGGCCGGCCAGGGACCACGTTGCGAGGAGAACCGAGCCCTGGGAAAGTCGCTGCATACGCTGTCCTCGAGACCGTCGGGAGAGGTCTGCTCCGTATCCGCAGCCACACACCGCCCCCTTAGCCCATAACTAATACGTTGCGCGAGGCTTCACCGCACGGGTCGCGAGGAGATTGGCGCACAGGAAGATCGGCCCAATGGAGGTGGCGAACGCCCCTGAACCGGTCGAACCGGGGGGGTCCGATCTCACGGGCGCGCGCGGCAAAATTGCAGCGTTGACGTCGTGGTTATACCACGGTATTATCATGGTATGAAAACCGCGATTTCTCTCTCGGATGAGTTGTTCGCATCTGCCGACGCCCTGGCGAAACGCCTGAGGGTGTCGCGAAGCGAACTCTACGCGACCGCTGTTGCGGAGTACGTGGCGAAGCACCGGGAAGCAGACGTCACCGCACGGCTCAATGCCGTATACGCGGACCTTCCGAGCGGGCTCGATCCGGCCCTTCGCCGGGCTCAGGCGCGCTCGATCGCCGAAGAATGGTAGTTGCGCGACGGGAAATCTGGTGGGCGGACCTGGAGGAGCCGCGCGGATCCGAACCCGGCTACCGCCGTCCCATCCTGGTCGTTCAGGCCGATGCATTCAACCGAAGCAGGCTCCGGACGGTGATTGGCGTGGCCCTGACGTCCAGGACACGCTATCTCGACGCTCCGGGCAATGTGCTCCTGCCGGCGACCCAAACAGGATTGCCGAGGGACTCCGTCGCCAACGTGACCCAGCTCGTGACCGTGGATGAGGACTACCTCGCCGAGTGCTCGGGACAGATTCCAGCAGTGCTCATGAGCCGAATTGAGGCGGGTCTCCGCCTGGTCATGGATCTGTGAGCGGCAATGTGCCCGGGCATCGGGGTCAGCGACCGCTCATCCCCCGGGGTTGAGCCTCACGACCGTCGTCGCGCGGCTCCCCTCGCCGGCGAAGCTCACGCGGATCGTACCCTCCGGTTGGCCGGATGCGCTCGCGGCGGCGTCGGTCGGAGTAGCGTCGATCGGCGTGCCGAAGAGTTCAACATCGTAGTCGCGTCCCTGTGTGCCCTCGAGGGTCAGCAGCCAACCGTCGTCGTCGGCCACCAGGTCGATGATCCGGAGGCCCGTGCTGCGTTGACCCGGCTCCAGGTCGATGCGGGGCGGGGCCACCGCCAGTCCGCCCTCCCAGCGCACCACGATCTCGGCGACGTCGTCCTGGTCCCTGGCTTCGGGTTCGGCGCCCTCGGGTCCGGGTGCGTCGCGGCCAACCTGGACGCGGACCGCTCCCCCGGAAGGTGCCGGAACGCCATCCACCGTGATCGACGGGTTGCGGGCTCCGACAGGCACGTCCGGAACGAAGTCGAGGTCCAGCCGGGGACCCTGCCAGCGGATGATCGCTCGCTGCGAACCCCCGGCGGACGTCCAGTCCTGGTGAATCTCCACATCCAGCGTCGTGTTGCCGGCTCGCAGCCCGCGCACCGTCGCCTCCGGCCAGTCGGGCGGAAGCTGGGGCGCGAGCCGGGCCCGCCCCAGGGGCGCGTCCGGCTCCCATCCGAAGACGCCTCTGAGCAGCGGAGTCACGAGCATCGATGTCGCGAAGAACTGGTGCGGCACGGTCTGGTCGAGGGGCTGATAGAAGCTCCCCGATAGAAGCTCCGGGTGCCGGCCCAGGCTCCAGTCGAAGGTCATCTGCTTGACCGCGTCGATGAGGTGGAAACCCGCCCAGGGACGGCGGTAACGGTACTGGGCCCACGCCGCGAACCCGGTCACGAACGGCCAGACGGTGCCCATGTTGTACTGCAGCGGGTCATACAGGTCGCTCTCCGTCGAGAGCATGTGCGCGCCCCAGTCCGACGACACCCGGTCGCCGGCCATTCTGGCCAGGGTGGAGCGTGCGCGCTCGTCATCGAATAGCCCGAAGGCGGCCGCCGTGGCGGGCCAGACCGTGAGGTTGTCGTTGGTGCCGCCCCCGCGGAGGATCCCGAAAGCGTGGTGTCCCTCCGCTTCGCGCCAGTAAGCTTCGTTGAGCGTCCTCCGCGCCTGGGGCGCCAGGCGGGCCGCAACCTCACCCGTCTCCCCGTCGCCCAGATGTTCGGCCAGCACGCGCGTCCCTTCGAGGGCCGCAACCCAGACCGCGGCCAGGTAGACATCCTGATGGATCGCCTCCCCCAGCCCCCCCACCTCGACCGCGCCTAGACCGCCCACCGTGTTCTCGATGATGCCGTCGCCGTCGGTCTCGGCGGTCAGGCACCACGCCCACGCGCGCCGGTAGGCCGGCCACAGCTCGCGCACCAGCTCGTCGTCGCCGCTCGCCCGCCAGTACTCGTACAGCGCGAGCATCCAGTAGGGCGTGGTGTCCGCGTGGTAGTAGGCGTAGGGGTAGGTGTCGAACCAGTCGATGTGCGCGGCGGCCTGCGAGATCTCGTGGGTGATCTTTCCGTCGGCGCGCTGGTAGCGGGCCAGAAACGCCAGCTCCTCCGCCACCAGATCCCACTGACCCAGCGCGTCCATGGCAAAGGTGTTGATGGCCGCATCGCCGCCGAAGAACCAGCCGAACCCGGGACGGGTGCCGTTGCGGGACAACCCCCACCCGGCGACGAAGCCGCACCCCAGATCCGGGTTGCAGACCCGCTGTTCCTCCAGGTTGATCTTGGCCCACTCGAGCGCGAGATCCAGCTCGGGATCGGGGGTCTCGACGGAGGCGGTGGAAGTGAGCGCGCGACTTGCCCACAACCGCTTGTCGTAGTAGAGCCCCTGGGCGTTCGCGATGAGCTCGCGGTAGCTCTCGAAGACGGCTTCGCGGGGGCCGCTGCCGGCCGCGACCGCGATGGGGATGAACTCGCGCCTCGCCCGCTCCGGATCGACCGGAATCACCATCGTGCGCGGCGCCTCGCCCAACTGGTGCGCCGGATGCTCCACCGAGTTGGTCGCCCACGGCGACCCCACGACCGCGTTGCGGGTCTGCAGGCTCTCCGAGAGCACGAAAAGGCGGCGTTCCGCGTCCCAGTACGCGTACTGTCCGCCCAGCGAGCCCGGCCACATGTAGTTCAGCACGGGCTCGAACTCGGCGACGATCTCGAGCGGCTCGGGGGTGTCGACTTCCAGCAGCACGAGGAGGCCGGACGTGGACGTGTCCGCGGGCGCGAGGATGTGCTGGCGCACCTGGAAGGCCGCGTGGCTGTAGGTGATGGTCGCCAGTTCGGGCCGCACCTGCACCGTGCGCGCCACCTGGTTCCCCGGGACCGGAGCGCCGTTGCCGGCCGCCGAGAAGCTCAGGCGGAAGCCGTTTGCGACCTTCAGCGGATGCACCCACAGTTCGGCTTCACCGGTCTCGAGTCCCAGCCACGCCGCGCGCGGGCCGACCACGCCGAGGTATTCCGCGGACCGCACCGGACCGGTGAGTTCGATGGCGGAGCGGACGATGTCGAAGCGGGGTACGGCGAGCGTCGTCAGTTCGATGGGCGCCGGATTCTGGGCGTGCGCCGGCGCGGTGCCTACCGAAGTGGAGGTGGCCGGGAGAAGCATGGCCGCGAGCAGGAGCGCCCTCCATGGATGAACGCGAACAACCATCTGACTGCCTCCCCGGGTGCCGGACTGGTGGGTTGCAGTCAGCCTACACCGTGCAGCCCCGGAAACCTAGTCCTACGGCCATCTTCGCCTGCCTCCGGTCCGCAGTGACGAAAGAAACCGCTCCCCGCTCCGCGGCGGCCCCTGGCCTTCGGTTCGGTCGGACGAATTCTTGATTGCGGCCGGTGTCTTGGTTCTCTTGCAGGGGGCGAAAACCCTCCCCCGTCACCTCTCGCGTCGGCATCCCGCATGCGTCATGGAAAAGACCTACTTCCTGAGGGAGCAGGTGGCCCTTGACCCGTGAGGGCGCGAGTCAGCCGAGCCTGACCGGCGGTCGCGGCGGGCCGATCGCCTTCATGGCCCGAAACAGCGTGGCGGCGAACGTGCTCATGCTGTTTCTGGTCCTCGCGGGCCTCGCGGCAGCGAGGAATCTGGTTCAGGAGATTCTTCCCGAGCTGTCCCTGGATCGAGTCCAGATCCTCGTCGTGTATCCCGGCGCGACCCCCGGGGAGATCGAGGAATCGATCGTCACGAAGATCGAGGAGCAGATCCGGGGCGTGGAGGGCCTGGACCGGCTGGAAGCGACCGCTTCCGAGGGCTTCGGCTCCGTCATCGCGCAGTTCAGGTCGGGGACCGATGTCGATCGCGCGATCAACGAGGTCAAGGCCGAGGTCGACCGCATCATCACCTTCCCCGAGGAGGCGGAACGCCCTCAGGTGCGCGAGATCACGAGCCGGCAGAACGTCATCCGCCTGCTGGTTCACGGGGATGTCCCGGAGCGCGCCCTCAAGGAACTGGCGTACGAAATCGAGGAGGGAATCTCGGCCCTCCCGGAGGTATCGCTCGCCGAGGTCAGCGGTGCCCGTCCGTACGAGGTCTCCATCGAGGTGCCGGTCAGCCGGCTGCGGGCTCTGGGTCTCACGCTCGAGGATGTCGCCATGGCCGTGCGGCAGGGTTCGCTGGAGCTGTCGGCCGGCAGGATCTCCGACGGACAGGATGAAATCCTGATCCGCACGCTGGGCAGGAACTACGACCAGGGCGACTTCGAGGACATCATCGTCCTGACCCGTTCGGATGGGACATCGGTCCGGCTGAGCGAGATCGCAACCGTGCGGGACGGATTCGCGGACACCGATCTCAGCGTGAGCTACAACGGCCGGCGAGCCGTCGGCATCGATGTATATCGCGCGTCGAACGAGAAAGTCCTCGAAATAGCGGAAGCTGTAAGGGAGTATCTCGCAAGCGAAGTGCTCCCCGCCCTTCCGCCCGCGGTCGGCGTCGAGATCTGGAAGGACGACTCGGTCGAGGTCTCCGGAAGGCTCGGCCTGATGATCGAGAACGCGCTGCTGGGGCTGGCTCTCGTCCTCCTGGCCCTCACCCTCTTCCTCGAGCTGCGGCTGGCGCTGTGGGTCGCCGTGGGCCTGGCGATCTCGTTCATCGGGACATTCCTGTTCATGGGGTTCCTCGGTGTCTCGGTCAACATGTTCTCGCTGATGGCGCTCGTTCTCGCGCTGGGCATCGTCGTGGACGACGCGATCGTCGTGGGGGAAAGCGTCTTCACGCAACGAGAGCGGGGCCTTCGCGGCGTGGCTGCGGCGATCCAGGGGACGCGGCGGGTCAGTGCGCCGGTCATCTTCTCGGTGCTGACCACGGTGACGGCGTTCTCCGCGCTCCTGACCGCGCCCGGGCCGCAGGGTGAACTCGGCCGCCCGATTCCGCTGGTGGTCATCACGGTCCTCCTGATTTCCCTCGTGGAGTCCCTTCTGGTGCTGCCCAACCACCTGGCCCACCTGCCCGCTCCCGGCGCCTCGCGCGAGGGCTGGCTGTCCGGGCGGCTCACCCGTGTCCGGGGCCGAGTGGATGCCCTGCTGAAGCGGGTCGTGGATGGTCCGCTGGACCGCGGACTGCGCCTGGCCGTCGACCAGCCCGCCATCGTGCTCGCCTCCGCGGCGGGACTGCTCGTGCTCACGATGGCAGCCGTCAATGCGGGCGTGGTCCCCAACCAGTTCCTGACCCCCATCGAGGGTGAAGTCGTCTCCGCCAACCTGGAGATGCCTGTGGGCACCCCCGGGGAGCGGACGTCCGCGGTTGCGGCGCAAATCGAGGCTGCGGGGCATCGTGCCGTGGAGCGCATCTCGCGCGAGCGCGATGCGGATGCGGATCCCCTGGAGGTCGGGGTCGCCGTGACGGTCGGCCAGACCGCCGCGCTCTACGACCCTCTGGGGGGCAACGCGGTGGAGGCCGCACGGGGCCACCTGGGCGCCGTCCAGTTCAAGCTCATCGACTGGGAGCGCCACGACATCGCCCCATCCACCTTCGAGCGGCTCTGGCGCGAGGAAGTCGGAGTGCTCCCGAGCGCGAGATCGCTGTCGATTTCCTCGAACCTGATCACGCTCGGACTTCCGGTTCATTTCGAGCTCTCGCATCCGGACCCCGAACGGCTCGCCGTGATCGCGGACGAGTTCGTGACGGAGTTGAACGGTATCGACGGCGTCTTCGACGTGCGCAGCAACCTCGACGCAGGGTTCCGGGAACTGCAGCTGGAGTTGAAGCCGGCGGCCCGCACGCTGAATCTGACGGTCGGCCATTTCGCGTCGCAGGTTCGCTCGGCCTTCTTCGGAGCCGAGGCGCTCAGGGTGCAGCGCGGGCGCGAGGACGTGGGCGTCTACGTGCGCCTCCCGGAAGAAGAGCGCAATTCCGCCGTCGACGTGGAGCGCTACCTGCTGCGCACGCCCGGCGGCGAGGTTCCGCTGGGTCAGGTCGCGAGGGCCGGTTTCGCGCGGTCGGCGGCCACCATCCACCGGATGGACGGGCGCCGCGCCGTCACGGTCACCGCGGATGTCGATCCGGTGCTCGCGACCGGCCAGCAGGTCAACCGGAGCCTGGAAGACGGCATCCTGGAGCGCCTGTCGGCCGAGGACCGCCTTTTCGAGCACACCTACGGCGGCCAGCGCAAGCAGCAGGAGGAGGCCAATGCCGATCTGAGCCGTTCGCTCTTCCTGGCGCTCCTGGTGATGTACGCGCTGATGGCGATTCCCTTCGGTTCCTACACCCAGCCCCTGATCATCCTGGCCGCGGTGCCGCTGGGATTGATCGGCGCCGTCGCGGGGCACATGCTCCTCGGGCTGAGCCTGGGCATCTGGTCGATGTACGGGCTGATCGGGGTGAGCGGCGTGGTCGTCAACGACTCACTGATGATGATCAAGTTCATCAACGACCTGAAGGCGTCCGGGCTGCCCGTGCGAGACGCGATCGTTGCCGGGGCCAAGGACCGCTTCCGGGCCATCCTGCTGACTTCCGTGACGACGTTCGTCGGGGTCGCCCCGCTCGTCTTCGAGACCAGCACCCACGCGCAGCACCTCGTGCCGCTGGCCGCGTCCGTCGGGTTCGGGATCCTGATCGCCACCGCGCTGCTCATGCTCGTGATCCCGGCGCTGCTCATGGCCCAGCACTCGATGTTGGCCGGTAGGGCAGCCAGGGCCTGAGCTGCCCAGCCGACGGGTGCTCGTGGAGGCCGTCGGCTGACGGAACTTCAGCGATGCGCGGCCAGGACCGCCCCCAGCGTCCGGACCGCCTCCTCCAGCTGATGCCGGGTCACGTAGGGCGCCGGCCCCAGGCGCAACGAGCGGCCGCGGAAGTCCGTGTGGATGCCGCGCCTCCCGAGTTCGCCGCAGATCTTCCCTGCGACGGGGGTGGTGAGGGCCAGGAACCCGCCTCGCCGGGACAATGGCACACTGCGATCTCGCGAAAGCACCCGCGGGTCCGCGTCCAGGGCATCGACCCCCGCCGCGAGCTGCCGGATCTGCTCCAGGCTGATGCGGCGAAGGCGCTCCGGGACGAGCCCTTTCTCCCGAAAGAACCTGAACACCGCCGCCGCCCGGTAGTGGCTGACCGGATCGTAGGTCGAGCCCGCAAAGCGCAGATGTCCTTCGCCGTAGGCCGTTTCGCCGCGTCCGCGTTCCGCTGCCAGCGTCCCGAACTCGGCGAACCACCCGGTCAGCACCGGCCTCAGCCGGCAGTGCCGCGGGAACCTCAGAAAGCAGTTCCCTTCGCCCAGCTGACAGTACTTGTAGCCGCCGCCCGTCACGAACGCGTCCCTCAGCCCCGACTTCACGACCGAGAACGGGACTGCGTTGAGCGAGTGATAGGCGTCCACGAGCAGTTCCGCGCCGACGCGGGCGCACGCGGCCGCCACCTCGTCCAGCCCCTCGACGATCCGGGCATCGCGAAAGAGCACGGAGGACACCAGAACCCCCGCCGTGCGGTCGTCCACCTCCGCGACAAGCGCATCCGCCAGCGGGGCGCCACCGGCGGTCGGCACGGTCCTGATCTCGATTCCCTCGCGTCCGAGCCGCTCCAGCTGGCGCCGGATCGTATGGAACTCGCCATCGGTGGTCACGAGCCGCGGCCGCTCCCGCAGGGGCAGCGCCGACAGAAACCGGGTGACCAGCTCGTGCGTGTTCTGCCCCAGCGCGATGTGGCCGTCCGGGTCGTCCAGCAGGCGGCGGTACCCTGCCCGCACCTCGGCGGCCACCTCGAACGCGCGCTCCCACTTGTCGTCCACAAGTTCGGCGGCGTCCAGCCACGCCTGCCGCTGCGCGCCGAACGCCACGTCGGGCCACGCCTGGTGTGAATGCCCGGTGAGGAGCACTCGCTCCGACACGCGGAAGCGGGAGTAGTGGCGAGCCAGCCGGTTGGTCATCCGCGTGCCCCTTGCAGGAGGTGACGCCGCCCGGCACGGTGTCCGGGTGCCGCAAGCGCGGTACCGCGCTCATGGGTATGCCGTTCCAGGTGAGCCTGACCTCATGCAGAACGCTACAAGGACCAATCCGGGCGATGCCAGCCGCACCGCGCGCTTCCCTCGGGGAGCCCGGGTCACCGTCGAGGCGCTGGCCGGCGATCCTTACCCCCTGTTCCACGAACTCCGGGCCGCGGAGCCGGTGACGTGGGTTCCGGAACTCGGCATGTGGATGCTCACGCGCCGGGACGACGTCCTGGATGTGCTGGCCGACTGGGAGCGTTTCACAACCGACGCACCCGCCTCGACCATCCGTGACATCTTCGGGTCGCACATGCTCACAACCGACGGCGAACGCCAGATCCACTGCAAACGCCGCTTCATCGGGCCGTTTCGCCGCGGCAACCTGGAGCGCAATCTGCTGGGGACGGTACGCGGTGTGGCGGACGGGCTGATGGAAGAGCTGGAGGACGGTCGGCGGCGGGCGGCCGATCTCCGGGCCCGGCTGGCGCGCCCCCTGTCCGTGCGGAGCATCTGCCGGGTGCTCGGGCTGCCGGAGCGCGATGGGGCCCGCCTGCTGGCCTGGTACGACGACTTCGCGGCGGCGCTCGAGAACTTCACCGGCGATCCCGAGGTGCGCACGAGGGGCAAGGTGTCGGCTCGCGAGTTCGGCGAATACGTGACGCCCTTCCTCCGGGGCAGACGCCCGGTGCCGGAGGGCTCGACCATCGCCGGGCTCCGCACCGACGCCGAGCCGCTGGCGGAGGCGGAGATGGTCGCCAACCTGCTCATCATCCTCTTCGGCGGCATCGAGACCACCGAGTCGGCCATCGCCAGCGCCATCTGGGCCGCGCTGTCGCACCGCACTGCCGAAGGCCCGGCGGCCGAAGTCGCGGACCGGCTGGACGACCTGTTCGAGGAGTCGCTCAGGTGGGACGCGGCTGTCCAGTCGTGCACGCGTTTCACCACCGAGGAGGTCGAGATCCGCGGCGTGAGGATCCCCGCGAACGAGACCGTCCAGTGCATGCTGGGCGCCGCCAACCGCGATCCCGCCCACTTCGAGGATCCCGATCGCTTCGATCCGGACCGGCCCAACGCGCGCGACCACCTGTCCTTCGGTGCCGGGCGCCACTTCTGCCTGGGAGCCACGCTGGCGCGCATCGAGGCGCGGGAGGCGCTGGCCCGGGTGTTCCGCCTGCCGGGGCTGCGGCTCGATCCGGACCGGCCCAGCCGCCCGCACGGCCACGAATTCCGGGCGCCCCCGGGGGTTTGGGTGGTCTGGGGGCCGGCACGGCAGGCCGACTGCGCCCGGCGCGTGATATGTTCGAAATGAGCGCGCGGGCATCGGGGCGCGCCCGGGACCGAAAGGAATCCCGGCTGTGAAGGAGCGCTCCCGCCCGCCATCCCCCGGATTCAAGGAGCATTCCCGTGAGTTCATCCGCAGACGTCTTGCCGGTCGTGTCCACCCGAACCCGCAGGGCGCACCGTCGTGTCCGGGGCGGCGTCGGCGAATCGGGGCCGCTTCCTGCCGCGAGCATCCTGGCGACGGGTCTGCTCGCCACCGCGTTTCCGCTTTCCGGCCAGGATCTTCCCCGCGTCGCCCCCGAAGACTACGGGCGCTGGGAGAATCCCGGACCCGCGCTGCTCTCGCCGCATGGCGACTGGATCGCGTACGAGGTCAGCCGCGTCGACGAGACCGCGGAGTTGCGGGTAAGGCGCCTGGGCGAGGATTCGACGCGCGTTTTCCCCTGGGGCGGGTCTCCGGGCTTTTCTCCGGACGGAGGCTGGCTGGCGTGGACCGTGGGCCTTTCACCCGAGGAGGGGGAGCGACTCGAGGAGGAGGGCGAGGCGCTCCGCCAGGGGACGGCGTTGCTCGACCTGGCCACCGGGGAGGTGCGCGAGTTCGAGTCGGTGTCCGAGTGGAGCTTCGACGCGTCGGGGCGATTCCTTGCGCTGCGCGGAGATCCGCCGGGGGAGCCGGCGGGGAAGGGGGCCGACCTGCGAGTCGTGATGTTGGCCACGGGGTCCGGGACGAGCTTCGGCAACGTTGCGGAGATGGCGTGGAGTTCCTCCGGATCGCGGATCGCAATGGTGGTCGCAACCGGAAGCGATCTGGGGAACGGTGTGCAGGTCTACGATGCCGGCTCCGGCACGCTCCAGTCCGTGGACGCGTCGGGGGCCCGGTACCGGGGGCTGGCGTGGCGCGACGACGCGGCCGACCTGGCGGTCCTGCGCTCGCGCGAGGATGCCTCGGCCGAGGGTGCCGCCTACGATGTGCTGGCATGGCGCGGCCTCGGCCGGGGGGTGGAGACGGCCGTGCTGGGCGAGGCGATGGCCGGCATCGCGGACACCCTGCAGGTCGCGGATCGGGCGCCGCGCTGGTCCGACGACGGCGCAATGATCTCCATCGGGCTTCGGCCCCGGGAAGAACACGCCGCGCGGGATGCCGGTGCGACCGGGACCGGACAGGCCGACGCCGACGGGACGGGATCGACCGACTCGGAGGACGATGAGCCGGACCTTCCCGGGCTCCAGATCTGGCACAGCCGGGATGTCCGCATCTTCCCGCAGCAGCAGGCGGCGGAAGCCCGGGACGCGAACCGCACGCTGCTGGCCGTCTGGCATCTGGACGAGAACCGGGCCGTCACGGTCGGCTCCGACCTGATGGCGGACGCGACCCTGCTGCACGGCTGGGCCTTTGCCCTGGAGGACATCGCCGAGCCCTATCCCTTCGGCGCGATGTTCGGCCGCCCGTATCACGACGTCTGGTCCATCGACGTCGAGAGCGGGGAACGGCGCCGGCTCCTGACCCGGGTGCGCTACGAATGGCCCAGCGGAGGGGGCCGGTGGCTGGTCTCGTACGACGGGGCCAACTACTGGAGCCGTGACGTCGCGACCGGGCAGCGGCACGACCTTACCTCGAACCTCCCGGCCTCCTTCGCCAACACGGAATACGACACACCCACCGATGTGGTCCCGCCCTACGCCTTCGGACCCGGGGGATGGCTGGAGGGCGACGCCGGAGTCCTCCTCTACGACGAGCACGACGTCTGGCGGGTGGCGCTGGACGGCAGCGGCGCGGAGCGGCTCACCCGCGGCGCCGAGACCGGCGTCACGCACCGGGTCGCCCGCCTGCCGGACGACGACACCCCCGGCATCGACCCCGGTGCCCCGCTCTACCTGACCCTTTACGACGAGCGGACGGAACAGCGGGGCTACGCGCGCCTCCCGTCAGGCCGGGCCGGGCCGCCGGAGACGCTGGTGTTCGAGGAGCGCCTCGTGGACGGCCTCGCGCGCGCGGACAGCGCCGACGTCCTCCTCTACCGCGCCCAGGCGTTCGACGACCCGCCCGACTACTTCGTGGGAGGTCCCGGCCTGGCCGACGCGGTCCGGGTCACCGACATCAACCCGTTCATCGCGGAGGTCGCGTGGGGCCGGGCCGAACTGGTCGACTTTACGAGCGAGGGCGGGCGGGACCTGCAGGCGGTGCTGCTCTATCCGGCGGGCCACGAGGCCGGGCAGGCGGTGCCGACCATCGTCTACACCTACGAGATGCTCTCGCCCGGGATGCACCGCTTCAGCCCGCCCAGCGAGCGCGACTACTACAACTTCACCGCGTGGACCCAGCACGGCTACGCGGTGCTCCTCCCGGACATCGTCTACCGGGCCCGCGACCCGGGCGTGAGCGCGCTGGAGTCGGTGCGCGCGGCCGTCGCCCGGGTGGTCGACATGGGGGTGGCCGATCCGGACGCGGTCGGGCTCATCGGCCACTCCTGGGGCGGCTACCAGGCGACCTACCTGCCCACTCGGACCGACATCTTCGCCGCCTCGGTGGCGGGTGCGCCGCTCACCGACTTCGTGAGCTTCATGGGGGCCATCCACTGGAACCCGGGGATCCCGGAGGTCGACCACTGGGAGACCGGGCAGGCGCGCATGGAGGTGCCCTTCTGGGAGGACCCCGAGGCCCACCGGCGCAACTCGCCCATCCACGAGGTGCACAATCTGGAAACGCCCCTCCTCATGGCCTTCGGCGACGACGACGGGGTCGTCGACTGGGACCAGGGAACCCAGTTCTACAACTTCGCGCGCCGCGCCGGGAAACAGATGGTGCTGCTGGTCTACGAGGGCGAGGACCACGGACTGCGCGAGGAAGCCAACCAGAAGGACTACCACCGCCGCATCCTGGAGTGGTTCGGCCACTACCTGAAGGGCGATCCGGCCCCGTCATGGATCACGGACGGCGTGTCGCTGCAGGACCTTGAAGACGAGAAGAGGCGAGTGGCCGGCGGCGGGAAGAGAGCCGGCGGCAACTCGTGACGAGCCCAACGGAGCCAGCCTCACCCGGCGCGGAGTCCGTCGAACAGCCCGCCGCCCGGTACGCGGAGCGCGCCCGCCGCTTCGATGGAGAGGCGGCCGGGAGGGCCCGCGTGGTCCGGTTTTGCGAGCGGCTGCGGCTGGCGGTCTTCGTGGCCGCCGCGGCCGGCGCCTGGCTCCTGATCTCCCAGGGACGCGGCCAGGCGGTCTGGCTGCTCATGGCCGGGGCGGTCGTGGCCTTCGTGATCGTCGTCGCGCGACACCGGGCCGCCCGGCGGCGTCTGCGCCGCGCCGAGTTGATGGCCGACTTCAATCGCGAGGGGATCGCGCGCGTCGAGCGCCGGTGGTCGGGCCTGCCCCGGTCCTTCACTCCCGCCGTCCCGCGGACCCACGACTACGCGGACGACCTGGACCTGCACGGTCCCGCGTCGCTCCTTCACCTGGCGGGCGTGTGCGGAGCTCCACCCGGCCGGGCGACGCTGTGGTCCTGGCTTCTCGCGCCCTCCGACCCGGAGACCGTCGCGCTGCGGCAGGAAGCAGTGCGGGAGATGGCCGGCGCCTTCGACTATCGGGACCGGATTGCTGCCGAAGCCCGGATGACAGGGGGCGTTTCCATGGAGGAGGTGGAGAGGTTCCTGCGCTGGTGCGAGCGCCCGCGCTGGCTGTCCGGGCGCACCTGGCTGCGCGCGGCGGCGGTTCTGCTCCCGCCGGCGAATCTGGCCGCGATCATTCTCTACTCTCTGGGGATGGTGCCCACGGCCGTCGTCGCCTGGCCGCTGCTCGTGTCGGCGCTGGTGATGGCGCCGGCGTGGAAAGCGATCAACCGAGCCTGCTCCGAGGCCGACGACGGCGAATCGGGGGTCCGGCACTACGGGTCGCTTATCGATCTCCTGGCCGACGCACCCCTCGATTCCCGCTATGCGTCGGACCTCCGACGGCGCCTGGGCGCCGGTTCCAGGCCGGCCCATCGAGAGATCGCTGCGCTGCGCCGGCTTCTGGACATGGCGGAGGTCAGGAGGTCGCCCCTCTTCCACGTTCCCCTTTCCCTGGTCCTGCTCTGGGACGTCCACGTCCTGGCCGCTCTCGAACGCTGGAAGAAGCGGTCGGGCGCTCGCGTTCGAGGGTGGATCGACGCCGTTGGCGAAGCCGAAGCACTGGCCGCGCTGGCCGCCCTGGCCGCCGATCACCCTGACTGGAGCATGCCCACGCTGGACGCCGAAGCCACCACCGTTCATGGCCGGGCCCTGGGTCATCCTCTTCTTGCCCCGGCGCTCTGCGTGCGCAACGACGTGGAGGTGGGCCCGGCAGGCTCGTTTCTGCTGGTGACGGGCTCGAACATGTCCGGCAAGTCGACCCTCCTCAAGGCGGTCGGCCTGAATGTCGTGCTCGGCCAGGCGGGTGGACCGGTGTGCGCCGAAAGCCTCCGCATCCCGCCGCTGCGCGTCGTCACAGGCATGCATGCCGCCGACTCCCTTGCCGACGGGGTGTCGTTCTTCATGGCCGGACTCCAGCGCCTCAAGCAGGTGGTGGACGCGGCCGAAGCGGCGGGCGCGCCGGCCGGCTCCGCAGCCGGGAAAGGGGCGCCGACAGGTGAGGAGGTCCGCGGGGCGCCAAGGGTCCTCTACCTGCTCGACGAGATCCTCCAGGGGACCAACAGCGCCGAACGCAGAATCGCCGCGCGAACCGTCCTGCGAAGACTGCTCCGCTCCGGCGCGCTCGGCGTCGTCACGACCCACGATCTGACGCTGGCCGACGCGCACGACCTCAACGTGCGAGCCGTCCCCGTCCACCTGACCGAGTCGGTGGGCGAGGGACACGAAGGGCTCACCTTCGACTACCGCCTCAGGAGCGGCATCGCCACCTCGACGAACGCCCTGAGGCTGTTGAAGCTCGTGGGCCTCGGCGATGGCGATGGAGGCTCAAAGTCACCAGGCGCGGCAGCGCTCTGACGCGGATCAGGCGGGGAACAGGCGACGGCTGCCGTCCCGTCAGATCAGTCGCCGAACGAAATCCCCACCGCCCGGGCAGTCCGCACGACATCTCCCTGGGCAGGTACCGTCTTGCGATGCCTCACGGCATCCGCGAGGGGCACGGCCTTCACATCGGGCGGCTCCAGGGCGACCATGCAGCCGAACTGTCCGCGTTCGGCGAGTTCGATGGCCGCGGATCCGAATCGCAGGGAGATGATGCGGTCGTAGGCGGTAGGCGCGCCGCCCCGCTGCAGGTGTCCCAGCACCAGGCTGCGGGTCTCGTGGCGGGTGCGTTCCCTCAGCTGGCGGCTAAGCAGCCTCGCGGCTCCTCCCAGCCGGCGCTTCAGGCCGGGATCGTCGTCCAGGTATGAAGCCTCTCCGCCCACGGGAAGCGCGCCCTCCGCGACGACCACGATCGCGTACTCCTGGCCCCGGCTCCAGCGGGCTTCGATTGCTTCCACCACTCGGTCGAGCCGGTAGGGGATCTCCGGGATGAGGATCACGTCCGCGGCCGCGGCGAGGCCGGCAAAGAGCGCGATCCAGCCGGCGTGCCGACCCATCAGCTCCACGACCATGACGCGCTCGTGCGCCTCGGCGGTGGAATGAAGCTTGTCGATGGCGTCGGTGGCGGTCTGCACGGCGGTGTGAAAGCCGAAGGTGACCACCGTGGCGTCCAGGTCGTTGTCGATGGTCTTGGGCACCCCGATGACGTTGAGCCCCTGGTGCGCCAGGTCGCGCGCGATTCTGAGCGAGCCGTCGCCACCGATCGCGATGAGGCAGTCGATGCCCATCTCCCGAAAGCGATCGATGACTTCGCCGGAACGATCCACGGTGCGCGCCGACCCGTCGGGCTGCGTCACCTGGAACGAGAACGGATTGCCCCGGCTGGTGGTTCCGAGGATGGTGCCGCCCTCGTGGGTGATCCCGCGGACCGCGGCCTCGTCGAGCACCACCACCCCGCCGTACCCCGCCTGGAAGAGACCCGAATAGCCCCTCCGGATCCCGAATACCTCCCATCCGCGTGCCCGGGCCGCGAGCACGGCGGCGCGAATGACGGCATTGAGCCCGGGAGCATCTCCGCCGCCCGTGGTGATCGCGATGCGCATGGTTGCTTGCCGGAGCTGCCCGACTACCCGCTCTCCCGGTCCGCGACCGCCTCCAGCACCAACTCCTGGATGAGCCCGTCATAGGCGTCGGCGATCGGCAATCGAGCCGCCGTGTCGAGCATTTCCCGCGCCCGCTCTTCGCCGTTCTCCTCGTCGAGGTCGGGCAGCCGAATCGCGTATTCGTAGAGCACGACCCTCGACTCCGGCGCCATCTGCAGCGCTTGCTCGAACAGGACGATGGCGGCCGGCCTGTTCCCGCCGTACATCCGTCGCGCGATGAACCCTTCGGCCGCGATATCGGCGTGCCATCCGCCGAGCGCCAGCCTGGCTTCCCAGAGATAGGGATCGAGCCGAATCGCTGCATCCAGCCGCTCGCGGATTCTTCCCGCGAGGCCCTGGCGGAGCGCGGTCAGGGCACCGATGCCCTGAGCGTAGCGGCCGAGCGCGTGGGCTGCCTGATAGTGTGCCTCGGCGTTGGTGGAGTCGGCGCCCATGGCCTCGTCGCTCATTTCTATCGCGCGATCGACCATCACCTCCCACTCCTCCCCGGACGTGAAGTAGTGGGCGTGTACCGCGAGCGATTCCGCCGCCAGCGCGTAGCCGTCGGAGGTCCCAAGCGCCTCGGCCAACTCTGCCGCCTCGAGAAAGCGGCCTTCCGCGTAGGCGGATCTTGCGTCTTCGAGCGACTGCGCGCCGGCGTCGACCGCCAGGAGCACGAGGCCCGCCAGCGCCGCGCATCGGACAACGGTCATCCTGGTCTCCACGGGTTCGGGTCACAGGGCGGGGTCGGCGCGCTTCCCGGGTGCGCCCCAAGAATCGGACCGCCATGATAGCGCCGCAAGGTCGAGCGTCCGATTCCCGGCATCCATCCGGTGAGCCGGGTCGCCACGGGCCTGCCCTCGTGCGTTGCACGGCCGGCCGTCGCGGCGCAGGGATCCGGCCGCGCACCTTGAAGGAGCGGGCGGCAGGCTGCTACAATCCGTCCGGGCAGGCAACTCCAAGACTTGTCTGATCATACACTTTATCTTCATACGATAAAACAGGTTAGGGCGCATCGGCGCACGCCCTTCCGAACCGTTTCCGTTCGCGCCGCCAAACTCGCCGGAGGGACCAATGGCCACGTCGTCCGTTGAATGGCGGTATCACCGCCCGGGCTGAACCAGTTGCAAGCGCACGCAAGAGTTTCTTGCGCAGAACGAGATCGCGACGGAGGAACTGCAGAGCGCCACGCGCAATTCCGTGACGAGCGACGAGGTCCTGGGCGTGCTGGAGGGCGTGAGCGACCTCTACGTCGCCAGGGGAAAGAAGATCGTGCACGTCGATCTGAACGCCGCGCGGCCCGCCGACGAAGACCTGGTGGGCCTCCTCTGCAGCCGCTTCGGAAAGCTGCGCGCGCCCACGATGCGCAGTGGGGATCGGCTGCTGGTGGGATACAACGCGGAGATGCTGGCGACGCTGCTCACCCGGGAGGGATGAACCCGGCGGAGGCGACCGGGCCCCTTGCCGGATTTCTCGCTCGCGGAAGGCCCCTGATCGCGGACGGGGGTCTGGCGACGGCGCTCGAAGCCCGGGGACACCGGCTCGACACCCGGCTCTGGTCCGCGCAACTTCTCGTCTCAAGGCCCGATGCCATCCGCGACGTGCACGCCGAATACCTCGCAGCAGGTGCGGACTGCGTCTCCACCGCCAGCTACCAGGCGAGCTTTCCCGGCTTCCGCGAGCAGGGCTACGGCGACGCCGAGGCCGCCGGCTTCCTGGAGCTCTCGGTCGCGCTGGCCGTCGAGGCGCGCGACCGGTACTGGGCAGTTCGGGCCAACCGCACCGGGCGGCTGCGGCCGCTGGTGGCGGCGAGTGCCGGCCCATACGGGGCGTATCTCGCGGACGGGTCGGAGTACGATGGCCGGTACGGCGTCGGGTTCGGGGTGCTGGACGAGTTCCACCGGCGCCGCTTCCGGCTCTTCGCGCGCTCGGCCGCCGACCTGATCCTCTGCGAGACCATCCCCTCGGGTCTCGAGGCCGAGGCATTGGTCGGGATTCTGGAGGAGACGCCGGATGCGTGGGTGTGGATGAGCTTCTGCTGCGCGGATGGCGCGCGGCTCTGGGACGGCACGCCGGTGGAGGAGGTTGCGCGCCTCTGCGACCGGACGGCGCGGATGGCGGCGGTGGGAGTCAACTGCGTCGCGCCCGCCCATGTCGGCGAGCTCATCGGGCGAATCCGCACCGTGACCGATCTTCCCGTAATCGCCTATCCCAACTCGGGGGAGGTGTACGACGCCCACACCGGCACGTGGCACTGGCCCGCCGCAGGCGCCGGACGGGCCGGCGACGCGATCCCGGATGCGCGCGACTGGATCGCGAGCGGCGCCGCGGGAGTCGGCGGGTGCTGCCGCGTCGGTCCCGCGGGCATCCGCGCACTGCGACGGCAGATGGCCGGTGTGTCCCTGGCGCCTTCCGGTGGATCGCCCGGTGGCGGCCCGGGCGCTCCGGGGCCGCAGCGGTGATGCGACACCACCGGTCCTGCCCGGGGTATCGCGGGTCATGATCGATCTGCGCAGCGACACCGTGACCCTCCCCTCCCCGGCCATGCGCGAGGCCATGGCCGCCGCCCCGGTGGGCGACGACGTCTACGGCGACGACCCCACGGTGAACGCACTGGAGGCGCGCACGGCGGAGCTGCTGGGCAAGGAGGCAGCGGTCTTCGTGCCCACGGGCACGATGTCCAACCAGATCGGGGTGCGTGTCCACACCGAACCCGGCGACCTGGTCCTGATTGACGAGAGCGCCCACATCGTCCGCAGCGAGTCGGGCGCCCCGGCCGCGCTCAGCGGCGTGACCCTGAAGCCCCTCCCCGGGCGTGGCGGCGTCTTCACCGCCGCCGATGTCGACGACGCCATCGAGCCGGAGCATCCCTTCAACCCGGTCCACCTGGAGTCCCCGCCGCGGCTGCTGTGCGTGGAGAACACCCACAACGGGGGAGGGGGCACGGTGTGGCCGCTCGGCCAGGTCGAGGAGGTGTGCGTGGCCGCGCGCCGCCATGGCCTCGCCACCCATCTCGACGGGGCCCGCCTCTGGCACGCCACCGCCGCCACAGGGATCCCCGAGGCCCGCTATTCGGCCCCCTTCGATACGGTGAACGTCTGCTTCAGCAAGGGACTCGGCGCTCCCGTGGGCTCCGCCCTGGCCGGCTCGCTGGAGCTGGTGGCGCGTGCGCGGCGCTTCAAGCAGCAGTTCGGAGGCGGCTTCCGCCAGGCGGGAATCCTCGCCGCCGCCGCCCTGCACGCGCTGGAGCATCACCGCGGCGCCCTGTCGGCCGACATCGCCAACGCCCGCGCCCTTGCGCGCGGTGTCGCCTGCATCGACGGCCTGGAAGTCGATCCCGACCGCGTGCAGTCCAACCTGGTGCGCTTCCGGGTGACCGCGATGCCGGCGGGCGCGTTCGCCACGAGCTGTCATGCAGGCGGGGTCCATCTGCTGCCCCAGGGCGAGAGCGGAGTGCGGGCCGTGACCCACCGGGACATCTCCGCGCCCGACGTGGAGCGCGCGCTCGACATCATGCTGCGCGTGCTGCGCGCGCCCTCCCGGAACCATGGGACGAGCGGACCGTGCAGCTGAACCGCATCCGCAACTTCTGCATCGTCGCGCACATCGACCACGGCAAGTCGACCCTGGCCGATCGGCTCCTGGAGCTCACCGGCGCGCTCGACGCCCGCCAGATGCGCGCCCAGGTGCTCGATTCCAACGAGCTGGAGCGCGAGCGGGGCATCACCATCAAGCTGCACGCCGTGCGCATGGACCATACGGCGCGGGACGGCGAGCACTATCAACTCAACCTGATCGACACGCCCGGACACGTCGACTTCACCTACGAGGTGTCCCGCTCCCTGGCGGCCTGCGAGGGCGCCATCCTGGTGGTCGACGCCAGCCAGGGCGTCCAGGCGCAGACCATCTCGAACCTGTTCCTGGCGCTGGACGCGGACCTGGAGGTCATCCCCGTCATCAACAAGATCGATCTTCCCGGCGCGGAGCCGGAGCGCCGCCGCGACGAACTCGCGGACCTCCTGGGGGTGGATCCCTCCGAGGTGCTGTTCGCCAGCGCCAAGGACGGCACCGGAGCCGCTGAGATCCTGGAAGCGGTCATCGAGCGGGTGCCCCCTCCGGAGGGAGACCCGGAGGCGCCCCTGCGCGCGCTCATCTTCGACTCCTACTACGACCAGTACCTGGGGGCGGTCCCGAGCGTGCGCGTGGTGGACGGGGTGCTGCGCCCGGGGATGGACATCGGTTTCGGCACGGTGAAGGCCACCTACGAGGTGACCGAGGTGGGCTACACGCGGCTGGCCCGCGTGCGCCGCGACGCCCTCCACCCGGGAGAGGTGGGCTACCTGGTCGCGGCCATCAAGTCGGTGTCGCACACGCGGGTGGGCGATACCGTCGTCGACGCCTCTCGCAGGGCGACCGAGTTGCTCCCGGGCTACAAGGACGTCCGCCCCATGGTCTTCGCCGGGCTCTATCCGAGCGACGCCGACGACTACGAGTCCCTGCGCGACGCCCTCGACCGGCTCAGGCTGAACGACGGCAGCCTGCACTACGAGCCGGAGACCTCGGCTGCGCTGGGGTTCGGATTCCGGTGCGGCTTCCTCGGCCTGCTGCACATGGAGATCGTCCAGGAGCGGCTGGACCGCGAGTTCGGCGTAAGCCTGATCACCACGGTCCCCAACGTCGAGTATCACGTCACGCTGACCGACGGCAGCGAGCTGGCGATCGAGAATCCGACCCGCCTGCCCGGACGCGGCAAACTGAAGTCGGTCGCCGAGCCCTGGGTTCAGGCGCGCATCATGTCTCCGGCCGAGTACATCGGCAACGTGCAGAAGCTCTGCCACGACCGGCGCGGAACCTTCAAGGCGATGCGCTACCTGGATCCGCGGCGGGTGGAGCTGGATTTCGAACTGCCGCTGGCCGAGATCGTCCTCGACTTCTACGACCGGCTCAAGGGCAGTACCCGAGGCTACGCATCGCTCGATTACGAGTTCGCGGAGTACCGGCCCGAGAACCTGGTGAAGCTGGATGTTCTGGTGAACGGCGATCCCGTGGATGCCTTCAGCGTCATCATCCACCAGGACCGCGCGCAGCTCTACGGCCGCGACCTGGTGCGCAAGCTGAAGGAGCTCATCCCGCGCCAGCAGTTCCAGGTGGCGCTGCAGGCGGCGATCGGGTCCAAGATCGTGGCGCGCACCAACGTCAAGGCCCTGCGCAAGGCGGTGACCGCCAAGTGCTACGGCGGCGACATCACGCGCAAGCGCAAGCTGCTCGAGCGGCAGAAGGAGGGGAAGAGGCGGATGAAGCAGGTGGGGTCGGTCGAGATCCCGCAAGAGGCGTTTCTGGCCGTGCTGTCGATTGAACAGTAGATATATCAGTAAACATCAGCAGATGTCAGTACCGATCGATGATGCTTCGTCGGCGCGTCGTGGAGGCCGGGTGGCTCTCCCGGGATGCCTCTGATGGCCGAGTGGATCGCGGGGGTCGATATCGGTGGAACCACCCTCTCGGTGGGCATCGTTCCGGCGGAGGGAGGGCGTCCGCGCGCGCTGCGGGTGGACGACACGCCGTCCGGAGGGGGCCCGGAGGTGGTGGTCGACATGGTTTGCGCGATGGTCCGCGCGGCCGTGGATGAGCTGGCGCGCACGGAGGGCCCGGACGCCACGGTAGCCGGCGTGGGGGTCGCGGCGCCCGGGTCACTCGACCGCGCCCGCGGCGTGGTGCTCGAGTCGCACAACCTGGGGTGGTTCGGGCTTCCGCTGCGTGACCGCGTCCAGGCCGCGACCGGCCTGCCCACCGTCGTGGAGAACGACGCCAACTGCGCCGCCTACGGGGAATGGTGGCAGGGGGCGGGACGCGGCTTCCGGTCGGTGCTGGGGATCACGCTGGGCACCGGCATCGGCGGCGGGATCGTGATGGACGGGCGGCCGTTCGCCGGGGCCACGGGTGCCGCCGGGGAGATCGGACACATGACGGTCGAGTTCGGCGGCCGCCGCTGCACCTGCGGGGGCAGGGGATGCCTCGAACCCTACGCCTCCGGGCCGGGCATCGCGCGCGCCGCGGTCGAGGGGCTGGCCGGGGGGACGCGGTCGACCCTGCCGGAACTGGTGGCGGGGGACCTGGACCGCATCACGGCCGCCACGGTGCACCAGGCGGCGGCGGGGGGCGACGCCTACGCGGCCGAGGTGCTGGCACGCGCGGCACAAATGCTCGCGGCCGGGATCACCGGCGCGGTCAACCTGCTCGGCCCGGACGCGGTGGTGGTGATGGGCGGGGTGACCGCGGCCGGCGACCTGTTCTTCGCCCCGCTCGCCGCGGAGCTCGGCCGCCCCCGCTTCCGCTCGGCGCTGGACGCCTGCACGGTGGTGCCGGGAGCGCTCCCGGGGACTGCGGGGGTGGTTGGGGCGGCGGGGGTGTTCGGCCTCCGGACGGCAGAGACGTGAGTTCGGCCAGGTCCGTGGTTGAGCCAGGCTCGGAGCGGGAGCGGCCCCGTACCCGCGCGGGCCGCCCCCGCCTGGGCGTGGTCGGCACGCTCGTGTGGGACACCATCCATCTGCGCGACGGACGCGGTGATCCGGTGGAGGAATGGGGCGGGGTGAGCTACGCCCTGGAGGCGCTGGCCGCGTCGCTGCCGGCGCAATGGCGCATCGTGCCGATCCTCAAGGTGGGCCGGGACCTGGCCGAGCCCGCGCTCCGGTTCCTGGGCGAGATCCCCCGCGTTGACCCGCACCGCGCCGTCCGCATCGTCCCGGAACCCAACAACCGCGTGGAGCTGCGCTACCTGGACGACGAGCGGCGGAGCGAGCGCCTGACCGGCGGGGTGCCCGCCTGGAGCTGGGAGGAGTTCTGGCCTCTCGCCGGAGATTGCGACGCCCTCTACGTCAACTTCATCTCGGGATTCGAGATGGAGCTGGGCACCGCACAGATGCTGCGCGAAGCGTTCGAGGGCCCGATCTACGCCGACCTCCATTCCCTCTTCCTGGGCATCGGGCGGCACGGCGAACGCGAGCCGCGCCCGCTGCCGCTCCGGGACTCCTGGCTGCGCTGCTTCGACGCGGTGCAGATGAACGAGGACGAGTATGCGCTGCTGGGCCTGGATGCCGGAGATCCATGGCGGCTGGCGGCGCACGTGGTGGGGCCGGACCTGAAGCTGGTCACCGTCACGATGGGCCCGCGCGGGGCGGCGTATGTCGCAGCGCCCGATTTCTCGCCCGACACCTCGACCTGGCACGCGATGCGCGGACAGGTGGCCACCGCGGCCCCGGCCACCACCCGGCAGATCGACATCCCCGGAGGCCCGCGCGAAGGCGATGTGACTGGTTGCGGGGACGTATGGGGCGCTACCTTTTTCGCTCGCCTGCTGGAGGGCGACCGCGTCGAGCGCGCGATCGTCGCCGCCAACTCCATGGCCGCCCGAAACGTCGAACATCGCGGTGCGCGCGGGCTGCACCTCCACCTGAAGGGGCGGATCGCCCGCCGATGAACCGCGCCGCGCCCGCCCGTCCCGCCGCGCCAACTCCGGAGTTCGCCGGGTGCATGTGATCCGCGTACCCTCATCGCTGGACTACTCCACCGTGGACAGCGTCTTCCGGCAATGCGCGCAGGCCGCGGAAGGCAAGGCGCTCTTCGACGCGGGCTACCTTCGCTTCGTCGACCCGCAGGGCCTTGTCGGCCTCCTCAGCGCTGGCGCCCTTCTGAAGCGCCGGCTGGGGCAGCCGCCCCATCTGCGGCTTCCCCGGCACGCGGAGGTTCTCGGATACCTGGCGCGCATCCGCTTCCTCGAGCAGGCTCGACGCTTCTTCTCGATGCAGGCCCGGCGTCCGCGCGAAATCGCCGCAAGCTCCGATGTGCTGCTCGAGATCACCCCGGTGACCACCAACAGCGACGTGCACGCCGTCGTGGACCGCGTGCAGACGCGCGCGGGAACCATCCTCACCCGCACCCTCGGGTATCCGCTGGTGACCGTCGTCCAGTTCTCGGTGGTGCTCTCGGAGGTGTGCCAGAACATCATCGAACACGCCGAGGCCCCGGGATGGGTGGCCGCGCAGGCGTATTACTGGGCCAAGCGCCGGGACCGCTGGATGCTGGTGATCGCGGTGTCCGACCTGGGGCGCGGGTTCCGCGAATCGCTGGCGGCCGAGCACGCCGGCCGTTTCGGAAAGCGATGGGGGGACGGCAGCGCGCTGGAAGCCGCCTTCCTGCACGGCGTCACGCGTTTCCAGGACCTGGGGAGAGGCCAGGGGATCCAGCAGATCCGCAGGCAGGTGCGGCGGTGGGACGGGCTCATCTCCATCCGCAGCGGGACCGCGCGCATCGCCGACGTGCCGGAATGGGACGACACCCCCGCTCTGGAGCAGGGCCTGGCGCATTTTCCGGGCGCCCAGATCAACATCGTTCTGCCCGCGAAGCAGCGGGGCAAGGAAAGGAGCGGCGCATGACGGACTTGGGTCCGGCCTCATGAACGGATTCGGCATCGACCCGGTGGCGATCGACCTCCGGCGCCTGGTCCGGAGGCAGGTGGCGTCGCTCCACGCGCACCTGGTGACCCGGCCCACGGGGCGCGCGGTGCGGAGGGCCATCGAGAGCCAGCTCGCGGGCGCAGGAGAGACGGCGCTCTCGGTCATCGACTTCTCCGAGGTTCACGTGGTGGATTTCTCATGCGCGGACGAGGTTGTGGCGAAGCTGCTCCTGCACTACCAGCCGCCCGGGCAAGCCACCCGCGCCTTTTTCATCCTGCGCGGCGTGAGCGACCTTCATCTGGAGCCGATCGAGGCCGTGCTGGAACGCCATCGTCTCACTGCCGTGGCGGAAACCGCGGCAGGGCCGTGCCGGCTGGTTGGCGTGCCGAGCGAGGCCGATGCCCGGGTCTGGCGTTCCCTCGAGGAGCGGGGAGCCCTTTCTCCGGGGGATGTCCCGGCACACCTTCCGGACGAGGTCGATCGCGCTACGCTGGAATCACTCGTGCGGCGCGGACTTGTTTTCCGGCGGCCCGGGTCGGGAGACTATCTGGCGCTGAGCAATCTGATGAGGAGTCTGATGGGATGAAGAGTGTCTCGGAGGAGAGAACGAACGATTCGCCGGAGGCGCGGGAGGCCTGGGGTCCGGGCACGCTGGGTGTCCACGCCGGCGCGCCCGAGCCGCGTCCCGGCGAGCCCGTGGTGCTGCCCGTGGTGCAGAGTTCCACCTTCTTCTGGAACGCGCCCGGCGATGCGACCGAGCTGCGCTACTCCCGCTACGGCAACAACCCGAACCAGGTGGCCGTGGCGAAGAAGCTGGCGGCGCTCGAGGGCACCGAAGCCTCGCTGGCCGTTGCGAGCGGGATGGCGGCCACCGCACTCGCCGTCCTCGCCGTCACCCGCGCCGGGGACCACGTCGTGGCCTCGAAGCACCTGTACGGCGCCACCAGCACGTTCCTCGCCGATGAGATGCCGCACCGGGGGGTGACCACGACGTTCGTCGATCCGGACGAAACCTGCGCCTGGGAGTCGGCGATGCGGGACAACACCCGCATCCTGTTCCTGGAGACCCCGACCAATCCCGTGATGCGCGTCTTCGACCCCCGCGTCCCGGTGCGCCTCGCCCGCGAGGCCGGGGCGGTCACCATGATGGACGCCACCTTCGCCTCGCCCATCAACCTCAGGCCGGCCCGCCTCGGCGTGGACATCGTGATCCACAGCGCGACCAAGTACCTGGGGGGGCATTCCGACCTGATCGCGGGCGTCGTCTCCGGCAGCCGGGAGCTGATTGAGCGCGTGCAGCGCATGCTGGTGCTCTACGGGCCGGCTCTGGATCCCCACGCGGCCTGGCTGCTGGAGCGCGGTATCAAGACGCTGTCCGTGCGCATGGAGCGCCACAACCGGAGCGGCCTGGAACTCGCGGCGTGGCTGGAAGGCCGTCCCGGGATCTCGCGGGTCTCCTACCCCGGTCTCGCCAGTCACCCCGACCGCGCGCTGGCGGGGGAGCTGCTGGACGGATTCGGCGGCATGGTGGGCTTCGTGCTGGAGAGCGGGGGAGCGGGCGCGGACGCATTCTGCCGGAGTCTGGAAGTGGCCCGGGTTGCGCCCAGCCTGGGCGGCGTCGAGACCCTGGTGTCGCAGCCGCGCTTCACCTCCCACATCGGCCTGACCCCGGAGGAGCGGACGGAGGCGGGCATCCCCGACGGATTCGTTCGGGTCTCGGTGGGGCTCGAGGAGGTCCCCGACCTGCAGCGCGACTTCAGCCGGGCACTGGAGGCGTCGCGCTGAAGAGGGGCCGCCTGATCCGGAGGATCCTGCTCGGGACACTGGCAGGGGTTCTGCTCGCTTCGCTGGCGGGCGCGATCTGGGTCAGGCGACTGGCGACCGGTCCCGCGCCGGCGTCCGGGCAACTCGCGCTTCCCGGCCTGGAGCAGCCGGTGGAGATCCTGCGCGACTCCCTCGGCGTCCCCCATGTGTGGGCGGGTTCGCTGGCCGACGCCGTCTTCGCGCAGGGGTACCTGCACGCCACGGACCGTCTCTGGCAGCTGGAGATGTTCCGGCGGGTCGCCCAGGGACGCCTGAGCGAATTCTTCGGCGGGCAGACTCTGGATGCCGACCGGTTTCTGCGCACGCTGGGCCTCGCGCGGGCCGGGCGGGAGACGGCCGTCAGCGAACGGACCCGGGCGCTTGTGGAGGCCTACGTCCGCGGCGTCAATGCGGCCGTGGACGAGTGGCGCGGCCTGCTGCCGCCGGAATTCGTTCTGCTTCGCGCCACCTTCGAGCCCTGGGAGCTCGAGCACTCGCTCGCCATCGAGAAGATCATGGCCTGGGATCTGTCCCAGTACGGGGTGTCGGTATCGCTGGCCGGAGCGCGCGCGGCCGCGGGGGACGAGGCCGTGCTGGAGTTGCTGCCCCGCTATCCCGAATGGGGGGTGACGATTCTGCAGGATGCGCCCGGCGTCCCCCCGGCTGACGGGATCGCGGGCGGCCCCGCCGTTCCGCCGGAGCCTCTGCCGCCCGCCGTTTCCGCCGACCTGGTCGCCTCGGCGCGCATGCCTGCGGCCGCCCGCGCCGCGCTGGAGGCGGCGAGCACCGTGCGCGCCTCCAACTCCTGGGTCGTCGGAGGGTCCCGCACCATGAGCGGCCGCCCCCTCCTGGCCAACGACATGCACCTGAGCCTGGACCACCCCAACATCTGGTATCTGGTCGGGCTGCATGCGCCGGGCCTGGATGTCGTGGGACAGAGCCTGCCGGGCGCGCCCGGGGTGATCGCGGGACACACGGCGGGCGTGGCATGGGGCTTCACCAACGCCATGGTGGACGACTCCGACTTCTTTGTCGAACAGGTGGATCCGGCCGACACCACCCGCTACATGACGCCGGAAGGAAGCGAGCCCTTCCGGGTCCGGGAGGAATCGATCCGGGTGCGCGGGCGCGACCAGCCGGTGCGCCTGCTGGTGCGCGAGACCCGCCACGGCCCCGTCATGACGGCGGTGGATCCGGTACCGGGAGGCGCATTGCTTTCCTACCGCTGGGGCGCGCAAGACCCGTCGACCACCTTCGACGGGATCCTGGCGATGAACCTCGCCAACTCCGCGTCGGAGCTTATCGCCGCGCTGGCGCACTTCACCAGCCCCTACCAGAACGTGGTCTTCGCCGACACCGCGGGCGACTTCGGCTACCAGCTCGCGGGCGCCGTTCCCCTGCGCCGCTCGGGCCGGCCGCCGCTCCTGCCTGTGCCCGGCTGGACCGGAGAACACGACTGGGTCGGGACGCTGCCCTACGAGCGCAATCCCCGGCTGCTCAACCCGGCTTCCGGTTTCATCGCCACCGCGAACAACCGCCAGAGCCGGGACTCGCTTTCGCTGGTGGTCTCGCCGGACCGCTGGGAGGATCCCTACCGCGCCCAGCGCATCACCGAGTTGATCGAGGCTCGCGTCGACCACGACGCCGAATCGATGAGGGCCATCCAGCTGGACGTGCAGAGCGGTTTCATCGCCCGCTACCGCGGCCGGGCCAGCGCGGCATTCCGGCGCGCCGGGCTGGACAGCCTGGCGGCCGCGCTCGAAGCGTGGGACGGCCGGGCGACGGTCGAAAGCACCGAGGCGACGCTCTTCCATGCCTGGGCGGAGGCGCTGCGGACCAGGATGCGCGCGCGCTTCCACATGGCCAGGGGCGGGTCGGGGTACTTCCCGCGGTACATGGTCGGGCGGGGGCTCGACGCCGGCGGGGCGGGTGTCGACTCGCTGGCCGCGCTGGCGGCGCTGGAGGTTGCCGACGCGGGTGACCGACCCTGGGGGCAGATCCATCTCCTGCGCATCTCCCATCCCTTCCAGGACCTACCGGTGATCGGCGGCCTGCTGGGCTTCGGCCGGCGTGATCTGCCCCGACCCGGCGATGACTACACGGTCGACGCGGCCGCGTTCGAGGGCAGCCTCCCCCTGTTCGAGGTCACCAGCGGGCCCAGCCAGCGGTCCGTCACCGACCTCGGGGACCTCGGGCGCGGGGGTGCGTTCATCCTGCCCGGAGGGCAGTCCGGCCGGCCGGCCAACCGCCACAGCTGGGATCAGCTGGAGCGCTGGCAGCGCGGCGAACTGTGGCGCCTGCCGCTCGATCGGTCCGAGGTAGAAGCGCGCACGATCTCCCGGCTGACGCTCCTGCCGGGGTAGCGCGCCGGTCTAACGGGGCGCGCGCCCGCGCGCCCGTCTTCGCCTCGTGCGGCTCGCTGTCGCCACGCCCCGGGCCCGGCGTCCCGGCTACGACCGCGTGCTCATCTCGCCCAGGGCCACGCTGCGCCTGAACGCCGCAACCACGGCCTTGGACATGATGGTCCGGAAGCTCCCCTTCTCGAGCTGATACAGCGCCTCGGCCGTGGTGCCTCCGGGCGAGGTCACGCGGTTGCGCAGCTCGGCGGGATGGACCGGCTGGTGCTCCGCGTAGATCGCCGCTCCGCGGATGGTCTGCACCACGAGTTCGCGGGCGTCCTTGCGCGAGAACCCGAGATGGACCGCCGCGTCGATGAGCGCCTCCATCATGAGAAACACGTAGGCCGGCCCGGTGCCGCTGATGGCCGTCGCGATATCGAGAAACCTCTCGTCGTCGACGAAAAGCTCTCGTCCCAGCGACCCGACGATGGTCCCCGCCTGCACCCGCTGTTCCCGCGAGACCTCCGGGGTGGCCGTCCACACGGTCATGCCCTCCCCGACCTGGGCCGGCGTGTTGGGCATGGTGCGCACGATGGCGCGGTGCTCCAGCAGGGAGGCGATGGAGGCGATGGAGGCGCCGGCCACGATCGAGAGCGTCAGTGCGTCCTCGCGAATGCGGCCCTTGAGCTCCGAAAGCACGGCGGGCAGGACCTGCGGTTTGACCGCCAGGACGACGACATCCGCCTCCCCGGCCGCTTCCCGGTTGCACGGGGTGGTCCGGACCCCGAACTGGTCGCGCACCAGCGCGAGCCGATCCTCGTTGCGGTCGCTTGCAATCACCCGTCCCCGATCGATGTCGTCGCCCCCCGCAAGGCCGCCGATCATCGCCGCGCCCATGGCCCCGGCGCCGATGAAGGCCACGCTCGCGCCGTTCGACTGCGTTGTGTCCATGTCCGGCTCCGGCCCCGTCAGGACGCCATGAACGGGTAGCGGTACTGCGTCGGAGGGGCGAAGGTCTCCTTGACGCTGCGCGGCGAGACCCAGCGCAGCAGGTTGAGCTTCGACCCGGCCTTGTCGTTGGTGCCGCTCGCCCGGCCGCCGCCGAAGGGCTGCTGCCCCACGACCGCTCCCGTGGGCTTGTCGTTCACGTAGAAGTTTCCGGCCGCGAAGCGAAGGGAGTGGAGCGCGTCCTCCACGGCCCTGCGGTCGCGCGCGAACACCGCCCCCGTGAGCCCGTAGGGAGAGGTCCCGTCGACCTGCTCGAGCGTCTCGCTCCACATGCGGTCGGGGTACACGAAGACGCTGAGGACCGGACCGAAGATCTCCTCGCACATGGTGCGGTAGTCGGGCCGGTGCGCCTGGATCACCGTGGGGCGGATGAAGTACCCGGTGCTGTCGTCCGCCTCCCCGCCGGCCAGAATCCCGGCCTCGCTGGAGTTGCGCGCGCCCTCGATGTATCCGGCGATCTTGTCGAAGGACTGACGGTGGATCACGGCGCTCATGAAGTTCCCGAAGTCGGCGGGATCGCCCATCGTGATGCCCTCGGTCTCTTCCACGAGCTGGTCGCCGATCCGTTCCCAGAGACTCTCCGGGATGTAGGCGCGCGACAGGGCGCTGCACTTCTGGCCCTGGTACTCGAAGGCGCCGCGCAGCATGGCGGTCACGAGCGCCTCGGCGTCGGCGGACGGGTGCGCGATCAGGAAGTCCTTGCCCCCGGTCTCGCCGACGATGCGCGGATACGAGCGGTAGTGGGGCAGATTGCCCGCCGCCTCCTGCCAGAGCGAGCGGAAGACGGCCGTGGACCCCGTGAAGTGAATGCCCCCGAAGTCCTCGCTCCCCATCACCACCCGGGTCACCATCCCGGGGTCGCCCGGCACGAAGTTGACCACCCCGGGCGGCAGCCCCGCCTCCTCGAAGACCCGCATCACGAAATAGTTGGAGTAGACGGCGCTGTGCGACGGCTTCCACACCACGGAATTGCCCATGAGGGCCGGCGATGCCGTCAGGTTCCCGCCGATCGCGGTGAAGTTGAAGGGCGACACCGCGTAGACGAAGCCGTCCAGGGGCCGGTAGTCGGCCCAGTTCCAGATGCCCCCCGGTGAATGAGGCTGCTCGGAGTAGATCTGCTGGGCGAAGTGCGCGTTGAAGCGGAAGAAATCGATGGTCTCGCAGGCGGCGTCGATCTCCGCCTGGTGGCAGGTCTTGCTCTGGCCGAGCATGGTGGCCGCGTTGATCGTCGAGCGCCAGCGGTCGGCGAGCAGGTCGGCCGCGGTCAGGAACACCGAGGCGCGCGCTTCCCAGGGCCAGGACGCCCAGTCACGGCGCGCCTCCATGGCCGCCTGCACGGCCGCTTCGACCTCTGCCGGGCCCGCCAGGTGATAGCGCGCGACCACGTGGCCGTGGTCGTGGGGCATGATGCAGGTGGAAAGGTCGCCGGTGCGCACCTCCTCGCCGCCGATGATCAGCGGGATCTCGATTTCCCGCCCCGACATCTCGGCCAGCTTGCTCTTGAGGGCCGCGCGCGCGGGATCGCCGGGCGCGTAGTCGAAGACGGGTTCGTTGACGGGCGGAGGGACTCGGACGGTTCCGGCCATGGACATGACAGCCTCGGGTGCGGGATGGGTATTCTCGGACGGCGTCGGAGGACCGGGGGCTGTCGGCTGGGGTTCTGCTGTTCGGGCAGCTCCCGAGAGGGGCGCGGCCCCCGGTCGGCAGGGACAAATCTCGCGATTCGCGATGCCACCGCAAGTGCCGGGCCGGCGCCCCTCGCCAGCCTCCGGGATGCCTCGCCGGAGGCGCCTCCGAAACCCCGCAACGGTGCGGAACGAGGTCGCCGCGAGTGGCGTACCGTGTCCTGCGGGACCATCTTGACCGCGCTCGTCCATCGCGCGGCGCGAACGGCGCCGCCACCCTCCGACCGGAGCAGAACCTGAAACCAGAGATCCGGCAGGGCAGAAGCGACTTCGCGGTCGTCATCCCCGCCTACAACGAGGCCCCCGTGGTCCCCGACCTGGTGCGCGAACTGCGGGAGGCCTTCCGCGAGTTCCATCTCGACGGTGAAGTCGTGCTCGTGGACGACGGCTCCACCGACGGCACCGCGGACGCAGCCAGGCGCGAAGCGGCGGACTGGGACGGATTCAACGTCGTCAGCCACCGGCGCAACCGGGGCAAGACGGAAGCGATGGTCACCGGGGTCAACGCCACGGATCGCCCCTGCATCATCCTCTTCGACGCCGATCTGCAGCACTCCCCGCGCGACATTCCGCGCTTTCTCGAGAAGCTGGACGAGGGATGGGACATCGTCTCGGGACGGCGCATCGGCCACTACGACAAGGCGGCGGTGTCCGGGATCTACAACCGCATGTCGCGCCTGCTCTTCCGGGTTCCGGTCACCCACCTCAACTCCGCCATGAAGGGGTTTCGCCGGGAGATCCTGGACGGGCTCACGCTCAGGCACGACTGGCATCGCTTCTTCGTGGTGCTGGCGCACGGACGCGGCGCCACGGTCACGGAGATCGACATCAAGCTCTACGACCGCAGGGCGGGCGAATCCAAGTACCGGGGACTGTGGCGCGTCGTGATCGGTGTTACGGACCTGGCGTCGGTTGCCTTTCTGGTCTTTTTTTCGCGCAAGCCGCTGCTGTTGTTCGGTGCTTCCGGCCTGGCGCTGGCGTTCCTGGGGGGCCTGGTTGCGGTGGCTGCCCTCTATCTGCGCTACCTGCACCCCGCGCTGGGATTCGAGCCCTACGTGCCCCCCTTCGGGTACCGTCTGCTCATCCAGCTGGTGGTCCTGCTGGAGACGCTCGGGTTCCTTCTCGCGGGATTCGGTCTGGTCAGCGAGCAGATCGCCCACGTCCGGCATGAGGTCGAGGCGCTGAAACGCCAGCTGCCCGGCGCGAGGAGCGATGACGCGGGGCATCGCCGCCGGAGAAGGGGCTGAGCGGCGTGTGCGGGCTGAGGGGAGGTCGAACGGTGGAGCGGGAGCGATGAGCGCGAAGCGGCGACGCAGCCGAAAGCGGGCGCGAAAGCCGAGCGCAGAGACAAGGTCGGCCGGCGAGGCCGCTCTTTCGCGGGCGACGCCGGCCTCCGCGGGCGCTCCCGCCATCCCCGGCTGGCTTCCGTGGACGGTCTTCGTCGGGCTTACCGTGTTCCTCTTCCGCGCGTTCATCTTCAGCGACGCGATGCTCTACGGGAGCGACACACTGTCCGGCGGTTACGCCAGCCGCGCCATCTACGCCCGCGCCCTGGCGGAGCTGGGGCGGATCCCGGGGTGGATACCGCAGTTCCTCGGCGGCACGCCATTCGTGGAAGCGCTGAGCGGCGGCGATTCCTTCTATCCGCCTTCTCTCCTGCTGCTCATCCTCATGGAGCCCTACCGGGCGCTCGGATGGAAGCTCGTCATTCACGTGGCGGCGGCGGGCTTCTGCATGTTCCTGTGGGTGCGCGCGCTCGGGGCTTCCCGGGCGGCGGCGCTGGTCGCCGGCACCGGCTACATGCTCGCCCCTGTCTTCGTCGGGCTCGTGTTCGCGGGCCATGACGGCAAGATGTTCGTCACCGCGCTGGCGCCGCTCCTGTTCTGGGCGACGGAGCGGCACTTCCTGCGTCCCGGCCTCAGGTCGTTCACCTGGCTGGCCCTGGTGATCGCGCTCGTCATCCTGACACCGCACTTCCAGACGGCGTACTTCCTGTTCGGCGCCACCGGGCTGTTCGCGATCTTCCGGAGCGTTCAGATCCTTCGGGGGACGGGTCCGGAAGCCGTGCCTCCGGCGGACGACGGGGCCCGGGAGGCAAGCGCCGCCGATCCGCGCGGTGGCTCGCGTTCCCGGGCGGTCTCGCGCTTCGGGCTGTTTCTCGCGGCGGCGATCACCGGCGCGCTCATCACCGGCGGCCAGCTCCTGCCGGCCATCGACTACGTGACCGCCGACTCCCGGCGCACCGCGACCTCCGAAGCGCTCGATGAGCAGGCAGCCCTCGAGTGGTCCAGTTCCTGGTCGCTCCACCCGGAGGAAGCCTTCGCCCTCGTCGTCCCCGAATTCTCGGGGGCCAACATCAGCGGTACGGGAGGCTGGGCCGACAACACCTACTGGGGCCGCAACCCGTTCAAGCACAACCACGAATACGCGGGCCTGGTGCTGCTCCTGCTTGCCGCGATCCCGTTCGTGGGCGGACCCCGCCGCGGGCTGCGGTGGTTCCTTGCCGGGCTGGCGGGGACCGCCGTGCTCTTCGCTCTCGGCACCCATACGCCCGTCTGGCGCATCGCCTACGAACTCCTGCCCGGCATCAGCCTCTTCCGGGCTCCGTCGCAGGCGGCCTACCTGGTCGCGTTCAGCGCGGCGACGCTGGCGGCCCTGGGGGTGGACCGCATCTTCGCCTGCGTGCGCGATCCCGAGCTGGGGAGGCGGGTCCAGCGGCTGGTTCTGGTTGCGACCGGCGTGCTGGGAGCCGTTGCGCTGCTCGCCGCCGCGGGCGCGCTGACGTCTCTGTGGACCTCGGTCCTGTATCCCGGAATCGCCGAGGCCAAGCGTCAGGCGCTGGCGGCCGCGCTGCCCTACATCGGGACCGGTGCCTGGATTGCGGTCTTTCTGGCCGGGGCCGTGGCGGCGGCGGTGTGGGCGCTGCGGAGGGCGTACGTGGGGCCCGTGATCGTTCTGGGCGCGCTCGTCGCCCTGGTCGTGGCCGACGCCTACCGCATAGACCGGGTGTTCATCCAGACCATCGACTTCGAGCGCTGGGCGACTCCGGACGCCAACATCCAGGCGGTGCTGGACCGTGAAGCCGGCAGCTCCGAACCCTACCGCATGCTGTCCTTCCGAAACGCCGGCCAGGACCTCATGCCCGCGCTGCACGGCATCGAGCTCGCCGGGGGGCACCATCCCAACGACCTGGCCCGCTATCGCGATCTCATCGGCATGGTGGGCTCGGGACAGCCGATGAACCTCTACGGCAGCGAGAACATCCGCAGGCTGCTGAACGTGCGCTACCTGCTGTGGCCCGATCTGCAGATGGGGAGCTCGCCGCAGGGGAGTGTCCTCAGCCGGACGCAACTGCCCGATGGCCGCGCCTACGAGACGGTCTTCGTGGAGGCCGGACTTCCGCGTGCGCGCCTGGTCGGAAGCGCCGTCGTCAAATCCGACGACGAGGCGATGCCGTACATGCTCTCGCCGGCGTTCGACCCGGCAACGGAAGTGGTCCTGACGGAGCCTCCGCCGATCGACCTGCCGGGAGCGCCCGTTGCCGGAGAGGTCGACTGGCTGGAGCGCGGTCCCGACCGCATGAGGCTCGCCGTCCGCTCCTCCGCTCCGGCGCTGCTCGCCATCGCGGACAACTGGTACCCCGCGTGGCGCGCCCGCGTGAACGGCCAGGGCGCCCCCGTGCTGCGCGCGTACCACACCCTGCGCGCCATTCCCGTGCCGGCGGGGGAATCCGAGGTCGAACTGTGGTACCGCTCCGATGTGGTGGCGCGCAGCTTCTGGCTGGGCTTCATCGTCCTGACCGGGCTGCTCGCGGCGAACGCGGTGCGGATCTGGTCGGCCCACCGCGCGACCCGGAGTGCGAAGCCCTGAAGAAGTGGCTTTCCCTGGCGGCGCGCGTCGCCCTCACGGTCATCGTCACCTGGTTCATCCTCGATCGGGTGGGGCTGACCGTGGCCGAACTGCGGGACTGGCAGGACGTGCTCGCCCGCCCGCGCCTGCTCCCGCTCGCCGGCGCGACGCTGCTGCTGCTCGCCGCCTATGCCCTCAGCGGCCTGATCTGGGGCCGGGTGGTGACGGGGCTGGGCGGACCGCGGCTGTCTGCGGGCGACGCCGTGAGCATCTTCATGATCGCCAACATGGGCCGCTACGTGCCCGGAAAGATCTGGTCGATCGCCGGGATGGCCGCGCTGGCGAAGGGGAAGGGGGTTCCCGTGGCGGTCTCGGCCACCTCTGCCGTGGTCATGCAGGGCGTGGGGCTGCTGGCCGCCGGCGCAATCGGGCTGGGGGCACCCGCCGGAGGACCCGCGCCGCTCCCGCGCTGGGGACTGGTCGGCGCCGGGGTGGCGGCCGGCCTGATGCTGCTCGTGCTGGCCGTTCCCGCCCTGTTCCGCGCGGCGGTTGCCCTGTGGTTTCGCATCGTCCGGACCCGCCCTCCCGCGAATCTGACCGCCGCCCTGGTGCTGCGCTGGCTGGTGCAGGCGGCGGCGGCCTGGGTGGCCATGGGTGCATCCTTCTGGATCCTCGCCGCGAGCCTGGGCATGGAGCTGTCGCCCGTTCACGCCGGCTCAGCGTTTGCGGCGGCGTACGTGGCGGGCTACCTGATGCTGTTCGCGCCGGCGGGAGTCGGCGTCCGCGAAGGATTCCTGGTCGCCATCCTCGCTCCCGCACTCGGGAGCGGCCCGGCCACCGTGCTCGCAATCGCCGCCCGGCTCTGGATGACCGCCGCAGAGGTGATCCCCGCCGCCATCCTGTGGGCGCTCCATCAGCGGTCGCGGGCGCAGCCCGAGCCGAAGCAAGGTTGACCCCGACCTCGCGCGCTGCCTAAACTTCGAGCGATTTCGGAGTCCGCTCGCGCTCGGGATCGAGAGCGCGGACGGGTGGGCGAGGAGAGCGACCAATCATGCTGGCGACGGAGAAGATCGAGGAGGTCCTCGAGACCGTGAGACCCGCGATCCACCAGGACGGGGGCGACGTCGAGTTGATCGACTACGACGAGGCGGAAGGGGTTGTCATGGTGCGCCTGATGGGCGCGTGCGAGTGCTGCCCGATCTCCATGCTCACCCTCAGAGAAGGCATCGAACGGCGCCTGAAGGACCGGGTTCCGGGGGTTACGAGGGTAGCCGCCGTCTGATTCCACGGGCACTTCAACATCCCACCTGCACCTTGGCCTGGGCGGGGCATGTCCCACCAAACTCTCATTGATGCGGTAACGAATGCCCTGTCCGGGGTGCGACACCCGGCCAGCGGTCGCGACATCGTCTCCAGCGGACACGTCCAGCAGCTTGAGATCGATGACGGCGGGCTGGTGCGCTTCGCCTTCCATCTGAAGACCGACGATCCCGGTTCGCTTGTGAAATCCGCCCGTACCGCCGCGGGAGGCGTGCGCGGCGTCTCCGGCGTGCGGGTCAACGTCCAGCTCCCCCAAAGCGCTCCGTCCCGCCAGACCGCGTCCGCCGACTCCCCCTCGCCTGCCGGCTCCGGCGCGCCTGCGGGCTCGCCCGCGCCGGCTCCCGCGCCGCCGGGGCGGTCCCGCCTCGTTCCGGGCTCGGTACCCGCGCCGACCCCCCGGCCGGGCATCCTGGCCGACACCCGCTACGTGGTGGCAGTGAGTTCCGGCAAGGGCGGCGTGGGCAAGTCGATGGTCACCACCAACCTCGCCGCCGCGCTCGCCCGCCGCCGCCTGCGGGTCGGACTTCTGGACGCCGACATCTACGGCCCCGACATCCCGATCATGTTCGGCGAGCGCCGCCGGCCGAGCGTGTCCGGGGGCAAGGGCAAGGAGATGATCGAGCCGCTCCAGGCCCATGGCGTCAAGCTCATGAGCCTCGGCTTCCTGCTCGCCGACGAACAGCCGGCCATCATGCGCGGCCCGCTGATCGCGGGCGTCCTGAAGCAGTTCCTGGAGCAGGTGCGCTGGGGAACCCTGGATGTCATGCTGGTCGACATGCCCCCCGGGACCGGCGATGCCCAGCTGTCCCTGGTGCAGAGCGTCAACCTCGACGGGGCCATCATGGTCACCACGCCGCAGGGTGTGGCCACCGCCGACGTCCGGCGCGGCATAAAGATGTTCGAGCGCGTCAACACGCGGATCATCGGCGTCATCGAGAACATGAGCGGGATGGCCTGTCCACACTGCGGCGAACCGGTGGACGTGTTCGGCACGGGCGGAGGGGAGGTTCTGGCGAAGGAGCAGGGCGTACCCTTCCTGGGCGCCGTGCCCCTGGACCCCGCGGTTCGGCGGTCGGGCGACGACGGGCTGCCCACGGTGGTGGACCGGCCGGATTCACCCGTTGCTCAGGCGCTGAACCGAATCTGCGACCAGGTGGTGTTGGCGTTGCGCGAGGGGCCCGGTTGAGGTGGTCCCCGCTTCCGCGCGTCGGCCCGGATCGAATCGGGCGGATGCCCGCCCACGTGATGGTGCGCGACTATCCCGAATCGCTTGCGCCGATGCTTGCCCGGGGCGTCGATCTCGATATGGTGGGCGCGTCTCCGGTGGGAGCGTTCGCCGGCCCTGACCTGATCGCCGAGATCGAAGAGGTCATCGCCTGGCGACCGCCGGTTCGGCCACCCGCCTGACCTGCGCGGCTATCCTTCCAGCCACTTGCGGTCGGCTTCACTCAGCTCCTTGCGCTTGCGGGGCGCGATGAGCCGGAGCACCACATACCCGAGGAGTGCGATCGGGGCGACCTTGAAGAGCAGGAAGCTGGCCAGACCGAAGCCGATGGAGAACACCGTGCCCGCCACCGCGAGCAGGACGCCCACGACCAGCAGCGTAACCAGGCCGATGGCGAAGAGGGTAAGCAGGGCGCTGATCATGTCGAGCGTCTCCCCGGGCCGAACGCCCGCGTGCCGATGATGCGGTCCATCACGGGGTCCAGACCACGTCGATCGCACCGATGTGCGCGTCGATCTCCATCGTAACCCGCGTTTCGGCGCTATCCCAGTCCGGGGAAAAGTAGCTGTCGCCCCGTCTGAACATTTCCTGGGCATCCACGGAGGTCAGAAGCGCGTCCACCACCAGCTGCACGCCGAGCCCCCGCGGAAAGCGAAGTTCCACCGCACCCAGGTCAAGGTCGAGATCCACCTCGGCGTCGCGCTGCCATTCCCCGTCGAAGTCGAGGGTCGCCTTGCCCGCCTTCGCCTCCAGCCGGATGTGTTCGGCGTTGAGGTTGCCGAGGCCGCTGGCGACCAGGTTTGCCGCGCCCGCCTCGAACGAGGCGAGTTCCAATTGCACGGGATTGGGCGTCGACACCTCGATTCGCGTATCGGATGCTCCCGTCTCGACACTCAACTCCTGAATCGCGAGCCCTCCGAGATCGAGGTCCGCCCGCGCCGCCCCGAACTCCAGGTCCAGCAACAGGGAAACTTCCGGCGACAGTTCCAGATCCAGTCGCCCCGATCCGTCGCGCGAACCCATGCGGATGCCGCGCCCGACGCGATCCATGCCGATCTCGAGGACTCCGTCCTCGTACTCGGTTTGCGGCTCCATCAGATCCTGATCGTATCGAAGCTCCATCCGGTAGAGGGTGCCCGGCTCTCCCGGACGCAGGTCGAGGACGCCCGCTCCATACTCGACGTGGACGTGCATCTCGCGCTCGCCACCCAGCTGGCGGGACGCCGTCACGGTGCTCCAGTCCTGGGCGGTCAGCCCGGTCGCCGTGCAGGCCAGCCCTCCGATGGCCGCCCAGGGCAGTCCCGCCAGCCCGGCGCCTCGCCGCTCTCGATGTGCGCGCTGATTCATCCGCGAACTCCTACTCACCGGTGCCTCCGTCGTCGGCGTGTCCGGGCTTCTCGCCCGAGCCTCGCCGGGAACGCCTCCGGGTCCAGGCCCGCGTCGCCCGAATTCCCCCGCCGTAGGTCGCCGCCATCCTGCCCGGGTCGGAGGTGCGGCCCGCTCCGGTGAGCAGCACGGCGCCGAAGCCGAGCATCAGCGCGATCATCGCGGTAGCCACCGCGACGAGGGTGAACAGCCCGCTCAGAAAGGCGCCGAGCGTTGGCCCGCCCATTTCCGTGACGTGAGAAAGGGCGGATGGAAGAACGAGCGCCGCCAGACCGACGGCCAGCACGTGCAGCCGGTTCGAGGGCCGGAAGCGGTCCAGGGCCGGAATGCCCTTGCCTGCCAGCCACTCGCCGACAACGCTCGCCACGGCCAGATATCCCAGCCCACCGGCCAGGAGCGCGACCAGGGGGAAGAGCGGCAGCCAGGCGATCAGCAGGGGGATGCCGATGATCGACACAAGGAGAGCGAGACCTCCCAGCACCCACAGGGGCAGAAGGAGGAACCCGCCTGCCAGACCGACCAGCGCGGCCCGTCCGGGAACAGCTCTCACCACTTCCGCCACGTTCTGCAGCCGGTCACCGGCGAAGTGGACGACCGCAGTCCCCACGGCCAGGATGACGACGAGCCAGAACACGTCCCCGAAGAGACCGCTCAGACCGGAGGTGACGTAGCGGAAAGGCAGCCGGGCGCGCGCTTCACCCTGACGGGAGGCCGGGGCGCTGTCCTCGTCCCGCGAAGCCGCCCCATCCGGCGCCATCCCCGCTCCCGCGATGTCGCCTGCATCCACGGTGAGGATGGTGCCCTCCACCGTCCCCCCGTCGCGCTCCAGCTGTCCGTCGATCACGCGCACCTCGCCCCCGATGTACGCGTCATCCTCGATGCGCAACGTTCCCTCGACCACGACCACGTCGCCGGCGACTTCGCCGGAAATGGTGGCGTCGCCCTCCACCACGAGCAGGGCCCCCTCGATCCCGGTGCCGGCGTCGACGGTCACGTCCTCGCCCAGATGAAGCGACAGTTCCGCCAGATCGACATCTTGGAGCGCCTCTTCCAGCACCCGGCCTCGTTGCAGCAGGAGCCGAAGCAGCGGGGGGACCAGGGCCGGTGCCATGCCTTCCACCTCGGCGCTCCCCGAAACCCGGGGTGTCCGGCCGTCCGTCGGCCGCGGACCGGCGAGTGCCTCCTGCAGCGCCCGGTCGACCCGCTCGGCGACGGCGCGCGCGTCACCGGTCAACGGCGCTCCGGGCTCCCACGCGAGCAGCGCTTCGGCGAGGGGTGCGTCATCCAGCGGCACGACTTCGGAGAGCAGGGACCGCCACGAAGCCGCTAGCTCCCCACCGGCCTGATAGCTCCCGACCTCCTCGCCGTCGATCCGGACTTCGCCGTTCTGAAACGAGATCTCGAGGGCCGGCCCGGAATCGAACTCGAGCGACAGGGTGGCATCGGCGTCGGATACGGTCACGCGGTTCGATACCACCTGCCGCTCCTGAGCGCCGACGGGCTGCGCCGCGCCCGCCGCGGACAGCGCGAGCACCGCGCCGAACACCGGAGTCAGGCCAGCGGGGCGGGAGGGGTCAGTTGTGAACATGGCGAAGCGCGAGACGGGGGAAGCCGATGTTGCGGTGAAGAATCCAGATGGAGCTGAACATCAGGGCGGTGAAGCCCGCCGCGGCCGCGGCCGCGGTCGCGGGCGACGCGATCAGGTAGTCTGCGAGCGAATAGGCCCGGAAGGCTGCCCCGCTCTGCATGACGGCCGCCAGCACCGAGCTTCCCAGCGCCGACAGGGCGTCGCGAGCCTGCCACCACAGATAGGTGGCAAGGCCGCCGGTGGTAAGCTGGGGGACGGTTGAGAGGAAGGCCGCCACTGCCGCGAATGCGGCAACCGGCATGCTGGTCAGCGTCCCCGCCAGCACCCACCCGCGAGGCGAACGAGGCAGGAGCAGCCACTTTCGTGTAGCCCGGCTCCGGCCGGTGGTCTCCTCGGCCACCTCGCGCCAGCGCGCCATCACCCTCTCGGCGAAGCCCGCGGCAGGCGCGAAGGAGGGCAGGACTTCCAGGGTGGCGATCAGGCGCTGCCAGCCCGCCAGCCTGCTCTCGCAGTCCCCGCACGCCGCCACATGCGTCTTCGCCAGGGTGGCGTGTTGCCGGGAAAGTGCACCGTCCGCGAACTCCTGCAGCCGCCTCCCGGAGAGGTGCGCGTCCGCGGCCCGCCCGGTCAGCCAGCGGCGCAGCCGGACCCACGACCATGCCCGGGCGGAACTCAAGGCCTCGCCGGGGCGTTCGATCCCGGACAGGACCCGCTCGGCGAACCGGCCGGGAGGGGCGAACCGCCGCAGTTGGCCGAGCTCGCCGAAGACCTCCCGCCAGGCGTCCACCCGGGCCTGACAACCGCGGCAGTCCGCCAGATGCCGGCGTGCGGATTCGGTCTCCGCGCCGACATGTCCTTCAGCGGCGTCGAGCAGGCTCTGGATCGCGTCATCGTCCAGATGCCCGCCGTAGCTGGATCGGTCCGAATTCATCTGCGGCCTGCCCCTGCCTCCGCCTGTCGTGGCGTTCCCATCCTCGCGGGATCTCCGGGATCCGGGGTCATCGTAGTCCAAACATCCGTGCCGTGCATCGGTTCTCCCCGCGTACGGCACGAGCCTCGGGGAAGTTTCGCTCCCATGCGCACCGAATCATGCCTCCGCGAGCCGAAGCTTGAGCTCGGCCCTGGCCCGGTGAAGGTACGTCTTTACCGTCCCCAGCGGGATGTCCAGGATGCGGGCGATCTCGTCGTACGTGTGTCCCTCGATGTGGCGGAGCAACACGACCACCCGATACTCCTCGCGCAGCTCCCCGATCGCAGCCTCGATCTGGCCGGCGAGTTCGCGGTTCTGAACGTATTCCTCCGGGCTCTCTCCGTGCGACTGCACCACCAGGCTGGTGCGCGCCTGGGCCTCCGGAGTGACCGCGTCCGGCGCGCCGTGCATGGAAACGGTGGGCACGCGCCGCTTGCGCAGATGATCGATGGTCAGATTGTTTGCGATCTTGAAGATCCAGCTTGAGAACTTGTATTGGGGATTGTAGGTATCGATCGCGTTGAAGGTGCGGATGAAGGCTTCCTGCGCCAGGTCTTCGGCGACGGTGCGATTCCTCACCATCCGATAAATGAGGGAAAAGACGGGACGTTCGTATCTGGAGAGCAGTTCGCGATAGGCGCTCTCCCGACCCTCGGCGGCGAGGGTGACGAGTTCCGCGTCTTCGACGCTCTGGTAGTTCAAGGACATCCGCCGGATGAGGTTCGCGCCGTCCCGTACGAGAATTGATGATGAACGTTTCCGGAGGTCAGCCGTCGCCGGGTGAGGACCGTGCGCGCCAGGTGCTCGAGATCTTCTCGCGCATCGCGCCACGCTACGATCTGCTCAACCGGGTGCTCAGCCTGAGCGTCGACCGCTGGTGGCGTCGCCGGGCCGTGCGCGCGCTCGACTATTCCCGTCATGACTCGGCTCGATACCTGGATGCCTGTGCAGGCACGTGCGACCTGGCCATCGAGCTGGCGACCCGCCCGGGCTTCCGGGGCAGGGTGGTGGCGCTGGACTTCGCGGAGCCCATGCTGCGCCGGGGCGGGAGAAAAAGCGTTCGTCTGCCCGTGCATCCGCTGTGCGGGGACGCGCAACGCCTGCCCTTTGCCGACGAATCCTTCGACGGCGCCATGGTGGCCTTCGGGGTGCGCAACCTTTCGCGGCTCGACCTGGGGTTGACGGAGCTGCGCCGGGTGCTGCGCGACGGGAGCCCGCTGGTCGTTCTCGAATTCACCATTCCCCCGAACCCGATCGTCCGGGCCGCATATCTCTGGTACTTCCGGCACATCCTTCCGGCGGTCGGCCGGATCGTGTCGGGGCACCGCTGGGCGTACAGCTATCTGCCGGCCTCGGTCGGTGAGTTTCCGGGCCCGCAAGTCCTGGGCCAGCGCCTGCTGGACGCGGGATTCAGCACGGTCCGCTGGCAACTGCTGACCTTCGGGATCGCGGCGATCCACGTCGGCGTGAGGTAGTTCGGGGGGCGGCGGACCCCGATGGCCGTGCTTCACCCGGGGGGCGGTCCGACCGGCCGAACCGAATCGGTAACTCCCTCCACTTCCCAGGTCGTCACTTCCCCGAGCGTCTCGACGGGCAGGTCGAACCGGGACGGATCCCCGAGAATGAGGATGACCATCCGGCTCGGTTCCAGATGCCTGCGGAGGACGTTGTGCACGTCGGCTGCAGAGACTCGCTGTACGCCCGCCACGTAACGTTCCAGCCAGTCTTCCGGGAGCTCCTGGGCGTCGTGCAGCACGCGCCGGGAGACGACCTGCATCGCTCCCTGAAAGTTGAAGGAGAAACCGTTGCTGGCCGCTTCCACGGCGGCTTCCACCTCGTCGCGCGCGGGAGGAGAGCTTCGCATCTCCTCCATCACTTCGAGGATTGCCCGCGTCGCGGCGACCGTCGACTCGCTCTTCGTTCGCGTTAGAGCGCCCACGATCCCGTCGTTGTCGTCGGGGGTGGTCCAGAAGGAGCCCGCGCTGTAGGAGAGGCCGAGTTCGGTGCGCACCCGGTTCAGGATCCGGCTCGAGAATCCTCCGGATCCGAGGATGGAGTTGGCGATGCGGGAGGCGAAGTAGTCGCGGGAGTCCTCCTGGCGGATGGAGCTCCGGTGCGCCATGACGATGGTCGTCTGGTCCAGCTCCCGCGGGATCAGGTAGACGCCCGGATCGTCCAGGATGTCGGGCACCGGCGGTTCGGGCAGAGCCTCCTCGCAGGCGGGCCAGCCGGAGAGGAATTCGAGCAGGTGGGCTTCGATCTCCTCCCATGCCAGGTTGCCCGACACCCCCAGCGCCAGGTTGTCCCGACACAGGATGCGGGCATGGGCGGCGCGCAGGTTGTCTCGCGAGAGGTCGTCCGGTTCCAGATCGCCGGGTTCCATTTCCCAGCCGATCGGGTGGTCGCCGAACATGAGGCGGTTGAACTCGGAGAAGGCCAGACGGCCCGGGTCGTCGGGGCGGCGCAGGGCGCTCTCCAGCTCCTGGCCGCGCCACACCTCGACCTGCACCGAATCGAAGCGGGGATTGAGGAGCATGTCCTTCCACAGGCGCAGGCCGGGCTCGAGGTTGCCGGTGAGCGAGTTCAGGGTCGCGGAGGTGCTCCCGCCCGAGGATCCGAACGCGAGCTGCAGCGCGTGCTGGTCGACCTGTTCGTCGACGGAGTCGGGATGCAGCTCGATCGTTCCCCCGAAGCGCAGCAGCGAGGGAAGCGCGGTGGTGGCGGCGTACAGTTCGCGGCCGAGGAGTCCGAAACCGCCCGCGAAGCGTGCGTAGACGTTGACCAGGGGCAGCGAGTGGTCTTCCAGGAAGAAGACGGTCACGCCCTCGATCTCGTGCTCCGAGGGGGTGGGCGGGGTGAAGGAAAGCGGGGCGAATCGGAGCGCCTCGATGGCTTCCCGGTCCGCGCGCGGTCTCTGCGCAGTCGCTTCGTCCGGCGCCGCAGCTGCCGCCGCGAGCAGGATGGCGATCACCGCGTGGCGCCCTGGCCCGAAGCCGCTCACGGGTCGGTTTCCCCGGTGCGCTTCACGAGGGTGGCGACGGTTCGGTTGTCGCGCGTGAAGTAGGTTTGCACCACGCGCTGCACGTCGGCGGGCTGGACGTCGTAGAGCAGAGCGGTCCGTTCGAATGTGGTCCGCCAGTCTCCGTAACGGGTGACCGAGCTGGCGAGCTGCAGCGCGAGTCCCAGGTTGGACTGCAGGCGCCGCACGCCGGACGCCACCAGCTGGTTGCGCACGCGCTGCAGCTCCCTCTGTTCGGGAGGTTCCAGCGCCAGGCGCTCGATTTCCTCGTAGAGGGCCGCTTCGATCTGGGCGGGGGTGCTCGGTGCGCGCGGGGTTACGTGCACGACGAACTGTCCGGGGAAGCGCGATCCGGGGACGGTGGACGCGGTGACCGCGGCGGCCAGCCGGTCCTGTGTGACCAGCCGGCGATAGAGGCGGGAGGTGCGCCGCCCCGACAGCACCGACGCCAGCATGGTCAGCGCCGGAGTGTCCGGGTGATGACCGCTCACCGTATGCCACCCCACCCGCAGCTGCGGCTCGGCGTCCATCACCAGTTCCACCCGGCGCTCGCCCCGCTGCGGAGGCTCGACGGCGAGGACCGGGGGAGGGGGGTCGCCGGGCCGGATGTCGCCGAGGTAGTCGCGCGCCCATGCCGCGATCGAATCCGGCACCACGTCGCCCACGATGGCGACCACGGCATTCCGGGCGCCGTAGTAGCGGCGGTGGTATTCCTCCACGTCATGGCGCGACAGCCGCTCCAGGTCCGACATGTACCCGACCACCGGAACCCCGTACGGATGCATCAGGAACGCCGTCGCCAGGTGGACCTCGTGCAGCAGGCCTCCGGGGTTGGTGTCCACGCGGGTGCGGCGCTCCTCCATGACCACGTCGCGCTCGGTGTAGAATTCCCGGAAGACGGGGTTGTGCGCCCGGTCGCTCTCGAGCAGGAACCACATCCTGGCCCGGTTGGCCGGGAGCTCCACGAAATAGGTGGTAGCCTCGGAGGAGGTGGTCGCGTTGAGGTTGCGGGCACCGTTTCTCGTGAGGATGCGGCTGAACTCGTTGGGGACGACGGGGGCCTGCGCCTCACCTTCGTAGGTGGCGACGCGCTCCCGGAGCGTCCTGAGGCGGGCTGTGTCGGGGGCGGTGGCCGACGACTCGAACAGCAGGGAGTCGTGGGCGGCGTCCATGCGCGCGAAGAGATCGAGTTCGGCTTCCACGTCGCGCGTGCCCACCGTGGTTGTGCCCTTGAAGAGCATGTGCTCCAGGAGGTGGGCCGTGCCCGTCGAACCGAGGGTCTCGTTGACGCCCCCGACCGCGTACTCGACGACGAACGCCACGGTCGGCGCCGATGGCCTGGGGAGGATGATGAGCCGCAGCCCGTTGTCGAGCGTCAACTCGTGCACGGGCAGGTCGGGAACGACGATGCCGTCCTGGCCCGAGGCTTGTCCGGAAAGGGAACCGAACGAAACGAGAACCAGGATCGCGAGGGCTCCGGCGGTTCGCCCGGGGAGCAGCGCTCGCATTGCCCCCGCGACGCGCCCTGCCAGCCCGGCACCTCGCCGCCGTCCGGGCTCGCGCGGATTCATCCACGAATTGATGGTCATTGAGGTGGCGGCTGGCAGCGGGGACAGTGGAACGCCGATCGGTTGCTGATCACCGTTCTCAGGACGACCCCTGGACACTTTATGCAAGGCTGGCCTTCTCGACCGTATATCACCAGACGGGGACCGAACGATCCTTCCAGCCCGGCGGGGTCGCGGTAGTCCCGAAGGGTCGTGCCGCAGGCGGCGATGGCCGCCCGCAGCACCCTTCGTATGGCTCGGTGGAGGGGCGCGATCTTCGCCGCCGGAATCGCGCGCGCCGGCACGGCCGGATGGATGCCGGCGAGGAAAAGCGCCTCGTTCGCGTAGATGTTTCCGATCCCGGCCACGCGCCGCTGATCGAGCAGCCACGACCGGATCGGCGAGCGGGAGCGGGCGAGCTCGACCGCCAGGCGGCGGGCGGTGAAGGAGCGGCCGAGCGGTTCGAGCCCCAGCGTGCGCGACCAGCGCCGCCACGAGCGCCCGCAGAAGCGCTGCAACCGCCCGAAACGGCGCACGTCGCTGTATACGGCCGCGTCGCCGCCGGCCAGATCGAAGATGACGCCCGTGTGGACGGGGAGCGGGGTGGGGTCGCCTCGCGGACGAAACAGAAGGCGGCCGGTCATGCCCAGATTGATCACCAGAACGGTGTCCGGGGAGCAGAACCACACCACGTTCTTTCCCCTTCGACCCACCTGATCGATCTCCGCGCCGCTCATCCCGCGGGCGAAGGCGCCGGCCGATTCGGACAGCAGATCGGGATGCTTTACGCACACGCCGGAGATCGTCCGGCCGGCGAGGTGCGGCGCCAGGCCGCGCGCGATCGTCTCCGCTTCAGGAAGCTCCGGCAGTCTGACTCCGGCGGCTGGAGGTCGGGGAGGATGGGGTGAGACTCAGGTTTCGACGGCGGTGCCCGCGGCGGTCACCATGAGCATGTTGTTGATCACCTCGTAGTCAAGATCGACGGACACCACTGCGTTGGCGCCCCGGTCGGCGGCGCGCTCGGCCATCTCGCGCAGGGCATGCGCGCGCGCATCGCTCAGCGCGCGTTCGTACGCGTTCGAGCGCCCGCCCACGACATCGCGGACGGCCGCGAACAGATCCTTGAAGATGTTGGCGCCGATGATCGCCTCGCCGGTGACGATGCCGAGATAGTCGCGCACCGGACGTCCTTCCAGCGTTGGCGTAGTTGTAATGATCATGGTTTCCCTTGTTCGCGAAGTGGGTTGTCGAAGTCTTGCCGCCGAGCGAGGTACGGCTCCGGCATCGGAGGGAGAAGTCAGCTTCTCGCCAGCTCCCGCCAGCCGATGTCGGACCGGAAGTACCTGCCTTCAAAACGGATCTCGCGCGCGGCGCGGCGGGAACGCTCCGCGGCCTCCGCCAGCGTGCCGCCGAGCCCGGTCGCGGCGAGCACGCGTCCTCCCGCTGTCAGCACCGCACCTTCGTGGTGCCGGGTACCGGCGTGGAAGAGCAGCACGTCGGGGTCGGCCGCGAGAGACTCGGGGATCTCCATGGCCGCGCCCGTCCGGTAGGACCCCGGATATCCTTCGGACCCCAGCACCGTGGTCACCGCGGCTCCCCCGGCGGTGCCGGCACGGTATCCCGCGAGTCCGCTGCCGTCGGCGACCGCCATCATCGGGTCCAGCAGCGACCCCTCCAGCAGAGGAAGTACGACCTGGGTTTCGGGATCTCCGAAGCGGCAGTTGAACTCGACCACTCTGGGTCCCTCATCGGTAAGCATCAGGCCGGCGTACAGGAGCCCGCGGAAAGGACAGCCTGCCTCCGCGAGAGCGTGCAGCACGGGATCCAGGATTTCGTCGCCGACCCGCGCGATCAGGTCGGCGGTGGCGAGCGAGACCGGCGCGTACGCCCCCATGCCGCCGGTGTTGGGCCCGGTGTCGCCCTCGCCGATCCGCTTGTGATCCTGCGAGGCCACCAGCGGGACGGCCCGTTGCCCGTCGGCGAGGGCGAAGACGCTGAGTTCCTCGCCGGACATGCGCTCTTCGATCACGACCTCGCGTCCGGCATCGCCCATGCTTCCCTCCACGAGCATCTGCCGGATGGCGACGCGGGCCTCATCCGGATCGTCGCACACGATGGCGCCCTTTCCCGCCGCCAGGCCCGAGGCCTTCACCACGCACGGCCCGCCTCCCTCCACCACGTGCGCCTCGGCGCGCCCCGCGTCCGTGAAGACGCGGTAGTCGGCCGTGGGCACGCCCGCGGCGCTCATGAGGTCCTTGGCGAAGGCCTTGCTCGATTCGATGCGCGCCGCTGCCCGCGACGGTCCGAACGCGGGCACGCCCGCGGCCTCGAGGCGGTCCGCAAGGCCGAGCGCGAGCGGGACTTCCGGGCCGATCACCACCAGGTCCATCCGGTGCGACTCCGCCCAGGAAGTCAGCGTCCGCACGTCCGCCGGGGAGATGTCGAGCGGCTGTGCCACCGCGGCCATCCCGGCGTTGGGGCGCGTCGCGTGGAAGCTGGCTTCGGGCGCGTCCCGGCGGAGCTTCCAGAGCAGGGCGTGCTCTCGCCCGCCGTTGCCGACGATCAGAATGCGCATGCCAGCGATCCCGGGGCTATCTGCGGATGTTGTCCCGTATCGAGTCGCCCATCCTGCGGGCCGCCCCGCGCATGGATCCGATGAAGCTGCGCGCTTCCTCCGCGTAGGCCTCGGCCGCCGAAGAGATGTCTTCGCGGTAGGACGGGTCGGGGTCGTCGCGGCGAGGGTACTCTCCGGCCACGATCCGGTCGTACTCGCCGCTCTCGATCCAGCTCCGTATCTCGGAGAGCCGCAGGACCCAGAACGGATGGGTGACGCCGAGCAGGTTGAGCACCTTGAAGACGTGGTCGGCCACGTCTCCGCCTTCGCGGTAGTCCTCGGCCTGGTTCACGAACTCGCCGAGATTGAGGTCCGAAGAAGTGCCGCCGCCCGCCATCTTCATCATGGCGGTCATCGCGACATCCGCGTCCTGGATGGAGAGCAGCCCGGCGCGGTCCGAGGAGAGTTCGCTCTTGCGGGACCACTCCAGCAGCCCCATGAGCACGGCCCGTGCGGCGAGTCCGACGATCGGGAATCCGAGGCTGGCAAGCTGGATCAACAGCACCATCATCGTGCGGTACAGCACGTGCCCGCTCATGATGTGGCCCACTTCATGACCCAGTATGAACGAAAGCTCGTCATCGTTGAGGATCAGGACCGTCCCCGAGTTGAGGATGATGAAGGGCTGGTCCATGCCGTAGGCGCCGGCATTGGCGATCGGCGTCTGGGAGACGTAGAGCGGGTACTCCTCGGTGTCCAGCGTCTCCACGATGTCGCGGTAGCGCTCGTAGATGTGCCCGTACTGGCGCTCGCTCACCCGCAAGGCGTTCGCCTGGAACGCGAGCCGGATGGGCTTCTCGCCGAAAAAGCCGAAGAGGGTCTTCAGGACCTCGTCGAAGACGGGGAGCTTGCGCAGCGCCGCGAGGGCCGCGCGATCCGCGGGATGTTCCCACGAGCGCGACGAGATGCTCGTGAGGATGCGGCGCGCGCTCGCGTGGGGCGCGCCTCCGTTTCCATTGGCGTTCTCGGCCGCGCCGTTGACCCGGTCTGCGTCAGAACCGTCCATGGTGATTCTCCTTTGGCGGACGCCTGGCGGCGTCCTCGTATTCGTAGTGACCGCGCCGGGCTCCTCCCCCTCGCCGTGGTCGGTTCTCGTACGCCCCGTCCAGAACCGAGGTTTCGGCACTCGTTCCGGCGTGCTTCCGGAAGTCCATCACCCGCCAGGTCCCCGCCGAAGGGCCCGGTCGAGATCTTCGAGGAGGTCGCGCGGGTCCTCGATTCCCACCGACAGCCGCACCACGCGGCCGCTTACCCCCATCTCACGCCTGCGCTCGCGCGGCACCGACGCGTGGGTCATGAGCGCGGGCACCGAGATGAGCGACTCCACCCCGCCCAGGCTCTCGGCGAGCGCGAAGATGCGCGTCCCCTCCACCAGCCGCCGCACTGCGCCCCGGGTCGGCAGGGTGGCGGACACCATGCCGCCGAACCCGCCCATCCGGCGCGAGGCGAGTGTGTGCTGCGGGTGGGAGGACAGGCCCGGGTAGTGTACCTCGTCGATGGCAGGATGTGTCTCCAGGAAGCGCGCCACCGCCAGCCCGTTGGCATTGTGTTGGCGCATGCGCACATGGAGGGTCTTGGTGCCGCGCAGACAGAGCCAGCAGTCCATGGGGCCGGGCACGGCGCCGGTCGATTTGCGCAGGAAGCGCAGCCGGTCGTCCAGGTCCGCGTCGCGCACCGTGAGAACGCCGCCGATGATGTCGCTGTGGCCGTTCAGGTACTTGGTGGTCGAGTGCATCACGATGTCGGCGCCGGTCTCGTGCGGGCGCTGGTTGACGGGCGTCGCGAAGGTGTTGTCGACACACAGCAGAACGCCGGCGTCGCGGGTCGCTTCGGCGGCCGCGGCGAGGTCGCACAGGCGCATCATGGGGTTGGTGGGGGTCTCGAGGAGGACCAGCCGCGTGTTCGGGCGGAGCGCGTCGCGGATGCGCTGCGGATCCCTCGAGTCCACGAAGGAGAACGAGAGGCCGGCCCGGTTCAGGACCTGGGTGGCCAGCCGCGTCGTCCCGCCGTAGGTGTTCTCCTCGCAGACCACGTGGTCGCCGGCCGACAGCAGGCGGGCCACGCAGTCGATGGCGGCCATCCCGCTCGCGAAGGCGATGCCGTGGGACGCCCCTTCCAGGGAGGCGACGTTGCGTTCCAGGGCTTCGCGGGTAGGGTTCTGGACGCGTGCGTACTCCCAGGGCCATCCCCGGTCCAGTCCCGGCTGCACATAGGTCGAGGTCTGGAAGATGGGGGGCATGATGGAGCCGGTGTGCGGCTCGGGCGCCTGTCCCCCGTGAATCGCGAGCGTCGCGAGGCGGGGTTCCGGCGGTTGCGTCCCTGCAGAGGGTCGGGTCATGGATCCGGAATGTGTCCGAAGGGGTTTGGACAGCGGTCACAGGCCCGAATGTAGTCCGCGCGACGGGACGAAGGCGAGTCCCGCCGCCCACCGGAGAGGTTCGCCAGCCATGCCAATCGTTCTGCCGCCTGATCTCATGGTGAGCGTCTCGGGCTTCCGGGGCCGGGTGGGAGATCCGCTCACGCCCGAACTGGTCACGGCGCTCGCCGCGGCGTACGGGGCATTCCTGCGCGGCGAGCGCGAAGGGCGATCCGTGATCCTGGGACGCGACTCGCGGACCTCCGGGCCCATGCTCGCGGCCGCCGCCGGCGCCGGTCTGGCGTCGGTGGGGTGCGACGTGGTCGACATCGGCATCGTCCCCACCCCGACGCTGATGATGGCGGTTCGCGACGCCGATGCGGCAGGCGGGATCGCGGTCACCGCGAGCCACAACCCGGCGGAGTGGAACGCCCTCAAGTTCGCCACCGCCGAAGGAATATTCCTGGACGCACCCGGGATGGCCCGATTCCGTCGGCTGCTCGCGGAGGAGATTCCGCGCGCGTCGTGGGATCGGGTCGGGGAGATGACGCGGGACGAAGGTGCGGCCCGGCGGCATCTGCAGGCGGTGCTGGACCTTCCCTTGGTGGACGTTGCCGCGTTGCGCGCACGCGGGTTCTCCGTGGCGCTCGACTGCGTTCGCGGGGCCGGGGGTGCGGTCGTGCCGGAGCTGCTGGAGCGGCTGGGGTGCCGGATGCACGGCATCGGGTTGGAGATGGACGGGCGCTTTCCGCGCGATCCCGAGCCGACGGCGGAGAACCTGGGGGCTCTGGGCGAACTCGTGCGGGACTCCGGCGCCGACCTGGGGATGGCGGTGGACCCCGACGTAGACCGCCTGTCCCTGGTGGACGAGACCGGTGCTCCCGTGGGCGAGGACTTCACCCTGGCTCTGGCGGCCGCGGCCGTGACCCGTCGGCGTCCGGGCCTCGTGGTGACCAACCTCTCCACCAGCCAGGTGGTCGAGGACGCTGCGGCCGCGGCCGGGGCGAAGGCGCTTCGCGCGCCCGTGGGTGAGATAAACGTCGTGCGCCGAATGCTGGCGGAAGGAGCCGTGGTGGGCGGGGAGGGGAACGGCGGAGTGGTCGTGCCTGCGCTGCACCACACGCGGGACGCGCTGGTGGGCGCCGCGCTCGTGCTCCAGCATCTGCTCGACGAAGGGATCTCGCTGGCCGCCGCCGTCCGCCGCTATCCGGACTACCGGATCGTCAAGGAAAAGGTCGCCTTTCCCAGGGAACGGCTCGAGGCCGCCTACGCGCGCCTGCAGCAGTGCTGGGGCGGCGCGGACCGGGACCGCACCGACGGGCTGCGGCTCACCTGGCCCGGCCGCCGCGAGTGGCTTCACGTGCGGCCCTCCGGCACCGAGCCGGTGGTGCGGCTGATCGCGGAAGCGCCGGCCGGGCCGCGGGCGGGGACGCTCGTGGAGGAGGCGCGTGGCGAGCTGCTCCGGCTGGCGCGTTCCCACCGGGACGCGGGCACGGTAGCTTCCCGGTGACGCCGCCGCGGCCGCAGGGGCGCTCGGACAACACCATCATCGAAGAAAAATGTGTGGAATAGTGGGGTACGTGGGTCCGGGTGACGCGGCCCCCGTGCTGCTGGAGGGGCTCCGCCGCCTCGAGTACCGCGGATACGACTCGGCCGGGCTCGCGGTGGTCGACGGCGATGCCCGGCTGAGCGTGGTGAAGCGGGCCGGCAAGCTGGGACAGGTGGAGGCGGCCGTCCGCCGCGACCCGCCGGGCGGAAGCTGCGGCATCGCCCATACGCGCTGGGCCACCCACGGCGCCCCGACCGAGCGGAACGCCCATCCCCATGTCAGTCAGGATGGCGGCGTGGCCCTGGTGCACAACGGCATCATCGAAAACGCAGCCCTGCTCAGGCGACGGCTCGAGGCGCGCGGATACCGGTTCCGGAGCGATACCGACACCGAAGTCGTCGTGCATCTGGTCGATCACTTCCTCAAGGAAGGATCTCCGCTGGAGGAGGCCCTCGCGCTTGCCCTGGAGCGCGTCGACGGCACCTATGGCATCGCGGCGGTCTCGGCGCACGAACCGGACACGCTGGTTGCGGCGCGCCAGGGGAGCCCGCTCCTGCTCGGGGTGGGAGCTTCGGGGCAATACCTGGTGGGCTCCGATGCCGCCGCCGTCGTGGCCCGGACGCGCGACGTCGTCTACCTGGCGGACGGCGACTACGCGAAGCTCCAGCGCACCGGCTATCGCGTCTACCACAGGAGACGGGGCGCGGTGCGCCGCTCGGTGCATCAGGTGACCTGGGACCTGTCCGCCATCGAGCGCGGCGGCTACGAGCACTTCATGCTGAAGGAGATCTTCGAGCAGCCGCGCAGCCTGCGCGACGTGCTTCGGGGGCGGCTGCTGGAGACCGACGGAATGGCTCGCCTGGGCGGGATCGAGCGGCACCGGGAGGAGTTGCTCTCCCTGGATCGCGTGGTCATGACGGCATGCGGAACCAGCTGGCACGCTGCGCTGATCGGCGAGTACATGCTCGAGGATCTCGCGCGCATACCTGTCGAGGTCGAGTACGCGTCCGAGTTCCGCTACAAGAACCCGGTGCTGGACGAGCGCACCCTGGTGGTCGCGATCAGCCAGTCCGGAGAAACCGCCGACACGCTGGCCGCGTTGCGGGAGGCTCGCCGCAGGGGAGCCCGCACCATGGGCATCGTCAACGTGGTGGGCTCGTCGATCGCGCGCGAAACCGCCTTCGGCTGCCACCTGCACGCCGGACCCGAGGTGGGGGTGGCGTCCACCAAGGCCTTCACCAGCCAGCTCATGGTGCTCGCCCTGTTCGCCCTGTGGATGGGGCGGCGCCGGCAGATCTCGCTGCAGGGGGGCCGTCGCATCGTCCAGGCCATGCAGGCCCTCCCGGGACAAGTGGACGAGGTCCTGAAGCTGAACGATTCCATTCTGGAGCTGGCGCGCACGTACGGGGACGCGCCCAACTTCCTCTATCTGGGCCGCGGCTACCAGTTTCCGGTGGCGCTGGAGGGCGCGCTCAAGCTCAAGGAGGTGAGCTACATCCATGCCGAAGGCTATCCCGCGGCGGAGATGAAGCACGGGCCGATCGCGCTGATCGACGAGGCCATGCCGGTCGTGATCCTGGCTCCGAGCGACCCGGTGTACCCGAAGGTCGTTTCAAACATCGAGGAGGTGAAGGCGAGGGGCGCGCGCGTGATCGCCGTGGTCAGCGAAGGCAACGCGGAGCTCGAGGACAGGGTGGATCACGTCATCCGCGTCCCGGACACGCTGCCCTTTCTGCGCCCCGTGCTCACCACGGTGCCCCTTCAGCTGCTCGCCTACCACATCGCCGTCCTGCGGGGCTGCGACGTGGACCAGCCCCGCAACCTGGCCAAGTCGGTGACGGTCGAGTGATGGTCCGGGCGCGGGGAGGGACGGGGGTTGCGCCCGCCGGGCCGGGTGGCGGGGGAGGCGCGAGGTGAGGATCGTCCTCCAGCGCGTGGCGCGCGCCTCGGTGACCGTCGACGGTGCGGTGGTGGGGCGCATCGACGGCGGGCTCCTGCTGCTTGTCGGGTTTACCCGCGAGGATCGCGCGGACGCGCTCGAGTGGATGGCGAACAAGGTGCTGGGGCTGCGCGTCTTCAACGATGCGCAGGGCAGGATGAACCTGTCGCTCCGGGACGTCTCCGGCGACGTTCTGGTCGTGAGTCAGTTCACGCTGTACGGCGATACCCGCAAGGGACGCCGGCCGAGCTTCATACGGGCGGCGGGGCCCGATGTGGCGGTGCCCCTCTACGAGAACTTCGTGGCGCTCTTGCGAGAGAAGGCTCCGGGTCGGGTCGAGACCGGCGTGTTCGGCGCCATGATGGATGTGGAACTCGTAAACGATGGCCCCGTGACCCTGGTGCTCGAACGGTGAGCGGGCAGCCGGCACACGGGCGGGCGCCCCCTCTCGTGCTCGCGTCCCGGTCCCCCCGGCGCGCGGATCTGCTCACCATGCTGGCGATTCCCTTCGAGGTCGACCCGGCGGACATCCCGGAGGAGGTGCTGCCCGGAGAGGACCCGGCCGCGCATACCCGGCGTCTGGCGGAGGGGAAGGCGCGCGCGGTGGCGGGGCGCCGGCCGGGGAGACTCGTGCTGGGGGGCGACACGGTGGTGGTGCGGGACGGGACCATCCTGGGCAAGCCCCGGGACGCCGATCACGCGGTCGCGATGCTTCTGAGCCTGGCGGGCCGGGCCCACGAGGTGGTCAGCGCGCTGGCGCTGGTCGAGCCCGACGGCTGCGTGCACGCCGGCGTCTCCCGAACCACGGTGTGGCTGCGGTCCTTCGGCGAGGAGGAGGCCCGGGCCTACGTGGCCACCGGGGAACCGATGGACAAGGCGGGGGCGTATGCCATACAGGGCGCCGGGGCGGTGCTGGTGGAGTCGCTGGAGGGCGACTACTTCACGGTGGTGGGACTGCCCGTCCCGCTGCTCGTGGGCCTGCTGGGCGCCGCCGGCGTCCCCTGCGGGTTCGGTGGCTGGGCAACGGCGTCCGCAAAGGAAGTGATACCGGGAACCGGAGCGCGGACGTGAGCGGGCAACCGGCGGTTCTGGCCCTCGACCAGGGCACGACCGGCTCCACCGCCCTGGTCGTGGCGGGCGATGGGCGCATCCTGGGACGCGGCTACTCGGAGTTCACCCAACACTTCCCCCGGCCGGGCTGGGTCGAGCACGACGCGGAGGAGATCTGGCGGGTGACCCGGAGGGTCGCGCGCGCTGCTCTGGACGACGCCGGAGGGGAGGCGCGCCTCGAGGCCATCGGCATCGCGAACCAGCGCGAGACCGTGGTTCTGTGGGACCGCGCCTCGCTCGAGCCGGTGTGCCGGGCCATCGTCTGGCAGGACCGCCGCACGGCGTCGATCTGCACCGAATTGCGCCGCGGTGGCCACGAATCCGAGGTGCGCCGGCGCACGGGGCTGGTCCTCGATCCCTACTTCTCGGGAACCAAGCTGACCTGGCTCTTTCGCGAGCGCCCCGAACTGCGGGCGGCGGCGGAGGCCGGCGACCTGGCCGCGGGCACCATCGATGCCTGGCTGGTGGCGCGCCTGACGGGCGGAGCGGTACACGCGACCGACCACACCAACGCCTCGCGCACCCTCCTCTACGACCTGCACCACCGGGCCTGGGACCCCTCGCTCGCCGACCTGCTCGAAGTCCCGGCGGGCATCCTGCCCGAGGTGCGCTCCAGCTCCGGCGACTTCGGGGTCGCGCGCGGCGAGCACCTGGGGACGGAGGTCCCGGTCGCGGGCGTGGTCGGAGACCAGCAGGCGGCGCTCTTCGGGCAGGGGTGCATCCGCGCCGGCCTGGCCAAGGTGACGTACGGCACCGGGGCGTTCCTGCTGCTGCATACGGGCCGGGAGGTGGTGCCCTCCGAGAACGGGCTTCTCACCACGCTGGCCTGCGACGCGCGCGGCGGCCCGGCGTACGCCCTGGAGGGATCGATCTTCTCGGCGGGCGCGTCCATTCAATGGCTGCGCGACGGCCTGGGCATCCTCGACCACGCCGCCGAGTCGGAGGAGCGCGCCCGCGAGGTGGCCGACAATGCGGGAGTCTACTTCGTGCCCGCGTTCGTAGGGCTGGGGGCCCCGCACTGGATCCCCGAGGCGCGCGGCACGGTGGTGGGGATCACGCGCGGGACGACCGGATCGCACCTGGCGCGCGCGGCGCTCGAGTCGATGGCGTACGGCACGTTAGACGTCATCCGCGCCATGGAGGAGGACGCCGGGCTGGCCACGCGGGAACTGCGCGCCGACGGCGGCGCGGCGCGCAACCGGTGGCTGATGCAGTTCCAGGCCGACGTGCTGGACGTGCCCGTGCGCCGCGCTCCCCGGGTGGAGACCACCGCGCTGGGGGCCGCCGGCCTGGCGGGGATCGCGGTTGGGATCTGGCCGGACGGAGAGGTGTTCGCGGCCGCCTCCGGCGCGCCCGAGACCTACTCGCCCGACATGCGCCCGGAACACCGCGCGGCGCTCATCGCCGGGTGGCAGAGGGCGGTCGCGGCCGCGCGCAGCTGGGCCCGCGAAAGCGAGCAACCCGGCTGACAGCCCGTGGACGAGTTCCCCCCGGCATTCGAGCGGCGATGCATCCACGGATTGCCAGGTTTGAGAAACCGCGCCCCCATCCTATATTCCGAAGGCTGGCAAGACCGGGCTCGCGGCAGTCGGGCCGGGTCCGGGAAACACGGGACACAGGAGCGCAGCGGATGAAGAACAGCCGCTTCTATATCGGTCTGGTCGGCGTCGCCATGGTGGTGACCTTCCTCATCTGGACAGGTTTCGACAAGGCGATGGTCTACTACCTGACCCCGGTCGAACTCATGGCCAAGGTGGCCGAGGACGACACCTTCCACGACATCGGCGTGAAGGTGAGCGGCCGGGTGGTCAAGGGGAGCTACCAGGCCGAGGGCGCGTTCGAGCACCACTTCTCGGTGGTGGATCTGGCGCGCGAGGACGCCAGCTTCCGGGTGGAGTACCGTGACATCCTCCCGGACACCTTCAGCGACGAGACCGAAGTCGTCATCGAAGGACGCTTCCGGCGCGACGGGGTCTTCGAGGCCACGACCGTGCTGACCAAGTGTGGCAGCCGCTACGAGGCGATGCCGGAAGAGATGGCCGGATGATCCTGCTCGGGGAGTTCGCCCTCTGGGTGGCTCTGCCGGTTTCGATCTGGGGCATCGTGCTCGCCTTCGTGGGCGGGCACCGGAAGCGCGGCGACCTGGTTCTCTCGGCCGAGCGGTCGGTCTACGCCGTCTTCTTCCTGCTGTGCCTCACCTCGCTGGGCATCATCCTGGCGTTTGTCGGGGAGCACTACGAGTACCGGTACGTGTGGGGGTACTCGAGCCGGGAGCTGGAAACCTACTTCAAGGTGACCGGGCTCTGGGCCGGCCAGCGCGGGTCGCTGGTCTTCTGGGTGCTGCTGCTCGCCCTCTTCTCAAGCATCGCCGTCTTCCAGAACCGCCGCAGGAACCGCGAGTTCATGCCCTCGGTGGTGGGCGTCCTGCTCACGATCACGGCGTTCTTCCTCGGCGTGCTCCTCTTCGCCGACGTGAACCCCTTCGAGAGACTGCCGTTCACGCCCGCCAACGGGCAGGGGCTGAATCCGCAGCTCCAGAACTACTGGATGACCATTCATCCCCCGACGCTCTACCTGGGGTTCACCTCCTTCTCGGTGCCGTTCGCCTTCGGCGTCGCCGCCCTGATCACCGGCAAGACCGACTCGCGCTGGCTGGTGGTGACCCGGCGCTGGACCCTGCTGAGCTGGTTCTTCCTGACCAACGGCATCATCTTCGGCATGCGCTGGGCCTACGAGGAGCTGGGCTGGGGCGGATACTGGTTCTGGGATCCGGTCGAGAACGCATCCCTGCTGCCCTGGCTCACCGCGACGGCATTCCTCCACTCCGTGATGATCCAGGAGCACCGGGGGATGCTGAAGATGTGGAACCTGTCGCTGGTGTCGCTGACCTTCCTGCTCACCATCTTCGCGACCTTCCTCACGCGTTCCGGGCTCATCGAGTCGGTTCACTCCTTCGCCCAGAACACGCGCATCGCCTACATCTTCCTCGCCTTTCTGGGCGTTGCCACGATGGCCTGCCTGCTCCTCATCCTGTGGCGCAAGGACGATCTGCGGGCGGAGCGCACCATCGAGTCGTTCCTTTCGCGCGAATCCGCGTTCCTGATGAACAACCTGATCCTGCTGGGGTCGGCGTTTGCGGTGCTCTGGGGGACGCTCTTTCCGCTGATCTCCGAGGGTGTCGCGGGGACCAAGGTGGCCGTGGGGCCGGCGTTCTTCAACCGCGTCAACATCCCGATCGGGCTGGTGCTGCTGGCGCTGACCGGGATCGGGCCGGTCATCGCCTGGCGGAAGGCGACGCGCCGGAACCTCGAGCGCAACTTCGTGTCGCCGCTGCTGATGGCGGCAGCCGTCGTAGCCGGGCTCATGATCGCCGGCATGCGCGGGTTCTATGCCCTCGCGACCTTCGCGATCTGCGGCTTCGTGCTCACCATTCTGGCGACCGAGTTCTGGAAGGGTACCCGGGCGCGGGCGCGCATCGAAGGCGAGGGGCTGGGCAGGGCTTTCCTCCACCTGATCGCGCGCAACCGCCGGCGCTGGGGCGGCTACATCGTGCACGTGGGCATCGTGCTCATGTTCGCCGGATTTGCGGGCGCTTCCTTCCACACCGAGATCGACCGGAGCGTTGAGCCCGGCGACCAGATCCGGGCGGCCTCCCCCTACGGCCACGAGTACGTCCTGACCTACCAGGGCCTGTCTTCATCGCGCACGCCGAACATGTGGCAGTGGGTGGCGCTCATGGACGTGTCCCGGGACGGCCGCCGGCTCGGCACCATCACCGCCGAGCAGCGCATCTACTCGACCGCGGACCAGCCGATCCGGGAGGTCGGCATCCGCTCTACCCCGCTCGAGGACGTGTACGTCATCCTCGCGGGGGTCGAGGACTTCGAGGGCGCCGTTCTGAACGAGTCTTCGGCCCAGGGCGCGGTCTTCCAGGTGCTCGTGCGGCCCCTGGTGGGCTGGATCTGGTACGGCGGGCTGGTCATTACCCTCGGTTCGCTGATCGCCCTCTGGCCCGGCGCGGGCGGACCCGCCCGGCGCAAGGTCCAGGCCACGCCCGCGAGCGCCCGGCTCGCGAAGGTCTGACCCGGGCTGGCGTCCCCTCCGGTTCCTGCCCCTGGCTTCGCCGTCGCCTGACGCATGATGATCGTTCTGGGGGCTGTTCTGGTCGCCGCGGCGGTGGTCCTCTACGTCGTGCAGCCCGTGTTCAGTGGAGAGAAGGCGCCTCTCGTGAGCCTGGACGAGGAGTTCACCGAGGCGGAGGCGCGCAGGCACCTGAGCCTGGTGGCGCTGCGCGACGTCGAGTACGACTTCGCGACCGGAAAGATCGACGAACGCGACTATCGCCGCTTGCGCGACGAGTTGGCGCGCGAGGCACTGGATGCGTTGCAGGAGGTGCGGCGGAGCCGGGAGCAGGCGGAGGGCCGCCCTCCGCCCGCGCAGGACACCGTGGCCGACGACCTCGAACAGGAAATCGCGGCGTATCGGGCCGCCCTGAGAGCGGGCACGCTGTGCGACCGCTGCGGCAGCGCCAACGCCGAGGTGGCGCTCTTCTGCGCGGCCTGCGGCCGACGCCTTGAGTCGGAGCGCGGGGAGGAGGCCGCGCCGGCCGCGCGGAGCTGATGAGTTGATGCCCGCCGCCGCTGCCGCCTCCCGCGCCGGCCTCCCGGTCCTCGAGGCCGCGTCGCTCGTGCGGGACTACGGGCCGGTGCGCGCCGTGGATCACGTCTCTTTCCGCCTCGCGGCCGGCGAGTTTCTCTCGGTGTTCGGCCCCAACGGCGCCGGCAAGACCTCTCTCCTGCGGCTGCTCGCCGGAGGGCTACGCCCGACGGCCGGGGAGGTCCGGGTGTCCGGGATTCCCCTCACGGTCGGAGACCGGGCGGCGCGCGCCCGGATCGGCATCCTGTCGCACCTGAGCTTTCTGTACGGCCGCCTGACGGCCCGCGAGAACCTCCGCTTCTACGGCCGCCTGCACGGCCTCGACGACCTGGACTCGCGGGTGCCGGACCGCCTGGCCGACGTCGGCCTCGAAGGTTACGCCGACAGCCCGGTGGACACGCTGTCCCGGGGCACGGTGCAGCGGCTGGCGGTGGCGCGCGCGCTGCTTCACGATCCCGGGATCGTCCTGCTCGACGAGCCCTACACCGGTCTCGACGCCTACGCCGGCGCGATGCTGCAGGAGCTGCTTTCGGCGCTGAAGGACGGGGGCCGCACGGTCGTCATGGTCACGCACAATCTGGGGAGGGGGCTCGAGCTGGCCGATCGCGTGGCGATCCAGGTGCGCGGCAGCTTCGTGTTCGAGGCCGAGCGGGCCGACCTGGATGCCGTTGGCCTGGAACGGTCCTATCGGCGCGCGGTGGAGGGCAGGGCGTGACCGTCTACCTGCGGCAGGTGGCGGCGATCGTGCGCAAGGATCTCCTGCTGGAGGTGCGCACGGGGGAACGGCTCGCGGCGATGGGCGCGCTGACCGTCCTGGTCGCCGTCCTCTTTCATTTCGCGATCGATCAGGGGCTGGTGCGGATGCAGCTGCTGGCCGCCGGCCTGATCTGGATGACGATCCTGTTCGGAGGCATGCTGGGCATGGGCAGGACCTTCGAAATGGAGCGGGAGCAGGGCGCGATCCAGGGCCTGCTCACCAGCCCGGTCCCGCTGGATGGAATATACCTGGCCAAGGTGGTCTCCAACTTCGTCCTGGTGACCCTGATCGAGGTCGTCGCGCTGGCGGCCTACTGGCTGTTCTTCGGGTTCAACTACGGAAACGACCCCCTCCTGCTGGCCGGCGTGCTGGGTGTCGCTACCCTTGGGTTCGTGGCCGTCACCACGCTGTTCAGCGCCATATCGGCGCAGACGAACATGGGACAGACCCTTCTTCCCATCCTGATCTTTCCACTCCTCGTTCCTGTGGTCATCTTCGGTGTCACGGCCACGGGACGCATCTTCGCTTCGCGTCCCGTGCAGGAGGTCGAGGGCAGCCTCTATCTGCTGGCGGCCTTCACGGTGGTGGCGCTGACGGCGGGAACGATCCTGTTTCGATACGTGGTGGAGGAATGATGTCACTCGCTCGCATCCGATGGATGGCGACGGTTCTGGGGGTTCTGGGCGTCGCCGGAGTACTGGTTCTCCACTGGCTGGTCTTCTTCTGGGTGGGGACGGAGCGCACCATGGGGATCGTGCAGCGGATCTTCTACGTGCACGTCCCCTCCGCCTGGGTGACCTTCCTCGCCTTCGGCATCACCGCGCTCTGCGGAGCCGCATATCTCTGGCTGCGCGACGAGCGGCTGGACTGGGCGGCGCAGTCCGCGGCCGAGGGCGGGCTGATCTTCGGGGCGATCATGCTCACTTCGGGACCGCTCTGGGCGGCGTACGCGTGGGGAACGCCCTGGACCTGGGAGCCGCGCCTGACCCTGACGCTGCTCATGTGGTTCGTCTTCGTCGGCTACTTCCTCGTACGCGCTTCGGCGGAGGACCGGCAGGCGGGCAAGCGCATGGCGGCGGTGATCGGCGTGCTGGGGGCGCTGCTGATTCCTCTCGTCCACGTGAGCGTGCTCTGGTTCCCCTCGCTCCATCCCCAGCCGGTGGTGCTCAATGTCGAGGAAGGTCCGACGCTGGACGCGGACATGCTGGTCACCCTCATGATCGGACTGCTGGCTTTCACCCTCATCTTCTTCTCCGTCTTCTTCCTCAGATACGGCCTCGAGCATCTGCGCTACCAGCGCGCCCTCGAAACGCGCGGCCAGCCTCGGGCAGCGTAAGGAAAACCGACCATGCACATGTTCCGTCCCCGACCCGCCATCGTCCTCCTTGCCGCTCTCGCGGCGTCGCTGGCGTCCTCGCCCCCGCTGGTCGCCCAGGTGGGCACCGAGGTGCTCGCACAGCAGTCGCTGCGGCCATACTGGTACGTCTTCATCGCCTATGCGCTGGCGTGGCTGCTGCTCCTGGGCTGGATGTTTTCCATCGGTCGGAGGATGCGGGGACTGGACGGCGGGGGAGCCGGGAATCGCGACGCATGAATCGCCTCCCGCTCGCTGGCTTTCGGAACTGGCCGGGGCTAGTTTTTACACTCCGAGATGTTGCGCCAGGTTGGTGATCGGATGGGCCCGGCACGGCTCCGGCGCGCATGGACCAACCCAGGGAGTGACGGGATGAAAGGACGTGACAATCGGGAGCGCTGGATGGCCCTGTTCCTCGTGGCGCTGGCCGCGGCTGCTCAGGTTCAGCCGCTCGACGCGCAGAGCACCAAGATGGGCAGCACGCTGCGGTACGGTTCCGGATTCTTCAACGTTCCGGCCGCTTCCACGCTCCCGCATCTCGCGATCACGGGCACCTATTCGGGGTTCGGGATCAGCGTCGACGAGCGCGTATTCATATCGCAGAGAGGGATCGAAAAGGGTCGTCTCCCGGGCGAGTGGAGCCAGTGGCTGCAGGACGCGTCGGTTGCGATCGGCCTCTTCGACCGCCTGGAGGTGGGCGCCTCCTTCCAGAATTTCGCCGATGCCGAGAGCGGCGGGAACATGGTCGGCGCGTTCGGCCGGGTCGCGCTGGTCAAGCCCGAGTCGTCGGGGTTCGGGCTGGCGGTGGGCACGCGCTTCGTGAGCGGACCTTCCTTCGGAGATGGCCGCGATCACATTCCCCCCCGCCTCGGATTTCCCGACATCCGGTTCTACGACCACTACGAGGGAGGCCTGGTGGACGACATGTCGACCTCGTTCTCTCCCTACGCGATGGCGACCTTCCAGCTCGCCGGCCTGGACAGCGACGCCCTTCCCGAGCACGACCTGACCTTCGGGCTGGGCTACGGAACGGGGATGTTCGGCGGGAGCGGAAGCGATCTCGGCTGGTACGGGAGGCGCTATTCGCACGGCTGGCTCGCGGCCACCGCGCTGCACGTCCAGCTCTCCCGGGGGGTGCTCCTGAACCTCATGGGCGAATACGACGGATGGGACGTCAACACCGGGCTGCAGCTGGATGTGGGCGGGATTCGGGCGGGCGCCTACGTGCTGGGGATTCAGCACGTCGAGAACTCCACCATATACCGCAGTTCCCGCTTCGGCGTGATGGCTTCGCTGGCGCTCTGTCCGGGCGGCGGCGGCGTGCTGTGCAGCCCCGAACTGATGCCGCGTCCGGAGCCGATCCAGCTCCCGGCTCCGCCGCCGGACACGGTCGTCATCGAGCGCACCACCGAGATCCCGATCGAACTCAGCGCGGAGCGGACCCTGTGCCTCGCGACAGGTGAGAACGGCACCGTGATGGCCACGCCCGAAGGCGCGGAAGTGATTGCCCTGGATGCGCTGGGCGGCGTATACGCGGCGGACGCCGAGTGGTTCAACAACGACAGCGAGATCGAGCACGGGGACTACCCGTACGAGAAGGTGGGCGAGCAGATCAGCCCGAACTGCACCACGATCACCCGGGTCGGCGAGTGGCTGGGCGTGCCCCTCTTCGCGGAGTCGGCCGCGGCCGGCGCGGACCCGATCCCGATGATCTACGTGCCCGTGACTCCGGGACGCTGGCAGCCGTACGAACTGCCGGCTCGGGTGCGGGGCTGACGCTTTCCCGCGTTTCCCGCAAGGTCCGCGAAGCCCGTCCCGGCACCGGTGGCCGGGGCGGGTTTCGTCACGTCCGGGAAATGCCCGCCCGTTCCAGGTCTTCGACGGTGTCGATGTCCGGCAGCGGCTCGAGAGCGGCCGTCCGCAGCTTCAGGGCACGCGCCCGGGCCAGCGTCGTGCTCATGACTCCCCCGGTGCTCCAGGGCACGTCGCGGAAGAGGTCGGGCCAGTAGCCGGTCGCGCCGATCAGGTAGTATCCGCCGTCCAGCGCGGGACCCAGCACGAGGTCGTGCGCCGAGAGTTCGGCGAAGGCGCCCTCGACGACGCGACGATCCACCGCGGGGGCGTCGGTGCCGATCGCGCACACCTGCGGCGCCCGCCGGAACTCGCGCCGGAAGGCGTCCGCCAGGCGCTCGCCCAGGTCGTCGCCTTCCTGGGGCCTGAATCCGACGCCCGCCGCTCCCAGCCACTCGCGGGCCGCGGCCAGCTCATTCGCGGGATCGATGTAGACGACCAGGCGATAATGCCCGCCGCGAACGCCGTCCAGCACCCGGCGCCCCATGATGGTGTACAGCGATGCGGCTTCGACGTCTCCGATGGCGGCGGCAAGTCGCGTCTTGACGCGCCCCGGACGGGGCACCTTGGCGAATACGATGAGGGTGCGCTCCACGTCGCGGGTCACCGGTTGCGCCCGTTCTCCGACGCCGGGAACCGCTCTGGATACCAGCGCGCCAGGCGCTCCGGCGCGACTCCGGCCAGATACAGGGAGACGACCGCCCCGTTGCGCAGCCAGACCTTCCATCTTCCGAAGCGCAGGTAGGTTCTGGCGCTGGTCGGCAAAGGTCCGGGCAGGCGCGCGATCCCGCCCCAGCGACGCAGTCGGCGAACCATCTCGACATCCTCCATGAGAGGCAGTTCCGGGTAACCGCCGACCGCTTCGAAGGCCTCGCGCCGCACCAGCAGGCCCTGGTCGCCATAGACGAGCCCGGTCAGGCTCTCGCGCACGCGCTGTCCGGCCTCGACCAGGCGCCAGAACCAGCCACGCCCGCACAGGCGGAACGGGAAATACGCCGCCGCCGGACCGTTGTCGGAGTGGACCGCGGAGACGAGGGCGGAGCGGGAGGCCGACGGGAGCCGGGAGTCGGCGTGCAGGAAGAGGAGCCAGGGGGTGTCGAGCGCCCGGGCGCCCGCGTTCAACTGGGCGGCCCGCCCCCGGGGCCCGGACACGCACACGGCGCCTCCCGCGCGGGCGAGGTCGAGGGTGTCGTCGGCTGAACCGCCGTCCGAAACCACGACACGAAGCGGAAGTTGAACTTCCGCCAGGTCGGCCAGCAATCGGGGCAGATAACCCGCTTCGTCTATCGTCGGGATCACCACCCCCAGGGTGGCGCCGGTCACGGGTCGAGGTCGTTCAGCGTCCAGTCGTATTCGAAGTAGCGCACCTCGACGCCCGGGCGCCGGAGGAATTCGGCATCCTCCTCGGGCAGGTATCGGGCGAAGAAGTCGAGCAGGCCGTCTCTTCCTCCGAAGTCATCGCCGTACCAGTCAAGCACCCGGTTCAGGGTGAGAGATCCGGCGCCCGAGCGGTCGATCAGGAAGTGCTCGGGATTCTCCACCAGGCCACGCACGGCTCGATCGAGCTGACCCTCGAGGCGCTCCGGCACGTAGGCCTCGGCCGCCAGCGGCGGGCAGCTCAATGCCGCGCAGTTGACGGCGAAGTGGATGCGCGGCTCACCCCACGTGGGCCGGATGATCTCGTGCTCGATCTCGTCGAGCGAGCGCGTCGCCCCGGCCACGTCGCAGAAGGCTCCGGTGAAGACGTCGCGGATCTGCCAGACGGAGTTGTCGGGCCGGTCGGCGAACGCGTTGCGGATCGAGCCCACGAGACCCGCGTTCTTCCGGATCGGATAGTTCGCCGACACCCGATCCAGCATGCAGGCGTTGTAGGCGTTGATCCAGAACGCGAGCTGGACGTCGTCGGGCGCCGACTCGAGCGCGGCCGGGTCCGTGCCCGCGAGTTGATCGAGGTAGGCGGTCAGGTCCGTCCGGCGGTCCTGCAGGGCGGAGTAGTCCACCCGCGGCGCCTGGACGACGTCCTCGAGGATCCGGGTGAAGTCCGCGTGGTCGGTGATTTCCTGCGCGGCGACCGGCGGGGCGGCGAGCACGAAGGCGAACAGGGGCGGGAGCAGGGTTCTTCTCGTCCTCATGATCAGCAGCTCCAGCTGAGTGACTTCCAGTCGAAGCGGGCGGACCATTTGCCCGCCCGTCAAAAAAGAGAACAGGAGTAGCCGTCGCTCCGCAACGGGGGCCCCGAGGTCGTCCCGAACAGACATTCCAGGTGTCAAAGGGGACCCGTTATGTTTCATCTCGCGCGAGCCCCTTTCGCTTTCTGTTCGGGTCTCGTATCTTGGATCGCACTTCCTCGTTCACGCGAACCCGACGGAGACATACAGCGATGGCTCGCAAGATCCAGACCACTTCAAAGGACAAGGCGCTGAAGACCGCTCTCACGCAGATCGAGAGGGCCCACGGCAGAGGGGCGATCATGAAGATGGGGTCGGACTCATCCCGGATTCAGATCGAAGCCATCTCCACGGGTTCGCTGAACCTGGATGCGGCGACCGGAATCGGCGGCGTGCCGCGGGGACGGATCAGCGAGGTCTACGGGCCGGAGTCGAGCGGCAAGACCACCCTCTGCCTGCACGTGATCGCGAACGCGCAGCGCGCAGGCGGCATCGCGGCGTTCATCGACGCGGAACACGCTCTGGACATCGGCTACGCCCGCAAGCTCGGGGTCGACATAGACGAGCTGCTGGTGGCGCAGCCCGATACCGGCGAGCAGGCTCTGGAGATCGCCGAGGTGCTGATCCGCTCCAACGCCATCGACGTCATCGTCATCGACTCCGTGGCGGCGCTGGTCCCGCGCGCGGAGATCGAAGGCGAGATGGGCGACTCGCACGTCGGGCTGCAGGCGCGGCTGATGAGTCAGGCCCTGCGCAAGCTGACGGGGGCGGTGAACCGCTCGCACACGTCGGTCATCTTTACCAACCAGATCCGCGAGAAGGTGGGGGTCATGTTCGGAAGTCCGGAAACCACCTCCGGCGGCCGGGCCCTGAAGTTCTACGCCTCGCTCAGGCTCGACATCCGGCGCATCGGCGCCATCAAGGACGGCCAGGAATTCCTGGGCAACCGCGTGCGCGTCAAGGTGGTGAAGAACAAGTGCGCGCCACCCTTCCGGCAGGCGGAGTTCGACATTCTCTACGATCTGGGCATCAGTCACTCCTCGCTGCTGATCGACCTCGGGGTGGACAAGGGAGTCGTCTCCCGCTCCGGTTCCTGGTTTTCCTTCGGCGACCTGCGCCTGGGGCAGGGCAAGGACAACTCCCGCAAGTTCCTGGAAGAAAACGAGGACATCGCTGCGGAGATCGAGGCCAAGGTTCGGGTCGCGCTCGGTCTGGATCGGCCCGAGGAGAAGGCCGCGACGAAGGACGGGAAGCCGGCTGCGCCCTCGGGAAAACGCCCGCGAGCCGGCGCGGCGGCAAAGCCCCCCGCGGGGCCCCGCCGCAGCCCGGTCGGCAAGGTCGGCGGAGCGCGCGTGGTGGCGTAGGTCGCGAAGGGAGCCGGCCGCGTGTATTGAGCCCGGCTGCGGGGCGCGGTTATCCTAGGGACTGGCGTCCCGTATCGGGCGGCGCCGCTGTCCCCCACCTGGCCCTTTGGAGATGGACACTGCTGAAATCCGCCGGCGCTTTCTGGGCTTCTTCGAGGAGCGCGGACACGGTGTCGTATCGAGCTCATCGCTGGTTCCCGGAAACGATCCAAGCCTGCTGTTCACGAACGCGGGCATGGTCCAGTTCAAGAGCGTGTTCCTTGGGGAGGAGTCTGCGCCGCACCGGACCGCGGTAACCTCCCAGAAATGCCTCCGCGCCGGCGGGAAGCACAACGATCTGGAGGAGGTGGGGCGCACCGCGCGCCACCACACCTTCTTCGAGATGCTCGGAAACTTCTCGTTCGGGGACTATTTCAAGCGCGAGGCCATCCGCTACGCCTGGGACTTCCTGACCGTCGAACTGGGCATGGATCCGGATCGGTTGTACGCGACGGTGCACTACACCGACGACGAGGCGGCCGAGCTGTGGCATGAGGTGGCGGGACTCGCGCGTTCGCGCATCTACCGGCTGGGCGACAAGGACAACTTCTGGCAGATGGCCGACACGGGACCCTGCGGGCCGTGCTCGGAGGTGCACTACGACCTGCGGCCGGAAGGGGAGCGGGGCGTGGACCTCCCGGTCGAAGAGTTCGAGGAGAAGGGCGAGCGGGGTGAGTTCCTCGAGTTGTGGAACCTCGTGTTCATGCAGTTCAACCGGGACGAGGAGGGTGCGCAGCACCCGCTGCCGGCGCCCTCCATCGACACCGGGGCGGGGCTCGAGCGCCTGGCCACGGTGCTCCAGGGCGTGGACTCCAACTACCACATCGATCTCTTCCGGCCGCTGCTGGAGCGCGCGGGCGAGGTCATGGGGAAGGCGTACGATCCTGAGGCGCCGGAAGGGGTGAGCTACCGGGTGCTCGCCGACCACAGCCGCGCCGTGGCCTTCCTGCTCGGTGACGGAGTCTATCCGTCCAACGAGGGGCGGGGCTACGTGCTGCGGCGGATCCTGCGGCGGGGTGTGCGGCACGCCTGGCTGCTGGGGCGCCGCGAGCCCACGCTCGTCGAGGTTGTGGACGCGGTGATCTCGGCCATGGGCGAGGCGTATCCCGGGCTGGTCGAGCGGGCGGATCACATCCGGGCGATAACGCGGGGGGAGGAAGAGCGCTTCCTGACCACCATCGAAGGGGGGATGGAGCGCTTCGAGACGATCGTGTCGGAGGGAGGTCGGGCCCCGGGCGGCGCGATCGGGGGGGAGGACGCCTTCCGCCTGTACGACACCTTCGGCTTTCCGCTCGACCTCACCCAGGTGATGGCGCGGGAGCGGGGGTACTCGGTGGACGTGGAGGGGTTCGAGAAGGCGCTGGAGAGGCAGCGGGAGCGGAGTCGAGGGAAGCTGAGTGGCTCTGCGAGGTCCGGGGAGCCGGGCGTTTCCGGAAACCTCAGCCTCACGCTCCCCTGGCAGCACCTGACCGAAGATGCCGAGCAGACCTTCGTCGGATACGATCAGCGCGGCGTGTCCACCGAGGTGATCGCGGTGCGCGAAGGGCAAGGCGCCGGAGCGTGGCACATGCAGCTGCGCGAGAACCCGTTCTACGTGGAGGCCGGCGGCCAGATCTCCGATCGGGGCACGGTCACCGGCGACGGATGGCGGCTCTCGGTCGAGCGGGTCGAACGGGTGGAGGGGCGAACGGCACTGATCGGACCGCTGGAGGGGGACCCGCCGCCTCTGGATTCGGGGCCGCTGTCCGTGCTTGCCCAGGTACCCGAAGATGTCCGGCACGACACCGAGCGAAACCATACCGCGACTCACCTTCTGCACGCGGCGCTCCGGTCCGTGCTGGGCGAGCACGCGACCCAGCAGGGGTCGCTGGTGGCACCCGACCGGCTCCGCTTCGACTTCGCCCACTCGGGGCCGATGGCGGCCGAGGAGATCGAGGGCGTGGAGTCCTTCGTCAACGAGGCGGTATGGCGCGACTACCCCGTCGAGGTAGGGGAGTCGACCTACGACGAAGCGATCGCCGCGGGCGCGATGGCGCTCTTCGGCGAGAAGTACGGCGACCGTGTGCGCACGATCACGATTCCCGGGGTAGGCACCGAGCTGTGCGGCGGCACCCACCTGCGCCACACCGGCGAGGTCGGGCTCTTCAAGGTGGTGAGCGAGGGCGGCGTGGCGGCGGGTGTGCGCCGCATCGAGGCAGTCACCGGGCCGGGCGCGCTCAGGCACTATCAGTCGATCGAGGCGGAGCTCGAGGAGGTATCCGGCCTCCTGAGGACGCCGGCGCGCAACGCGGCTCGGCGCATCCGCCAGCTCATCGACGAGAAGAAGGAACTCGAGCGGCTGCTTGACGAGATGAGCAGGACGGGAGGGGGGCGCGAAACCGTGGTGGTGGCCAGCGAACTCACGCTTGGAGACGGAGATCCCTTTCGGGCGGCCTACCGGGCGGTGCGTATGCGGGCGCGCCGAGCTGACGAGGTGCGCAGCTACGGCGACGAGTTCCTGGCCGCCGAGCCGAGTGGAGTGGCGGTGGTCGCCGCCGAACTCCCCGGGGGGAAGCAGACCCTGTTCAGCTTCGTCGGCGCCGCCCTCATCCGTCGCGGGATCAAGGCGGACGAGGTGGTGCGGGGGGTGGCGGCCGTGGTGGGCGGGCGCGGCGGCGGACGGCCGCACATGGCCCAGGCAGGTGTCGCGGATCCCGGCCGGCTGGACGAGGCGCTGGCGGCCGGCGAGGCGGTCGTGCGCGAGCTCTCCGGCCGCGGCAACCCGCGGTGACCGCGCCCCGGGACTGGCTCGACGCCCGCCGTCCGGCCGTACCGGAAGGGTTGAAGGAGTGGCTCGCGGTCGAGGCTGAAGTTTCCCACTCGGTCGCCGACCTCGCCGACCTCGGCATCGCCGCGCTCGACCGCGCCGAGGTGTCGCAGCGACTCGACCGGCGCGCGGCCTTTCAGCTCCTCGCGGCGGACGCGTTTCTCACCTATGCCTGCGAAGCCGCCGTCGATGAAACCGACGTCGCTTCCCGGCTGCACCTGATTCTGGATCGCTGCGCGGCCGCCTGGCAGTGACGGACGAGAGGGAGCTGCCGGCCGCTCCGGACCCGGTCCGGTGGGTGATTCAAAAACTCGAACGGGCCGGCTTCGAGACCTGGGCCGTAGGGGGCATCGTGCGGGATGCGCTGGCCCGGCGCCGCCCCGGCGCGGACTGGGACCTGGCCACACGCGCCCGGCCCGAACAGGTGCGGGCGGTGTTCCGGAGGGTCGTGCCCATCGGGGTGGAGCACGGGACGGTGGGGGTTCTCGCGCGGCGGAAGATGTACGAGGTCACCACCTTCCGGCGCGACGTGGAGACCTTCGGGCGCAGAGCCACGGTCGAGTTCGCCGACGACATCGACGAGGACCTGGCGCGGCGGGATTTCACCATCAACGCCATCGCCTGGCACCCTCTGCGCCGTGAGATGCGCGATCCCTTCGGCGGCGCCAGCGATCTTGCCGCCGGTGTTCTGCGCACGGTCGGAGACGCCGGGACGCGGTTTGCGGAGGACTTCCTGCGCATCCTGCGCGCCCTGCGCTTCGCGGGACGCTTCGTCCTTGCCGTCGAGCCGGAAACCTGGTCCGCCCTCTGTGGGCACCGTCAACATCTGGCGGATCTTTCTCCCGAGCGGGTGCGGGAGGAACTGACGAAGATCCTCGGTGCCGCGCGTCCATCGCGGGCACTTTCGCTGTACGCCGCCGCCGGCGTTCTCCCCATCCTGTATCCGGAGCTGGCGAGATGCGTGCACCGCCGTGAGGAAGGCCGGCTCGACGCGTGGAGCGCCGGCCTGCAGATGGTGGACATCGCTTCCAGGAGATACCCGCTTGCACGTCTGGCATGTCTCCTGGCCGGGATCGGTGTGCCCGCACGGGGTGTCGGCGAGGAACTGCCCCCAACGGAGCGCGCCGGGATGCGCGCGGCTGCGCTGATGGAGCGCCTGCGCTATTCCCGCGCCGACACGGAGAGCGTGAGCGCGCTGGTGCGCACGGTCGCGCCCGGCCCTGAAATCGGCGTCCGACCGGCGTTGCGCCGCTGGCTTCGCCAGACCCGCCGGGTAAACCACCGCCACCTGTTCCGCATCTGGATCGCCCGTGCGCGCCTGGAGGCCGCTCGGGGGGCGCCGAGCCCGGAGCGCGCCGTACTCTCGCGCTGGAAGGCGATCCGGGCGGAGTTGGCGTCGGATCCTCCGCTCACCCTGGCGGACCTGGCCCTGAGCGGGCGCGATCTGATCGAGATGGGCATGCGGCCCGGTCCCGGTCTCGGCGACGTGCTCGCTCATCTGCTCGACCTCGTCCTGGATGATCCCTCGCTGAATCGCGGTTCGATTCTGGCGCGTCGCGCCCGGCGCTACCTCGATGACCGCGCGCAGCCATCGGCTACGCCGGAGAGATCCGCGTGAGCGAGCCCACGCTCTTCGGCGATGTCGGAACCGGGGTCGGCTCCGGTCAACCGGGACGAGCGGATCCGGCCGGCCGTGATACGCGGCCGGGCAGGGCATCCCCTGCCGGAGCGGCGGCTCCGCTCGCGGCCCGCATGCGCCCGCGCACCCTCGCCGAGTTCGCGGGACAGGCGCGTCTCCTGGAGGACGGCAGCCCGCTCAGGCGGATGCTCGAGGGAGGCGCTCTTTCGAGCCTGATCCTGTGGGGCCCGCCTGGCAGCGGCAAGACCACGCTGGCGCGGCTCCTGGCCCGCCGCGGCGATGCCGCCTTCGTCGCGTTCTCGGCGGTGACCGAGGGGGTGGCGCGCGTCCGCGCGATCATTGCGGAGGCCCGGGAGCGCATCGCCGCGACCGGCCGCGGAACGATCCTCTTCTGCGACGAGATCCACCGCTTCAACAAAGCGCAGCAGGACGCCTTCCTCCCCTTTGTCGAGGAAGGCGTGGTCTTCCTGGTCGGCGCGACGACCGAGAATCCGAGCTTCGAAGTGATCCGCCCGCTGCTCTCGCGGGCCCCGGTCTTTGTTCTCGAACCACTTTCGACCGGGGAGCTGACGGACATTCTGAGGCGCGCGCTGGAGGATGGCGAGCGGGGACTGGGACGGTCCCGGGATGACGTCCGCGCGGGTTTGCTGGACTGGATCGCCGGACGCGCCGACGGGGACGCGCGACGCGCGCTCGGCGTGCTGGAACGGGCCAGCGATCTGGCCGGCGCCGGGCGCGCCATCACCCGGGAGCACGCGCGGCAGGCGGCCCAGCACCGCTTCGCGCACTTCGACAAGGCCGGCGAAGAGCACTACAACACCATCTCCGCCCTGCACAAGGCGGTGCGCGGCAGCGACCCCGACGCCGCCCTCTACTGGCTGGCGCGCATGCTCCAGGGCGGACAGGACCCGCTCTACATCGCCCGGCGACTGGTCCGCATGGCCTCCGAGGACATCGGGCTCGCGGACCCTCACGCGCTTTCGGTCACCCTCGCCGGACGCGACGCCTTTCACTTCCTCGGCTCGCCCGAAGGGGAGCTGGCCCTCGCCGAGGTCGTCGTGTATCTGGCGTCGGCGCCCAAGTCGAATCGCCTCTATCGGGCGTGGCTCGAGGCGGGGCAGGCGGCACGGCAGACGCCCGGCGCACCGGTGCCCCTGCATCTCCGCAACGCGCCCACCGACATGATGAAACAGCTGGGGTATGGTGCCGGGTACCAGTACGATCCGGATGCGCCGGACGGCGTCGCGGCCCAGAGCTACCTGCCCGCCGAACTCGACGGGACGCGCTTCTACGTCCCTGGCGCGGCGGGAGAGGAACACGATATCGCGGCCCGGCTCGAACGCTTCCGGGCCCTGCGCGCCCGGGCTTCGCCGCACGGGGAAGAGGACGGTTCGAAACCGCCGCCGGACTCCGGACCGTAGGCGGGGGACGGACGCCTCGACTTGCGATGGGCGGTCCCGGTCCCGAGCCTTGCAGGCGCAGGCGGAACGAGAGCCCGGGGAGGCTCGCCATCCACGGAGACACTGCCATAGCTGATCGATTCATCGACAACCGCCCCGCCACCGATCGCGCGATTCTGGTCGGCGCGCCCCGTGGGCGCATGCACCGGGTCACCGCGCGCGAGCACCTCGAGGAACTCGCCCGCCTCGCGGATACCGCCGGCGCGCAGGTCGTGGGGACCGTGCAGCAGCGGATCCGCAGTCCCCATCCCCACTTCTACATCGGCAAGGGCAAGGTTGGCGAGCTGCGCTCGACGGCGCGGGCGGCAAAGGCCGACCTGGTCATCTTCGACGACGAGCTGAAGCCGGATCAGGCTCGCCACCTGGAGGACTTCCTCGGGATCCGGGTGATGGACCGTGCCGAGCTCATCCTGGATATCTTCGCTACCCGCGCACGCACCCGCGAAGCCCGCATGCAGGTGGAACTGGCGCAGCTCGAGTACCTGCTGCCGCGCCTCAAGCGCATGTGGAGCCACCTGTCGCGCATCCGCGGCGGGATCGGGCTCCGGGGGCCCGGCGAGACGCAGCTCGAGACCGACCGGCGCCTGATCGGCACCCGGATATCGGAACTGAAGCACAAGCTGGAGGGGGTCGCCCGGTCTCGCGCCACCCAGCGCAAGGGACGCGCGAACTCCTTCCGGGCCGCGCTGGTCGGGTACACCAACGCCGGCAAGTCGTCGCTCCTCAAGGCGCTCTCCGGAGCGGACCTGCTGGTGGAGGACCGGCTCTTCGCCACGCTCGATTCCGCCACGCGCGTCGTGCCGGTGGGAGAGGGGCACCAGGCACTGCTGACGGACACGGTGGGCTTCATCCGCAAGCTCCCGCACGATCTCATCGCCTCGTTCCGGTCGACGCTCGAGGAAGCGCGCGAGGCGGACCTGATCCTGCATGTGGTGGATGCCGCTGCTCCGGACTGGGAAGGCCGGCTCTCGGTCGTGCACGAGGTGCTGGAGGAACTCGAACTCCTGGATGCACCCCGCGTCCTCGTGTTCAACAAGACCGACCTCATCACCCACGCCGAGGAAGAGGTGTTGAGGGAACGCGTTCGAGGGCGCGAGCATACTCCCTCCGTCTTCCTGTCGGTCTACCAGCCGGCGACGCTCGATCGGCTGCGCAGCGTGCTGTTGACGCGCATACGGGCAGCGCTGCAGAGCGTGCAGGTGGTGCTGAAGGTGACGGACGGAGGGACGCTTGCAGCGCTCTATCGCGAGGGTGAGGTTGTGAAGACGACGCGGGACGATTCCGCCCTCACGGTCACGGCCCGACTTCCCGCGCCGGCCCTGGGCCGCCTCCAGGCCCGCGGAGACATCGAGATCCTGGAGGTTGCCGCTCAGGCGGCGTCCGCGGGCATCGTCCCTTCATCCGGTTGAGGCACCGCATGCGCTTCTACGTCAACATCGATCACGTGGCCACCGTCAGGCAGGCGCGCCGGACGGATGAACCCGACCCCGTGCGCGCGGCGGTGCTGGCCGAACTGGGCGGCGCCGACGGGATCACCGTGCACCTGCGCGAGGACCGCCGCCACATCAGCGACCGCGACGTCCGGCTGCTCATGGAGACCGCCCGCACGGGGATCAATCTGGAGTTGGCGACCGCCCCCGACATCCTCGGGCTGGCGTGCGAGCTCGCACCCATGCAGGCCACGCTCGTCCCCGAGCGCCGCGAGGAGGTGACCACCGAGGGTGGACTGGCGCTGGGTTCGGCGGAGGTGCGCGCAGCCATGCGCGACGCGCTCGGCCGGCTCGCCGACGCCGGCGTGCGGACGTCGCTCTTCATCGACCCGGACGAGGACGCGATCGAAGCCAGCGCCGAGCTGGGCGCCGATGCCGTGGAACTGCACACGGGAGAGTACGCGCTGGCGGCCATGGACGGCCGGCCGGCCCAACTGGACCGCCTGGTGTCGGCGGCGCGCGCCGGGCGGGCCGCGGGGCTGGCGGTGCACGCCGGACACGGGCTGACCTACGAGAACGTCGTCCCGGTGGCCGCGGTCAGCGAGATCGAAGAACTCAACATCGGCCACAGCATCATCTCGCGCTCGGTGCTGGTGGGACTCGAGCGGGCGGTGCGGGAGATGAAGGAGATCATCCGGGGCGCTCCCGGGATGATGAGCGCCGAGGGCTGGCTGCCTCCCATCGGCTTCTGAGGTCTCGCCCGTGACACTGTCCTGGAAGCCCCTCGTCGGGCTTTCCGTCAGCGTCCTGCTCCTCTGGTGGGTATTCCGCGGCGAAGACCTTGGCGCCATTGGTGCCAGGGTGCTGGCCGCCGACCCGTGGTGGCTGCTCGGATCGGTGTTCGTCGCGACCGCCGGTTACCTGTTGCGCGCCATGCGATGGAAGGTGCTGCTCACCCCGCTCCGGTCGCAGATCGGCCTGCGGACCCGTTTCGCCGCCACCGCCATCGGCTTCATGGTCAACAACCTGCTGCCCGCCCGTGCCGGCGAGTTCGCCCGCGCCTGGTCGCTCGCGCGCATGGAGAAGATGCGGACCTCCGCGTGCCTGTCCTCCCTCGCAGTCGAGCGCGTCTTCGACGGCATCACGGTGGTGGCGCTGCTGGTGATTTCGCTGTCGCTGCCGGGCTTCCGCGCCAACCCGGATCTCGCCGGCGACCTCGTCGGAGGCGCGGTTGCCGGGTTCCTGGCCGTGCTTGCGATCGTCATCCTGGTCGTGACGCTGGTGCTGGCGCGGCCGGACGTGGTGCGGGCCGCGGCGCATCCACTGGCCTCCCGGCTGCCGGGCGCGGCCGGAGACGGGGCGCTGTCCATTCTGGACGGGCTCATCGAGGGGCTGGGCGCGCTTCGGAGTCCAGTGCTGGTGGCGCGCGCGGCGGTGTGGAGCCTGGTCTTCTGGCTCTGGCATTCTGCGTCGTTCTGGCTCGGCTTCCGCGCGTTCGGCATCGATGCCGGATATCCGGAGGCGCTCTTCCTGAACGGAATCACCGCGCTGGCGGTTGCGCTGCCGTCGGCGCCGGGGTTCTTCGGCCCCTTCGAGGCCGCAGTGCGGGTGGCGCTCGTCGATGTTCTCGGAGTGGCCGAGGCCCCGACGCTGGCGTTTGCCGCGGGGTACCACGTCACGACGTTCATGCCCGTGACCGCAGTCGGGCTCTGGTACTTCTGGCGCATGGGCTTTTCCTTTCGGGATATCGGGCCCGCGCGCAAGGGCGGCGAAGCGGTGGTCCGGCCGGGTGGGGAGGGTTCGGCGCGGTGAAGCGCGCGGTCGTCGTGGAGGCTCCGGCCAAGGTCAACCTCGTGCTGCGCGTGGGCGCGCTGCGGGCCGACGGCTACCACAACGTGGACACCCTCTTCGCGGCGGTCGGGCTGTGCGACCGCCTGCGGGTGGAGCGCGCCGCGGCCGGCATCACGGTGGAGGTCGCCGGCGCCGACCTGGGCGACCCGCGCGACAACCTGGTGTACAGGGCCGCGCGGGCGTATCTGGACGCGTGTGGTGAGCGGGGCGGGGTGGCGATCCGGCTGGAGAAGCGCATTCCGGTCGGAGGCGGGCTGGGGGGAGGTTCTTCGGATGCGGCGGCGGCGCTCCGTTGCCTGGCCGGGTTGTTCGAACCTCGCGCGGACCTCGCCGCCCTCACCGGGATCGCGCGCGGCCTGGGCGCCGACATCCCCTTCTTCCTGTCGCCGTCACCGCTCGCACTGGGTGGCGGCCGCGGCGACCACCTCACGCCGCTGCCCCCGCTGCCACCCCGCCCGGTGCTTCTGGTGCGGTCGCCGGAGGGAGTGGGGACGGCCTGGGCGTACAACGTGCTCGCCCGGGGGAGGGGCGGGGGGATGGAGGAGCCGTCCGCCGGGCAGCCGGCTCCCCTCACCCCGACCGGCTGCCGGGATTGGGCGACCGTGGCCCGACTCGCCGGCAACGACTTCGAGGCGCCCATCTTCGCCGTCCGGCCCGACCTGCGCGAAACGCTGCTCTCGCTGCGGGACACTTCGCCCCTGCTGGCGCTCATGTCGGGCAGCGGCAGCACGATCTTCGCAGTCTACCGCGACGAGAGATCGGCTCTTCGGGCTCACCGCCGAATCCAGCCGCTGTACGGGGACGGACACGTGCATCTGACGACCACCCTTTCGGGATTTCCCGCCCTTCAGCCCGTGTAGGCCTTGGAGTGCGACGGTGGCGACCGCTGCAGGCCAATGCCGGCGCGATGCCGTCCCGGCCGTTCCGCGGCGCGGCGCGGCTCTTGAGGCCGCACCGCAGCACGAGTAGGATTCCGGGAGCCGTCATGAGTGGCCCGTCGTCTAATGGCAGGACACCGGTCTTTGGAACCGGCGGTGGTGGTTCGAATCCACCCGGGCCAATCCGCTCCCGCCCCGAAGGAGGAGCCCTCATCACGAGTCCGGTTCTCGCCCCCGCCACGCTCGCGCTGGCGGCGACCCTTGCAGTGTCGTCCGCCGTTGCGGCCGCGGTTCCTCCGCGGGAGGGTCGCAACCTGCCTGCGGGTCCATCGCCGCAGGAAGCGCTCCCGCAACCCGATTCTTCCACGATGCACGACCGGGCCCGCGACGCGCAGCGGCGCTTCGAACGCGTGCGCGTACAGCATCTGCCCCTGTCCATGGAGTCCGGATCCTCCCCGTGCGACGAACTCATCGGCCGGATGTGCTACTGGCACGGGGACAATCACCACGAGCCGGATCCGGAGGCCGTGGCGATCACCGTGGCGCGCGAGGAACTGCTCGACACCCTGGAGCACGCCGCGCGGCGGCTGCCCGGCGACGGCTGGATCGCGGGCCAGCGCGTCTTCTATCTGCTGGAGGCGGGCCGGGCGCATGAAGCGCTCGAGGTTGCCCGCGTCTGCGCCGCTCCGGAGCCTGACCTGTGCGAGCTGCTGCGCGGTCTCGCGCTCCATCGCCTGGAGCGTTTCGAGGACGCGGAGCGCAGCTATCGCCTGGCCCTGGAAGCGATGAATCCGCGCGATGCCGAGGAGTGGCTTTCGCTGGCTCTCCTGCTGGAGAGGACGGACGGATCCGGCCTGGACCGGCTCGGTCCGGAAGCGCGCGCGGCGGCGAGCCGCAGACTGTGGGCGCTCGCCGATCCCTACTACCTTGTGCGCGGCAACGACCGCTGGACCGAGCACATGAGCCGGCACGCCGTGAGTCGCATTCAGCGGCGCGCGCGCAATCCCCACGGGCTCCCCTGGACGTCCGGGCTGGATGAACTCGCCATTCGCTACGGGCCGGAAACCAGCTGGACCCGATACGTACCCACCAGCGGCTCGAGCATGCGTCCGCGGGTGACCGGGCGCCATCCTCCCCACTCCGAGCGGTACATGCCTCCCGACGGCGTGCTGACCGGCGTCGCCGGCCCGCCCCCGGGCATGGTCTGGGGTGACCCCGTTGAACGGCCGCGCAGCGCGTACGCCCCGTCCTATGCACCCGAACTGGGAACGATGCACACCGTGCTGGCCCGCTTCAGGCGCGGCGACTCGCTGCTGGTTGTGGCTCCGTTCCGGTTCGAACCTCGGGACACGTCCGGAGCAGTGCCCGGCCCGGACAGCCCCGAAGAAGGGAACGGGCAGCGGCGCGATGTTCAGGCGGGACTCTTCCTGGTGCCCTGGGCGGAGACGGCCGGGGAGATGCGGCCGCCGGCGCAGCGCGTGCTGTCGGAAAGGGGCACGCTGTCGCTCGTGGTGCCCCTCGGCAGCTACGTCTACAGCGTGGAAGCCCTCGACCGCAGGGCCGGCCAGGGAGCGCGTTTTCGCGGAGATCTCGCCCTGGGTCCGCATCCGGATGATATCCCCGATCTCTCCGACTTCCTGATCATCGCAACTCCGGACCGAATGCCCGAGTCGGTCGATGACGTCCTGGACCATGCGCTGCCGTCCCTGGCGCTCGGCGGGCTGCAGGAACTGGCGGTTGCGTGGGAGGCCTACGGGCTCGGGATGGGTGAAACGCGGATCGCCTATCGCCTCGGAGTCGAGCCGCTCGACCGGTCGTTCTTCCGCCGGCTGGGAGAGTTCCTGAGGCTGGTGGGCAGAGGAGATCCCCTGATGCTGGAGTGGAGCGAGCCGAGCCCGGGGCGTCCGGGTGCGCACTTCCGCTCCGTCGATCTCGATTTCAGAAACCTGGAACCCGGGATCTACGAGCTCCGGCTGGAGCTCAGGGTCGACGACTGGGCTCCCGTGATACGACGCCGGCGTGTGCAGATTGTCGGATAGCTCGGCCGTGCTGGCGTCGGGCAGAATGCGCGTTGACGCTCCTCTCCGGGGTGTCTACACTTAACGGCTACCGTCACTTCGAACGCCCCTCTGAACGCCAGCCTACGGTGACGCCCCCATGGACGATCAATACCGCCGCGGTCCGCTGTTGCTCCTGGCTGGCCGGGCCAACCGACCGCTGGCCGCGGAGATCGGCGAAAGGCTGGGCGAGTCGGCCTTCGGTGCCACGGTGCGGGATTTCGCCGACGGCGAGATCTTCGTCCGGCTGGACCGCAACGCGCGCGGTCGCGACGTCTTCATCATCCAGCCGACGACGACGCCGGCCGACAACATCATGGAGCTTCTGCTCCTGGTCGACGCCGCGGTGCGCGCCTCGGCCGCCCGGGTCACCGCCGTCGTGCCCTACTTCGGCTACGGGCGCCAGGACCGCAAGGACCAGCCCCGCGTCTCCATCGGCGCCAAGCTGGTCGCCAACCTGATCGTCGCGGCCGGGGCGGACCGGCTGCTGGGCATCGATTTCCATCAGCATCAGATCCAGGGGTTCTTCGACATCCCCGTGGATCACCTGTACGCCGCGCCCGTGCTGACCCGGTACTTCAGCGACATGAACCTGGACGACCTGGTCGTCATCGCGCCCGATGCGGGGTCCGCGAAGATGGCTCGGGGCTTCGCGCGCCGGCTGGGGGCTTCCCTGGCGGTAATCGACAAGCGCCGGCGCACCGCGAACGTGGCGGAAGTGGTCAACGTCGTGGGCGAGGTGGCGGGCAGGACCTGCCTGATCGTCGACGACATGGTCGACACCGCAGGCACCCTCACCAACGGCATCTACGCCCTCAAGGAACGGGGGGCGGCCGCGGTCTATGCCTGCGCCACCCATGCCCTCCTGTCGGGAAGGGCCTCCGAGCGGCTGCAGGGGGCTCCGGTGGAGGAGGTCGTGGTCACCAACACCATCGGCATCGCTCCGGAACTGCGCTTTCCCAAGCTCAAGGTGCTGTCCGTGGCCGGGCTGCTCTCCGACGCCATCCGGTACATTCACTCCAACGCCTCGGTGAGCCAGCTGTTCAGGATGCCGGCCCGCGAGGCGCCGATCCTCATAGAGGCCGGTGACGCCGAGCCGGCACCCGCGAGTGCGTGGCCGACGCGCGCGGCCGAATCCCCTCTGACAACTTCCTGATATCCACAAAGAGCCCGAAATGAGCATAGCAGAAGCCTCTCTCCAGGCCCGGCGCAGGGACGAGACCGGCAAAGGCGTCGCCCGCCGCCTGCGGCGCGCGGGACGTATCCCGGCGGTCGTGTACGGCAAGGACATGGACCCCATCCCGCTCTCGCTGGACGAGCAGGAGACGGTCCATCTGTTCGAGTCCATCCCGGTGGCCAACACCGTCCTTCAGCTCGACATCGGCGGCGGGGAGACGTTGCGCACGCTGGTGCGCGAGATCCAGACCCATCCGTTTCGCCCGGATGTCCTCCACGTCGACTTCATGCGTCTGCGCCGCGGCATCGCGGTCGAACTGAACGTGCCGATCTCGCTTTCAGGCACTCCGGCCGGCACCCGCGCCGGTGGCCGCCTGGACATCGCCGTGCACGAGGCGCACGTGCGCTGCACGCCCGCGAAGATACCGGAGTCCATCGAAGCCGACATCTCGGAACTGGACATCGGAGCGTCGCTCAGGCTCGGTGATATCGCCCTCCCCGAAGACGTTGAGCTGCTCTCCAGCCCGGATACCCTGGTGTGTCACATCGCGACGTCCTGGGCGCCTGAAGAGGAAGACGAGGCTCTCGAGGCCGGTGAGGTCGAGGAAGCCGGCGAGGATGTCGAGGAATACTAGTTGAAGGTCATCGTGGGTCTCGGGAACCCGGGAGCCCGTTATGACGCCACGCGCCACAACGTCGGATGGTGGGCCATCGATCGCCTGGCGTACGACTGGGATCTCGGGCCCTTCGAGAGAACCGGGGCCTCGATGCTGGCCGACGGCGTCGTCGATGACCACACAGTGCACCTGGTGAAGCCCGTCACCTACGTGAATCGAAGCGGAGCCGCGCTGGGGCCCTATCTCGATGCGGCGGAATTCCGCGTCGGGGAGGACCTGCTGGTCGTGGCCGATGACGTCAACCTCGACGTCGGGCGGCTGCGTTTCCGGCCCGGAGGCGGCGCCGGCGGGCACAAGGGCCTCCGGTCGGTGACCGGCGTGCTCGGCACCCCGGACTACCCCCGGCTGCGCATCGGGGTGGGCGCCCGCCCCGCGCGCATGGATCTGGCCGACTGGGTGCTTTCGCCGATGGACGAGGATGACGAGGACGTGGTCGTCGCCCTGCTGAACGAGCTGCCCGCCGCAACGCGACTGTGGATGAACGAGGGCATCGAGCCCGTGATGAACGCCTATAACAGATGACCCGCCCGAGCGACGGCGGGAACTGAACCGCCACCCTCACGACAAGCAGATCAGATGAACGACTTGGTACCCCTTGCGAACTGGGCCTGGATGTTCGGCGTCCTCGGACTCGCGGCGGCCGGCGGAGTCTTCGCCTACCTGCGGCGGCAGGACCCGGGCTCGGCCGTGATGGTCGATCTCGCGGACCAGATCCACGACGGAGCGATGGCGTTCCTGCGCCGCGAGTACACGGTGCTGGCCGGGTTCGTCGTGCTGGTCGCCATCCTGCTGGCGGTGGCAATTCCGGGCTGGACCTGGGTGGCCTACGTGGCGGGCGCCGCCTCCTCGGTGTTCGCCGGCTTCTTCGGCATGAAGGCGGCCACCCGCGCCAACGTGCGCACTTCGGCCGCGGCCAGCACGGAAGGCCAGGGCAAGGCGCTCCGCATCGCATTCGCGGGGGGTGCGGTGATGGGTCTCTCGGTGGCGGCTCTGGGGTTGCTCGGGGTCGGGATCTTCTACTGGGTCTTCGCCGCGGGCGCCATTCCGGGCACCAGCGACTTCCCGCGCTTCTCGGAGATCGTTTCCGGCTTCGCGATGGGGGCCAGTTCCATCGCCCTGTTCGCGCGCGTGGGCGGCGGCATCTTCACCAAGGCGGCGGATGTGGGCGCGGACCTGGTGGGCAAGGTCGAGGCGGGCATCCCGGAGGACGATCCGCGCAACCCCGCCACCATCGCCGACAACGTGGGCGACAACGTGGGCGACGTGGCAGGCATGGGCGCCGACATCTTCGAGTCCTACGTCGGGTCGATCATCGCCACCATCGCCATCGCGGCGACCTCCCAGCTCACCGCCGCCAGCGTCGCGGAGACGGTCGCGCTGCCCCTGCTCACGGTGATGGCGGGGCTGGTCGCCTCGCTGCTCGGCATCGCCGCAATGAAGGTCCTGGAGCGCAGCAGCCCGGCCGGCGCGCTGCGCAACGTCACCTTCGTCGCCGCGGGCCTCTTCCTGGTGACGATGTACCTGATCGTCGGATCGCTCGATCTGCAACTCGCCGACGGCGACACCGCGTACTCCCCGATGGGGCCGTTCTGGGCGATTCTCGCGGGGACCCTGGTGGGGATCTTCATCGGGCTGGCCACCGAGTACTACACGGCCGGCAAGCCGGTGCAGCGGATCGCCAGCGCGAGCGACACCGGCTCCGCCACCAACATGATCACCGGGCTCGCGGTGGGCATGGAGTCCACGGTGATCCCGGTGCTGCTCATCTGCCTGGCGATCTTCATCTCGTTCATGGCGGCCGGGCTGTACGGCATCGGCATCGCCGCCGTCGGCATGCTGGCCACCGTGGGCGTGACCATGTCCGTGGATGCCTACGGGCCCGTCGCGGACAACGCCGGCGGCATCTCGGAGATGAGCGGCCTCGGCGAGGAGACCCGCAGGATCACCGACTCGCTGGACGCGATCGGCAACACGACCGCGGCGATCGGCAAGGGCTTCGCCATCGGGTCGGCGGCGCTCACCGCTCTCGCCCTTTTCTCCGCCTACACCACCAAGGTCGGCCTGCAGGAGACCGGGATCAGCATCGTCGATCCGCTGGTCGTGATCGGACTCTTCCTGGGCGCGGCGCTGCCCTTCCTGGTGGCGGCGCTCACCATGACCGCCGTGGGACGGGCCGCGGCCGGGATGGTCGCCGAGGTGCGCCGCCAGTTCCGCGAGATCCCTGGCATCATGGAGGGCCGCAACAAACCCGATTCGGCCCGCTGCGTGGACATCTCCACCCGCGCGGCGCTGCGCGAGATGATCCTCCCGGGGGTCATCGCCGTGCTTTCGCCGGTGGTGGTCGGCCGCTTCCTCGGCGTGGAGGCGCTGGGGGGACTGCTCGCCGGCGCGACCGTGACCGGCGTGCTCATGGCGCTCTTCATGGCCAACGCGGGCGGCGCCTGGGACAACGCGAAGAAGTACATCGAAGGCGGGGCGATGGGCGGCAAGGGCTCCGAACCCCACAAGGCCGCGGTCGTGGGAGACACCGTCGGGGATCCCTTCAAGGATACCTCGGGTCCCTCGCTCAACATCCTCATCAAGCTGATGAGCGTGGTCGCCCTCGTGCTGGCGCCATGGTTCGTGCGCGTGCACGGGGAGGACGGAGTTGCCCTGTCGTGGATGCGGGGCCTCCTGGAGATCTTCCTCGGATAGCCCGCCGCGCGCCCCTGGAGAGATCTTCCCGGATACCCCCCCGCCTGCCCTCGGAGACTGAGCCGATGAACCGCGAGCCGACCTTCGAAAACGCCCTGGCTTTCGCCGGAGATCTCATCCGCATTCCCTCGATGAGCGGGGAGGAGGGCGAAGTGGCCGCCCGCCTCCGGGAGGAGATGCGCGCGCTCGGCTTCGACCGGGTGGAGGTCGACGGGCTGGGCAGCGTCGCCGGCGTCGTGAAGGGAAGGGGAGATGCGCCCCCGGTGATGCTCTCCTGCCACCTGGACGTGGTGGCCGAAGGAGCCCACGAGGAGTGGGAGCACCCGCCTTTCTGCGGCGACGTGGTGGACGGCCACCTGCACGGCCGCGGGGCGATGGACATCAAGGGCCCCATGGCCCTCCAGGTCTACGCGGCCGCCGCCCTCGCAGGCCGCGCCCCCGGCGACGTGATCGTGGGGCAGGTGGTGTACGAGGAGCGGGGCGGCTGGGGCATGGAGCACCTGGTGCGGTCGGGCCTTGTGAATCCCGCGGCGGTGATCATCGGCGAGTCGACGTACGGGGATATCGCACTGGGCCACCGCGGGCGCGCGCAGCTGGAGGTCGTGATCCGCGGTCTCGCCAGCCATGCCAGCGCCCCCGACCGCGCCCGCAACGCGCTCGACCTTCTGCCGGGGGTGCTCACCGGGGTCGCCGGCCTCGCGCGGCGGCAGGAGTCCGACCCCGTTCTGGGGCCCGCGAGCCTCGCGCCCACCGACGTCCGGGTGCGCCCCGAGAGCCCCAACGTCATCCCCGACGAAGTGATCGTGGTGCTCGACTGGCGCATCCTGCCCACCGATACCGAGGCGAGCCTCATCGGACGCGTGGAAGACGCCGTCGCCGAGGTGATTCCGGATGTGCCGGCCGGCTACTCCATCGAGTGCCGCCTCGCCTCGGAGCGCCAGACCTCCTACACGGGCCGCTCCGCCGATCGCAACCTGCTCACCCCGGGCTTCCTCATGGAACACGACCACGCGGTGGTGACGGCGGCCGCGAGCGCGGTGGGACGCCGCGGCCACCCTGACACGGCCGCACACTGCCGCCCCTGGACCTTCGCAACCGACGGGGGCTGGACCTGCGGCGTGTTCGGCATTCCGACCATCGGCTTCGCCCCCGGGGAGGAACGCTACGCGCACACCAACCGCGAACGTCTCGACGTCGAGGAGGCCCGCTGGGCGTTCAGCCGCCATGCGTCGCTGATCCCGGCGGTGCAGGAGGCGGCGGCGAGGAACTGACCCTCCGGGCCGAAACCCTGCCCCCGCGACGGCCCCCGGGTTGAAGCTCCGGCCGGGAAGGGTATATTCCCTTGCCGATCCCGCCTCGGCCCCGGAGGGAATCTTCCCGCGAACAGCCCTCCCGGGAGCGAGGCCCGTCAACACGCGGACCATGGGAGAGACCATGCGCGACTACGAACTCGTTGTGATTTTCCACCCCGCCCTGGGCGAGGACGCCATCCAGCAGAAGCTGGAGCGATTCCACGGCCTGGTCTCCGGCGGGGACGCTGAAATCGGGGTCGTGGACCACTGGGGTGGCCGCCGGCTCGCCTACCCCATCCAGAAGCAGACCACCGGCTACTACGTCGTAACCCAGTTCGCCGGCGATCCCACCGACCTGCCCGAGCTGGAGCGCATCATGAAGCTCGACGAGGGCGTGCTCCGGTATCTCATCGTTCTCAACGAGGGCCAGCCATCCACGGGCATGTCCGTCGTGGCCGAGCCCCCTGCGGCCCCCGGTGCCGAGGAGTCCGGCGAGGCGGACGATGCCGAGGACCGGCAGGAGGACGGGGAAGAGGAAGATGACGCGGCGAAGCGTACGAGTCCGCCGGAGTTCTCCGGGGGGCGCGGTCACCGCCGGCGCATCGAAGGCCCTCCGATCACCATCCTGAACTACAAGGACGTGGCCACCTTGTCGCGCTTCGTCACCGAGCAGGGCAAGCTGCTGCCCCGGCGCACGACCCGCGTGGCCGCGGGATTCCAGCGCAAGCTCGGGCGAGCGGTGAAGCGGGCGCGCTACCTGGCCCTGCTTCCCTACGTGCGCCGTCACGACGGCTAGCATCGCCCGTGGTCCGGGCGAGGACCCCGTTGCGGGGCTGGGGACGAGCGGCAGCACTCTTTTTCGCCACCCTGCTTTTCTCCGTCTTCGCCCCCGTCGTCCTGGTGTTGATCCCGTTCGCGTGTCTCGTATTCAGCACGCCCGCAAAACGGGCCTTTCCCGTGATCGCCGGAGCTCTGGGGATGGTGGTCGCCCTGGCCGGCGCCACCCGATCCGGATTGTGGTACGTGGAGCGTGGATGGACGATCATCCTGGGCGGCTGCTTTGCCGCCGTGACATTGCGGTGGCCGGAACGGAAGTTCCTGCCCCGTGCCCTGCTGGCCCTCGCGATTTCCGGTGCCGGCGCATGGGCCGCACTGGGGCTGAGCCCCCGGCGCTGGGCAATCATCGACCGGATGGTGGCGACCAGGTTGCGCGACGGAGTGAGCACGTCCCTCGAAGCGCTGCGCGTCCTCCGGGACGGCACTCCGCTACCCGGGACCGTGATGGGCACGGTCTTCCAGGCGGCGGAGTGGCAGAGCAACCTGTTCCCGGCCATGCTCGGACTGTCCTCTCTCGCCGCGCTGGGCACCGCATGGTGGCTCCATGTTCGCCTGGTGGAGGGGAGCGGGGACGGGCTCGGCTCCCTGCGCGATTTCCGGTTCAACGACCAGCTGGTGTGGCTGCTGGTTGCGGGCGCCGCGCTGTTCATTTTGCAACCCGACGGTGCCGCGGGCCGGATGGGCCTGAACCTGCTTGCCTTCACCGGCGCGCTCTACGCGTTGCGCGGCGCCGCCGTGGCGGTCACCCTGACTCGCAGCGTGTCGCCTCTCGGGTGGGTCCTGCTTGCGCTCGCTTTTATGCTGCTGGCGCCCTTCCTTTTCGCGGCGGCGCTGCTGATCGGGCTGGGCGACACCTGGGTGGACATCCGCGCACGGGCCCGACGGACCTGACCGAAGACCACCGGCCCGCGTGGCGCCTCAGGGCGCGGGCCCGCATGTTTCGACAAACCAGGAGTGGATGGTGAAACTGATCCTCAAGGAATCCGTGGACCGCCTCGGGGAACCGGGCGATGTCGTGAACGTAAAGCCCGGGTACGCCCGCAATTTCCTGCTCCCCCGCGGCCTCGCCTACGAGGCATCCGCGGCCAACGTCCGTCGCCTGGAGCAGGAGCAGCGCAGGGCGGAGGAACGGGCTCGCAAGGACTATCTGGAGGCGCGCCGGCGCGCCTCCAGGCTGGAGGGCATGCACCTCGTGTTCCGGGCCCGCGCCGGCGAGTCCGAGAAGCTGTTCGGCTCGGTTACGGCGGCGGACATCGCCGAACGCGCGGTCGGCTCGGGGCTGGACTTCGTTCTCGAAAAGAGGCACGTCATGCTTTCCGAACCGATCAAGATGCTTGGCGACTTCGAGGTCCCGATCCGGCTCCACGCGGAAGTGGAGGTCAACGTGACCGTGCACGTGGAAAGGACGAGCTGAGCCCGCCGGGCGCCTGACGCATGGTCGACGCAGCCTCTTCCGGCGATTCCCGTCTCCCCTCCGCGGTCCGTCGGGCGGCCCGGCTGACGCTCGAACGCAAGGCCAGCGACGTGGTCGTGCTCGACCTGCGCGGCATCTCCTCGGCCACCGACTACTTCCTGCTCGCCACCGGAACCTCCGATACCCAGGTGCGTGCGATCTCGGACCACGTTACCCGCGAGCTGCGCAACGAGGGTACCCGCCCGGCGCACATCGAAGGGGGCCGGGACGCCCGCTGGGTGTTGATCGACTACATCGATTTCGTGGTCCACGTCTTTCACCCCGAGGTGCGGTCCTTCTATCAGCTGGAGGCGCTCTGGGGAGATGCGCCCCGACATGAGCTTGCAGCAGACGGGGAGCACGGCCCGCCATGACCCCCCCTGCCACCCCATCCGCTCAAGCCGGACGGGGCCAGTCCGCGCTGCAGTTGCAGCCCTTCGATTTTTCCGGGGACGTCCCCTCCCGCCTTCCGGAAGTCGACCTTCCCGTCGACTCGGAGCAGGGGCGCGTTATCGCGGTCCGGGCCAGTCCCGCGGCACGGCACCAGGACTGGGCCGCCCACGCTGCGGCGGCGATCGCGGGGAACTGGGCCTCCCGAGGAGCGCGCGTGCTGCTTGTCGACCTGTGTTTCGACGAGCCCCGCCTGCACCGGGCGTTCAACGCCGCGAATCTCGAGGGCATCACCGACGCCATCGAATACGGCGCTTCCCTGAGGCGAATCGCTCGCCCCGCCAACGACGAGAAGTTCTGGGTGGCAACGGCGGGGACGCTCGTGGCGAGTACGGACAGCTTGCTCCGGCGGCCCGCGTGGCATCGTCTCCTTGCTGTCCTGCTCGAGGGCGGCGTGACGGTCGCCACCTATCAAGGTGCCGAATCGCCCGTCCATCCGCGCGGCGCCCCTTCGATCGTGCTTGCCTGCAAGGGTGAGCCCATGGCCGCGCTGGGGAAGGTGGGGCTGAGGGATGCCGTCGCGCTGCTGGGTCCCGCGCCCAATGGTACTTCGGTCACGATGGTGGCCGGGAAGGGAGAGAACCGTCTCGGCAGGCAGACCTACCGTGCATCGCTGTGGGATGGATTCGATGACGAAGGGGAGGCGGAGGGGCCGTCCGTCACCGAGGCGGAGGCGGAGGAGCCGTCCGTGGCCAAAGGGGAGGCGGAGGAGCCGTCCGTGGCCGAAGCGGAGGCCGAGCAGCCCTCCGTCGGCGAAGCGGAGTCGGCTCCGGCAGCTCCGGCGTCCGCACGCACGCAGCCCCGGGCCGGCACAGGGTCCGAACCCGGCTCCCGGCGCCGAGGTCGGGGCCTCAGCATCTCGGCGTTCACGGTGCTCGTCCTGTTTGCGGCGGCGATGGTCCTGATCGGGATCAACAATGCCGGGATCGCGGACGTGCCCGGAGCCGACCGCCTCTGGGAACTCTTCGAGAACCTCCTGGCGCAGGTGAGCCGGTTCTTCGCCCGATGAAGCTCGCCTCGCTGAGACTGCACGGGTTCAAGTCGTTTCCCGAGCGCACGGACATCGTGTTCCACGAGGGCATCACCGCGATCGTGGGCCCGAACGGATGCGGAAAATCCAACATCAGCGACGCGGTTCGCTGGGTGCTGGGCGAGCAGCGGCCCACGGTTGTACGCGGCTCGCGCATGGAAGAGGTGATCTTCCAGGGCACGGTCAATCGGCGGCCCATCAACCGCGGATCGGTCATCCTCCGGGTCACCAACGAGGACGGCGTGCTCCCGGTTCCCTTCGGGGAGGTCGAGATCGGACGCACCGTCTACCGTGACGGGGGGAGCGAGTATTCGATCAACCGCACCACCTGTCGCCTGCGCGACGTCCAGGAGCTTTGCCGGGACACCGGACTCGGCGCCAATGCCTACGCGATCATCGAGAGCCGAATGATCGACGCAATCCTCTCGGAACGGGCGGAGGAGCGCCGGGGGTTGTTCGAGGAGGCCGCGGGCATAGGCAAGTACAAGGACCGGAGCCGGATCGCGGGACGGCGGCTGGCCCGGGCCGAACTGGACCTGGAGCGGCTCGAGGACGTGATCGCGGAGGTGGCGACCAAGGTCCGCTCCCTGGCGCGCCAGAAGGGGAAGGCGCAGCGCTACGACGATCTGAGGAGGCGACGTCTCTCGATCGAGGTGGCGGTGGTGTCGATGGACCTCGCGGGATTCGAGGATCGGCTGACCAGGGTTCGGGAGCTCCTCGCGCGCGAGGAGGAGGCGCGGCAGACGACGCTCATCGAGCTGCGGACCGCGGAGACCGAACGCGAGGCCTCGCGGGTGCGAAGGCTGGAGGCCGAGAAGTCGCGCGCGGACGCCGCCGTGGTGCTGGACAGCGTCCAGAAGGACCTGGTGCGCTGGGAGCGGGATCTGGCCGTTGCGCGTGAGCGCATCGTCTACGCGGAGCGGCGGCTCGGGCAGATCGGCGAGGATCGGGACACGGCGCGCACGCGCTCCGGTGAACTGGCAACCGAACTGGCCGAGCTGCAGAGATCGCGTGCCCGAATCGCGGCCGAGCTGGCCGAAGTGGGTGTGGAATCGCGGCAGGCGCGGCAGGTTACCGCGCGCACCCGGAAACGCCTCCGCCGCGCCCGCGCGACGCTCGCGGAGGTGCGCGGCAGGGAACGGAGACTGCTGCGCCGGGTGGCCAGCATGGAAGGAACCGTTGCCGCCTCGCGCACCCGGCTGGACGAATTGCGCCGGCGTCTGGTCCGGCTCGAGGAGCGGGCCTCCCAGACCGAGCTCGAGCTGACCGGGATGCGCCGGGAGGGCGGGGAGTCCGACGACCGGATGGTCCGCCTGGAGGCATCCGTCGCGCGGGTGCGCGACGGGGTGAGCGAGGGGCTTCAGGACTTCGCGGGGGCACGCACCGCGCAGACGCGGGCGCGAGCGGCGGAGTTGGAGGCGGCGGACCAGGCTTCCGCCCTCGAGGCCCGCCGGACCGCCCTCGAGACCATGGAACGGGAAGGAGCCGGCTACGAGCCTGTGGTGCGAGCGGCGCGCGAGACCCATCCGAACCTGGTTCTGGGGACGCTGTCACAGTGCATGGCAGGTCCGGCCGGGGCGCTTGCGGCTGCGGAATCGTATCTCGGCCATCTGGCGCAGGCGCTGCTGGTGGAGGACGGCGAAGCCGCCGCGCGCCTGCGCCGATGGTTCGCCGAGGAGTGGACGGAGGGCGGAGGGATCGTGCTGCTCCGGCTGGACGAGGCCGGCGAGCCGGATCCGCCGGGGTCGCTGCTCGGCGCACTCCGTCCGGAAGGCCCGGGCGCCTCCTGGGTGCGGGTGCTGCTCGCCGGAGTGGACCGCGCCGAGGCATTGGACTCCTCCGGTGACGCCCGGGCGCCCGGGCGGGACCACGCCCTCGCCTCGGTGGACGCGCGCGGCGTTCTGGTCGTGGGAAATCCCGCCGGGACCGCCGGCCTCCTCGAACGCCGCGGCAAGCTCGCGGCCCTCGAGGAGGCCGCCGCCGCCGCCGCCCGGAAGGCCTCCCGCGCCCGGGAAGCGCGCGCGGCGGCTCAAGCCCGCGTCGAGCAGGCGGAGGAGGTGCTGGAGGAGCGGCGCGCGGCCCTGACCCGCGCGGAAGACGACCTGCGCGCCGCCCGGGCGGACCGGAGCACGCACGACGAGCGCCACACCCGCCTGACACGGGACAGCGACGATCTGGCGCGGCGCGTCCGCGACACCCGGGAGGCCATCGCCGCCGCGACCGGCCGGGGGGGCGCGGAGCAGGAGGAACTGAAGGAACTGACCGCGGAAGCCGCCTCCCTGCGCCGTCGCGGAGAACGTGCGGCAGAGGTGCTGGAGGTGGCGGAGGGGGACTGGGAACGGGCGCGCGTGGAGGAAGCCCGGCTGGCCATCCAGTCGAACCAGCACAAGGGCGAAATGGCGCGCGCCGACGAGCGTCTGGGCGATCTTGGCAGGGCGGAGGCACAGGCCTCCTCGCAGCTCGCGCGGCTGAAGCAGGAGGAAGCGCAGCTCGGTCGCGAGCTGTCAGAAGCCCGGGCGCTGCTCGCCCGGGGGGGCAAGGCGGTCGAGCGGCTCTTCCAGCGGCGTGACCGGGCGAAGGAGAGGCTCGCGGAGGACGACCTGGCGCTCGAGCGGGCGAAGGAGGAGGTGAAGCAGGTGGACCGGAGGGTCGAAGCCGCGCGCGCGGCCGAGCGGGCCGCCTCCGACCGGCACCACGATCTGAACCTGGAGGAGCGGGAGCTCGGCGGGAAAATCGTCCTCATCCGCGAGCGCCTGGAGACGGAGTGGGCGCGACCCTTCGAGAAGCTGGTCGAAATGGCGGAGCCGGCGGAAGGAGAGCCCGCCGAGCTGAAGGAGGAACTGGCCGGGCTCGTGCAGTCGATCGAACGCCTCGGGCCCGTCAACATGCTCGCCATCGAGGAGCACGCCGAACAGCACGAGCGCCTGACCTTCCTTACCGGGCAGCGCGATGACCTCGAGCGCGCGCGCAACGACCTGCGCGCCGCCATCCGCGAGATCGACCGGACCGCCACCAGGCTCTTCCTCGAGACCTTCGAGGCGGCGCGCGAGAACTTTCGCAAGATCCACCAGCGCCTCTTCGAGGGTGGAGAATGCGACCTGCGCCTGGGCGATCCCGACGATCCGCTGAGCGGGCCGGTCGACATCCACGCCTCTCCCATGGGCAAGAGAACCCGGCGCATCGATCTGCTGTCGGGGGGAGAGAGGGCGCTGACCGCGCTCGCGCTCCTCTTCGGCATCTACCTCGTGAAGCCGAGTCCGTTCTGCGTGCTCGATGAAGTGGATGCCCCGCTTGACGAGAACAACATCGACCGCTTCGTTCAGCTGCTGCGGGAGTTCAAGCAGCAGAGCCAGTTCGTGGTGATCACCCACAATCCGCGCACCATCGAAGCGGCCGACTGGATCTACGGGCTGACCATGGAGGAACCGGGGGTGAGTTCGGTGGTAGGGGTGCGTCTCGAAGCGGGTGCGTCCGCGTAGCCACACCAATTCCACGAGACCCACATGCTCATCGTCATGAAGCACAACGCCACGCCCCAGGAGGTGGAGGGGGCCGTGACCACCATCCACGCGATGGGGTACCAGGCTCGTCCCATGCCCGGCCGCCAGCGCACGGCGATCGGCCTGGTGGGCAATGACGGGCGGGTCGACAAGGCCCGGCTGGTGGGGCTCCCCGGCGTACTGGAGATCATCCCCGTCAGCCGTCCCTACAAGCAGGTGTCGCGCGAGTGGCGCGAGGACGACACCGTGGTGACGCTTGCCAACGGCACCGCCATAGGCGGGCGCGAAGTCGCCGTGATGGCCGGCCCCTGCTCGGTCGAGTCGGAATGGCAGATCATGGAGGCGGCCGAGCGGGTAGCGGAAGCGGGCGCCACCATCCTGCGCGGCGGCGCCTACAAGCCGCGCACCTCCCCGTACTCGTTCCAGGGCCTCGGGGTGGAGGGTCTCAAGCTCCTGGCGCGCGCCCGCGCGGCCACCGGCCTCGCCATCGTGACCGAGGCCCTCGACGTGGCAAGCCTCGATGCGGTGGAGGAGTACGCCGACATCGTGCAGATCGGCGCGCGCAACATGCAGAACTACCCCCTGCTGCTGCGGGCGGGACGGTCAACGCGGCCCGTCCTGCTGAAGCGCGGACTCGCGGCCACCATCAAGGAACTGCTGCTCGCCGCGGAATACATCCTTTCCGAGGGCAACCCCAACATCATCCTGTGCGAGCGGGGGGTGCGCAGCTTCGACACCGAAACCCGAAACCTGTTCGACCTGGCCGCGATCCCGGTGGTGCAGTCGCTCTCGCACCTGCCCATCATCGCCGATCCCAGCCACGGCACCGGCATTCGCGACAAGGTAACGCCCATGGCTCGCGCCGCGGTCGCCGCCGGGGCGGACGGCCTCATCGTGGAGGTGCATCCCGATCCTTCAAAGGCGCTGTCGGACGGAGCCCAGTCGCTCTACCCGGCGGAGTTCGTCGAAATGATGGCGCAGGTGCGCGGGATCGCCGAGCACATCGGCCGGCCGCTGGTGGCGCCGCTCGCGGGGGCGCGCCAGACGGTGTGAGGGACTTCGCGTGAGCGAATCGATTGCGGTCGGGCGGGTGATCGGGACGGATCCCGCGACGCCGCTCGAGTTCTGGGTGGCCGTCGCCGAGGGGACGTTCCTCCAGCTCGACGACGTGGTCGTGGTCGAGCGGAGCCTCCCCGGCAGGGACGATCCGATCCGCATCTACGGGATGGTGGCCGACCTGCGCGTCCGGCACGAAGGGGCACGCTTCGACAGCGACGTCTTCCTGATTGAAGACGGCGTGCTCCCGGCGCAGGTGACCGAGGCGGCCAAGGTGCTGGCCACCCGCTTCGAGCCCGAAGTGTTCGTGCCGCCGGTGCCCGGCCAGATGGTGCGCAAGGCCGTCGGCAAGGAGCGCGACGAGGCGCTCTTCTTCGATGGCATGGAGCGCAAGGTCCCGGTGGGTCTCTCGCGCGACGACGAGGTGGTGTACGCCAACGTGGAGTTCCTGGACGGCACCCGGGGCGCCCACGTCAACATCAGCGGGGTCTCGGGGGTGGCGACCAAGACCAGTTACGCCGTCTTCCTCCTGCACAGCCTTTTCACCTCGGGCCAGCTCGGCGCTGGCGTCCACAACACCAAGGCGCTGATCTTCAATGTCAAGGGCGACGACCTGCTCTTCCTCGACAAACCCAATCGCCACCTCGACCCCGAGCAGGTGGGGCGATATTTGACGCTGGAACTTCCGGCCGATCCCTTCCGGAGCGTCGAGCTGTGGGCGCCTCCGCGCCCGGGCGACCCGTCGGCCGCGCCCCGCATCGGGAGCCGTTCCAAGGGGGTTACTTCGTTCTTCTGGACCCTGGCTGACTTCTGCCGCGACGAGCTGCTCCCGTTCCTCTTCGCGGATGCCGAGGATGAGCGCCAGCAATACACGATCGTCGTGCATAACGTCACGGCGCGGCTGCGACGCGACGCCACGCCGCTCGACGACGGCGGGGTGCGGATCGCGGGCACCACTTGCCGCACCTTCGGCGGCCTGATCGAAGCCATCCGTGAGCGGGTGGAGGATCAGGAGGATCAGCAGCACTGGGCGGGCCGCTCCATCGGCGGGGGCACCGTCAACGCCTTCGTGCGGCGGCTGTACGCGGCCCGCCGCGACGCCGAGGACCTGATCAGGGGCGACGTGCCCAACCCGGCGAAGCACCGCATCGGCATGCAGGAGCAGGTGACGGTCGTGGACATCGCCAAGCTGTCGCGACGGGCCCAGCGCTTCGTGGTCGGGGTAGTGCTGCGCAAGACGTTCCAGGACAAGGAGAGGACCGGCGTCCGCAGGCCGCTGCTCTTCGTGGTGCTGGACGAATTGAACAAGTACGCGCCGCGGGACGGCCGGAGCCCCATCAAGGAAATCCTGCTCGACATGGCCGAGCGCGGCCGCTCGCTCGGCGTCATTCTCATCGGCGCGCAACAGACGGCCAGCGAGGTCGAGCGCCGCGTGATCGCCAACTCGTCCTTGCGGGTGGCGGGCCGCCTGGACAGCGCAGAGGCGGGGCGTCCCGAGTACGCGTTCCTGCCGACGGCCCAGCGCCAGCGAGCGACCATTCTCAAGCCCGGCACCATGATCGTGGCGCAGCCCGAGTTGCCCGTGCCGCTCGTGCTCGAGTTCCCGTTCCCCGCCTGGGCCACCCGGCCGGACGAGGCAGGGGACGCGACGGGGCATGACGACGCTATTGGCGATGATGAGTCCGAGGATCCCTTCGAGGGGCTCGCGTAGTGTGAGGGCAGACTCACCATGAGAATCCTCCATACTGCCGACTGGCACGTCGGCAAGACGCTACGGGGACGCAGCCGGGCCGACGAACACCGGGCGGTTCTGGACGAGATCGTGGAAATCGCCCGCGAGGCAGCCGTCGACCTGGTGCTGGTGGCGGGCGACCAGTTCGACAGGGCGGTTCCCAGCCCGGAGTCCGAGGAGATCGTCTACGACGCGCTGCTGCGGCTCGCACACACCGGTGCCCAGGTCGTCGTCATCGCCGGAAACCACGACAATCCCCGACGACTGGCCGCCGTCCAGCCGCTGTTGGAGCTGACGAATGTCACGGCAGCGCCGAGGGTGGCCCGGCCGGACGATGGTGGCGTGATCCACGTCACCGCCAAATCGGGGGAGACCGCCTGCATCGCGCTTTTCCCCTTCCAATCGAAGCGGGGAATCGTGACGGCGGAGGCGCTGATGGGTGGGGACCCGGACGACCATCAGAAGGAATACAGCGACCGCTGCCGCAGGATCGCACAGGCTTTGTGCGCCGGATTCGGAGACGACACGGTCAACCTGGTCGTTGCCCACCTTACCGTGGTGGGAGCCGCGGTCGGGGGCGGCGAGCGCGCCGCCCATATCTTCGATTACTACGTCCCCGCCGACATCTTCCCGGAGTCGGCCCACTACGTCGCCCTGGGACACATCCACAGGCCCCAGGAAATCCCCGGGCGCTGTCCCATCCGCTATGCGGGATCGCCGTTCGCGATGGATTTCGGGGAAAAGCACGGGGAGCACAGCGTCACGATCGTCGAGGCGGAGGCGGGAAAGCCTGCGCGCAGACAGCCGATTGCGCTTGCATCGGGGCGGGCGCTCAGGACCATCCGCGGCAACATCCTCCAGCTGGAGCGGATGGCCGGCACCACAGGCGACGACTTCCTGCGCGTGATCGCTGAGCAGGCTCCGTCCCCCGGCCTGGCAGAGAGGGTGAGGGACATGTTTCCCCATGCGGTCGACGTGCTGGTGAAGCCGAGAGAGGTGGACCATGCACCGTCTCCCCCGCCGGTTGACCCGACGGAACTGCGCGATCCCCGGGCCCAGTTCCGTCGCTACCTGCAGGAGGCCGACATCGAGGGCGAGGCGCTGGCGAAGCTCTTCGACGAATTGCTCGAGGAGGAGTATGCGTCCGCTACGGCTTGAGCTGGAGGGCTTCACCTCCTACCGGGCGCCCACGGCCCTCGACTTCGCCGACACCGACCTGCTGGTCTTCAGAGGGACTACCGGATCCGGCAAATCGAGCCTGATCGACGCGATGATCTTCGCTCTCTACGGATCGGTTCCGCGCTACGACAACCTCAACCTGATCGCGCCCGTCATCAGCCAGGGGAAGAACCAGGCCCGGGTGCGGCTCGACTTCGAGGCGAGGGGCCGGTCCTTCACCGCGGTACGGGTCGTCCGGCGGACCGCGACCGGCGCCACCACGAAGGAAGCCCGTCTGGAGGAGCGGGCAAACGACGCTTCAACGACCCTGGCCGCAACCGAATCGGAGCTGTCGACCTGCATCGAGAAGAATGTGATCGGGCTGGGAATCGAACACTTCACCAAGTGCGTCGTGCTCCCCCAGGGCGAGTTCGCGGCCTTTCTGCGCGCCAGGCCCGGCGTCCGCAAGCAACTGCTGGAAAGGTTGCTCGGTCTGGGGCTCTACGAGCGATTGCGCAAGGCCGCGAACCAGCGCTGGAAGCTCGAAGAAGGCCGCGCCGACAATCTCCGGTGGCAGTTGGACTCGTCATTGGCGCACGCGACTCCCGAGGCCGTCGGCGTCGTCGAGACGCGGATCGCGACGCTGGAGCAGCTCCGGCAACACACCGAGGAGGTCACGGCCGAACTCGCGCGCCTCACTTCGGAGGCTCAGGCCGCGGGAGATAGCTGGGCGAAGGCGGCCGACCAACTGGAGCTCCTGGCCGAAGTCCGGATCCCGGAAGGAACCGGGGTCCTCGCGACACGTCACCGCAAGTCGGAGGAGACGGTGCGGGCGGCTGCGGAGACGCGGGAACGGGCCGTCGAGCGCCGGCGCGGCGCTCAGGCCGCCCTGGCTGAGCTGCCCCGGAAGGCAGCCATCGAGAACGTGGTGCGGATGCGTGGCGAACTCCGCGGTCTGGAGGCCGGGATTGGGCGGACGCGGGAGGAGTTGAACGTTGCTGCGGAAGCCGCCGCGTCGGCGGCCCGCCATGAAAAGACCCTGAACGAGGACCTTGCACGGGCCAGGCAGTCGCTCGAGGAGCTGGCCGGGAAGTCGGAACTCGAAGGTGTTCGCCAGCAACACGACCAGCACAAGAGACTCGATGCCGACGTTGAGCGGGCACGGCAGGCGCTGTCCAACGCCGAACTGGGGTACGCGGGGGCCGCTGGCCGGAAGGCCGACGCCGACCGGGAGCTGACAGCCGCGACCCGGACGCTGGAGGCATTGCGGGTCGCTCACACCGCCGCCGACATGGCCCATCATCTGGCGGAAGGCGAGCCGTGCCCCGTGTGCCTTCAGACGGTGGCGGAGCTGCCGCACCACGACGTCCCTGCGGATCTGGACGGTGCCCGTGAGCGAAGGAGAATCGCGGAGGGGGGGGCGAAGCTAGCCGCGGAGGCACAGGATGCCCGGGCGGCCACCCGGACAGCCTGCGCAACCGCTCTGGAACTCAGGGAGCAATCCCTGAAGGCGCTCCGCAAACAGCTGGCGGGAAAACCCACGCCCGAGCAGATCGCAGCGGAGCTGATCCGGATCGGTGATGGGGAGATGAGGGTGCGGGCGCTGGAGAAGCAGGCTGCCGGCGCCGCCCGCGAGCGGGCCGGGTGCGAGGCTCGTCTGAACGGTGCCAGCGCCACGCTGAGAGAGAAGAAGAGGTTCGCCGCGAACCTGCGTGAGGAGTTGGCGGGAGCACCGACCCCGGAGGAAACGGCGGATCGCCTGGCCAGGATTCGCGCGGCCGAGGAGGCGGTGCGGCAGGCCCAGGACGAGGAGGATGCGGCCGCACGCGCGCGCAGCGTTGCCGAGCGGGAGCTGAAGGGCTGGCAGTCGCGCATCGCGGCCGCATGGGCGGCATACCACGCGGTGCGCGATGTCGTCGCCGGGATGAAGCCGCCGCCGGCCGTCGAGGGCGACCTGTCCGGTTCGTGGACCGGCCTGTCGGAGTGGGCCGAACGGCAGTATGTCGCGTCCGAGCAAGCCATGGCGAAGGCCGATTCAGACCGGTCGGCGGCTACCCTGGAGAAGAACCGGCTCGCCGGGGTGCTCCGGGAGCGCTGCGAGCACGACGGTCTTCCCCTTGATCCCGGGGAAGAGCCGGGCAGCAAGTGTCTGGAAGCACTGGGCAGGGCCCGCACGGAACTCGATCACCTGCGCGAGGCCGCCGCTGAAAGGAAGCGCGTCGCCGCGGAGGAGAAGGCGGTCCGCAAACGGGCGCTCGTCGCCAGGGACCTGGGAAGCCACCTGAGCGCAAGAAGCTTCGGCGCCTGGATGCAGAACCAGATTCTCACCTGGCTCGTGGAAGGCGCTACGAAACAGCTGCACGAACTCTCCAGCGGCCAGTACTCGCTCGGTCTGTCGGACAAGAACGAGTTCCTGGTGATCGACCACAGGAACGCCGACGAGCCCCGGCTGGCGAAGACGCTGTCAGGGGGTGAGACCTTCCTGGCCTCGCTGGCCCTTGCGCTCTCGCTGGCCGAACAGGTCGCCAATCTGGCGGCGCACGGGAGCGCGAAGCTGGAGGCACTCTTCCTGGACGAAGGCTTCGGCACTCTTGATTCGGACACGCTGGACGTAGTGGCGACCACCATCGAGCAGCTCGGCACCGAGCGCATGGTGGGTATCGTGACGCACGTTCCCGAGCTGGCCGACCGCATCCCTGTCCAGTACCGGGTGAAGAAGGTGGGGAACTCGTCGTCGGTGGAGAGAGTCGAGACGTAGTCCGCCGTTGGCCGGGTTGCCCGGTATATGGTTGCCATATACCATATATTTCATGAAGACGATCAAGACGACCGTGTACCTGAATGCGGCGGATTACCGCAAGCTCAAGTCCCTTGCGACCGATCAGCGACGTTCGGCGGCCGAACTGGTGCGCGAGGCGGTGGCGGAATACACGGCGCGCGCCACGCAGCGTCGGTGGCCCCGGTCCATTGGCATGGGGGACAGTGGCGTCTGCAACCTGGCCGAAGGGTACGAGGACATGATGGACGGTTTCGGCTCGGAAGGGCTCGCGGAAGCGGAAGTCGAGGAGATCGCGCCGTCTGCGGCGCATCCCGCCCCGCCTGACTCCGGGGATCCGACCCCGTGATCGTGGCGGACACCAGTGCCGTTCTCGGGCTTCTTGACCGGCGCAGTGGTGCGCACGCAGCACTGACGGAGGCGTTCCGCGCCTCCCGGGACCAATGGGTGTTGCCGTGGGCGATCCTGCCTGAGCTCGACTACATGGTCCCTCGGACAGTTGGCGTGGATGTGCATCAGGCATTCTGCGCCGACCTCGAGGATGGGTGTTTCTCCATCGAATGGGGTAGCTCGGCAGATCTGCGGAGGGCGTTCCAACTCGATCGTGCGTATCGTGGCCTGTCGCTGGGCCTGGTGGACGGGGTCGTCATGGCCATGGCCGAGCGCCTGGAAGCGCGGGCGATTGCGACGCTCGATCTTCGCGATTTCGGACCGGTCATCTTGAAGGGCCATCCGGAAATCTGGCCGCGGGATCTCGGCTGATCCGTCGGGGACTGTCTTGAGACGCTTCGAGTCCCTCGCCGTCGAAGGCTGGTCGCCGGAGTACGGCTCGCCGGTGGACATGGAGAGGGAAGAGGTGCCCGCGGAGCAGGTGGATGCCGCGGTGGAGATTGCGGAGGAAGAGTGGCGTCCGATGGGTGCCACCGAAGGCGTCCGCATCCCGACCCGCGTCTACTTCGTCGACGGGGTGCGCCGGATCGAGGCGCGGGTCTGGATGACGGAGGGGGACGAGTCCCGGCTGGGCATCTGCGCCTCCTACGCGGCCGGAGTCGTGCGCTGCGGCCGCAAAGCCGAGATCGTGGCGTCCGAGGTGCGCCGGGGCTTTTTCGGGCGGGCCGGGGTGCCGGATCTCGTCACCCGGGCGGGAGCCTTCTCCGCGTGCCCTGTGGCGGACGACGATCTGCCGCAGCTCATCAACGGGCTGCAGGAACGCATGGGCCGGCTCGAGGTCCAGGTTGCCGGGGGATGGAAGGAGAGCCGATCACATGTTGATTCGGCGCGCGTGGGCCTTGGCGCGGATTCCAACGGCGCCAATCCCCCGCTGCATCCTGGAGTCCTGATTGCGATGGACGGACCGTTGCGCGGCCGCCAGCGCATACCGGGCGCGATCGGCTACGTGAAGAGCCATCGGGTCCAGTATCTCCCTGCGGGACCTCGCGCCGTGGTAGCCCGCCTCGCCCCCCGGCAGCGAACTCCCATCTTTCTCATTCAGACCAAGTTCACGCGGTATTCGTGGTACCTGCGCCTTACGGAAGGGACGGGGCATCCCTGGGCGGGAATCGTTCGCTGCGAGGCCTGGCCCGACACGGAGCTGGAGCGAATAGGGAAGATGGCGGACGCGACGGCGGCCGTGCTTCCGCGGTTCGCCTCCGAGCCGCACAAGGACGACCGGGCACCGCAGAACCTCTACCCGATCGCGGGTCTGGAGCGGGAACTGCGGCGGCGGCTCGGAGATCCGGGGTTGATGTACCGGGCCCTCCAGCGGGCGGTGGCGGGCTATCGGCCGAAAGGCTGACTCAGGCCTGTAGGCGCTCCGGCGCCTCCCAACTCTTGGACATTTCCCGACGGGCGCCCGGGGCCGCTATCCGACGATGTCGTCCAATGCCTTGGCGGGATTCAGCCCCCGCAGAAACCCATCGACCGGAAGGCAGAGCACGCCCCCTCGCACCAGCCGGTGGTCGCCCCGGTACAGCAGCAACCGGCGGGCCTCGGGATACTCGTCGCCGAAGGCCCGCAGGCCCCGGAGATCGGCCGGACGTATTCGGCCGGCGTTCATGACGTCGATACCCCAGATGCCGAGTGACCCATAGAGAACGAAATCGACCTCGGCGCCCGTCCGGGTGCGCCAGTAGAACAGCTTTCCGTCCGTCCCCGACCAGGCCAGCCACGCGCGCAGGTGCTGCGCGACCAGCCCCTCAAGAGCCGGACCGGCGATCTCCTCCCCTGCGGGACGGCGAGAAATCGCGGTAGAATCGTCATATTGACGGTCAGAATGACGACAGCGCCGTGATTTTGTCAATCCAGCCGCCTGCCGGGCACCGCGCCACACAGGGTGGTTGGACTTGGACTTGGTGGTTTGCAGCTTCCCGGGTGTAGAGACGGGGCCGCCCGCTACCCCCCGAGCCGCTCCAGCGCCTCCCGCGCCTGCGCGTTTCCCGCCGCGGCCGCGCGGCCGTACCACTCCCGCGCCCGCTCCGGATCGAGGGGAACGCCCCGTCCGGCCTCGTAGGCCTGGCCGAGCCGGAGTTGCGTGATGGCGTCTCCGCGCTCGGCGGCCCGCAGCCACCATTCCGCCGCCAGCGCGTGGTCTTCCGGGACTCCCCGTCCGGCGGCGTACTGATTCCCCAGGTTGTGCGCCCCGAGCACGTGCCCCCGCTCGGCGGCCCGGCGGTGCCAGGCCGCGGCCCGGACGGGATCGACCGGCTTGCCCAACCCCTCGTCGTAGGCGGTGCCCATCAGGAAGACGGCCTCCAGCACACCCGCCTCCGCCGCGCGCTCCACTTTGGCGATGATCTCCGCCGCGATCGTCCGCGCCCGCTCCTCGTCGCGGGGGAATCCCATCCGCCCCGTGGAGTGAACGCGCGCCAGCCACATCCGCGCGAGCGGACCCCCCCGCTCGACCGCCTGTTCGAGCAGTTCGCGGGCGCCGACGTCGTCGACGGTTCCCGCGACTCCGGTGTACCAATCAACCGCCTCCAGAAGGGCGGGGTCGGGCTGGGCCGGGGCGGGGGAGCAGGCCACCGCGAGGAGGATCAGGTACGCCGCCGGTCTTGCAACCATTCGCGGACCGAAGCAACGGAAGGCGGTGCGAGGGCTCACTCGGCACCGCTCCTGTTCCTTACCGCCACCCCTGCGATCCACGTCCTGAACCCGGGATCGGCAAGCTCCCAGTCACCCCCAACCCTGTCCGCGACTCCGATGCGTTCGAGTCGGCGGAGTGCGGCCTGCACACGCGCCGCCGTCGGCGTATCCTCGCCCAGAGCCTTCCCGAGCGCGGATCGAAAGGCGCGGCTGAAGGGCCGCGATCCGCGTGTCACGAGGGCGCGCGCGGTCTCGCGCTGAATCGGCGTCAATCGCAGCCAAGTCTCCGGGTAGCCGAACTCGGCGGCGACTCGCTCCTCCAAGGCTTTCATGGCCGAACGGACGGTGTGCCCGGTGTCGTACAGCATCAACTGAACGAGCAGGCGAAAGAAGTAGGGATCGCGATGAAGCCGATCAAAGGCGTCAATCATCCGCGCACGGTCCAGCGCGCGCTTCGCCGTCCTTTCGAACACCGTGAGCACATGGTCGACGAATGGCTCGCCGAGAGCGGGAAGATCGATCGGCGTGGCGAAATGGAAGAACGGCGCCTCACGGTTGGCGAACATCGCGGCCAGTCCCGCACGGCTGGATCCGGTGAAGATCGCACGCAGCCCGTCCCGGCGCTTGTCCAGGCTGGTTCGCAACGCGGCCACGAGCGGGATGTTTCCACGGGTTCGCGCGAGTTCCTGAACCTCGTCCAGCAGCAGGATGGTGGGCTTGCCCGTGCTGGAGACGCGTCCGAGCAGATCGTCCAGGTAGAGGAGAAGATTGTTGGGCGGCTCTCCCTTGAGACTCGCAAGATCGATCTCCGCTTCGGCCTCCGCACCGGTGCCCGGAACCGACCCGGACAGCTTGAGCTTTGGGGCCGCGCGCCACATCGCCGTCCTCATGCGGTCACTTAGCTTGTCTCCCGCCAGCGATTTCTCGAGCGCGTGAAGAAGCACGGCGACCGGGCTTAAAGGCGCTTGCCAGAACGAAGCGTAGATCACCCGGTGCCCGCGCTTCTCCGAGTAGGGCGCGAGGTCTTGAACCAGGAATTCGGTCTTACCCGCTCTCCGGGGCGCGAAGAGGGTCAGCGGCTGGGCCGGACCGTCGGCAAGAGTTGCCAGTACCTGTCCGGCGAGGCCTGTTCGCTTGAAATGCCAAGGATCGCGAGTGCTCATTAGCCAATTCTAGCCACACCGAGATAATTATTCAATGATGGATAAACATGGCCAGGAGTTCCTCAACCCCCCACCTGCCCCAGCAGCCACGCGCACGCGAGCGCACCGTAGATGCCCAGGATGTAACCGGCCACCGCCATGAGCAGCCCGATCGGCGCCATGGCCCGGTGATACACCCCCGCGACCACCGGCGCGGACGCCGCCCCGCCGACGTTGGCCATGCTCCCGGTGGCCACGAAGAACAGGGGTGCACGCACGATGCGGGCGGCGATCAGCAGCACAACCAGGTGGATCGCGATCCAGACGGCTCCCGCCGCCAGGTAGAAAGGAGTCTCGAGCACCGCCCTCAGGTCGGCCTGGGCCCCGATCCCCGCCAGCAGCAGGTAGAGCGCCGTGTAGCCCAGGTGCGACGCTCCCACGGTCTCGAGCTCCCTCAACCGGGTGAACGACAGGATCAGCCCGCCGGTCACCACGATCAGGATCGCCCAGGTGGTGCTGCTGATGATGGTGGGGTCGCCGACGGCCGGGAGCATCGCGCCCAGTTGCCGGGCGCCCACCGCGCACGCCATCCCGAACCCGATCATGACGACCGCATCGCGCATCGACATCGGGCGCCGTTCCCGGTTGATGGCCTCAAGGCGGCGGTTGGTCTCCTCGATGGCGCCGGTGCGGGCGCGCGTGCGCTCGTCGAAGCGGCCCTGGAGCCCCACCATCGCGATCAGCACCCCCATCCATCCGTACCCGACCACGGTGTCGACCACGATCGCGGGCCCCATGGCGTCGGGCGACGTCCCCACGCTCTCGGCGATGGCCACCATGTTGGCCGTCCCCCCGATCCAGCTTCCCGAGAGCGCGGCGAAGCCGGTCCAAGCGTCCGGCGGCAGCATGTCCCTGAAGATCATGAGCGAGATCGGTCCACCGATGATGATGCCAACCGTGCCGGCCGCAACCATGAAGAGCGCCGTCCCCCCGAGCTTCACGACGCTCCCCAGGTCCACCGAGACCATCAGCAGCAGGAGCGCGAACAGGAGCAGGTAGGGCACCGTCCAGCCATAGAGCGGGGATTCGGCGGGCGTGATTCCGGCGGTCGTGGCCAGCATGGGCAGGAAGTAGACGTAGATGACCGGCGGAATGACCTCGAACACCTTGCGGAAGCGCGGCAGCTCCGAGACCCAGAAGACCAGAGCCACGATTGCGGCCAGAAAGGCGAATACCCCCATCGGGTCGGTAATGAGTGCCGTGGTTTCCTGACCCATGCGTTCTGCTCCCGTGTCAGCCGTTTGAAATCGATCGATGCCGGAGGATTACTCCTCCAGCCGGAGTTCGCATCCGTGTACCGAGGAATGATATGTCAGTAGATATCAGTGATGATGCCAGTAGATATCAGTTGGCGTCTTTGTCCCGGAAGAAGCAGCATCAGCGTGCGGGGCCAGTGGCGCCGGTGCCCGGCCGCGCGCCTCCGCCTCGGGAAACGGGACGCGCGCACATCCGGTAGAGAGGTTGCAAGGTGTGCCGGTGCAGCACCTTGCCACGACCGAAGCATGAAACACAAGTCGCCGGCGGGCCAGCGCCTGCGCCAAGTCCAACGCGCGACGCCCGCCCCGAGCCAGTAAGGACCGCCGTGTACACCTCCTGCATGTTCTGCCGGAAGCCTCTGGGGACCAATGAGGTCGTGGAGTCGTTCCCGGTCGGGCGGAGGCTGGCCTTCGACTCCGTCCGGGGCCGCCTCTGGGTGGTCTGTACGAAGTGCGAGCGCTGGAACCTGACGCCGCTCGAGGAGCGCTGGGAGGCGGTTGAAGCTTGCGAACGCCTCTTCCGCGACACCCGCATCCGTGTGTCCACGGACAACATCGGCCTGGCGCGCCATCCGGAGGGCCTGACCCTGGTTCGCATCGGCGAGCCCATGCGGCCCGAGTTTGCGGCCTGGCGATACGGGGACCAGTTCGGGCGCCGGCGAAGACGGGCGATCATGTACGGGACCGCAGCCGCGGTGGTGATCGGAGGGGTCGTGGTCGGCGGAACCGTTGCGGGCGTGGGCGCGGGCGTCATCAGCCAGGTGCCCAACTGGTTCAACATCTGGCAGAGTCGGCGCACTGTCGTGAAACTGCGTCCCGAAGCCGATCGCGTCATCAAGCTCAACAACCATGACCTTCTTGGCACCCGCGTCCGGCCCGCCGACGACGAGCAGGGCTTCAGGCTTCAGATCCGCAAGGGAAAACGGAAGACGTGGCACGACGGCGCCGAAGCGCACCGGTTCGCAGCGGCCATCCTCCCGAGGATGAACGCGTCCGGCGGAGCCAGCGGAGCCGTGCAGAACGCCGTAGGCCTCATCGAGACCACCGGGCATCCCGAGCGTTTTCTGGCGAGAATCGCGGAGGGACAGCGCTTCGAAGACAAGAAGGGGATCCCCGGCTACGTCAACAAGATGCCCAAGCCGCACAAGCTCGCGCTGGAAATGGCGCTCCACGAAGAACAGGAGCGACGCGCCCTGGAAGGCGAATTGTGGCTGCTGGAGAAAGCCTGGGAAGAGGCCGAAGAGATCGCGGACATCTCGGACAGGCTGTTACTGCCGGAGGGGGCTGAGGAGTTTCTGCGGAAGAACCGTCCGACCGGTTCCTAGAGCCCGAACGCCAGCAGCGCCGCCCCCTCCCGCTCACCCGTCGCGATGACCACGAGCTGCCGGCCGTCGCGTGTCTCGAAGGTCATCGGGTTGGCGTAGGCCCGCGCGGGCAGCCGGCCCTCCCACAGCACCTCTCCGCTCGCCGCGTCGAAGGCGTATAGGATGTCCGAGCCGCCGGTGAGGAACACCAGGCCGCCGGCGGTCGCGAACGGCCCCGGCGCCCCCACCACCCCCAGCCGCGCGGGCAGGTCGAGCCCGGCCAGCGCGGGATGGCCCGCGATCTCGGGGCGCTCGCCAACCGCCTCCTGCCAGAGGATCGCGCCGCCGTTCATGTCGACGGCCGTAATGGTGCCGTAGGGCGGGTTCGAGATGGGCAGCCCGTCCACCGTGAGCGTTCGGGACGCCGTGCGGTCGATGGCGTAGTCCGCTACCGTGGTGGCCGGGTTGGCGGGCGCGATCTTCAGCAGGCTGGCCTCCTCGGACGACTTCACGAACAGGACCGCGCTGGCGGGATCCACCGCCACCCCGCCCCAGTTGCCGCCTCCGAGGATGCCCGGCATGGCGATGGTGCCCTCCATGGAGGGCGGCTCGTAGAGCGGGCCGAAGCGGTAGCCGGCTGTGAGTTCCTCGGCGCGGCGGCGCAGCTCCGGCGTGAGGTCGATGAGGTCGTCGGGGGTGAACCCCTGGCGGGCGAACGGGGGTGGGGAAGTGGGGAAGGGCTGGGTCGCGGCGGCCACCTCGCCGGGCACGTCGCTGGGCGGGACGGGCCGCTCCTCGATAGGCCACACAGGCTCGCCGGTCTCCCGGTCGAAGGTGTAGACGAAGCCGGTCTTGCCGGCCACGGCCACCGCGTCGACCTCGCGGCCGTCGACCGTCACGGTCAGGAGCACCGGCGCGCCCGGCAGGTCGAAATCCCACAGCCCGTGGTGCACGGTCTGGAAGTGCCACGCCAGCTCGCCGGTGCGCGCGTCCAGGGCCACCAGCGACTCGGCGTACAGGTTGTCGCCCAGGCGGTGGCCGCCGTAGTAGTCGTTGGACGGGGTGCCGATTCCCGCATACAGGAGCCCGCGTGCCTCGTCCACCACCATCGGCGCCCAGGCGTTGGTGTGCCCGGTGTAGTCCCAGCTGCCGTCCTCCCAGGTCTCGTTTCCGGGCTCGCCGGGCTGCGGGATCAGGTTGAACGACCACGCCAACTCGCCCGTGTGCACGTCGAAGGCCTGCACGTTCCCCGGCGGATCGCGCGGGTAGACGAAGCCGTCCCACACCCCGTTGCCCACGATCACCAGGTCCTCGAACACCACCGGCGGCGACGTTTGCGTGTAGTGCAGGCGGTTGGTGGGCCAGAGCAGCTGCTCGGTGAGGTCGATCTCGCCCCGGTGCCCGAACGACTGGATCGGCTCTCCCGTGGCGGCGTCGAGCGCGATCAGGCGCCAGCGCGTGTTGAGGAAGATGCGCCGCTCGTCCGGCCCGCTCCACACGGCCACGCCGCGGTGCACGAAGCCGGTTCCGTTGGGCGGCTGACCCCACTCCACGGTGCGCGGGTCGTACTCCCAGTGGGGCCTCCCGGTGCTGCCCTCGAGGGCGATGACCCGGTTGTAGGCCGTGGTGAAGAAGAGCGTGTCGTTGAAGGCCAGCGGCGTCGTCTCGAAGTTGCCCGGCCTCACCTCCTGGCCGCGGACCGGCGACAGCGGTCCGGGAATCGGCTTCTCGCCCGTCTCCCAGCTCCACGCCAGTTCGAGCTCGGCCACATTCGCGGTCGTGATCTGGTCGAGCGGCGAGTACTTGGATCCTCCCGCGTCGCGACCGTATGCCACCCAGTCTCCGTCACCCGCCGGTCGGGGCCCGGGGGCGGCTTCGGCGCAGGCGCAGAGGAGGAGAACGACGGGGAACGGGGAAGGGAGGCGCGGCAATCCCGTCGAGAAATGTCTCATGGCGGTGATCGGTGAGGTTTGGGGCTTGTCGCTCCGGCGCGCCCGGAGCCCGCCCTAATCTCCGCCCGGCCTCTTGGGAAGGAAAGGCACCGAGTCGCCCTGCGCGACCATCCACTGCTCGAACTTCTGGTACCGCTGCCAGTAGCTGTCGGGCGGCGACCTGCGCCAGAAGACGCCCTCGATGGGAAGCAGATACGAGTCCTCGGGAGCGTCCGCGAGGGGGCCGAACACCGCGCGCCCGCCCGCGTGCTCCACCGGCTCCGGGGTGCGGAAGAGCCACTGGGCGACCGCGATGGTCGTGTCCGGGCTGATGACCAGTGTGCCCTCCATGGACGGGTGGTCGTCGTCGCGTGCGCAGAACACCAGCGTCACGCTCCCGTCGTCATCGGTCTCGCCCGACCTGTCGAAATGGAAGCGGTGCCGGTCGCCGAAGAACTCTCCCGCGAAGTGCGGGGCGAAATCCGCCTCCAGCGGAGGATACACCCAGGACGTGTACGATTGCTCGGGCGTGGATCTCCGGATCTGGTACGCGTACCCCTCGCGCTCGATGCGACGCCGCCAGCTGAAGCGGAGCAGGGAAGACGAGCCGCGCTGCGCCACGGCCTCGCCCGCGTCCTGCACCGTCCCCACCTCGCCCTCCGGCAGGATCGATTCCACCGACGCCAGATAGGTGGCCACCCCCAGCGTGTCGAGACCCTGGCTGTAGCGCGCCGCGGCGTGCTCCCACAGGCGGCGCGCACCGCGATCCTCCCCGCCGGCACAGCGGTCCCGTTGCGCATCCACCACGAGTTCGGGAAGCGGAATGGGTTCGCGGGTCAGGCGGATTTCGTAGGAGTCGACGTCTTCCTCGATCTGGACCACTTCGGGATGGTATCCGAGCTGTCCCGCGTACAGGGCGCGAATCTGCGCCGTCATTTCGGCGGGGAACAGGAACCAGCCGTCCTCGTCGGCCAGCCGGCCTCCGATCTTGCGGTCCGCCGCCCACGCCTCCACGGCGGCACCGGCGACGGGATCGCCCTCTTCGTTGAGGACGTAGCCCGTGATCTGGGCCTGTGCGGCGGATGCGGCGGCGAGGCCGAACATCAGCAGGAATGCGCTCAGGGCGTGGGCGGTTCCGGCCAGGGTACGGGCATGCGCGAGCGGGATGCCGCGATGCGGTTGCCGCCTGACGAGTGGGAGTCGGTCGATGGCCATCGGCGGTTCGGACAGGAGGGAGACACGTGCTTGCTCTGTCTGTCTAATCGGATGGAGGGGCCCAGGTTCCGAGGATGGAATCTGCCCTGGGCCATCGGCAGGTCCTCCTTGCCTGCCGTCGTGGACGTGTCTAGCGTCGAAACCGGTACACTGTTGACGGTTCCTGCGACCCGTTGGACTGGAGGAATTCGATGAGAACCGGCGGCACGGTTGCGTTTCGTTCCAGAGCGGCATGGATGGCGGTTCTGGCCCTGATCCTCACCTCGTGCGGCAGAGCGGAACGGGAGAGGGAAGCGGCCGTCGAGGCGGCCGTGGCGGCGGCCAGGACCGCCGCGGTGACGGAGATCGAGCAGGCTCTCTCACAGGCGCTTGCCCTCACGGACCGGGAAGCGGACAGGGCCAACGACATCCTTTCTCCCCTCCCGGTGATGACGACGGCGCAGGAAAACGCGCTCCGCCGCTTCCTCAACGCGTCGCACGTGGCCCGCGCCCGCGAGTTGGGCGTGCGGGTGGCGGACAGCGCCGCCCGGGACTCCCTTGTCGCGGCCGGGCGGCTGGTTGAGCTCGAGGACAGCACCGCCTACTGGATCGTTCGTCCCGGCACCTCCCCCACCTACATGGTTCCGCACATGCCCGTCCTGCTCGAGGAGCTGGGCCGGCGCTTCCAGGACCGCCTCGCGGCGATGGGGCTTCCGCCGTACCGCATCGAGGTGACGAGCGCCCTGCGCACGTCGGAGCGGCAGGCACGGCTGCGGGGCCGGAACCCGAACGCGGCCGCCGGCGTGAGCTCGCACGAGTTCGGCACCACCGTGGACCTCTCCTACTCCGCGTTCGCGCCCCCGGCCGAGCGGCCGCCGGTGATTCTGGCCGGCGTACCCGCCGAGTTCGCCCCCCACGTCGAGCGGTTCGTGGACCTGGCGCTGGAGTCGGTCTCGGGCCGCAAGTCCCGAGAACTGGGAGCCATCTTCAGCCGGGTGCTCCTGGAAGCGCAGTCCGAGGGGCTGGTCCTCGTGATCTACGAGCGACAGCAGACGGTTTATCACATCACCGTGGGGAGTGCGTTGGTGGATGAGTGAGACGTCGCTGCCTGGCCTCGCAGCTATTCAAGCGGTGGAACCACTCGATGCCGTGTTGCAGCCAGCGCTGTTCATCCGCATTGCTCACGGTTCCTCCCCACCAAATCCCGGCGCCTCCGGGTTCCTGGTGAGCGCGGCGCGGACTCGAGGGCCTTTCGGCCTGCTGTTCGCGAAGCTACGAGACCACTTCCGGCTCCGCCTCCCAGACCTCAGAAGATCCCCTTCGGCATGTGCATGCTGACCAGCATGTGGGGCACGTCCACCGTCTCCGAGATCTTCATGTCGCCGGCGATCGAGCAGAGCACGTAGGCTTCCTCGCGCGTGAGGCCGTGCTCGGCGACCAGGTAGTCGATCATGTAGCGGGTGGCCTTGCGGGCCGCCTCGTCGATGGTGGTGGCGAAGCCGGTCACGGCGTAGTAGTCGTCGCTCTCGTACTGAGGCTCGACCATGCCGCGTGTGTTCTCCATGACCTCGACTTCGAAGACGATGCGCACGGGCGTCTCGATGGCGGAACCGGACACTTCGCCGTCTCCCTGGGCGGCGTGCGCGTCGCCGATGGAGAACAGGGCGCCCTCGACCTGAACCGGGAAGTAGACCGTGGTTCCGGCGATCATGTGGCGGTTGTCCATGTTGCCGCCGTTGGTGCGCGGCGGGATGGTCACCAGCATCGAGTCGGTGTCGGGCGCGACTCCCATGACCCCGGCGAACGGCGCCAGCGGGATCGTGATGTCGTCGTTGAAGGCGACTTCCGTGGCTCCCGGCTCCATCGGAAAACCCCGGATCCAGGGCCCGGTGATCTCTTCGGCCAGGAACCCGAAGCCCGGGAAGATGCCGGCCCATCCCCAGCCCTGCACCTCGATCTCGTGCAGGGTGACGGCGAGGATGTCGCCCGGGCTCGCGCCTTCCACGTAGATGGGTCCGGTGAGGGCATGGATCAGGTCGAAGTCGACGTTGGCCAGGTCCTCGGCGGTCGTCGCCTCGGTGATCTGGCCGTCGGACGCCTCCTTGGTGAATACCTCGACGACGGCTCCGGAGGGAACCGTCAACTGTGGCGGGATGGTGGAACTCCAGCGATTGTGCGTGTTTTCGGATCCGAGCGTGTACTCGGGGGCCGGCGTCTCCGCGGCCATCGGCGCCTCTGCGGACTGCGTTCCCGGATCCGGTTGGGCCTGGCACGAGGCCAGGGCGAAGACTACGAACACGGAGAAGGCTGCGGCGCGGCCGAACGAGCGTGAAAGCGGCGTGACGAACATCGGAATGGCTCCTCGAAATGCTGAGAGACGGTGTCCGGCGGGCTTGGTCGATTCTCTCCCGCGGTTGAGGTCTATTCTTGATCGGGGACCGGTGTTGCGCCAATGGGCCGGGAGACGGAACACGCCATGCGGCTTCCCCCGGAAGGTGCCGGATACCAGATTTCGCCGGCTCGGGCTCCGGATCCTGCCGGGCGCCACCCTCTTCCACCGGGATTCCGGCCTCGGCCCGGGTCCACCCCAGGGATTGTCTGGATGAGCAGGGAATCGCCCCAACTCCGGCCCGGCGCCGTCTACATCTGGGAGGGGCGGCTGGATGTCCCCGCGGATGTCGTGGCCCGTGCCCGGGGGCTTCTCTCCGCGCGCGAGCGCACGCGCGCCGACCGCTTCGTCTACGACCGGCACCGCCGCCGGTACACGGTCGCCCAGGCCCATCTGCGCCGCGTTCTGGGGAAGCTGACGCGCACCGGGCCCGAACATGTCCGCTTTCATTACGAGGACAAGGGCAAGCCCTTCCTGCCGGGCGGCCCGTCCTTCAACCAGTCGCACTCCGAGGAGCGGATCATGATCGCGGTGGCCGCCTCCGGGCGGCTGGGCGTGGACATCGAAGAGATCCGCACGGTGCGCCTCATGCTCGAGATCGCCGACAAGAACTTCGCTCCCGGCGAGGCCGCCCGGATGCGCGCCGCGCCCGCGCACGAACGCCGGGAACTCTTCTTCCGGCTATGGACCCGCAAGGAAGCCTTCCTGAAGGCGCTCGGCTTCGGCCTCACCCACCCGCTCAGGTCGTTCTCCGTGGATCCCACGCCCGGCGCGCCGCGCGGTCTCCTGCACGTCGAGGACCTGCCCGAGGACCCCGCGCGCTGGCACGTCGGGGGCATTCGCTGCTCGTCCGGGGCGAAGGCCGCGCTGGCCCTGGACCAGGCGGGAGTCGAGACCCAGCCGCTGCCTTACGACCCGGACGGGCTCTGAGGCCGGCCCTCCCGGTGCCGGCCGACCCTGCGGGATTCCGCTACCAGTGCAGGGAGAAGTTGACCATGGCGCCATGTGCCCGACCCGAAGCGGGAGCCCACGCGCTGCGGCCGGCCTCGATGTTCGCGGAAAAACCCGGGCCGACGGTCAGGCGGCCGCCCAGTTGGTAGCCATAGGTGCCCTGGCTCGATACGGGTGGCGGCATGTGCGCGGCCTTGCTCGCCGTCCGGTAGGCGCCGAGGTAGCCGGCGCGGGGCTGCTCCGACATGGCGAGCCTTGCGTACGGCATGAACACGGCCCGGCCCTCTCCCGCGCCGAATCCATAGCCGAGCTCCGCGTTCAAGCCTCGGCTTCCGTACATGTTGGCGGTCATCCCGGCCGCACCTTGCGCCCAGAGACGCGCGAGGCCGCTTGCCGTCGATCCCCAGGTGGGTCTCAGGCCCACGGAGAGCCCGCGCCCTTCGCCGCCCGGGTTGAAGCTGATCGATCCGCCGAGACCCCATTCCTCGTAGCCGTCCTGTTCGTGCGTGATCAGCGTGCGGCCATGCACCCGGATGGTCAGTCCCCGGCCGGGGTCGAGGAAGGTAAAGCCCCCTCCCGCCTCGATCCCGAGTCCGGAATCGGTGTCTCCGCCGTCGTACCGCATGCCTGCGCGGAACCTGGGCCGCAGCATTGCCCCGGAGCCCGTCATGAATCCCGTCGAAGCTTCGAGGAGCATCCGTACGCGGCTCGCGTCAGCGGTCAGTTCGCTTCGTCCCTCGACGGCTTCGGAGTTCATGCGCGCGATAAAGGCGTCCGAGCGTAGCGCCAGTTCGAAATCGTCGGCGTCTTCGGAACGCACGATCTCTCCCCTCAACCCCAAACCGCCCATCCGCATAGAGACACCGCTCTCGGGGTCACCTTCGCCTCCGCCCGCGATGTTCAGCCTCCCGGTGCCGTAGCCGAGCACACCCCAGGTGAACAGCCGGTCGCTGAGGGCAAGCCGGGCATAGGGGAACCCGCTGGTGAGACTGGTCGAAGTTTCCCCCGCATCGTCCTGGCCGGGACGCCCGAGTTCGAAGTTGCCCGACCCGCGGCTGTGGGTCACCGCAAGCCCGGTCACCACCGGGCCGACCTCGTAGTCCGCGCCGAGCGTGGCGGTCCTGACCTCGCCGTCGCCGAATCCTCCTCCTTCCTCGTTGTTGAACCGCATGATCTCCCCGCCTCCCCACAGCGAGTAGCCGCCGCCGGACCCGCCGGACGAGAGCTGGAAGGAGCTGCCGCCGAACAGCCCGCCGCCGGACGTCGGCAGCAGGATCGACGGTCCGGCCGCCCCGGCGCTCGCGAGGGTGTTCTGGTCGAGGAGCGCGCCGAAATCGAGCGTCCGCCCACCCACCTCGACGTAGTCCTCCTGGCGGTGGGCGTGTGAGACGCGGTCGCCGATCATCTCCATCGTCTGACTGGCCACCGACCGGCCGAATCGCTGGAGCCAGTCCGCCGCCGCCGCCTCCGCCTCGGCGGTGGAGAAGTTCCGGTAGAACCCGGCCCCGACGATGAACTCGATGTCCTGGAAGACGGGAAGGTCGCTGTTGATCGCGACCGCGTAGCTCACCTTGGGGCTTCCCGTGTCCTCATCCCCGTCCACCGTCGGATCGTCCCAGAAGTACTCGACGAAGCCTCCGCCCCCCTGGGCTGCGGCGATGACGTCCCGTACGAACGGCCTTCCCTGCAAGTCCGTGTTGTCCAGAGCCGTCCGGCCTTCCCGCCAGGGGTCGGAACCGTGGAAGATGACGTATCCCTGAGGCGTGAAGACGAAGAGATAGACGGGGCCGGACCTGAAGTGCCCGCCATCCTCTCTCATCACCGTCTTCCACTCGCTCCCGCGCTCGAACCCGACCTGCCCGACCACCTCGATCACCCAGTCGACCGCGCCGTGCACGAACTGCCTGAGGGTCTCCCGGTCCACCACGTCGGCGGCCGACACCGCAGGCAGCGGGACGTCGGGGAGCGGCTCGCCGGCATGCGCAAGATCCTGGAAATACCCGCCCACCACGACCAGATCCACTCCGGCGACCATGGAGTGGTATTGCAGTGCGTAGCTGTCCTTGCAGGGGGTATCGGCCGCGTCCAGCGGATCGTCCCAGCACCACTCCACGAATCCACCGCCCGCCGCCCCCGCGGCCAGCATCTGCTCGACGACCCTGGTGCCCCGGTCGTCGACCACGCCGAGCGCGTTCTTGCCGTCGATGTGGGGGTCTTCACCGTGGAGCAATACCTGTCCATCCATGGTCAGCAGGATCAGGTACATGTTGCCTGCGTTCCAGTCACTGCCCTCCACGCGGAAATCGCTTATCAGCTGCGAACCCGCGTTGATGTCCGTAACCAAGCTGAATTCGGAAGTCGCCCAGGTCACGAAGCCCCGGAGCGTCTCCCGGTCGACGACCTGGCCGGCGGTGACCTTCGGCACCTGCGCGTGGGCCTGGTGTGGACCGGCGAAGGTGGAGGCAAGGACCACCAGTGCGGTCATGAACAGGTGTTGCGAGGGCCGCATGACGGCCTCCCGTGCCGGGGGAACACGGAACAGATATTTGTGACAAAATACGTGTGAAAAGCGACAAAACAACTACAAATCACCCCAATGTATGGAGTGCGGCCAGGCGTCACGCGATGTGGAGTCGGCTATCCTTCGTGCGATCCGTCGGTCATGACCCGGTTTGCCGGCGCGGCAGGAAGAGTCGGGGCATGATGGATCGGATGGGCTGGCTGCGGCCGTCCGCCGCCACTGCCGTCCACCCTTAGCTGAAGAAGGGGTTCTCTCCGGCCTGATGGTCCGTGATGTCGTGAATGGCGGTGACCTCGGGAACGGACTGGTGGATCATCTTCTCCACACCCTGACGCAGCGTCAGGCGCGACATCGCACACCCCTGGCACCCGCCCATCATCTCCAGATAGATCTCGGTGTCCTGGACGTCGACAAGCCGGATCTCGCCGCCATGGGCCGCGATGGAAGGATTCACCTGGCGATTCAGAAGGTCGGTCACGCGCTCGGCGATCGGGCCGGTGGGCGCTCCGCCACCGCGGCCGTCGGCCTCCGGCGACGTCTTCACCTCGAAGCCGCTCTGGTTCAGCTCATCGATGAAGTCGACCGTGGCGCCCTTCAGCCGGGGCGCGCTGGTGCTGTCGACGAACACGGTGAAGCCGCCTGCGTCCATGGTGACGTCGTCGTCGGCCCGGTCCGCGCTGCCCACCAGCGTGAGCTCGAAGCTGGGCGCAACGGGGCTCCCATCCATCTTCACCCGCAGGGCCTGCTCTCCGTCGGGCTCGTCTCCCATGAAGGAAAGCACCATTTCGCGGGCTTTGTCGGTGAAGGTCAACATCGATCGGCGTCCTTTGCGTGAAGGGCCTTGCGGCTCCGTGTTCCGTTGGGTGATCGGCCGTTCGTGCGGACGAATCCCGCGTCGGCGAGAATGGTCCGGCGTGCTACGTGCAACCACGAAATATGGCCCGGCCCGGGATGGAAGCAACAGTCCCGTTGGTTGCTGCTGCGCCGCGCCTTGCCGATATTCCGGCCCGACCCGCGCCCGCCGCCCGGCCGAGATGCCGGATCCCGGCCGGCTCTCCGGCGGAACGCTTGGACCGCAACGCCGGATACATCTCCCGCACAACATGATCAACCAAGGTGCAACCTGATATGCCTCAACTGGATAGCATGGACAAGCTCGTTTCGCTGACCAAGCGCCGCGGGTACGTCTTCCAGTCCTCGGAGATCTACGGCGGCACCGGATCGGTGTGGGACTACGGGCCGCTGGGCATCGAACTCAAGCGCAACATCAAGGAGGCCTGGTGGAGCGCGATGGTGCATCAGCGCGACGACGTCGAGGGCGTGGACGCGGCCATCCTCATGCATCCGCGCGTGTGGGAGGCTTCGGGGCACGTCGACGGCTTCACCGATCCGCTCGTGGAGTGCAAGACCTGCAAGAAGCGTTTTCGCGCCGACGAAATGGAGGGCGCCCGCTGCGGCAGGAAGCCGAGCAAGGCGCCGGGCGCGTTCAAGGCCTGCGAACTCGGCGAGCCCAGGCTCTTCAACCTGATGTTCAAGACGTTCATGGGGCCGGTGGAGGAGGCTGCGGCCACCGTCTACCTGCGTCCCGAGACGGCGCAGGGTTCCTACGTCAACTTCCTCAACGTGCAGACCACCGCGCGCCAGAAGGTGCCCTTCGGCGTGGCCCAGATCGGCAAGGCGTTCAGGAACGAGATCACGCCCGGCAACTTCATCTTCCGCACGCGCGAGTTCGAGCAGGCCGAGATGCAGTTCTTCGTCACGCCCGGAACCGACGAAGAGTGGTTCGAGCACTGGCGCGACGCGCGCATGGAGTTCCACACCGGGACGCTGGGCATCCGGGCCGATTCGCTCCGCTTCAGCGAGCACGGACCCGACGAGCTGGCCCACTACGCGAAGCGGGCGGTGGACATCCAGTACGAGTTCCCCATTGGCTGGAAGGAGCTGGAGGGCATTCACAACCGCACCGACTTCGACCTCTCCCGGCACCAGCAGTACTCGGGCAAGAAGATGCGCTACGTGGAGCCCGGGGGCGGAGGCCGCTACATCCCCTACGTCGTCGAGACCGCCGCCGGGGTCGACCGCATGCTGCTGATGGTGCTTTCGGACGCGTATTACGAGCAGGACGTGGGGCGCGACCGGCGCACGGTGCTCGGCATCCATCCGCGCCTGGCGCCGGTCAAGGCGGCGATCTTCCCGCTGGTCCGAAAGGACGGCATGCCCGAGTTCGCGACCCGGCTGAACGACGCCTTCAAGGCCGCGGCCGTCCCCAGCTTCTACGACGCGGCCGGTTCCATCGGGCGCCGCTACCGCCGCCAGGACGAGGCGGGCACGCCCTGGTGCGTCACCGTGGACGGCCGGACCAGCGAGGACGGAACGGTCACCGTGCGCGACCGCGACACCCTGGAGCAGGTGCGCGTGAACGCGGACGGCGTGATAGACTACCTGCGGGAGCGGCTCGCGCGCTGAGGCGCCGGGCATTCCGGAGGCAGGCGAGACGCGGGGAACCACCGAACACGGGAGAAGCGGATGGCGTCCAGGTCAGAGGTGTTCAGCTCGCGCTGGGGCATGCTGCTGGCGATGCTGGGGATGGCGGTCGGCACCGGAAACATCTGGCGCTTCCCGCGCATCGCGGCCACCAACGGCGGGGGCAACTTCCTGGTGGCGTGGGTGTGCTTCCTGCTCCTCTGGTCCGTGCCGCTGCTCATCCTCGAGTTCGGGATGGGGAAGGCCGTGCGCAAGGGGCCGGTGGGCGCGTTCGCCACAACCCTGGGGCCGAAATTCGGCTGGATGGGCGCCTGGGTCGCCTGGGTGGCCGCCGCGATCATGTTCTACTACAGCGTGGTGATGGGCTGGACGCTGCGCTTCCTGTGGGCGTCCATCACGCGCGAGATTCCCACGGAAGTGCCCGACGCCTTCTGGAACTCCTTCGCCGCCACGCCTTCGGCGATGATCACGCACGCCATCGCTCTGGGCATGGGGGTGTTCGTGGTGTCGAAGGGAGTCAAGGGCATCGAGACCGCCGCCCGCTTCCTGATCCCCAGCCTCATCATTCTGGTGGTCGTGCTGGCCATCCGGGCCCTTACGCTGCCGGGCGCCTCCGCGGGCCTCGCGTTCCTCTTCACCCCCAACTTCAGCGAGCTGGGCGACTACCGCATCTGGCTCGAGGCGCTGACCCAGAACGCGTGGGACACGGGCGCCGGATGGGGGCTGGTGCTCACGTACGCCATCTACATGCGAAAACGAGAGGACACGGCGCTCAACGCCTTCGTGATCGGCTTCGGCAACAACTCCATGTCGCTGTTGGCGGGCATCATGGTGCTGTGCACGGTCTTCTCGGTGATGCCGGACGCCGCCAGCCAGATCGTCGGGGCGGGGAACGAGGGCATCACCTTCATCTGGGTGCCGCAGCTCTTTGCGCTCATGCCCGGCGGCCAGTTCTTCATGATCCTCTTCTTCCTGGCGCTGGTGTTCGCGGCGTGGACGAGCCTGGTGGCGATGATCGAGCTCGCCAGCCGAGTTCTGCGCGACGCGGGGATCGCGCGCGGGCGGGCCGTGGCCATCGTCGGCATCGCATCGCTGCTGTGCGGCGTCCCGAGCGCGCTCAACATGGACTTCTTCCACAACCAGGACTGGGTGTGGGGCGTGGGGCTGATGCTTTCGGGCTTCTTCTTCGCCTTCGCCGTGGTGCGCTACGGGGTGACCGAGTGGCGCCGCAAGTTCATCAACACGGGCGATTCCGACATCCACATCGGGGCCTGGTGGGACTGGGCGATCCGGCTGGTGATGGTCGAGGCCGTGGTGCTCATGGTGTGGTTCCTGTGGAGCGCCCGCGGCGAGAGCTTCGCGGAGACCTGGACGCTGTTCAGCCCGTACAACGTCGGGAGCGTGGTCATCCAGGCGGCGGCGGTGATCCTCATCCTGTGGGCGCTGAACAAGAGGATCACGCGGACGACCCTGAGGGGGAGCGCCGGTTCGTCCGGTTGACGTCGGGCGGGCCGATGGTCGTCCGGGTACGGCGAGGGAATGAGGTTTCGCGAGTTCGAGAGGGCCGCGCGGCGGGCCTTTCGCGAGATTCCGGAGGACTACACGAGCGGGTTGGACGGGCTCTCGGTGCGCCAGGAGGCGCTCCCGCATCCGGTGTTCCCGGACATCTATACGCTGGGCATGTGCTCGACGGAGTCGTATCCGTCGGACTGGCAGGGGCCCGAAACGACGCGCTCGGTGGTCGCCCTCTACTACGGCTCCTTCCGCGAACTGTCCCGGCTCGATCCCGGTTTCGACTGGGAGGGCGAGCTGTGGGAGACCCTCACCCACGAGGTGCGGCACCACCTCGAGTCGCTCGCGGACCAGGATGAACTCGGGGGCGTCGACTACGCCATGGAGGAGTCCTTCAAGCGGAGCGAGGGGCTCGACTTCGATCCCTGCTACTATCAGTCAGGGGATGAGATCGCCCCGGGGGTCTTCCGTGTCGAGACCGATTTCTTCATCGAGCAGGAGTGGACCGACGAGCGGCTCGCGCGGGCCGGCGAGGTGGGCTTCGACTGGCGCGGTGAGGGTTTTCGCATCGACGCGCCCGAGCGCTTGGGGGACGCGCACTTCGTCTGGATCGACGGTGTGGATTGCGGGCCGGGAGAGCTACAGCTTGTGCTGGTGCGCAAGCGCAGATGGTGGGAGGCGTTCCTGAAGCGGCCCGCGGAGGAGCTGTGGGAGTCGGAGGCGGTGGCGCGCCGGACGGGAGGCGCTTCCGCGCGGGTCCCGGATCCCGGCAGGCCCGCTGATCCGCGATGAGGATTCACGACCGCTACGCCCGCGTCACGCCGTACGAGATGGCCCTCCCGGGCCGGGCCTTCGCGGAGGAGCGCTTCGAGTTGATCCGGGAGGAGGCGGACCGGCGGGGCGTGGACATCTGGGACCCGGGCGCCTTCAGCATGCTCGAACAGTCCCGGCGCGCGATCGCCGACATCCGCGTCGAGGACGAAAACCCGGTCCTGTTCGTGCAATACGGCGTCATCCTCTTCCATGCCTTCCATTTCTGGAGCGCCGGGGAGCACCTGTACCTCCTCGGGAACGAGGCCGCCCACCAGGTGACGCGCGCCGGCATGCCGCCGGTGCCGGCGGACTGGGCCTTCGCGGCTCCCTCCGGAGCCGGCTACGTGCAGCTGCCGCACTACCTGTTCTGGGCGCGTCCCGAGGCGGGCGGCCCTGCCGAGTCGCTTGACGGCTTCTTCTGGGTGCTGACCCCCGCCCATCGCCTGCACCTCATGGTGGCGAGCGGGATGCGGGCGGACCGCCCCGGACTCGGAGTGATGCCGGTACCGGAGATCCCCGGGGAGGAGGCGAGCGGCTGGGCTGCCGCGACCGTGCGCCGGCAGGGCGACGACTTCGCGAGTACCTTGCCGGGCGGCGAGGACCTTTGCTCGATCGAGACGCTCGGGGAGGTGGTGAAGCTGGCGGGCCGCCTCTTCTGGCAGCTGGAGCGGGGATTGCTGCGAGCCGGCGCGCCAACGAAGGGTGGGGAAGCCGGGTCGCGTGCGCCCGAGGGGGCCATGGAGCCGGGCACGTCCGGTCGCGCGCCCCTCGCGAGCACCTTGCCCTGGCAGCTGATCACGACCGCGGAGGCGCCATGACGCGATCTGTACCGCCGTGGTGAGGGAGTCCGCGCAGACGCGAATCACGAAACCGGCGAGGGCGCCATGAGAGAGTCGGTGAAGGCCAGAAAGGAGCGGGCCGCGCGCATCTACGAACTGCTCGTCGAGTGCTACCCGGATGCCCACTGCGCCCTCCACCACCGCAACCCGTACGAGCTGGCGGTCGCGACCATCCTCTCCGCGCAGTGCACCGACGAGCGGGTGAACAAGGTGACGCCCGCCCTGTTCGAGCGCTATCCGGAGGCGCTGGACCTGGCCGGGGCACGCCCGCACGAGCTCGAAGAGCTGATCCACTCCACCGGCTTCTTCCGCAACAAGGCGAAGAACCTGATCGGCATGGCGACGGCAGTTGCGGAAAAGCACGGAAACGAGCTGCCGCGCAACATGAAGGAACTGGTGGCGCTGCCGGGCATCGGCCGCAAGACCGCCAACGTCATCCTCGGGAACGCCTTCGGGATCGACGAGGGGGTGGTCGTCGACACGCACGTGAAGCGCCTCGCGAACCGCATGAGCTTCACCCGCCACCCGGATCCCGTGCGCATCGAGCGCGACCTCATGAAGCTCTTTCCGCGCGAGCGCTGGACACTGCTCGCCCATCTCCTGATCTTCCACGGCCGCCAGGTCTGCGCGGCCCGGAAACCCCGCTGCGAGGAGTGCGCGCTGTCGCGCCTGTGCCCCTCGTCCAGCGTATGAACCCACCGAACCAAGGACGACGCCCGATGCCCAGCCGCCAGGACGCGCTGGCCCTGCTGCACGAATGGGTCGACAACGAGGGGCTCAGGAAGCACATGTACGCGGTGGAGGCCGCCGTGCGCTTCTATGCCCGCAAGTACGGAGCCGACGAGGAAACCTGGGGCCTGGCCGGCCTCCTGCACGACCTGGACTGGGAGAAGCACCCGGACGAGCACCCGCACCGCGGGGTCGCGCGTCTGCGCGAGGACGGCTATCCGGAGGAGGTCATCCACGCCGTGCTGGCGCACGGATACCCGGACCTCACGGACGTCCCGCCGGAGACCGACCTCGACAAGGTCCTGTGCGCCTGCGACGAACTGAGCGGCCTGGTCTACGCGTGCTGCCTGGTCCGTCCAAACGGCATCGACGACCTGAAGCCCAGGTCGGTGGCCAAGAAGCTGAAGGACAAGTCCTTCGCCGCCGGCGTGCACCGCGGCGAGGTTGCGCGCGGAGTCGAGCTCATCGGGCTGCCGCGGCCCGAGCACATCCAGAACGTCATCGACGGCCTGAGGACGGTTGCCGACGTACTGGAGGTGCGCGCCGAGGACCTGGCGGCGCGGCGGCGGGCCAGACTGAGAGCCGGTTGAGCTCTCGCCGCTCGTTTCGGTCCGGGCCCGCGGTCGTCGTCGGCGCCCCGGCCGAGTACGCGATCGCCGGGTTGCTTCCGGCTGGGCGCCCGGTCAGTTTACGGAGACCCGATCTCACCCCTACTCCCTCGCTGGAGCCCACTCTTTGACGACGGCTACCTGGGTCACGATGATCGTGATCGGCGCGTTCGTTTGGGGCGGCTTCGCCCTGGTGCTCTCCAAGGCCGTGCGCACGGAATCGGAGAAGTCAGAAGCCGAACGTGCCTAAGCGGACCGACCTCGAAAACATCCTCATCCTGGGATCCGGGCCGATCGTCATCGGCCAGGCCTGCGAATTCGACTACTCCGGGACGCAGGCGGTCCGCGCGCTGAGGGAAGAGGGCTACCGGGTCGTGCTGGTCAACTCCAATCCGGCGACCATCATGACCGACCCGGAGCTGGCCGACCGCACCTACATCGAGCCTCTCACCGCCGAGTGGGTGGAGCGGGTCATCGAGCGCGAACGCCCCGACGCGCTGCTCCCCACCATGGGCGGCCAGACCGCGATCAACATCGCGATGGAGCTGGAGCAGGGGGGCGTGCTTGAGCGCTTCGGGGTCGAGCTGATCGGCGCCAACGCCCGCTCCATCTCCATGTGCGAGGACCGCGAGGAGTTCACCCTGGCCATGCATCGCATCGGGCTGGAGGTGCCCGCGGGCGGGGTCGCGAGCTCCATGGCGCAGGCGCGCACGCTCGTGGCCGAGACCGGCTACCCGGCGATCATCCGTCCCAGCTTCACGCTGGGCGGCACCGGGGGCGGCATCGCCTACAACGCCGAGGAGTTCGAGGAGCTGGTGGGACGGGGACTGGACGCCTCGCCCATCACCCAGGTGCTCATCGACCGCAGCGTCATCGGGTGGAAGGAGTACGAGCTGGAGGTGGTGCGCGATGCGTCCGACAACGTGATCGTGGTGTGCTCGATCGAGAACTTCGATCCGATGGGCATCCACACCGGCGACTCGATCACGGTGGCTCCCGCCCAGACTCTCGCCGACGTCGAATACCAGACGATGCGCGACGCGGCCATCGCCGTCATCCGCGAAATCGGCGTGGAGGCCGGGGGCTGCAACATTCAGTTCGCGGTGAATCCGGAGGATGGCGAACTGCTCGTGGTGGAGATGAATCCGCGGGTCTCGCGCTCCTCCGCGCTCGCCTCCAAGGCCACCGGTTTTCCCATCGCGCGCGTGGGCGCCAAGCTCGCGGTGGGCTTCCTGCTCTCGGAGCTTCCCAACGACATCACCCGCACGACGCCTGCCTCCTTCGAACCGGTGCTCGACTACGTGGTGACCAAGTTTCCCCGCTTCGCCTTCGAGAAGTTCCCGGAGACGGACGGCGTTCTCGGGGTGCAGATGCAGGCCGTGGGCGAGACCATGGCCATCGGGCGCACCTTTCGGGCGTCGTGGCAGAAGGGGCTGCGGGGCCTTGAAGTCGGGCGCGCCGGATGGACCGTCGGCGAGTCGCTGGCCGACGACGGGCTGAAGAGCGACGAACGCGCGCGCCTGCTGGCGGCGCTGCGCATCCCCACGGCGGAGCGTCCGTTCCAGCTGAGGCGTGCGCTGGAGGCGGTGCTGCGGGGTGGAGCAGGGGCCGGAGCCGAACTGCCCCTGACCCTCGGCGATGTCCATCGCGCCACCGGCATCGACCCCTGGTTCCTCGACCAGCTGATGCAGGTTCTCGAAGACGAACAGGAATACGCGAGCGTCCCGAAGGTGACCGCGGCCCATCTGCGAGCGATGAAGCGGGACGGCTTCTCGGACCGGCAGCTGGCCGTCCTTCGCGGCGAGACGGAGGCGGAGGTGCGCGCGCGCCGGCACGCCCTGGGCATCCGGCCGACCTACAACGTGGTGGACACCTGCGCGGGCGAGTTTCCGGCCGCGACGCCCTACTACTACTCGTCGTACGAGGACGAGGACGAGTCCGACCCGACGGATCGCGACAAGATCCTCATCCTCGGGAGCGGCCCTAACCGCATCGGCCAGGGGATCGAGTTCGACTACTGCTGCGTCCAGGCGGTGCTCGCCCTGCGCGAGGCCGGCTACGAGACCATCATGGTCAACTCCAACCCGGAAACCGTCTCCACCGACTTCGATGTTTCCGACAAGCTCTACTTCGAGCCGCTGACGCTGGAGGACGTGCTGGAGATCGTCGAGCGCGAGAAGCCGGTCGGCGTGGTGGTGCAGCTGGGCGGCCAGACTCCGCTCTCGCTGGCGCAGGGACTCTCCGAGGCGGGCGCCCCCATCCTGGGTACGCCGGTCGACGCCATCGACCGGGCCGAGGACCGCGAGCGCTTCGAGCGCCTGTGCAGGCGGATCGGCGCGGCCGTGCCTCCCAACGGGGTCGCCACCAGCGTCGAGGAGGCGGTGGAGGTCGGGCGCCGGGTCGGCTACCCGGTGCTGGTGCGGCCGAGCTACGTCCTTGGCGGGCGGGCGATGCACATCGTGTACGACGAGGCCTCGCTGCGCAGCTACTTCGTGCGGGCGATGGAGGCGGCGCCGGAGCATCCGGTCCTGATCGACCGCTTCCTGGAGGACGCTTTCGAGGCGGATGTGGACGCGCTTTCCGACGGCGTCGACGTCGTGATCGGCGGCATCATGCAGCACATCGAGGAGGCGGGCATCCACTCCGGAGATTCCGCCTGCGTTCTGCCCCCCTACCTGCTGACGGGGGCCGAGCTCGAGGAAATGCGCGAGCTCACCCGCCGCTTCGCGCTCGAACTGGGCGTGATCGGGGTCATGAACGTGCAGTACGCCATCCGAGACGGACGGGTCTACGTGCTGGAGGTGAACCCGCGCGCCTCGCGCACCGTGCCGTTCGTGGGGAAGGCCACGGGGGTCCCGCTGGCGCGCCTGGCCGCGCGAGTGATGGCGGGCGAGCGGCTCGCCGACCTGAACGTGCCCGGCGAGCCCTCCGTGCCCGGAGTCGCGGTGAAGGAGGCGGTCTTCCCCTTCAACCGCTTTGACGTCGATGTCCTGCTCGGACCGGAGATGCGCTCGACCGGGGAGGTGATGGGCTTCGACGACTCCTTCGGGATGGCCTTCGCCAAGGCACAGACGTCCGCCGGGAATCACCTGCCCCAGGGCGGGGGCACGGTGATCATCACCGTCAACGACTCCGACAAGCCGACCGTGACCCCGCTTGCGCGCCGCTTCCACGACCTGGGATTCCGCATCCTGGCGACCGCGGGCACCTGTGCGTATCTGAACCGGCTGGGCGTCCCCGCCGAGCGCGTCTTCAAGGTGAACGAGGGCCGCCCCGACATCGTGGACATGATCGTGAGCGGCAGGGCCCAGCTGCTGGTGAACACCCCTTTGGGCAAGAAGTCGCAGTACGACGACTTCAGGATGCGGCGGGCCGCCATCACCAACGGCGTTCCGTATCTCACCACCATGTCGGCGATGACGGCGGCGTGCGACGCGGTGATCGCGCTGCGGTCGCGGGCGCCGGAGGTGAGGAGCCTGCAGGACCGCCTGGCGCCATCCGGCAACGGGAACGGCGCAGCGCTGCCGCCCGCCGCGCCCGCCGATCTGGTCGCGGCCGGCCAGGACGCGCCCGGCTGATGGCGGACGGTCCGCCCACCGCCTTCTACCTCCACCCCGACGCCCCCCTGCACGACACGGGGTGGGGCCACCCCGAGCATCAGGGCCGCCTGCGCGCCCTGGCATCCACGGTGGGCCGCAACCTGCTCACCCTCCACGACCGGGTGGAACAGCGCGACGCGCGCCCGGCCACCGAGGAGGAACTGCTCCGGGTGCACACCGCCGACCACGTGGAACGCGTCCGCCGGGCGGTGGCGCGCTCGCGCGAGGAGGGGCTGGTGCGGCTGGACCCCGACACGGTGGTTTCGCCCGCCTCGTGGGGTGCGGCGACCGGGAGCGCGGGTGCGGCGATCACGGCGGCCGAGGCGGTCGCCTCGGGCACGGCCCGTGGCGCCTTCGTGGCCAGCCGACCGCCCGGCCATCACGCCACCGCCGACCGCGCCATGGGCTTCTGCCTGTTCAACCACGTGGCCGTCGCGGCGCGCCACCTGCAGGCCCGGGACCTCGCCGAGCGGGTCCTGATCGTCGACTGGGACGTCCACCACGGGAACGGCACCCAGGACATCTTCTACGAGGACGGGACCGTCTTCTACCTGTCCCTCCACCAGTCGCCCCACTACCCGGGCACGGGCGCCTTCCATGAACGGGGCAGCGGCGCCGGCGTCGGCGCCACGCTCAACCTGCCGCTCGCCGCGGCCACCCCCCGGACGACCTGGCACGAGGTGTTCGACGAGGCTCTGGCGAAGGTCGTGGCCGGCTTTGAGCCCGATTTCGTCCTGATCTCGTCCGGGTTCGACGCCATGGCGGGCGATCCGCTCGGCGGGATGCTGCTCGAGCCGGAGGACTTCCACCGCATGACGCGGCGGGTCATGGACCTTGCGGCCGCACACGCCGCCGGCCGGGTCGTGGCGCTGCTCGAGGGAGGATATGATCCGGCGCGGACCGGCGACGGTGCGGTCGCGGTCATCCAGGGCCTGGCCGGATTGGAGGCGCCGCGGTAGCGGGCCCCGATCCGAACCGGGCCGCGTCAGGTCGATAGTATCAACGACCTGTCAGCGATAGTATCATACAGGATGCACTGGTGATACCACCCGGTTGTCGCGCGGAAGTCGCCGTGGCCGCGACCGGATTCGGGCATTGAATCGCCCGCCCGCGGCTCCTACTATTCGCGGCCCGCAGAACCAGGCCGGATGTCATCCCCGCAGGGAGATTTCCGCGCCGCAGCTCACCCCGCGACGGGAGGACCCCTTGGCCGACAGCCCCCTTCTGACCCGCGAGGGCGTCGAACAGGTGCAGGCGGCGCTCGCCGACATGAGGCTGCACGGCTGGCTGCTCTTCGAGTTCCACGGCCAGAACCCCATCGCGGCCTCCATGGTCGGCCTTGGCTGGAACACGCGCCGCTCCTTCACGCTCGTCCCCGACCGCGGCGATCCGGTGGCGCTGATCCACGCCATCGAGGGCTCGTCGTGGCGGCACTGGCCCTGGCGCAAGCGCGTCTATTCCTCGTGGCGCGAGATGGAGTCGGCGCTCGCCGATCTGGTGCGCGGCCGCCCGCGCCTCGCGATCGAGACCTCGCCGGGCTCGGCCATCCCGTACCTGGACCGGGTTCCCGGGGGGATGATGGAGCTGCTTCGGGCCGTGGGGGTGGATCCGGTGAGTTCGGGCGACCTGGTGTCGCTCTTTCACTCGCGGTGGACGGCCGCGCAACTGGCCACCCACCGCCGCTCCGCCGCCGTGACGGCCCGCGTCGCGCGCGAGGCCTTCGAGCGGGCCGCCGCCGCCGTGGAGGCCGGGGAGCCCACCACAGAGGGCGCCCTCTCGGACTGGATCCGTGCCCGCCTCGAGGCCGGCGGCCTCGCCGAGGAAGTCGACTGCATCGTCGCCATCGGTCCGCGCGCCGCCGACCCGCACTACGCTCCCGTGGGCCAGGGCGAGCCGATCCGGCGCGGCGATCTCCTGCTCATCGACCTGTGGGGCAAGCCCGCCGCCGAAGACATCCCCGCCGACCAGACCTGGATGGGCTATCTGGGCGCCCGGCTTCCCCGCCGCACGCGCAGGATCTGGGAGGCGGTGCGCGATGCCCGCGACGCCGCGGTCGAGTTCCTGCGCGAGCGCACGGCCGCGGGTGACGAGGTGTGCGGCTACGAGGTGGACGACGTCTGCCGACAGCTCATCCGCAAACGCGGCTACGGACGCCATTTCGTGCACCGGACCGGTCACTCCATCGACGTCGATCTTCACGGCAGCGGCCCCAACATCGACAACCTGGAGACGCGCGACACACGCCTTCTCCTCCCCGGCGTCGGCTTCTCCATAGAGCCGGGCATCTACATCCCCGACGACATCGGCGTGCGCAGCGAAGTGGACGTCCATCTCGGCGAGGACGGACCCGAGGTGACCACACCCGATCCCCAGGAGGAGGTCTTCCTCCTGCTGGCGGCCCGTGGATGAGTCCGCGCGAGCGCCGCTGACGACCCCTCGCGGCTCCGCCTGCCGCCCGTAGTGCCGTCCCGCGTCGAGGTCGCGCTTCCGCTTCCCGTCGACCAGACCTTCACCTATGCTCTGGATCCGGACGCGCCGCGGCCGGCGCCGGGCACCCGCGTGCTCGTGCCCTTCCACAGGGCGAAGCGGGTCGGATGGGTGGTCGGCCCGGGACGCCCGGGATCCGGGAAGCTCCGCCTGCGACGCATCTCGAAGATGCTTGAGGAGGAGCCGTCGCTGCCGCCGGGGCTTCTGGAACTCGCCCGCTGGATGGCCGCCTACTACATCGCTCCGCTGGGACTCGTCCTGCGCGCGGCGCTACCGTCTGCGCTCAGTGGGACGGGGCGCGGGCCGGGGACGATGGCGCGAACCCGGAAGGTCGTGCACATCGCGCGCTGGCTGGAGTCGCTCGCCGGGCGGGACGATGTTTTCGCACGCGCCCCGCGCCAGAAGGCCGCCTACGAGTTTCTGGAGCGCGCGGCCGGATCGATGGCTCTTGCCTCGCTTCTCGACCAGGGCATCGGCCGGGGCGTGGTCAAGGCCCTGGAAAGGAAGGGTGTCGTTGAGGTCCGCGACCAGGAGGTTGTGCGCGACCCGTTCGCTTCCGCCGGTCCGGAGCCGCCTCCCGACCTGACGCCCAATCCCGCCCAGGCCGCCGCGCTGAAGCGGCTCGTGTCCGCGCTGGATGCCCCGGCGCCGCGGCCCGTCCTGCTCCACGGCGTCACTGCGTCCGGCAAGACTCTCGTCTACATCGAGCTCCTGAAGCAGGTCGTGGACGCACGCGCCCGGTCGGCCATCGTGCTCGTACCGGAGATCTCGCTTACGCCCCAGACCGTGACCCGCTTCCGCGCGCATTTCGGCGACCGCGTCGCGGTGCTGCATTCGGGCCTCTCCGACGGGGAGCGCTACGACGCCTGGCGACAGCTGCGTGCGGGGGTCCGGCGCATCGCCATCGGCGCCCGCTCGGCCATCTTCGCGCCCCTCCCCGACCTGGGCGCCATCATCGTGGACGAGGAGCACGAAGGCAGCTACAAGCAGTCCGACGCCCCCAGGTATCATGCCCGCGACGTGGCCATCATGCGTGCCCGCCAGGAGGGTGCCGTGTGTCTTCTGGGCAGCGCGACCCCGTCGCTCGAGAGCTGGTCGAACCAGATCGGCGGCAAGTTCGAGCTGCTGCGGCTTCCCGAGCGCGCCACCGGGGGTTCGCTGCCTCCCGTGCGCGTCGTGGATCTTCGCGAACCCTCTTCCGCAGCCCCCGCACCCCCCGGCAACGGCGGCCGGCCGGCACGCCCCTCGACCACCGGCCGCACCGTGCTCTCGCCCGAACTGACCGATGCCATCCGCCTCCGGCTGGAACGCGGCGAGCAGTCGATTCTGCTGCTCAACCGCCGCGGCTACTCGACCTTCTTCCAGTGCCGGGAATGCGGGGAGGTGCCGGTATGCGCGGCGTGCTCGGTGTCGCTCACCTTCCACCGCGCCACCGGGCGGCTGCTCTGCCATCACTGCCGCTACGAGGAGCCCGTGCCCGACAGCTGCCGCCGCTGCGCATCCCGCGCGCTCTCACGGCGGGGCCTCGGCACCGAGCAGGTGGAGCGCGTCGTCACCGAGTCCTTCCCGGGTGCCCGCGTCGCGCGCATGGACGTGGACACGACCGCGCGCAAGTGGGCGCACAGCGAGATCCTGGGACGCGTGGGCCGCGGCGAGGTCGACATCCTGCTCGGGACGCAGATGATCGCCAAGGGCCTCGACTACCCGCGTGTCACGCTGGTCGGAGTAGTGGATGCCGATGTCGGCCTGCACCTGCCGGACTTCCGCGCCAGCGAGCGCACTTTCCAGCTGTTGAGTCAGGTTGCGGGCCGGGCGGGGCGGGGCACCCTGGGCGGCGATGTCGTGATCCAGACCCGCATGCCCGCCCACTACGCCATCCGGACGGCGCGCGAGCACGACTACGAGGCTTTCGCCGAGCGCGAACTGACCGAGCGGGCGGGACCCGGCTACCCGCCGCACGCGCGCCTGGTCAACGTGATCGTGACCAGCCCCGATCCTGGCACCGCTGCGACCGCGGCCGAGGAGGCGGCCGCCTGGGTGGAGCGCCGGCTGCGCGGCACCCGGGTTGAACTCACGGGCCCGGCTCCCGCGCCCATCGAGCGCCTGCAGAGCCGGTGGCGCTGGCACTTCCTCCTGCGCAGCCCGTCCGCGCGCGCCCTGGGAACACTCACCCGAGCTTTTTCGACGAGCTTCCGTCCCCCCTCCGACGCGCGGGTTCTGATCGACCGCGACCCGATGGCGCTGCTGTAGCGGAAGCGCCGCGCCGATGCTCAGCGGGCAAGCGGGCCCGGCGGCTGATGCCGCAGTTGCTTCCACCTCCCGATCCCCGGTAGTTTGCGGCGCTGATCAGTCTGGCCGTGGGGATGGGCCGTCAACGGCCGCCCACGCAGTCAGGCAGCCGGCCGGGTCCCGGGAAGCGCCGGAGCCGGGTCGGCGGCAGTCAGGGAAGGTCCCGCAACCCGGATTCGCGATGAGCTGCCTCGCGCTGAACGCCTCCTACGAGCCACTCACCATCGTTCCCGCGCGGCGCGCGGTGCGCCTGGTTCTGGACTCGAAGGCGGAGATTCTCGAGGCGGAGGAGGCGCGCGCATTCCGCTCCGAGCACCGCAACATCCCGTTCCCCGCGGTCATCCGCCTCGTACGCTTCGTGCACGTGCCGCGGCGCTTTCGCCGGCAGGTCACCAACACCTTCCTGTTCGCGCGCGACGACTACTGCTGCCAGTACTGCGGCCGCCACCGCGATCAGCTGCGGACACGCGAGTTCCTGACCCGCGACCATGTCCTGCCGATCTCCCGGGGCGGGAGCAATCAGTGGGCCAACGTCGTTTCGGCGTGCTCGCCCTGTAACAACCGGAAGGGCAACAACACGCCCTCGGAAGCCGGCATGCGGCTGCTCTCCATCCCCGCCGAGCCCAACCACGTCCATCTGGTGTGGGCGGTGCGCAGCGTCACTCCGGTCCAGGCCAAGTACGTGCGCATGTTCTACGGAGAGGAAGTCCTCAAGGCGCTCTCCCTGTCGAGCCCGCCGTCGACCGGCAGCGCGTGAAGCGGCCGTCGCCACCGGACGGCCCCGGTGGCACCGGACCGGGCCGCCGACCGTCCTCGGAACCGCCCTCACCCTCGCCGGCACGACCCGGGACCCCGCCTCCCGCCCGTCCCGTCTCTCCGCCCTTGGGCCGGCCGGACCCGCCTCGACCCGCGCGCCCGGGAACACCGGCCTCTCCGGACCGCCACACGCCGCCGCGGCCCGCCCGCCCTTCCTCGCCGCCGTCCGCGCGGCCACCGGCGCGTCCGCA
>JAJDYN010000027.1 GCA_022825135.1 Gemmatimonadota bacterium | reverse complement strand
TGACCCAGTTGCGAATCGACTGCGCTGAAGGCTCGAACTCGCGAGCGAGTTGGTCCCGGCTCCGCCCGGACCGGACCAGATACACCATCATACACCGGTACTCCGACGGGTACCGGGGTCTTGATCTTGGCATCGTGAATACCTCCTCCTCCAAGGATGTAGTGTCCACGAAACCGGGGCAAGCTCATGACTCGCCTTGGTGCTGCGGTCGGTTTCGCTGTTGGCGATGTCAATCGCCACCTTGTTCGGCAAAGGGGACCAGCTTGCGGGGGCCGAGGTTAGAGAGGCGTGGTCGCACCCCGGCTGGGCCTTCGCCAGAGAAGGGACGAAGAGTGCGGCCAGCAGCGTGAGCGCGGCCGCGACCGTATGACGCCTCAACGCTCGACCGCCACTTCGACTTCCGCACAGTCGAACGTGACGTCCCACGACCCGTTCTCGGACGTAGCGAGGCTCTCGACGTTGCAGTAGCCCTCTCCAAGCTCAGAAGGGGAATCCAAGGACCTGGCGAACTCGCGGTGCTCGGCCGAATCGTGATGGCGCGCAAGATTCGCCGTTTCGACAAAGAGACCCTGGGCCTCAAGCCGATCAATCTGGACAACGAGTTCCGCCAAAGACGCGATTTCTCGCCATGGCAGCGGCTCAATGCTGCCGTCGGGCGCAACACTACGTATGATGCCGTTAGTCATGTGCCCTTGGGGGACTACACCATTGACCCAAGACCCGATCACAACGACCCTCTCGCCGACCTCGGGTCCGTAGGCCATCCCTGTGTTCCGATTGCAGAGCACGGTGCCATCGACGACCATCGTCTGCAGCGGGATCAGGACGTAGTCTGGAATCGGAGACCGACTTGTAAGTTGACGAGTATCCGACAGACGCAGCATCACCATCGGCCCAGCCATCACGGAGAGACCAGGGATGATCTCGGCGACCGTAGCCGTGACTGCTACCTCGGAGACGAGCAACGTACCGTCCAGTGAGTTCGGGGGCGGGCGGCCGTAGCTCATCGTGGGGTAAACTCTGTCAGTGCAAAATCCAACCGGCGGGTAGCTCAAGTCTGCGAGGCCATGAGCTTCAGCGGAGCCAAATTCACTCTTGAATCGGCGAAGCTGCTCGAAAGCCCGCTGCGCCACTGATTGGTCGATCTGCGCCAAATCTGGCAGGGACCACTTGATCACTCCATCGGGTTCGACAACTTGCGAAGCCGCTATCCAAACCGGGCGCTCGGTGTCCAATCCCACTAAACGCTCCGGATGCCCCTGCGCGTGTCCGGATGCAGCGATCACGATTGCCGAGATCACCGCGACTCCAATCGACGGGATCTTCCTGCTCGCCTTCATGCTCTGTCCCCTGCCGACGTCCCGAGTAGTCGAATATGCTCCGCAGAGAAGCTCTCCGCGACGAAGGGGGAGATCCCATACCAGTTGACAGTCGCGTGTCAACCTCGGGGCGATCATGCACAAGTGGCTCAGGGTACTGCGACGCTAACGGCCTTCCGGTCGAGCTTGGCCACGTTACGATGCGCACTGCTTGCCCACCTCGGCGTTGGGGTTGGACGATCCAAGTGCCGGCCGGCGCACCGACACGGGCATTCACGTCGGCCGGCTGGCCGCGGAACCGTCATGGACTCGCCAAAGTGCTTGGAGGGCGAGGGTTGGACGGCATGAACGCTGAAGAGGCTCGCGGAACGACCGCCGTCGCTTCGGCGCCGGATTCGCCCGATGCGCAGGAAGCCGATGCGCGGGAAGCCGATGCGCGGGAAGCCGGGAAGCCTTCGGCAGTAGACGCGCAGCCGGTCTTCGTCACCGGGGCGGCCGGGCTCGGCGCCAACCTCGTGCGGCGGCTGCTTCGGGACGGGCAGCGGGTCCGTGTCCTCCTCAGGCGGGCCGAGAACAGCGAGGCCACGGACGGCCTGGCGGTCGAACGCGTCTTCGGCGACGTTCGCGACCTGGACGCGACGCGAGAGCCCTCCCCGGCTGCCGCGGCGTCTACCACTGCGCGGCTAAGGTCTCCACCATCGACGGCAACGCCGCGCACCGGCGTACGCCCGGCAGGGCGGAAGCGTCCTGCTGCTGGAGGCTGCCGCCGGCGCCCCGACCGGGAAGCTGGCAGGAGAGTGGCTGCACCAGCCCGCCGTCTGGGCACTGCGGGAGTTCGGGATCGAGTTCGACCGGGAGCAGGAGAGCGCGGCCCGCAGCGGGTTCGTCCTGTTCCCGAAGGACTCCGAGGCGCCGATCGAGCTTCCCTATCGCGGCGGAGCGCTCGGCCTGTCCTGCGAGCACGCGGCGATCGTCTCGCGCCTGCGTGAAGCGGTCGAGACCGAGCCGGCCATCGAGCTGCTGCTGCGGTCGCGGGTCCGCTCGGTAGAGGACGACGCTGTCGCCTTCACGCGCGACGGCGAAGCGCGCTCCGCGAAGGCCGATCGCATCGTCGGCCCCGACGGGCGGACCTCCGTCGTGCGGCGCTCCCTCGGCCTGTCCGCGAGCTCGGCGAACTGTTCCCTCTGCCTGGGCGTCGCCCTCCGCGGCGTCGAGCTGCCGCTTGAAGGGTACGGACACGTCCTCTGCGGCGCGCCGGGCCGGGTCCTGATCGGCGACGCGGCTGGCCACTACCACCCAATGACCGCGGTGGGGATGACCCTCGGCTTCGGCGACGCGCTGGCGCTCGCCGAGGGCATCGGCTTCCGGGAGTCCACGGCGAGGCGGCTGCGGGAAACCCGCGCCCCCGAACTGCTGAGCATAGGCGTCTACGAGGTGTTCGCGGACCGCCGGGACGAGGCGGTCGTCCTCCGGCGGGCGGTCTATCGCGGCTGGCGGGTGAGCGCCACGCACCGGGAACGGACGAGCAGGCTTCTGCCGCCAGATGGACGTCGAGCAGATGCAGCGGGCCGGACTGGGTCTGGGCGGGTCGGTCGACAACTGCATCGTCTTCGACGAACACGGCGCGGTGAACACGGACCTCCGTTTCGCGGACGAGCCGGTCCGCCACAAGGCGCTCGACGCCGTCGGCGACTTCACCCTGCTCGGAGCGCCGATCTGGGGCCACTTCGAGGTTCTGCGGGGCGGGCATCAACTCCACTACGAGTTGCTCAGGGAACTGGTTGCC
>JAJDYN010000034.1 GCA_022825135.1 Gemmatimonadota bacterium | reverse complement strand
CCGAAAAACGCACCTCCGGACACCTGCAAACGGCCGTCACCGGTCCATTCCCCCATCACACCACCAGGAACCGCCACATCCCCTCACCGAATCCGCCCCAACAACCTCATCCGGCCTCCGTGTGAGAAATGCAGGCTAGAGTCATAGGTGGTGATGTTCGGCCCCGGGACAGGTGCCACCGTCCCAGGGCCTTCTTCTCAATCTGAGATTCACTCCACCGGGGTTACGCTCGGGGCACCTTGCGTCATCCACGACCAACACCAACTGCCAGATTCGCGTAGGTAACCACTCCCTAACAATATTAGCCTGGTGAAGCAGTAGCCCCTCGGCAGGTTGCCGACCACCACTCTCTCCTGCTGACCGAGCGGAGCGACGTCGAGCAACGAGACCCGCCTCTTGTAGACGATTCTTTACCCAGGTATATGACCGACCGCCCCCATGCGAGTCTCGGTACACGCGGAAGAACTTGCGCACCCTCCACCCCAAGTGACCGTCAGCGTACAGTTTCTCTAGAGCAGCGATCTCGTCTGATGGTGCGCTCCGCGAACTCGTAGTTCGCCGGTCCGCCAGCCCCTTCCGACCGAACTTCCTGTACTTGGCGGCGTACCGCCGGAATGTCCGCTCAGACATCCCCAGAAGCCCAGCTGCACGCGCTAGAGTTATCTGGCGGCTAGTCCACCGCTCATAGAGGTCGGGGAACGTCGCCGTTCGCAGGTCTTGTGAGGCAGACGACGTGCGGCTCACCGGGCCACCCTCGCTCGGGATGCGTTCTGAACTTGCGTCCGGGGCACTTCCGCTCATGAAGCCAACGCTGTGACAGGATCCACCCCGGTCGCTTCTCTTGCGGGAATCCAACACGCAACGGTGGCCACAATGAGGATGCTGGCCGCGGCTACGCCGAGCGTCCTCGCGTCGGTGCCGGTTATGCCCCAAAGGTAGGCCTCCATCAGACCCGAGAGGGCTATCGCACCCGCGAGTCCAACGCCGATCCCGACAACGACCGGGAGCAGCCCTCGCACGACGACCGACCGCAGTACCTGGCCGCCGCTCGCGCCTATGGCCATTCGGATCCCGATCTCGCGACGGCGACTGCGTACGGCCTGGGCCAACACAGCGTAAACGCCGACTGCGGTCAGGATGAGCGAGAGAGCGCCGAAGAGCGCCACAAGCAGGGCACCGAATCGTTCTCGCGCCATGGTCTCCGCAACCGTCTCGCTCAGAGGGAAGACGTCAGGGCCGGGAAGCGCGGGATCCACAGTGCGTATCGCCTGCCCGAACGCCTGGTCGAGTCGCTCTACAGGCAGGGTACTTCGCACGACGAACACCGGCAGCGTGGGACGGATGTTGGCGATGTAATCGCCGACTTGAGTGTGCGGCAGGTACATCGTTCGACGGACCGCAGTCCGGAACGAGACATCCTGCACGTCTGCGGCCACACCGACGATCAGGATTCCGGGTGCCGCCAGGGACGGGCGGTACTCGTTGTTAATTCGCCCGAGATCGATGCGCTGTCCGACGGCGTCGCCGCCGGGAAAAAAGTTGCGTGCGAACGTCTCATTGACGATGGCGACCGGGACTGCGCCCCGAACATCCGCGGGAGTGAACGACCGCCCGCGCACCACCGGGACGGCCAGCGTCTCGAAGTAACCCCGGGTGACGGTTCGCAACTCGACCGAACCACCGAACTCGTCGCGTCCCGCGATCGAAATCGGGACGTTCAGGCCCCGCTCGAAGGGGAGACTGCTCGCTCCGGCGACGACATCGATGCCCTCCGAGGTTCGCACACCTTCGACCACGCCCTGCGCGAACTGGTCAAGCTGCTCGGAAGTGTCATAGTTCGGCGGCCTGATCGGCGATTTCACGGCTACTAGCGCTTCGGGGTCGAATCCAGGATCGACCTGCCTGAGGTTCGACCAGGTGGTGAAGAGCAGACCAGCTGCCACGAGCAGGATGGTCGAGAGCGCCGTCTGCCCCGCTACCAGCGCCTCCTGCAATCGACGCTGCCCGGTCGTGGTCCGGGAGCCTTGTCTCAGCGCCCGCCACAAACCCCCACGCACCGCAGGCCACGCCGCCACCAGGCTCACCACGATGGCCGCCGCCAGCGAGACCGCGATCGTGAACGCCACAACTCTCCAGTCCACCGTGATCGAGCCTGCCAGGGGCAACTGGACGGGCGCCAATGCGACCAGCACATTGGCGCCCGAGACCGCGAGCGCAACTCCGACGACGCCCGCCGCAGAAGCCACCGCGACGGCTTCCGCCATTCCAAGGCGCATGATCCGGCTCTCCGTTGCTCCGAGAGCGGCGCAAAGCGCCATCTCTCCTCGCCGTCGCAGTGCTCTGGCGAGGAACAGGTTGCCAACGTTGGCGCAGGTGATCAGCAGGACGGCCATAACCGCAGCCATCAGCATCCAGATCGCATTCGCTGTCTGCCCGACGTACAACTCCGCAAAGGAGTCGAGCACCATTCCGGGTTCAGCTTCTGGGGCCTGCTGGGGGTACGTCACCCCGAACCCGGCATTGAGCGACGCCACCTCGGTGCGGGCGTCACTCATCGTGTAGTCCTCGCCAAGTCTCGCGATGGCTGGCCAATTCTCGCCATGGTCGTCAGGGTCGACGGGTGGTACCTCGGTGGGTACGATCATCTCCACCGGTTCCGAGACGTAGGGGAACGCGAAGTCCTCGGGAAGCAGCCCGATGATGACGTAGGGCTCTTCTTCCAGCCTGATCGAGATGCGACCGGACACATCCACCTGTTCGCCGAAATGCTCACGCCAGAACCCGGGAGACACCACCGCGACCCTGGCCCCCCCGGGCCGGTACTCATCCTCAGCGAAGGCACGACCCACCGTCGGCGATATCCCGAGGACGCCGAAGAAACCCGCGGTTACGCGCAGGCCTTGAGCGCCCGTGATCTGACCGACTTCGCCGACCCTCCCGAAAAACGGCTGCCAGCTCGCGAACGTGCCCAGGGAGCGTGTGCGCTCCTGCCAGTACGAGAACTTGGCTGCCGTCAGGTTAGGGGAAACGTAGGCACCGTAGTTCCACGCCAGATTCACGACCCGATGGCCGTCCGGAAACGGCACGGGCCGCAACACCACGGCGCTCAGTACGCTGAAGATCGCGGTCGTGGCGCCGATCCCCAGAGCGAGCACCAGTGCGGCCACAACGGCGAACCCAGGAGTCCTCCGGAGGGACCTCAGGGAGTAGCGGACATCATCGAGGATTGCGTACATGGTCGTCCCCCTCAGAGCTCGTTGTGGGGCCGCAGACGCCTTCCGACCGCGGCTTCAAGCGACCAGATGGCGGCATGAAAGTCGTACACGGCAGCGAGGTGGTCGCGCTCCGACTGCGCCATCGAGTCCTCGGCATCCAGAAGCTCCAGGAACGGAGCCGCCCCGAGCGTATAGCGCCGGCGCGCGAGCTCGAGCTGCTCGGATGCGACCTCGAGATTGCGCTCCTGGATACGCAGAGCCCGATATCCCGTTGCCAGATCGTCGTAGGACTGCGTAACGGCCGCACGGAGCCTGAGTTCCTCCGCCCTGCGAGCGTACGTGGCGTCTCGCCGGTCTGCTTGGGCCTGGGCGATGTTGCGTTGCCTGGTAAAGCCTTCGAAGACAGGGAAACTCACGCTCAAGCGAAGGCTCAGCGGCTGCCTCGTGAAGTCGAACGGAAACGTCTCGTTCGCCGCCAGGACCTGCTGGCGCATCGGTTCCGTGAGTACGTATTGCGAGCAGTCGTCCTCCGTAAGCCCCGGGAGGTCCTGCAGGTGGGCGAGGAGGGCGTTGTCGAACTGGCAGCTTCGCCGGCGGCGGTCAACGCTGCCCTGGGCTTCTTGAACGACGTAGTCCGGGTTACCGACCTGGCGGGTGAACCCCGACCAGACCGCTGACGCCGAAACAGTCGGAAAGTAGCTGCTGCGAGCCCGGTTGACCTGCGCTGAAGCGGAGGCCTCCGACGCCAGGGCCGCCCGCAGGCCGGGATGTGCCGACGTGGCCATGTCGATCAATTCTGCCCGATCCCAACCTGGTTCGAACACAACGAAGTCCGAAGCCAGCTCGAGCGGAGTTCCCAGATCCGTGCCGAGTTGCTCCATGAGGCGGGCCACCTCGGTGCGGTAGAGGTTTTCCGCCCGGAGAAGGGCCACGCGGGCTCGCCCAAGGTCAACCTCGGACTGCTTTCCTTCGGTTGAAAGGGCGGCTCCCGCGTTAACCCGCGCGCCGATCAGCGCAAAGTTCTGCTCCCAGCGGGCCACCTGACGCTCTGCTACTTCCACCTCGTCCCTTGCCCTCAACGCAGCGAGGTACTGCAGCGTCACGGTGGCCTCAAGGGCGAACTCGTCCGCCGCGCCCCTTGCCTCGGCAGCGCGTTGGTTCGCACGCGCGGACCTGGCCTGGAAAAACGTGTTGCCGTCGATGGACCAGTTGACGGAAAGGAAATAGCTGGAGAGCAGGTAGTCGGTGGTCCCCGCAGCGATGTCGGCCGACGAGAAGATGCCGAAGCGCTGCACGCCCGCATACTCGTACTGGGCTCCTCCCCCGGCGGTAACCGAAGGAAGGAACTGGCCATAGGACTGGCGGACCTGCCATTTGGCTCGATCCAGGTCGTTGGTCGCCGACAGAAAGGCCGGGTTGCCATCCTTCGCGATCTGGATCGCTTCTTCAAGCGAAAGGCTTCTGCCTGCTTGGCCCGACGTTCTGTCCTGGGCCGAGGCGGTGCCCATTGCAGCAATCAGCACGAGCGTTCCGCCGACCGCGGCTCGTCCTACCATGATTCTCCCTCCACACCTGGAGTCAGTGTCGTTGCTGACGAGCGATGGCGATGGTCGGATCTACCGACACTCATGGGCTCCCGCCCAGGCAACCATCCGTCATTCTGGAATGATATGGAAAGAAGCATGCCAAGCGCGGCACGATCATATCTAAACTATGTTAACGTAACATGTTGTGGAGTTTCGTAGTCGCGTGCCGAGAGATGTGCATGTGCCCGGTTGTGGGACCCTGGTGTGCGACTTCGAACAGTTGCCGGACGACTCCCGATACGATGAGGAGCACTGTCCATCGCTCCTCAGGGAAGAGCCTCGGTGGAGCCCCTCCCGCCACCGGATGAACTCCTCTATGCTGGGCGTCTGGAGGTTCGAGGTCGCGGTGTAGAGGTACCCACCACCTTGACCCGGTCGCCGTTCTCCACACGGAGCGGCGCCATCATGGTGTTCAAGACATGCACGGGAGCATCTCCCGCCGGATGGCCTTCGAGTTTCGCATCGAGCCACGAGGTGCCGGGAAGCGCGAGGCGAAGATCGATCATGTTGTCGAGTCCTTCGCTTTGCCGTCTTCACCCATGGGAAACTCGAGACGCGCCCGCGCTCCCCGGAGATCTCCCCTGTTCTCCAGCAACAAAGTGCCGCCATGGCTCTCGGCGATCTGCCGTGACAGTACCAGGCCGATCCCCGAGCCGCCGGACTTCGTCGTAAAGAAAGGCACGAACAGGTTGCCGGTGTCTCCAATCCCGGGGCCTTCGTCTTCGACGATGATCTCAACTCTGGCGTCATGGACCTCCCATCCGAGCCGGACCCGTCGGCCCTCGGCCTCGAGAGTGGCATCGGCCGCGTTCCTCACAAGGTTGATCAGGGCCTGCTGGAGCTGATCGGCGTCCGCGGAGCAGGTAGCCTCGGGGCCCGGCACCACCTCCACCGGAACCCGCGTTTCCAGGTCGGCGACCACCTGCACCAGACTGCCGACCCGGACTGGAGCAAGCTTCGGCGCCGGCAGGCGTGCGAGCCGGGCGTAGGAAGCCATGAACCGTCCCAGCGTTTCGGCCCGTGACGATATCACGCCCAGGCCTCGCTCCACATCGTCCTCGATCTCGGCGGGAAGCCGGCTGCGCCTCAAAAGGGTATGAAGGCTGCCCGAGATCGACTTGATCGGGGCGAGGGAATTGTTGATCTCATGGGACAGCACCCGGATGATGCGCTGCCAGGCCTTGCGCTCCTCTTCGTGCAACGCACGGCTCAGGTCCGAGAGCGCGATCAACCTGAGAGGATACCCCTCCTGGCGGACGACGCTGCGTCGGAGTTCCCACCGGCCCGACCCGCCGGGAAACGACAACTCCACGGTGCGCGGCGTAGTGCCGGTCAACTGGCTGGAGAGACGCAACTCCTCCGCTGTCCTGCCCCTGAGGCGGTCCGCCGGTTGCCCGAGCAGTCTCTCGCCGGCGCGATTGACGATGCGCAGCACGCCTTGCGGGTCGAAGGCCAGCACCACGATGTCGATCTCCTCCAGGACCTTGCGGAGCGTCTCCGCGGCCTCGACGGCCCCGAGCCTTTGCTCCTTCAGGATCTCCTCGAGCGAGTTGATCTCGAGGTACGCCAGCGAGAGGGGGTCGCGGGCATCACCCACCCTGGCCCTGATCGAGAAGTCCCCCTCACGGAGGGCCGCGAGCATGTTCGCTATGGTCTCGAACGGCCGGAGCGCATGGTTCTTCGCCGCGGTGCTGAGCCCGAGCCACCCGGCGATCAACGCCAGCGACAGCGGCCACCGCATTGCGGGGTCCAAGCCGCTCCGCCATAGAAAAAGGAGTGCGACGACGACGGCGGGCAGGCCCGCCAACACGGTAAGGAGGAGAACCCGCCTTTCGTGTCGCCTATCCAGCCACTTGCGGCTCATTCCGTCTCCCGGCCTTCCATGCCGCGCGAACGCGATTAACCCGTCACGGATTCCCGGTCATCTTCCCCGGCCCTGATCCGCTTCAGACGCCGGTAGAGAGAGCTACGCGTGAGCCCAAGCGCCCGCGCCGCCTTGCTCACATTGCCGTCGTGGCGATCCAGCGCCTTCCGGATGAGGATGCGCTCGGCTTCCTTCAGCGTGACGTCGGCGAGGGCTGCCGAATCGCCTTCGCGACCGCGCAGCCGCAGGTCGGCCGCCTCGATGTGCGAGCCGCGCGCCATGACCACGGCCCGCTCGACCGAATGCTGCAGCTCACGCACGTTCCCAGGCCACGCGTGTGCCGCGAGGGCGGCCTCGGCCCCCGACGAAAAGCCGACAATGGCACTTCCGTACCGGGCTACCTGCCTCCCCAGGAAGTGCCGGGCCAGCAACGGGATGTCCTCGGGACGGTCCCGCAGAGGCGGAAGCTCGATCTCGACCGTGTTCAACCGATAGAGCAGATCTTCGCGGAAATCCCCTCTCGCCACTGCCTCGCCGATGCTGGCGTTGGTGGCGGAAATGACGCGCACATCCACGTGCCGCACCTTCGACGAGCCGACACGCCGGATCTCCCCGGTCTCGAGCACACGCAGGAACCTGGCCTGCTGCTGCAACGATACGTTGGCGATCTCATCCAGAAACAGGGTGCCCTTGTGGGCGAGTTCGAAGCACCCGACCCGCTCGGTCCTGGCGTCGGTGAAGGCACCCTTCACGTGTCCGAAGATCTCGCTCTCGAAGATCCCTTCGCCAAACCCTCCGGCGTTCACGGCGACGAGGTCGAACCCGGCTCGATGCGACACGGCATGCAGCCGTCGAGCGACTACCTCCTTTCCCGTCCCGTGCTCCCCGGTAATCAGCACGTTTGCGTGCGAGGGTCCGACGCGTTTGATGATCTCCAGCACCGGCCGCATGGCCGCGGATTCGGCGATGAGTTTCGGTGCGCTCTCCCCCTTGAGCCTGATGTTCTCGGTCTCGAGCCGCTGGGCACGGCGCAACGCCCGCCCGAGGTCCACCTGCGTCCGAATCGTGGCGAGGAGCCGTTCGTTGTCCCACGGCTTCTCGACATAGTCCCGGGCTCCTCGGCGCATCGCCTCCACGGCTCCGCCCACGCTGCCCCACGCGGTCATGGTGACCACGGGCAGAGTTTCGTCCAGTTCACGCAGGTCGCCGAGCAGGCCCAGTCCCTCCTTTCCGGAGGTCGTGTCCCGGGTGTAGTTCAGGTCGAGCAGGACCAGATCGAAGTCGCCCTTTTCGACCGCGCGCCGGGCCGCACCGGGCGACGTGACCGCCGTGGTCTCAAAACCCTCGCCCTTCAGCAGCAGGCGCAGGGCTTCAAGAATATCGGTCTGGTCGTCCGCGATCAGGATACGCGCCGTCATGGGCTGCTGCCCTTACGCCAGGGTCAGGACCGACCTAGTCGAGCGCGTGCCGCCGCGCCTCGTCTTCACTCACGATCTGCCCGTCGAAGAGGTGGACGATCCTGTCGGCCATTTGAGAATAGCGCGGATCGTGCGTCACCATGCAGATCGTGGCGCCACCGTCGTGCAACTCCTTGAGCAGCGCCATCGCTGCGCTTCCGTTCCGGGAGTCGAGGTTCCCCGTCGGCTCGTCCGCCAGCAGGATGAGCGGCTTGCCGACGATCGCGCGCGCAACCGCAACACGCTGCTGCTGGCCGCCGGACAACTGATTGGGGTAGTGCCGCGTGCGATGAGCAAGCCCCACACGCTCAAGGGACTCCTGCACGCGCTCCTTGCGTTCCGTGGCTCCCATCCCTCGATACGTCAGCGGCAACTCGACATTCTCGTACACAGTAAGGTCGCCAATAAGGTTGAATGCCTGGAAGATGAAGCCGATGGCCTGGTTGCGGATTCGGGCCCGGAGGCCCGCATCCAGCTTCTCGGCCGGGGTACCGTCCAGCACGTATCGCCCGCTTGTGGGGCTGTCCAGTAGTCCAAGGACCGCCAACAGCGTCGTCTTTCCGCATCCCGACGGGCCCGAGATCGATACGAACTCGCCGCTCCGTATCGACAGATTGATGTTCGACAAAGCGTGGGTCTCCACCTCTTCGGCAAGAAAGACCTTGCCCACGCCGTCCAGTCGGATCAGCGGATGATCGGTCATCGTCGTGCTCCTTAGCGGCTCCTAAGCCTTACCCGGTTGAATCCATCCCATTGGGACATGTCCGACAGAATCACGACATCGCCGGGACGCAACCCCTCGCGGACCTCGACATCGTTCACCGAACTCGCGCCGAGGCGGACTGTGACGCGCTCCGCGAATCGCCCGCCCTCGACCACTCTGAAAAGGCTTATCTGCTGATTGGCCTGCCCAAACGTTGGGCGGCCCATGTGGATCACATCGTCGAGGCGCTCGACGATGACGTTTCCGTCCACGCTGAGATCGGGCCGGGCCGACGGCGGCAGGTTCGGCGGAAGTGCCACATCGATCGTCACGGTTCCGCTGCGGACCGCCGGATCGATGCGCACGACCCGCCCCTGAATCGTGTCTGTCCGCGTGTCGATCATCGCGCCCTGTCCTACAGCGATCTCCTGCGCCTGTGTCTGCGGTATCCGGATCTCGGCTTTCAGGCGGCCCGGAACCACGACTCGCGACAGCGCCTGCCCCGACTGCACCCACTGTCCCTCCTGCAGCGGAATGTCGAGCGGCGCCAACACTCCGCTCACAGGCGCGGTCACATGCATGGATTGGATGCGATCCTGGCTGAACTGAACCAGGTCCGCGAGGCGCGTGATCTGTTCCTCCTGGGCACCGATTTGCTCCTGTGATGTGCCCAAAGCCACGTCCAGGCGCTCCTCCTCGGTCGCAAGGCGAAGCCGAAGGGCTTCAACCGACTCGCGTGACCGGTCGACGTCAGCCCGGGCGACGAGATCGGGGTTCTCGTCAAAGAGCTGTTGGTTGATCCGATGGGTTCGCTCTGCCTCCAGGTAGTCCGCGCGCACGGTGGCTGTGGTGGCGCGCTGCTGGAGTTCCTGCATCCTGAGGCTGGTGCGCAACTGAACGAGGCTCGCGTGCGCCTGCGAGAGCTGCTGCTGGGCCTGCAACAATTGCATGTCCACATCCGGATTGCTGAGCCGCATGATGAGATCGCCGGCTGAGACGTCGGTACCGGGCAACGAGAGGATCTGCTCGATGCGCCCGGCGGTCAACGCGGTGATCCAGCGCATCTGTTCCGGTACGAGCGTGCCCGGGCCCCGTACCTGCCGGATCAACGTCCCGTGCGCGACCGTGTCGCTCCAGACCATGGCGGTATCCATGGTCGGCGCGCCCGACGGAAGCAGTTGCCATCCGAAGACGGCTATCGCCAGCGTGCCGATGCCTGTGGCGCTCCAAGCCAGCCTTTTCTTCCGTCTATCTCGTTTTTCGGGGCCGGTATCGCGAATGATGTCCAAGCCTAGCTCCTTCGAATCTACTCCCTTGTCAGCACCACCGCGGCCAACTCCCCCGGTGCTTGACCAAGAACTCTGGAAGATTCGTGCCAGGGAGCTGCAAGAAGCGCGTATCGCAATGTATTGCAACGTGTTAGGATATAAGGAAACACGGGAATCCCCAAGACGGACGTGGCCGATAGTGGGACCGAACGTTTCGATTTCGAACACAGCTCGGCGGGTCCGTCGGTGCGTGGGCGGGCGACTGGTGAACTGGCGGACTCGATCAGCCCTCGGTACGAGCATCTCGCGCTCGTGAAGGTATGCGACATTACATGAGGGGGTGCGCCGTCGACCCACTGCCCGTAGAGGATGGCGTTCAAGCGGCACACGAGATCGCCCGCGAGGTGGAGAATCCGTGCCGTGCCGGCCCTTAGACGTGTGAGGTCACTCTCTACGACCAGGCGTACCAAGCGGCGCAGTGCTCGGCCTCCGGGGGGGCGCATGACGGGGACGCGGATGGTTCTGCACCAAGCAATTCGGGGCCGACGAAGATGTCGTCCTTAGCGCTCTGAGGAGGCCGAGATGGAAAGGGCCGTGTCCGTCACTCGATTCCCGCAAATTGACGCGATTTGCCCGCTGTTTCCGGACGACGGGAGCAGATGCGGTTCAAGGGCACGAAACGCAGATCGTGCAGTCCTGTAATCAGTTAGACCGTTTCGTGCGGTGATTTGCGCGCGAAGCACTCCGCTCATGCGTCGGCTCCCGTGGTTGTTGCCGCGAATCCTCGGGATGGCGCACCGGATTGGCAAGCGCGGTGGCGAATCGAGGATCGCTCCGCGATGTTGCCCGAGCGATGGCTTTCGATTCCGATAATCGAACAATTCGAGACCACAGGGAGGGCACGCGGCCCGATGACCGACATCACGCGCAGGAAGTTCGTATCGGGAGGCGCCGCTCTGGCGATGGGCGCCACGGTGGTGCCCCGCCACGTGCTGGGCGGCCCCGGATACCAGGCGCCCAGCGACACCCTGGCGATCGCCGTCGTGGGCGCGGGCGGAATGGGCGCCGAGAACGCCCAGGAACTCGGCAGCGAGCGCATCGTCGCGGTGTGCGATGTCGATCATCGGCTGGTGCAGAACAAGGTCGAGGAGCGCTCGGTCGACCGCGACGGAAACCCGCGGGAACAGGGGGTGCGCTGGAAGGAGCAGTACGCCGCGGCGCGCAAGTACACCGACTACCGCGTCATGCTGGAGCGGGAGGGCGAAGTCGACGCGGTGCTGGTCGCGACCCCCGATCACACCCACGCGGTCATCGCCGGGGCCGCCATGCGCGCGGGCAAGCACGTCTACGTGCAGAAGCCCCTGACCTGGTCGGTGCACGAGGCGCGCGAGCTCGGCCGCCTTGCGGAGTCGACCGGGGTCGTCACCCAGATGGGCAACCAGGGCCACTCGAACGACGAGGCGCGCCTGATCAACGAGTGGGTGCAGGCCGGAGTCATCGGCGTGGTGCGCGAGGTCCACGTGTGGACCAACCGTCCGATCTGGATGCAGGGGCTGCCGCGCCCGGCGGCGATGCCCGACGACGCCAGCATAGCCGACCCCGACCGCTCGTGGTGGCCCGGATCGGCGCAGGAGGCGGTCGCGGCGGGGCTGTGGGCGGACTTCAGGGCGCCCGCGCACCTTCACTGGGACCTGTACCTGGGGCCGATCGCGCGCGAGGTCGCGTACCACCCGATGTACCACCCCTTCCACTGGCGCGGATGGGTCGACTTCGGGGTGGGGGCGCTGGGGGACATGGGCGCGCACCTGATCGACCATCCGTTCTGGGCGCTGGACCTCGGGCTGCCCCACGCCATCGAGGCGACGTCCACGCCCTGGGGCGGTCCCGCCGAGGACCCGGTGTCGTATCCGGTCGCCACCAAGGTGCACTTCGAGTTCGCGCGGCGCGGCCTCCTGCCCCCCGTCGACATGCACTGGTACGACGGCGGGCTGATGCCCAGGCGACATCCGTGGCTCCCGGACGACGTGCCGCTGGATCGCGGCGGCGGCGTGCTGTTCGTGGGCGAGCGCGGGCTGCTGCTGCACGAGACGTACGGCCGCAACCCCAGGGTGTATCCGGAGGAGCTGCAGGAGGAGGCGGACGCGGTGCCGCCGACCTACCCGCGCGTCGAGGGCACCCACGAGATGAACTGGGCCGATGCGTGCAAGGGCATCGGCGAGGCGGTTTCACCGTTCTCGTATGCGGCGCCGCTCACCGAGACCATGCTGCTGGGGCTGGTCGCGCTGCGCGCGGGGCAGGGGGAGCGCATCGAATACGACGCGGCCAACATGCGCGTCACCAACCACGAGAAGGCCAACGAGTACCTCGTGCGCGAGTATCGTGAAGGATGGAGCATATGATGAAGTCGGGCAGGATCATGGTTCTCACTGTGCTCGCCGGGATCGCGCCCGTGGGCGCGCAGGAGCACAACGCGCTCACCGGCGCCGAACGGGAGGCGGGGTGGCGGCTGCTCTTCGACGGGCGTTCGCTCGATGGCTGGCGGCGTTACGACGGCGAACCCATGACGGGAGGCTGGGTCGTGGAGGACGGGGCGATGGCGCATGTGCGCGGGGGACGCTCCATCATCACCGACGAGATCTTCGAAGACTTCGAGCTCGCGCTCGAGTGGAAGGTCGAGCCCGGAGGAAACTCGGGCATCTTCTACCGCGCGGCGCCGGGGGCTGAGGAGATCTTCCACAGCGCCCCGGAGCTGCAGGTGCTGGACGACGCGGGGCACGCCGACGGACGCAGCCCGCTCACCAGCGCGGGCGCCAACTACGCGCTGCACGGAGTGCCGCGGGGGATCGTGCGTCCCGCGGAAGAGTGGAACCATGTCCGGATTCTCGTGCGGGGAACCCACGTCGAGCACTGGCTCAACGGCGAGAAGGTGGTGGAGTACGAGCTGCGCAGCGACGACTGGAAGGCGAAGGTGGCGGCGAGCAAGTTCGTCGAGTGGCCGGAATACGGGCAGGCGGCGCGGGGGCACATCGGCCTGCAGGATCACGGGAACCGGGTGTGGTTCCGCAACATCAAGCTGCGGGAGATTCGATGAAGGGTGTGAGTCGGCCGAGCGGACGGGCCTCCCGCGCGGGAGCGGCGGGGCTGCTGGCGGCGATCGCGCTGGGTCCGGCTCCGTCGGAAGCCCAGTCCGGCACCGACGTGGCGCGCGCCTGGCGGCAGGCCCGCGAGGCGGAGCTGCTCGACGATTTCCGCGAGCTGCTGACGTACCCGAACCGCGCCCGCGACATCGAGGACGTGACCCGGGCCGCCACCTACATCCGCGACCTCCTGCGGGAGGCGGGGGCCGAGTCCGAGCTGCTCGCCATCGACGGGGTGGCGCCCGCCGTCTACGGCAGGCTGACGGTCCCGGGCGCGACCCGCACCCTCGGCATCTACGTGCACTACGACGGCCAGCCCGTCGATCCGTCGAACTGGACCCATCCGCCCTTCGAGCCCACGCTCTACACTGCGTCGATGGAGGCCGGCGGCGCGCCCATCCCCTTCCCTGCTCCCGGTGAGGAGGTGGACCCGGAATGGCGCATCTACGCGCGCTCGGCGGGCGACGACAAGGCGCCCATCGCCGCGGTGCTCCCCGTCCTGCACGCCTTCCGCGAAGCGGGCATTTCGCCCACCTCCAACCTCGTCTTCCTCTTCGATGGCGAGGAGGAGGTCGGCTCGCGCAACCTGGGCCGCTACATGGAGATGCGGGCCGACGCGCTCGACGAGGTGGACATCTGGCTCTTCTTCGACGGACCGGTGCATCAGAGCGGACGCCCGCAGCTGACCTTCGGCGTGCGCGGCGCGATGGGCATGGAGGTCACGGTCTACGGCGCCACCCGCAACCTGCATTCCGGGCACTACGGCAACTGGACCCCCGACACCGGCAACATCCTGGCGCACCTGCTGGCTTCGATGAAGGACGAGGACGGGCGCGTGCTGGTCGAGGGCTGGTACGACACCACCGACCCCATCGGACCGGAAGAGCGCGCCGCTCTCGAGAACATGCCCGACATCGAGGCCGACCTGAAGCGGGAGCTGGGGCTGGCGTGGACGGAGGGCGAGCCCGAGACGCTGCCCGAGCGGCTGCTGGTGCCGGCGCTGAACGTGCGCGGCATCACGAGCGGCAACACGGGGGCTCTGGCCCGCAACATCATTCCCAACACGGCAGTGGCGGCGCTGGGCATCCGGCTGGTGAAGGGCAACGACGCCGCGCATCTGCGCCAACTGATCGTGGACCACATCGAGGGGCAGGGCTTCCACGTGGTGTCCGAGGATCCGGACATGGAGACGCGCCTGCGCCATCGGCGCATCGCCAAGGTCACCGGGGGCGGGGGATCGCCGGCATCGCGCACGGCCATGGCCAACCCGTTCGTGCAGGAGATCATCGCGGCGACCTCCGACGCCGCGGACCGCGCCTTCGGGCCGGGGTCGCTGGTGCTCGCACCGGGGATGGGCGGGACGCTGCCCCTCTATCTCTTCACCGACGTCGCGGGCAAGCCCGCCATCAACGTGCCCATCGCCAATCACGACAACAACCAGCACGCGCCGGACGAGAACCTGCGCATCGCAAACCTCTGGTATGCGATCGACCTGTACGCCGCGCTGCTGACCATGCCGAGGGGGGTCTCGTGAAGACGGTCGGGGGGCACGGATCGCGGGATTCGGGACCGATGAGCGCGGCGGAGCGGCGGTCGGCCCGGGACGGCGGCGAGGGCGCCATCGACCGGCGAAGCTTCCTGGGGACGCTTCCCGGGGCGGCCGTGGTGGCGAGCGGGCTGCCGGGGCTGGGCCGGGGGTGGCCGGGGGCGGAGGGATGGCCCGCCGGGAACGCAGGGCATCCCGGTCGGGATGGCGGCGGGTCCCGGAATCGGGCGGCGGCGGCGAGTGGCGCGCCGGCCCGCGGGACCGCTTCCCAGGCGCCCTCCGCCATCGGGGTGCAGCTCTACACGGTTCGCTCGGTGATGGCCACCGATCCGGAGGGCACGCTCGCCGCGATAGCGGACATCGGCTACGAGGAGGTCGAGCTGGCGGGCCTGTACGGGATGTCGGTACGGGAAATGAGGGCCCGGCTGGACGCGGTCGGGCTGGCGGCCACATCGAGCCACCATTCCGTCGAGGAAGTGCGGGGGAGCTGGGAGGCGACCCTGGAGGCCGCCGTCGCGCTCGGCCAGCGCCTGGTGGTGGTGCCGGCCCTCCCGGTCGCCGAGCGCGACGGGGAGGCGCTGCGACGGGTCGCGGACGACTTCAACCGGGCCGGTGAGGCCGCCCGCGCCGCCGGCCTCCGCTTCGGCTACCACAACCACGACTGGGAGATGCGCCCGGGCGCGGACGGGGTGCGCCCCATCGACCTGCTCCTCGACCGCACCGACCCGGAGCTGGTCGACTGGCAGATGGACATCTTCTGGACGGTGCACGGCGGCGCCGACCCCATGGCTGACTTGAACGCGCGCGCGGGCCGGGTGACCAGCGTCCACATCAAGGATCGTACCGCCACGGGCGACATGGTGGACGTGGGCGCGGGGGTAATCGACTTCCGGACCGTGCTGGCGCGCGCGGGCGCGCTGGGACTGCTCCACCAGTACGTGGAGCACGACCAGCCCGGCGACCCGATCGAGAGCGTGCGCGCCAGCTACCGGACGCTCGCGGCCATGGTGCCCGCGGGCGCGGAGGGTCAATCGGCGTGAGCCCGCGCACCCAGGACAGCTACGACGCCATCGTGGTCGGCTCGGGCGCGGGCGGCGGCATGACCGCCTACGTTCTCGCCTGCTCGGGCCTCCGGGTGCTGATGCTGGAGGCGGGCCGGCACTACGACCCGGTCGCCGAGACCCCCATGTTCCACCTCCCGCGCGACGCGCCCCTGCGCGGGGGCGGCACCCGCCACAAGCCGTTCGGCTTCTACGACGCCACCGTCGACGGGGGCTGGGAGGTGCCCGGCGAGCCCTACTCGAGCGCCGAGGGAACCGACTTCCGCTGGTGGCGGGCGCGCATGCTGGGCGGTCGCACCAACCACTGGGGCCGCATTTCGCTCCGCATGGGCGAGTACGACTTCAAGCCGTATTCCCGCGACGGGCTGGGCTTCGACTGGCCCCTCTCCTACGACGATCTCGCGCCCTGGTACGACAGGACCGAGGCCCTGATCGGTGTCTACGGATCGAACGAAGGGCTGGAAAACACCCCGAATTCCTCCCCGGGCGTGCTGCTCCCGCCCCCCGCGCCCCGCGCCGAGGAGCTGCTGACCCGGCACCACTGCGGCGATCTGGGCATCCCCGTCATCCCCGCCCACCTGGCGATCCTCACCCGGCGCCTCGACGCCGCCCGCATCGCGCGCACCCTCTGGCCCGGCAACGCCCTCGCGCAGCGCGTCACCGAGGAGTCCATGGCGGCGCGCGCGGCGTGCTTCTACGCGACCCCCTGCGGCCGCGGCTGCTCGATCAAGGCCAACTTCCAGACCCCGACCGTGCTGCTGCCCCCCGCCCTCGCGACCGGAAACCTGGACATACGCACCGACGCCATGGTGCGCGAGGTCACCATCGATGCGCGCGGGCGGGCCACCGGGGTGCACTACATCGACAGGAACACGCGCCTGGACGAGCATGCGCGCGCCCGCGTGGTGGTGCTGGCGGCCAGCGCCTGCGAATCGGCGCGCATCCTTCTCAACTCGAAGAGCTCCCTCCACCCCGACGGGCTGGGCAACGGCAGCGGCCGGGTCGGCAGGTACATCATGGACACCGTCGGCGCGGGCGTCGGCGGCCAGATTCCCGCCCTCGAGAACATGCCCCCGCACAACGCGGACGGCGCCTCGGCGATGCACCTGTACATGCCCTGGTGGCTCTATCAGGAACAGGCAGGCGGGCAGCTCGACTTCGCGCGCGGCTACCACATCGAGTTCGGCGGGGGCCGGCGCATGCCCGGTTTCGGATTCATGGGCGGGCTCGCGGAGCTCACCGGGGGCAGCTACGGCCAGCGGCTGAAGGACGAGTGCCGCCGCTACTACGGCTCGTTCCTCTGGTTCGACGGACGCGGCGAGATGATCCCCAACGAGGATTCGTACTGCGAGATCGATCCCGGGGGCGTCGACCGCTGGGGCATCCCGACCCTCAGGTTCAACTGGAAGTGGTCTTCGCACGAGCTGAACCAGGCCCGCCACATGCAGCACACCTTCGCCGACATCATCCAGGCGATGGGCGGCCGGGTGACCAGCGACGTCCACGACGACGGCGCGCGCGCGATCGCCGCCCCCGGCGTCATCATCCACGAAGTGGGGGGCGCGATGATGGGCGACGACCCGCGCACCTCGGTGCTGAACCAGTTCTGCCAGTCGTGGGAGGTGGACAACCTGTTCGTGACCGATGGCGGATGCTTCGTGTCCAACGCGGACAAGAACCCGACGCTCTCCATTCTGGCGCTGGCCTGGCGCGCGTCGGACTACATCGTGGAACAGTTGCGCACGCGGAGCCTGTGATGAGCCAGGAGCCCATGAAGGCCAAGGACCGGCGCGAACGCATCCTGCCGATCGCCGAGGCGCGTGAAACGGCCCCGGACGCGCGCGGCATGGACCGCCGCCACGCCCTCAAGGTGATGGCGCTGGCCGCAGCCGCGCCCGGCCTTGCATCGTGCGGTCCCGGGACGCGTGACGAAAACGGCACCATCGAGGCGTCCGCCGGAGCTTCCGCCGTCCCGGGCGGCACCACCCCCGGCCAGGTCACCAACCCCAACGCGCGCGGCGACCTGTGGGATCCGGACCTGCTCTCTCCCGTGGTGCCGTGGGAGCGCCAACTCGACCCCGGCGAGCTCGAGTCGCTCGCGGTGCTCTGCGACGTGATCCTGCCCGCCGACGACCGCTCCCCCTCCGCGAGCGAGGTGGGCGCCCACGACTTCATCGACGAGTGGGTGAGCGCGCCCTACGAGGCGCTGCAGGAGGGCGGCGTGCTGATCCGGGGCGGCCTGGCGTGGCTCGACCGCGAGGCTCATGCGCGTTTCGGGAACGGCGCCCCGTCCGCCAGCGTGCGCTTCCGCGACCTCACACCCGCGCAGCGGCACGCCATCTGCGACGACATATGCGACCCGGAGCAGGCGGAAGGCGGGCCCTTCGAAGCCCCGTCTCTCTTCTTCGACCGGGTGCGCTACCTGACGCTGACGGCCTTCTGGACCACGGCGGAAGGCATGGACGACCTCCAGTACATCGGCAATACTCCCCTCACCCGCTGGGATCCGCCGCCGCCCGAGGTGCTCCGCCACATCGGACTCGCCTGACCGGCCTTCTCAACCGGAACCACGCCATGGCCCCATCCGACACCCACCCGTCCGCGAACGCCGAGCGCCTCTTCCGGGGCAGCTGCGTCGCCCTCATCGCCACATCGGTCGCCTTCGCGACCGTGGGCGCCGTCATGCTCGACCTCAAGAACGAGTTCGTTCTCACCAACGAGCAGGTGGGCTGGATCGGGGGCGCGGCCCTCTGGGGCTTCGCGCTCTCGCAGGTGGTCTTCGCGCCGCTGGCCGACACGCTGGGCTTCCGCAGCCTGCTGCGCACGGCGTTCGCGGCGCACCTGATCGGCACGATCACGCTGATCCTCGGAGGGAGTTTCGCGCATCTCTTCACCGGCGCGTTGATCATCTCCATGGGGAACGGGCTGGTGGAAGCCGCATGCAACCCACTGGTGGCCGCGCTCTACCCGGGCAACAAGACCGTCAAGCTGAACAACTTCCACGTCTGGTTCCCGGGCGGGATCGTGCTGGGCGGGCTGGCCGCGTTCGGGCTCGATCAGCTGGCGGCCTCGTCCGCGGGGCTGGAGGTCCTCGGGGAGTGGCGGGTGAAGATCGCGCTGATCGTCATCCCGACCCTGGTCTACGGACACATGCTGCTGCGGGAGGAGTTCCCGCCCACGGAGGGTGTCCAGGCGGGCGTTTCGGTGGGCGAAATGTTCCGCGCCGCGTTCACCACGCCGCTCATGCTGCTCATGCTGTTCGCGATGACGATGACGGCGTCCATCGAGATCGGCCCCACCCGCTGGGTGCCGGCGGTGCTGGAGGCGGGGGGCATCCCGGGCATCCTGGTGCTGGTGTGGATCAACGGCCTCATGGCGGTGCTGCGCCACCGCGCGGGGGCGGTCGTGCACCGGCTCTCGCCCCCCGGAGTCCTGCTGATCTCCGCGGCGCTGACCGGGGTCGGGCTGCTCGCCTTCAGCTACGCATCGGGGGCGGCCGCGGTATTCCTTACCGCGACGGTCTACGCGGTGGGCATCTGCTACATCTGGCCCACCATGCTGGGCGTGGTGTCGGAGCGGGTGCCGAAGAGCGGTGCGCTGGGCCTGGGGCTGATGGGGGCGGTGGGGATGGCGACCACCGGACTGGTGACCGCGCCCCAGATGGGCCGGGTGGCCGACGTGTACGCCCACGACCAGTTGCCGGTGGTGGAGGTGGTGGCGCTGTTCGAACGCGCCGACGGCGAGCTGGCGGCCGTGCCGGGACCGGACGCGGGCGCCGCGCGCACCGCGGCCGCCGATGTGGTGAACGAATACCGGTCGGCGGGCGCCCTGCCCTCTCCCGCCACCGCCAACGCGCTCCGGCAGATCATCGACTCCGGGGCCGGGGAAGGGCTCACCGGCGATGCGCAGGCGATCCTGGGACCGGCCGACAACTTCGGGGGACGCATCTCCTTCCGCTTCCTGGTGCCGCTCTGCGGCATTCTGATCGTGATCTTCGGGGTGATGCAGGCGCGCGCCCGCAAGGAGGGCGGTTACCGGGCACGACGGATCGCGGAGGCGGAATGAGCCCACGCGCCGCCTTGACCCTCCGCTACGGCATGGTCGGAGGCGGACCCGAGGCCTTCATCGGCCCCGTGCACCGAATGGCGGCCGCCCTCGACGGCGAATGGCGACTGTGCGCGGGCGCGTTTTCGGCGGAAGCGGAGGAATCGCGGCACACCGGCGCGGAGCTGGGACTGGCGGCAGATCGCGCATACGGATCGTGGCAGGAGATGGCAGGAGCAGAGGCGATCCGCCCGGGCGACGAGCGCATCCACGCGGTGGCGATCGTCACCCCGAATCACCTGCACCATCCGGTCGCGCGCGCCTTTCTGGAGCGGGGCATCCACGTCATCTGCGACAAGCCGCTCGCGGTGACGCTGGAGGAGGCCGACGACCTGTGTCGCCTGGCCGCGTCGACCGGCCTCGTCTTCGCGGTGACCTACAACTACTCCGGCTACCCACTGGTCAAGGAGGCGCGCGCGCGGGTGCGTGGCGGCGCCATCGGCCAGGTGCGCAAGGTGGTGGTCGAGTATTCGCAGGGGTGGCTGGCGGAGCTGCTGGAGGCGGGGGGACACAAGCAGGCGGAGTGGCGGGCCGATCCCGGGCGCGGGGGGCCGTCCGCCGTGCTGGGGGACATCGGATGTCACGCGCACCACCTGCTCCGCTACGTCACCGGCCTGGAGGTGCGGCGCCTGTTCGCCGACCTGGGTACCGTGGTGGCGGGTCGCGCCGCCCACGACGACGCGGTGGTGCTGCTGGAACTGGACGGCGGGGTCCGCGGCGTACTGATGGCCTCCCAGATCGCCACCGGCGAGCGCAACCACCTGCGCCTGCGCATCTACGGCAGCGAGGGCGGGCTCGACTGGAACCAGGAGGAGCCGAACCGCCTGCGACTCCTGCGGGCCGACGGCTCGATGGAGGTGGTGCACCGCGGCGCGGGGACCCGCGCTTCCGGCGCCGCGGCCGCCACCCGCCTGCCGGGCGGCCACCCGGAGGGCTTCGTGGAGGCCTTCGCGAACCTCTACCGGGAAGTGGCGCGGGCGGTGCGGGGGCGGGACGGGGTGGGCGTCGACACCGGGGGCGGTCCCGGGGCCCACGATCCGGCGACCCGAGGCGACAAGGCCCCCGAGCCCGACTTCCCCACCGTGCGCGACGGCGCCCGAGGCATTCACTTCATCGACGCGTCGATCCGGAGCCAGGAGGCGGGCGCCTGGATCGATGCAGGCTACGCTCCCCCGTGATTCCGCGGTTTCCGCGTGTCCAACCAGGGCCATCACGTTCCCGGCCTGTTCGGAGTCTACCCCGATCGTGACATCAAGCAGCAAACAATCCCGCCCCGACGCGACCGCGAACGCGTCCGGCGATCTCCGGATGGAGCCGCCGGAGATGCTCGCGCTGGCCCGCGAGGCCGCCGAACTCCTGGTGGAGCGGATGGCGAATCTGCCTGCCGAAGGCGCCTGGGACGGCGAATTCAAGCAGGGACTCGACCACCTTATGGTGGAGCCGCCCGAACATGGCTCTCCGGCGGCAGATGTGCTTCGACGAGCCACGCGCGACATCCTTCCGCTGACATTGCGGCTGGACCACCCGCGCTGCTTCGGATTCGTGCCGTCGTCACCCACCTGGCCCGGCGTGCTGGCCGATTTCCTCGCCGCAGGCTACAACGCCAACACCATCAGCTGGCTGGTCGCGAGCGGTCCCAGCCAGATCGAACTGGTCGTAGTCGACTGGATGCGCCGGTGGCTGGGCTATCCCCGGAGCGCCGGAGGGCTCATGACGAGCGGTGGCTCGGCAGCCGCGCTCGACGCCTTCGTCGCAGCCCGCGAAGCGGCAGGAAACCCGGAGCGCGCCGCCGTATACATGAGCGATCAGAGCCACAGCGCACAGATCCGCGCGGCCAGGATCGTCGGCGTTCGGCCCGAGTGCGTCCGGCGGGTTGGAAGCGATCCTCACTTTCGACTTGAAATGGAGGCGCTGGCGGACGCCGTGGCCGGCGACCGCGCCGCCGGACTCCATCCCATCGCCGTGTGCGCGAATGCCGGCGCCGGCAGCACGGGTGCCATCGACCCCCTCGAATCGATGGCGGACTACTGCGAGGCCGAGAACATCTGGCTGCACGTCGATGCCGCGTACGGCGGATTCGCGGCCATTACCGAGAAGGGCACGAAGCTGCTGCAGGGCATCGAGCGGGCCGACTCGATCGGGCTCGACGCGCACAAGTGGTTCTTCCAGCCGTACGAGGCAGGCTGTCTTCTGGTAAAGAACGCGGAAACCCTCGAACATGCCTTCCGCGTTCCGCATGACATGCTGCAGGACTCGGTGTGGGGCGCAAACCATCCGAACTTCTCGGACCGCGGCCTGCAGCACAGTCGCCTGTTTCGCGCTCTCAAGATCTGGATGTCGGTCCAGACCTTCGGGATGGCTGCGTTCCGGCGCGCGGTTTCGCTGGGGATGGAGCTGGCGAGCCGGGCGGAGGAATACGTCAACGCGAGCCCGGTCCTGGAGGGGATGACGCGCGCTTCGCTGGGCATCGTGTGCTTCCGGGTCAACCCCACGGGCGGCGGCCTCGATGAAGCATCCCTGGACGCGATCAACCGCAAAGTACTCTCCCGGGTTTTCTGGGAAGATCGCGCGTTCATGTCGTCGACGCTCGTCGCCGGGCGTTTCGCGCTTCGAATGTGCATCCTCAATCACACGACCACCTGGGACCACGTGCGAGAGACCCTGGAGACCGCCGAGCGGTTCGGGACCGAGGCGTTGGCTTGACCCGGCCCGTCACCCTCTTCACCGGCCAGTGGGCCGACATGCCGCTGGCCGAGCTGGCCGCGAAGGCGAGCGCCTGGGGCTACGACGGCCTCGAACTCGCGTGCTGGGGCGACCACTTCGACGTGGTGCGCGCCGCCGCCGACCCAGGCTATTGCGCGGCACGCCGCGAGCTGCTGGAAGCCCACGGCCTCGGGGTGTGGGCCATCAGCAATCACCTGGTCGGTCAGGCCGTGTGCGATCCGATCGACGGCCGCCACCGCGCCATCCTGCCCCCGCATGTGTGGGGCGACGGCGACCCGGAGGGCGTCCGCACCCGCGCCGCCGAAGAGATGAAGGCCACCGCGCGCGCCGCCGCCAACCTGGGCGTCGATGTCGTGAACGGCTTCACCGGCAGCGCCATCTGGCACCTGCTGTATCCGTTCCCTCCCGTCTCCGAAGCGGCCATCGACGCCGGCTTCACCGACTTCGCCGGGCGCTGGCACCCCATCCTGGATGCCTTTGACGAGGCGGGCGTCCGTTTCGCGCTCGAGGTGCATCCCACCGAGATCGCCTTCGACATCGCAAGCGCCGGGCGGGCGCTCGAAGCCATCGACCGGCGCGAAGCCTTCGGCTTCAACTACGACCCCAGCCATCTCGCCTACCAGGGCATCGACGTGGTGGAGTTCATCCACCGCTTTTCCGACCGCATCTACCACATGCATGTGAAGGACGTGTGGTGGGCGGATCGTCCGATGCCCTCCGGGGTTTTCGGGGGGCACCTGTCCTTCGGCCATCGGGATCGAGCGTGGGACTTCCGCTCCCCGGGACGCGGGAAGGTGCCCTTCGAGGACATCGTGCGCGCCCTCGCCCGCATCGGCTACGCCGGACCGCTCTCAATCGAATGGGAAGACACGGACATGGACCGCGAGCACGGTGCCGGGGAGGCGTGCGCCTTCGTGCGCTCCCTGGTGTTCCCGCCGGCGAGCGCCGCCTTCGACGCCGCCTTCGAGCGCGCCGGAGACGGCGACGACTGATCGCGCTCGTCAACATCCGCCGACGCTGCGGCGATACACTCCAGCCGACACCCATGGACCTTTTTCTTCCGACCCGAGCGGCTTCCCGCGGGACGCCGCGCACCCGCCTTCTCCCGGTTCTCGCGATCCTCTTCGCTCCCCTGTCCGCCTGCGAGTCCGAGGTCGCGGCGCCCGAGGAGGAAGTCTTCGAGGAGGGCGAGATCTCCTTCGATGCCTCTTCCCCCACGGATTTCGTCTACCTGAACCTCGCCAGCGGCGCGAGGGTGAGCCCTTCCGATCCCGCGGCCTCGACCGAATGGCACATGGCGTTCCGGCGTTTCTCGGTGCGCCTGAACAGCGGACTGGAAGTAGCCAGAATCCCGGCAGGAAACGGTCTAAAGTATTACAGGACTGCACGATCTGCGTTTTCTGCCGTTGTACTGGATCTTGCTGGAACGTGCTCCGAAAGCGGGAAAACAGGACTTGAATGGCGAGACTCCCGCCCGCGCCGTCCGCTTCGCAGAAGCCCCCGGCAGTGCCTCTCCGTCGCTCTTCCCGGGAAGCCTCGTCCGGGCGGCGATCTGGCTCGCTGGAGCGCCGCGCCGAGAGCCTCGGGGCAAGAGGCAACCATGTCACGCGGCGATAGGCCGCCGTTGGTTGTCACACATGCTCGCTCATGGAGGATGGGGGCTCAGAGGCCGTTTCCGGGTCTGTCCACGCACATTTCGGCGATACTGCGGGCCGCAGGACGGCCTGAGCGACGATCGCCGGTGTGCTAGGGGTACGGGCAGAGCGGAATGCGACCGGGCGGCAGGAGCGCCGGGGTACGTCTTCGCCGTCCCTGAGGCTGGCGACCAAGAGGTCGGGGCGCTTGCCTGCGACGGCCCGGTGGACGCTGTTCCCGACAGGGCCCCTGAGAGGAGAGCGGCAGCCTGATGTTTAAGTCGTCCACTTGTCCAAAAAACCGAGACCGGTACACAGCTAGGGTGTCTGCGCCACACCCCGCCGCGAGCCCCTCAAACTCCTCCGGCCGAAATGCCCCACGTATCAGTGGAAGATCTGGGCAGCTGAACTGGAGCGTTCCGATAACATCAGAAATCCCCAACTTTCTGCGGCAAGCATTCTGCACACAAGCCGTAAACTCAGGCAGTTGAGGGCACACCTCATCCGTGAGCCACAAGCCCTGGCGGACACCGCGCCAAACGTTCTCGTTCATGGCTCCGGCGCTATCAAGCGCCATGATGACATCAATGCCTTTCTGGCCTGCCTGCATTAGAAGTCGGAACGCCCTGTGCGCATCGTCGAAGTTGTCTTGCTGGCGGAGTTGACGCGACAGACGTGCCACCGTCTCGTCCTTGACCACGATGTCCTGATCCGCTGGATCGGGTGCGTTCTCACAGCCTAACAGCGCGAATGCCAGAATCAGCTTTCTCATCGCCTCCGTACCCTCTATGCTGTCTCCGGTTTACGGCCGTCACCGTAGATCTTACCCTGCCTGTCGCCACAGGATTCCTTGCGGTCTCTCCATCCGGCATCTACGCTGCCCCTCGTCGAACCACTTCGGCACGGACCCCATGTAGGCGTCCCGTTGAATACACCTCCCAGCCAACGGACACCTCCGAGTCTCGCAGCAGCGGACCATCTTCGGCCGATGGCAGCGGGTCATAGCCCAAGTAGCGCACCTCGCAGGCCGGAGAGCGGGCACCGGGACTTGAACCCCAGACGCCGCGACCGGGCCAAGAGGTCATTTCTGGGCATTTCGGGAAATCTACGGGCCGGCAGGGCACCTGAGGCCTGAATCACGGCGAGAAATCACGTAAGTTCAACTAGGACTATCCACGATGATCGTAAGGTGATATGCTACAAATAGTTATGTCTTGCCATAACGAATCATGTATCACTTACAATATGCAAAAATGAGCCGGATGTCGTCGGATCAAATGGGATCGCAGCGGACGAAGTTGCGGGTGACGGAGGGAGTGAGGCCAACTCGCAAGCGGACCATCTCCCGCCGCCGCTGAGTGGCTTCTTCGGCCCCTCGCGACTCCGATAACGGCACGGCTTGTTCGAGCACGGTCCCCGCGTCGCCGCCTCCCGCTTGTCGAGCGTGGAACGTCGACAAGCCGGCGAATTCCCGCCGCCCGCCGTAAAGGAGGGATCAGCCGGACAGGCACGAGGGAGACCAGTCGACAACCGCAGAGATTCGGTTTTTCAATACTTCACAACACTACCCACCCCGATCCGCTGGATGTCCACGGAGTCCACGACTTGGACCAACGGGCGACCGTCGGGCAGGAACGTCAGCGGCATCGGAAAGCCATCGGGCAGTACACCCGCAATGCGCCCATCGGCGTCGAGCAGTAGAATGCGGACTCCCTCGACGGTGTTCACTTGGACCCACAGCCGCCCGTCCGGAGCGACTGCCAGCGCCCGCACGATCTGCGGTTGCGGATGGAAGCCGTGTTTCTCGATCGTCTCGGCCGGGCCGTCATCGCAGGCCCCCAGGTATCCCTGAGCTTCCAGGAGCGCTACCGCCTCGGAGCGGCTCACCCGGTTCTCCCCGACACCGGCCCAGCGGATGCTCCTGACCAACCGGTTGTCTTCCAGCACGTCCACCCGGAACCCGCCCCACACGCTCACGGCCACATGGTCCCCCCATTGGGACCATCTGATTCGTGGGGCCAGCGGCTGGTGGAGCGAGAAGGTGAAGCTGCACCGCGGATAGTATACTGCGGTGCGGTAGGACGGCTTGCCGGAAATCAGCGCAGTCGTGTCCTGGCCCCTGACGGAAAGGAGGCGGTCCAAGCGGTTGTTGGAGCCGGAGTACCGTTCCCGGGCCCAGACGAGGATTCCAGCGGGAGTGAACTCCGCATGGCGCAGCCTCGCATAGATGACGCTATAGCCGAACGGGGATTCGGTGCCGGTGGGCTGGTCGAGTGCCAGCCGTACGAGCTTCCGTCGAGTTCCGTCATGGACGTAGGCGTGCCCGTCGTCCGCCGCGCTCACCGAGACGGGCCATCCCAGCTCGCCGGGGCCTTCTCCCCGGCGGCCCATGGTCGATAGCGCCCGTCCCACGGAATCGAAGACTGTGACCCGGAACTCAAAGGGCTCTAGGACGAAGATCCGGCCTTGGGCATCAACGTCCACCAACGACTGCGACACTAGGTAGAAGGTGGCCGGCCCAGAGTCGTCACCACCGAAGACGCGCACCGTATCGAGGGTCCAATCAAGCAGCGCCGGAGTGCCGCTGTTGGTGACGATCGCGACCCCGGCCGAATCGGCTACCGTCGTGTCAACGGTAGCCGACGTGCTGCACGAGACCGTTGCAGCAGCAACAATGAGTGCGGCCATTCGGCCTTTTCGCGCCATTTCCATTGCTGAAGTATACGGGGTGCATCGGCGTACGTCCACTAAGGAATTAGTAGCAAGGGGGTATCCCCTCGTATCGACCGCCGCCCCACGGCCAGCGCTGCGAGGGCAGCTTCGAGAGAGCGCCGCCCGGCTGGCTTGAGCCACGCTAAGGTGGCCAAGCCAGCCTACCCCCCGTAATACACGGCGGGGCTGGCGAGGGTGGCCCTGCCCCCCTTCGATCCCCCCGGAAAACCGCCGCTCCGGCACCGTTCGCGGTTGGGGCGTTCGCCCGCTTCCGCTTGGCCGAACGTTCCCGGCGGCCAAGTGCCGCATGTCTCCCGCCGACCAGCGATCACCGCCGGTCGAGGCCGTCGATTCCGCGGGCGAGTCCTCGTCGTGACCGGCGACCGCGTGGTCGCCGGTGCCACCGCTCCGGCGCCGGTCCCCCCGGCCTCCGGGACGGACTCCGCCCGTCCCTCCGCCGGGGTCGAGCCCCCTTCCCAACCCGGCAAGGCCCGGGTCGTCCGCGACGTGACGCGCCCGGGACCTGCGCTGGACGAGAGCCATGATCGCGCCCTCGGCGGCCAACGCTTCGGCCGGGCCGCGACTGGCGGCGAACCCTCGGCCACGATCTTGAAGACAACCTTTGTGTTCCCGTCGGGACTGGCTTCCGATGGGAACACAAAGGGAACCGGCGTCCGCTAAAGCGGCTGCGGGCGCAGGCGTCGTTGCGCCGGTTCGGCTCCATGCGGGGCGGTGCGCCGGATCGTCGTCACGAGACCCTGGCCCTCGGGCCGGTCCCCGACTGCACCCTCGCGCGATGTCGGTCTCGGTCCGAGCATAGCAAACGTGCTCGCCGGCTCCACCCGACTCAACAACCTTCCCGTAGGGACTGCTGGGGCGGAGCGACCCCGAAGCGGAGGGCAGGATGGGGTTGTACATCGCCATCCTGCCCTCCGCCCATCGAGGCATGCCGAAGTGGGGGACTCCCCACCATTTTTCAACACTTCCTGAAGCGGGGCTGTAACCCCGCGACGATGGATGAGATCAGGCCGCATGATCTTCTGCAAGTTGTCCGGGCCGGTAGCAGGTCTGGTTTCTGAGCATGGCGCAGGCGAC
>JAJDYN010000036.1 GCA_022825135.1 Gemmatimonadota bacterium | reverse complement strand
AAGAAGGCGCTCGCGGAGCGGCGGGTCAACCCTTCCCCCAGTTAGCGGGAGTCAATTGGCGGGACCCGAGGCGCCAAATCGTGTAACTTCAATCGGGGTAAGGGGAAATCAACTCCGATACGTTCTGCCATTTTGGCAGAGTCCCTGCCACAAGGACCGCCACCATCGAGACATCGGTCCCGTCCAGATCGAATCGTCATGCGGGGGTCGCTATCCGCTCGACGTCGATCTGCTCAGCATTCCTCATGGCCTGCGCAAGCTCGTAGGCCGATTGAAGGCGATACCAGGTCTCCGCGCCGCCTCCAAACGCCTTGTCCAGGCGGATGGCCATTTCCGGAGAAATGCCCGAACGGCAGTTGACGAGTTCTGAAAGCTGCTTTCGGCTAACCCCGAGCCTCCGCGCTGCCTCCGTCACGGTGAGCCCCAACGGCTCCAGACAATCATGGCGCACGGACAGGCCCGGATGCGGCGGGTTCTTCATCGGCATTTCGCGAACCTCCTAATGGTAGTCGGTCAAGTCCACATCTCTGACATCGCTCCCGTCGAAGCGGAAGACCACGCGCCAGTTCGCGGACACCTTCACCGCCCAATAGTCTGCGTGGTCACCCTTCAGCGGGTGGAGCCCCAAACCCGGCAGGTTCATGTCCTCAGGCTTGGCCGCCACGTCCAGGCGAGCAAGGACCCGCTCGACCTTGGCGATCAAGTCCGGGGAAACCCGCCTGCGGTCTCCCTTCTCGAACAAACGCCCGAGGCCTCGGTGGCGAAAACCAAGAATCATTGGACGAGAACTGTAACGTATCACCCATCAGGTGGCAACGTGCTCCGCCCCATTGGGCGTGACGTTTGGCCATCCCTAACTTGTCATCATATAAACATGATCTTAAGATGACTCAATCTGCTGCTCACGGCCTGATGGAGGTACCCGACCGATGTCGAGCACGATCAACGTCAAGACGCTCCGGAACGAGATGGGGCGGATCATCGACCGCGTCCGCAAGGGCGAGGATTTCACCGTGCTTTATCGCAGCCGCCCCGCGTTCCGGATCGTGCCTCTGAGCGGCGTCTTCACCCACGGCGTTGCCGAGGACGATTCGCTCTACGGGGCCGAGGCGGTTGGAAGATCGGACGACGGGTTGACGGCGGAACAACACGATCGCTCGCTCTACGGGCAGCCGCGTGCCTGACCGCACGCTGTTCGTCGACACGGTCGGCTGGATGGCCATGGCCGATGCGGCGGATCCCATGCACGAGGCCAGCCGGGGATCGCGTGACGCCTGGTTGCGGAGCGGGGGGAACCTCCTCTCGACCGACTATGTGATCGACGAGACCCTGACCCTGATTCGGATGCGGCTGGGGCTGCGCGCGGCGGCTCGCTGGTGGGAACAGATCGATGCCAGCTCCCGGCTTCGGTGGGAGTGGATCACTCCGGCGCGCGCCGAGAACGCCAGGCGCTGGTTCTTCGACTGGAATGACAGGGATTTCTCATTCACGGACTGTACCAGTTTTGTCGTAATGCAGGAGTTGCGCATCCAGACGGTTCTGACCACGGACCGCCACTTCTCGCAGGCGGGGTTCGATGCGCTTCCCGGCCGATATCCGCCCGGCCGGGGCGGGACGCGCAGTCCGCGGATGCCGTGACGCGGATGGTGTCGCTGTGGCGGTGAGGCGTCTAAGCCCGACCAGGCCCGCGCAGCGACAGCACCACCCCCACCCCCACCACCGTCAGCGCCCCGATCACGTTGTGCCACAGGAAGGAAACGTCGGGTGCGCCGAAGGTCACGGCGGCCACCGCGCCCATCCCCACGAGCAGCCCGACGAACGCGCCGGCCGCCCTGGCCCGTGGCACCATCGCCAGCAGAAAGACGCCCAGGATCGAGCCGTAGAAGAATGACCCGAACCGGTTCACCACCTCGATCAGCGATCCCAGGCTGACCGCGTAGAGGGCGACGAAGCAGGCGAACACCCCCCAGAACGCGGTCGCGGCCTTCGAGACCGCCAGATAGTGGGCGTCGCTCGCCTCCGGGCGGAACCAGCGCCGGTAGAAGTCGATGATGCTGGTGGTGGAAAGGGAGTTCAGTTCCGACGAGATGCTCGACATGGCGGCCGCGATGATCGCCGCGATGAAGAGGCCCGCGAGCCCGATCGGCAGCTCGCCGAGGACGAAGCGGGGGATGATGTAGTTGACGTCGCGGGAGGCCTCGCCGGTGACCTCCTCGGCCATGGCGAGGGCCTCGGCGCGGATCTCCTGGACGGTCGCTTCGCGGCCGCGGAATTCGTCGAGCGCGGCCTGGCCGGCGGCGTTCGAGTCAACGGTGGCGGCCAGTCCCGCCGCGCGGCGGGCCGCGTCCTCCCTGAGCGCCAGTGCTTCCCCGTAGCGGCCCTGGAGCGCGGCGTACTCCGTCCCCCGCACCTCCACCACCGCGTTCTCGTGCGCCGGGTTGAACAGCAGTGGCGGCGGCTGGAACTGGTAGTAGACGAACACCATCACGCCGACCAGGAGCACGAGCGCCTGCAGCGGGATCTTCCAGTACGCGCTCATCAGGAGCGAGGTGCGCGCCGCGCCGACGGATTTCGCGGCCAGGTAGCGCTGGACCTGGGACTGGTCGGTGCCGAAGTAGGACAGCATCAGGAAGGTGCCGCCGATCAGCCCGGACCAGAACGTGTACGTCTCGGTGACGGTGAACGAGAAGTCGAAGACCCTCAGGCGGCCCGTCGCGCCCGCGATGTGCAGCGCCTCGCCCGGCGCGACCGGCATCCGCACGACCAGCACCACCACCACGGCCAGCAGCGCGACGACGATCAGGACCATCTGCTTGACGTCGGCCCAGGTGACCGCCTGGATGCCGCCCAGCATCGTGTACGCGACGGTCGGAACGCCGATCAGCGCGACGCACCAGAGGAGCGGCCATCCGAACACCGCCGAGAAGACGACCGCCGGCGCAGCGATGATCACCCCGCACGACATCCCGCGCGACAGCAGGAAGAGGAAGGCGGTCAGCGCGCGCGTGCGCGGCCCGAAACGGCGCTCCAGATACTCGTACGCCGTGAAGACGCCGGCTCCGCGCAGGAACGGCACCAGAGTGACGCCCAGAAGGACCATCGCGAGCGGCAGCCCGAAGTAGAACTGCACGAAGCGCAGCCCGTCGGTGGCGCCCTGTCCCGTCGTGCCGATCATGGTGACGGCCGACAGCTGCGTCGCCATCACCGACAGCCCGACCGCCCACCAGGGCAGCGAGCGGTTCGCGAGGAAGTAGCCTTCGACCTCGGTGGTGCCGCGCGCCCGCCGGACGCCGTCGACCAGCACGTAGGTGACGTACGCGACGACGATCAGCCAGTTGACGGGATGCATGGGCGGGTCGCTAGCTGTGGTAGGTGGCTTGGAGGAGCCAGAGCAGAACCAGGGCGACCACCTGGACCAGAAGGACCTTCAGCAGCGTGGGGCGAAAACGGGCGTCCGGCTCCGTCTCCTTCTCGCTGCCCTGCACTTTGCGCTTTGTCATATCACGCCCCGAATAGCGGGATGTCGAACACCCGCGCGAAGATCAGCACCACGCTCATGGCGGTGAACACGATCAGGCTGAACCAGCCGAACCAGCGGGCGAAGGTCGACGGGTAGAAGGCGCGGTCCTCCTTCGGGATCACGACCAGGCAGTAGTAGAAGTTGAGGAAGAAGATGACCGGCGCGATGAAGAACGCCAGCGCCGACGCCACCAGCACCAGGAAGACCGGCCTCGGCAGCCCCGCGATCACGGCCACCGAGCCGATCAGCGAGTAGATCATGGTGGCGCGGTACAGGTTGTACTCCGAGTACCAGCCCTTCTGTTTCCTGTCGATGCCCGCCGTACGCGCGGTGCCGCGGAAGAGGTTGCGGGCGCAGGCCCCGACGATGCGCGGCCAGCCGTCGAAGTAGTTGAAAGCGGTCGAGAAGGTGGCGGCGAAGGCGCCGAACATGAACAGGCCCATCATACCCGGGCCCACCGAGTTCGTGAAGATGCCCGCGATCTCGCCCATCACCGCCTGCCCTTCCACCGCGCTTGGATAGAGCCACACCGCCGCGAGCAGCATGAACACGGCGGCCATCACGAACGACACCACGTGCCCGAGGCGGAAGTCCCAGAGGCCGATCTGGAACCAGCGCCGGCAATACTCCTGCGCGTGCGCGGGGAGGCGGTCGGTGTGGACGGTCAGGTCGCGGAGGCGCGGCGAGAAGGGGTTGAACGAGCGCGCGATCCCCAGCTCCTCCATGCGGTCGCGGATCCTGCTCATTCCCGCCTTCTTGGCCTTCCCCCACTCCGAGGCCTGAAGCGAGACGTCCATGCCGGTGGGCAGGAGGCCCAGGAAGGCGGCGATGACCAGCCAGGAGCCGTCGGGGATCTCGACCAGGAAGAAGGTGCCCATCTCGGAGAAGGGCGCGGGCTGGTAGAAGTACACCGCCAGCGTGGACACCACCATGATGGCCGCGAGGATCTTGGCCGAGTTTTCCACGGCCTTGTAGCGTCCCATGAGCAGGATGCCCACCGACACCACCCCGAGCCCCACCGCCGCTCCGGTGAGGGTGACCGGCCAGCCGAGCACCTCGGAGCCCACGTAGTACACGACCGCGGCCGCCGCGATCAGCCGTCCCGCCTGCCCGATCGCGCACTGGATGAGCGTCGTCACCAGCACGTACCAGAGCGGCCACTTCCCGCGCGCGGTGGCGTACGCCTCGATCAGGCTCTTGCCGGTGGCGTTGGTGAAGCGGAAGGCCATCTCGAAACCGTAGTACTTGAAGATGTAGGCCACCGGAAGGCACCAGAGGAGCGCGTACGCGAAGCGGCCACCCGCGGTGGGCGCGGTGACCAAGTGGCTGGTGCCGATCCCGGTCATCATCAGGATGATCCCCGGTCCGAAGTGCCGGAGCAGTCCGCGCACCGAGCGGTCCGGAAGCTCGAGCCGGTCGAATTCGGAGGCTTCCGCCGGGGTGCGGCCGGGGTTCTGGGCCATGGGGTTTCTCCGCTGGATGATGGAGGGCGTCCGCCGAGCATAATGGGAAGCCCGAGGAGGAACAGAAAGATCGCAGATGTCGGGCGGCTTTTCGGGGCTCCGCCGAATTGGTTAGCTTCGGCACCGGGCGAGGGCGACTACAGGTGCCGCGCTCCCCGGACTTCAACCGTTTGCCAGGTGCCATGAGCGAACGTCCCCTGCTGATGATCCCCGGGCCCATCGAGGTCTCTCCGGAGGTATTGCGTGCCTTTTCGATACCACCGCCGGGGCACGGACAGCCCTTCGCGGTCGAGGCGTTCGGCGCCTCCCTGAGCGGGATGCGCGAGGTGTGGCGCGCCGGGGAGGGTGCACAGCCCTTCCTGATCGCGGGCAGCGGAACGCTGGCGATGGACATGGCGGCGGTGAACCTGCTCGATCCGGGCGACGAAGCCCTGCTCGTGGACACGGGCTACTTCGCCGACCGCATGCGGCTGGTGCTGGAGCACCGTGGGGTGAAGGTCCATGCGGTCGTCAGCCCGCCGGGCGAGAGGCCGGAGCTGGAGGAGGTGGAGGCCGCACTGGACGCCTGCGCGGCGAAGGTCCTGTTCGCCACCCACGTCGACACCTCGACGGGCGTGCTCGTCGATCCCGCCGGCCTGGCGGCGCTCGCGCGCTCGCGCGGCGTGCTGTCCGTCTTCGACGGCGTCTGCGCTACCGGGGCGGAGGCCTTCGATATGTCCGAATGGGGCGCCGACGTGTACTTCACCGCCTCGCAGAAGGCGATGGGGCTCCCGCCCGGGCTCGCGCTCTTCGTCGCCGGGCCGCGCGCGATGGAGGCGAGCCGGACGCGCCGCACCCCCTGCCCCCTTTACCTCGACTGGAACGTCTGGCTGCCCATCATGGAGACCCATGAGGCGGGGAGCATGAGCTACTTCGCCACCCCGGCCACCAACCTGGTGGTCGCGGCCGAGGTCGCGCTGGGGGAGATCCTGTCCGATCGGCTGGACGGGCTCGAGGGGGTGGATGCGCGCATCGAACGCCACGCGCGTGCGGGCCGGGCGATGCGGGCGGCGTGGGCGCAGATGGGGCTCGGCGTGGTCCCGGCCAGCGACGCCCACTGCGCGAACACCCTGAGCGCCGTCCGGTACCCGGCGGGCGTGGACGCCTCCCTGGTGGGCCGCATCGTCGCGCGGGGCGTGATCGTCGCGGCGGGACTGCATCCCGCCATGGCCGACCAGTACTTCCGCGTGGGGCACATGGGCTACGTGACCACCCGGGCGGACCTGCTGCGGCGCACCATCCGCGCGGTGGGCGACGCCCTGGGAGCGAGCGGGTGCGCGGTCGACACAGCGGGTGCGGTAGATGCAGCCATGGGGGAGCTCGGGTCGTCCCGCGCGGTCGCCGTGTAGCCGCGTCCGACGCCCGATCCGGCAGCGCCCGCAGCCCCGGCCCGGGAGCCCGCCGCCCGCCGGACCATCGCAAGCACGAGCTGCCACCGCACGCGCGCAGACGCCACCGCCAACACGCACGCAATCGCAAGCCGTCACGCAAGGAGACAACCCGTGGTCTATACCTCCCGAGTCCGCATCGAGCGCAAGGCGGGCCCGCTCCGCCACGCGCATCTGCCGGCCACGCCCGACCCCGTCCTGTTCGGGGTGCACAGTGAGATCGCCAGCCACTACGGCGTCGATCCCGAAACACCGGTGGCCACGACGCTCGACTACATCGTGGCGGCGGCCGGCGGCTGACTGACGGGAACCCTTGGCGGCGCGCTGGAGGCGCGCGGGATTCCGGCGGGGCAGAATCGTCTGACCTCCGAGGTCGAGGGAGGCATCGACAAGGAGGACGGCGTGCTCGTGATTCGCACCGTCCATGTGCGCTACCACCTGCGCATGGAGGCGGGGAAGGAGGAGGGGGCGCGGCGGGCGCACGAGATCCATCACCCGTACTGCCCGGTCTACCGCACCCTGGTCGGGTGCGTCGAGTTCTCCACCGAACTCGAAATCGAGATCGTGTCGTGAGTGGGCGACAGGGGCAGGGGTTGCCGGGCGGCTCGCTCTCCCGCCGGCAGTTCGCCGCGTTGCTGGCCGCCGGCGGAGCATCGGCCTTCCTCCCGGGCTGCCGCTCCGACACGGGCGCAGTCGATCCCCAACTGGACACTGCGTGGTTCAAGGATCCCGATCCCTTCATCCGCCACGCCCTCAACCTGGAGAGCCGGCTCGAGCTCCTGGAGGGGCTGATCACTCCCAACGATCTGTTCTTCGTACGCAACCACGCCCCGACCCCGGCAATCGCGGCGGCCGACTACCGGCTGCGCGTCACCGGCGACGGCATCGAACGGAGCCTCGAACTCGGCCTCGAAGACCTGCGCGCGCTGCCGAGCCAGTCGGTCATCGCGTACCTGGAGTGCGCCGGCAACTGGCGCGGCTTCTACGCGCGCGTGCTGGGACAGGCGGCCGAGGGCACGCAGTGGGGCACGGGGGCGGTCGGATGCGCGGCGTGGTCGGGACCTTCGCTGGCTTCGGTGCTCGGGGCAGCCGGGCTGCGGCCGGAGGCGGTGGCCGTGAACCTCGTGGGCCTGGACGACGGCGGCTTCAGCCGACCGATGCCGGTGGACAAGGCGATGGACCCGGACACCCTGCTCGCCCTGTCGATGAACGGCGAACCGCTGCCCCCCGATCACGGATTCCCCGTGCGCGGGATGGTTCCCGGCTGGGCAGGAAGCAACAGCATCAAGTGGGTCGGGGAGATCCAGGTCTCGACCGAGCCGATCTGGGTCGGCGCGAACACCACCTCCTACGTCCTGATCGGCCCGGACTGGCCCGCCGGGCAGTATGCGCCGGCGGACGGCGCCCCTGTGACGGCGTTGCCGGTGAAGAGCGCGCTGGCCCTTCCCTGGCCGGCGACCGTCCCGGCGGGGACCACCCCGTTGCGCGGCTTCGCCTACTCCAACGACGGTCCCATCGACTCGGTGGAATGGAGTGCGGACGATGGCGCCAGCTGGGCGCCCGCCCGCCTGATCGGCCCTCGCCTGCGCTACGCCTGGACGCGCTTCGAGTTCGAGTGGCAGGCCGCGCCCGGCTCCTACACACTGCGCACCCGCGCCACCGACGCCGCGGGCAACACCCAGCCCATGGAAGACGTCTGGAACCAGAAGGGATACCTGCTCAACCTGGCGCTGCCGCACCCGGTGGAGGTGGCCTGAGTGGCAGGTGGCGGCACCTGCGCGGGTCTGGCCGTCGCCGTCCTCTCCACCGCCGTGCTGTCGGTCGGCTGCAGCGATGGCCCTGAGGTCGACGGCGCGCTCGTCTACGCCCAGCGGTGCGCCTTCTGCCACGATGTGGAGGGCCAGGTCGGGGCCGAGATCACGGCGGCGGCGCTGGCGTCCCGCGGAGACGAGGAGACTCTGACTCGATACCTGCGCCTGGCGATGCCCTACGAGGCTCCGGGAACCATGACCGATGCGGAGTACCGGGCGACCGCGCGCTATCTGCTTGAAACGCGCGGGCTGGCCGGCGAGTCGAGCGAGGACGGCGCAGCCGGCGAGCCCCCAACGGGAGAGGGCCGATGAACCGAATCGTGCGACGCACCCTGACCGGATTCGTGGTGGGCGCGCTCGCCTTCGGGGTGGCGAGCGCCTACCAGGCGATCAGCTCGGGGGTGGGGCTGGTCCCGACCCTCGGTCCGCTGGGGTTCATGATGATTCTGGGCGGCACCATCGGCGGGCTGGCCGGGCCGCTGGTGGGAGAGGCGGTGGCGCGCTCGCGGCAGCGGCGCGCGCAGAGAAAGAGATGAGGTTGTGCAAGAGATGAAGCTCTCCTCCTTCGAGGTCCTCACCTTCGACTGCTACGGCACGCTCATCGACTGGGAGAGCGGAATTCTGCAGGCCATCGCGCAGGTGCTGGACGCGCACGGCCGCCGACTGCCTCCCGCGGAGATCCTGGAGCACTTCGCACGTTTCGAGTCGACCATCCAGGCGGGCGCCTACCTCACCTACCGCGAGGTCCTGTCCCGCGTAGTGGACGAGTTCGGGCGCGAACTCGGCTTCTCGCCCGGCCCCCGCGAGCGGGCCTCGCTTCCCGAGTCGATCGCGCGCTGGGCACCCTTCGACGACACCGTCGAGGCGCTGCGCATCCTCGCATCGCGCTATCGGCTGGCGGTGATCTCCAACGTGGACGACGACCTGTTCGCCCTCTCGGCGCGCCGCCTGGGGGTCGAGTTCCACGAAGTCGTAACGGCCCAGCAGGTCGGCAGCTACAAACCCGACGCGCGAAACTTCGAGCTGGCGCGCGAGCGCCTGGGCGTGCCCATCGACGCCATTCTGCACGTCGCTCAGAGCCTCTTCCACGACATCGCCCCGGCACGGCGCCTCGGATTCGCCACCGTGCATGTGAACCGGGTCTCCCCGCATGGCGGTTCGGGGGCTACGATGCCGGTGAACGCCCGACCCGACCTGGAAGTGCCGGATCTGGGGACGCTGGCGGAAATGGTGCTGGCGAAGGAGTAGAGGATGGGCAGGATGTGGCTGGCCGTCGGTGCGACTCTCGGGGTGGGATGGGCGGGCGCCTCATGCTTCGGACCGCCGGAGGCGGAGAGCGAGGCGGATTTGGTCGGGCCGCTGGCGGTGGTGCAGGGGCAAGTGGACGCCTTCAACCGGCACGACGCCGAGGATCTGCTGTCGTGGGTGTCGCCCGCCGTGGAGTGGGTGAACGTGCAGGGGAGCATCACCTCGGTCGAGGTACGGGGCCGGGAGATGCTGCGCGACTACATGGCGACCTATTTCGAGGCGCAGCCCACGGTGCGGTCCGAGATCGAGGAGGCGGTCGTCACCGGGGACTTCGTGGCGGTGCGCGAACGGGCGTCCTGGACGGCGCCGGACGGGGAGGATCGGTCCCAGGCCTCGCTCGCCGTCTACCACGTGCGCGACGGGCTGATCCAGCGGGTGTGGTACTATCCGGTCGTGCCGTGAGATGCTCCCTGCCCGCTATTCCTTCCGTTTGCCCTTGACGTCCAGCATGGACCCCAGGACCATGCTCACGAACGAGATGATCACGCTGCCCAGGAGAGCGGACGGGAAGCCGGCGACGACCAGCCCGTCCGCCAGCCAGTCGGCGAGCATGAGCATGCCGGCGTTGATGACGAGGGTGAAGAGCCCGAGGGTGAGCAGGATGACGGGAAAGGCGAAGAACCTCACCACCGGCCTGATGAAGGCGTTGACCAGGGCGAAGATCGCCGCGACCACCACGACCTCTTCGAACCGGTCCCCGAGCTGGATGCCCGAGACCAGTTCCGCCGCCGCCCAGAGAGCGGCCGCGTTGATGCCGAGTGAGAGGAGAAGCTTGCGCAGGGTTCCGTCCGGTTGCAGGTGGCGGGGTGGGCGTCCGACTCCCGATACGCTCCTACCCGGGGGAAGATTCGCGCGTTCACACGGGTCTGCGGCGGCGCGCGCGGCGGAAGCATGCCGCTCGGGTGCTGCCGGTCTGCCGTCCCCGCTGCGCCGGGCGGGTCCCGGGGCGGCCGATCGCACCCGTTGCCCCGGCCGCAGTGTCACCGAGCCGGCCCGTCGCCCTCATCTTCGCCGCGGGGCCCGGGCCAGATCCGCCCGGGTGCGGGTGAGGGTCCCGTGAGCGCCTCCGAGGGGCCTGCCAACGCGCCCGTCGCGATCGTCACGGCGGCCGGGCGGGGGATGGGGGCTGCGTGCGCCGAACTGCTCGCCGAGCGGGGCTACCGGGTGGCGCTAATGTCGCGCTCGGCGGAGGCGCGCGAACTGGCGGGGCGGCTGGGGGGGTGGGGCATCCGGGGCTCGGTCACCGAGCCGGACGACCTGGCCCGCCTGGTGGAAGGCGCGCTCGACCGCTTCGGCCGCCTGGACGGGGTAGTGAACAACACCGGGCATGCCGCGCGCGGCGGCCTGCTCGACCTCGACGACGCGGCGTGGCACGACGGCCTGGAACTGCTGCTCCTCAACGTGGTGCGCATGAGCCGCCTGGTGACGCCCATCCTGAAGGCCGGGGGCGGGGGTTCCATCGTGAACATCTCCACCTTCGGGGCCAGGCAGCCGGCCGCCGCCTTTCCCATCTCGTCGGCCATCCGGGCGGGGCTGGGGGCCTTCACACGCATGTACGCCGCGCGCTACGCCGCCGACGGCATTCGCATGAACGACGTCCTGCCCGGTTACGTCGACAGCTATCCCGTCGGCGAGGACGCGCTCGCCACCATCCCCGCCGGCCGGCCCGCGCGCACCCGCGAGGTGGCCGAGGCCGTGGCCTTCCTGGTCTCGGACGCGTCGTCCTACGTCACGGGCGAGGGCCTGCTGGTGGACGGCGGGCTGTCGTAGCTAACCCTCCACCCGCTCGAAGATCAGGTCGCGCACGCGGCCGCCGGTGACCGTGAACGCCACCACGCTGCCCGCCCCGTCCCGCCGGAAGCGCAGCTCCGGGAAGAGGCGCGGGTTGCCGGTGAAGGTGTCCTCCCCTGCGGGCGCCAGCGCCGATGGGCCGGTGCGCCAGTGTCGGGCGACAAGCCTCCCGCGATCGACCACGACTTCGTAGGTCATGTCGAGTTCGGGGCTCCGGTAGCGTCCGGCGTACTCGCGCAGTTGGGCCTCCGTGGGCATGGGCGGAGGCGCATCGGTGATCTCGGCGGCGCCAACCGGCTCGGGTTCCGGGCCCATAGCCTCTCCGGCGAACACCTCCGCGACCCGGAGCGCGCGCCCCGCGGGATCGCAGTCCGACACGTTGCAGAACACTGCGATCGACAGGTCCTGCTCCGGGAAGCGCACGAAGTTGGTTCGGTATCCGGCCCAGGACCCGCCGTGGCCGAAGTTGGGCAGCCCGCGATACTCGCCGACGGTGAGGCCGTGCGCGTACGCCAGCGTCTCCCCGCCGTTCAGCACGCCCCGCTCGCGCATTCTCCTCACCACCTCCCCGCCCCCGACCTCGCCCGTCTCGTAGTTGCGCATCCAGAGGATGTAGTCGTCGATGGTGGTGTTGAGCGAACTCGAGGCCAGCGCGGTCAACTGGTTGGGCTGGCGCACGAAGCCCGCGTCCCCGTCCGGCGAGTAGGACTCGGCACGTCCCGGCACCACCTCCAGATGATCGTCCGAGAAATGCGTTCGGCTCATCCCCAGGGGCTCGAAGATCCGCCGCTGTGTGAACTCGCGGAAACTCATCCCCGACTGCGCCTCGATCACCCGTGCGAGCAGGTTGTACCCCGTGTTGGAATAGGCGTACTCGGCCCCGGGATCGAAGTTGACGGCCTGCTGCTCGAAGAGCATGCGCAGGATCCGGTCGAAGGAGATGACGTCGCTCCGTTCCAGCCCGGCCAGCGACATGACGTGCACCCAGTCGCGGATTCCGCTGGTGTGGTGGATGAGATGCCGCGCCGTGATCCGGACCCCGAAGTCGGGGAGTTCGGGAACGTAGGCGCGCACGTCCTCGTCCAGGTCCAATCTGCCGTCGGCTTCGAGGAGGAGGGCCGCCATTGCCCCGAACTGCTTGGAGATGGAGGCGATGTCGAACACCGTCCCGGGCGTGATGGGGGCGCCGTGGTCGAGGTGGGCGATGCCGTAGCCCGCGCGATGGACGATTTCGCCCTCGAGCAGAACCCCGACCGCCGCGCCCGGCCCGTCCCGGTCCAGATCCGAGAACACGGCGTCGACCCCGGGATGGGAAGGTCCGTCGTTGACGGCTGCCGGTGATGCCTGGGAGGCCGGGCCGCAGCCCGCGACAGCCAAGGCGGAAGACGCGGCCAGGGCAACGAACAACACGCGGGGAAAGCGGTACATCCTGGGACTCCAGTCTTCGAAGGAGCAGCGCGGGACCCGGACAGAGGGCGCACGCTATCCGGGGACAGTCGACGAAGCAAGCCGATGGACCGGACGACCGGGAAGGAGAGGCGGTCCGGGACCGAGGTACGGTGGTGAAGTTTGGATCGGCGGCCGCGCCCCGAAGCGTATCTGCGGCCCCTGCGGGCCGCGGCCGCCGTCGTCCTAAGGGATCGAGATCAGCCGGAGTCTCCTCTGGCCGCGAGAACACCCAGCACGGCACCGACTATACCCGTCACAACCGCCGCAACCACGAGTGCCATCACTGCGTCGCCGCTCATGATGCCATTGCTCATCAAGCTCATCACAGCGCCGAGCACAGCTCCTCCCTTGAAGCCATCCTGGGCGTTGCCCACGCCCCTCCAGCCAAGGACAAGTGTGTAGAATGCTCCGGCGAAGAGGAGGCCAAGGATTCCGTTGAGGTCAAGTGTGGCCGCTTCTCCGACACCTACCGCGCCCTCGACGTAGCCGAGAACCAGCAGCGCGACGGCAACCGCGACGGTTCCAATTGCAAAATTCTTGTCCACATTGCCTCCTTCCTGGAGTGAACCTGCTGGAAGAACGCTCAACCGGGCTCGCCGTGCACGCGGAGCATGCCGTGCGTCCCCGGAGGGGCCGCTGGTTGGTTCGGTATCGGATCAGGCGATGGCGGCTCCTCGGGAGGGGATACGGCAACTGACAACAACGGACCGGGCGGTCGGGGAAGGCTCTCCCGCCATGGCGGGAAGGAGGCCCCGCGCCGCTGAACGGCTAGGACAAAATGGAGGAGCAATCCGTCACAATGGGATCCTGCCGGGGTTCGCGCAAGTAACCACTCCGCGGGGCTGGACATGAGCCTGAGACGGCAACGATGCCCGCACCCGTGTCCGCGTCGGCGACAGCCCGTCCGGCACCCTCATCGGAAAAACGGGAGCTTCGCCCCATGATCAGGCGAATCTTGAAGCACATTCTGCATGTGCCGGCCCTCGTCCTCGGGCCCGCGGGGGCGCTGTCGGCCCAGGGCGCGCTGGAGGGACAGGTGCGCGACGTGGCGACGGCGCGGTCCCTTGCCGGCGTCCAGATCTCACTGCCGGAACTCGGGACAGGGGGCATCACCGACGCGGAAGGCAACTACCGGATCGCAGGCATCCCGGCCGGCACCCGGACCGTGGAGATCCGGCTCATCGGCTACCATACCGAGCGTCGCGAGGTGGTGATCACCGACGCCGCGACGACCTATCTGGACATGGTGCTGGCACAGGAAGCCATCGCCCTGGAGGGGGTGGTCGCCATCGGCACCCGGGCCCGGCCGCGCACCGTCACCGAGTCCATGGTGCCCATCGACGCCATCCCTCCCTCGGATTTCGTCGATCAGGGCGACACCGACGTGGCCGACCTGCTGAGGACCGTGGTGCCTTCCTACAACATCAACCCGCAGGCCACCGGCGACGCGGCCAGGATCATCCGCCCGGCCAACCTGCGCGGGCTGGCGCCCGACCACACGCTGGTGCTGGTCAACGGAAAGCGGCGGCACCGCGCGGCGGCCATCCTGTGGATCGGCAACGGGGTGTCCGACGGGGCCCAGGGCCCGGACCTGTCGAGCATCCCGGCCATCGCGCTGCGCCAGGTCGAGGTGCTGCGCGACGGGGCTTCGGCGCAGTACGGCTCGGACGCCATCGCCGGAGTCATGAACTTCCAGCTCAGGAACGATCGTTCCGGCGGCGCTCTCGAGGTGCGCGGCGGAGGGTTCGCGGACGGCGGAGGCGAGTCGTACACCGTGTCCGGCAATGTCGGCTTGCCGCTGGGCGCGTTCGGATTCGCGAACCTGAGCGCGGAGTACGGGAGCGCGGACGCGACCAGCCGCAGCGTACAGCGCTCCGACGCCGCCCTCCTCACGTCGGTCGGGAACACCCACGTGCGCGATCCCGCCCAGATCTGGGGTTCCCCGAAGATCGAGGACGATTTGAAGCTGTGGGGCAACTTCGGCCACCTGCTGCCCGGCGGCACCCAGCTGTACGCCCACGCCAACTACGCCGGCGAACGGGTGACCGGCGGCTTCTTCTTCCGCAATCCCAACACGCGCGCGGCCGTCTTCAGCATCGACGGGGGCGAAACCCTTCTCATCGGAGATGCGCTTGACGCGCAGGACGGCGTGATCGACGGATCCGCGGGATGTCCCACCGTCCGGGTGAACAACGGCTTGCCCGACCAGAGCGCGCTCGCCCGGGTCATGGCCGACCCCAACTGCTTCACCTTCCAGAAGATGTTCCCCGGCGGGTTCACGCCCCAGTTCGGAGCCGACGTGACCGATGCCTCCCTGGTCGCCGGCGTGAAGGGCCAGACCGCGTCCGGACTGCTGTGGGACGCCAGCGCCAGCTACGGCGCCAACGAGGTGGATTTCTTCATCTTCAACACCGTCAACGCCTCGCTGGGCCCCGCGACCCCCGACGAGTTCGACCCCGGCCTCTACCGGCAGGAGGAAGTCAGCGTCAACCTCGATCTCGGCTACGCCGTGAACGAAATGGTCAACCTCGCCGGCGGCGCCGAGTGGCGCGACGAGCACTTTACCATCGGCCTGGGCCAGGAGGAGTCCTGGCTCATCGGGCCGTACGCGGCGCAGGGGTTCAGCGCGGGGTCCAACGGCTTCCCCGGCTTCAGCCCGATCGCCGCGGGAGACTGGCACCGCGCCAACTACGCGGTCTACGGCGACGCGGAGGTGCTGGAGCCCGGTGACGGGCGCTGGAACCTGGGGGGAGCGCTCCGCTTCGAGAACTTCGAGGATTTCGGGGCCACCCTCAACGGGAAGCTCGCCGCCCGCTACGCGCTGGTGGAGGGACTGGCGTTGCGCGGCAGCCTGAGCACCGGCTTCCGCGCGCCCACACCGGGCCAGCAGAACGCCTTCAACGTTTCGACCCAGTTCAACCGCCAGCTGCGCGACCTGGTCAACAACGGCACCATCCCCTCGACTTCGAGGGTGGCCCAGTTGCGCGGCGGCGAGCCCCTGGACGCGGAGAAATCGCGCAATCTGGCGCTGGGCGCCGTGATCGGTACGGGTCGATTTCAGCTCACGGCCGACTACTTCCACGTGCGCGTGTCCGACCGCCTGGCGCTCACGCAGACGTTCGAGCTGAGAGAGGCGGAGAAGGCCCAGCTGGTCGCGGAGGGCATCTCGAGCGCGACCAACCTGCAGAACTTCCGCTTCTTCACCAACGACTTCCGGACCCGCACGCACGGCATCGACATCGTCGCCACGTGGGCACCCGCCTCGTCCGGCGAGACGGAGCTCAGCCTGGCCTTCAATCACACCGATACGCGCGTCACCCGGTACGATCCCGACGTGGTGAACGACACCCGCATTCGGCAGCTCGAGGAAGGGCTCCCGAGGTACCGCTGGCTGGTGACCGGGAAACATGCGCTCGGCGGCGTGCGCCTGCTGGCGCGGCTCAGCTACTACGACGGCTGGTTCGATGCCCGGGATGATGCGTCCTACGGCGGCAACCATCTTGTCGACCTCGAGGCGTCGTATTCGTTGAGTCAGGCGGCGACCGTGACGGTTGGAGGGCAGAACGCGCTCAACCACTATCCGCAGGAGAACCCCAACGCCGTGTTCTCGGGCAATCGATACGGTCCCAATTCGCCGTTCGGGTCGAACGGGGGGTTCTACTACCTGCGATTCGGCTACAGGTGGGAATAGCGCACGCCGCGACGTCATTCGGCGCGAGACTACCAAGGACGGCGCAATGCCACGATAATTCGTCCGCCCTGGTCCCGGGGTCTGGCCTGGTATCCGGGTCCGGCTTGTCGACATTACCGGTCTCGCGATGCACGCGTGTGTCCAGATCGCGCTCCGGGGCGGGTTTCGAAACCTGGACGGAAGGGTGAAGTCTGATGAACGATCTGATCGACCTGCGCGGAAGGAACGCCCTGGTCACCGGGGCATCCCGCGGAGTCGGAAGGGCGGTCGCGCTGCAGCTGGCGCGAGCCGGAGCGTCCGTGGGCATCGCGTACCGCAGCCGGCTCGACCAGGCGGAGGCGGTTGCGGGGGAGGTGCGGGGTCACGGCGTGGGGGCCTGGACGGCGGGCGGCGATCTGTCCCGGCGGGAGATGGTCGACGCGCTGTTCGCCCGCGCCGAGCGCGAGTTCGACGGTCTCGACATCTTTGTCGGCAACCACGGGATCTGGCCGACCGCCGACACGCCCGTGTCCGACATCAGCGACGAGCGCTGGCACGAGACCATGGCGGCCGACCTGCACTCGGTGTTCTACACCTGCCGGAGCGCCGCGCGCATCCTGCGGACCGACGGCCGGCTCGTGCTGATCGGCAGCACGGCCGGGCAGCGGGGGGAGGCGTATCACGCCGACTACGCGGCGGCCAAGGGCGCGCTGGGCTCGTTCGTCAAGAGCTTCTGCGTCGAGCTCGCGCCCCGCGGCATCACGGTCAACTGCGTCGCGCCCGGCTGGGTGGACACCGAGATGTCGGCCACCGCGTTCCAGAACGGAGGCCGGGAACGCATCGCCGCCTCCATCCCGATCGGGCGCATCGCGACCACCGACGACGTGGCGGGCCCGGTGGTCTTCCTCTGCTCCGAGCTGGGCCGGCACGTCACCGGCGAGATCCTGAACGTCAACGGCGGGGCGGTGCTGGCGGGGTAGCGGGGTGAAACAGGATTGTCCCGCGATCCAATGGATTCCCTCGAGCGCGACAGAATGATCAGATGACTCGTGTGCCCGCTGGCAAACACGCGAATTCCCGTTCCCTCGGGGATCTGGCCTCGGATGAAGTGAAGTCCGTATTCGATCAGTACACCGGGATCCACGACGCCGGCCTGGAGCGTAGAAGGGAGCGATACGAGTCGTACGTAAATCACTACTACGACCTGGTGACCGATTTCTACGAGTTCGGCTGGGGTCAGTCCTTTCACTTCGCGCCCGGGCGGTCTGGCGAGAGCTTCAGGGCGCAGCTGCTCAGGCACCAGCTTTTCCTCGGCGACCGGTTGTCCCTGAGGCCAGGGATGCAAGTGCTCGACGTGGGATGCGGGGTAGGCGGGCCGATGGGCAATCTGGCCCGTCATACCGGGGCCAGTTTCGTCGGCATCAACAACAGCGCCTACCAGATCAAGCGGGCGAAAGTGCACACGCGGGATGTTCGCTCGTTGTGCCGCTTCATCCACGGCAACTTCATGCAGATCCCCGAGAGGGACGACCGCTACGACGCCGCCATCGCCATCGAATCCACGCCGCACGCGCCGGACAAGACGGCGGCGTTCCGGGAGATCTTCCGCGTCCTGCGTCCGGGGGCCCGCTTTGCGGGCTACGAGTGGTGTCTCACCGAGGAATTCGATCCGGGTAACGCGGAACACCGGCGGATCAGGGAGGACATCGTGGTGGGAGATGCGCTCCCGGATATTGCGCGCACGCATGAGATCGACGGCGCACTGTGCGCGGCGGGTTTCGAACTCGTCGACTCACACGACCGCGCCTCCGCATCGGACCCGACGACGCCCTGGTACCGTGCCTTGCAAGGTCGCGACCTCAGCCTCAGGGGTATCCCGCGCACACCCGTTGGCCGCGCCCTGACGAATCTGGTGCTGAGGGTTGGCGAGAGGTTGCGGGTCTTTCCCGATGGCGCCGCTGCGGTCAGCTCGTTGTTGAACAGGACGGCGGACGCGCTGGTCGCGGGTGGCAGCACGGGGATCTTTACTCCGATGTACTTCTTTCTGGCCCGCAAGCCCCGGTGGGCGGGAGACTGATACGGGGCCTGCGGGGCCGACGCGCGCTTGACCGGACCTCTTCACATGCGAGCTTGCCAGCAACGTCAGCACGTCACTATCCTCCCGCCGGGCCGGAGTTGCGACACGCTTTCTTCAAGATCGAGGCGATGCTGAGCGACGCCTTCGATGACCGGGTCCTCTCGTTTGACGGCATATTCCGCGCGCGTAGGGCAGGGACATGAGCACCATGCCGCATCGAGTCCTTACGCCACTGCCTCGCGCATTGCCCCCCCAGATCCGCGCGTGCCTCTGCGTCGCCGTACTGCTCGCTTGCGGCGACGGTCCGGCGGGCCCGCCCCCGGGGATCCCCGCCGTCCTGACGATATCCCCCGCCGACCTGACGCTGACCGCCATCGGCCAGACCGAGCAGCTGCAGGCCGAGGTGCTCGACCACTATGGCGATGCGGTGTCCGGCCAGAGGGTGGCGTGGACGAGCGACCGGCCCGGGACGGTCATGGTCGATTTCGGCACCGGGGTGGCCAGGGCGGTTGCGGCGGGGACGGCCACGGTGACCGCTACCTCCGGAACGCTCAGCTCGAGGATCCAGGTGACGGTGGCCCAGGAGCCGCATGCCGTCGAAAAGGTGGCCGGCGACCTCCAGACGGGCTTCATCGGCGAAGCGCTGCCGGTCGCGGCCGTGGTGCGTGTGACCGATGCCAACGGGCATCCCGCGGGGCTGGTCCGGGTGCGGTTCGCGGTGACGTCGGGAGGCGGTTCCGTGACGCCCGCGTCGGCCGTCACCAACCCCGCGGGTCTCGCCCAGACCACCTGGACGCTGGGAACGGCCGCCGGACACACGCTGGCCGCCACCGCGGGGAGCGTCACCGCGAGGTTCCAGGCCACTGGAGAGCGGCTGCCGCTGACCATAGAGACCGACTCACTCGAGCGCGCGCGGCTCACGCTCCCCTACCTCGTTCGCCTGCGCGCAAGGGGTGGCTCCACCGAGGGATATGCGTGGAGCCTCGGGGCGGCGAGCAGCCTGCCCGCGGGCCTCCGGTTCGATTCCCGCGGGACCATCCACGGCGTTCCGGAGGAGACGGCCACCGCAGTCCTGGAGGTGCGGCTCGCCGATTCGGAAGGCGGGGAAGCGGTTCGCGAGTTCACGTTGCGCGCGTGCGATGCTCCGCTGGGCCTGGCACTGGGGGAGGTCCGCATTCTGGAGGAGGATGCGATCCGCGGATGCGGCTTCCATGTGCGAGCCCCCGGGGCGGGCGCCTATTACCGGGTTACGCTGGCGGGAACCGATGGCAGGAACGACGCCATCACGCCGGTGGCGCTGCACGTCGAGGCGGATGCCGCGGACGATCGGGCGGCGGCGGCCGCGGCGCCGCGGCCGGTCGCGCACCGAGCCGAAGCCTCGCGCGCGTTCCGCCAGGCCATCTCCGCCCGTGAGCTGCAGGAGATTCAGGAGATCGAGCGCGCCAACGAGGCCCTCCATCGAGAGATACGACGGCAGGAAGACGAGTTGTTCTCGCGCCTGGCGAGGGAGGGACGGCTGGAAATCCTGCCCGACCGCTCAACCGAGGCCGGGGGAGCGCTGGCCGCGGATGTGGGGCCGAGTCCGCCGACGGGCGTGTTCCGCCTGTATAATCCGACGGCCGAACCATGGGACCGCTGCGACACCTACACCACCCTTGACGCCCGCCTGGTCACGGAGAACCGCCACATTGCCGTCTACGAGGACGCGCGCGAAGCGACGGGCATCTCCAGGGCCAACGCCGACCGGATCATCGCCTACTACGCGGACTACGGAGCCCCTGTCATCGAGCGCTACTTCGGCGGCACGAGCGACGTCAACGGCGATGGCCGGGTCGTCGTGGTCGTGGACCCGGCGCTCAACGGCATCCGGGCTTTCGTATGGAGCGGCGACCATACCCTCCCCCGCGAGGAGTGCGCCTCCTCAAACGAAATGGAGCTGGTGCGCATGAGCGCCGGCGCGTTCGCGCAACTCGACAGCGAGCGCTACTGGGCCTTCGGCGGGCTCGTACACGAAGTCAAGCACGTCAGCTCGCTCTACAAGCGGGTGCGGCATTCCCTGGGCGTAGCGGGTGAGGAGCGTCCCGACTTCCATCCGACCTGGATCGAGGAGGGCACGGCCGAGATCGCCAAGGAAATGAGTTCGCGGCTCGCGTGGCAGGCTGCGGGGGGACCGGCGGTCCACGACCGGGTGACCGGCGCGATGCTCGAGGCGGGGATCAGCGGGTCGTATCCGGAAGTGTACGGGATCGTCAACCTGATCGGCCGCACCGCATCCGCCTTCGCCTGGTTCACGGATCGTCCCAACGCGGTCACGTTCCAGCCCAGGGACCGGGGCAACGTGTACGGGAGCGGCTGGCACTATCATCGCTTCCTGCGCGACTGGTTCGGGGCGGCCGGCGCCTCGCCCGCCGGGGACGAGGCGTTCGTCACCGTGCTGAACGACTCCCTCACCGCCCCCGGCCTCTCGGGCATCGAGAGCGTCAGCGGTCTGGCATTCGACGATCTGCTGACCCAGCACGCGGTGGCCATGTCCGTGGCGGGGGCCGAGGACAGCCTGCTGGACGGCGTACCCCGTTTCTCGTCGTATGACTTTCCGGAAGTCGGGGAGTTCGCTCCTTCGCTGAACGCGCCCGGGCACTATCCCTGGCCGGTGACCCGAACCGGATCGTCCGACGATACGGCCGTGCTGTGGGCGGATCTCGCGGTGAGCCGGCCGTACCGCGGCGAGCTCACCGGGAGCGGCGTGCGTTTTCACGACTTTCGCGCGGCGGACGCAGGCGCGAGCGCGACGTTCCTCGTCGAGGTGGGGGCGGAGGACTTCGAGGTTCGCGTGATCGTGGCGCGGATTCCGTATCCCGCGAGGCCGTGAGGCTGATCGGCTGAAGACTGCCGCGCGACGCGCTCCCTACCGCCGGCCCGCCGGCACCATCCGGACGATCCTGGTGGGCGGGCCGTCGATGTCGCGGGTGGTGCCGTCGATGGCCAGGTAGATCAGTCCGTCGGGGCCCTGGCGAACGTCGCGGATGCGGCCGATGTCCTGAAGCAGCGTTTCCTCGCGGACGACCCGACGCTGGTCGAGGCGCAGCCGGATCAGGCGCTGGCCGCGCAGACCCCCGACGAGCACATCGCCGTGCCATTCGGGGAACGCATCGCCCGTGTAGAAGAGCATCCCCGATACGCCGATCGAGGGAACCCAGACGTGCGCGGGCGCCAGCATGCTCTCGTGCTGCGTGCCCGCGTGGATCCGGAGACCGGTTCGGTAGTGGACCCCGTAGCCGACGACGGGCCAGCCGTAGTTGCGGCCGGGCTCGATCAGGTTGAGCTCGTCTCCGCCCTGCGGCCCGTGCTCGTTCTGCCACAGGTCGCCGGTCGCGGGGTCGACGGCCATCCCCTGGGCGTTGCGGTGGCCGTAGCTCCAGATCTCCGGACGCGCACCCACCACGTCCACGAACGGGTTGTCGGCGGGGATCCGGCCGTCGTCATGAATCCGGATCGTGGTTCCGTTGTGATTCGAGAGATCCTGGGCGGGGTGCGCCGTCAGGTCGCCCACGGAAGGCCATTGCCGGTCTCCCAGCGTCATGAAGAGGTAACCTTCGTCGTCGAAGGCGAGCCGCCCTCCCCACATCGAGCTGCGGTCGGTGCCGTTCCCCGGCGCATCCGCGTGAAACAGCTCCTCGACCTCGGTCAGCCTGTCGTCGGCGAACCGGCCGCGCGCGATCGCGATGTTGCCCAGCGAATCGGGGCCGGGTCTGGTGTAGCTGAGGTAGAGAAGGCGGTTTGCGGCGAAGTCCGGATGCAGGACGACGTCGCGCAGGCCGGCCTGCTCGAATCCGTCCATGGATCGCGCGCCGCGTCCGAGGGCGCGTATCCCGGGCAAACCGTCCACGGAATCGGGCAGCAGCTCTCCGTTTCGAATGATGCGCAGCCGGCCCGGACGCTCCGTCACCAGCAGATCGCCCTCCGGCGTGAAGGCCATGGCAAAGGGGCGGACCAGGCCGTCGGCGACGTCCTCGACCCGGAAGTCGTGGAGGGCGGTCTGCACGATGGCCGGGTCGGCGCTGGACGGCGCTTCGGAGGAGGGAGCGCAGGCGGCCAGCAGGCCCGGGAGTCCGTGGGCCGCCAGGTGGATGAAGGACTTGGCGGGACGAACCCGCCGGGCGGAATCGGTTTTCATGGGATGAACGATCGGCGGGATGAACGCCGCGCGGGATGAGCGATGTCCCTGCGTGCGACTAGCGGGATCTCCGACTCGCGCCGGGATTGGGCTCTTGCGAGGTTGGCCGGGCGCGCGTTCAATCCTACTTCCACGATCCCGGTTGGGACAGGAGGAAACGGAGCTGATGACGGGGTTCGGCGAGAGCTGGCGCTCGGAGGCGGACGCGCTGCGCGAGTCGGGATTCCGGCACATCCTCTTCCTCTGCGTGGCCAACTCGGCGCGCAGTCAGATGGCCGAGGGGATCGCGCGCGCTCTCGCGCCGGTCGGCGTCCGGGTCTCTTCCGCAGGTTCGGAGCCGGCGACGGTGCGGCCGCCGGCGGTGGCGGCCCTGGCCGAGATCGGAATCGACATCTCGGGTCACTACTCGAAGGGCGTGGACGACGTGGCGCGTCCGGTGGATGCCGTGGTCACGCTGTGCGCCGAGGAAGTCTGCCCGGTCTGGCTCGGGGACGCGCGCCGGGTGCACTGGGGGCTTCCCGACCCGGCTGCCGCTGTCGGGACACCGGAAGAGCAACTGGATGCCTTCCGCGAGGTGCGGGACGTGCTGCGGAGGCGCCTGACGGTGGTGTTTGGCCGATAGAGCCGTCCATCCGCACCCGCGTGGAGCTTCGGGCGGCCATGCTTCCAAGGGCCGAACTCAGGCTTCGGCGGCTCCCCGGTTGAACACCATGGCGATCACCGCGCCGCCGACCCCGTAGACGACCAGCGAGACCACGGCGTCGCCGAGGAGAGTGGCGATCGTGTGCATGCCCACCATCGTCCCGTACATCATCAGGCCGTAGGCAAGGCCCATCACGGCCCCGACGATCGCTCCGGCGTGAAAGCCCTCCTTCGCATTCGCGACGCCCTTCCAGCCGAGGATGATGGTCAGGAACGCCGCGGAAAGGAGCTGACCCAGCGTCACCGCCCACATGACGGGCTCGGGGTTGATCGCGTCGTTGGCGAAGAAGTCCGCCAGCAGTACGCCGTAGATGAGGAAGCCCAGCACCCACAGGGTGATGCCGCCCGCGATCGTGGCCATGAGGAAGTTCTTGTTCACGGATGCCTCCGGGATAAGGGTGGCTGGTGCGCTTCCAGGGATGGCAAGATGCGGGTTCTGCACGCGCGCGTGCAATGTCGGCCTCGGAGCTGCGGGACGTCTCCGGGCTCGACGGATGCGCGTCGCTACGGAGGGGACAGAACCACGCGCGCGTCGGCCGGAACGGCGCGGTCGCCGTACGCGAACAGGGGATTGACCTCGACTTCGGCGACATCGCTCCAGGTCATGACGCAGCCGGCCACGGCCTCGGCTGCCTGGATGATTCCGGCCACGGAGACGGGAGGTCGGCCCCGGCTTCCGGCGAGCAGGGAACCGGCGCGCAGTTCCCCGATCATCATCTCGATGTCCCTTTGCCGTGCGGGAAGCACCCGGTGCGTGACGTCGCGCAGCACCTCCACATTGGTGCCGCCGCGGCCCAGGGTCAGCATGGGGCCGAGCTGGGGGTCGCGGTACGCGCCGATGAGCAGTTCGGCCGTGGGTGCAGGGAGCATCGGAGTGACCAGCACGGACCAGGGTTCGGGGGGAAGGCCTTCGGCGCGGGCGTAGGCATGGGCATTTGAGACGATGGCCTCGAAGGCGCGGGCGGCGGCGGGCCCACCCGCCACGTCGAGCACCACCCCGCCGGCGTCCGACTTGTGAGTGATCCGGCGGGAGAGCAGCTTGACCGCCACCGGATACCCGAGGCGCTCGGCCGCCCGGGCCGCGGCGTCTCCCGAGTCGGCGACCTCGGCGGCCGGGAAGACCAGTCCGGCCGCCTCCAGCAGGGCGCGCGATTCCACCTCGGTCAGGGTGATCCGTCCTTCCGCGCGGGCCGTGCGGATCGCGGGGTGGGGTGAAGGGGTGGGAGCCGGTTCTGGCGGCCGGGCGCGGATCCCGGAGGTGGCTGGCGGCGGGGCGGCCTGCGGGTCGGGCGGGATCGGGTCCGCCCGGGAGGCAGTCCGCGCCGGCCCGACCGCGCCGATCTCCCCGGGATGGCCGTCGGGATTCCAGCGGGACGCGCGCCCCTGTCGCGACCTTCGCTCGAGCTCGACCGCGGCGCGGCAGGCCGCCTCGAGCGACTCGATCACGGGAATGCCGGCGTCGAGGAATGCTTCTACCGGCGGGCTGTCGTGGGTCGCGTACATGGAGTGTACGACCATGGCCTTTCCGAGGGCGCGCATTCTGGCCGCCATGGCGCGGGCGGCCGCGGTCTCGGGGGCGGTGAGGGTGTCGGAGAAGCGGATGCCGTAGCCGCCGAAGAGCCCCACCACCAGGACGATCCCGACCGCCGGGTCGGGGGCGAGCACGTCCAGGGCGCTTGCGAACGCACCCGGGTCGGCGTCCGCCGCCCCCGCCACGTCCACCGGGTTGGCGACCGCGGCGGCCGGGCCCAGCACCTCCCTCAGCCGGTCCCGGGTTTCGCGCGCAAGGGTGGCCAGCCGCGCCCCCGACTCGACGATCGCGTCCACGGCCAGGGTGTTCTGCCCGCCGCCGTCCGAGAGGATGGCGATCCCGCTGCCGGAAGGCGCGGCGGGCTGCGACGCCAGCGCATGCGCGACCGCGACCAGCTGGTCGGTCCGGCGCACCTCGGTCACCCCTGTCTGCGCCAGTCCCGCCCGCAGGCGGTCATACGGACCCGCGACCGCCCCAGTGTGCGACAGCGCCGCCCGCGCGCCCACCGCGGTCCGCCCCGACTTGATCAGCACCACGGGCTTGCGGGGCGTGACCCGGGCGGCCGCCCGCAGGAACGCGCGCGCGTGCGTGAAGCCCTCCACATGCGCGATCACCGCCTTGGTATGCGCGTCTTCACCGAGGTACTCGAGCACCTCGCCGAACCCGACGTCCACCTGGTTGCCGAGCCCGCAGCAAACGGAAATCCCTTCCCGCGTGCGCGCGCCGATCTCGTTCATGAGCCCGAGCGCGATATTGCCCGACTGCACCAGCAGCGCGATGCCCCCGGGGCGCACGCCGCGCACGCCGATGAGGTTCACTCCCTTGTGCAGGTTCATCATTCCGGAGGTATTCGGGCCGATCACGCGAACCCCGTGCGCCCGCGCCGCCTCGCCCAGACGGGCCTCCAGCTTGGTCCCCCGGCTGCCCGACTCGCCGAATCCCACAGCGAGCACCACCACCCCGCCCACGCCCCGCTCCCCACAGGCGCGCACCAGGTCGGGCGCCATCTCCGCGGGGGTGCACAGGACGGCCAGATCCACACCGGGCGGCAGCGCCTCAACGGATGTGAGCAGGACGTGCCCCAACAGGCGTCCGCCGCGCGGATTGACGGCGTAGACCGGTCCCGGAAAGCCCGACCTGGCCAGCCCGCGCAGTATCTGGTAGCCCCTCTTGGCCGGGTTGGCGCTGGCGCCCACCACCGCGATCGAAGCGGGCTCGAAGATGCGCCGAAGGGTCACTTCACGACCCCTGGAGGGATGATCCGCACAATGCTGGTCGGCGCCGGACTGGTTGCCGCGCCACTACCGGCCCCGATAGTCCGGAGCCCGCCCTTCCCGGAACGCCGCCACTCCCTCGGCCCAGTCATCCGTTCGGAATATCTCCTCCAGCGCGGCGCGCTCCCGCTCCAGCGCCTGCTCGCGCGACAGGTTGCCGGCCGGCCCGATGAGCCGCTTCGCCTCCGCGAGCGGAATCGGCGCACGGCGCGCCAGGCGCGCCGCCAGCTCTCGCGCCGCAGGGAGCACCTCGTCCGCGGGCAGGGCCCGGTTGACCAACCCCATGCGGGCCGCCTCCGCTCCCGGGAAGAAGTCGCCCAGGTACACGAGTTCGCGGGCCTTCAAGACCCCGACCCGCTCCGCCAGCGTGTAGACGACACCGCCTCCCAGGAACGTGCCGAGCGCGATCTCCGGCAGCCGGAGTTTCGCCTCCTCGGCCACGATGGCGAAGTCCGCGGACAGGGCCAATTCCAGCCCCGCCCCGACGGCGTGCCCGTTGACCGCCGCTACCACCGGCGTACCCATCGTCTGAATCATGTGGTTGGCGCGCTGGGCGGTTCGCACATAGCGGTCCCGCTCCTCCTCCGTCATCGGTGTTTCGGCGTGCGCCTTCAGGTCCGCGCCGGCGCAGAACGCCCGCCCGCTGCCGGTCACGATGACGCAGCGGATGCCGCCGTCCGCTTCCGCAGCTTCCAGTTCCGCGACCAGCTTCTCGTAGAGCGGCAGATTGACCGCGTTGAGCCGATGCGGACGATTGAGGGTGAGCGTCAGCAGCGCCCCATCGCGCGCCGCGAGGACCTCGGGCCCCTTCCGCTCAGCGGTCAACGGTCGTCCGGGCCACGAAAGCCGCCCCGCCGCGCACCAGGGCCTGCCCCGCCAGCGCCATCGTCGCCTCGCCGTCCCGGATGGCGAAGACCCCGTTGACCAGCACGTGCACGGTCCCCGCGGAGTACTGGTGCGGATTCTCGTACGTGGCCATGTCCCGCACCGCGTCCAGCCGCAGCACGGCTATGTCGGCGAAGTATCCCTCGCGCAGGTAGCCCCGTTCGGGCCATTCAAGGAAGTCGGCGGCCAGCCCGGTCATGGAGCGCACCGCGTGGGGCAGGGTGATGAGCTCTTCGTCCAGCACCAGGTCGCGGATCTTCTTCGAGAACGACCCGAACGCGCGGGGGTGGGTGATGGGCCGGGTCGGTCCCGGATCGCGCCCGTCGGTGCAGGTCATCATCCAGTCGAGCTGCGCGAGGTAGCGCACGTTCTCCACGTCGTAGAGGCCGAGATTCATCACCGCGGCGTTCCCCTCCCGAAGGATGCGCCGGGCCGCGGCGGAGGGCTCGATCCCCAGCTCGTTGGCGACCTCCTGGAGCGTTCTCCCGTTCAGTTGGGGCCGCCGGTCGGCGAACAGAAGGCGATCGGCGCCGCCCCGGATGGTGAGCATCTCGAGCGTCTGGCGGTCGATCACCTGGACCGTGTCGGGGTCGTCGAAGCGCCGCAGCATCGCCGTGTCGCCCCCGGCCACGAACCAGCTCGGGATCGTATACGAGCGCAGGTTGGACTGGGTCGCGGTGTAGGAGTGATGCGCGCCGGCGACCTCGACCCCCCGCGCCCGCGCCGCCTCGATCAGCGCCGCTCCCTCCGGCGCCCGGCCGTAGTTGTGGGCTCCCTGGGCGTTGAAATGGCTGAAAATGACCTTGGTCCCCGCCTCCTCGCCGATGCGGATGCCCTCCTCGATCGATTTCAGGTAGCCGAAGGACGGATAGGCGGCGCCGAGATCGCGGTCGTGGGTGTCGTAGATCGCCCCCGGGTACTCGGCGGCCACCCGGTTCAGCTCGATCACCTCTTCGGTCTCGGCATAGTTGCCGGGCAGGTAGAAGAGCCCGGAGGAGAGGCCGTATGCGCCCTCCTCCATGCCCTTGCGCACCAGGGCGCGCATCTCGTCCAGCTCGGCCTCGGTGGGCGCGCGGTCGGCCATCCCCAGCACCTGCCGACGCACCCAGTTGTGGCCCACGGACAGGAAGGCGTTCACTCCGATGCCGTCCTCCGTCCACCGGGCCAGCCGGTCCGCCACGTGAGCCGAGCCGCCCCCGTCGAGCCCGAGCGCGACGGTCGTGATGCCCTGGAAGAGGAACGCGCGCGCATCCCGCCCGTGGTCGGTGTCGAGTTCGGCGTGCGAATGCATGTCGATGAAGCCGGGGGCGACAACCAGCCCCCGTGCGTCGACCGTGTCCCGCGCCGCAATGCCCGCGCCCGCGGCATCCCCCACGAACCGGATGCGGCCGCCCGAGACCGCGATGTCCGCAAAAACCGCCTCGCCCCCCGAACCGTCCAGGACCGAGCCTCCGAGGATGAGGATGTCGTCCGGTTCCTCAGCCGCCGTGCAGGCGGCGAGCGGGAGGGCGACGAGGGGTACGAACCGGATTGGGCGGATTCGGAAGACGCGTCGGATGACGCCGAGCGAGTGGCCGGACCGGTCAGCGCGCACCTTCATCGGCATGGTCTCACAGCAGGGGTTCCCATTCCGGCGATGTCGCGCCCCGGGACGTCGGTTATGTTCCGCACGTTCGAACGACACGCGGGGCGGCCCGCCGGGACCGGAATTCGGCGGTTCGGTTGATATACGAACCGCCAAACGATTAGGCTAGGCCCTCGGACAGTCGGCCGTCGGCCCATCCACCAGCTGGCCAGCCGAGCGAACCGCGGTGGACCATCCGCGCGGGCAGCCCCTGGGCCATCGCGCAACCCTACGACAGCGAGGCGCGCTTGGAGTTCCTTGGTTTCAGCTTCGAGTTCATCGACATCGGGGGGCTGTGGCGGAGCGCGCTCGACTACGCGGCTCCGCGCTGGGCTCCCAGTGTGCTCACCGTCGTGCTCGCGACGGTGGGCTATTTCACGGTTCGGTGGGTCCTGGGCCGCGCCAAGAAACGCTGGGTGAAGCGCACCGACACCCGGCTCGACGACTACCTGGTCGAGTTCCTGCTCCGCGCGGGGCTGTTCTCGATCGTCGCCTGGGCCGTTTGGCGGATCGTCATCGTCTGGTCGCCGCCGAACCCGGCCCAAACGCCGCCGCTGGCAGCCAGCTGGGTCCTGGCCATCTGGGTCGGGCTCCTCTTCCTTCCGCTCAGCCGCTTCATCGGGGATGTGCTCGACCTCGTCGAGGGCCGGGTCCTCGCAACCGGGGAAACGACGCTCGACGAAACGGCGTTTCCCCTCATCAACCGAACCGTCCGCTTCATCGTCCTGGCGCTCGGAGTCGTGCTGGCTCTGGACCTGCTGGGCCTCAACATCGCCCCGCTGCTGGCCGGCGCCGGCGTCATGGGCCTCGCCCTTTCGCTGGCCGCCAAGGACACGCTCTCCAACCTGATCGCCGGCGTCCTTCTCATCATGGACCGGCCCTTCAAGGTCGGGGACCGCATCGAGCTGTGGAGCGCGCCCAACGAGACCGGAACCTGGGGCGACGTGATCGAGATCGGCCTGCGCGCCACCAAGATCCGCAACCCGGACAACCTCGTGGTCATCGTGCCCAACAGCCTGATCATGGTGCGCGACATCATCAACTACACCATGTCCGGACAGGACATTCGGCTGCGCATTCCCTTCTCGGTGGCCCAGGAGTCGGACCTCGACCGCGCCAAGGCTCTGCTGATCGAGGCGGCCAGGCAGGTGGAAGGGGTAAAACTGGAGCCCGCGCCCATCGTGATCGTGCGCGGCTTCGGACCCTCGGACGTCCAGATCCAGTTGCGCGTGTGGATCTTCGAGGCCCGCAACCGCCGCCGCATCGCCGACGAGATCACCGGAAAAGCGGTCGCCGCCTTCGCCGACGCAGGGGTGGAGATTCCGTATCCGAAACGGGAGCTGATCATCCATGGCGAGTCGGCTCAGGCGCCTCCCGGGCCGCCTGGGGCAGGGCGGATGTAACTGAGAGAGTACTTTACCGCGATGAATTACCCACGATGATCGCTCGGTATGGTGAGTATTCCGGTGCAACGAAGTGAGTAAACGGAAGCAGAGGAGCAGCTGATGTCCCGTTCACGTGCCATTCTCCCGATCGCCGTCCTCGCCCTGGCCGGGCTCCTGGCAGCCACCGCGCCCGCCGCCGCCCAGGAGCGGCTCTCGCTCACGCACTACCTGGACATGGAGAGCGTGTCCGATCCGCGCATCTCCCCGGATGGGGAGCGCATCGTCCATACCCGCGGCTGGGTCGACAAGCAGGCCGACCGGCGCGAATCGTCGCTCTGGATCATGAACGCCGACGGCTCGCGGGCCCGGCACCTCATCGACGGCAGCGGCGCCCGCTGGTCGCCGGACGGCACGCGCATCCTCTTCACGGCGCGCGGCGAGCCTGCCGGTTCCCAGCTCTTCGTCCGCTGGATGGACGACGAGGGCGCGGTCAGCCAGATCACGCGGCTGGAGAACGGGCCGTCGGGGCCGCGGTGGTCCCCCGACGGCGAGTGGATCGCCTTCACCAGCCGGGTGCCCGACCGGGCCGACTTCGCCGGCGTCGAGCTTCCGCGCCGCCCGGAGGGCGCCCAGTGGGTGCGCGAGCCCAAGGTGGTGGAGCGGGCCGGCTACAAGCGCGACCGGCAGGGATACGTCGACACCGGCTGGACCCACGTCTTCGTGGTCCCCGCCGAGGGGGGCACCGCGCGCCAACTGACCGACGGCGACTGGAACCACTCCGCCATCCAGTGGAGCCCCGACGGCAGCGAGATCTACTTCACCTCATACCGGGAGGAGGACTGGGACCGTCCGGAGCACTGGCAGGAGTCGGAGATCTACGCGGTTTCGGTGACGAGCGGCGACATCCGCCGGCTGACCGACCGGCGGGGCCCCGACGGCGGCCCCGTTCCGTCCCCCGACGGCTCGCTCATCGCCTACACCGGGATCGACGCCCACCGCGACACATATCGCAACCAGAGGATCCACCTGATGAACCGGGACGGCTCCGGCTCGCGCGTCATCTCCGGGGACTACGACCGGCAGGTCGGAGGCATGATGTGGGCGCGCGACGGCAGCGGCCTCTACTTCAACGTGCGCCGCGACGGCTACGCCCAGCTTCACTTCGTCTCGGTCGATGGCGGAGTGACGCAGCTCACCTCCGGAGAACACCTCTTCGGCCTGTCGTCGTTTTCGGATGAGGGCGTCGGCGTGGGGGTCATCTCCAGCGCGCATGAGCCGGGAGACGTCTACCGCTTCGATCTCGGCAACCCGGACGAAGTCCAGCGCCTCACCGACGTGAACGCCGACGTGCTGGCGTTCGTCGAACTGGGCGAAGTCGAGGAGATCTGGTACGACTCGGAGGACGATTTCCGCATCCAGGGATGGATCGTGAAGCCCCCCGACTTCGACCCGTCCCGCGTCTATCCCATGATGCTCGTCATCCACGGCGGCCCGCACGCCATGTACAACGGCGGCTTCAACTTCGCCTTCCAGGAGCACGCCGCCAACGACTACGTGGTGCTCTACACCAACCCGCGCGGCAGCACCGGCTACGGAACCCGGTTCGCCAACGCCATCAACCACGACTATCCCGGGGCCGACTTCCCTGACCTGATGGCCGGCGTCGACGAGATGCTCGGGCGCGGCTACGTGGACGAGGACAACCTCTTCGTCTACGGCTGCTCGGGCGGCGGCATCCTCACCAGCTACATCGTGGGCAACACCGACCGCTTCACGGCGGCGTCGGCCAACTGCCCCATCGTCAACTGGATGTCTGCGATGGGCACCTCGGACGCCATCAGCTACACGCGCACCTTCGAGAAGCCCTTCTGGGAGGATCCGGCGGAGTGGATCGACCGCTCGTCCATCTTCTACGTCGGCAACGTGACCACGCCGACCATGCTTCTGACCGGGGAGATGGACCTGCGCACCCCCATGGGCCAGACCGAGGAGTTCTACCAGGCGCTGCAGTACGTGGGCGTGCCCACCGTCATGATCCGCTTCCAGGAGGAGTGGCACGGAACCAGCTCGCGGCCCTCCAACTTCCTGCGCACACAGCTATACCTGCGCAAGTGGTTCGAGAAGTGGGGGACCCACAAGACGCCGGTTACACAGGACGGATAGGGCGAAAAGAACTGGCGTCGCGTGACGCCGGCGCATCGTTCAGGGACAGTCCCCGGGTTCAGCCGCCCGGGGACTCGATCGTCAGGATCCGGATGACGCCGTTCTCGGCGCGCTCACCGTACAGTTCCGCGGCCGCCTCTCCCTTGATGACCTCGATGCTCTCGATGTCGTCCGGGTTCAGGGCGCTGAGCCCCGCGCTGCCCGCTTCGAGCTCGACGCCGTCGACGAAGATCAGCGGTGCGGCTCCGTCTCCGAGCGCGCCCCCGAGTTGAATTGCTCCCGGACTGTCGGACCCGTCCGCGTTGACTGCCGCCTCGGGATCCGCCAGGGCGTCGAGCAGCGCATCTTCGAGAGCGGTGGGGGCCTCGGTGTCGCATGCGGTGACCACCGCCGCCAGGGTCAGACCGGCCAGCGTTACCCCGCGAAGCGGGCTCCGTTTCATCTTCCTGCCGCGCATGACTTTGAATCTCCGTTCGAGAGCGTGTGCTGATTCGATGAGGGCATCCGTCGACGCCCAAGGCTTACGCGATCCGACGCGGGTGGCGAGCCGATGGCCATACGATAGCCCTCCTTGACTCCGCAGTCGATGCCGCGCTACCGGGAGCGCGGGATCCCGGCCGCCGGTTCGGACGTCTCGGGTTCCTTTGTGAAGATCTGAATGACGCCGTTCTCGGCCCCGTCGCCGAACAAGCCGGTTGCAGCCGATCCCTTGATCACCTCGATCCTCTCGATGTCGTCGGGGTTCAGCGAACTCAGTGGCGAATAGGGGTCGCTGCCGGTCCTGACCGTGTATTTGCCGGCCTCAAGCGAGAGGTCCGAATTCGACACCTCGACGCCATCGATGAAGATCAGGGGTCGAGGCTCGATTCCAAGTTCGCTGCTCCTCAACCGCATCGCCTCGACCTGCTCGGCCCGGGCTTGCGGGGTGAGGGACCCGTCCGCGCTGGCCTCCGCCTCCGGGTCCGCAAACACGTCGAGGAGCGCATCGTCGAGAGCGGTGGGGGCGTTGGCGTCACAGGCGATCACCACCGCCGCCAGGGTCAGACCCGCCAGCGTCACCGTGCGCAGCGGGGTCCACTTCGTCTTCTTCGCAGCCATAACCTTCAGTCTCCGTTCGAGGGAATGTCGAGATTCGACGAGGGCGGGCGTCAACACCCAGCGGCGGTGCCGTCCCACCCCGATGGCGAGCAGCATCTTTCCGTAGTCGTCCGCCGGGATTCCGGAGGCGATGACGCGCCGGTCGCAGTCGATCTCGACGGCGCCGCGCAGGTTGCGGACCATCCACCAGACCGCCGGGCTCCAGGGGAAGAGAGCGGCGATCACTGCGCCGTAGAGGAGGGTCAGGTGGTCGCGAGCGCGCGCATGCTCGCGCTCGTGCTGGATCGCGACGCGGCCGGCCCGGTCACTCGCGCAGAAGAGCCAGTCGGGGATCACCACCGAGGGACGCGCCACGCCGATCAGCGCCGGTCCGAAGCCCTCCGAGACGTAAACGTCCTCGCCGTCCACGGACCGCCGGGGCCAGCGGCGACGCGAGCGGGCCATGAGGGCCAGGATTGCGCCGAAGACCAGGAGCGTCGCCAGAGAGGCGGCGCCCCATGACATCGCCGCCATGCGGTCGAGTGTCGGGCCGGGGATCACCTCCACCGTGCGTTGCGCCCCTGCGACGGCTTGCTCGACGGCCGGCGAGGCGTTCACGGGAGCCTCCAGCGTGGGCGCCGGCGGCCTCGCGGAGAGCGGGATCACCACCGCCAGCGTGAGGGCGATCAGCCAGGGGAAGCGCCGCGGCCATCCCATGGCCTCGCACAGGCGTTCGGAGGCCCATCCTCCGGCCGCCAACAGACCGCCGATCACCGCGGCATATGCCATCCACATGATCATCGGTCTTCCTCCTTCTCCCGGGCTCGATCCAGAATCGAGCGCATGCGCTCGATCTCCTCGTCGGTGAATTCACGGTTCTCGACCAGCGTCGCGAGCAGCAGCTCCGCGGAACCGTGGAAGATCTTGTTCATGACCCGCCTGAGGGCGCTGCCGCCCGCATCCGCCGATTCAACCAGTGGGTAGTAGCGGTGGGCCCGCCCTTCCTTCTCATGGCGAACCGCGTTCTTGCTCCTGAGGATCTGAAGCATCTTGAGGACGGTGGTGTAGCCGACATCCTCGCCGAGCGCGTCCCGGACCTCCGCCACCGTCCCCGAGCCCTGGCGCCAGAGGACGCTCATGATGTCCAGCTCGCGGTGGGTGAATCGATTCGGTTCCTGCCGTCGTCCGGCTGATTCATCCGTCATATTGCGCTTCCCGTACTTCTGTTCACGAAGGTCTTCGTAGTCAGGAGTGTAGCCGATGGTTTCCCGGATGTCAACGAGGGTCTTCGTAGGATGATTCCGGGAGTCTTTTGCCGAGACCCGTTGAGACCGCTACGATCGAGCCGGGATGATGAACGTCAGTCCGCGTACCCCGTCGGGCGCTGGCCGCGCAGCAGGCGCAACCCACCCGACACCCGCAATCGTGAGACGCCAGTGCCTCGACCCAGATGGGTTGTCCAATCCGTAGCGGTCCTCGTCCTGTCCGGTCTCGTCTCGTGCACCGCCCCGGAGCCGGTTCCGTCCCTGGTCGTTCAGCGAGACAGCGCCGGTATCCGGATCATCGAGGCGCTGAGACCGCTGTGGGGCGATTCAAGCCTCTGGAGCATCGACCCGCAGCCGCGCGTCGATCTTGTGCGCTCCGCGAGCGGCCCGGCCCACGAGTTCTTCCGCGTCCGCGACGTCCGGCAGCGTCCGGATGGATCGGTGGTGGTTGCCGACCGGGGCTCGCAGGAGGTGCGCCTCTATTCGTCGCAGGGCGAATTCCTGGGATCGGTGGGAGGTGCTGGAGACGGACCCGGCGAGTTTCGCAATCTCTGGAAAGTGGAGCCATCGGCGGACGACATTCTCGCTCTTGACCAGCGAGGTCGGATCACGGTGTTCGCACCCGACCTCGGGCCAACACACACCTTCGACCTCTCAGCACGCGCTTTCGACCTTCACGGCCTGGGCGACGGCACCGTCCTGGTGGAAGTCTTCTCGTTCACGGAACCCCCGCCCGGAACTCAGGTCATCCGAAGTCCGCATGCGTTGGTGCGCTACGACCGGGCCGGCGAACGCATCGACAGTCTGGGCGAGACCGCTGGCGGAGAGGAGGTAGCCCGGGTCATCGATGATCGGCCCATCTCGGGGCCTCCGCTGTTCCCCAGGGAGGGACATGTAGCCGCGAACGACGACGTGATTCTGGAAGGGTCCGCGGACGTGATGGAGGTGCGGGAACGATCCGTCACCGGCGATGTCGTTCGCATCCTGCGCATTCCGGACTATCCGCTGAGCCTCACCGACGAAGAGGTCGCCGCCGAGCGCGAGGCTCAGTTCGATATGGAGCTGCCTCCCGGGGCGACCCTCCCTCCCTTCCTGCGGCAGTTCATCGAAGAACTGCCGGCTCCGGCGGCTCGTCCCGCCTACGCGGACATCCTTGTGGACCCCGCGGGAGCGGTGTGGCTGGAGTTGTACCGGGGACGGAGCGAGCAGGACCGGCCCCAGGCGTGGCTGGTGCTGGATGCGGACGGCACCTGGCTGGGCACCGTGAACGCGCCGAACGGCTTCGCGGTGATGGATGTCACCATGGATGCCGTCCTCGGCGTCTGGACGGACGAACTGGGCGTGGAGCACCCCCAGGTGCTGACCCTCGCGCGAACGCCGACCGGAATGTAGCCGACGCCGGCCAGTCAGCCGATCGCCTCGATGCCCGCCCGCGGGAGGGGGGGCTCCCCCGCGGCCGAACCGATGGGAACGACATCGGCGGCATGGGAACCACCCGCCGCCGCCGCCCGGCACGCCGCCAGCGCCTGCTCCAGATCGGCGACCAGATCGTCCGCCGACTCGATGCCGACGGAGACCCGGAGCAGGCCCTTGCCGATCCCCGCGACGGCCTGAGCGGCCTCGTCCATGGCCGCGTGGGTCATCGTGGCCGGGTGGCAGATGAGGCTCTCGACGCCGCCCAGCGACTCCGCCAGCGTGAACAGGCGAAGCCGGGCAAGGAGTTCTTCGGCTGCCGCCCGCCCGCCCTTCAACTCGAAGCTGAACAGGCTGCCGTATCCGGACTGCTGGCGGCGGGCGAGGTCGTGGCCGGGGTGCGCCGTGAGTCCCGGGTAGTAGACCCGGGCAACCGCGGGATGCGACGCGAGCAGGTCGACGACCGCGCGCGTGTTCTCCTCGTGGATGCGGGTGCGGGCGAAGAGCGTGCGCACGCCGCGCAGCGCCAGGTAGCTGTCGAAGGGACTCTGGGCCGCGCCGGTGGCGTTGGTCCACCACGCGATCTCCTCGAAGAGTTCGTCGCCCGCCGCGATCACCGCGCCGCCCACGACATCGCTGTGGCCGTTGATGAACTTGGTGGTCGAGTGCACGACCAGATCGAAGCCGAACTCGATGGGTCGCTGGAGCGCGGGGGAGAGGAAGGTGTTGTCGGCGACCGCGGTCGCTCCGACGCGCCGGGCCTCGCGCGCCACCGCGGCCAGGTCGGTGATGCGCAGCAGCGGGTTGCTGGGCGTCTCGACCCAGATCATGCGCGGCTCCTGCTCCAGGCCGGCCGCGAGCGAGGCCGGGTCCGTGAAGTCCACGAAGCGCACGCGCAGCCGACCCTGGCGCTCGAGACCGACCAGCAGGCGGTGCGTCCCTCCGTAGCAGTCGTGCGGCGCCAGCACCAGGTCACTGGCGTGCACCAGGTTGAGGACGACGCCCACCGCGGACATTCCCGAGGAGGTCGCCACGGCCCCCGCGCCACTCTCCAGTTGGGCCAGCGCGCCGGTAAGATGTTCGCGGGTGGGATTGCCGGATCGGGTGTAGTCGAATGGCGGCGGGTCCTCGAGCCCGGCGAAGCGGAAGTTGCTTGACAGGTAGAGGGGGGGCATGACGGCCCCGTAGGCGGTGTCGGAGGCGAGCCCGGCCCGGACGACGTCAGTTGCCCGCGCCGAGATGCGCCCCTTGCCATCGGGACCGGGTGTCGGCACGCCGAGGCAATTCCCGGCGAGGTTCCGATCTGGGGTACAGTGCTCTTTCATGGTCCTATGCCTCCTGTCCGACGGAAAGCCCGAGGCTCTGCCGCAGGACGGTTTGGTATTCCGGTGCGTGAAGCAGAAAGGCGTCGTGTCCGCCATCCGAATGGAGTATCCGAAGGCGCGACCGGGCACCGGTCCGCCGGTGCATCTCCTCGACCAGCCAGAGCGGCACCGACCTGTCCTCTTCCCAGGCGATCAGCCAGGAGGGGATCGTCAGCGCCTCGGGCCGGAGGTCGCACAGGTCGATCGAGGCGCACAGCGTCAGGTAGGTTCTCGCATCGAACCGCCCCGCGAACGCCCGTCCGCGCTTCCACAGGTAGCGGTCCACCGGGTGGACCGGCTTGCCGCTCGACAGGTCGGCCTCGAAGGAGAAGCGCGCGTCCAGCCCCGCGTCCGTCTTGTAGGTGGTGAAGGCCAGCGCCCTCGCGATGGCTACGCCGTCAGCCTCGCGGCCCTGGTCGCGTGCGAACTCGAGGATTGCGCGCTGTACGCTGCGCACCCCGGTCGCGAGGGGATGGGGGCGGTGGGCGGCCGCAATGACGACCACGCCCTCCGCACGCCGCGGATACCGGATCCCCAGGGCCAGCGCGGCGTTCCCCCCGTAGGAGGCTCCCACGGCTCGATGCACGCGCTGTTCGCCGAGGTGGTCCAGCACGGCCACCACCGCGTCCGCCTGGTCCCCCGGCGTGATGTGGAACTGCGTGCGGGACGCATCGCGCCCGGCCGGCTCGATGGTGTCCGGCGCGCCGATGAAGTCGATGCCGAGGACGCGCCACTCGCGCGAGTCGATGGCGAGCCCGGGTCCGACGATCCTCCGCCACCATCCCTCGGAGCGATCCTCGGCGTTGGGCGACACGTGCCGGCTCGCCGAAATCCCGCCCAGGGCCAGGAGCAGGGGGGCGTCCTCCGGCCCCGAGACCTCGAAGGGAACCCGGAAGCGCGCCGCCAGCCCGGGTTCGAGCTCCGGCTTCCATCCCGGGCGCATGTAGACCGCTCCGCGGCGGGCGGGCGGCAACGCGCGGGTACGCGGGGGCTGCCTGAGGTCCGGCACACTCCCGTTGCGGGCGGGAGGGTACGGAAGCGGAAACGCTCGGGAAGGGCGGGTTGTCGGTTGCATCCTGGCTCTCCACAGGTTGGGCGCGATGCCAACCCCTGGAAGCGCCAGCCGGCGAACCGACCGAGGCACTCATCTCTCGGATTCCATCACGGGAACCCGCGGGAGTTGGCACCGCTGATCGTTCTCCAGAGAAAACGATCCGGTTGCCCCGGCGTCAAAGGGCCAGTCCCTCAGCCGGTCTCGATGAGTTGGGTGAGAATGTAAGGCCCCTGCGGGCCTGTCAAGGGTTATCGCTCAGCGGCGCGGATCCACCTCCGCGTAGACCTCCACGTTGCCCTGGCGGTCCCAGGAGATGACCGGGTAGGGTCGCGCGCCGATCCCTTCCATCCCCGGAGACCCGATCGGCATGCCCGGAACCGCGATGCCGACGACGTCCGGCCGTTCCTCCAGCAGTCGCTTGACGTGCTCGGCCGGGATATGGCCCTCGACGACGTAGCCATCGATCAACGTGGTATGGCAGGACGACATCCGCGGCGGCACGCCTGCGTCGATTTTGACCGGGATGATGTCGTTCAGGTCGCGCGCGTCCACCTCGAAGCCGGCCTCCCGCATGTGATCGACCCACAGGCTGCAGCACCCGCAGGTGGGCGTCTTGTAGACCAGCGCCCTGGGCAGGGCATCGGCGTCGGCCCGTGTGGGCGAAGTCGCCAGTGTTGTGGCCGCCTCGCTGACGCCACCTGCCGCCACTTCCCCGGATGCATCCAGCGCATGGGCTTCATGCGACGCGGGCGCGCCATCCGATGCTCGGGCGCCATCCGGGTCTCGCGCCTCCCCGGTCCCACATGCCGCGAGGAGGATCAGGAGGAGGAAGATGGTGCTGGAACGAAGCTGAGTCATGGAAGCCTCTTGTTGTGATTCGCAGATCTTGATGAGACAGGCACTTGAATCAGTTGCGGTACGCATCCCGCCGATGAGCCACTCGCACTACAAGTACGATAAGCACTTCGTCCTGTACTTCGTAGATCACGCGGTAGGTGCCGACGCGAACTCGCCGGAGTCCGCGATGTTGACCCTTGAGGGGGGAACCGGTATGAGGCCATTGGGTCAGGCGGTCGATGGCCTCCACGATCCGAACCCTGTCCTGCTGGGGCACGCGTGCCAGTTCCTTGGCCGCGCTGCGCCTAATCTGAACTGAGAAGGTCATCCCGGACCTGTTCCCAGTCCAACACGGGATCCGTCGGATCGCGGAGCCGCTCCAGAGTTACGGTGAGATCGTCAAAATCTTCCAGGTATCTCTCCAGTGCCTGCCGCACAATCTCGGCTCGGCTTCGCTTCAGCCCTCTCGCGGCTGCGTCGAGTGCGGTGACAAGCGTATCGGAAACCCGCGCTGTGATCTGGGTCATCAAGCTCTCCGTCCTGCTTTTCTGCCATGCCGTGTAATGTCATCCAATGTCAAGCGATCCCAACCGATCTACTCTAATTCCGATGCCCCTACGGGTCAACCGCCTCAACCGGTCAGCACCCGATGCTCTGCCGGTCCAGCGCGGCAGGCATCTACCCCTCGATGGCCAGGTTCACGATTTCGCGGAAGCGCGCGACCGGATCCCGGCCCCGCGGCGTCTGCGTGAACACCAGCACGATCAGGTTCGTCGAGGGATCCACCCAGGCGCCCGTCCCGTCGGATCCGGTGTGCGAATACACCCCGTCCTCGGACACCGACCAGCCGTACCCGTAGTAGCGGGCCGGCCCGTCTGCACCGGGGTTGGTCCGGATCTTGGGCGACGTCATCAGCTCCACGGTCTCTTCGGAGATGATCCGCTGCCCGTCGTAGACTCCTCCGTTCAGGAACATCTGACAGAAGATCACATAGTCGTCGGCGGTCGAGATCATGCCGCCCGAGGCGCGCACAAACGGGACCTGGGGCGGATCCCCGGGGGTCCATCCGGGCATCCAGCCGCCCTCGCCATCGCGTTCGTAGTAGACGACCCCCATCCGGTCCAGCTTGCCGTCCATCTTCTCCGCGACCTCGTGATGGTAGCTGTCGTGCATGCCGAGGGGCGTGTAGATCTCCTGGTCGAGGTACTCCTCCAGCGGCATCCCCGACGCGATCTCCACCACGGCGCCCAGGGTGTTGTAGCCGGGGTTGTTGTAGCTGTAGGTGGTGCCGGGGATGGCCTCCGCGCCCACGCCGCCGAAGCGCGCCGCTTCCAGCTGCAGGGTGGGAGCGTCCGGGTGCTCGGCGGACGGCTCCATGTAGGGCTGCAGGAAGAGCGTCGGGATGCGGAGCCCGCTCGCGTGCGACAGCAGATGGCCGATGTTGATGAAGCCGGCACGATAGTTGTCCCAGGACGGCAGGTGTTCGCGCACCAGGTCGTCGTAGGCCAGCCTCCCGTCCTCCACCAGTTGCGCGATGGCGGTCGCCACCGGGGGCTTGGTATTGGACGCCATGCGGAACATGGTATTGCGCTCCATGGGGATGCCGCGCGCCTTGTCTCGCCATCCCAGAGCCTCGTGCAGGACGACCTTGCCGTCCTTTGCCACGAGCAACACCGCTCCCACGAGGTCGCCCCGCTCGATGGCCTCTTCATAGAGCGCCACGCCACCGGCGAGAACGCCCTCGGACATGCCCGCGTCCGCCGGCGCTGCGCGGGTGACGACGGTTCCCTGGGCGGCGAGCGGGATGGCTGGAGCGAGGACGAGAATGGACGTCAGCACGGCGAGGACACGGGCCATCGTCAAGCGGACCCCGGAGGGTCGCCGGGGCGGATACAGGGAAGAATGCGTCATGGCGAGGAGCCTCCTGTCGTCAGAACCAGGTATTTCAGCGCAAACGAGCCGATCCAGTGGGATCCGGCGTAGTCGGCGTCGAACATCGTGTCGTAGCCGGTGCGGGCGTGCCGGGTCGCCAGCGCGCGCAGCTCGGGAACCCTGGGATCTTCGGCGGGAAGCGCCGCCGCGATGCGCAGCATGGCGTCCGCGCGGGTGAACGCCAGGCCGATGAGGTGAGAGTAGGTGCCGTACGCGGACCTCAGCGAGTCGTTGGTGACCACGTCGCCCTCGGGGGGCTCATCCTCCCCCGCGCCCGCCGGATTGGTCTCGCGGAGCGGCTCGAACTCGTCGGAGTCGAGCGCCGGGAGAAAGCCGTCGAGCCACGCGGCGTAGGACTCGGGGGCCAGCACCATCCCCATGAGCGCAGCCTCCTCCAGGCAGGGCGAGAGGAAGTCGGACCGGCCGGGCTCGTAGGCGACCGGGCAGTTGCGGTCCGCACCGAAGAAACGCTCGGCGGACGCACGCAGCGCCTCCGCCAGTCCGGGACGCTCCGCCATCCCTTCCGCCTGCAGGGCTGTGGCGATGGCGAAGGCGGTGTTGGGGTGGACGCCGGTGCGCACCGGTCGTTCCAGGTCCTCGAGATAGTCGATGAGGCGGTCGCTCAGGTGGCTCACCACGGGTTCGAGACGCTCCGCCCAGCGGGCAGCGAAGGGATCGTCCCAGGACGCCAGTTCCCCGTGCAGGAGGACAAGCCACACCCAGCCGTAGGGCCGCTCGAAGGACGGGTTGTCCGAGAGATACTCGAGTTCGCCGGCGAGGGCTTCCTCGGAGAGATGGTCTCTCAGCTTCTCACGGATGAGGGGCGCCACCGGCAGCTCCGGAACTTCCTTCACCAGCCGCACCATGGCCCACGTCGAGTTCACGGCCGAGTGCCAGTCCCAGCAGCCGTAGAAGGCGCGGTTCTGGTCGAAGTCGCGGCGCCGGACGTAGCTGATGTCGTCCAGGTAGCCGGCCCGGTCCGGACGCAGCGCGTGGGGGCGGTCCACACAGGACAGGGGCATTGCGGCGAGGGACAACGCGGTCTCCAGGTCGAGCATCGGACCGGAGTCGGGGCCGGTGAGGCTCGGGGCCGACGCCGCGGCCGCTGCACCGGCCTCTTCCTGAGGCTGGTCCGGAGCATCGGTCGCACACGCGGCGACAAGGACGGCCGCAGCGGGAGCGAGAGCGCACCACCGTGCGCGGTGGAACCGGAGGGAAGGGCGGGGGGAGCCCGCGTCGTTCTGTGTGTCGCTCATCGATGCATTGTCCTGACAGGTGTGCCTGCGACCGGGCGTGGAACGGGGCGCCGAGCGTGTCTCCGGATGCTGCCGCCCGCCTCAGCCGTCGATGCATTCCATACGGTTAGCATTCAGGACCCGTTGGACGCGGTCAAGTTGGCCGTTCCGCCCTCCTGCCCGGATCTTGACATGGGCAGTCTCGTGTCTGCATGGTAAGGAATCCTTGTATCCCGGTATCATGGGACCAATGGAAGGAGGAGGCATGCTCGCAAAGCTCACGTCCAAGAACCAGCTTACCCTCCCAAAGGCCGTCATCTCCACGTTCCCGGACACCGAGTACTTCGATGTTACCCGGGAGCGCGGTCGCATCATCCTGACGCCCGTGCGGCTTACGAGGGCCCATGCGGTTCGCGCCAAACTTGCGGAACTCGGTCTTTCTGAGGCGGATGTGGACCGCGCCGTTGCCTGGGCGCGCCGAGGTGAATGAGGCCGCTACGGACGGTTCTCGACACCAATGTTCTGGTTTCGGCGTTGCTCTTCCCCGAGGGAAGCACGAGCTGGCTGCGCCGCACGTGGCGGTCGAGGACCATCCTGCCTCTGGTCAGCCGCGAAACGGCATCGGAACTGGTCAGGGTACTCGGCTACCCGAAGTTCAGCCTGACGCGACATGAACGAGATGATCTTCTCGCGGACTACCTTCCCTTTTGTGAGCCAGTGGTGGTGGAAGAACCTCTGCCGCTTCCCGATTGCCGGGATCCCTTCGACCGGCCGTTTCTCGCGCTGTCGGTCGCGGGCCAGGCCGATGCACTCGTTACCGGTGACGCGGATCTGCTGGCGCTGGCGCCCGACTTTGCGGTTCCGATCGTGACCCCGAATGCCCTGAAGGAGCGTCTTGCCGGGCCATCGTAGCCGGTGAACGCCCGCGCGCCCGCCCCTTGGACCCGTTCGTCTGGTGGACTGCCGAGCGCACGTCGTTCACATTGCACGGAAGTCCATCGCACCCGGAGGATCTCATGATTCCGCGTTCCTCGTCCGTCCTGCGTCGCCTCGCTTTCGTCGCAGCGTCCCTGTCGCTCCTCGCGTTCGGTCTCACGGGCGTGCAACCGCTGGCCACCGGGCTGGCCGCCCAGGAGCGGAGGCCCGTCGAACTCGAGGACTACTACCGGCTGAAGAACGCGAACAGCCCGGCCATCTCGCCGGACGGATCGCGGGTCGCGTTCGTCATCACGTCGGTCCTCGAAGACGAGAACCGGAGCCACAGCGGGATCTGGCTCGCGGACGCCGCGGGAGGCGGTGAGCCGGTGCGGCTCACCAGCCCGAGCTTCAGCGCCTCCGGGCCCGGCTGGTCTCCCGACGGCCGCCTGCTCGTCTTCACATCGGACCGCCCGGGTCCGGATGGCGAGAGCGGGAGCAGCACCTGGTTCCTGCGCATGGACCAGCCCGCGGGAGAGGCTTTCCAGATCGAGGGGTTGGGCGGGTCGCCCGTGTTCAGCCCGGACGGTGCGTGGATCGCGTTCACCCGGCCGACGCCGCCCGACCCGGGCCCCGAGCCGGTATACGCCTCCGACTTCGAGCGCCGCACGGTCCAACGCTTCGACGGGCGCACCTACGACTGGATGAACTACCGCTTCGACCGCCGCGGCTACCTGGCAGATCCCCGCGACCCCGCCGCCACCCCCCCGCGCGAGGTGTACGTGCTGCCGGCCGCCGGAGGTGAACCCCGCCGCCTGACCGACCTGGGCGTGGACGCCTCCGGGCTGGCCTGGAGTCCCGACGGCAGCCGCCTCGCCTTCACCGCCGACGCGCACCAGCGCGACGAACTCAGCTACGAGCGCTCGGACCTCTGGACCGTCGATCTGGAGGGCGCCGTCATCCGCCTCACCGACGACGAATACAACTACTCCGGGCCCGCCTGGTCGGCAGAGGGCGACCGCATCGTGGTCCGCGGCAACGAGGGGTTGGACGTGATCATCCGGGAGGGAAGGGACCGCGGGGCGGCCAACGACCTGTTCGCCTTCGACCCCGACGGCGGTGGCCGAAGCAACCTCACCGCCGACTGGGACCTGATCCCCGGAGGGCCCGTCACGTCCCCCGACGGGCATGTCTATTTCTCCGCCGGCATCAGCGGCAACACCCACCTCTTCCGTGTGGCCGTGGACGGCGGCGCGGTCGAACAGGTCACCGAGGGCGACCGCCGGCTCGCCGGCTTCTCGTTCTCGGCGGACTTTTCCCGCATGGCCTACCGCGCCACCGCCCCCACCGAGCCCGGCGACATCTACGCGGCGCCCATCTCCGCCGCGACCGAGACCCGCCTGAGCGAGGTGAACGGGGCGCTGGTGGCCCAACTCGAGCTCTTCGAACCCGAAAACCTCATCTTCCACAGTCCCGACGGCACCCAGGTCGAGGGCTGGATGCTGCCCGCGCGCGGCTACGAGGCGGGGAGCGGCGACTTCCCCATGATTCTCCAGATGCACGGCGGGCCGCACGGCATGTACGGCAACGATTTCTCATTCGACCGCCAGCTGCTCGCCGGCCAGGGCTACATGGTCCTCTACACGAACCCGCGCGCCTCGACCGGCTACGGGGAGGACTTCCGCTGGGGCACCTGGGGCGGATGGGGCTTCAACGACTACGACGACCTCATGGCGGGCGTCGACCACGCCATCGACAACTACCGCATCGACACCGGACGCATGGGCGTGACCGGGTACTCCTACGGCGGCTACCTGACCAACTGGGTCATCACGCAGACCGACCGGTTCGCGGCCGCCATCGCCGGAGCCTCCATCTCCAACTGGGTGAGCGACTACGGCGTCGCGGACATCCCCCGCACCAAGGAGAGCGAGTTCTACGGGCCGCCCTGGGAAGAGCGCGGGCTCGAGAACCTGCTGCGCTCCTCGCCCATCATCCACGCCGACGGGGTGACCACCCCGACCCTCTTCGTGCACGGCGAATCCGACCACCGGGTTCCCATCGAAGAGGCCGAACAGATGTACGTCGCCCTGCACAAGCAGGGGGTTCCGGCGAAGTTCGTGCGCTATCCCGATTCCTACCACGGCGGCTGGACCCCCTGGCGCATGGTGCACCGCACCTGGGTCCAGCTCGAATGGTGGGAACAGTGGCTGAAGGCGCGGCCGGCGATGTAGCCCTCGGCGGGGCCGGGCCGGGGTTTTGCGGCTCGCCCGAAGCAGGGTAGATTCCCGCTCCCGAGTCTGCGCAACAGGGACCTTCCATGCTCGCAGCGTACATCTTCTGCCTCGTCGTGGGCGGCGGCTTCCTGCTCCTGTCGCTCTTCGGCGACTTTCTGGAAGCTGACGCGGACATCGACACGGACGCGGATCTCGGTCTGGGGGACGCCGGCGATGTCGCGAAGCTCTTCTCGCTGCGCGCGATCGTCTACGCGCTCTTCGGATTCGGCGCCGCGGGCTCCCTTCTGCACCTGGTGTGGGGAGGTGCCCGTCCCGGGTTGACGGCGCTGGTCGCCGGCATCACCGGACTGGCCACGGGCGCGCTGATCGGGGCGGCGTTCGGGTTCCTCAAGCGTAGCAGCGCCGGAGCTCTGCTGGGGGAGCAGTCCTTCGTAGGGCTGACCGGGGAGGTGTCGCTCGAGATCACGGCCGCGAGTCCGGGTTCGATCCGGGTGCTGCGCGGCGACCGGCGCCACGGAATCCGCGCCCGGCTCGATTCGAGCTGCCCGCCGGACCGGACACTGGGCCCCGGCCAGTCCGTAGTGGTCGTCGGCATGGAGTCGGGGATCGCAGCCGTGGTTCCAGTGGAGATGAAGCTGGTCGATGAGTGACGGCGCAGGGCCGCGCATCCCGATCCGCTGTCCGGGAAGCGTCACGCGTCACGCTCCCCCGGCGAGATTCAGCTGACATACAGGATAATACAAGCTGAACATACAGGAATAATACAAGAGGAGGCACACTGTGGAGTTTCTCGCCGCACCCCTGACGATGGCCATTGTGATCCTGGTGGCTGTGGTGATCTTCGTCATCACCATCAAGAGCCTGATCGTGATCGTTCCTCCCAACCGTGCCGCCGTGCTCACGGGCCGCAACCGCACGTCCTCCGACGGTCAGCGGGTGGGCTATCGCTCCATCTCCGGCGGCCGCACGCTGCGGGTCCCCATCATCGAGACGGTGCAGCACATGAACCTCGAGACCATCCCCATCGAGGTCTCGGTCAACAACGCCTTTTCCAAGGGGAACATTCCCCTCAGCGTGGAGGCGATCGCCAACGTGAAGATCGCCTCGGAGCCGGAATGGGTCTTCAACAACGCCGTCGAGCGTCTTCTGGGGAAGACGGAGGAGGAGGTGCGCGAGCTGGCCCAGGACACCCTCACCGGCAACCTGCGCGGCGTGCTCGCCACCCTCACCCCCGAGGCCGTCAACGAGGACCGGCTCGGGTTCGCCAAGGCGCTGGCCGATGACGCCGGCGAGGACCTGGCTTCGCTCGGCTTCCACCTCGACGTCCTGAAGATCCAGAACGTCAGCGACGAGCGCGGCTATCTTGAGGCCATCGGGCGCGAAAAGTCGGCCGAGGCCATTCGGGCGGCCGAAATCGCCGAGGCTCAGGCCGAAGCGGACACCCGTGAGGCACGCGCCGAGGCCCGCCGCCGCGCCCAGGTGCGCGAGGCGGCGGCCTCCATCAAGGTGGCGGAGGCGCAGAACGAACTGCGCGTGCGCAAGGCCGAGCTCGACCGCGAGGGCGAGACCGCCGAGAAGATCGCGCGCGTCAAGGCGCAGGAGGCCGAGGTAGAGGCGGAGAAGATCCTGGAGATGAAGCGCGTCGAGCGCGAGGAGCAGCGGCTGCGCGCCGACGTGGTGGAGCCCGCCAAGGCCGAGAAGATGGCCGCCTTCGCCCGCGCCCAGGCGGAAGCGGCGCCGATTCTGGAGCGCGGAAAGGCCCAGGTGGAGGTGCTCAAGCGGCTCTACGCGGAGGTCCAGACCGGAGGGGATGCGGCGTTCGCGGTGTTCATGGCCGAGAAGCTGCCGGAGCTGCTGGAGATCGCGGTGGGGGCCGTGGAAGGGGTCGACATCGACCGCGTCGTGGTCATGGACGGGGGTCAGGGCGAGGGTGTTTCCAACGCGCTCAACCAGCGCGTCCGGGGCGCCTACGGGACGCTCGAGGGGCTGGCCTCGGTGCTCGGTCTCGACATCCAGCAGGTGTTGCGCCGAGCGGCGGGGGCGACGACCCCGGAGGCGGCCGGCGAACTCCCGCCGGGGTGATTCCCGGCAGGGATAATGGGGCTCTTCGGGGCGGCGGAGGCCGAAACGGCCGGCCGGCCCCTGTCGTAACGAGGCGTATTCGTGTAGCATCCCCTCGCATTCCCAAGGAGCCCGCGTCATGATCTGGAAGCTGATCACGAAGAAGGGAGGCGTCTTCGACAAGCCGCGCGTCCAGCGTCCGAAAAAGCCGAAGCCGCCCACCGCCGAGAAACCCGACAACCCATTCCGTCTTCCGAAGCCGCCCGCCCCGCCGGGGTACGAGTGGCGACGAAGGAAGAACCGCTGAGCGCTCTTGAAGAGGATCCTTCTGCTCCGCCACGCCAAGTCCGACTGGAAGGACTACACTCTTGCGGATTACGACCGGCCGCTGGCGCCACGCGGACGCGCGGCCGCACCCCGCGTCGCGGCCTGGATCCGTGACCACGATCTCGTGCCCGATCGGGTGCTGTGCTCGGCCGCCCGCCGCACCGCGGAGACCTGGGAGCGCATGGTTCCGGAGCTGGGCGAGGTGCCGGTCGTGCATCGGCGGGCCCTCTACCACGCGTCGATGCAGGCGATCCTGAAGCAGCTCGTCAAACAGGACGACGCGGCGAACACGGTGGCGGTGGTTGGGCACAACCCGGGCATCGCCGAGTTCGCCTGGCGCTATTCCGTTTTCGGCAACGAGAAGAAGATCGCGCGCATGCGGCGCAAGTATCCCACCGGCGCGCTGGCCGTGCTCTCGTTCAGGATCGACAGGTGGGCCGATCTCCCGGGAGCCAGCGGAACCCTCGAGCACTACGTTCGACCCAAGCAGCTCAAGTAGCGGCTGGCAGCCGACAAGCTGCCCGACCGCGCTCGCGTATCTCCGATATGGTGGCGGCTGCCGCCAACCTCAGGGCATCTGCAGCTCGTACACCTCCACGCGCTCCACGCCGAGATCGTCGGTGGATATGACAGTCACCCTTCCGTCGCCGATGTGCCGGATGCGAAGGCTGGCGGGTGCCACCACCTGGCCCAGGAAGCGGCCGTCGGCGGCGAACACATCGCGAGCCACCGTCTCGGCACCCCTGATCGCGAAGCGGCGCGCCCAGATCTCGCCGCCGTCGGCGATCACCACCGAGTTCCAAGCGGGGAGACGGTCGGGAAGGGGCATCTCCCGGTAGCGGCGCAGGGCTGCCTCCACCTGGGTGTCGTCCATGGGCTCGCGCCCACCTGTGGAGCCCCGAACCCATGCTTCGAGGTGCGCGTCGGTTCGCAGGGGCGGCTCTTCGGTGAGGCGCACGATGCGCTCGAGCGTGCCCGTGGGGTCGTAGGTGGAGAATTCGTAGGATCGGCCCGTGGTCACGGCCATGCGCCCTTCCGGCGAGACGGTGGCGGCGGCAGCCGACGAGAAGGGCAACCGCAGGATCTGGATCGACAGATTGGTTCCGCTGCCCTGTGCCGAAGTCTGGGTAGCCTGACCAGGCACTGACGTGACCGTGTCGACCAGGGTGCCCTCCAGGTCGTGCCGGACCAGGTACTCGGATCTGCTTCCGGAAGGGTCCGAGATCGATTCGAGGGCCTCTTCCAGGCTGAAGGGTCCCTCCAGCGAGGGGAGGTTCAGGGATTCCACCCGGCTGAGGAAAAGGTCCGGCCCCACGACGCGGATCGGGCGGATCACGGGCTGCTCGCCCGGGCCCCGGAAGGTGGCGGTGCCCACCAGCTCGCCGTCCGGACCGAAGCGGGTGATGCGGTCGAGCCGCTGGTCCGCCGCGACGATGGCGCCCCCCGCCGTGGGCCAGGCTCCCGCGAGCGCCCGGAATTCGCCCGGCCCCTCTCCGGGGCCCCCAATGGTTTGGAGGTGGACACCGCCCGCGTCGAAGATGCGGATCTCATCCATCTGGCCGTCGGCGACGATCAGATTGCCCGCGCCGTCGACCGCGACCGAGGAAATGCGCCCGAAGAGCACTTCCGCGGGGCCGTCGATCGCACCGATGGAGAGGACCGGTTCAGGGGCGATGGTAGCGTAGACGGCATCGCCGGAGGGGTTGGTGACGATGGCGACGCCCGCCGAATCGGTGACCTGGGCTTCGGAGGGCGGGGACTGCGTGTCGTTGCCGCAAGCGGCCAGGAGTACCAGTACACCGCATGACCACGCGACGGCCTTGTGGCGGGGTCCTCTGAGGCAGGTCAATCGCTCTCGACTCATTCCTGGTGCCCTTGCCTTCACTTCATCCGATCACCCGCGTCGACCATCTCGTCCTTCAGGAACCGCTCGAAGAAGTCCAGCATGTCCAGCAGCATCTGCCGCCGGTTGGCCTTGCCGCGCACGTAGTAGTTCTCGTTCGGATAGGTCGTGTATTCGAAGGGTTTGTAGTGGTTTTCGAGCGCGCGCGCGAAGATCTCGGACTGGTCCGACCCGGGATAGCGTCCCTCGCCGTGCACCAGGAAGATCGGCGTGGAGACCTTGTCGACTTCGTAGATCGCCGAGCTGTTGCGCCACACGTCCTGGTTCGTCTCGAAGGGCCCGAGTTCGTGCTCGAGGAGCTTGACGTGCCGCAGCTCGTTCTCGCTGCGATAGAAGTGTACCCAGTCCGAGTAGCCCGAGCCCGGGATAATCGCGCGAAAGGCGTCCGGAGCGAAGGCCGCGGCGTACATGCCCATTATGCCGCCGTAGCTGGTTCCGGTCAGGCCGATCCGGTCGGGGTCGATCCCGGGCTGCGCCTTCAGGAAGTCGGCGCCCGCGAGCACGTCTTCGAGGTCGCAGTGGCCCCAGCAGCCGTTGTTCGCGTCGGCGAAGTCCTTCCCGTAGCCCGAGCTGCCGCGGATGTTGGGCAGCAGTACCGCGTATCCGCGCTGAGCGAAGAACTGCACGTGCTGCTGGAAGGTGTCGTTGAATTGCGAGGTGGGGCCGCCGTGAATCCACAGGATGCCGGGTGCGCGTTCGCCGGCGGGGACGCCCACCGGACGGTACAGGTAGGCCGGGATCGAGTACCCGTCGGTGCTGGGGTAGTGGACCTTCTCCGGCAGGACCAGCCGGTTCGCAAGGTTGCCGGCGGGCATGGAGAAGGTGAGCTGGCGGCTCTCGCCGCTCTCCACAGCCACGACATGCAGATCCTGCGGAGTGACCAGGCCGGCCTTCAGGTAGGCGATTGAGCGGCTGTCGGGCGACCACGAGGGGCTTGACGCCACCCCGCCTTCGGGGGACACCAGCACGCGGGGCTTGCCGCCGTCGGCCGAGACCACGCGCAGGTCGTGGTGACCGTTGTGGTTCTCGATGTAGGCGATCGAGCGCCCGTCGGGCGACCAGGCCGCGCTGCTCTGGTCGGCCTCGGCCGCCGCGACCGGACGGGGCTCGCCGCCCTCGACGGGGGCGAGCCAGTAGTTGATCCAGCCGCTGCGGTGCGAGCGGAACAGGACCTGGCCGCCATCGGGCGAGACCTGCGGATAGCCGAAGGTGCTGCCGGCGCCATAGTCGAAGAAGTCGCGGTCCTGAAGCACGGTGCGCGCGCCCGATCCGTCCGGAGCGACCTCGATGACGTCATGATCCTCCCAGGCTTCGTCGAGGCGCACGTAGAGGGTGCGCCGGGAGTCCGGGGTCCAGGTGGGGAAGACCTCGTAGTTCTTCTCGCTGCTGATGCGCCGGACCCGGCGGGTGGCGACCTCGACCGTCCAGATGTCGTAATTGCCGTAGCGGTCGCCGGCGAAGGCGATCGAGCGCTCGTCGGGCGACCAGGTCATCGAGTTGATGCGTCCGCCCAGGTTGGTCAGCTGAACTTCGGTGCCGTCGCGGGTGGACCAGATCCAGATCTCCGGCGAGCCGCCCTTGTCCGACACGTACGAGATCCAGTTGCCCTGCGGTGACCAGCCGGGCATCTGGGAGGCCAGGAAGTGGCCCGAGCTGCCCATCTCGATGGGGACGCGGGTCGGGAATCCGCCGTCGGGCGAGAGCGTCACCAGTCCGCCGGAGAGCGAAGACCGGAAGAGGATCGACGTGCCGCCGGGCGACCAGGCGGGCGAGCCGGAGACGACCGACTCGATGGAAAGCAGTTGGTCGATGGTGAGGACGTCGGCCTCCTGGGCGCCAGCCTGAGCCGGGGCGCCCGCGGCGGCCGCGGCCGCGAGGACGAGGACCGAAGTCAGGTTCGTGGCGGATCGCCGGCGGAGGGCCGCCTCCGCGTTCCGATAACGGGTCATGGCCTGCTCCTTGTGTCGGCTGCCCCGCCCATGCGCCCTACACGTGCGTCAGCCAGCCGTAGGGATCTTCCGCCCGCTGCTTGACGATGTCCATGAAGCGCCGCTGGATCTGCAGCGTAACCTCGCCCGCCTTGCCGGACCCGACCGGGATGCGGTCGACGCTCGTAATGGGGGTCACCTCGGTCGCGGTGCCCGAGAAGAAGAGTTCGTCGCAGGTGTAGAGCGTTTCCCGCGCGACCAGCTGCTCGCTCGCCGGGATGCCCATGTCGCCCGCGAGCTTGAGCACCGTGTCGCGGGTGATGCCCTGGAGGGAGGTACCGTCGAGAATGGGCGTGATGAGCTGGCCGTCCACCACCAGGAAGAGGTTCTGTCCGCTTCCCTCGCTCACCAGCCCGTTGGGGCCGAGCGCGATGGCGTCCGCGTAGCCGTCGGCGTGCGCTTCCATCTTCATGAGCATGGCCGCGTTGTAGTGGCCGGCCGCCTTGGCTCGCATCGGGAAGGTGTTGGGTTCGGCGCGCTGCCAGGACGAGACCTTCACCCCGACGCCCTTCTCGAGAGCTCCCGCGCCCAGGTAGGTGTCCAGCGGCCAGCAGGCCACGTACGACTCGATGGGGCTCGCGCGGGGATCGAGCGCCGCGGCGCCGTATCCGCGTATCACCATGGGGCGGATGTAGCAGCTGCCCAGGCCGTTCTTCGCCACCACGTCGACGCACGCCTGTCCGTACTCCGCCTGCGAGTATTCCGGCGCCATGCGATAGACGATGCAGGAGTTGTAGAGCCTGCGGATGTGCGCGCCGAGGCGGAAGATGGCCCGCCGACCCTCCGACTCGTAGCAGCGGATGCCCTCGAAGAGGGAGACGCCGAACTGCACGGCCAGCGAAAGCAGGTGCACCTGGGCGTCCTGCCAGCGGATGAACTCTCCGTCCTTCCAGACGAATTCGGTTTCCTTTAGCTCAAGGGCCATCGGGGTTCTCGGTCTCGGGGATCAGGTCGGGGTCGGTGTCGTCATACCAGGGCGCGGATCCATCCCCCGTCCACGGGGATGGAGGTGCCGGTGATGTAACTCGCGCGCTCGGAAGCGAGAAAGGTAACCAAGGCGGCAAATTCCGCAGGATCGCCCACGCGTCCGGCGGGGATCTCGCTGGCCCAGCGGTCGAACGCGGCTTCGCGGTCGATGCCCTCGCGCGCGGCGATCTGGCCGGCCAGCCAGTCCAGGCGGGCGGTGCGGGTGTAACCGGGCATCACGTTGTTCACGGTGACGCCGTCGCGCGCCACCTCGTTGGCCAGGGTGCGGGCGAAGCCGGTCACCGCGGCGCGCACGCTGTTGGAGAGGATGAGGCCGTCGACGGGCTGTTTCACCGCGATCGAGGTGACGTTGACGATCCGGCCCCAGCCTCGCTCGCGCATGCCCGGAAGGACGGCGCGGGTCAGGTTGAGGACGCTCTCGAGGTTCTGGGCGACGGCGGTACGCCACGCCTCCGGGCTGTGCGCCTCGAAGGGGCCGGAGGGAGGGCCGCCGGTGTTGGTGACCAGGATATCGACCTGTCCGAAGGCCTCGGCGGCGGTGTCGGTGACGCGCCGCACGCCCTCCGGGTCGGTGAGGTCGGCGGCGACGGCGACGGGCTGGGAGCCGGTGTCGCGTGCGATGCGGTTGCGCGTGCGGTTCAGGTCGTCTTCGCCCCGGGCGCACATCACCAGCCGGGCCCCCTCGCGCGCGAGCTCCTCGGCCACCGCGCGTCCCAGCCCGCGGCTGGAGGCGGCCACCAGCGCGACCTTTCCGGTCAGCCCGAGGTCCACGTCACCTCACGCGGCGTCGTAACCCGCGCGGTGTGTCCTGCCGTGGATGGGCGGTCGGAAGGGCTCATCGCAGGTACGCGTCGGTCCCGTCCAGCCAGTCCTGCCGGGGCGGGCAGAAGACATCCACGTCCAGGGTGTCCTCGAGCGCGACCGCCTTGTGCGGCACCCACGAGGGAATGTGCAGCACCTCTCCGGCGCGCACGATCACCTCCTCGCTCTCATCCTCCCCGATCCAGAAGTGCAGCGCGCCCTCGAGCACGTAGGTGAGCTGCTCGTTGTCGTGCGAGTGCAGCGGCACAACGGAGCCCTTGTCGAGATAGATGTGCGCGAGCATCATGCGCTCGCCCGTCACCAGGCGCCGCCCAAGTCCTTTCTTGACCGGTTCGATCGGCATGTCGTCCCAGCGGAAGTGGCGTACGCTCTGTCTGGAGCTCATTGGGTTCCTCGGCAGTGGGTTGAATGGACGCTGTAGTGGACCGGATCACGACCGGCAGATGGGCCGGGCGAACCCTCTCAATACCGTAACCGCGGGACTTCGGCAAGTAGCGGAGGTCGATGGTTCCGAGGGTAGTGCACGGTCCGTCGCCCCGGAGGGCCTCAGCGCCCTCACCGCAGGTAGGTGTCGGTGCCGTCCAGCCAGTCCTGGCGCGGTGGGCAGAAGACATCCGTCACAAGCGTGTCCTCGAGTGCGAGCGCGCTGTGCGGCAGTCCGGACGGGATGTAGAGCACTTCGCCGGTGCGAACGATCACCTCCTCGCCCTCGTCATCGCCGAGCCGGAGCCTGAGCGCGCCATCCAGCACATGGGCGATCTGCTCGTTGTCGTGCTCGTGCAGCGGGACGACGGTGCCGCTGACCATGTACCAGTGCGCCAGCATCATGCGCTCGCCGGTCACCACGCGCCTTCCCAGACCTTCCTTCACCTCTTCCATTGGCATATCGTCCCACCGGAAATGACGGGCGCGCCGTTCGGGGCTCATTGGTTCTCCTGGTGATGGCTCGGGACTGTCGGCGATTCTCCGGACGAACCACCTCAATACCGCAGCCGGCCGCATCCGGCAAGTGGCGCGCACTGCCCCGATGCGGGGAGGAGGCAAAGTGACCGACGCGAATTCGGAGGCCCGCGAGTCGCGGCGGCGGCGACCGTGGCTGCTGGCGCTCGTGGCGGTGGCGGTGGTTGTGCTGCTGGTGTTTGCGGGAAGGCAGCTGGCCGGGGTCATCCCCGCGCTCGCGGCGCGCATCGAGGAGATGGGGGTGTGGGGTCCTGTGGTCTTCGTGTGCGCCTACGCGGCTGCGACCGTGGCCTTCGCGCCGGGCTCGATTCTGACCTTGGCCGCGGGGGCCGTCTTCGGCATCGCCCGCGGAACCGTGATCGTCTTCGTGGGGGCGACGACGGGCGCCGCGCTCGCCTTTCTGGTGTCGCGTTACCTCGCCCGGTCCGCCATCGAGAGCAAGGTGGCCGACTATCCGCGTTTCGCCGCCATCGACCGCGCCATCGGCGAACAGGGGCGCAAGATCGTCTTCCTCCTGAGGCTTTCGCCGGTCTTTCCCTTCAACCTGCTCAACTATGCCCTGGGCCTGACCAGGGTGCGCTTCGTGGACTACCTGATCGCATCGCTGGGGATGATTCCCGGCACGCTCCTCTACGTGTACTACGGCCAGGTCATCGGCGACGTGGCGGCGCTGGCGAGCGGGGTGGAGGTGGCGCGGGGCGCGGGCTACTACACGGTGCTCGGGGTGGGGCTGGCGGCGACCATCGTGGTCACCACCGTGGTCACGCGCATCGCCCGACGCGCGCTGAAGGATATCACGGGGGACTAACCCCACGGGACCAGAAACGGAGCGATAGATCGTGTCGGCAGACAGAGTCGTGATCCTTCCCGACGACGTGCACAACCGCGAACTGGTGAGCCATGTGCACCCGTCCGACTGGCGCAACCCCGAACCCCGCGACCGCTACCACCTGGTGGTGGTCGGGGCGGGGACGGGGGGGCTGGTGAGCGCCGCCATCGGCGCAGGGCTGGGCGCGAAGGTCGCCATGGTGGAGCGCCACCTCATGGGCGGCGACTGCCTCAACTTCGGCTGCGTTCCCTCAAAGGCGGTGATCAGTTCGGCCCGGCGGGTGCACGCGGCGAGCGCGGCTTCCGCCAACGGCCGTCCCGGATCAGCGGATGACGAGGGGACGGATCAGGGTTCGGCGAGCGAGTTCACCGCCGCGATGGAGCGCATGCGGCGGTTGCGCGCCCGCATCAGCCCGATCGACGGGGCATCGCGGTTCGCCGGGCTGGGGGTGGACGTCTTCCTCGGCCACGGCGAGTTCGTGGGCCCCGACCGGCTGCGCGTCAACGGGGACGAACTGCACTTCCGCCGCGCGGTCATCGCGACCGGCGCCCGCGCGGCGCTCCTCCCGGTGCCGGGGCTCGAAGGCCCGAACGTCTACACCAACGAGACCATCTTCTCGCTCACCGAGCTGCCGCCGCGCGTGATCGTGATCGGCGCCGGCCCCATCGGGGTGGAACTCTCGCAGACCTTCGCGCGCTTCGGCAGCGAGGTCACCGTCGTGCACGCGGACCCGCATCCTCTGCCGCGCGACGACCGGGACGCGGCCGCCATCGTGACCCGCGCCATCGAGGCCGACGGCGTGCGTGTTCTGAATTCGGCGGCCGTGCTCAGGGCACGCCGCGAGGGCGGCGCCACGGTGCTGGAGGTGGAGCACGGCGGCCAGCAGGAGGAACTCGCAGCCGAGGCGGTGCTGGTGGCCGCCGGCCGCGCGCCCAACGTCGACGGGATGGGCCTCAAGGCCGCGGGGGTGGCCTGCGACCGCACCGGCATCCAGGTCGACGACCAGTTGCGCACGACGGCGAAGGGCATCTACGCGGTGGGCGATGTGGCGTCGAAGCACCAGTTCACCCATGCCGCCGACCACCAGGCACGCATCGCCGTGCAGAACGCGCTCTTCTTCGGCCGCGGCCGGGCGAGCCGCCTGGTGATCCCCTGGGCGACCTACACGGACCCGGAGGTCGCCCACGTCGGCCTCCATCGAGACGAGGCCATCGCGGCGCGCCACGACGTCGAGACCATCACCATCCACTTCGACGACATCGACCGCGCCATCCTCGAAGGCGAGGAAGATGGCTTCTTCCGCGTCCATCTGAAGAAGGGCAGCGACCGCATCCTGGGTGCGACGCTGGTGTGCGCGCAGGCGGGAGACATGATCGGCGAGGTCACGCTGGCGATGACGGCGGGCCTCGGCCTGAGCAAGCTCGGGAGCACCATCCACCCCTATCCCACGCGCAGCGATGTCTTTGCGCGCGCGGCGAATGCCTGGCGCAAGCAGAAGCTCACGCCCACCGCCCAGAAGGTGTTCCGGGCCTTCTTCCGGGTGTTCAAGTAGGGCGACCATGACCAGGACGCACTCTCCCGGCGGCGCGGCCTCCGTGCGCGTTTCCGCCCCCGCCACCATCGGCAACATCGCGTGCGGGTTCGATGTCTTCGGCATGGCCGTCAAGAGCCCCTCCGATGTCGTGGTGGCGCGCGCAACGCGGGAGCCGGGAGTCATCATCGAGCGCATCACGGGCGACGAGGGACGCATTCCGGTGGACCCGGCCCGCAACAGTGCCGGGGCGGCCGCCCGCGCGGTGCTGGGGTTGGCACGAGCCGGCGCAACGGCCGAGGCCATGGCCTCGGACTCCGGGAATGCCGCAGCCGGAGTCGCCATCGAGCTTCACAAGGGCATTCCGCTCGCCGGAGGCATGGGCGGCAGCGCCTCCAGCGCGGTGGCCGGAGCGGTGGCGGCGGACCGGGCAATCGGGGCCGGCCTTTCCCGCACACAGCTGCTCCAGTGTGCGCTCGCCGGCGAGCTGGCGGGTTCCGGATCGCCTGCCGCCGACAACGTCGCGCCCGCCCTCCATGGCGGGATCGTGCTGGTCCTGCCCGGAAGGTCGCTGCAGGTCGTGGAGCTTCCCGTGCCTGCGGAGCTCTGGGCGGTCCTGGTCCGCCCCCACCTGGAAATCCGCACCCGGGACGCGCGCCGCGTGCTGGGCGAACACGTGCCGCTCAAGGCCGCGGTCACGCAGTGGGCCAACACGGCGGCCTTCACCGCCGGGCTCTACGCCTCCGACTGGGACCTTCTCTCTCGCTCGATCAGGGATGTCGTGGCGGAGCCGCTGCGCGCCGGACGCGTCCCGGGTTTCGCCCGGGCCAGGGAAGTGGCGCTGGCTCGCGGCGCCCTCGGCTTCTCCCTGTCCGGGTCCGGTCCCTCGGTCTTCGCGCTGTGTCGGGGCGGCGAGGCGGCCGAACGCGTCGCCGAGGGCATCCGCCGGGCCTTTGGCGAGACCGCGGCGCTTGATTGCGAAGCCTGGGCCTCTCCCGTCAACCGGCATGGGGTGTGCGTCGAGGACCTCGAAGCGGAGGGAGATTGAAGCTCGTCAGCACGTCGGGCCAGGCCGCGCCCGTCTCCTTCGGCGAAGCGCTGTTCCGGGGACTCGCCCCCGACGGCGGACTCTTCATGCCGGAGAGGCTCTCGCCCCTCTCCGCGGGCGAGATCGATGGGCTGAGGGGCGCCGGCGCGATCCGTTGCGGGCTCGCCGTGGCGCGTCATCTTCTCGGCGATGAACTGGAGGATGAAGTGCTGGAGTCCGCGGTGCGCGAGGCGCTCGGGTTTCCGTTGCCGCTGGTTCCGCTGGGCGCGCGCACGCATGTGCTGGAGCTGTTCCACGGCCCGACGCTGGCTTTCAAGGATGTGGGCGCGCGCTTCATGGGCTGTCTGATGTCGAGATTGCAGCGCTCCGGGCCTCCCCTGACGGTCATGGTGGCGACCTCGGGCGACACGGGCGGGGCGGTCGCGCACGCCTTTCTGGGTCTGCCGCGGACGCGCGTGGTGGTGCTGTTCCCGGAAGGACAGGTGAGCGAGCGCCAGCAGCGGCAGTTCACGACGCTGGGCGACCAGGTGCTCGCGGTGGCGGTGGCGGGCGCGTTCGATGACTGCCAGCGGCTCGTCAAGGCGATGTTCCGCGATCCGGATGCGCGCGAGACTCTCGCGCTGACGTCCGCGAATTCGATCAATATCGGACGCCTGCTGCCGCAGATCTTCTATTACTTCCACGCGTGGGCCCGGCTGAACCGGCCCGAACCGCCGGTCTTCTCGGTGCCGTCCGGCAACTTCGGCAACCTGGCGGCCGGCCTCATGGCCCGCGAGCTGGGTCTGCCCGCGGCAGCGTTCGTCACCGCCACCAATGCCAACGACGTCGTCCCGGAGTACCTGCGGACGGGCTGCTACGAGCCGCGGGCGTCGGTGCGCACGCTATCCAGCGCGATGGATGTCGGGTCGCCGTCGAACCTGGCGCGCATCCTGGCGCTCTTCGAGGGCGACCTGGCGCGTCTGCGGGAGTGTCTGTCGGGCTCCGCGTGGAGCGATGCCGATACGAAGAAAGCGATGAGACGGGTTTTCGACGAGCACGGCTACATCCTGGACCCGCACACGGCCGTTGGATGGCTGGCCCTGGAGCGCGCGCTTGCCGGGAGGCCCGACGCCCACGGCGTGGTGCTGGCCACGGCGCATCCGGCCAAGTTCGAGGACATCGTGGAGGAGGCGATCGGGCGGTCGGTGCCGGTGCCCGAGGAGCTGGCGGCGGGGGCGACGAGGCACTCGCGCTTCACCCGCGTGCCTCCCAAGTTGGAGGAACTGAAGCGCGTGGTCATGGGTTGGGCGGGTGCATAGGCCACGAGGACCGTCCATACTGCCCTTTCGCCGCGGGAGATCACGATGAAGAACAAGGCCATGGTCGCGTGCGCACTGGTGCTTTACTTCTTGGTGGGTCTCAGTGGCTTGTTCCGGTTCCCGGCACCTTTGACCCGCACCATCACGGACTACCCTCCAGACTATGTCGAGGGCCAGGATCGGGTGGAGGTTACAGTCTGCAGGGGACTCCCGATGTTCTACAGGCTCTGCCGGACGAATCTGATCATGATGTCCGGGGAGTCTCCGACGACCTCGCGAACCCGTACGGCGTAGGATGGAGTCGCGGGTTAGCGTGGGACCCCACGCCTGCGCACGACCGCGTACACGATCCACGCCGGGACGCTGAGTACGACGGCGTAAATCGCGATCGCCACGGGCCCGAGCAGACCGCCCAGGAGCGCCGCGAACGAGGTGATGGGCGCGAGGATCGCAAACGACGTCCAGGCCGCGCGCGTGGATCCTGTCCGCCAGATCCCCCGGAAAGCCAGTGCGAGCGGCAGCCCGCAGGGAGCCGTGACTGCCAGCGACAGGAGCGCCACGGGGAGCATGAACAGCGTCTCGGGCGTGAGCGGGGGAGTCACGCCGCGGGCGAGCGACACCGCCACAATCCCCGCGGGTAGCCACGCGAGCGCCAGCAGCCAGAACTTTCCTGTCGAACCGAACGGCTGGTCGGTCATGATGGTCTCCCGGTAGGGTTGCGCACGAGCGGCATCCGACCCCGGCGGGAGGACTCGGGGTGAGCCCGCAGCCTTCCGCGGTTGTGAGGTCTCAGTCCTGCCAGGCGGTCCACGGCTGTTGCGACCGCAGCACACGGATGCCGTGGTCCACGACCGTCTGTGCGAACACGACTCGATCCGCCGAGTCCACGAGCATGGCCGGGAAACCGCTCGCGCGTGCATTGGAGGAGGTTGCTACCTCGCGCGCGACACCCGGGTTCCCGTCCGCAGTGACGGCACGCACGAACAGTTGCTCGGCCTCAAGCCACGTAACCAGCGCCGTTCCCGGCTCGGGCATCACGGTCGCGACGCGCCCCACCGGGTTGCCCAGGTCGATGGTGACCGGTGCCCCGAAGGTCGCGCCCGCGTCATCGGAGAAGGCTGCCCGCACCCGGGGCGTGTTGCCGGCGCCGGTGAACCACGCCACCACCACCGCATCGCCGAGGGCCGCGACGGAAGGCCCGTTCACCGGGCAGCCCGGGATCGTCCAGCCGTCGTCGTGCACGGGGACGCCGCCCGTCCACTTCCCCTCCACGAAACGGCCCACGGAGATATCCCGCACCTCTTCCTCGGTGCGGTCGCGGTAGACGACCACCGGCCCCGCGGAGGTCATCGCCGCGTCGGTCTGGCAGCAGTCGCAGATGCGGTCGTCCAGTTCGACCTCGGCGGTCTTCGTCCCGTCCGGTCCGGCTGTACGGTACCGCAGCGTCATGCGGGGGCTGGCCGCCCGCGAGCCGTCGGCCTCGAAGAAGCGCCGGCCGTCCAGCCAGACCATCCCCGCCTCCCCGTGTCCCAGCCCGAACACCGACACGAACCCGTGCTCGGAGGGCGTGCCGTCCTCGTGCGGCGTCCACGGCTCGCTCCAGGAGTGCCCGCCGTCCTCGGAGAAGGAGACCCGCACGCCATAGTCGTAGGTGGCCGGGCCGCCCCGCTGGAGCCAGTGAGCGGCCAGCCGCCCGGCGCCTACGGGCCACACCACAGGGAAGTCCGCCCAGTTCACGAAGAAGGTCGCGCCCCCGCCGGATCGGGTCACCTCGAAGGCCTTGCCCAGGGTGCCGTCCTCATACGGGGCTCCCTTCAGCGCCCACACTTCCTCGCCATCCACCATGTGCGGCTCCAGCCAGCTCAGCACAACCGCTCCGCCGTGGCGCTCGAGTGACGGAAAGCGGGCTCCGGGCGCCGCCTCCACGGCCAGCTCCTCCAGAGCGAGTTCGGTCACGCGGGATTCAGGAGCTGCGCACGCGGCAATGATGAGACAGCCGAGTCCAACGCGCCCGTGACGCCAACTGGTCCGCCGTTCTGATTCAGGAACTGCAGGATGCATGATGGACTCGATGCCGTGAGTTCGGTGTGCGTACGTTCCACTGACAAAGATGCCGGGGTTCTCCGGATGTCGAAAGGGATTCCCCATTCAGCCGCGCATCGGGCCTCGCGATGCGTGGTCCCTGCAGCTGCCGCGGAGTGTCCGGTCTGTTGCACGCGCGACAAGAGCAGCGGAGTATCAAGGGAGCATTACAGAGTGGTTGCCGAGCGGGAGCCCTGCTCGACCCCATCCCGCCCCCGGAGGAGGATAGCTGCATGACCCGTGCCATTCGTACCCCCATTCCCATTGCGGCCACCCTCGCCCTGACCCTCGGCGCCTGCGCCGAAGGCACCGAACAGGCTCCGGAAACGGACCCCGCGGCGAGCGAGGTCGGCGACGGCGTCTTCTGGTACAATGCCGGCACGCACAACGCGTTCTTTGTCGACACCGACGACGGTGTGGTGGCGGTTGACCCCATCTCGATGGAAGCGGCGGCCGGCCTCGCGGGCGCCATCCGCGGCGCGGTCCCGGACAAGCCGCTCGCGGCCATCGTCTACAGCCACAGCGACGCCGACCACGCCACCGGGGCACCCGCGCTCCGGGCCGAGTTCGGCGACGGCGTCCCGATCATCGCCCAGGAGAACGCGCTGCCCATCATCCTGGAGCGCGGCGACCCCGACCTGCCGCCTCCGGACCTGACCTTCTCCGACGAGATGACGCTCCGCTTCGGCGGACGCGCCATCGAACTCCACTATCTGGGCCGGAGCCACAGCGACAACCTGATCGTGACGTTTCTCCCCGAGGAGCGCATCGCCTTCGCGGTAGACTTCGTCAGCAACGACCGGGTAGGGTTCCGCGACCTCCCGGGCTGGTATTTCGACGAGTTCTACGTTGCGCTGGACCTGCTCATGGAGATTCCCTTCGAGACCATGGTCTTCGGGCACGGAGACGTGGGGGACCGCGGCACCATCGAGCGCCAGCTCGCCTACTACGCGGACCTGCGGGATGCAGTGCAGGCGGCACTCGACGAGGGATTGTCCGAAGAGGAAGCCATGGCCCAGGTGCGGCTCGACGACTACGCCCACTGGGGCCAGTACGAGGAGTGGTTCCCGCTGAACGTGGGCGCGGTCTACCGCTGGCTTGCCGAGAGCTGAACCCCCCTACACCCGCACCGCCAGCCCGTCGTGGAGGGCGGTGCGGTACGCCTTGAGCGCGGGCACGAAGCCCATCAGGAATCCCGCCGTCACCACGGCGCCCAGGAAGAGCAACTCGGTGGATCCGGGCGGCCGGATCGGGATGAAGAGCCCCGCCTGCGCCTCGACGACGGGCTGTCCGGCTGAGAGCAGCACGTACACCAGCGCCAGGCCGCCGATGGCTCCCGCCGCGGCCAGGCACACCGACTCCAGCACCAGCAGCGAGACGATCCGGTTGGGCCCGGCTCCGACGGCGCGCAGGATGGCCATCTCCCGGCGGCGTTCGTTGAGCGACGTGTAGAGCGAGACCAGCATGCCCAGCAGTCCCACCAGGACGACGAAGATGGTGACCAGCCGGAGCCCGGTCTCGGCGTAGCCGATCCCCTGCCACATCTCGTTCAGCGCCAGCCCGGGGATCACCGCCATCATCGGCTCGCCCTCGTAGTCATTGATCTCGCGCTGCAGCCGGAGCACGTCCCTGCGATTGGTCGTGCCCACGAAGAACGACGTCACCTGGGTGATCTCGATCTCATCCATCGCCAGCACTTCCGCGCGCGTCTGCTCGTCGCCCGGCATGGGCGGCGCACCGTCCTCCCATCCGAAGTGGATGGCCTCGATGCCCTCGAGGGTGACGTAGACCGCGCGGTCGACCGGGGTGAAGGTCTTGTCCAGGATGCCCACGACCGTGAACGGCATCCGGTCGTGGTTCAGGAAGCCCACCTCGCCGATCCCGTGGGTCACCGCGATCTCGTCGCCGAGCCCGTAGCCCAGCTCGCTCGCCACATCCGCGCCCAGGGTTACGTCGAACACCCCGGAGCCGCCGCGGCCCTCGGCCAGCGTGATCTCCTGCCCCCCTCGATACCGGTAGTGCCGGTAGAAGTCCTCGTTGGTGCCGATGACTCGGAATCCCCTGTGGCTGTCCCCGAGCCCGTAGGGGATGGTCCACTCGATGGCGGGGTGCTCGGCCCATTCGCGGTACGTGTCCCAGGACAGGTTGTTCGTCGGCGATCCCATGCCGAAGACCGAGTACAGCAGCAGCTGAATCGTGCCGCCCTTGGTGCCCACGATCAGGTCGGTCTGGCTGATGGTGTTCGAGAAGCTCTCCCGCATGCCCACACGCACGTTCTCGACGCCGATCAGGAGGGCGACGCTGAGCGCGATGGAGCCCACCGTGAGCGAGGTGCTGAAGGCGCGGTTGCGGAGCGACTTGAGCGCGAGATCGAAAACGAGCATCAGAGCACCGCCTTGTTGACGTCGGGAAGCGAGATGGTGCGCGAGAACATGCCCTCCAGGGTGCGGTCGTGGCTCACGAACACCAGCGTTGCGCCGGCACGCTCGCACTCGCGGAAAAGCAGCTCGAGGAAGGCCTCACGGCGGTCGAAGTCCAGGGAAGAGGTGGGCTCATCGGCGACGATGAGCTCGGGGGCGCCGATCAGGGCGCGGCAGGCGGCCACCCGCTGCTGCTGGCCCACCGAGAGTTCCGTCACCGGCTTCTTCAGCAGGTCGCCGATCTGGAGATGATCGGCCAGCAGCGCGGCGGTCTTCCTGATGCCCGCGCCGTCCAGCCGGGCCCGACGCCCCGTGTCCATGCGCGCCGGCAGGGTGATGTTGTCGAGTACCGACAGGTAGGGAATGAGGTTGAACATCTGGAAGACGTAGCCGATATGCTCCGCCCGGAAGGCGTCCCGCCGGGCGCTGGAGAGAGAGGCGAGATTCTCGCCCAGCACCCTGACCTCGCCCTCCTCCGCCTCCAGGACGCCCGCCAGCACCCCGAGCAGCGTCGTCTTGCCGCTCCCGCTCGGGCCGAACAGGAACGCGCGCTCGCCACGCTCGATGGTCAGTTCGGGAATATCCAGCACCCAGGGACCGCGGCCGTATCGGAACCGCAGGCGTCGGATCTCGATTGCGAGGCTCATCTGGTGACGTCTCCCGGCGAAGCGTCGTTCACGAAAAAACGCGCCCTCGACTCGGCGAAGGCGCGTTCTCGTGCATGCAGGCGGACTGTATCGCGGATCAGGACCCGTACGGATACACCCGCTGGCCGGTGATGGTGAAGCCGACGTAGCCGTACACGCTCTGGGTCATTTCGATTTCGAGCACGCCCTCGACCCAAACCGGATTCCACCCGTCCATCGTCGCCCGCTTGCCCGCATCCATCTGGATGTAGACGAGCTGGTTGGGCGGGGGCGGAGGCGTGTGGATGCAGGCGCCGACGTAGGGCACGAGGAGGAATTCCGTCGCCGAGGACGCCCAGTCCTCGAGCGGCACCGTAAACCCGGGGATCTTGACGAGCTTGCCCGCGAGAGCCTCCAGCTCCTCGCCCGCCTCGCCGGTGCGGTAGTTGAGACTGGCAAGGAGCCGCCAGCCCACCTCGGTGGGATCGTCGGCGGATGCGACCGGCGGTGGGTCGACCGGGGGCTCCGTGACGGCCTCCGGGAGGCCGCCCGCGCCGGTAAGGGGCACCATCAGCAGCATGGCGGCGGCTGCGGAAAGGAGTCTGCGGTTGGCCTTGATCATCGCGAAAGCTCCGGTTGTGAAGGTCCTCAATTCGATCCCGGGGTGTCCTGGCGGTCTTCGTCGGAAACCGGCCGCGAGAGCGTGGGATACGTGATCCCCAACTGCTCCAGATACGTCTCGAAGCGGGTCTCGTCGTAGTAGAACTGCTCAAGCAGCGGGCGGTACGCGTCCATGATCTCCTTGTTGAGATCGATGGGCGGCGGGTCGTCGGGGCCGATGAAGGGAATATACTCCACGGCCGCCGTCTGTTCCTCCCGGAAGTAGGTCCACGCCTCGTCGACCAGCTCCGGCTGGGCGAAGAGCTGGAGCGCCGTGCGGGCCATCACGCGCGCACCGGCGACCGCGCCCTTGTGCGCGATCGGGGTGGCCATCGCCATGGCGCTCGACCAGTGGTGACCCGGAAGCCCCGGCACGTTGGACGGGAAGCGCAGGGTCACCGTGGGCACGTTCCACGAGATATCGCCGATATCGTCGGATCCGCCGCTCCGGCGCGGCCCCGGCTCACCCAGGGGCGACAGGGTGATCGGCATCCCCGACGGGACGCTTCCCACCGACTCCTGCACCGCGCTCGCGAAATCGTGGTCGTCGTCGGTCCACTCCGGAAGCCCGACATCCTCGATGTGTTCGTACATGGTCTCCGCGACGACCCGGTTGAAGTGCCGCGGCCAGGCGGCTCCGATGATGCGGTAGGACATCTCGGTGTCGGTCATCAGCGCCGCGCCCTCGGCGATGCGGATGGCGGTGTCGAAGTTGCGCTTGATGTCCTCGTAGTCCATCTCGCGGATGAAATACCATACCGAGGCGCTCGGCGGCACGACGTTCGGCTGGTCGCCGCCGTCGCTGATCACGTAGTGGGAGCGCTGGTCGGGCCGCAGGTGCTCGCGCCGGAAGTTCCAGGCGACGTTCATCAGCTCGACCGCGTCGAGCGCGCTGCGGCCCCGCCAGGGCGCGCCTGCGCCGTGCGCGGCTTCGCCCGCGAAGGTGAACTCCACGGAGACCAGCCCGGTGCCGCTCCCCTGGCCCCAGCTCACCGACAGGTTGCTGCTCACGTGCGTGAAGAGGGTGATGTCGATGTCCTGGAGATAGCCGTCGCGCACGTACCAGGCCTTGGAGCCCAGCTGCTCCTCGGCAACGCCGGGCCAGAGCACGAGCGTGCCCTCTATGCCCTCGGCCTCCATGACGTCCTTGAGCGCGAGCGCCGCCACCACGTTCACGGCCTGTCCCGAGTTGTGGCCCTCGCCGTGGCCGGGAGCGCCGGGAATCAGCGGGTCGTGATAGGCTACGCCGGGCTTCTGGTTGGCCTTCGGGATGCCGTCGATGTCGGACCCGAAGGAGATGACCGGCCTGCCGCTCCCCCAGCGCGCGAACCAGGCGGTCGGGATGCCCGAGGGTGCGCGCTCGATGGTGAAGCCGTTCTCCTCGAGGATCCCCGTAACGTAGGCCGAGGTCTCGATCTCCTGCTGCCCCAGCTCGGAGAAGGAGAAGATCTTGTCGACCATGACCTGGGCCAGCTTGGCGCGTTCGAGTACGCCCTCTTCCACACGCGCCACGAGAGGCTCGAGTTCATCGTCCGAGAGGCCCTGCGCCGACAGGACGGTGGGGGTGATTACCAGGGCGACCAGCGTCGTTGTGATCGTTCGTTTGACCATTGACCCACCGCGAGAAGGAGACCGGAAGACGAAAGACCCCGCAACATAAGGGATGGCCGCCCGAGTCGGAAAGTATGCTCGCGATGCGTAGCGCGAAGCCGGCCGGGCTGGCCCGGGAGGGGCGGGCACGCCGGTGATCGCGCGGCGGCGGGCGCCTATCCCGCGAACAGCTCCCGGAGGCGGATGCTCATCCGGAACCGGCGTTCGATGATGCCCGGCCATCCCGCGGGACGGGCGTCGAGAAGGTTGTCGACGCCGGCGAGCAGCTCGAGGTTGCCTGAGACGGGCAGCGCCGCCTGCAGGTCGACCGCGGTGAATCGTTCCTGGGTCCCGAGGGGAACCGTGGTTCCGTCGGGTTGGGTCAGGAGCATGGGCGCGCTTCCGGTGAAGTGGACGGTCCCGTCCAGGCGGAGTCCCGAGAGCTCTGCCACGGTCCAGGTGGCGCGAGCGCGCGCGGAGTGTCTGGCGCGCCGGTCCAGCCTCCCGCCCGCTCCGGTGTGCGCGTCGAGGTATGCGTAGCCGACGGAGAACTCACCGTCCCCGAGCAGCGCGTGCAGCGTGAGCTCGAAGCCCTGGGTGACCGCGTCCGCCAGGTTGCGCGGCGAGTAGACGAGCAGGCCGCTGGGCGCGTTGCCGATGAACCCTAGCTCCACGAGGTTGCGGATGCGGTTGGAATAGACCTCGGCGTCGACGAGCAGGCGCTCCCCCGGTCGCCACTCCGCGCCGGCCGACACGCTCCAGGAGCGCTCGGGCTGCAGGTCGGGATGCCCCTGGACGGTGACCCCCGCGGCCAGGTTCACGTACCTCCAGCCGAGTTCCTTGAACGACGGCGCGCGGAACCCCTGGGCGACGGCGGTGCGCAGTCGGAGGTTCTCGGCGAAGGAACGCGTCAGCCCGAGGGAAGGCGCCAGGTTCGATCCCCAGCGGCTGTTGCGGGTCAGGCGTGCCCCGCCGCTCACCACCGTGGCGCCCAGCCGCCAGGCATCCTGCACGAAGAAGGCGATCTGGTCGTCCGCCGCCCGCTCCTCGACCAGCTTGTCTGGCGACTCGATGGAGCGCGCCGCCCCCTCGATGCCCACGTCGAAGTCGTGGTCGCCCCGGGTGCCGGAGTAGCCCGCGGTCGCCTTGGCCAGCCTCTCCCACTGGGCGTTGGAGCGATCTCCAGCGATCGGTGCGTCCCCGCGGGCGCTCCGGTAGAGATGCTCGTAGTCCTGCGCGAAGACGGTGGCGCTCCATTCCCCGGACCCCGCGCGGCGCCGGGTCTCGAGCCAGCCCGAGAAGCCGCGGTTGTCATTGAAGCCCGAGAATCCGCCCCCGACCGGCCATCGCTGGCGCTCGCGCAGGAAGGTGAACCCGGCCCGCAGCTCCCAGTCGTCGGTTACGGCGAAGCGGAGGCGGGAGCGCCCGTCCCAAATGCGCGCGAAGGCGTCCTGGCCGCCGCTGACGAGTCCCGGCACCTGGTTCTCCTGGCGCCATCCCGCGGTGATGCTGTACTGAAGCCGGCCGCCTCCGCTCGCCGTCGCCTCCGCCTCCTGCCGGCCCGCGCCGCCCGAAAGCGCGCGTGCGTCCAGACGGAAGCCCGAGGCGGGCAGCCGGGTGATGACGTTGACCACCCCGCCCAGGGCGTCGGAACCGTACAGCGAGGAGAGGGGACCCTTCACGATCTCGACCCGGTCGCTGCCGGCGAGCGACATGCGGCTCAGGTCGCGGTTCTCGATGAGGGTTCCGGTGACCGGCTGCCCGTCCAGCAGGACGAGCACGCGCGCGCCGCCGATGCCGCGGATCAGGAGGTTCGACCCGGTGGGCGCGTTCCCGGTCACCTGCACGCCCGGCAGCTCCTCGAGCAGACGGTCCGCGGAGGCTGCTCCCGCCGCGATGATCTCCGCCGCCTCGATGCTCTCCACCGGCAGCGCGATCTCCGAGCGGCGCCGCGCGCGCACGCTGGCCGTTACCACTACCTCGTCCAGCGCGAGCGGGTCGCGCGCAAGCTCAAGCCGCCATTCCGCCGCCGCGGCCTCCCGCCAGGTCAGGATGCGGGCGACGTATCCGAGGGCCGCCACCTCGATCGTGCCCCCGGGGCCCCAGGATTCGGGCAACCCGAAGGCGCCGCGCGAGTTGCTGGACACGGGCGCCCGGCCCTCGCCCTCCTCGGCGGGGGAGCGCAGGGCGCCTGGGGGCGTCCACCGCAGACTTGCCCCGGCGATGGGGGCGCCCGACGCCCGGTCGACCACCTCCCCCGGAGCCGCCGTCTCCTGCGGCGCCGGCGGGAAGGCACGAAGGGCGACCGGGGACAGAGCGCCCGCAACACCGAGGGCGGCGATCAGCCCCGTCCGGGCGGCGAGGTTCACCGGAGGCGCTGGAACCGCACGGACGGAAAGCCCGATGCTCCGGTGGCGCTGTAGTAGTCGTGGACCTGCACCTTGTAGACGTCCTGGTCCACCATCACCAGGAAGACGTTGTAGGTCGGCCAGAGGCGGTTGCCGTTCTGGATGCCGTACCAGAAGATCCCGCCGGCGTCGGTGACGCTGGCCGGAAAGGCGCCCGCGATCACGGCCAGGAAATCCGCGTACTCGGGGGCGTCGTCCGCGCGTGCCTGCGTGGTAAAGTCCTGCGCGGCGTCGAGGGGAAAGGTGCCGGCCCCGCAATCCCCGTTCACCAGCACGCCGAACTCGGGCGAGACCCCGATGTCCCAGTCGCAGCTTCCCGCCTGCGGCCGCCCGGCTCCCGCAAAACCGACGTACGCCGGACCGCGCGTGAGATCGGCGGTCGCGATGCCTGCCTCCCCCAGGGTGCCGCCCGGCTCCTGGCGCCGGTATTCGATGTTCAGCCCCAGGGGCCGCTGCCCCTCCATGCGCAACTCCACGACGCGAAAGAGCGCGTGACCTCTTCCCGAACTCTCCTGCACCTTCCATGCCGCCCGCGGATCCGCCACCAGTGTCCCCGCCTGCGGATCGAAGCGGAACCAGGTAGAGCCCGGATCCGGCGCCAGGCCATCCTCGATGAAGGCGGAGGACGCCGGTATGTCGGCCTCCGTCACAGCCTGGAACACGGTCTCCCCATCCTCGGGAGCCAGCGCCGCGACCTGGTCACCGGAGGCGCCGGCGTTGGTGCCGAGATTGTAGCCCGACACCGATCCCGGACCCGACACGCCGCTGTTCAGGCGGGCGCCATCAGGTTGGTATCTCGTTGTAACAGATGAGCTTAGAAGTTTGCCATGCCAGATTCCCGCTGTTCGACTCCCGCTAATGGGATTCTCAGGCCTGAACCCCCCGGCGGCTTTCCAAAGCCTTCCTGAGTTGTCCCTCGTCGGCCTGCTGGTAGCAGCGGAGGACCGTGTTCGCGTTCTTCCAGCCGCCAAGCTGGCACAAGACCTTGAGGGGAAGGTCCATGAGGTCGGAGGCGAACTTGCGGCGCAGCGAGTGCCAGCCTCTGCCGCGCTTGAGTTCCAGACCGGCGAGCCTTTCGGCCTGCTGCCAGCTGTAACCGAGCACCCAGCGCCTGACGAACACCGAGGGATCCTGCGTTGAGGTCAGCACCGGAGCGTTGCCTCTCGCGGGGTTCCGCTCCCGCGCCTCGTCGAGGACGGCGATCGCCTCGTCGGTCAGCGGCGTGGTGTGCTCGTACCCGGTCTTCTCGTGCTCCGCGCGCCACCGGATGGTTCTGCCCTCGATGTCGATGTCAGACCACCGCAGCTTGCGGATCGCGCCGATGCGGTGCCCCGTTTCGTGCGCGAGCACGAGCGCGACGTGGAACCGCCAGTCCACCTCGCGGGACACCTTCAGAAGCGCCCGGTACTCCTCGTCGGAAAGCACGACCCGGAGCGGGTTCTTCTCCGTGGGCATCTTCAGGCCTTTCAACGGGTTCCTGTCGAGAAGCAGGCGGCCCCGCTCGTCCCGGGATCTGGCAGCCCAGTTGAGGACCGCGATCAGAAACCTCAGGTCGCATTCGACCATCCGGTTCGACACGGGCTTCCCGCTCGGGCCTACCTTGCCCATTCGCCGTTCCCGGATGAACCGGTCCCAGTCGCGCTGGGAGAGTGTCTCAGGCCTTCGGTGCGGTCCGAGGAAATCGAGGAACATCCGCATCGCGACCCGGTCGTGCTTCCTCGTCCTCTTGGCCTTGGAGGGCGTCACCTCTTCGCCGTAGATGTCAAAAAGCCGCTCCAGCGTGAGCGGCTCGGGCTCGGCCTCCTTCTGGCCGTTCAGTTCTGGTCCCGCGAAGCCCGCGGCGGCCTCGTCGGCCTCCCGCTTCGCGCGAGCCCAGTCGCGGTGCTTCAGCGACCGACTCAGCCTGCGCCCGTTCTTCCGCCACTCTATCTGGAGCATGCCGGTTTTCGGATCGGGAAACACCCGGACCCGGTTCCGGCCCCGTTCGCCGGCGCTGTAGCTGCGCCGACTTCGTTTCGTACGTGCCATCATTCGATTCCTCGCGTGATGGACCGCACGATCTGCGCGAACGAAACTTCGCGGAGACAAGCCATCTCCGCCAGCCGGTCGCTGCCTGCGCGGGCCGGATCGCTGTTGGCGGGCGCTTGGTCGCGGACGTCGGCGAGCGAGGCCGACATGAAATGGGCCGAGCAGGCCGGAATGCGCGCTTTACAGGTCGCGGAACGCGCGCCAATATCGTGGCGGAATCCCGAATGGCATCGAAACACGGGGAGGTTCCCATGCAATCGCGCACGATCCCCGACACGGTGCGCAGTGAGATTATCGCACGCGCCTGGGACGGCGAGACGTTCGGGCACATCGCTCGCGATCTCGGCGTATCGTCCTACCAAGTTGGAAGGATCGCGATGCGCGAGGGCGGTTTTCCCACAAGGGCCGAGTTGATCGAGTTGCAGCGTGACGCGATCTGTGCCGCCTACGAGCAGAGCGGCAGCATGTCGGAGGTTGCGAAGCGGTTTGCGCTTTCGGATCAGACCGTCTCCAATACGCTGCATGCGCGTGGCATTCGGAAGCAAAAGCCGAGGCGGCGGTAGCGGTACCGTTCTTCAAACCCGGATCGGCATGGCCGATGCCGATCCGCGAGTGTACATGGCGGTTTGGGGGTGCGTGTACAACGAAATCGCGCCTGCGATGTACACGCCTCCGGTTTCGCAAGTCGCTGGCGCGCTTGCGGTTGTGCCACGGTCGGCGGAGCGCCGATGCCGATCCGCGTTCCTTGGCCGCGCCACGGAGCGACCCTGTACCATTCTTGAACGCTTTGCAGTAGATCGCATAGACGTTCAAGCAGCGACAGGCGACCAGGCCGGGAGTAACCTGAGTGACCCAGTGCCACAGAGCACCTGTGGGGGACGTGTACCCCGGCTCGGAAG
>JAJDYN010000015.1 GCA_022825135.1 Gemmatimonadota bacterium | reverse complement strand
GTGGTGGGTCCTGCCACCGCCCGCGCCGCCACCGGGGCGGGCTGGACGGTCGCGGTGGAAGGGCGCGGGCCGGGCGCGCGCGGCCTGGCTGCCCAGGTGGCCGCGACCTTCCCGGTGGCGGGCGCGCGCGTGCTCTTTCCGGCCGCCTCGGGGGCTGCCCCCACCCTGGAGGAGGAGTTCACCGCGCTGGGAGCCCGCGTCACCCGTGTGGAGGCATACCGCACGGTGGTGACGCCGCCCGAGCCCGAGCGGGTGCGCGCCGACCTGGCCGCCGGGGTGGACGCGGTGACCTTCGCCAGCCCTTCGGCGGTGGAGGCGGTGGACCGCGCGCTGGGTGGGGAGATGGCCTCGGCGACCGGTGATGGACCGGCTGGCGATGAGGTGACTGATTATCGGGCCGCCGGCGATGGGGCGACCGGCGGCGCACCGACCGGAGACGCGCCGACCGCCGACGGAACTCGCGGGCTCGCCCGGGCGCTTGCCGGGACCGCCGTGGTGTGCATCGGTCCCACCACGGGTGCGGCGCTGGAGCGGCGGGGAATCAGTGATGTGCGGATGGCGGCTACCGCCACGCTGGAAGCCATGGTCGAGGCGGTAGTTTCGGCGCTGGGTGGGTCGCGGCGCGCGGCGGCGGAGACCGTCGGGCTTTCTGATGCGGCTACCGGAGTGGGCGGGCGCCCGGATGCGGACCTGGGACCGGAGGTTTGCGACCGCGCCTCTGGTTCCTCGCGCCCGCCCGCCCGCCCAGCCACCACCGTCATCGCCGGCGGCCCCCCGGGACTCTGCCCGTGACCTCGCGCAGCGAGAAACTGTTCGGTCGCGCGCGCCGGGTGCTGCCGGGCGGGGTCAACAGCCCCGTGCGCGCGTTCACGTCGGTCGGGGGGGTGCCGCGCTTCATCCGTTCCGCCCGCGGCGCGTACCTCGAGGATGCCGACGGGAACCGCTATCTGGACTTCATGGGGTCGTGGGGGGTGGCCATTCTGGGACACGACCACCCCGCGGTGCGCGAGGCTGCTGCGCGCGCCCTCACCCGCGGCACTTCCTTCGGGGCGCCCTCGCCGGACGAGGTCGGAATCGCCGAACTCGTCGCCGAGCTGGTGCCCGGCATCGAGGTGGTGCGCTTCGTCAACTCCGGCACCGAGGCCACCATGAGCGCCGTCCGGCTGGCGCGCGCGGTCACCGGCCGCAGCCGGATCGTCAAGTTCAGGGGCGGCTACCACGGGCATGCGGACGCATTCCTCGTGGCGGCGGGGTCGGGGGCGGCCACCCTGGGGGTGCCGTCCAGCCCGGGCGTGCCGGCGGCGACTGCCCAGCATACCTCGGTCGCCGAATTCAACGACCTGGCCTCGGTGGAGGACTGTTTCTCCGCTTCAGAGGAAGGCGTTGCCGCCGTCATCGTGGAACCGGTTGCGGGCAACATGGGCTGCGTTCCCCCCGCGGACGGGTTCCTGCCCGGTCTGCGGGAGCTGTGCACCCGCCACGGTGCGCTGCTCATCTTCGACGAAGTGATGACCGGCTTCCGCGTTGGTCTCACCGGCGCCCAGGGGCGCTACGATGTGATTCCGGACCTCACCACCCTGGGCAAGGTCATCGGCGGCGGGCTCCCGGTCGGCGCGTACGGCGGGCGCGAGGAGCTGATGCGCGAGATCGCCCCCGACGGTCCGGTCTATCAGGCGGGCACGCTCTCCGGAAACCCCCTGGCGATGGCCGCGGGCCTCGCGGCTCTGCGCCACCTCGCGGAGCATCCGGAAGTGTACGAGCACACCGAGAACCTGGGCCGTCTCCTGGACCGCGGCTTCGACGAGATCGCCGCGACCTCCCCGGTGCCTGTCCGCTGGAACCGCGTCGGCGCGATGGGGTCCCTTTTCTTCTCCGAGCCACCGGTCATCGACTGGCCATCCTCCGAGGCGTCATCGAGCGAGCGGTTCAACCAGCTCTTCCACGGCATGCTCGATCGCGGCATCTACCTGCCCCCGAGCTCGTACGAAGCCTGGTTCTGGTCGGCGGTTCACGAAGAGCCGGAACTCGCCCGCACCCTGGAAGCCGCCGCCGAGATCATCAGCCGGATCGACAACCAGTCAGGATCAACGGGGACGACGGAGCGGGCGGTGGCCGGGCGCGCGCATGCGCGAAAGGGTCGTACATCGTGATCGCCGAGTCCGCCCGGTGGGTGCCGACATGAACGGATCCGACAACGCCACCGTCTTTGAGCGTGCCGCCCGCGGGCGGCCGGTGCCGCATACGCCCATCTGGATCATGCGCCAGGCGGGGCGATACCTCCCGGAATACCGGCAGCTGCGCCGCACGGTCGACTTCCTGACCGCGACCCGAATCCCGGAAATCGCGGCGCGCATCACGTTGCAGCCGATGCAGCGCTTCGACATGGACGCCGCCATCCTGTTCAGCGACATCATGACGCCCCTGGACCCGATGGGAGTGGAGGTCGAGTTCGCCCCGGGACCCGTGCTCCCCGAGCCCGTTCGCACGTCTGAAGCCGCGCGCGCCGTGCGCGAGCTGGTTCCCGAGGAAGGCGTTCCCTTCGTGCTGGAGGCGATCCGCGCGGTCCGCTCCGAACTCCGCCCGGAGTCGGCGCTCATCGGTTTCGCCGGAGCGCCCTTCACGCTCTTCTGCTACCTGATCGAGGGAGGCGGCTCCAAGGACTTCATGACCGCCCGCAGCTTCCTGCGCCGCGAACCGGAGGCGTCACGGGCCCTCCTCGATACGCTCGGGCGCTCGATGGCCCGTTATCTGGTGGCCCAGGCGGAGGCCGGCGCCAACGCCGTCATGCTCTTCGACTCCTGGATCGGCATGCTCGGCCCGGACAGCTACCGGCGCTTCATCCACCCGGTGCTGACGCGGGCGTTCAAGACCGTCCGGGGCGCTACGGACTGCCCGATCATCTATTTTCCAAACCGGGGCGGGCCGCTGCTTCGCTCGATGCGCGGGCTTGACGTCGATGTCACCGCCATCGACTGGACGCTTCCGCTCTCGCGGGCCGACGCTCTGCTGGGCGGTGGGCGCTCCCTTCAGGGCAACCTCGATCCCGCGGAACTCTTCGGGCCTCCGGATGCGCTCAGGGCCGCGGCGGACGCCGTGCTCGCGGAGGCGGCGGGGTTGGCCGGCCACATCTTCAGCCTGGGTCACGGCATCGATCGGCGCACCGATCCCGATCAGGTCGCCCGCCTGGTCGACCACGTGCACGAACGCAGCCCGGCGGGCGCCGGCCAGACCTGATGGGAAGGCCCGCGGATCCGGGTCGCCGGCCATGCGCAGGCTACCGGAGATGACCCCCTGAGAATCGCCGTCCTGCTGATCAACTTCGGCGAACCCGCCGAACCGGTGCTGGAAGAGGTGACGCCCTTCCTCGAGCGAATCTTCCTCCAGAACGCCGATCTGGAGAGCGACCGATCCGCGGGCGCCCGCGCCGCCCAGCTCGCCGCCGCCCGCGCCCCCCACCTGGTCGAAGCCTACCGCGCCATCGGCGGTTCGCCCCTGGAGGCGCAGGCCCGGGCCCAGGCCGAGGCGCTGGATGCGGCGCTGGGCGCGCGCGGCAGGGATGCCCGGATCGAGGCGGTCTTCCAGTTCACGCCGCCCTTCATCCGCGATGGCGTGGTCAGAGCCCGCGAAGGGCGCGCGGATGTGCTCGTGGGACTCCCGGTGTACCCCATGTGCGGCCATTCCACGACCGTCGCCGCCCTGGACTCCGTCCGTGCCGCGCTTGACGAACTGGACTGGGACGTGCCCTTCATCGGCATCGGCGGCTGGCACCGGCATCCGGGCTACCTCGCGCTCCGCGCCGAGCACATCCGCGCCTTCGTGCGCGAGCGCGCGCTCGATCTCTCGAGTCCGGACACGATTCTCTATTTTTCCGCCCACGGCACCCCGGTGAAGTACATCCTCGAGGGCAACCGCTACGATCGCTATGTGGAGGAGCACTGCCGGGAGATCGCCGAGGCACTGGGTGTCGGCGACCGCTTCGCCGTCGGATTCCAGAACCATGCCAACCGGCGCATCGCCTGGACCTGGCCGGACAACGAAGAGCGCATCGGGACGCTCGCGGAGCGGCGCCTGGTGGTGGACGCCGTCAGTTTCATCCACGAGCAGTCCGAGACCCTCGACGAACTCGACCGCGAGTTGCGGGACGCGGTGGAGGCGATGGGCAAGGAAATGTACCGGGTCCCGGTGCCCCACGACGATCCCCGTTTCGCAGGCGTGCTCGCCGACCTCGTGGGTCAGGCCCTGGGCCAGTTCCCGGCGGAGGATCCGGCGCTCGCTCCCTGCCGCTGCCGGCCGGTACCGGGAACCTGGTGCACGAACGGCGCGAGGGACCTCGATCCGAGCCCGTACATCAAGTCGGACTCCGGGGCCGAACCGCGCTCCCATCCCGAGTCCGCAACCGACTCGCCCTCCGCGTCAGGTTCCGGTTGCGAACCCGGCCTCCATTCCGAACCTGGTCCCGGCCCACATACTTGATCGCGATCGTCGGCGGCGGCATGAGCGGCCTCGCGCTGGGCCGCGAGCTGGTCCGGAGGGGATGCGAATGCGTCGTGCTGGAAGCCGGCGACCGCCCCGGCGGCGTTGTGAGGAGCGAGCGCGCGGGCGGGTTGCTCCTCGAGAACGGTCCCCAGCGCGCCCGCCTCACCGTGCCCTTCGCTGCCCTTGTGGACGAGCTGGGACTGCGCGAATCCCTCATCCTCGCGCCCGAAGACCTCGACTTCTTCGTCTACCGCAACGGCAGCCTTCGCCGCGTGCCTCTTTCGGTGCGCGGCCTCCTCGCATCCGATGCCGTAAGCTGGCGCGGGAAGCTGCGTGCGATGCTCGAGCCGCTTACACGCGGAGCGCGCGATAGCGAGCGGGTGGCCGACTTCTTCTCGCGCAAGCTGGGGCGCGAACTCTACGAGCACGTGGTGGGTCCCCTCTACGGAGGTCTCTACGGGACCGATCCCGGGGAAATGATTGTGGGACTGTCGCTGGGCGGTCTGTTGCGCGATATGGGAATCGGCCGGAGCCTCGTTCTCGCCCGCCTGCGCGCCGGCGGGGTAGGGCCGCCTCCCGCCTGCTCCTTCGCGGAGGGCATGGAGAGCCTGCCGCGCGCCCTGGCCCGTGACCTGGGCGATCGAGTGCGCCTGGATTCTCCGGTGCGCGCGATCGAACCGCGTCCGGGCGGCTGGTCGGTCGTGCTGGACGACGAGACGCTGCCGGCGGACGCGGTGGTGCTCGCGGTCCCGGCTCCGGTGGCGGCCCGGCTGCTGCGCAAGATCGCCCCGGACGCGTCCTCCCGCATCGGCGGACTCCGCTACAACCCGCTCGCGGTCGTGCACCTGCGGGCCGACACCAGGCTGCGCGGGATCGGCTTCCAGGTGTCGCTGGCGGAACCGCGCACCCTGCGCGGGGTGACCTTCAGCCACTGTCTGTTCGGTGGGGAGGGGGGCCGCCGGGACCGTACCGGACTGTACACGGCCTATCTGGGCGATCCGTCACGCGCAAGCCCGGCGGGAACCCGTCCGATGGGCGATCCCGTCCGGTCGCCAGGATTCTCGGCGCACACCGACGAGGTGCTGGGCACCCTGGCCGCCGACGAGTTCAGGCGGTGTACCGGCTACGCCGCCGAGCCGCTGGCGGTTGCCCGCCCGGCCATGCCCGCGTGGGACACATCGTGGTCGGCGCTCCGGGGACTCCGGCTGCCGGCGGGCGTCCACATCACCGCCAACTGGGAGAGCCGCCCGGGTCTGGCGGGGCGGTTCGCGCGGGCGCGTGGGTTGGCGGCCGACGCTCTCCGGGCTCCACCCGCCTAAGCTCTGACCCTACGGCTCGCCAGCGATCCCGAGGCGAACGACTCGCGAACCCCGGGGTTTGGGGAGGCGGTCCGCCGGCGTGACGGGGTGAGCACGATTCGCTGCCTGGGCGCTCGGCGGTACTCGGACATCGAGATAGGCGTGGAACTGCAGAACGGGGACGGCCAGTCATGGGAGTACCAACTCGCGTTCAACCAGGACAACCGGCGCAGACCCGTCGTGCGCGGCGAACGCGTCCTGCTGGGGGACAACGACGCGGACTGCGCGCCAGTGCTCCGTGCCGAATGGTTGCCGGATGGCGTCCTGAGCTTGCGATGGAGCAGTGCGACAGCCTCAAGCGAGCGATCCGGTGCCTGCGAAGGCTCGTGGAGGCGGGGGATTGATCCGCGCCCAGGGTGCCTTCGACTATCGTTCTGACGCAGGGGAGGAGAGACCGGAGAGGCTCGTTCCCGGCCAGCTTGTGGGCCGACTCCCGCCGTCCTACCTTGACCCCCGTTGACAGGCTCATAAAACCACGCCCGGGAGGCACGCCATGAAGCTCACACGACGCGACGCGATCAAGGTATCGGGGACGGCCGTCGCCGGCCTTTCCATGGGGGTGGTGAAGCCGGACCGGGTGCTGGCGCAGCAGGAAGCCCAGGAGTTCCCGGATCGGCTGGTGGAGGGCGAGATCCGGACGCGCGCCGATCTGCCGCTGAACGCCGACGGCTCGGCGCCCGAGCATCCCCCGGGATCCGCCGGGCCCATCGACGGCGTCATCTATCGCTACACCGGGGGCGAGGCTCCCGACACCGACCTCGACTACCGCACCGCAAGCATCCGCATCGCCGCAAGCAGGCTTTCCCGCCTGCACGGCACCCTGCGCTACGAGGACCTGGCGGACCTGCCCAGGCACTCCCAGGTGACCCTGCTCCAGTGCGGCGCGCCCCGGCCCACCGGCATCGTCAAGTGGACCGGCGTCCGCTTCAACGACGTCCTCGACATGATCGGCCTCGCGCCCACGGCGCACTACTGCCGCGTCATCTCCCACGACGGCTACTACACGGACGAGGAAGTCCCCACCATGCGTCATCCCCAGACGATGCTCGTGTGGATGCTCAACGACGAGCCGCTCCCTCCCGTGAACGGCGCCCCGTTCCGTCTCGTGATTCCCTTCCGCTACGGCGGCCGCAGCGTGAAGGCGGTCCGGGAGATCACCTTCGGTTCGCCGTCGCTGCCGTTCCGCGAGGTGCCGACGCGGGGAGCCTGAGGCGCCAGCGGGGCGGGGGGGCTGGCGCACAGCCCCCAGCTTGCTAGCTTGCGTCCGGGCACGGTTACGCCGACGCGCTACAACGCCTTCGATATCTGAACGTGAGCCGGTTGATGCGCGATCCATGCGAGTAAGACAGGTTTCCCTACACGGAGGGAGAGGATGAGAATTGACGTGAAGTGGCGACGCGAGGGAGCCATCGCGATCGCTTCGGTGCTCGGGCGAATAGACAACGCGAGCGCAGATGACTTCCGGACTCTTGTCGAGGAGGGCATCGACCCGGACGACGATTTCCTGGTTGTGGACATGGAGAGGGTCGCGTTCATGAGCAGCGCCGGGCTCAGGGCATGCCTGATCCTGGCCCGCAAGGTCGGGCGCGGAAAGTTCGCCCTTTGCTCCCTCACCCAGTTGAATCGCGAGGTGGTGGCCATCAGCGGATTCGACCAGTTGATTCCCGTGCACTTGACACAGGCCGCTGCCATCCAGGCGGTCGGTGGCTCCTGACCGGGCGTCTGAACCGGCCCGATGAATGTCTTTCACGTTCCAGGGAGAACCAAATAATGAGCGAACTCAAGGCGATCAGCATCAAGCGCTCCATCGACTTCGACATCGTGGGCGAGAACATTCTGGACATCGCGGATTTCGCGGTCGAAAAATACGAGTTCAGGTACGAAACCACTCTGGCACCTGAGGTGCGCGAAGCCGCGACGACGGCGGTCCGCGAGGCCCTGTGGGCGCGAGTCGACGAACTGAGGCTCAAGCGGAATCAGATTCTGGCCGGCATGTTCGATTTGGCCGACGAAACCGCAAAACGGGTCGTGGAGGGCGGTTAACCAGCCGGAACGGCGGGCGGCGTCAACCGGAGTTTCACCCCACGCGCGAGACGAGGCCGTCGTCGAGTAGTTGCCGGAAGTGGTCGACGATTGATTCCGCCGCCGGACGGAAGGTCATTCCGAGAGCGTCTCTCGCGTATCGGTTGTCGAACCTGAGCGGATAGCCGATGTTGCGCCTCGCCACGGCCTGCGGGATTCGCCGCCTGGGCGCAAGCATCAGCGCAACCACTTTGGACACGGTTCGAAGCGGGAATGGATAGCCGTCGCCGAAGTGACTCCGCAGAATCGAAGCCATTTCAATCAGGCCCAGCGTCTCACTGACCAGGATGTGGCGGCCTCGGGCCTCCGGGATCAACCCGGCGCGCAGGTGACCCTCCGCGACATCGCGGACATCCACGATGGCGAATTCGAGCTCGGGGGCGCCGAAACGATAGTAACCGCTCCCGAGGTCGCGCATGATCAGGACACCCTCGGCACTCGTGTGCCGGCCAAGGCCCGGTCCGAGAACGAGGCCGGGGTTCACGGCGACCAGATCCCACCGGTCCTGTCCGTCCGCCATCTGCCACGCCAGCCGCTCCGCCAGCGTCTTGGAGTAGGAATACGGCTGGTGGTGCGCATTGCTGGTCGAGTTCCAGTGGCTCTCGTCGAATCGGTCCGCCTCGATTCCCTCGAGGTCCGCGGCGTCGCCGTAGACGGCCACGATACTTGAGGTAAGCACCACGCGCCGGACCGAGGGTGTCCGGTTCGCGGCTTCCAGGACGTGGCGGGTGCCGCGGACGGCCGGCTGCACAAGGTCGCCCTCGGGATCCACCACGTCCCGCACGATCAGCGGCGAAGCCGTGTGGTAGACGATGTGGCACCCCGCCATCGCGCGATCGAACCCGCCGGCGTCAAGGAGGTCCGCGTCAAACAGGGTCAGCCTTGCGGGACGACCCCGCGCGACCGCCGTCAGGTGGTCGGTCCTGGTTGGATCACCGGTGTCACGCACCGTCGCGTGGACGTCGAAACCGCGTTCGAGCAGTCGCCTGATCAGCCAGGACGCGATGTAGCCGTTCCCGCCCGTGACGAGCACCGGGCCGGGAAGCTCGGCCGTTACCTTGGTGGACATGCTCGCAACATACGGACCGGGCCTGGCGGGGGGCAGGAATCGGTTGCTGTCGATGAGCCGGGTCGCCTGTCGGTTGTGCACCGGGTCTGCGACATTATCTTGTAGTTTTGCGACATTCCAGCGATTCTGACATGGATGTTTGTGGACGTCAACGACGGGCGAGCCCGACGAGGTCAAGCTGCGGAGGCAGCGAGACGCGCGAGGCATCGCGGGAGGCGGGAGCCACAATGAACTCAGGCCGAGAGAGGTCGAAGGAACCCGTCGCCATCGTCGGATACGCCTATCGGATGCCGGGGGGCATCCGCACGGACGACGATTTCTGGGACCTCCTCGCGAGGCGCGAGATCGTGCGGGAGCCGGTCACCGACCGTTATGGCAGGGGCTACCAGCCGATCGGCGGATTCTCGGGCCCGGGACGTTTCGGGAGCGCGTACGAGGGCCTGATACGCGACGACGGGGAGCAGCGGATGGATCCCAGCCTCTTCGGGGTCTCGCGCAATGAGATGGCCTACATGGATCCGCAGATCCGGATGCTGCTCGGCTGCTCATGGGAGAGCTGCGAGCACGCCGGGTGGGATCTGAACGCGCTGCGCAACAGCGCGACCGGCGTCTTCATCGGCGCCCAGGTCGCGTCCACGGCCAACTGGCGGGCGCTCTACGGCACCAACGAGTTCTCCATCCTCAGCATCGACGCCTCGATGCTGGCGAACCGCATATCCTACCACCTCAACCTGATGGGGCCGTCGGTCGCGTGCTCCACGGCCTGCTCGGCGTCCCTCACCGCACTGCACACGGCGGTGAACGCGATACGGCAGGGCGACTGTGATCAGGCATTGGTCGGGGCCGCCACCTACCTTGGTTCGGCCCGGTGCAGCGCTTCGTTCAATGCCCTGGGCGTGATCAGTCCGGACGGCAGGTGTCATTCGTTCGATGCCGACGCCAACGGATATGTGCGCGCCGAAGGGGCATTCGTCTTCGCGATCAAGCCGCTGGAAGCGGCCGAAAGGGATGGGGACCACATCTTTGCGGTGATCGAGGCCACGGCGGTCAACACCGCAGGGACGGCAGACGACGCGGTGGGTCTGGCCCAGGGGCGCTATATCACCGCGCCGACCCGCCACTCGCAGGTCGAACTGATGCGCACGGCCTGCCGGCGAGCGGGCCTGGGACCGGAGGATTTCGACTATATCGAAGCGCACGCGACCGGCACCGTTGTCGGCGACCGCATCGAGGGCAACGCGATCGCCGAGGCGTTCGGGGGCGTCGAGCGCGAGGTCCCGCTACGCGTAGCAAGTGTGAAGAGCAACGTAGGGCACCTGGAAGCGGCGGCGTTCAGCGCCGCGCTTCTCAAGGTCATCCTGATGATGCAGCACCGTACCTATGCCCCGATTTCGAAGAATTTCCTGGCGCCGAACCTCGAGATCGACTTCGACAGCTGCCCGATGCAGGTGCAGACCGCCTGCGAGCCCTTTCCCGACCAACCGGTCGTGGTCGGGATCAACTCCTTCGGGTTCGGCGGCGCCAACGGGCACTGCGTGGTGAGGGAGTACCGCCCGCAGCGACCCAGTGTGTGGTCGGTACCGGTCGCCCCCGACGCCGGGTACATGATCCCGATGTCCGCGCGCACCACGAACGCTCTGGTGGAGAGTGCACGGAGCCTGCGGGAGGTTCTCGACGAGCGCGAGGTCGACCTCTACACGCTGGCGGGCAATCTCGGTCGGCGCCGCAGCCAGTTTGCGGTGAGGGCTGCGTTCGCCGTGCGAGACCGGGCCAACCTCGCCGAGGTGCTGGACGCGTTCGCGGAAGAGCCGTCTCCGGTGTCCACCATCGAGGAGGGCGAGCGCCGTGTGGCCATGGTGTTCTCCGGGCAGGGTACGCAATGGGCGGGATGCGGGCGGGCGCTCTACGACGCCGACCCGGTCTTCCGCCGTGTGGTCGACGCCATCGAGGAGGAGTGGCGCAAGCATTCGGAAGTGTCGCTGCGGGAGGCCTGCTTCAAGGCGAGCCAGGAGGATTTGAACGAAGTCCGCCTGGCGCAGCCCTCGATCTTCATGATTCAGTGCGCACTGGTGGAACTGCTCTCCACCTGGGGCGTACAGCCGGCTTGCGTTGTCGGACACAGCTCCGGCGAGGTAGCCGCCGCCTACGCCTGCGGGGCGCTTTCGCTTGCCGAGGCTACGCGTCTGGTCTACCACCGCGCGACTTTGCAGCAACGGGTGGCCGGCTCCGGACGCATGCTGGCGATCGGCCTCGACCGCCCGGGCGTGGAGGACGTGCTGAGCGAGCTCGGCGTTTCATTCCAGTCCGGAAACCACCGACCCGCCCGGGTCGAGATCGCCTGCGAGAATTCGCCCGCCAACACGGTAATATGCGGCAAGGAATCCGCGCTGAAGCCCGTCATGGAGGAGCTGGACCGCCGCGACCTGCAGAATCGCCTGATCCCCGGGAACATCGCGTTCCACTCCACGGCCATGGATCCGCTGCACGGCGATGTCATCGCTTCGCTGTCCTTCCTGAATGAATGCGCCTTCGAAGCCGATGTTCCCATGGTGTCGTCGGTCACCGGCGATGCGGAGCACCGCCTGGATGCCGCATACTGGTGGTCCAACATCCGGGAGCCGGTTCGCTTCGCGGCCGCGGTCGAGACGGTGAAACGGGATCACCGACCCGACGCCGTCCTGGAGGTCGCGCCGCACGGCGCTCTGCAGCCGCTCATCCGGCAGTGCCTGGAGGGCGGCGCGTCCGTTCCGGCCTGCATCCCCACACTCATGAAGGGCCAGGACGTGTGCCTCGGCTTCCAGGACACGCTGGGGGCGCTGTACCGCGCCGGCGTCGAGCTGGACTTCGCGTCCCAGTACCCGAAGCCGGAGCCCATCGCCCACCTCCTCCCCGGACACCCGCAGGAACAGACCACGAGCCACGACGATCTGGTCGACGACGAGATGTTCGTCCAGCGCGGAGAGTACTCGCACGGCCCGCTCGTCGGGCACCGGGTCGCCTGCGACCACATTCTGTTCGAGTCGCGGCTATCCGAAAGGGACTTCCCCTGGCTGACCGACCATCGCGTCCACCGGGCGCCGATCATTCCCGCCGCCGGCTACATCGAGTTGCTGCTGCAGGCGTTCGCCGGGGATCCCGTCCACATCGATGAGATCGAGTTCCTGCAGCATACGCCCGTCGGAAAGACGCCGGTCCGGCTGCAGACGGCCCTGTTCCCGGTTCCGAATGCTCCCGACCAGTTCACCTTCACCATCTCCACGCGTTCCTTCGAGAACGACGACGAGGGCACCCTGCACTGCCGTGGCAGGGTGCGCCGGGTGGACGAAGACTACGCCATCGACACCCTCCCGACGCTCGACGATGTTCTGGGTTCCGACTTCGATCCCCAACCCCTCGCGACGGGCGAGGAGTTCTACGACCACATCGAAGCAGTCGTGGGCGATGCCTTCGAGTTCGGGCCCGAATTCCGCAGCGTCCGCCAGATCGACATGGACTCCGGTTCGACGGACCTCCTTCTGGATATCGAAGTGGACGGCGAACTGTGGGCCTCCGGCCGGGAAGAAGGCTATCTGCTGTATCCCCCGTTGACCGACGGCGGGCTGCAGATCTTCCTGCGCTACCTGATGCGGCTGCCGGATTTCTTTTCGATGCCGCAGCGGGCTTGTGACATCACCTTCCTGCGCCCCCCGACGGGGCCGCGCATCAGCTGCTTCCTGGTCGACACCGGGGACTGGTTCGACGTGGATGAGCGCGGCCAGTACAACAAACCGCTCGGCGAGCTCTATATAGGCCGCCTCAGCTTCTACGATCACGCCACCGGACGGTTGATCGCCCACATCGGAGAATACCACTCCTTCAACAGCAACCCCCGCTGGAGCGATGTCCCGGACAGCAAGCACCTGATTCGCTGGCAACCCAAGTTCGTGTCGCCGGCGGCGCCGGTCGGGGACGCGGTCCGGGAGGGCGAAGTCGATCCCGCCGCGCTGATTGCGGCGCTCGAAGAGGGTGCCTTCGGCCACCGGTACGCCTGCCGCGTGATCGAGATCGCGGGCCGGCGTGAGCCCACCGAGGCGATTCTGAACCGCTGTCTGTCACGCTTGTCGGACCAGGACGCCCAGACCGAGTACTGGCTCCTCGGCGCGGACGAGGAGCACACCCGCGCGCTCCACGACGCCTTCAACCACCAGGACGCCGCGATTCGGTTCGACTCGCTCGATGCGTGCTCCACCGCGGCCCTCGAACTCGAAATGGATTCAGGGCTGTTGCGACCCGCCGCCGCCGAGCTCGTGCTCCTGCATGAGGAAGCCTGCGGTTATGGGCCCGAGCAGTGGGAGCTCGTTCATCGGCTCGTGGTCGGCGGCGGTCTGGCGCTCGTCCGCCATGGCGAAGGGGATGCAGTCGAAGCCGGCGCCGGCTGGTCCACGATCCACGCAGGGTCACGCGCGACGTTGCTGCAGGCCCCCCCCGACCTCTTCGACGCGACCGCGGACGAGCCCGAAACCAGACGAGCAGCCGCCACTCCGGGCTCCCGCTGGGTGATCGGCGAACCGGGCAGCCTGGTGGCGAACTGGCTCGACCTCCTCGACTCGCCGGCGGTTGACCACGTCCCCTGGTCGACTATCCAGGCAACCGATTTCAGTTGGCTGGACGAATCGCCGGGAGCGGCCGATCTGGAAGCGATCGACTTCTTTGTCGGTACGGATCCGATAGACCCCACGGGCGAGCGCGCCATCTGGGAGTTCGTGGCGTTTCTTCAGGCCCTGGCGCCGTTCCGGCTGGAGAGCGCGACCCGTGACTGCCGCCTGACGGTGGTGACGCGCGGCGCCGTCTGCGACGTGGACGATCCGCGCGGCAGCGCGCTCTGGGGGGCGGTGCGCAGCATCGCCCTGGAGCTCCTCGCCGAGGACACGCGGATCGACTTCAGGCTTGTGGACATCGGCTCGAAGGATGACCTGGAGGTCCTGGCCCGTCTCAGCCGCTGCGATCTGCGCGAGCGCGAACTGGCCATCAGGGAGGCGCGCCCATGGGTTCCGCGCATCGTCAGCGTCCGGCAGCGCTCGCCGCTCGTGCCCGATGGTGAGGAACCGCCCTATCGGCTTCGCCTGGACAATCCCGGCCAGGTGAGCGGGCTCCGGATGACCACATGCGAGCTTCCGCGGCTGGGGCCGTCGGATGTGGAAGTCGAGGTCGGCGCGGCCGCGCTCAACTTTCGCGACGTCATGGTCACGCTTGGGCTCCTGCCGGCCATGGCCTACGAGCGCTCGGCGCTGGGGCGTGAGGTCGGCATCGAGGCCAGCGGGGTGGTTCGGCGCGCCGGCTCCGGGGTCGCGCGCCTGAAGGTCGGGGATGAGGTGGCGCTTACGGTGGGCGGCTGCATCGCGAACCGCGTGGTGGTAAACGAGCACCTCGCATTCCGGAAGCCAGCCGGGCTGAGCATGGAAGAGGCCGCCTCGGCGCTCTCCGTCTACGTGACCGCATACTATTCGCTGATTCATCTCGCACGTCTGAGAAAGGGCCAGCGAGTCCTCATTCACTCGGCGATGGGAGGTGTCGGACAGGCTGCCATCGCGCTGGCCAGGCACGTCGGTGCGGAGGTTTTCGCGACGGCCGGCAACGACGGCAAACGTGCCCGTCTGCTCGAGATGGGCGTGCGCGGAGCGTTCGATTCGCACAGCCACCAGTGGTACGACGATCTCATGCAGGCGACGGGCGGCGAGGGCGTCGATGTCGTATTGAATTCCCTCGCCGGCCACCACATCGCGCTCTGCCTCGAGTCGCTGCGTCCTTCCGGGTGGCACTGCGAGATCGGAAAGGTCGACATCTACACCGACAACTCTCTCAGCATGCGCGTCTTCCGCAAGAATCTGCGCTTTGCCGCGATCGATGTGGACCGTCTGATGCTCGACGACCCGGTACTGTCGCACGTTCTCTCCCAGGCCTGCATCGACCTCATGGACGAAGGGGCGGTCCCGCCCCCGGCGCTGACGGTTTTTCCATACCGCGACTACGCGAAGGCGCTTCGCCTGATGACGACCGGACAGCACCAGGGCAAGCTGGTTCTTCAGGCTCCGGCCGATCCGGCGGACCGGGGATTCGGCATCGCGGACACCCGTCCCTTCCTGGATCCGGACGCGACCTATCTGGTCACTGGCGGCCTGGGTGGCTTCGGCCTGCGCTTCGTGCCCTACCTGATCGCTGCCGGTGCGCGCCATCTGACCCTGATGGACCGTGACCCCGCGCGGCGCCGCGACGTCGAGTGGATCCGCCAGATCACGACGCTGTCCAAGATGGCCCACGACTACGAGATCGACATCGTGCCGGGGGACGTGAGGAACGCGGCGGATGTCAACCGCTGTATCGCGGGCCTCGAGCGACCCCTCAAGGGCGTGTTCCACCTCGCCGGAACGCTGGAGGACCGGTCTTTTCTGGACACGTCGCCCGATTCGTTGGCCAGGGTGTTCGCGCCCAAGGCCATGGGCGCGCTCAACCTTCATCACGCCACCATCGACCGGGATCTCGACTACTTCGTGCTGTTCTCCTCGATCGCATCGACCTTCGGAAACCTGGGGCAGATCAACTACAGCGGCGCCAGCGGCTTCCTTGACGGCCTGGCTGCGTGGCGACGCAGGCGCGGCCTCCCGGGTTTTTCGTACAATCTGGGCCCGGTGACCGAGGTCGGGATGGCCGCTCGGAGCCTCCACGTCATGCGCATGATGCGGGCTGCCGGCATGACCACCGTCAGCGCCAACTTCGCGATCGCGAACCTCGACTACGCCATGCGCACCATGGCGGACCACGATCATCTCGTGACCGCACTGTTCGCGGCCCCTCCGTGGACGGTCCGTTCTCCCGATTACATGCGTAACGGACGCCTGTTGTCCAATCAGGCGGCGTTCCAGGTGGACGCCGGCGGCGAGTTGACCGTTGAGGGTGTCATGGCGCAGATCTCCGCCAAGGTCGCGGAGTTGTGCGGTCACGACGAGGGCGATGTCTCCGAACCGCTCTCGAGCTTCGGGCTCACCTCGATCTCGGTCGCCGAACTGGGCGCATTCGTTCAGACGCAGTTCAACCACCAGGTCAGTGCGCTCGAGCTTATGACCACGGCGTCAGCGCTCTCCCTCGCGCACGCCATCGTGCACGGAGCCGACTCGGACGCCGAGGAAGAGATCGCAGGCGAGGGAGATGAAGGAGCGGGTGCTGGCGATGATTTCCGGCAGCGGGTGCGCAGGCGCCGCTCACCCTTCGCGAACGCGCCCGAGGATCACTTCCCCAACGGTGAACGCGCGACGGTCGACGGCGGCCGGATGGCCGGTTCGGGAATGCCATCGGCCGGTGGGAGAGGAGCTTCACAGACAGCCGGCGGAGCGGGAGTGGTGCCCGCCAGCAGCCGTTGAACCAGGGCGGCGGTCCGGCGACGGCAACCCGGCGGCGCATACCGCCGCTGACGGGCAGCCTGCCGCCCCACTGTCAAATCGATCTGACCGCGCTGCGCGGCTTCGTCCGCGAGGCGGTCACCCGTGCGCCGCTCGCCAAGGCTGTTTCGCCCAACGACTTCCGCCACGTCCTCGTCACCGGTGCGACCGGTTTCCTCGGTCGTTTCCTGGTGCGCGACCTGCTCTCGCGGGATTCGCGGCTCACCGTGCATTGCATCGTGCGCGGCGACCGTCCCGAGCAGGGGTTCGAGCGGCTGAGGGCGAACATGGAGCACGCGGAAGTCTGGGACGACGGCTTCGCTCCACGGATTCGCGTGCACGCCGGGGATGTTGCCGAACCGCGCTTCGGGCTGTCGGACTCCCGGTTTCGCGTACTCTGCGAGGAGATCGACGCCGTATACCATCTCGCAGCGACGCTGAGTCTCTCCTCGTCCTACCGCGCCATTCGCCGCGTCAACGCGTTCAGCATCCGAAACGTGCTGGATCTGTGTCTGCATACGCGCTACAAGCATCTCTTCTACGCTTCGACGATGGGGATTTTCCCCGAGTACTTCTGCTTCTTTGCGCGCGAGTACCGGGACAGCCGCATTGGCGACCAGGTGCAGCCGGACCTCTCGAGCATGAAGCGAACGTTTCCGCTTGGCCTCCTCGGGTATCCATGGAGCAAGCTCGTAGCCGAACAGGCGATCCTCTTCGGCAATGTCGTCGGTCTTCCTGTCGGGATCTTCCGATTGGGCCAGACGAGCATGGCTTCGACCGGGTACGCGGAGCCGGCCAACATCACCCAGCGCCTCTTCGCGGCGGTGGTGGATGTGGGGATGATTCCACGGGGATTCACGTTGCAGTCAAACAGCGACCCCGTCGACACACTGAGCCGTATCTGCACCGAGATCTCGTTCAACCCGGAGCGTCGCTCCACGATCTACAACTGCTGCAATCCAACCCCGTCGTACACCACCGTTCGCGTTGAAGAACTCGGTCTGGACTATCCGGAGGTTTCCTATCAGGCCTTCAAGCGGGCCTGCCAGGCCCGGGGTGCCGCCTCGCCCCTCGCCCGATACTGGGCACTGTTCGATCAATTCGGCCCCTACTGGTTGCAGGGCAGCGACTCGGCCACCTCCTTGCCCGTGAGCGACCGCGCGATTCGTGAAGACTGTCCGGTCACCATCGATTGGCCCGGTCCCCTCACGAGGTACGTTCGTCACAACCGATGGGTCAGGGAACATCCGGAGGCATGGCCGCACCCCACTCCCCGCCGGCGCCTGAAGCTTGAGCACCTGCTCAGGCAGGCAAGGCGTTACGCGGACGATCGCGGCCTGTGCTTCGATTCGACCTACCCGGAGTGGATGCTCGAAGGACTGGGGCGGCTTGTGGAGGCATTGAAATCACCGGAAGCGGGTTTGCTCGAGACCCGGATTGGCCACGTCACCTTCGACATGTGCCGGATGCTGCGCAACAACGCCGAGCTGGCCGCCGAACGGCAGCGGTACCCGGAGATCGGCCGACAGAACGTCGTTCAACCTGTTTTCATCGCGGGAATCAACCGCACCGGGACAACCTACCTCCACCGCCTCATGGCCCGGGACAGCAGATTCTGGGCGCTGCGAGCCTTCGAGTACGTGGAACCGGTGATCCCCGGCGGCGACTATGCGAGGGTCGCGGGCACGACGGCAGATCCTCGGCGCGCGCTGGCTGCCGACGTGTTCGAGGCCTCCGGCATCATCGACTCCTTTTCCGGGGTCCACCAGATCTCTACCGACGAGCCGGAGGAGGATATCCCGATCCTTCGGCTGTCGTTCAAAGCCAGGGTGTTCGGAGCCCGATATCACATCCCGCAGTACGATAGCTGGCTGGAGGAAAACGGCTCGCGGGAGGCCTACCGGCACCATCGCCGGGTCATGCAGCACTACCACTATCAGCGCAGGCAGAGCCATCCCGGCATGCAGGGCCAATGGCTTTTCAAGATGCCGACTCATCTCAGGGAACTCGAAGCGCTGTTTGAGACCTATCCGGACGCCCTCTTCATCCAGACCCACCGGGAACCCGTTCAGTTCATGGGATCCTGGTGCAGCCTGGTCGAACGGATCCGCGCCAACATCAGCGAGCCGCGCCCGGCGGAGGTCCTTGGGGCCGAGCAGCTGCGCGCGATGAGCCACCTTCTCGATCGGGCGGTGAGCTTTCGGAACTCGCACCCGGAGCTCGAGCACCGCTGGATGGATGTCAGCTATTACGATCTGGTCCAGGACCCGCTGGCGGTCGTGGGTCGCATCTACGACCATTTCGGATGGACGCTCGGGCCCGCGGCCGTGACCGCGATGGACGTCTGGCTGGCGGAACAGGCGGAGCGGCGGCGCACCGAGAAGCGTCACCGGTACGACATCGCGGACTTCGGGCTGACGAGAGAGGGGATCAACGCCGCATTCGCCCGGTATCGCGATTTCGTCTCGGAAAGAGGACTCCGGGAGTCGCGACTTTGAGTATGCGCAATGCCCTGTTGGTCTACCCCGACTACCCGCCCTCCTACTGGGGAATCAACTACGCCCTGGAGATGCTGGGCGCGAAGGCGGCCTTCCCGCCGCTCGGGCTCCTCACGGTCGCGTCGATGTTTCCTCCGGAATACGATCTTCGGGTCGTGGACATGAACGTGTCGGACCTGAGGGACTCCGATCTGGATTGGGCCGACATGGTGTTTACGTCGACCATGATCGTGCAGAGGGAGTCCCTGCGGAAGGTGATCGAGCGTTGCAATCGCGCCGGTATTCCCGTCGTCGCGGGAGGGCCCTATCCGACATCGTTCCATCAGGAGATCGCGGGAGTAGATTACTTCGTGCTGGACGAAGCGGAGGAGACCTTCCCCCGGTTCCTGCGCGATCTCGAGGAAGGCAGGGCACGAGCCATCTATCGCGAGCCGCGGAAACCCGATGTCACGCGGACGCCCGTCCCACGTTTCGATCTCATCGACCTCGGGGACTATCACGCGATGTGCGTGCAGTTCTCGCGCGGCTGCCCGTTCGACTGTGAGTTCTGTGACATTACCAAACTCTATGGCCGCGTGCCCCGCACCAAGTCGCCGGCACAGATGGTCGAGGAATTCGAAGCCCTCTATCGGCTGGGCTGGCGAGGCTATGTGTTTCTGGTCGACGACAACTTCATCGGCAACAAGCGCGACGCCCTGAACATGCTGCCGGCGATCGCGGAGTGGCAGCGGGCGCACCGGTACCCGTTCCAGCTGTTCACGGAAGCGAGCGTGAATCTGGCCCGAATGGACTCGGTGATGGACGCGATGATCGAGGCCGGCTTCAATGGCGTCTTCCTGGGCATTGAGACGCCGAACCCGAAAGCGCTCGCCATCACGAAGAAACCGCAGAACATCAGCAGGCGCGAGCAGGACTATCTGCTGAACGCCGTCCGAAAGATCCAGCGCAGGGGAATGCAGGTGATGGGCGGGTTCATCCTCGGGCTCGACGGAGACGATGAGCAGGTCTTCGACGCCCAGATCCGGTTCATTCAGGACGCCGGCATTCCCATGGCGCTGGTCGGGTTGCTGACCGCGCTGAAGGGAACGGATCTCTACACGCGGCTGCAGTCGGAAGGCCGGCTCCTGGACGTCCCCGTCGGCACCAGCGCAACGGCCCTGAACTTCGTGCCGGAGATGGATGCCGACACATTGCTCAAGGGCTACCTGCGCGTGATTGCCACGGTCTACGACCCCACCCTTGAGAACTACTTCCAGCGCTGCCTGACCTTGCTGAAGCACCTGAAGCCGCTGCCCCACGTGACCCCGGCCGTGAGCAGGAGCGCGCTTTATCTGGGGCTGATGACGGTGCGCCGGCGGCTTTCGCCGAGCCAGATCCCCGCCTACAGCAGGTACATCGCGAAGGTGTCGAAGGACCATCCTTCCATGCTGCCGGAGGCGATCCGTCTGGCAGCGCTGGGCCATCACTTCGAGAAGTTCACCCGTCAGCAGAAGGTGCTTCAGGGGTTCGAGGACTTCATGGAAGCCGAGTTGAGGGCGTTCCGCGAGGCCGCTTCACGTTCCGGGACGAATGAGGACACCGTTGACGGCCGGAGGAAGGCGCTTCTGGCCCGCGTGAACTCACGCTATCGGTCGATACCCGCCGACTTTCGCTTCGATGCGGATGGCATCGACGATGCCGTGGAGTCCTTCCGGTCCGCCGTCGAGGATACCGATTGGACGACGCCTGCCGACAGCACCCGCGGCACGGGGTCGCGATCCGGCGCGCTGCCGGTGGTTGGGAAGCATCCCCGCCGAAACTAGGTGGAGGATTCCGCTTCCTTCGCAGGCAAACGCTTCCTCGTTCGCCTACCTCAGTTGGGGTGGGACTCGCGCCTTCGTGGCCTGTTCCAGGTCGTAGGCGTAGCCCAGTAGCGCCGCCTCGGTCCAGAGGTCTCCGATGAAGGCGAGCACGAAAGGCGTTCCGTCCGCGTAATAGCCGAAAGGCACGGTCACCACGGGTAGTCCAATATCGTTGATGACATTGCTGGGCAGTTCGGGATGATTGTTGGGATTGAAGTCGGGACGCTCTGGATCCTCGACCAGGTCGCCGATGGGCGCGCCGGCCTGGGGAAAGAACAGGCCGTCCAGATCGCTGTCTTCGAGCACACTGCGGAACAGCGCGCGGATCTCCGCCCGCCAGCCTTGGAAGGCGTCCCCTTCTTCGGTGGCGCTGGGGCGCGCCGGGGGTGGGCGCTCGCTGTCCTCGCGGTCGCGGAAGGGCCTGCCCGACAGCGCCTCCCACTCCTCGACGCTGTGGAACGCAGCCCCGGGACCGAGGCCCCGGAAGTAGTTGAGCATGTCGTAGGCGGAGGCGGACGGGACCCGCGGGCGCTCCGCGTAGAGCTCGACGAAGCCGGTGCCCGCGAACGGATCCTCCACGGTTTCGGCTCCGCGCGCGCGGAGAGCCTCGATCGCCTCCCGGTACATCGCCTCGGTTTCCTCGGCGAGCGGAAGCCAGGTGTCGCGCCAGCCCTCGCCCACCAGCCCGAAGCGCCTGTCCGCCAGCGCGGCCGGGTCGAGCGCGGCGGCGTAGCCGTCCTCCGGCATGTGGCCGGCCGCCGCGTAAGTGGCAAGGTCCTCCGGGGTGGGTCCCGCGAGCACGTCCAGCGCGACGGCGGCGTCGAATACGGTTTTCGCCATGGGCCCGACTACGTCCGCGTAGCTGCCGTTGAGCGGCACCACGCCCTCGAGCGGCACCAGCCCGTAGGTGGGCTTCACCCCCACCAGCGCCTGCGCGGCAGCCGGGTTCTGGATCGACCCCCCGGTCTCGGTTCCCAGCCCGAGGACGGCGAAGCTGGCGTTGACCGCCGTGGCCGTGCCGCCGCTCGACCCTCCGGGGACTCGGGTGACGTCATATGCGTTCAGGGTGACCCCCGCGACCGAACTCTCCGTGCGGGTCCCGTGTCCGGCGAAGTCGGGCAGGTTGGTCTTCCCCAGGATGATGGCGCCCGCCTCGCGCAGGCGGGTCACGACCGCGGCGTCGTCGTCGGGGATCATGTCCACGCCTCCGGCGGCCGCGCTGAAGCCGTCGTAGCCGGCGGTGGTGACCTGTCCCGCCTGGTCGATGTTGTCCTTGATCACCACCGGCACTCCGTGCAGCGGGCCGCGAGGGCCGGTGGAGGCGTACTCGCGGTCCAGGGCGGCGGCGGTCGCCAGCGCATCGGGGTTCATCGAGATGAACGCGTTGTAGAGGTCTTCGTAGCGCTCTGTTCGGTCAAGGAACGCCTGCGCGAGTTGAACGGCTGTGTAGCGCCCCTCGGCGTAGTCGGCCCGGATCTGCTCGGCGGTGAGTTCGACGACGTCGATGTCGGGCGCTTCCTCCAGCGCGGGAGCGGGCGTCTCGCAGCCCCAGGAGGCGAGCAGCAGCCCGATCCCGGCTACAGCAGCCCGCGGACTACCGAACCCGCGCATTGCGCACCTCGATCGCCAAGCCCTCCTCGCACACCGGCTCCGCGGCAAGCGTCGCCTGCAGCACCACCCGATCGCCGGCCGCGATCCCTTCGGTGTTCCCCTCCAGCGTGTACAGCCGATCGTCGCCGTTGCGCATGGAGGGACATGCCAGCCCTTCGTCGGTGATCTCCCCCTCGACCCGGAACACGCCGTCTTCGTCGGCGACGTGAAACTCGTGCGAAGTCGTGAAGGGCCGCTGGTCGAAGCCGGCGAGGAAGAAGAAGTGCTTCAGGTCGGGGGTGGCCCAGTCGGGCAGGCGCACCGTCGCCGAGAGCAGTCCGTCGGCGTCGGTTTCTTCCTGGGTCAGCAGCTGGTGGTTGCCGCCCAGCGCGCCGAAGCCGATGTAGACGGCCTGGTAGGGCAGCCGGTCCATGGACACCGTCACCTCTTCGCCGGGACCGGCGGCGGCGGGCACGACCTCGGGCCTTCGCTCCTGGTGGCCGGGACCGATCTCGCCGGGGCGCAGGGATGCCCGCATGCCTGCGGGATGGCCATCGTGCGCCGGTGATCCACCGGATGTCATCCTGCTTTGCTCCATCATCATTCTCCAGAGTCGGCGACTCGCTGGAATCGCATGTCGTAGACGCGGCCCTGCCTGATGCCGAAGGCTTCCGCGCGTCCGTCGGCGCCCAGGTCGAAGCTGATGCGCCCCAGGCCGCCCGCGTTGAACGCGTCCTGGTAGACCGGCTCCAGTTCGAAGACGGCGTCGGGCCTCCGCTTCGCCACCAGGTGGTTGCCCTCCACGGCCACCACCAAGGTGGTCTCGGCGTCGTCGCTGTGGTAGGTGCCCGTATACGCATCGAGTTGCCCGGCGGCCGGCGCGAACTCGTCCACGGGCTCGTAGGTGTTGTCGTAGTACTCCCCGGTGTACTCGTCAATCGCTGCCCGCCCGTCGTCCGTTGCGGCCCTGAAGACGAGGCGGCGCCCGGTTGCCCCCACCTGGAACTCGCTCGCCGATTGGGCGACCAGGCGCTGGTTCCCGATCCGCAGCGCGCCGTCCTCCAGGGTGATGCGCAGTGGGTCGCCGGTGTCCACTTCCCGGTAAAGCCCGGCCCTCGCCTCCAGTTCGCCGGCCGAAAGCGACATCCCTTCGCCCGGTTCCGGGTCGGGAGAGGCCGCGTCACCCAGGAACGCGCGCGCCACCTGCCCGCCCAGCGCTCCGGGGTTGGCGTTGCCCACGTTGCACAGGATCGCGATGGAGAGCTGCTGGTCCGGATACCGCCCGATGAAGCCCCGGTACCCGGCGGTCGACCCGGTGTGGGTGATCGAGGGCACGCCCGCGAAGTCGCGCAACTGGAGACCGCCGGCGTAGGAGATCGTACGACCATCGTTCAGGACCGCCCGGTCGTGCATCATGCGCACGAACTCCTCGCCGCCCAGGCGCCCGTCGGTGAGCGCCGCGTTCCAGACCTGCAGGTCGCTCACGGTGCTCAGGATGCCCCCGTTCCCATGCACGTATTCGATGGGCCGGTTGATCAGGAATCCGTCTTCGGACGCGGAATAGGCCGTGCTGCGCCGCGGAACCAGGCGCCGGTAGTCGTCCCGCCACTGCGTATCGCTCATCCCCAGGGGCTCGAAGATGCGCTCGCGGGAAAACTCGGCGAAGGGCATCCCGCTCACCCGGTCCACGACCACCGCGAGCAGGTTGTACCCCGTGTTGCTGTACGAGTATTCATGGCCGGGCTCGAAGTTGAGCGCGCTCTGGCGGCTCACGATGTCGAGCACGTGCGCGTGCCGGTGCGAGCGCTCTCCCCGCCCCCACCCCGAGATCGACGCGACCGAACCCCAGTCGCGCATCCCGCTGGTGTGGGTCATGAGGCGGCGCAGGGTGACCGGCGTGCCGTAGTCGCGCACCTCCGGGATGTGCGTGCGCACGTCGTCATCGAGGGAGAGCTTCCCGTCGAGCGCCAGCAGGACCACCGCCGCCGAGGTGAACTGCTTCGCCAGCGATCCCCCCTCGAAGATCGTCGACGCGGTGTTGGGGATGCCGTGCTCGAGGTCGGCCATGCCCCACGCGCGGGAGAGCACGAGGTCGCCGGCGATGGCCACCGAAAGCGCGCATCCGGGACTCTCCGGCGAGTCCCACTGGGCGAAGATCTCGTCCATCCGCGGGTCCGCTTCCGACGCCGGCTGCGAACATGCGGCGGCAACGCCGGCGATGAGCAGCAGCGATGCAAGGGAGGGAAGGGGGGACTGGATTGTCATGACGGGCTCCTTCCGGCTGGACGCGCGAGCGGACCCGGAATAGTGCTTCCGATGCATCCGCTTCGTCAAAGTCCGTCCCTCGCGTACCGTACGACAAACCCGGGCCCGGCGGCCAGCCGTGCCCGTCTCCGCCTGTTGCACGGGAATACCACGCCACCCACTTTTTCTGGCCCGGGCCGTCCTGGAGGCAATGGAGGAACCAGGCCGGTCCGGCGATATCCTCCGGGAGTTCCGAAGGAGGCGTAGGGTGTGGTCCGCCCTCGAAAACACCGGCGAAGGAGTATCAGAGATGCGTATGACGAGAGGAATCATCGGGAGGATGCTTGCCGTGTCCCTCGCGGCGGGAATGGCCGCATGCGCGGATGCCACGCCCTCCTACGACGTCGTGCTCTCCGGCGGCCGGGTCATGGACCCCGAATCCGGGACCGACGCGACGCTCAACGTAGGCATCACGGGCGACCGCATCGAGGCGATCTCGGAGGAGCCGCTGACCGGCGCCCGCGTCATCGACGCTTCCGGCCTGGTGGTCGCGCCGGGCTTCGTCGACCTGCACCAGCACGGCCAGACCGACGAGACCTACCGCTTCATGGCCCACGACGGGGTGACCACGGGGCTGGAGCTCGAGGTCGGCACCGGGGACGTCGCCGCGTTCTACGCGGAACGCGAAGGCGGCCAGCCCGTGAACTACGGCGCGAGCATCGGCCACATCCCGGTGCGCATGCGCGTGATGGGCGACACGGGCGACTTCCTGCCCGCGGACGCCGGCAAGGACGACCTCGCCACGCCCGAGCAGATCGAGGAGATCGCACGCCGCATCCGTGAGGGTCTGGACCAGGGCGCGCCCGCGGTGGGATTCGGGTTCCCCTACACGCCGGCCGCGACCGACGAGGAGCTCCTTGCCGCCATGTCCGTCGCCGGCGAGGCGGGGGCGTCCGCGCACGTACACACCTACGGATGGCCCGACGGCGCCCGCTACGCCATCGACCTGGCGGCCCAGGCCGGAGCGCCGCTCCATATCGTGCACGCCAACTCCACCGGCGGCGCCGCCACCGCCGAGTTCCTGGCGGTGGTGCAGGACGCCGTCGACGCCGGGGGGGACGTGACTACCGAGGCCTATCCCTACGGGGCGAGCCAGAGCCGAATCGAGTCCGCCCTCTACGACGACTGGGAGGGATGGGACGACCAGCGCTTCAGCGTCTTCCAGTGGGGCGCCACCGGCGAGCGGCTGACGCGCGAGAGCTTCGCCCGCTACCGGGCGCAGGGGGGCAGCGTGATCAGCCACGTGCGCACCGAGGAGATGACGCTCGCCGCGGTGGCCAGTCCGCTGACCATGGTGGCGAGCGACGGGGGCGCGCAGGTGAGCCATCCGCGCTCGACCGGCTCGTTCTCCAAGGTGCTGGGCAAGTACGTGCGCGAGGACGGCGTCCTGACCCTGATGGAAGCGCTCCGCAAGATGACCATCGAGCCGGCGCGCCGCCTGGAGCGCTACGTGCCCATGATGGCGAACAAGGGACGCATCCGGGTGGGGGCCGACGCCGACGTCACCGTGTTCGACCCGGAGACGGTCATCGACCGCGGGGACTACACCAACGCGGCGGTGCCCTCCGGCGGCATCGAGTACGTGTTCGTGAACGGCGTGCTCACCATCGAGGGTGGCGAGTACGTCGAGGGCGCTCGCGCCGGGAGGCCGGTGCTGCGGTAGCCTCGCACGAATCGGATCACCTAGAAGAACCTGCGTCCCCGGTTCGACCCCATGCGCGGGTTGACCACGTTGTTGAAGACCGAACCGAACGTGAAGCTGAACCCGATCTCCAGCTCGTACTCGAAATCGGTCCCCAGCTGTCGGCGTTCCAGGAGGATTTCCTCGTCGGGAATACCCCCGCGGCTCAGGTAGATCTGGTCCTTGACCCGGGCCACGCTCCCCTCGAGGTCCAGGTTGAGGCCTCTCAGGATCCGGTACTCGACGCGCGCGAACAAGTCGATCCGATGCAGCGAGGGGTCGTGGATGAACGTGGAGGCTTCGAGCGCGCTGTTGACCTCTCCCCAGGGTTGCTGAAACTCGGCCGACACCTCCATTCGCTGCTCGGCATGGGTCTCCGCGGTCCTGTCGAAGAGCGTCACCTCCTCGTAGTCGAAGGACGCCACTCCCAGCGAATACAGGAACGTGATCTGCCTCCGCGTCGACTCCGCGTAGGGGAAGATGCTGTACTGGAGCGCGGGGGCCGCCCGAATGGCCAGGTCCTGGTTGACCCTGGTCGACGTGAGCACGGACGCGCGGACTCCGGCGGACCAGTTCGGCCCGAAACTCCAGACGACGAGTCCTTCGTGGTTGATGTTGCGCGCGGTGCTCACGAGCACTTCGCCCTCGTTCAGCTCGAACTCCTCTTCCTCGTATTCGGCGTACGAACTGATGTCGATCTTGAGGTCCTCGGTCGTGCGGCTGGCCGAGAACGACCCGTCGAAGGCCTGCGAACTCTCGCGGCTCTCGCCGTCCAGCTCGGCACCGGCCCGAATGCTGAACACCCACAGGTTCCACGGATCCGTGCCGGTCGAGGCCTGCTGCTGCACCTGCTCGGGCGCCGAATAGCGGATGTCGAGCAGGGGGCCGGCGGACGTCGGCGCCACGTAACGTACGAGACCCAGCTTGAAGATCTGCGTAAGTCCGGCCCGCTCCTCGTCGTCCGTGTCGCTCTCCTGCGAGACGAAGCGGAGCGTGTCCTGCTGCCCGGTCCGCTCCTCGAGCCCCATGAAGTACATCTCGTAGGCTTCGCCTCCGGCCGCCGTCTCCTGCGAGGTAACCAGCACGTGGAGTTCGGCGTCCGCCCGGTCTCTGACGTAATTCACGAACGACACCTCCCGGCGAAAGTGGTCGAAGTCGCACATGCGCCGCTCGCAGTCCAGGAAGACCCGCAGGAGGGGATCCTCCGGACCGCCGTCAGGCACCTGCTGCTGCGCGCTCGCCCTCGAAGGAATCAGCGACGCCGCCACGGCCAGCAGCAGCCCCGCCGCACGGAGTTCCATGGGCATCAGACGAACACAGGCCCCCGTCGCCCGCCCCCGCCGCCATCGGACCGGCCGGCAGCCGCATCCGTGAGATCGAGGCCCAGGTCGAAGGTCGCGGCGTATCCGGGGCCGTTCTCGCTTACCTGGGCCATGAGGCTCCTGCCGCCGTTGCGGAAGATCCGGTCTTCGGCGTTGGTCGTGGCGCGCCGTCCCCGCGCCGCATAGGGCGCCCGGGCGTGCACCCGGTCGATGAGGGCCTCGTCGAAGTAGAGCTGGGAGGTGAACTCGTAAGGTTGCCCGGCGACGTCGGTGCGCACCTTGAAGTGCACGTGAACCGCCCGTCCGCGGTACCAGCCCGGGAAGATCGTGGTGAAGCGCGCCACGCCGTTCTCGTCCGTGCGCTGGTGGCCCCGCAGGAACTGGCGTTCCCTCGCTCCCGCAGGGGCTTCGTCGTCGTCGACGCCCCAGTACACGCCCTCGGCGTCGCACTGCCACACGTCGACCAGCGCTCCGGCCAGCGGCGTGCAGGCACCGCCCGAGATCTGCGACACGTTGAACCTGAGCGTCAGCGGCGCGCCCTCGCTCACCTCGCCGGTCGACGGATCGGGCCGGATGTCCGAGCGGTCGAGCTGCATGTCGACGAAGAAGGGTCCTTCGGTCTGTTCCGGCCGCACCACGCACGCCGGCAGCGCTTGTGCGATCTGCTCGCCCGGGGCTGCGGGCGCTGCTTCCGGGCCCGTCCCGAAGGCCCACCGGCCCGTGGCCAGCGCCCCTCCCCCTACGCCCAGGGCGGCGAGCGCCTCGCGCCGCGTCAGTACGCGTCCCAATCCAGTGTCGTCGTGCTTCATGTCGTGCCTCCAGGGTGGTGTTGTCAGTAGATATCAGTAAATGCCAGTTGTGCTCCGCTGGCTCCTCAGCCTGTATCCCGACCGGTGGACGGTCAGGATGTGGCGGGGCTCACCGGGATGCTCTTCCAGCTTGCGGCGGAGCTCCGCGATGTGCGTGTCGACCGTGCGGCTGAGGATGGCCGCGCGATGACCCCATACCTCCTTCAGGAGCGCCGTCCGGGTCGCCACCGCGCCGCGGCGCCGCACCAGCGCAACCAGGAGATCGAACTCCTTCGGGGTGAGCTGGACCTCCCGCCCGTCCCGCAGTACCGATCGCTGTTCGAGGCGGATCTCGACATTGCCGAAGGTCTCCAGCTGTTTCGGCTGCCCGTCGCGCCCCGCTCTCCGCAGAATCGCGGTTACGCGCGCGAGGAGTTCCAGGACGCCGAAGGGCTTGGTGACGTAGTCGTCCGCGCCCAGGCGAAACCCCATCACCTTGTCCGCCTCCTCGCCCCGGGCGGTCAGGATCAGCACGGGGACGCCGCTCCCCTGGTCGCGGAGGGACCGGAGCACCTGGTAGCCGTTCATCCCCGGCAGCATGAGGTCGAGGATCACGAGGTCGGGCGCTCCCGAGGCCACGGCCTCGAGGCCCTGCGGCCCGTCCTCCGCCACATCGACCACGTGACCGTCGATCTCGAGGTTGTTGCGGAGACCGTACGCCAGCCGGGCGTTGTCCTCGACGATCAGGATCCGCGCCACCTCAAGCCTCCCGTGGCGCGCCGGCCAGCGGCAGCTCGATGATGAACCGGGCGCCGGGCTTCGGGGTCCTCCCGCCGCTCTCGGCGCGCACCCTTCCTCCCTGCGCCTCGATCACCCTGCGAACCACCGCCAGGCCGATGCCGGAGCCCGCGGTCGCGGAGGCGCGGTCGCGTTCGAGCCGCACGTAGGCGTCCCAGACCCGGTCCCGCTGACCCGGGGGTACGCCCGGCCCCTCGTCTTCCACCAGGATCGTAGCAAAGGGGTCTTCCCCGCCGCGCGGCCGTTGCACGCCGACCACGATCGTCTGCCCGGCCGGTCCGTACTTGACCGCGTTGTCGAGCAGGTTGAGCACGGCCTGGCGCGTCGCTTCGACGTCCATGGTGCAGACGATGCCGGTCTCGATGCGTCGCTCGATGGTCGCATCCGCGGCCCGAGCGAGCGGCTCGAAGCTCTCCGCCACGCGCTCCGCCAGAGCACCCACGTCCGCGTCGACCAGGTTGAGGTTCAGCGCGTCCCGCTCGCCCCGGGAGAAGAGCAGGACGTTCTCGACCTGATGCGTCAGCCGGTTCGCCTCGTCCACGATGATCTCCGTCGCCCGCGACCGCTCCGCCTCGTTCCGCACCCGGCCCAGCATCAGCGTCTCGCCGAACATCCTGATCTGGGTGAGGGGCGTGCGCAGTTGATGGGATACGCTGGACACGAAGTCTTCCCGCAGGTCGGCCAGCTCCGCCTCCCGGCGAAGTTGCCACACCGCCGTAGCCAGAAGACCGGAGGTCAGGAGGAGCAGCGCGACGATGTAGGGCATGCGCGAGCGAGGGACCCCGCCGCTCACCAGCTGATCGACCGCCTCCCCGCGCACGCCGAGTTCCAGCACCATCCCGCCGAGACTCTCGTCCAGGTCGTGCCGCACCGCGCTCCCCGAGTGTGCGTCGGAGGACGATTCGTAGACGACGTTGCCAAGGGGATCCAGTACGCGGGCCACGAAGATGTCGCCGTTCGGGCGCCCGCCCGAGAAGGCCTCGGGAAGGAGGGGCTCGCCGACAAACGCGCGCTCGAACGCGGGGCCGAACGCTTTCGGCGACAGGATCATTCCCTGCAGTGCGTACTCCCCCCGGCCCTCGTAGATGAGCTGGTGCACCAGCACGCTGCTTCCTCCCGGGGCGAACAGCGTGCGCACGTCGTCGCCGTCGGGGTTCCGGCGGCTGTGTTCCCGCGCTTCGCTGAGGGCCCACGCCACCTCGGCGGAATCCGCCGCTCCCGCAACCGAGACATCGCCTTCGGCGGGGTCGAACCGGAAGAACAGCGACGCCTGATCCATCCCGTCCCATCTCTGCGCGCGCGCCGCCCCGCGCAGACCATCCATGGTGAGCGGGCGGTTGCCACGGCGCCCCAGGCTCCGCTCGATGACCTCCATCCCCTCCTCCAGCAACTCGAACGCGACCTCGCCGCGAGCCTCCGTGGCGAAGTTGGAGGCGGCGAACAGGGCATGATCGCGCACGATCTCCTGAGCCAGTTGCACGCTCGCGCGACTGCCGTCCCAGGCCTCATAGCCGAGAACGGCGGTCAGGGCCCCGATGAGCCCGAGGAGCGTGACCGTGACCAGCCGGCGGGGGCGGGTCGTAATGCGATGCCTTGCCATGCCTTTGAAGGTATCGGCCCGACAGCCCCGCTCAACGACCCCGGTGCAAGGGAATTGTCAGAATTGCGGTTGCCCGGCGATGGCCTGCCCGGGGGAGCGGGCCTCCGGATGCGCCTGTCCGGCGGCGTTGGAGGCTGGCCGGTTGCTCAGTCCACCCAGGTGGTCAGGTCGCGGGCGGGAACGCGCGGTTTGGGGTCCGGGACGGCCGCCGGTTCGCCCAGATTGACGATGGCCACGATGCGTTCCCCGTTCGGGAGCCCGACCGCGGTCCGGGAGCGCGGGTCGTCCATGACCGCGCCGGTCTTGATGTGCGTGCCCAGCCCCGCCGCCTCCGCGGCCAGCGCCAGATTCTGGATGCCCATCCAGGTCGCGGCGTAGTCCTCTTCCCGGATCTCGGGGTTCTCGTGCACCACGACGGCGACGGCGATCATCGCGGGCAGCGCCTCGAGGCGGGCCGCCACGCTCTCCACGACCTCCCGGGCCGCGTCCGGGTCGGCGACCCGCCTGGCCTTGCGCGCTCCGAGCGCCGCCCCGTAGGCGCGCCGGGCGGCCGGTCCCAGCACGTAGAAGCGCCAGGGCTGGGTCATGCGATGGTTGGGCGCCTGTGCGACCAGTTCGAGCAGCCCCTCGATTTCCTCCCGGGAGGGAGCGCGGCCGGTGAACTGCTTGATCGAGCGGCGCCGGGAAATCAGCTCCGCGAGGGAGGTCAGGTCGGGCATGTCAGCGTCGGGTTGGGGAGGCGGGTGAGGCGGTCGCCGGCTGGAAGGGCGCTCCCGAAACCGAACAGCTACACCTCCGGGAGACGATACCGCTCAATGTACACGAGGTCGACCTCGTCTCTGAAGGTCGCGTAGACGACGCCGTCGCCGAACCCCCTGACGGTATGCCCTTCGGCGATCTCCACCGTGCCGGCGTGCCCGCCGTCGGCCGTGAAGATGTCGTACAGGAAAGGCGCCCCGACGGGCTGGTGGCGGCGCAGCCAGGCGCGGCCCTCCGGGTCGATCAGAATGCTCCCCGTGAAGGGGGGCAGCGTCTCCGGCCATTCATAGTCGTCGACATCGTCGCTTCCGCCGCCGAAGCTCATGCTGCGGGCCGTGGCCGCGGCCGCCCCGGAGCTCGGGGAAACTCCGCCCCCGCCCCCCGTCATGAAGGTCGCGGTCTGGACGGACCGGCTACCCTGCTCCCGGACCCACGCCTCCTTTTCCGCCTGGCCCACCGGCACGGCGTCCCAGGCGACGGGCGCCCCGCTGCGAACCGATCCGTCGGAGGAGATCCATTCCAGGCGATAGTCCGCGGCCCGCGCGATGGCCACGCTGCCGTCCGGGGCGACCCCCCAGCTGTCGGAAGGCGAGTAGGGAGTGCGTTGCATCGTGACCATCCGGTCACCCCCGCTGCTTCTCATTTCGAACGGCGCGGTAGTCCTGGGTGCGAGTCGGGCCACCGTGTCCGGGGTCAGGTCATCGAGCGTCGTCCGCAGGACAGGGAGGGAATCGGAACCGGAGCCGCCTGTCGCACCCGGGCTGCCGATGTTCATCGAGAACCCCGTCGTGCTGTACATGCGTCCGGCGCCATCGATCGCCTGCGGGTTCAGCAACACGATGCCGCGGTCGGGGTCCATCTCGAACATCGGCCGGGTCGCGCCGAAGGAGAGATCGGGCGCCAGGACGGTGAGACGGTTGTTGCCGATATCCAGCAGCAACGTCGAATCCCCGGGAAGAGCCCAGATGCGGTTTGGCGCCTGGTACTCTCCCGGACCCTCGCCCCGGCCTCCCACCACCGTCCGCGTTCCCCGGTCCAGGTCGAGGAGCACAAGCTCCCCGCCCGTCCCGTCCGCGACCAGGAGGCTGCCGTCGGGACGCGTCCGGATGCCGTCTACGGACGCGAAGTCCCCGGAAACCACGTCGGGCTCGCCGAGGTGGTGCCTTGGGCCGGCCCCGGCGGGCGCCGCAGCGTCATCCTGCGCGCACCCCGACAACGCGAGGGCCATGATGAGAGCGAAGGGCGTAAAGCGGTGACTGCGGGCGTTTCGGTTTCTCATCGCACTTGCGGTTCTTCGTTGGAGGCGAGGCTCGGGACGGTCCGGTTTGCCACGAAGGATGTCGTAATTTACGAGTAGCCGCGATTCCCGCCGGTGTCAAACGATCACCTGGCGGGTGAGGGCGCGCAGCGGCGATCCACAGCCGTTCGACTGCGCGGCCCGGCGGGATGGTTGCCTCGTTACGAAGACAGGCGGCGAATGGTGCCCGTCTTCTCGACCACCACCCGATAGCCCTCGCAACTGCGAGGAATGCGGTCTCGTTCTCTTCCCGCAGCGCTTGCGAGATACACCTTGAGGCAGGGCTTCCCGGTGATCACCCCGATCGCGGTACCCACCACGCCGGGGCGTCCCATGACCTTTCGCGAGAGTTGCCGGTGCGCGTCCTCGATGCTCGCCGCCATGTCGTCCTACCCTGGGTCGACGGTTACGCCGAAGCGGTCGAGCACGAGGTCGATGGGGTTGGCGATGGTGGTGTTCGGGCTGCCGGCGAACAGCAGTGCGACCGGCCGGCGATCCTTGCGCCCGCCCCCGTCGGTCACGATCAGCGAGCCGGAGTCGCCACCGGCGCTGAACCCCTGGCCGGTGATGACGATCTGATCGACGAAGCGCGCCCTGCCGGTGCGGTAGTTGACGTCGAGGATGGCGTTGATCCCGGTCACCTTGCCGCGTGTGTGCCCGGTGGTGCGGCCGTACTTCTGTACCGCGAGCATGAGCGATGCCTCTTCCGTGCCGGTCCGGGGAGCGCCGTAGCCGTTGGAGGGGGTCGCCGCCGCCAGTTGGTCGGGCGACGTTTCGGCGATGGCGCCGTCGACATGATTCTCGGGGCAGGCAAGGGCGCGGCAGAAGCCGATCTCCTCGAAGTCGGCCAGCGTCCCGAAGGCGTGCTCCGGGTCGCTCCCCCCATCGGCGACGCCCGGCTGGATCACGTTGTCGCCCAGGTTGGCCTCGTTGCGGTTGGCGAAGACGTGGTTGTTGGACAGGGCGTAGGTCCGGCGCCCGTCCGTGACCCGCGCGCCGATGGTGCCCGCGGTGACCCCCGTCCGCCCCGTGGACACGCCGATGGGCACGGGGCGCGGGAACGGGCCCCTGGGATCGATCGGGCCGTTGGCCCTGGCCGGCGGCAGCGGCAGATCGCCGAGGGCGGTGATGCGCCCGGTCACCTCGCGCACCAGCGGGTGGCCCGCGAAGCTGGCGGGAAGCCCGGGCACGGCGGCGTACTCCAGGTAGACCATCACCACCGGCCGGTCACCGGCGCCCAACCCGACAGCCGTTCCCACCACGCCCGGAATGGCCATCAGGTCCGGGCTGATCTCCTCCTGCGCGGCGAAGGCGGCCGCCAGCGCCTCCTGCGACAACCCGTCCCCGCCGAAGCCGGGCAAGGGAAGGCGAGGCTCGCCTGCGGGCGTGAGCCAGAGCGCCTCCACCACCAGCAGGAGCAGGAGCCGCCCCAGCGACGGAGCCATCGCGCCTGCCCCGGCTCCCGCGGGAGCCCACCATCTCGCCCGTGTCATCCGACGTCGAACCTGCAATCCGTCATGGACCTCGCTCTTCCGGTGGCCTGCGTTTCCTGCGCGGCGAACCTTGTACTTGCCGGAACCTGTACCATACTTATTCGAACCCGCCCCGGCGCGAAACGGATCCCCCGCTCACGCGTAAGGCGCAGAGCCCGGGAGCCGGGATGCCTGTCACAGGAGTGTCGTGATGTTTGAGTTGATCGGATTGGGGATCGCGGCCGCGGTCGGGATCTACGCACACATGAAGTCGCGGAGTTTCGTCCGGCGGCGTCTGCGCTACACGTCGTGGGTCGAGAAGCGCTGGCTGGGGATCATTAGCGGTGCCGTTACCGCCATCGCCGTTTCGTGGCTGCCCGTGGTGGGCATCGGAGCCGGGCTGCTGGTGGGAGCCGGAGTCGGCTCCGGGATCTCGATGGGCGCCAGCGACGTGCGCAACCGCCGCCTGATCGACGAGTAGGCCCCCGGCGTTTCTCCCCCGGCCCTCCGGGTTTCCCCCGCGCTGAACGCCGGGCCGGGTCCGGAGATGCGGCTGCCGCTCACCCCCCCGGCGCAAATCGTGCCATCACGGGCAGATGGTCGCTGGTAGTGTCCAGGTAGGCGTCGATGAACTCGTCCACCTCATACACCATCGCCGATCCCTCCTCATACCACGCCATCGCCTCGTCCGACGCGAGGATGTGGTCGATCACCTCGGTGTAGCGCGGCATCGACCGCGCCCGCGCGGCGCTCAGGCTGGCGGTGGGAAACACCCACTCCGGGGCCGCATCCACGAAGACGCGATAGGGGGTGTCGCGCCCGCGCGTGATCGACTCGTCCACATCGTCGTTCCAGTCCCCGGGTACGAGCACCGCACGGTCCGGCCATGTGGTGTCGAGATACTCGCGCAGGCCTTCCCCCGCCGCCATGCGCCGCTCCCATGAGGTCTCGTCGGCGATGGCCTTGGCGTGCAGGACGATCAGGACGACGTCCCGGCTCGCGCCCCCCAACGTCACGCGCAACTGCACCTCCAGCGGCGGGCGGCCCGCGAACTCGTAGTCCAGATCGGTCAGGATCACGCGGGCGCCGGCGACCTCGGCGACGGACGACTTGTAGATGAGCCCGACCTTGAGTTCCCCGCGGTCGTAGCTGTCGGATCCGCCGGACACCGACGCGTCATTTGCGAGGAATCCCCCGTAGCCGGGCAACCGATCCAACAGAGCGGCGAAGGCATCCGCGTTGGTCACCTCCTGCACCCCCCACAGGTCCGCGTCGGTTCCCAGGATCACGTCGCGCACGCGCGCCATCTGCAGGGGCTCGTCGTCGGGGCCCTGGTTCGCGGCTCCGAAGTAGAGGAGGTTCCAGGTGGCGACGTCGAGCGTCGCGGATGTTCCCTGGGCGGGAATCTGGATCGCCGGTGGATCCGGCGGGGGCTGTGGCTCGACGGGATCGGGCCCGGCCGGTGGCGGAGACGGCGCGACCGCGTCCGCGCCGCACGCGATCAGAACCGGCACGAGCGCGGGCAGGAAGAAGAATGCGGGCGCGGCGAATGCGGCGGTGCGCCGGCGCGACACGGAGACCGGGCAGCTGCTTGGGAAGAACATGGCGTGCTTGTGGCGAGAAGCGTCTCTGAACGCCTTGAGCGTCAGCCGAAACGGATGGGCGAACCGTACCGGGGCATCGCATCAGGATACAATCTATCGGTCGGGCTCGCCCGCTCGCTGGCCGACGGCCCTGGCGTCCCATAGAATTCGGCGTCGATGAGGTGGGGAGGGACTCGGGCAGCGTGCGTATTCGGGAGGGGGCAGATTCACCATGTGTCGTCGATCCTCAACCCTGCTGCCCGCGGCCGTCGCAACTGCCGCCTCCTTCCTCGCGTTCGCCCCCGCATCCGCCCAACTGGAGCTCAACTACCAGTACGGCAGCATCCTGAACCCGTTCTCCGCCGCCAGCGAGCCGACCCACATCTTCACGCTGCAACACGCCGGGGGATGGCGCGCGGGAGGCTCCTTTTTCTTCCTCGACTACTCGACCGACGGGGTCGCGGACGGGTTCAACGACAGGGATCTGTATGGCGAATGGTACCCTACGCTCAGCCTCGGTTCACTGACGGAAGGAGGCATCGGCTTCGGGCCGGTGAACGACGTCCGGCTGGTCGCGGGCGTCAACCTCGGCATCCAGTCGAAGGTCGTGAAGTACGTTCCGGGTGTGGAACTGGGCTGGACCATCCCCGGGTTCATCTTCGTGAACACGGTTCTCGGGGGCTTCATCGACGCCAGCAGCGGTATTGACGCGGGCGGCGCACCGAGCACCGGAGACAGCTTCAACTTCGACGTGAGCTGGCTCTCCGTCTTCCAGCTGGGCAGTCAGTCGTTCTCCTTCACCGGGCACGCCGAATACATGGGGGCCATTGCCGACGAACTGGGCAACGACTACGCGGGCAGCATCCTCGCCCAGCCCCAGTTCAGATGGGATGTGGGGCGGGCGTTAACGGGTTCCGCAAACGTCCTTCACGTGGGCGTGGAATACCAGCTCTGGACCAACAAGCTGGGAACGACCCGCGACGAGAGCATCCTGCAGTTGCTCGTCGTCTGGCAGCTGGACTGACGGGGGCAGCCTACTGGTCGTCTACGACCCGAACGCCCACCAGCCGGCATCCCAGCCTGCACCCCGGGCGCAGGGCGAACGACGCGAGGAGGGAGGCGAACGCGAGGCCGATGATGGGCCCGGCCATGGGCTGCAGGACCGTCTTGAGCACGCCCCACACCGCCACGAAGACGACCAGCCCGAGCGCCACGCCCAGGAGCTGGCGCGCGTTGTCGGGGCCTTCGAATCGGATGGGGGCGCCGCCGTAGTAGAGGGCGGCCAGGGTGGGGTAGAGAGCGAACGGAATGATCCATTCGATCATGGAGGAGTCTCCGGCTGGATGAAGTCCCGAGGGTGTTCTGACAACGGTCCAAAGCTAGCCGGAACGGCGCCGCAGGGACAAGGCCGAACGGACCGTGGGCCTTGAGTTGCCGCCGTTGCGGCGCAGGTTAGTCAACATGCTCTCGTACAACGACATCATCGCTGCCCGCGCACGCATCGGGGACGGAGTCGTGGAAACCGGCTGCCCTCGCTCGCTCGGGCTCGACGGGTCGCGGGTCGGGCGCGTTCACTTCAAGGCCGAGTTCCGGCAGCGGACGGGCTCGTTCAAGGACCGGGGGTCGCTGAACCGCCTGCTCCTGCTGGAGCCGGCGCAGCGGGAGGCCGGGGTGGTCGCGGCCAGCGCCGGCAACCACGCGCAGGCGCTCGCGTACCACTCCGCGCGGCTGGGAATCCCGTGCACCATCGTCATGCCCGACGCCGCGCCGCTGATCAAGGTGACCAAGACCCGCGGCTACGGGGCCCGCGTCATCCAGACCGGCGCGACCCTTACCGACGGCATGACCCGCGTCGAGAAGCTGGTCGAGGAAGAGGGCCTCACCGTGGTCCATGCCTTCGACGATCCCGCGGTGATGGCGGGGCAGGGGACCATGGCGCTGGAGATCCTGGAGCAGGTGCCCGACGTCACCACGGTGGTGGTTCCCATCGGGGGCGGCGGGATGATCTCGGGGGTCGCGACCGTGGTGAAGGCGCGCCGGCCGGGCGCCCGCGTGATCGGGGTGGAGGCGGCGGCTTCGCCGGGCGCGGTCGCTTCGCTGGAGGCGGGGCGGCCGGTCCACCTGGAACGCTCCGACACCCTCGCCGACGGGATCGCGGTGAAGCGCATCGGCGACCTCACCTTTCCCCACATCCAGGCCCTCGTGGACGACGTGGCCGTGGTCGACGAGGAGGAGATCGTGCGCGCGATCTTCTTCCTCATGGAGTCGGAGAAGATGGTGGTCGAGGGAGGCGGGGCCGTGGGCGTGGCGGCGATTCTGGGCGACAGGATCCGCCTGGGCCCCGCCGACGTTACCGTGTGCCTCCTCTCCGGGGGCAATATCGACATGAACGTGGCCTCCAAGATCATCGACCGCGGGCTGTGGGCGGATGGGCGCCTGGCGCGCCTCTCGGTGGTGGTGCGCGACCGGCCCGGCTACCTGAACGAGGTCACCGCGGTGGTCGCAATCGCCGGGGCCAACGTGCTCCACATCGAACACACCAGGGCCTTCGGGGACATATCCGTGGGCCACGTCAGCATCGAGATGGAGATCGAAACGCGCGGGCGCGCGCACGTCGCGGAGATCGTCGCCGAACTGAGGGAGCTGGGACACCGCGTCGGCGAGGTTGCCTGAGCCGAGCCCGACCCGCACGGGTCGAGGAAGAAGCCCCTGCCGTGCCGTGTGCTTCGCGGGGACGTATCATATCAGTCATCGACAGGCGAACGTCCCTCCGGCGCCATCCATCGAACCTCTCGCTCCCCAACGAGGTGATTCCCATGAAGTCATCACGGCGGCCTCATCCGGCCACTCCCGCCCTCCTCTCCGTCATCGCCGCCGCGGTCCTGCTGCTGGCCGCCACCGGCCTGCAGGCGCAGGACGCCTACTTTCCCCCGGCGGGCGACTGGGAGCGCAGGTCCCCCGAGTCGATGGGCATGAACCCCGAACTCCTGCAGCAGGCGGTCGACTTCGCCATCGCGAGCGAGAGCACCGCGCCGCGCGATCTCGAGGTGGCGCACGCGCTCAGCTGGAACACCGAGCCCTTCGACGAGGCCATCGGTCCGCTCAAGGTGCGGGGCCCGCAGAGCGGCATCATCGTGAAGGACGGCTACATCGTCGCCGAGTGGGGCGAGACGAAGCGCGTCGATCCGACCTTCAGCGTGGCCAAGAGCTTCCTCTCCTCCACCGTGGGACTGGCGTGGGACCGCAAGCTCATCCGCGACGTCAACGATCCCGTACACGAGTACATGCCCCCGCTGATTCTGCCGGTGGGCGACGGCGAGCCCGGCCACGAGGCGGACGGGCGCGGCGTGCCGACTCCCGTGTCCCTGTTCGACTCCGAGCACAACCGCCGGATCACCTGGGATCATCTGCTGAGGCAGACGAGCGACTGGGAGGGCACGCTCTGGGGCAAGCCCGACTGGGGCGACCGGCCCGGCCGGGACGTGGCGGCCAACCGCAACCGCCCGCGCAACGAGCCCGGCACCGCGTACAAGTACAACGACGTGCGCGTTAACCTGCTCGCGCTGGCGGCGCTCCAGGTCTGGCGCCGGCCCCTGCCGCAGGTGCTGCGCGAGCACATCATGGACCCCATCGGCGCGTCCAACACCTGGCGCTGGTACGGATACGAGAACTCGTGGGTGAACGTCGACGGCGAGATGATGCAGTCGGTGAGCGGCGGGACCCACTGGGGCGGAGGCATGAACCTGAGCGCCGAGGACCAGGCCCGCTTCGGCTACTTCACGCTGCACAAGGGCAACTGGGACGGCGAGCAGCTTCTCTCCAAGGAATGGCTGGACATGGCGGAGACGCCGGGTACGGTCAACGAGATGTACGGGTTCATGAACTTCTTCCTCAACACCGGCCAGCGCTCGTACGCGAGCACGCCGGAGTCGTCGTTCAGCCACCGGGGGGCGGGGACCAACCTGGTCTACGTCGATCGCGAGAACGACCTGGTGGTGGTCGCGCGCTGGATCCAGGGAGGCGCCATCGACGAGTTCCTGGGGATGGTGATCGCCTCGTCGGTCGTGGCCGAGGAGCGGCGCTGAGGAGCGAGATGAGGCGCCGGCAGGCGGCGGGGCCCGGGGAAACGGTGCGTCCCGCCTGACTTCTGGCTAACTTGCGCGTGCTTCGGGGGCAGCAAGCCGCCCGGGCGCGCAACTGGAACACGCAGAACGCACAAAGGATCGGGTACCCATGGATAACGACTCCCGGAGCGGGACGGTCGAAGGCGGCCGGCCGGGCGCAGAGGTCGCGGCGGCGGATCACGAGGGCGGCAACCTGACGGAAGCGGCCTCGACCCTGGAGAGAAGGGCGTTCCTCGGCAAGGCCGCGGTCGGAGCCGCGGCGGCCGGGGTGCTGGCCGCCTCGTGCGGCGGCGGGGAGCAGGAAGGCGCCGGTGCGGGGGGCGCCCCCGCGGTGATCACCAACCCGAACGTGCGCTGGCGGCTGGCCTCCAGCTATCCGCGCACCGTCGACGCCATCTTCGACACCGCCACCCGCGCCGCCGAGTCGATGGCGGCGATCACCGACGGGCGTTTCCAGATGCGCGTCTACGAGGCGAACGAGCTGGTGCCGGCCTTCGAAGTGATGGACGCGGTGCAGCAGGGCACCGTGCAGGTGGGCCACAGCCCCAGCTACTATTACACCGGCAAGGCGCCGGTACTCGCCTTCGACACCTGCGTGCCCTTCGGGCTCACCTCCCGCCAGCAGCACGCCTGGCTGTACGATGCGGGCGGGCTCGAGCTCATCAGCGAGATCTTCTCCGACTTCAACATCATCCCCCTGCCGGCCGGAAACACGGGCGCGCAGATGGGCGGATGGTTCCGGCGCGAGATCAACACCCCGGCGGACCTGAACGGCCTCAAGATGCGCATCCCCGGGCTGGGCGCGGAGGTCATGGACCGCCTGGGCGTGACCGTCCAGAACCTCGCCGCGCAGGAGATCTATCCGGCGCTCGAGCGGGGTGCGATCGACGCCACCGAATGGGTAGGGCCCTACGACGACGAGAAGCTCGGCTTCCAGAACGCCGCCCGCTTCTACTACTACCCGGGCTGGTGGGAGCCGGGACCCTCGACCACCTTCCAGGTCAACCGGGATGCGTGGGACGCGCTGCCCTCCACGTACCAGGAGGCCTTCCGGGTGGCGGTGCGCTCGGCCGCGCACGGCGTCGAGACCACGTACGACTCCAGGAATCCGGCCGCCCTCCGGCGCCTGGTCGAAGGCGGGGTCCAACTGCGCGCCTTCTCTCCCGAGATCTTGGAGGTGTCGCGCGTGGCTTCGCAGGAGATCCTGGAGGAGCGGGCAGCGGCCGACGCCACGTACCGGCGCGTGTACGACCACTGGTCGGCCTTCCGGACGGAGGCGTTCGAGTGGTTCGGCCGCGCGGAGTGGGCCTACGCCAGCGCGGCGTTCGGGCAGAACGCCTGACCTCGAGTCAGCCCGCCCGGGCTGCGCGAGCGGGACTTCCAAACCGGCGCCGGTATTACCAGTAGCTACCAGTAGATACCAGTAGTTATCGGTTCACCAGCCCCGTGACCATCTCCGGGAAGGTCATGATCAGCACCAGCCCGATGAGCTGGATCACGATGAAGGGGATGACCGCCCGGTACATCTCCGATGTGCGCACTTCGGGTGGAGCCACGCCCCGCAGGTAGAAGAGGGCGAAGCCGAAGGGCGGGGTCAGGAACGAGGTCTGTATGTTCATCCCGATCATCACCCCGAACCACACCAGGTCGATGTCCAGCAGGGCGGCCGCCGGGGCGAGCAGCGGGATGATGATGAAGGCGATCTCGAAGAAGTCGAGGAAGAAGCCGAGCACGAAGATCGCCAGGTTGGCCACGATCAGCAGGCCGATGCGCCCGCCGGGAAGCGTGGTGAGCAAGTGCTCGATCCAGAGGTCGCCGTTGAGGCCGCGGAAGACCAGCGCGAAGGCGGTCGAGCCCACCAGGATGAACATCACCATGGCGGTAAGCGAGGTGGTGTACTCGCTGGCCTCCCGGAGCACCTTCCACGACAGGCGCCGGTTGACCGCCGCGAGCCCGATCGCGCCCACCGCCCCCACCGCTCCCGCTTCGGTGGGCGTGGCGATCCCGGCAAAGATGCTGCCCAGCACGAGCAGGATCAGCACCAGGGGCGGCATCAGCACTGTGAGCACCTGGCGGGCCAGCTTCCATCCCGCGGCGTCGCGCACCTCGGGAGGGAGGGCGGGCGCGGACTCGGGGCTCACCTTGGCGACCAGCCCGACGTAGATCGCGTACATGCCGGCCAGCGAGAGCCCCGGGATCAGCGCACCCAGAAAGAGGTCGCCGACCGAGATGCCCAACTGGTCGGCCAGCACGATCAGCACGACGCTGGGCGGGATGATCTGCCCGAGGGTGCCCGACGCCAGGATCACCCCGGTGGAGAGCGTCTTCGAGTAGCCGTAGCGCAGCATGATGGGGAGCGAGATGAGCCCCATCGCCACCACCGACGCTCCCACCACGCCCGTCGCCGCCGCCAGCATGGCGCCCACGAACACCACCGCAAGCGCCAGCCCGCCGCGCAGCGTCCCGAAGAGCTTGCCGATGGTGGTGAGCAGGTCCTCCGCCAGGCGCGACTTCTCCAGCACCACCCCCATGAAGATGAAGAAGGGGATCGCCACCAGCACCAGGTTGGACATCACCCCGAAGATGCGCTGGGGCAGGGCGTACATCAGCCCCCACTCGAACAGCCCCATGGAGATGCCGATGAAGGCGAAGATGAGGGAGGTGCCGCCCAGCGCGAACGCCACCGGGTATCCCAGGAAGATCATCGCGAAGACGCCGATGAACATCAGCGGCGCAAGGAGGTTCTCCATCTACGCGATGCCTCCGGTGACCCGAGGGCTGTCGGCGTCATCCCCGGGCCGACCGTTTCCGGCCATCTTCAGGCCGCGCAGGATACGGAGCTTCTTGATGATCTCCGAGATGCCCTGGACGATGAGAAGCAGGAAGCAGATGAGGATGAAGGTTCTGAGCGGGTAGCGCGGGAGGCCCCCCGGGTCGGAGGAGATCTCCCGCACGGCCCAGGAGTTGCGGATCGCGGGCCAGGAGAGCCAGAGCGTCACCGCCGAGAAGGGGATCATCAGCACGATGGTGCCGAGGAGATCGATCCAGGCACGGGCCCTGGCGGACAGCCGGCTGTACAGGATGTCCACCCGGACGTGCTCGCCCTTGCAGAGCGCCGAGGCGGCGGCGAGCAGAAAGAGCAGGCTGAACAGGTACCACTGGAGCTCCAGGTAGAGGTTGGAGCTCAGCCTGAAGCCGAGAAAGCCGCCGAGATAGCGGACGGCCGTGTTGTACGCCGTGACGAGCACCATCAGCAGGCACAGCCACGAGGTCCATCGGCCGATTCGGTTGTTAACCCGGTCGATGGCGCGGGAGAGGCGGGTCCAGCGAGTCACTTCGGAGGGATTCCGGGGGCGAGTGGGAGGTGGCGGCACGTTGGCGCGTGGTATCGCGCGCTTGAAATACGCCCTTTGCAAGGTGTTCGCAATAGCTGGCGGCGCCTTCGGGAACGGCTGGCCCGTTGTCCGTGGAGGCTCCATGTTGTTGGCTCGCAACGCTCGTCCCACCGGACTCGCGGACCCCGCCGGCCCCGGGTCCCGACGAATCACAATCCCCTGTTCCGACCCAACCCCCGGGAGCGTTTATGGGCGCCAACAAGGCACACGATGGATACGAGTCCTTTTCCTACCTCGAGCCCGGCCTCGACTACGAGCCCTTCGAGCTTGCGGCTCAGGTCGGGCGCGTGGAGCCGTACCTGGTGCCGCTCTCGCGGGAAGAGGAGGCGCGGGCCGCGAGGCTGGCATCCCGACTGGTGATGATTTCGATGCACGAGCACGCGGGCGTGTTTCCGCGGGATGTGCGCGAGACCCCGGCGTACGTGCGTGCGGGGCGGATGGCGACCGCGTTCGAGGGTCTCAGGCACTCGTGCTGGGACGCGGTTTTCGACAACCTGCTCGACGGCATCTGCACCATCCAGTCGCACGGGGGCTGGAAGTGGGACGACGTGCTGCACGACTTCGGGATGCGCCTTTGCGACCTGGCGCACCAGGACTTCCTCATCCATTGCCTGGGGGTGGACGACATCCTGCGGGCGCACCGGGAGGGGAAGGTGGCGTGGGTCGCCTCGATGGAAGGCGCGGCCATGATCGAGAACGAGCTCGACCGCATCGACCTGCTCTTCGGGTTCGGGGTGCGGGCGCTCGGGATCACCTACAGCGAGGCCAACGCGCTGGGGTCGGGGCTGAAGGAACCCGGCGACGGGGGTCTGACGATGTTCGGGCGGCGCGCGGTCGGGCGCATGAACAAGCTGGGGATGCTGATCGACTGCTCGCACTGCGGCGACCGCACGACGCTGGACACCATCGAGTGGAGCGAGCATCCCATCGTGCTCTCGCACATCGGCGCGCGGGCGCTGTGGGAGTCGAACCGGCTGGCGCCCGACGACGTGCTCGAGGCGTGCGCGGACAAGGGGGGCGTGATCGGGATCGAGGCGGCGCCGCACACCACCCTGACGCGCAACAACACGGTGCACGGGATCGAGGCCTTCATGGAGCACTTCGAGTATGTGAAGGCGCTGGTGGGCATCGACCATGTGAGTTTCGGCCCCGATTCCGTCTACGGGGACCACGTGGGGCTGCACCACGTCTACGCGGCCAACCTGTCGATCAGGGAGTCGCGCTCGGCGGCGGAGCGGGCGCCCAACCCCAATCCGCCGTTTGACGAGGTTGAGTACGTGAAGGGGGTGGAGAACCCCACGGAGGCGTCGCACAACATCCTGCGCTGGCTGGTGCGGGAGGGATACTCGGACGAGGACATCGGCAAGGTGATGGGGGGCAACACCCTGCGGGTGCTGAGGGAGGTATGGCCCTGAGGGGGAAGGCGGTGGCGGCCGCGGTGCTGGCCGCGGCCCTGGGTGCGGGGCCGGCGGCCTTGTCCGGCGCGGGCGGCTCGATGTCCGGTTGGGACGGCGTCGGAGGCGACCAGGAGGCCGGGGCAGCCGGCGCAGGCGGGCAGGTGATCCGCGTGGCGGTGTCGGCCGATGCGCGCGAGACCGGAGCCGCGCTCGTCTCGATGAACTACCGGCTGGAGTTGGCTCGCGAGACGAGTGCCGTGCCGTTCACGCTGCTGCTGTTTGCTCCCGCGAACGTGGAGGAGATCTGGGCGCAGGTGGAGGGAGAAGTCCTGCCGGTCCGTTTGACGGGCACCGGGGCGCCCCGGCTGGTGGGCGAAATCGCGCTTCCGGCCGCACTGGCGTCCTCGGGACAGGTGTCGCTGGACGTGGCGTACCGCGTAACGGATGCGGTGCGCGAGGACGGCGCGGGCGTGCGCGTCGGCCTGCCCATGCTTGCGGTCGACTGGGCGCCGGCGGAGGCCACCCCAGGGATGTTTCAGGCTGATGTGACGCTCCCCGAGGGGATGGTGGCGCGCGAGATCTTTCCGGTGACCCCAACCGGGGGGACGACGCCGGGGGTGGCGCGGGCGAGCCTCCAGGTGCTTCCGGCGGTCGTGCAGGTGCGCGCTCGTCCGGAAGGGAGTCTCGGGCTGTCCCTGCCGGGGGTTCTGGAGCTGCTGGTGCTGGTCGTCGTGATCGCGTGCGGGATGGCCGGGCTGCGCTTCGTCAGGAGGGCCCGGTGAGGGCGATCCTGGACGCGGGCTTCGTCTTCTGGGGGCTCTTCCTGGTCTCCGCGCTGATCGTGGTGGCGTATCTGGCCTGGATGTGCCGCGAGGACCGGAAGGAGAAAAGGCGGTGAACGTCCAGCTCTCCACCTTCGTGCTCTACTTCGTGGTGGTGTTCGCGATCGGGTGGTACGCGCTCCGGGCGACCCGCAGCGAGGCCGACTACTGGATCGCGGGAGGGAAGCTGGGCTGGCTGGTGGGCGGGGCGACCATGGCCGCGACCCACACCAGCGCCGGCACCTTCGTCGGCACCATCGGGGTCATGTACGTGGCGGGGTGGTCGTTCGGGTGGCTCGTGCTGGCGCTGCCGCTGGCCTACTGGTTCATGGCGGCCGTGCTCGCGCCGCGCTTCACGCGCGTCAAGCAGCTCACCCTGCCCGCCTTCATCGAGACGCGCTACTACTCGAAGGGCGTGCGCGCGCTGGCGGCGGTCATCATCCTCATCGCCACGGTGGTGTACGTCCAGGCGCAGATCGTGGCCGGCGGGCTGATCGCCAACATCGTCTTCGGCGTGCCCGTGAGCTGGGGGATGGTGGGGTTCACGGCGATCCTGCTGGCCTACACGGTGATCGGCGGGATGATCGCGGTCGTGTACACGGACCTGCTGCAGCTCATCATCATGGTGCTGGGCGCGATCTGCGCGGTGCCGCTGGCCATCAGACAGGTGGGTGGGGTGGAGCCGCTCTTCACCTACGTGGAGGCGGTGAACCCGCTGACCTTCAGTTGGGAAGCCATGCCGGCCCTGCTGCTCTTCACCATGGGGCTCTCGTTCCTGCTGGGCGGGGTGGCCACCCCCGAGAAGCTCATCCGCCTCTACGCCATGCGAGACATGCGCACCATCCGCCGGGGCATTCTGCTCACCATCGTCGCGGTGACCACCCTGAACCTGCTGGTCTTCGTGCTCTCGCTGGCGGCGGTGGTGCTCTTCCCCAACCTGCCGACCGGCGACTTGGCCATGCCGATGCTCGCGACGGCGGTGCTTCCGGCGACGCTGGGCGCGATCCTGCTGGCGGCCATCACGGCGGCCATGATGTCCACGGTGGACTCGCTTCTGCTGGTCGCGGGGTCGGCGCTCTCGGTCGACATCTACCAGCTCTTTCGGCCCGACGCCCCGCCGGGCCGCCGGCTGTGGGTGGACCGGGCGGGCATTGTGGTGGTTGGGACCATCCCGGTGGTGCTGCTCCTCAGCGGGGTGGGGGAGGGCGAGCTGGTCCAGTTCATCGTGCTGCTCTTCACCGCGCTCATGGCGTCCAGCTTCTTCATCCCGGTCGTGGTCGGGGTCTACTGGCGGCGGGCGACCCGGGAAGGGGCGGCCGCCTCCATGGTGGGGGGCGTGACCACCGCGCTCGCCTGGGAGGGGTGGGGGCCGGCGGACGCGATCGACCCGGTGCTGCCGGGCTTCCTCGTGTCGGCGTTCCTGATGGTGGTGGTGAGCCTGCTCACGCCTCCTCCGCCCGCGAGCGCGACCGATCCCTACATGCCTTCGCCCCGGAAGCCGTGAGACGGCGGTACAACGCCTGCCGCCAGCGGGAGGCCGCCTCCCCGCGCGAGCAGCTGGGCCGAGAGATGGTCACCGACGTGGCCAGGCAGAGGCGAGCCGCTGGTGAAGTATCTCTTGCCAAACCCCTCTGTCCCGTGTTGCAAAACCGCGAAGGCAACACTGTGTTGCCTTTGACATTTTGCAACACCGTGCAGAGGGTGGCGCTCACCACAGGCAAAAGGGCCCTCCGCCGCGACGGGTCGTCGGCTGTCCCCGTCACTGGAGTAAACTGATGCGCGTATCGAAGATGGTCACCGCGGTCGACGCCCACGCCGGCGGCGAGCCCGGCAGGGTCATCGTCGGCGGCGTGATGGACGTCCCCGGCACGTCGATGTTTGAAAAGGCGCAGTGGCTTGCGCAACACGGAGACGGCCTGCGGAAACGCATGCTGCGCGAGCCCCGCGGATATCCGGCGCTCTGCTGCAACGTCATCCTGCCTACGACGCACCCGGAGGCGGATGCCGGCTACGTCATCATGGAGCACACCGAGTACCCGCCCATGTCCGGGAGCAACACCATCTGCGTTGCGACCGTCCTCATCGAGACGGGCATGGTGCCCTCGCAGGAGCCGGTGACGGAGCTGCTGCTGGAGGCTCCCGCAGGGCTCATCCGGGTGCGCGCGGAGGTGCATGGCGGCAAGGTCACCAGCGTCACCTTCCGCAACGTGCCCGCCTTCGCGGTGCACCTGGACGCCGTCGTGGACGTGCCCGGGCTCGGCAAAGTGACCGTGGACGTGGGGTACGGCGGGATGTTCTACGTCATCGCGGACGCCGAGCAGCTCGGCATCGAACTGCTGCCCGAGAACGGCGGACGGATCACGCGGGTGGGCGAGATGCTGCGCGTGGCGGCGTCCGAGCAACTGTTCGTCGCCCATCCTCTGACCCCGGAGATCGGGGGCGTATCGATTTCACAACTCTCCGGGCCGCCTCTGGGGGACGCCCATCGCCGCAACGCGGTCACCGTCTCCACGGGCCGCCCGAGCTGGGACAGGCCGGAGAGCTGGAAGGGGTGCCTGGACCGCTCTCCGTGCGGGACCGGCACATGCGCGAAAATGGCCGTGATGCACGCCAGGGGGGAACTGGCGTTGGGGGAGGAGTTCCGACACGAGAGCATCATCGGCACCGTGTGGACGGGGGAACTCGTCGAGGAGACCGAGGTAGGCGGAATCCCCGCGGTCGTGCCCACCCTGAGCGGCACCGCGTGGATCACCGGAATCGCCCAGTACGTGGTGGACGACACCGATCCCTTCCCGGAGGGCTTTACCGTGGGGGACATCTGGGCCGGGTGAGACATTCGACAACCTCAGTTCCGGCCGGAGGCGCTTCATGAACGACCCGCTGCGAATCCCCGTGCTCGTCGGCTCCGTGCGCAGGGGCCGCCAATCGATCAAGGTGGCCCGATTCGCCGGCGACCGGCTGCGGCGTGCCGGGGCGGAGGCTCCGCTTCTCGACCTCGCCGACTTCGACCTTCCGATCATGGAGGAGCGGCTCTACCGTCGAGACGATCCGCCGCCCGGATTGATCCCGTTCTCGGAAGCGATTCGCGAGGCCGACGCCGTCGTGGTCGTCAGCCCCGAGTACAACGGCTCCATCCCCGGCGTGCTCAAGAACGCGCTCGACTACATCTATGGCGAGTGGGAGCGGAAGCCGGTGGGGATCGTTACGCTCTCGGCCGGCGCCTTCGGGGGTGTCCAGGTCCACAACCACCTGCAGCTCCTCTTCCTGCGCCTCAAGGCCCTCCCGGTGGCACACATGGCCGTAACAACCGTGGGCCGGAGCTTCGACGACGACGGGGAGCCGCGTGAGGAGAGGTACGAGAAGGCGTTCGCGCGCTTCACCGAAACCCTCGAATGGTATGCGAGGGCGATCGGGGCGGCGTTGGACGGAGAGGAGGCCAGCTCGTGAGGAGCGTCGGTGCCCGAGCTGTCAGCCCCCGTGCCCGCAGAAGCGGAGCGCCGTAAGGGCGAGGGTCCGCGTGACGGTTTCGAGTTCGGAGATCGGCACCCATTCGTCGGGCCGATGGGCGTTGCGCACGTCCCCCGGGCCGAACATCACCGTCGGAGTGTGTCCGACGTTCACCAGCAGCTGCATGTCGGCCCCGTAGGGCATCCCTTCGATGCGCGGCTCGCGTCCTTCGACGTCCCGGAAGGCGTCCGCGACCGTGCGCACGACGGGGTCGGACGGATTCGTGGCCGCCGGGTGGAACTGTCCGCCCCACCACTCCACCCGTGGGGGATGGCGTTTCAGCCACGGGTCCGACCGGGCGGCGTCGGCGACGGCCTCCTCGAACATCGCCTGCGCCTCGGCCGGCTCCTCTCCCACGGCCACGCCGTAGCGCCCCTCGAAGCAGAGGCTTTCCGGCACGTTCGAGGCCCACTCGCCCGCGCGCACGGTTCCCACGCAGAGGGGAAAGGGCACTTCGTAGTGGGCGAAGAGCGGGTCCGCGACGCCTGAGTTGCGCCGTGCCTCGAGCGCCTGCAGCGCCCGGTAGATGGGGATGAAGCCGTCGATGGCGCTGACGCCTTCGGTGCGCAGGGCGCCGTGCGCGGAGCGTCCCCGCACGTGGATGCGGAAGTTGAGGGCGCCTCCCTGGGCGGGCGCCAGCGACAGACGGGTCGGTTCGATGACCACCGCGCCGTCGGCCGTGTAGCCGCGCTGGATGGCGGCCAGGGTTCCCGCGCCTCCGTCCTCCTCGGCGATCACGCTCTGGAGCAGGAGTCGCCCGTTCAGCTCCACGCCCGCGTCGGCGATCGCGCGCGCGGCATAGAGTCCGCAGCAGAGCGCGCCCTTCATGTCCAGCGCGCCGCGGCCCAGGAGGTTGCCGTCGCGGATGGTGCCCTGCCAGGGCGGGACCGTCCATCTCGACTCGTCGCCCGCGGGGACCACGTCGACATGGCCGTTCAGGATGAGGGAGCGTCCCGGTCCGTCCGCGCGCCCGAGCGAGCCGACCACGCCGAGCGACCGGCTGCGCTCGATCTCGATGCTGAACCGCGGATGGGCGCGCAGCTCCTCGAAGTCGATCTCCCAGACGTCGACGTCCATGCCCGCCGCGTCCATCCACTCCGCCATCTGTTCCTGCGCGGGCGTCTCCCGGCCCCGGTCGGTGCGGATCGCCACCAGCCGCGAGATGGTGCCGAGCAGCCCGTCCATGTCGATGGCGGCGAGGACGCGCGCTTCGGTGGGGGTGAGGTCGGGGTATGTCTCCATGCTGCCTCGTGCTGCTGGTTGCCGGAGGGCGCTAATGGTTCATTCCCGGTCTGGTCATGTCAACGCTGGCGGCCGCCTCGGTGCGGAAGTACCGTCTCGCGGTGGAAGCACCGGTGGGAACGGCAGGCAGGCGGCGCTGCCCCGGGAGAAACCCGCATCAGGCGCTGCCGAGGGAATGCGATGACCAGATATCTGTGCGTGATGCTCGTGCTGACCGGCTGCGTGCCGTCTCCACCGCCTCGCGGTGCAGGTCCCGCGGACACGGTCGCGGCGGGTACGGTTCAACGGGTTGAGGTGACATCGGAGGAAGCCGACGCGATTCGCGGGCGCACCATATATGCCGGTGCATTCATGCGCTATCACGCGTTTGTCAGCGAGGCCGACGCCGTCGAGTTCTGGCACGACGGCAGGCTCCTGGCGGCGATCGACGGTCGGGGCGTCATCAGATACGCGCCGGTGATCCTGTCGATGGCGCCGGCACTCTTTCCGCAACTCGCCCGCGCCCGCTATTCTGAAAGCTGAAGGTTGTTCTGCACGCTTCAAGGAGGCCCCATGCGTTCTCTCAGACTCCTCCTCGTGACCGTGGTCGCCGCTGGCGCGCTTCTGCCCGTGGCGGCGGCAAACGCCCAGGCCCCCGAACCCGATCCCACCGTGGTCACCCGGCTGGAGGCCGAGCCCGCCGAGCTGTCGCTGCGGGTGGGGGATGTCGTGCCGCTGCGGGTGACCGCCTACGACGCCGCCGGCGCGGCGGTGGACATTCCCATCCGGGTGAGCGCGCCGCGGCGGGCGCTGCGCATCCGCGACGGCAACATCGAGGCCTTCGAGGCCGGCCAGTACGACGTGCAGGCCATGGTGGTGATGCCCGCCAGCGGAGCGCCGGTGGCGCAGCTCACGATTCCGGTGGTGGTCGACTGGCCGGAGGTGGCGACCGTGGAGGTGGACGCGGCCGGCGACCTGCTGTACGCCGGTACGACGGTGCGCTACACCGCGACCGCGCTCCACGCGGACGGGTCGGCGCGCCCGACCGCCGAGGTCGCCTGGTCGGTCTCCGACACCGAGGTGGCCGCGGTCGACGCCTTTGGCAACGTCACCGCCCACCAGCCCGGTCCCGTCACCGTGACGGCCATGGTGGAGGGGGTGCGGGGCTCGGTCGAGCGCACCGTCGAGGCCTTCCCGGCCACGTCCGTCCAGCTCGCCGGCGGCGGGGGCGATCTCCTCACCGGCGACGTGGTGCAGTTCACCGCGTCCGTGCTGGACGACGCCGGCAACGAGGTCGCGGGGGCGCCCGTCACCTGGTCGCTCGCCTACATGCCCGACGACAGCATCGTGGCGCCCGCCGGGCCGGGGCAGGTGGACGACGGCCGCTTCGTGGCCGACTGGCCGGGGCTCTACACAGTGGTCGCGACCGCCGGCCATCTTTCGGCCCGCGAGTCCGTGCGGGTCAGTCGGCGGGCGGCGGTGCAGGAACTCGAGATCGTGGGGCAGGGGCGCGAGTCACGCGTCTTCACCACCGACCTGTGGATCTGGGAAGGGGTCGACGGGCGCGACTACGCGCTCACGGGCTCCAAGATGGGCAACGGGGTCACCTTCGTGTGGGATGTCACCGACCCGGCCAACATCGTCAAGACCGATTCCATCATCGTCGACGCGCGCACCACCAACGACGTCAAGGCGTCCCCCGACGGCCGCTACGGCGTCATCTCGCGCGAAGGCGCGTCCAATCGCCGCAACGGCGTGGTGATCCTCGATCTGGCGAATCCCGCGCATCCCACCATCGCCTCCACCTGGGACGAGGGCGTCACCGGCGGCGTGCACAACATGTTCGCCACCAACGAGCACCTCTTCGTCCTCTCCGCGGGCGACAAGTACGTCATCCTGGACATGGCGGACATCTACAATCCGCGCTACGTGGGCGAGTACGATCATCCGGACAGCCGCGTGCACGACGTCTGGGTGCACGACGGCATCGCGTACTCGGCGGAGTGGGAGAACGGCATCGTCGTCGTCGACGTGGGCAACGGCCGCTGGGGCGGCTCCCCCGAGAACCCCGTCTTCGTGACCAACATCCCGCTGCCCTCGGGGCAGACGCACGCCGTGTTCCCCTACCTGCAGGAGTCCACCGGCAAGTTCTACCTCATCGCCGGCGACGAGATCGTCAGCCGCGAGGGGCTCGCCTGGGAGGGCACCGGTCCGGACCACAGAATCCAGTACGACCCGGAGACGGGCAGGGGCGGGTATCCGCGGGCGACATCGGGCTACATCCAGATCGTCGACTTCACCGACCCCGAGTCGCCCGAGATGGTGGCGCGCTACGAGGTGTCCGAGTACGGCACCCACAACATGTGGGTCGAGGACGACATCCTCTACGAGGCCTATTACGAGGGCGGACTCCGGATGGTGGACATCTCCGGCGACCTGATGGGGAACCTGTACACCCAGGGACGCGAGATCTCCGTCTTCAAGGCGCACGATCCTCTCGGCTACATCCCGAACGCGCCGGCCGCCTGGGGTGTGATGCCCTGGAAGGGCAACGTCTTCTTCGCCGACATCAACTCGGGATTGTGGTCGGTCAAGATCCTGCCGAAGGAGCGCCCGGTCAGCTGAAATCGACCGGCCCGTTCACGGCCTGAACGGACATCGGCCAGCCCCGGGAGGGACCCCGCCCTTCCGGGGCTTCTTCTACGTTCGAACGCGAACCATGAGCACGGCGCCCATGGCCAGGAACAGGGCGTTCGGAGTCCAGGCGGCGATGGTGGGCGAGAGGACGCCCGCGCCCGCCGCCGCTCCCAGAACCCGGAAGAGGATGAGGTACAGGGTGATGGCGGCGATCGACACCCCGGCGCCGTAGGCAGCGCTCCCGCGCTGGGACGACGTCCCCAGGGGCAGCCCGAAGAGGACCATGATGAAGGTGGCGAGCGCGAGGGCGCCACGCTGTTCGCGCTCGACGAGGTACTCGGCGGCGCTTCCTCCGCTGCGCTCGATGATCCCCACCTGCCGATCGATGTCCGCGCGCGTCATCTGGGCCAGGCGGTCGTTCTGGGCGTCGGACATGCGGTTGCCGGAGCGGGACGCCTCGAGCAGTTCGTCGGGCCGTTCCGAGAACCCGCGCGTCTTCATGCTGCCGAACCGATAGGTCTGTTCGCGCGCATCCGGGAGCAGGCGTCGCACGTATCCGTCGCTGAAGGTCCAGCCCGATTCGTCGTTGAAGTACGCGCGGTCCGCAACCGCGTGCAGTGACGGTCCCGTGCCCGGCGCCGCGGTGACCGGGCGGTGTTCCAGCACCACGTCCTGCAGCTCCCCGGCCATCACGGTCAGGCGGCGCACCGAAAGGCTGTGCCCCTCTTCGGTCTGGTACACGAAGTTGATGCGCCAGTCCCGGCTGAAGTTGCGTTCCTCGAGAATGTCGAAGGCGGCGCGGTTGGCGCGGGGCACGATGTCGCTGATGTAGAACGACACCCCGGCGAGCGCGACGCCCAGGGCCAGCATGGGCACCGCGAGCCGATGGAAGGAGATGCCGCCCGCCTTGGCGGCCACGATCTCCCGGTGCACGGTCATGGCGTGAATGGTGAAGACGGCCGCGATCAGGGTCGCCATCGGAAAGGACCAGAACACGAACTGGAGCATCTGGAACCCGTAGGCCCGGAAGACCTCCACCATCGGGAGCCCGCGGTCGAGGTACTCGTCGATGTTCTCGGTGAGGTCGCCGACCACGAACAGGAGCGGCACTGCGGCCACGAAGGCCGCGAAGATGCGGAGGAAGCTGGTCGCGACCAGCCGGTCGAGGAGCCTCATGCCTCCGTCCCCTTCCTCCGGCGGCTTGCCAGCAGCTGCCGGATGCCTCCCCGGCCCGAGTCCCGTGGCGCGGAGACGGCGCGCCCCATGCGCGAGGCCAGCCGGATGCCGGCCGCCAGGAAGATGGCGTTGGCGATCCACATCGCGACGTTCGGCTCCAGGCGGCCCCGGTCGGCGAGCGATTCTCCTCCGATCAGGGTCGTCCAGTAGATGGCGAAGATGGCGCCGGAGAGCACGATCACGGTACCGAGCCCGCCCCGGGGGAAGCGAATCGCGAGCGGGGCGCCCACGAGCACGAAGATGAAGCAGGCGGTGGCGATCGCCCACTTCTTGTGCCACTCCACCCGGTAGCGGTTCACATTGAGCAGCAGTCCCTCCTCGCGCACGGCGTTGGTGCGCAGGTTGGCGGTGACCGCCTCCGTGAGCTGGTCCGGCGGAGTCAGGCCCAGGTCGCCGATGATGCGCCGCTGGCTCTCCAGCGCTCCCGGAGGCAGCAGATCGTCGATCCCCTCTCCCTCCACCGCCTCGAGTCCCAGGGCTTCGCGCATCGCGCCGCGGGAGCGGGCCAGGCTGGAGCGCCGCACCTCGGCCAGCTCTTCGCGGGCCTTGCGCACCTCTTCCGCCAGCATGGCCGTGGACATCTCCCGGTCGCCGCGCTGTTCGCTGTCGCTGCGTTCCAGCACGTCCGCGACACCGCGCATGGGGATGATCTGGCGGGCGAAGGCCAGCTGCCGGAAGCCGGACGGGCGCATGTCGCTGACCTCGTAGGCATTGCCGTCGAAGAGGGTCAGAAAGAGATCGGTGCCGCTCTCGTCGAACGCCATCGTGCCCCGGTCGGCATAGATGGTGCGATATTGGTCGTATTCGCTAACGTCGAAGATGGTGACATCCTCGAGCTCATTGGTAAGCGGGTCGATGCTGTGCGCCTGCAGGAAGTAGCGAGTGGCGCCGTTCACGGCCTGGATCTCGTTGATCACCTGCTCGCGCAGGCGGAACGTGGGGCTCTTTCCCTGCACGTCGACCATGAGGTTCTTGAGACGATGATTGGACTCCGGGAGCACCCGGTCGTGCAGCAGGAAGACCACGGCGGCCGTGATCGTGCCCGCGGCGAGCATGGGAACCAGAATCCTCGCGGGACGCACGCCGCCCGCGGACATCGCGGTGATCTCGTTCGCTTCGGCCAGCTCCGAGAAGGCGTAGAGCACGGCAACCAGCACCGACATGGGGATGGTGAGCGCGAGCGTGTGGGGGAGCGAGAGAAGCATGAACTCGGCATAGACCGGCCACGGGAGCCCCTTGCCCATGAGCGCGCCCATCCGCAGGGCGACCAGATTGAGAAAGAAGAGGCCGGTCAGCACGGTGAGCGAGAAAAAGAACGGCGCCAGGTGCGCCCGTATCAGATGGCGCGTGAGAATGTTCATCCGTAGCCGGTTGCGGGTTGGGCGTTGAGCGAGCCTCCCTCGACTCGCACCGTACACCGGCAGCGTGCGCGTGGTCCCGCCGGGATGGCGTGGCGGGTGGCCGCGATGCTTCCGGCGTTCGGGCTCCTCACCCCGGCGGCCGCCGCCGCGCAGGCCGCCCCCGGACCGGGCGCGGTGGAATGGCGAGGGCTCCTCCCGCCGCCGCCCTCCCTCGCTTCCGCGTCCCTCCCCCCGCCGGTGCTGGTCCCCCTCGGGCTGGCGCGCGTCCCGCTGCTCTTCCCGGTCGCCTTCGATCCCGCGCCGGGCGCCGGCTCGCCATGGTTCCGGCCCTCCTTGCTCGGGCAGCCGGGCCCCGGCGCCGCGTCCCTCCTGCGGCCGGGCGCCGTGCTCGCGGGCCGCATCACGCGCCCCTCCCCGGAAGCGGATTCGGCGGATGCCGGCCCGGTGGGCTTCCTCCCCGAACTCCCTCCCGAGCCGGAGGCCGCCGTCCTCCCCGGGGCCGGGCCGATCGAGTTCCGGGACCTGGACGTGCGCATCCGGGGCCGGGGCGAGTTCGGGGGCGACTGGACCCGCTTTCGTCCCTGCGACGCCGGTGTCCAGCTCGGGTGCCAGCCGGGACTCCTGCCCCGGCTCGTGCCCGAACTCCAGTTCGGAGTCCAGATGGGCGGCACCATCTCGGAGCGGATCGTGGTGAACGTCGACTACGACCAGACCCGCGAGTTCTCGGCCACCAACAACATCAATGTCTTCTATCAGGGCGTGGAGGACGAGATTCTTCAGGGCGTCGAGGTCGGGGACGTGACCTTCGGCCTGCCCGATTCGCGCTTCCTCACCGAGGGCATCCCGGCCGGCAACTTCGGGCTGCGCGCCACCGGCCAGTTGGGCCCGGTGGACTTCGAGACCGTGTTCGCGCAACAGCGGGGCGACCTGTCTTCGCGGGAGTTCCGCCTGGCGGGAGCGGGCACCGACCGCGCCTTCGTCCAGGAAGACACCATCGTGGTCGACAACGCCGACTACGTGCGCGGCCAGTTCTTCTTCCTCGCGGACCCGCGCAACCTCTTCGACTACCCGCACATCGACGTTCTGGGCGCGGATCCGGCCTCGGTGCCTTCCTCCGCCATTCCCGGGGCGGAGCCGATCCAGCTCTACCGCTTCGAGAACGACCCCGTCACCCGCCAGCAGGTGGAGGGCTACATCCAGGCCGACGCCTCGGCGACGCTCGGGGACGACACGGTGACGGAATCCGGGTGGTTCCGCTACCTGCAGGCGGGCGTCGACTACTTCGTCCACCCGAGCGGCCTCTGGATCGCGCTCCGGAGCCCGCTCCGGCGCGACGAAATGCTGGCGGTCACCTACGTCACCGCGGCCGGCGACACCATTGGCGACTACAACCCGGAGCGCATTCACAACGAGGGAGGCAGGCCGCGCCTCTCGCTGCTGCGCGCCTCGGAGCCCAACCACCAGCCGGGCCGGCCCACCTGGGACCTGGAGATGCACCAGGTCTACCGGGTATCGGGCTCGAACGACGTTGAGATCCCGTCGGTCTCGCTCGACATCTCCGTCGGCGAGTTGAGCGCGGGAAGGACCTTCACCCGCGGCCTCGCCGGAGAGGACATCACCTATCTGAAGCTGCTCGGGCTCGACGAGGAATCTCCCGTCGACGTCATCGACCGTGCCTACGTCTACAAGCCCGCCGCCGACGACTTCGAGGAGCAGCCCGCGGTTTCCGGCACCTTCATCATCTTCCCGACCCTCAGGCCCTTCGCCGAGCCACCGCCGATATACTCGCTGGGGCTCTCCGCCGAGGAGACCTCCGAGATCCTTGCGGGGGACGCCAACCCGGAGATCTACGACGCAGTCGATCCCTACGAGCGTGAGAACGCCGGGCTCTACTGGCTCACCATTCCCTTCCGCGTGCGCAGCGAGGGGCTCATCTCGTCCTTTTCACTGGGCGCGCTCGGCATCCGCGACGGCAGCGAGCGGCTCTTCTTCGGAGACCGCGCGCTGGTGGCACGCGACGACTACGTCATCGACTACGACATGGGGCAGGTACAGCTGCTCAATGCGGAGACCCTCTTCGCCAGCGACCCGCAGGGGGACCTGCGCGCCACCTGGGAGCAACAGGCGCTCTTTCAGATTGCTCCGACCTCGGTCTTCGGCATGAACGCCAGCACCGCCCTCGGGGATGCGGGCCAACTCAACTTCCTCGGGCTGTACCAGCGCGAGAGGGGGCTTCTGCGCCGGCCCCAGCTTGGCGTCGAGCCGGCTTCGATCATTCTGGGTGGCGTGAACGGGCGCATGGACCTGGAACTGCCGGCGCTGGACCGGGCGCTGGACCGGATCCCCGGGCTGGCGCACTCGGGCATCTCGCGGCTGAGCGTGAACGGGGAGATGGCGCTCTCCCTGCCGAGCCCGAACACGGCGGGCGACGTCTACCTTCACGACTTCGATTCCACGAGCGACCTGCCGCTCTCCAGCCTGAGCACGGGCTGGCGGCTGGGAAGCGCGCCGCAGTTTCGCGACGGCGCGCTCGAGGCCCTTCCGCCGGAGCTCGGCGCCGGGGACATCGCCTCCCTCCAGTGGCAGCATACCTGGATCACCGAGGGGGCGAGCGGGGACAGCACGGGCGTCTTCGAGGGCTTTCTCCCCCGCAACGACATCGACCGGCAGATCAACTTTGCAGGCAACGAGTTCCGGGAGCCGGGGCTGCTGCTCACCTTCGGGGTCGGCGACGGCGCCGCCGGGGGACGGTTCGACCGCAGGCGCTGGCGCTCGATCACCGCCAATCTCGCGAGCACCGGCCTCGACCTGACCCGGACCGAGTTCCTGGATATGTACATCGCGGGGGGCGAGGACCTCACCCTCGTCTTCGACCTGGGGACGGTGAGCGAGGATGCGCTGTTCGTGGACGCCAGCGGGCTCACCGGAGGGACCCGCGAGGGCGGAAGCGCGTGGGGACTCGGTGCGCTCGACCAGGAAGCCGATCCCCGCCAGGGTGAGATATGGAACGACGAGCTCGACCAGCGCGGGCTGTGGGACGAAGCGTGCCTGGCGACCCGGGCGGTGGTCTACCGCATCGGCGACCCCAGGGTCAACTGCACCCGGGGCAACGGACGTCCGGACTCGGAAGACCTGGACGGGGACGGCAATCTGGACATCGACGAGCGCTACATGCGCTACCTGGTGGAACTCGACGGATCCTCCCCCTACCTGGTGCGCGACACCATCGAGACCGGAACCCGGTTCCGCCTCTACCGGATTCCGCTGCGCGGGCCGCAGGCGATCAATCCGGGCGGGATCTTCACCGACGGCGATTTTCGCGCCGTCAAGCACCTGCGTCTCACCATCACCGGCAACGGCGAGGCGGCGGCCGTGCTGGCGCGCATGCGCCTGGTGGGCTCGCGCTGGGTGAAGCGCGCGGGCGAGGGGGTGCTCACCGGAATGACCGGCGACGACCCGGGAACGGGCGGCGCCATCGAGGTCAGCCCCGTGGGCGCGGTGGAGGTGGGCGCCGCCTACCATCCGCCGCCCGGCGTGGTGGAGCAGCTCGACGATCCGGTCAGCGCCCTGGGGGCGCAGGGCGTGGAGTTCAGCGAGAAGGCGCTCGGCATCACCTACAGGGGGCTCCCCCCCGGGGAGAGGGCGGAGGTCTATCACCGGTTTCCCCAGCGTCCCAGGAACTTCCTCACCTACAGGCAGGCGCGCATCTGGGCACTGGCGCGCCGAGGCGACTGGGGGATGGACCGTCCCACGTATTTCTTCCTGAAGGTCGGGAGCGACGAGGACAACTTCTATCTCTACCGGACGCCGCTGGAACCGGCTGTGGATCCCAACGGGACCCGGGCCGAGGACTGGCTCCCGGAGGTTCTGGTGGACTTCGACCGCTGGCTCGAATTGCGAAGCGAGGCGGAGCAGCGGCTCATCGAGGATCCGCCGGCCGCGGGCGCGCCGGCGCTGGTGGTATGGAGCGCCGACTCGACCTACGCGGTGGTGCTTCAGGACCGGGCGCGCGCCCCCAATCTCTCGCAGGTGCGCGAGCTGTCGCTGGGCGTCTGGAACGAGGGCGACTTCCCCGACGACGGCGAGGTGTGGATCAATGATTTCCGTCTCTCCCGGGCCGTCACCGACCGCGGACTCGCGAGCCACCTGAACGTGGACCTGAACGCGTCCGACTTCATGACCACGCGCATCTCGGTCTCCGACCGGGGCGCCCTGTTCCGCCAGCTGGAGGGCGATCCCGGCTACCAGCGCGATCAGCAGTGGACGGCGAACTCGACGCTGCAACTGAGCCGCTTCACCCCCGCCGCCTGGGGTATCGAGCTGCCGCTGACCGTGTCACATACCACCTCCGGCCAGGATCCCACCTTCCTGCTGAGGAGCGATATCCGCGCCGACCGGCTCGAGGGGCTGCGCAAGGTCGCCTTCGACCGAACCCGCGTCGGGCTGTCGTTCCGCAAGCGGACGCCCTCCGGCAACCCGTTGGCCGCCATCTTCCTGGACGGGCTGAGCGCGCGCGCAGGGTACTCGTCGTCGCAGTCGGCGACCGCAACCTCGGACTCGGATTCGCGGGTGGTGGACGCGCGGGTGGGCTACGACCGGGCGCTGGAGCCGCGCACCCTGCCGGTCGTTCCGGACTTTCTGGGTGGTGTGGTGCGTGCCCTGCTTCCGGAATCGCTGGAGGAGCGAGTGCTGGCGAGCCGTCTGCGGTGGAGTCCGGAGCGGATCGGGTTCGGGGCATCCTACGCCAACCAGCGCAATCAGACCTATCGCTACGAGCAGATCCTGCGCCTGCCCGGTGACTCCGCCGCGACCCGCACCCGGTCTCCCCGAAGAGGCGTGGACACGGATGCGCGCGTCATCTTCCGGCCTTTTCAGTCCGTGACCGCGACCACCGACTTCACTTCCACCCGCGATCTGCTGGCTCCGGAACTCGCGGTAAGGGATCCGGCGGTGCGGCCGCTGCTGGCGCGGGAGCGGTGGTCGCCGGGGGGCGTCGACCTGGGCTGGGAGACCAACCGCCGGCTTCGCACCAACATGCGTTGGGGACCCCGGCCCGCCGACTGGCTGCAGTGGACGCTCACCTGGACGACTACCTACAGTTCCGACCGCAACGCCACCCTGGTGCGGCGCCAGGTGGTGGAGGCGGACACGCTGCGCGACCTGCAGCGCAACGTGGGCGGACAGCGGAGCGCGAGCGCTTCCGTCATCTTCGATCCGGGGACGCTGGCCCGGGGCGGCCCCCCCAGGCCGGGGGTGTCCGACACTCCCCCCCAGGGGACGATGCGCCGTCTCGCCGGCGCGCTCTCGCCCATCACCGTCAACTGGCAGGACGGCCTCACCTCGCGCTTCAACCGAGAGGTGCTGGACCCGGATGTGCGGTATCAGTTCGGGCTGAGCGACCTCGACGGCTTCCGGGTGGTGGATGGGGCCACCGCGGCCACCCTCGTGGACCGGAACGGCTGGGCCACGGGCTCGGGGGTCACGCTCCTGCCGGGAATCACCGCGAGCGTGGACTACTCGGTCACCGACATCGCCACCTTCGACACGCGCAGCGACCGCGCGGCGAATACCCGCAGCTGGCCCAACATCGTCCTGAGGGCGTCGTCGATTCCGTTGCCGTCCTTCGTGCAACCGGTGGTCGAGCGTCTCACCGTGAACTCGGGATACCGGGTCGACACCCGCCGACTCTCCTTCGGCACGGGAACCCAGCAGCAGCGGCTGCAGGAGGACGCAACCATCCCGCTCGACGTGTCGGTGCGCTGGGGAGGCGGCTTTTCGGCCAGTTACCGGACCACCATGACCCGCGGCGAGGGCACCGACCCCACGGGCGACACCCGCCGCCGCCGCAACACCCACGTCTTCACCATGGGCGGCAGCTTCACGCCTCCGGGAGAGCTGGGAGCGCGGCTGGAACGGCCGATCCAGGCGTCGCTGCGCTACAATCAGGCGGGGCAGAGCGACTGTCGCATCACCTCCGGCAACGACGAGTGCGTGCCCTTCGTGGACCAGAGCAACGCCACCTTCAACCTCACGCTGGACACCGTCGTTTCCGAGCTGCAGGTCGGCTTTCAGGCCAGCTACACCAACCGCCAGTCGAACATCGGCCAGCGGCTGGGTTCGACCCAGTTCCAGATCGGCTTCTGGGGCCAGTTCGTGTACAACGCGGGAGCCTTCGCGGGACTTCCCTGAGGATGGCCGGAGCGGGCCTGCGGGGGCATGCGGCGATCCGCTCCGGGAACGGGTGACGCGCGCTCGAGGGCAGGAAGTCCCAAACCGCCATTCCTTCGCCCCAGCCGTCCGATGATCGTCAAGGCATGACACGCGACGAATCACGCACCCTGGCGATCACGGCCGGCGTCCTCTTTCTGGCGGGCGCCGCGCGGGCGGGGCTGGAAGCCGTGCGGCCTCCGCTCGCCCTCGAGGCCGACACCGTTTCGGCCGACGCGCTGGCCGCGGATTCTCAGGAGATGGTCGACGAGGAGGAGCGGCGGTCGACGCCGCTTGCCCCGGGTGAGCGCCTGGACCCGAACACGGCGGGCGAGGAGGAGCTTGACCGGCTGCCCGGCATCGGGCCCGCAGCGGCCCGCGCCATCGTGGAATCACGGGTTGCGGAGGGTCGTTTCGGGGATCTCGGGGCGCTCACGCGGGTGCGCGGGATCGGGCCGGCAACGGTGGAGAGACTCGCGCCGTTTCTAACGCTGGGGCGGAGCGGCGGTCGACGCCCAGCCCGGCGAGCGGCCGCCACGTCACCTCCGACGACCAGGAGCGCCGCTTCATCCGCGAACCCCCAGCGGGCGGGGCCGATTGACCTCAACCGGGCCACCTCCGAGGAGCTCGAGCAGGTGCGTGGCATCGGTCCCGCGCTCGCGGCGCGAATCATCGCGCGGCGTGACGAGGTGGGCGGCTTCGGACGGGTGGAGGACCTGATCGAGGTGCGCGGGATCGGGCCGGCGACGCTCGAGTCCATGCGCGGCCGCCTCTTCGTGCGGCAATGACCCACACGACCGGGACATTCCCGGAACCCGCATCGGACCCGGTTGAGAACGGGCACGGATTCCCACCCACGCTGCGTGCGCTGCTGGAGGAGATGGTGGAGCGCGACGCGTCCGACCTGCACCTCACGGCCGGAATCCCGCCCAGACTTCGCATCGATGGCGCGCTGGCCGACGTGCGCCACGGCGCCGCGCTTGGTCCGGGAGAGGCGGCGGAGCTGGTCAATTCGGTGCTCACGCAGGCCGGGAGGGAAAGCCTCGCGGCGGGGCGCGAGATCGATTTCGCCTTCGATCTGGCGGGCATCGCGCGCTTTCGCTGCGGTTGCTATCGCCGGCGCGGACGACCGGCCATGGCCGTGCGCAGAATCCCCCACGAGATTCCCCGGCTCGAGGACCTGCGTCTCCCGGGCGTCGTGCGCCGCCTGGTGGAGCGGCCCCACGGGCTGGTGCTGGTCACCGGGCCCACCGGCTCCGGGAAGTCGACGACGCTGGCTGCCATGCTCGGCCGGATCAACGAGACGCGGAAGGGCCATATCGTCACCATCGAAGACCCGGTGGAGTTCGTTCATCCCTCCCGGGGCTGCGTCGTAAGCCAGCGCGAGGTGGGCGCGGATACGATGAGCTTCGCGGCCGCCCTGAAGTCGGCGACCCGGCAGGACCCGGATGTCATCCTCATCGGCGAGATGCGGGATCCCGAGACCATCTCGGCGGCGCTGACCATTGCCGAAACCGGGCACCTGGTGCTGGCGACGCTGCATACCAATTCGGCTGCGGCCTCGGTCCACCGCATCATCGACGTCTTCGCGTCGGGGCGGCAGGCCCAAGTGCGTGCCCAGCTGGCCCTGGTGCTGGAGGGGGTGGTGACCCAGAACCTGCTGCCGCGGGCGCGTGGACGCGGGCGTGTTGCGGCCTGCGAGGCGCTCATCTGCACACCGGCGGTGCGCGCCGCGATCCGCGACCGCAAGGTCCACCAGATTCCCTCGATGATGCAGGCGGGGAGGAAACACGGCATGCAGACCATGAACGATGCACTGCGCCAGCTCCGCATGCGCGGAGAGGTTTCCACGGAGGCCGCGATGCGGGCTTCCCCCGATCCCGCCGAGCTGCTCCGGTCGCTCGGCGACCCGCGGTCCTCCTAGCGGCCGTGGAAGAACTCCCTCCGGCGTTCGAGCAGGCGGGCAGATCCCGAGCGGTCTCCCGGCCGCAACGGCCGCCGGCCGCCGAGGCAGTGTGGCGGCGGATCCGTTCACGGTTACGTGGCCGCGTGCCGTCACGCGACATCGCAGTGTTCGCGCGCCAGTTCGCCACCATGATCCAGTCCGGGCTGCCCCTGGCGCCGAGTCTGGGGGTACTCGCGGAGCAGGCCGGCAACCAGAGGTTGGCGGCGGTGGTGGGCGAGGTGCGCTACGACATCGAGGCGGGCCGGACCCTGGCGGGCGCGCTCGGCGAGCATCCGGCGGCATTCAATCAACTGTTCGTCAGCATGGTCGCCGCCGGGGAGGCGGGGGGCGTGCTGGACGCGGTGCTGGCGCGCCTGGCCGACTCGCTCGAGCGGACCGACCGCCTCTCGCGCAAGGTGCGGGGCGCCCTGATCTACCCGGCCGTGGTGGTGGTTGTGGCCGGGTGTGCCCTGCTGGTCCTGCTCGAGTTCGTGATCCCGACCTTTCAGGAGATGTTCGCGGCGTCGGATCTTCCCTTGCCGCTGCCCACCCGGCTGGTCATCGGCCTTTCCGAGAGCCTGCGGGCATTCTGGTGGCTTCCCCCTCTCCTCGCTGCGGGAGCGTGGATCGGGCTGAGGCGCGCCCGCAGCACCCCGCGCGGCCGCCTGGTTCTGGACCGGGTGCTGCTGGCTTCCCCGGTGGTCGGCCCCCTGTGCCTCAAGGTGGCGATGGCGCGATTCGCCCGTACGCTGGGCACGCTGGTGGCCTCCGGGGTGGCCATCCTGGAGGCGCTGGAAATCACCGCAGCGAGCACGGGCAACCGCGTGGTGCACGACGCCGTAATGAACTCCCGGAGATCGATCGCGGGCGGCAACACCATCGCCGAGCCTCTCCGGGCATCCGGGGTCTTTCCGCCGATGGTGCTGCAGATGATCCACGTCGGCGAGCAGACGGGCGGCCTGGACGAGATGCTGGCGAAGGTCGCCGACTTCTACGACGACGAGGCGGGGCGCTCGGTGGAGTCCCTGCTGGCGGCCTTCGAGCCGGCGATGGTCACCCTTCTGGGCGTCGTGGTGGGCGGCATGATCGTGTCCATGTACCTTCCGATCTTCGACATGATCAACGTCGTACGGTGACGGGGGCGAGTGGAGAGTTCAACGCAGGAGGGTCGATCGCGAGCTTCGTGGGGCGGGCGGCTTCTGCTCGCACTCCTGTCCCGGCTTCCGCGGGCGGTCGCCAGCCGCGGCTTCGGCCGGCTCGCGGACGCGGAAATCCCCCGCCCGCTGCGGGCGCCCCTGATCGGCGGCTTCGCGCGGTTGGTGGGCGCGCGGATGGAGGAAGCCGGGCAGGCGCCTGCCGATTACGCCAGTCTGAACTCCTTCTTCGTGCGCCGGCTCGCGCCCGGCGCCCGGAAATGGCCGTCGGACGCCTCGCTGGTCACGTCGCCCGTCGATGGCGTGCTCACCCGGCTCGGCACGGTGGAGGACGGCCGGCTGGTGCAGGCAAAGGGGCGGCGCTACTCGGCGGCTGCCCTGCTGGCGAGCGAAGAGGCCGCCGCGCCCTTCCACGGCGGGCTGTACGCGACCATCTACCTCGCGCCCAGGCACTACCACCGCATCCACGCCCCGGTGGCGGGTCGGCTCCGCTCGGCGTCGTATGTCCCGGGCGGGCTGTTCCCGGTGAACGCTGCCGCGGTGGCCGAGATCCCGGACCTGCTCGCCAACAACGAACGCGTCGTCTGCTCGTTCGCGGGCGACGCCGGGCGCATCGCGCTGGTGGCGGTCGGGGCGTACAACGTCGGCCGCATCTCCACCGCGTTCGACCCCGGGTGGGGCGGGGGGGAGGGGGGCTGGGTGACCAACCGCCGCCCGCCGTCCGAGCGCCACCGGGTCTACCAGCCCGCGCTTGGCATCTCGCGTGGGGATGAGATCATGGCCTTTCACCTTGGGTCATGCGTGGTCATGCTGCTTGAGCGCGGAAGCCATGAATGGGTGCCGGGCCTGACTGCAGGGAGGGAAATCCGCCTCGGAGAAGCGCTCGCGCGGCCGTTGCCCTGACCGGGTCCACCCGACCCTCCGAGCGGTTTTCGCCAGGTTCTCCGCGCCGTCCCCCGAGCGATTCGACCCACGGCGCCCGGCCATCCCGGGATCGGTCCATGTTGACCACGGTCCGCTCGCGGGGCATCCTTCCCGATTCCGACACCCGATCCGCCCCGCAGCCGAGGAGCCTCCGTGGAATTCTTTCAGAGATTATCCGACCTGGGGAACCGCTACATCGTAGAACTGGGCATCTCCGTCGGGGACGAGACGGTTCCCTTCATGGTGATCCTGCTCCTCGGCGTGGGCGTCTTTCTCACGCTGCGACTCGGTTTCGTGCAGGTGCGCCGGCTGGGTCACGGGTTCGCCGTCACCTCCGGAAAGTACGACGACCCGGATGAACCGGGCGACGTCTCGCATTTCCAGGCGCTGACCACGGCACTGTCCGCAACCGTCGGCATCGGCAACATCGCCGGTGTGGCCATTGCGATTCACTGGGGAGGCCCCGGTGCGCTCTTCTGGATGTGGGTCACCGCCGCGCTTGGCATGGCCACCAAGTTCACCGAGGTGACGCTCGCCCAGAAGTACCGCCAGGTCGAGGCGCCCGACCACGACGCTCACAAGTGGGAGGGGACGGTAAGCGGCGGCCCCATGTACTACATCGAGCGCGGGCTGGGCGCGCGCTGGAAGTGGATGGCCGTCTTCTTCGCCATCATGCTGGGGCTGACCGCCTTCCTCACCGGCAACGCGATTCAGGCCAACACGGTCTCCGATTCGATGCGCACCATCTTCGGCATCCCGACCACGGTGAGCGGCCTGGTCACCTCCGGCGTGGTTGCCCTCGTCATCCTGGGAGGGATTACCCGGATCGGACGGGTGACCGGCATCCTGGCGCCGGTCATGGCCGCGGTCTACTGCCTGGGCGCGCTGGTCATCCTGATCTTCAATGCGGGCGACATCGTTCCCGCGCTCGGTCTCATCTTCCGCGAGGCCTTCAATCCCACCGCGGGCGTGGCCGGGACCGGCGTGGGCGCCTTCCTTGTGACGCTGATGTGGGGTGTCCGCCGCGGCCTCTTCTCCAACGAGGCAGGCCAGGGCTCAGCGCCCATCGCGCACGCCGCGGCCAAGACGGACGAGCCGGTGTCGGAGGGCGTGGTCGCGTTGCTCGAGCCCTTCATCGACACGATCGTGATCTGCTCGATGACGGGACTCGTGATCATCACCACCGGCGTATGGAACGCGCGCATCCCCACCGAAGTCACCCTGGGGGGTGGCGACCTGGGGTATGTCACCGTGGACGCCATGGGCAACAACCAGAGCGCGAGCGCGCCAGCCGAAATCCGCTTCGAGAACGGAGCCCCCGCGGATCCGGGCGGCGTTCACATCGCGTGGCACGACGCCTACGTCGACATGCTGTACGTCGACGAGGCCCATACCACACCCTTCACCGGCACCGTCGTGCCGGCCGAAGGCCTTGCCCGGGCAGACGACGGCCAGACCTATGCGTCCCTGCATGGAGCAGCCTTCGAGAGCGGCGCGCCTCTGACCATGGAGGGATTCCGGCGAGGATTGAGCGCGCTGGGTGACTGGGGTCACATGATCGTCGTTTTCTCGGTGCTCCTTTTTGCGATATCGACGGCCATCTCGTGGAGCTACTATGGCGACCGCTGTGCGTACTACCTGCTGGGGGCGAACGCCGTCCTGCCGTACAAGCTCGTCTTCGTCATCATGCACTTCGTCGGCGCGGTACTGCCTCTGACGGTGATCTGGAACCTGGGCGACATCTTCCTGGCGATCGTCATCGTCCCCAACCTCATTGCGCTCTTCATGCTGGCTCCCAGGGTGGCCGCCGAGGCCAACAGCTACTTTGCGCGCAAGCCGTGGGAGCGCTAGCCGGGAGCTTCGCACGAGAAGGGGGGGATGCGGTCCGAGAGCGGGCTACCCTGTGTCCCGGGGATTGAGGCTGCGTCCCGGACCCAGCGCGCCATCGCCGAACCGTTTTCGGGCGACGTCCATCACCTGAGAGATGCGCCGGGCGCGTTCCGGATCCGGATCATCGACCTCCGGGAAAAAAGCGAGTTGCGTTCGTTTGCCTTCGCGCGACAACCCGCTGGCGGCGACCCCGAGGAGGCGCGCGGGAGTTCGGCGCCGGGACCGGAGTTGGGCAAGAAGCTCGCGTGCCACGCCAAGGATGGCCTGGTCGGATTCGACCGGGCGGGGCAGCGTGCGGCTGCACTGGCGGGTCGCGAAATCCCGGTCCCGGATCTTGACGGTGATCGTGCGCGCTCCCCCGCCGAGCCGGCGAACGCGGCGCGCGACCGAGTTCACCTGTCGCGACAGCACCCCGTCCAGTTCATCGTCGTCGGAGAGGTCGTCGGCAAACGTCCGTTCCACGCTCACCGACTTCCGCTCTCGCACCGGGAGCGCGTCCTCGCCGTCCAGTCCCCGCACGCGGTCGTGCAGCCAGCGGGCGCGCCGGGCTCCGAACCAGCGCTCGAGCCATTCCGGCTGGACCCGCAGCACGTCGGCCACGGACCGTAGCGACCGGCGCTCGAGTGCCGCGCGAAACGCGGGGCCAATCCCCGGGATGTCCTCGAGGTCGAACCGCCGCATGAACTCGGATTCCTCTCCCGGGGGCACGATTGCAGACGCCCGCCGGCTTGGCGAGCCCGGTGGCGAGCTTGGCGATGAGCCGCCGGGTGCCGCCTCCCGCCGAAACCGAAATGCCGGTGCGCGCCAGCACCGTATCGCGGATGCGCCGGGCGGTGTCTTCGAAGGACTCCCCGGCCAGCATCCGCTCCGTGCCCGAGAGATCCAGATAGAATTCGTCGATGGAAGCGGGTCTGACCACGGGAGACAGCTCCTGCAGGGCCCGCCGGACATCCCGGCTGCGCCGCACGCACGCCGCCCTCGGCACCGCAACCACCGCGGCTTCGGGACACAGACGGAGCGCCTGCGCCGTGGGCATCGCCGAGCGGACCCCGTGCCTGCGCGCCTCGTAGGAAGCCGACGCTACCACGCCCCGGCCCTCCGGCGTCCCCCCGACGATGAGCAGCCGCCGGCGTCCCGCGCCATCGGGATCCTCGAGGCGCGCCACCTGCACGAAGAAGCTGTCGCAGTCGACCAGAAGAATGCGCGGCGGGTTCGTCTTCAGCTTCCAGGTTCTCCCGCGGCCAGTGGTGGAACTCCGGGGCGCTTGCCTGTAAGATACGATGCCGATTCCCCAACATACCACGCCTCGTTCCGGCGAGGTGCCCCGGAGCACATCCCCTCCATACAGCGGAGCCTGCGACCATGGCCTATCCCCACGCACTTCCGGACCTCGGTTACGACTACGATGCGCTCGAGCCGCACATCGACGCGCGCACGATGGAGATACACCATTCGAAGCACCACGCCGCCTACACCGCCAATCTCAACGCCGCGCTCAAGTCGCATCCCGGCCTCCAGGGCCGCAGCGTCGAGGACCTGCTGGGCAACATGGGCGACGTCCCGGAGTCCATTGGCGGCGCCGTGCGCAACAACGGCGGCGGATACGTCAATCACGCGCTGTTCTGGCGCCTGATGACGCCCGGGGGCGCAGATGCCCCGACGGGTGACCTGGCCTCCGCAATCAGGGCTGCCTTCGGCTCCGTCGACGAACTGAAGAGCCGCGTCAACACCGCGGCCATCACCCGCTTCGGCTCCGGCTGGGGCTGGGTGGTCGTCACCGATTCCGGCCTCGCGGTGCGCTCTACGGCGAACCAGGACAGCCCGCTCATGGATGGGCAGACCCCGATCCTCGGCGTGGACGTCTGGGAGCACGCGTACTATCTGCGCTATCAGAATCGCCGGCCCGACTATCTGACCGAGTGGTGGAACACGGTCAACTGGGACGTCGTGGCCGCCAACTTCGCCGCCGCCGGATAGGACCGCCCGCCAGGCGTCGCGCGACTCCGCGCTCCGCACCGCCATGTCGTTGTGAGCCCTTGCGGACGAGGGAGAATCGGCGTATAGAATACACGCTGCGCGCTCTAAACAAATGAAGTTTGGAGATGGTCGGAGCGGGGCGATCCGATCACCCTTCCCGCTACAGCCTGGATCTGGATGGGGGACGATGGGACGAGACGGCATTCGGGCAGGAGTCCTGGTCTTCGGCGCACTGCTGGCTGCGGGCCTCGCGCCCTCCTCATCGGCTGCGCAGAGCCTCCGCGGGTCATCCCGCTCGCTGACGGCCCAGAACGCGCAGGCCCAGGCCCACGACTTCACCTACCTGCGGGACGCCGCCCACGTGCGGCGGTTTGTGGAGTTGGGCTATCTGGTGCCCCTGCACGGCAACCGGGACTATGACATCGATGACGAGGTCAGCTTCCCCTACGCCCGCCCCCAGGTTCGCACCTTCGTCGAGCGGCTGGCGGGGCAGTATCGCAGGGCTTGCGGGGAGGTCATGGTCGTCACCAGCCTGACGCGTGCGCTCAACCGGCAGCCCCCCAACGCTTCCAGCCGCTCGGTGCATCCCACCGGCATGGCCGTCGACCTGCGCCGGTCGAACCATCGTCCCTGCCGCGCATGGCTGGAGGACGTCCTGCTCTCCCTGGAAGCCAACGGCGTCCTCGAGGCGACGCGCGAGTCTCGACCCCCCCACTACCACATCGCCCTGTACCCCGAACCCTATACCCGCTACGTGGAGGGCCTGAGGACAGGAGCCGTCCAGGCGGCGGAGACCCGGGTGGCGGCCGCGGCGGATGCGGCGGAGGCAGCCTCGGCAGAAGACGTCGTGGCCGCGGCCGAAGGCGGCCGATCATATCGCGTGCGATCCGGAGACGCTCTCTGGGATATTGCGCGGGCGCACGGGACGACGATCGCGGCGATCCAGCAGTCGAATAATCTTCTGGGCAGCCGGATCCATCCGGGCCAGGTTCTGACGATCCCGGCGGGGGGCGGAGTCGGTGTGCAGCAGGCCATGAGGCTGAGGTACCGGGTGCAGCGCGGGGATTCCCTTTGGGACATCGCGCGGGCGCACGGGACGACGATCGCTGCGCTGCGGCAGTCAAACAACCTGCGGGGCAGCCGGATCTACCCGGGTCAGGTGCTCACCATCCCCGCGCAGTTCCGGTAGCGACCGTCCTCACGCGGCCGCGGTAGCGGCCGGAGTGGTTCTGGAAGCCGGGTAGTCCCGGATCGACATTCCGCAGTCCCGGAACGCCATCCCCGGCAGGATCCCCGGACGCCATCTTTCATGGCATGAACGGGGGATTCACACTCTTTGAGTGCCTGGTGGTGCTGGCTATTCTCGGCATCGGGATCGCGCTGGGGATGCCTGCACTGCAACTGCACCGCGATCGCTGGGCGGTGACGCAGGCGCGCGAGGCCAGCGCGGCGCTTCTCGCCCGCGCCCGGATTGACGCGCTGGGGTCCGGCGCCTCGCAGGTCACGATCGTGCCGGGCCGCGGGCGCATCGAGCGCAGCCTCGGAGGCACGTTCCGGGAGCGTGTCGACCTGGGAGACCGCTACGGGGTTTCGCTCGACATTTCGGGGCGGGATACGCTCGCGACCATTGAATTCAATGCGCTCGGACTGGGCCGGATGTCCGCACGTACGCTTCGCTTCGGGCGGGGCGCAACACATGCGTCGCTGGTGATTTCCACCTACGGGCGGGTGTCGCGGCGATGAGTGGGTCGAGACGGGCGCCCCCTGCAGCGACTGCTTCCGCGGGGTTCACGCTCGTGGAGGCCTTGCTGGCCATCATGCTGCTGTGCACAGGTCTGCTGGCCGCGGCCGCGCTCGGGACCGCGTCACTTCAATCCTGGCGGCGCGCCGGAGAACTGGGCGCGGCGGTGGTGGCAGCGGGGGAAATCGCCGACTCCCTCGGCCTCTTCGGCGCATCGAGCGGCGGAGCGCGCCAATACCCGTGGGGCGTGCTGGTCTGGGAAGATCCGGTTCCCCTGGGAGGGAGGCTCCTGCAGGTCGTCATCCGGGCCAGCGCGCACGACACCACCAGAGCGGAGCTGCTGCGCGTCACGGCTACCGTGCCGGCACCCTGATATGAGCGCCCCACATCCGCCGAAAACCCCTTCCCGTCGGGGATCATCGATCGTGGAAGCCCTGACCGCCATGGTGCTTCTGGTCGCGGTCATGGCGGCGGCACTGCAGACGTTGGCGACGCTCCGGCATGCCCTTGGGAGCGTGACGGGGGAGACGGAGATGCGCGAAACGAGAAGGATCGCGCGGTACACGCTCGCGCAGGAACTAAGGACGGGGCTTGCCGGGGTCGACTGGGTGGCCGGCGTCGGAGACTCAATTGCCATGCGGGCGTTTCGCGGAACGGGGGTGCGTTGCGCCCCCGCCTCCGGGTCGTTGTGGGTTGTGCGCTACGCCGGACTGCGCCGACCCGACCCGGCCAAGGACTCCGTGCTCGTCCTCGCCGCTGATGGGGTGTGGCGCGTCGCGGCACTCGTCCGGGCTCGGCCCGCCGCGTGCGGGGATGGCGCCCGCGCTCAGGCATGGGAGCTGAATCCGGCCGTACCGGAGGTGGTCGTGGGACGGGTATTCGAACGGGGCAGCTACCATGTTGCCGCGGGAGCCTTCCGCTACCGGCCGGGTCGAGGGGGGCGCCAGCCGCTCACCGCGCAGGTCCTGCGAACAGGCGCGGGTGGCGCCTCGGGGGTGTCGGGTCGCGGGGCCGGACTCGATCTGCGGCTGGCCTTCGGACAGGATGCCCGTACGACCACAATCGACTCGGCGCGCGTGTGGCCGCGGGAGGCCTGGCCGTGAGGAACGTCGCCGGCCCCGGAGTCGCGGGCGACGGGGGATTCGCCATCCCGCTGATCCTCATGGTGCTGCTGGCCGCCACCGGTTTCGGACATCTCCTCCACTACCTGGCGCACCAGGAGTTGAGGGTAGCCGGAGCGGAACGAGATCTGCTGATCGCCCGGCTTGCCGCGGAGGGCGGAGTGCGTGCGGTTGCCGGGACGGCGGCGGGGCTGCTCGCGGCCGCGCCGGTCGGGGACAGCACGGTGGTGGAGGGTGCGCACGGGCAGCGGGGCTCCTATCGCGTGGCGGCCCATCGCCTTACACGCGAGATCCATCTGCTTGCCGGGGAGGGCATGGTGGACGGCGCAGCCCGCGTTAAAACGGGGCGGCTGACCTGGGCGCTCGACGCAGGCGCCCGCCTGAGCGCCTTGCCGGCGGCGGTCGCCGCGCCGGCCAGCATCTCGGTAACAGGTTCCGCCCTGATAGCGGGTGACCGCGTTACGGCTCCACCGCTGGCCTGGAGCGCTGCCGAGTGCGCACCACAGCTTCCGGTGGCGGATTCGATCTTCCCGCATGGCGTCGCGGCCGAGAGCGGGCGCTGGGTGCCTCCGGCTGCCGCGCTCGAGCCGGCACGGCGGCAGCGCCTGGCGCTCGACCTGAATCCGCCGTCCCTGAATCTGGGCGTCCTCTCCCTCCAGGATCTGACCGAGCTGGCGGACATGACGCTCGGCGTCCCCGGTGGCAGTACGCGCGTCCATCTGGGCAGCGGTTGTCCCGCAACCGCTGCCGGCAACTGGGGCACGCCGCTGAGTCCTGCCGGAGTCTGCGGGGCCTACCTGCCGGTCGTCGTTGTCCGCGGATCGCTGGAGGTGACCGGGGGCGAGGGACAGGGGGTGCTGGTAGTTGACGGGGGCGCGAGCTTCCTGGCCGACGCAACCTTCGCGGGGCTGGTGCTGGCGACGGAGGCCGTCCGCCTTGCCGACGACGCGCGCGTTGCCGGATGGATCCGCTCGGGCGACCGGGTCCTCCTGGAAGGACGGGCTCGAGTGGAGGCGTCCGCCTGCGCCGGATTGCGCGCGCTCAGCCATGCCGGACTACGGACGATGCGGGCCCTGCCGGCGGGCTCCTGGCTCGAGCCCGTCTAGACAGTGTCGATGAGCTGGTTCAGGCGCGGAAAAGTGTCCCTGGGGCTCGATGTCGGGAGCCGATACCTCAAGGTCGTACAGATGAGCCAGGCTGGGCAGGCTCCCGAGGTCTCCCGGGTCGCGATGCGCGCGTTGACGGAGAGGGACGACGATGCGCGCGCCGGAGTTTCCGTGGTGGAAGCCGTCGTCGAACTGTTCCGGGACTCCGGACTGAAGCGCCGCGAGGTGGTGACCGGCGTCTCCGGTCACGGTGTCATTGCCAAGCGGATCGAATTGGAGCGCATGAAGCCGTCCGACCTGCGGGAGGTCATCCGCTGGGAGGCCGAGCAGCACCTTCCCTTCGATACCGCCAGCGTTGAACTGGACTTCCAGATCCTGACCCCCGGAGATCCCATGGACGTCCTTCTCGTGGCGGCCAAGCGCGACCTGGTACATGAGGCCACCGAGATCGTGCACGCCGCCGGGCTCGCGGTCGAAGTCCTTGATGTGGACGGCTTTGCGCTGAGCAATGCCCTGATCCACAACCATCCCGAAGCGGCTGAGGGTGTCGTCATGGCCGCCGACATTGGCTGGGAGACGACCACGGTGGTCGTTGTGGAAGAAGGCATCCCCGCGGTCACGCGTGATTTCCACTTCGGCGTGCGCTCCCTGTGCAAGGCAGCCCAGCGGGAGACGGGCCTCGAGGCGCGGTCCACGGAAGCGATGATTCGCGACCAGAGGGTATCGCCGGGCCTTCGGACGGTCATCGAGTGGGCGGCGGACGAAATGGCCGTCGGGCTGGGGAGGGCGTCGGCTTTCCTGAAAGCCAGGCCCGCCGACCTGGGCCTGGGGCGCGTATACCTGAGCGGCGGGGGTGCCCGGATCCCGGGCCTGGCCGAGGCGCTGGGCCGCATCCTCTCCATCGAAACACACGTCGCCAACCCCTTCGAACAGATTCCCGTCCGGCCGGATGCCTGCGTCGATGTCGAGCTGGAAGCGGTCGCGCCCATGCTGTTGTTGCCGGTGGGCCTGGCCTTGCGCTCGTTCCCCCGGAGGCGCGACCGGTGATTGAAATCAACCTGATGCCCAGGGGGACGGGCCCGACCGCGCGCGGTCGGCGATCGTCAGCGGACGCGTCGCCTTCGAGAGCCGGGCCGCCGTGGCACCTGGCGGCGGCCGGTCCCGGGCTGGTCACCCTCCTGGTACTGGCGTTGCTCCACCCGGGTGCGCGTGATCGGCGCCGGGTTCTGCAGGATCGGGTCACTGAGGCCGTGCGCGATTCGACCGAACTGGCCGGCCTGATCTCCACGGCGGAGCAATTGCGTGCCGGACGCGATTCCGTGGCCGCACGCGTGCGTGTCATCCGGGAACTCGACCGCGGGCGGTACGTCTGGTCCCACATCCTCGCTGAAGTGGCGGCTGCGGTGCCCGAGTTCACCTGGTTGACGCGTATCGCGGAAGCGGGTGCCGGGGACCAGATCCAGGTGCAGATCGAGGGACGGACTGCCAACACCTTTGCCTTGACGCGCTTCATGAACCGGCTGGAGGCATCTCCCTTCCTGACTGCCGTCAGCCTGGCCGGTACCGAGCAGGTCGCGGAGCGACTTCCGGACGGCGGGGAGTGGGTCCTCAGCGCGTTTGTGCTATGGGCCTCCTACAGGCCGCGTCCAACGATGGGGAACCCGGCATGATGATCGCCATCCCGGGTCCGCGGCCCGCTCTGCTGACGGCCGTGCTGGTGACGCTGGCTGCGGCCCTGTTCTACCGTGAACACCGCAGCCGGGATGGGGAGGTGCAGCAACTCGAGCGCCAGCTGGAGCAGTTGGAAGCCGGGAATGAACGCGCGCGGACCCTCGTGCCCGAGGGGACCGCGCAACTCGCGAGCCGGCTGAGACGCTACGCAGATGACATTGCGCGCCTGGAGCAACTGATCCCCCGCAACGAGGAGGTCCCCGCGCTCCTGGAGTCGCTGGCGGCGGAGGCCCGGCGCTCGGGGCTGGGAGACCTGGCTTTCATTCGCCCCGGAGAGGGGGAGGCGAATCCGTTCTACACGAAGCGGAGCTATGAGGTAGCCGTGGTGGGGGGGTACCACCAAGTGGCCCGTTTCCTGACGGCGGTCGCGTCCCTCCCGCGCATCGTTACGCCGATGGACCTGGAGATGACTTCAATCGCCGATCCGGCCATGGAGGAGGATCCGACGGTGCGCGCCCACTTTCGGATCGAGACCTTCGTGCGTCCGGCGGCAGGTATCGATCCCACCTTCGAGCGGCCGAACGGAGCGCCAACGGAGGTCGTCCGATGAATGCCGCACCGGTGCTCGTGCTCGTCCTGTTGACCCCGTTTCCAGCCCCCTGGGCCGTCATCGCGCAGGCTCGATCTCCCGCGTCTCCCGGCGCAGAGGGCGCTTCTGTGACGCAGTCCGAAGCGAACCTGGGCGACGAGACGGGCGAACCGGGTCTCGACCGGGAGGTCTTTGTCTACCCGGGAGGCGACCGGCGTGACCCGTTTGAGCGGCCTCTGCCCGGAAACTCGGCGGGAACCAGGTTCGAGGACCTTCAACTCATCGGCGTCATCCATTCCCCCAACGCCCGGGAGAGCGTCGCTCTGGTCATTGCGAGGACGGCGATCCCGGCGGCCGCGACCGCCACGGGCGAAAGCACGTTTCGCCTTCGCCAGGGTGTGGTTCTCGGCGAAATGAGAATCCTCCGGGTCGAGCGGGAGTACGTGATCGTCGAGATCCGCCGGTTCGGCATTGGAGAGCAGCGGAAGCTGCACCTGAGTCGACCACCAGGGAGGGCCGCGCGATGAGACGGATACTGACCGCATGGATGTGTCTGGGGTGGCCGTGGATGGACGCCTCCCCCGCATACGGCGCGGCATCCCCTGCCGTGCCCGGCCCCTTGGAGGATGTCTACCTCGCCGACATGGCGGCCGCCGCAATGCCCGCACGGCAGGTTGCGCAGCCGCCTCCCGGCGAACCGCGCATTACCGCCACCTTCGTCTCGGCTCCGCTCCGGGACGTTCTCTTCACATTCTCGGAGTTCGCGGGCATCTCCATCGTCCCCGGTGCCGCCGTGTCCGGCATCGTGTCGGCCGACATCCGGGACCAGCCCTGGGACGAGGCCCTCCGCGTCATCCTCGATTCGCACGGGCTGGCCGCGCGCGAGCTGGAAAACGGCATTCTCCGGGTGGACGACATCGAGAACCTGAATAGGCGCGAAGACGTTGAACCCCTGGAGACCGGGGTGTTTCACATGAGCTACGCGACCGCGGCCGACCTGCTGCCCGCAGCGCAATCGCTCCTGACCGACCGCGGCAGCACATCTCTCTCGCTGGCCACCAACAGCGTCATCGTGATGGATGTTCCCAGAGTGCTTGCGCAGGTCGAAGCGCTCGTCCGGGAACTCGACGTCCGCGCTCCCCAGATCACCATCTCCGCCCGGATCGTATTCGTGAACCGAACCGGGTTGGAGGAACTCGGCGTCGCCTATGACCTGCGGGACTCGCGTGCCCACCACCTGTTTCTCCCATTCGGCGCAGCGGATACCGGCGAAGACACCGGGGGGACGGGCTCAGAGACTCCCGGGAGCGAGGCATCCGACGAGTCGGTCAACGGCGAGATGGTGTTGCTGGACGGGAGCTCCATCTCCGCGCTCGGCAACGCAGCAACCCGAATATCGGGGCCCGCACTGTCTGTGCTGACCTCACTGGTGTTGGGACGGCACACGCTGCTGGCCTTCCTGGAAGCGCTCGAGACGCTCAACCTGTCGCGCATGGAGGCGGCCCCGTACATCTCCGTGCTGGACAACCAGACCGCCCGCATCCTGGTGGGCGAGCGCACGCCAATCAGGGTGCTGGACGCGGGTGCCGGGAACGCGGGCGGACTCCAGTCCCCGGTGGTGCCCACGGCTGCAGTGGAGATTCAGGAGACGGGTATCGTCTTTGAGGTGACCCCGCACGTGACCGAGGGAGGCCACGTCCTGCTCGACCTCCATGCGGAACGCTCCTTTGCGGAGTTCACCCCGGCCGCGTCCGACGCCGGAGTCATCTTCCATACGCAGGAAGCGTCTTCCCGCGTGCTGGTGCGGGACGGTGAGACGGTGGTCATCGGCGGGCTGACGGTATCCGAGGAGATCGAGAGCCGGTCGGGCATTCCTCTGCTGATGAGGATCCCGGTGCTCGGCGCCCTCTTCAGGGTCGACCGCAGTCAGAAGATCCAGCGCGATCTGGTCATCCTGGTGACACCGTACATCGAGGCCTGAGCGCCGCGCGGGCGCGGCCGGCGCGGCCGCTTCCGTCCGGGCCCCGGCATGCACTCCGGGTTGACGGCCGAGGGAGGGTTGGCTATCACTCCGCCCAACCTCTCTCCGGGAGATTCCACCACATGAGGCGAATCAGCTTTCGGACGGCCGGCGAGTCCCACGGACGCGGCCTGCTGGCGATTCTGGAAGGGCTGCCGGCGGGGCTGCCGCTCTCGGTCGAGCGCGACGTCGACCCCGACATGAAGCGCCGCATGGCCGGCTACGGTCGGGGCCGCCGGATGCAGATCGAAGCCGACAGCATCGAGCTGATCTCCGGCGTGCGTCTGGGCGAGACGCTGGGTTCACCCATCGGGATGCTGCTCTGGAACCGCGACTGGAAGAACTGGACCACGGCGATGAGCCATGCTCCGCCGGATCCCGGGGGCAACCCCAAGGCGCTGCGACGCATGCATCTGCCGCGTCCGGGACACGCCGATCTGGTCGGAGTGCTCAAGTATGACCGGCATGACACCCGCGACATTCTCGAGCGGGCGAGCGCGCGCGAGACGGCCGCCCGGGTGGCGTGCGGCGCCGTGGCCAGGACTCTGCTCCGGGAATTCGGGATTACCGTGGGGTCGCACGTGATCTCGATCGGGGATATCGAGGCCACTCTTCCGGACGAGCTTCCGGAAGACCTCAACGCCGCAGCGGACGCCTCGCCGGTGCGCGCGCTCGATCAGGACGCGGCGGTCCGCATCATGGCGTCCATAGACAGGGCCAGGGAGGAAGGGGATACCCTCGGAGGCATCTTCGATGTAGTGGTCCGGCACGTACCGGTCGGGCTCGGGAGCTACATCTCGTGGGACACCAAGCTGGACGGCCGCCTCGCCGGCGCGATGATGTCGATCCACGCCATCAAGGGCGTCGAGCTGGGCCTCGGGTTCGAGGGCGCCCGACGGCTGGGCTCGCGCGTTCACGATCCCATTCACCCCGCCCCGGGCGACCGGCCGCCGAGCGGGTACGCGCGCCCCTCCAACCGGGCCGGCGGCCTGGAGGGGGGCGTCACCACCGGTGAGCCGCTGGTCATCCGCGCGGCCATGAAGCCCATCTCGACGCTCCGCAAGCGGCTCCCCAGCGTGGACCTGCGGGACGGCTCGGTGGCCGACGCCGCCGTGGAGCGGAGCGATGTCTGCTCCGTGCCCGCAGCCGCGGTGGTGGGGGAGGCGATGGCCGCCCTCGTGGTGGCCGACGCCCTCATCGAGAAGTTCGGGGGCGACAGCCTCTCCGAGATGCGCCGGAACTACGAGGGCTACACCGCCTACCTGCGCGACCGCCGCCTGCGTCATGAATGAGCCCGCCGGCGGCGGGAGTGTCCCACCCCTTCCCGCCCGGATCCTCCTGGTCGGCTTCATGGCCAGCGGGAAGTCTTCCGTCGGTCGCCAGGTGGCGAGGCTGCTCGGCTGGCGGTTTGTCGACTTCGACGTGGAAATCCGGCGCCGGACCGGGCGTGATATCGCAGACATCTTCGACCGCGGCGGCGAGGGGGAGTTCAGGGCCATCGAGGCGCGGGTGGCGCGCCGCCTGCTTCGCCGGGACCGGGCCGTCCTCGCGTCGGGCGGGGGCTGGGCCGCCCAACCCGGCCACATGGAGGGGGTAGGCGCCGACACGCTGTCCGTCTGGCTCAAGGTCACCGCGGAGACCGCGGTGGAGCGGGCCCGAAGGCAGGGCGTCGATCGACCGCTCCTCGACGTGCCCCGACCCGTGGAGCACTCGCGGCGTTTGCTTGCCCGCCGCGAACCCTACTACCGCCTCGCCCGCTTGACACTCGACAGCGAGGACGTTTCCGTAGGCGCACTGGCGGACCGGATCGCGCACCTCGCCCGCCAGGAGATCGAACCAGCCTCCAGCCCGGCGCCAGCCCACCGACCATGAAGCTCGTCATCGTCGAGTCGCCCGCGAAGGGCAAGACCATAGAGCGCTTCCTTGGCCGGGACTATGAAGTGGCGGCGAGCTTCGGCCACATCCGCGACCTGCCTCGCACCGCGAAGGAGATCCCGGCACGCCTTCGCTCGGAGCCTTGGGCCAGGCTGGGCGTTGACGTCGACGGAAACTTCGAGCCGGTCTACGTGATTCCCCCGGAGTCGAAGAAGCACATCGCTGCGCTTCGCAAGAAGGTCCGGAGCGCGGACGAAATCATACTCGCGACCGACGAGGACCGCGAGGGCGAGTCCATCAGCTGGCACCTCCTCCAGGTGCTCAAGCCGCGCATCCCGGTTCAGCGCATCGCATTCCACGAGATTACGTCGAACGCCATCAGGGCTGCTCTGGCGGATCCGCGCCAGGTGGACGGGCAACTGGTCCGCGCACAGGAGACCCGCCGCGTCCTTGATCGCCTGTTCGGCTACTCGCTCTCACCCGTGCTCTGGAAGAAGGTGCGAGCAGGGCTGAGCGCGGGCCGCGTGCAGAGCGCCGCGCTGCGGCTCGTGGTGGAGAGGGAAGAGGAGCGCCAGAGGTTCAAGTCCTCCGAGTACTGGGCAGTGAAGGCGACCCTGGCCGAAGCTGCGCCCGCGGGGCGGAACGGCGAAGAAGCCGGCTTCGCCGCCGATCTGATCCGCACCGGTGGCAAGACGGTCGCCACCTCGAAGAACTTCGACGCCAGGACCGGCGCGCTGCGGCGTTCCGGGGGCGTGGTGGTGCTCGATGAGGCTGCCGCGGCCCGCGTTGCGCGGGAGGCGCTGGAGACCCGGCCCTGGCGGGTCGAGCGCGTCGAGGAGAAGGAGTCCAGGCGGCGCCCGGCGCCCCCCTTCATCACCTCCACCCTGCAGCAGGCGGCGAGCTCCAAGCTGCGCATGACGCCCAGGCGGACGATGAGGCTGGCGCAGCAGCTCTACGAGGGCGTCGATCTGGGCGGGGGCGACCGCCAGGGCCTGATCACCTACATGCGCACCGACTCCGTGAGCCTCAGCCAGGCGGCGCTCGCGGAGACTGCCGGGTTCATCCGCGAAAAGCTGGGAGCCAGCTACCACCAGCGGCGTCAGTTCGCGACCCGCTCCCGCACGGCGCAGGAAGCCCACGAAGCCATCCGCCCGACCTCGATCCGCCGCACTCCCGAGTCGCTTCGCGGGATCCTGGAAGCGGATCAGCTCAAGCTGTATGGGCTGATCTGGCGACGCGCCGTGGCTTCGCAGATGGCCGACGCCCGCATAGCCCGCACCATCATCGAGTTCCGGGTGGACGCGGGCGAACACGGCCACGTCTTCCGGTCGGTCGGAACGGTGGTGCGTTTCGACGGGTTCCTGCGGGTGTGGGGCACGAGGCGCGAGGACGTCATCCTGCCTCGGCTGGTGGAGGGTCAGGCCGTGGGCGGAGATGAGTTCGCCCCGTCGAACTCTCCCTCCGGGGACGAGCCGGCAGCGCGCATCGACATCATCGAAGTCGGACCCGTCGGCAACCGCACGCAGCCGCGTTCGCGCTTTTCGGAGGCGACGCTGGTGCGCAAGCTCGAGGAGGAGGGCATCGGACGACCCTCGACCTACGAACCCACACTCGCCAAGCTCCGCGAGCGCAACTACGCGATTCGCAAGAAGGGGGTCCTGGTGCCCACCTACGTGGGTCTGTGCGTCACACATCTCCTGCGCGACCACTTCCCGCACTACGTGGATCTCAGGTTCACGGCAGGGATGGAGGATGCCCTCGACCGCATCGCCGGCGGGTCCGTCGATCACGTGCGCTTCCTCTCGGACTTCTTCCGGGGCGATGACGATGGCGCGCCCGGCCTGGAGAGGAGGATCGAGGAGGAACTCCCCCGCATCGACTATCCCGCGCTGGCCGTGGGCGACGACCCGGCCACGGGCGATCCCCTCCTCGTGCGCATCGGCAGGCAGCATGTCTTTCTCCAGCGCGGCAAGGAGAAGGACAGCCCGAGGGCCACGCTTCCGGTGGACCTCCTCATCGATGAACTGACTCCGGAGAAGGCCTCGGAACTCATCGAGCTGCGATTGCGCGGCAGGACGCCTCTCGGCCGCGACCCGGATGCAGGACTCAACGTCTACGTCCGCACCGGCCCGTTCGGCCCCTATGTTCAACTGGGCGAAGACGATGCGGAGCCCAGGCGGGCCAGCCTCCCGAAGGGCATGTCACCCGAACAGGTCGATCTGGCCTTCGCCCTGCGGCTGTTGTCGCTTCCTCGCGTACTCGGCAAGGATCCCGGCACGGGACAGCCGGTGAAAGCGGGGCTCGGCAGGTACGGCCCCTACGTGAACCGGGCGAAGACCTACCGCAACCTCGACTCGCTGGAGCGGGCGTTCGACATTACCCTGGAGGACGCACTCTCGCTCCTCGATGTCAGGCCGGGCAGGACCGTGCTCGCCGTCGCGGGCCGGCACCCGGAGACGGACGAACCCCTGAACATCTACCGGGGGCGCTACGGGCCCTATGTCACGGACGGCAAGGTGAACGCCAGCATCCCCAGGGGCCGGAGCCCCGAGTCGCTTGGAGTGGACGAGGCGCTCGATCTCCTGGCCCGGGCCGCCGAGCGCAAGGCCGCCGGCAAGGGCGCCCGCCGCACCCGAGCCGCCCGCACCCGCAGGCGGCGGTGACGAGGCGCGGGGCCGCGTGAGCGTGAGTCCGGAGGCCGGCGATTTTCTGCGGTCCCTGGCCGACGAACGACAACTCTCCCCGAACACGGTCTCCGGCTACCGGCGCGACATTCGGGACTTCGAGCGCTTCTTCGCCGACTACACCGGGCATGCCGGCTGGACCTGGACCGACGTCGACCGACTCGCCCTCCGGGGCTTCCTCGGACACTGCCGCCGCCGCCGGCTTTCCCGGCGCACCTCGGGGCGCAAGCTCTCGGCGCTCCGCTCCCTGTTTCGCTTCCTGCACCTCGAAGGGCACATCGAGAGCAATCCCGCGCGCGCTCTGCGCACGCCCCGCGCCGAAAAGCGCCTTCCCGGGCACATGTCGCACGCGGACGCGAAGGCGGTTTTCCGGTTCGCGGAGGCGCGCGCGTCCGAGAACACCTTTCTCGGCACTCGCAACCTGGCGATGCTCGAGATCCTCTACGGGAGCGGGGTGCGCCTGGCCGAGCTCCACGGGCTCGACCGCGACCGCGTCGACCTGATCTCCGACCGCGTGCGCGTGATGGGTAAGGGACGCAAGGAGCGCATCGTGCCGCTGACAGGGGCCGCGGTCCGGGCGCTCAGGCGCTACGAGCCGCACCGGGAACGCGTCGTGTCGCTGAATGAGGGCGACCGACGCGCCGCCATCGTAAGCCGTCACGGCCGCCGCCTCTCGCGCCGCTCCATCCAGTATGTCGTGCGCAATGCGCTGGAACGCGGGGCAGAGGCCGAGGGGCTTTCCGTTCACTCGCTCCGGCACAGCTTCGCGACCCACCTCCTCGACTCCGGCGCCGATCTGGTGTCGGTCAAGGAGCTGCTGGGCCACATCTCGCTTTCCACGACCCAGATCTACACGCACACATCCAGGGAACGACTCAAGCGCATCTACCGCGGCGCGCACCCGCGTGCCTGACCCGCCGCAACCCGAACCCGTCCGACCCGTCGGGACCCCCGCGCACCCGACCGGTCGGGACCCCGGTCCGCACAGATCCCCGGATGCCGTCGACCGCACCCGCCCCTCGTCCGGGTGTACTCTTTGCATGACTGGATGCATCTTTCGCTCGCCGATCCTCCCCATTCGCACATGGGGCTTCGCGATGTCCTTCCCTCACCGGACCCGAGAACACATGACCACGCAGGGTTTCCACGGCACCACCGTGCTCGCGGTCCGCAAGGAGGGCCGGGTCGCCATGGGGGCCGACGGTCAGGTCACGATGGGGGACACCATCGTGAAGACCGCGGCCCGCAAGGTTCGTACGCTCAAGGACGGCCGCTTCCTCGCCGGGTTTGCGGGGGCGGTCGCGGACGCGTTCACGCTCTTCGAGACGCTGGAGGCCAAGCTGGAGCAGTTCCCCTCCAATCTGACGCGCGCGTGCGTGGAAATGGCGAAGGACTGGCGCACGGATCGCGCGCTCCGCCGTCTGGATGCCCTGCTGGTAGTGGCCGACACCGAACACCTGTTCCTGATCGGAGGCGACGGCAACGTCATCGAACCCGACGACGAGGTGGTGGCGATCGGCTCGGGAGGCGCCTATGCCCTGGCCGCGGCTCGCGCGCTCAGGACGCATTCCCCGCTTTCCGCTTCCGAGATCGTGCGCGCCAGCCTGGCGATCGCCGGCGAAATCTGCGTCTACAGCAACGAAGAGATTACGGTTCTGGACCTGGAGTCCCGGTCCGAGAGGATTTGATGGCTGTTTCAACGACGGAGCCCGCGGCGCCTTCCGCAGCCGCGGCCGAGACCGATGCCGCGCCCGACTGGCTCGAGCAGCTCACGCCCCGCCAGATCGTGACGGAGCTGGACAAGTACATCGTGGGCCAGGAGGAAGCCAAGCGCGCCGTCGCCATCGCGATGCGCAATCGCTGGCGACGGCAGCGCGTCGAGGACGAACTGAGGGACGAGATCCTGCCCAACAACCTGATCCTCATGGGCACCACCGGCGTCGGCAAGACCGAGATCGCGCGCCGGCTGGCCCGGCTGACGGGCGCGCCCTTCGTCAAGGTCGAGGCATCCAAGTTCACCGAGGTGGGATACGTGGGCCGGGATGTCGAATCGATGATCCGCGACCTGGTCGACACTTCGGTGAACATGGTGCGCGCCGAGCGCGAGGACAGCGTCCAGGAGGAAGCCGAGCGCCGGGTCGAGGAACAGCTTCTCGACCTGCTGCTTCCGCCGATGGACGGGCGCAAGCCTCCGGCGGGACCCGTGGTGGTCGCCGACGGCGTTCCCAAGGTTTTCGTCGCCGGTCCCCAGGGCGTGCAGGAGCATGCCGCCGGCGAGAAGCTGAGCGAGGAGGACGAGCGCCTGATCATGCGTCGGCAGCGCACCCGCGAGAAGCTCCGCAACCTGTTGCGGGACGGGCAACTCGAGGAGCGGGAAGTCGAGGTGGAGGTCAGCCAGGCTCCGGCCATCGACGGCATGATGGTGCCCATGGGCGGCATGGAGGGGATGGAGTACAACTTCTCCGAGATGCTCCAGGAGATGCTTCCCAAGCGCACCAAGCGGCGCAGCGTGACCGTCGCGGAAGCGCGCCGCATCCTCATCCAGGACGAGCTGGACCGGCTCGTGGACATGGACGAGGTCGTCAACGAGGCACTCATCCGCGCGGAAGACATGGGGATGATCTTCCTGGACGAGATCGACAAGATCGCGGGCGACCGCGGGGGCTACGGGCCCGACGTCAGCCGGGGAGGGGTGCAGCGCGACCTGCTGCCGGTGGTGGAGGGCTGCAACGTCCAGACCAAGTACGGGCTGGTGCGCACCGACCACATCCTGTTCATCGCCGCCGGCGCCTTCCACGTCTCCAAGCCCAGCGACCTCATTCCTGAACTCCAGGGCCGCTTTCCCATCCGCGTGGAGCTGCACAGCCTCGACGAAGGACACTTCAAGCGCATCCTGCAGGAGCCGCGCAACGCCCTGCTGGTGCAGTACCAGGCGCTCATCGAGACCGAGGGGGAGCGGGCCGAATTCACCCCCGGCGGCGTCGAGGAAATCGCGCGCATCGCCGCACGGCTCAACGAACGGATGGAGAACATCGGCGCCCGGCGCCTGCAGACCGTCATGACGACGCTCCTGGAAGAGGTCCTCTTCGAGCTGCCCAGCGAGGAGATGGAGCGCCCGCTCATCGTCGACCGCGAGTTCGTGCGCACGCACCTGGAGGAGATCGCGGAGGACGAGGACCTGCGCCGCTATATCCTGTAGACGCCTCCGGGCACGCTTCCGTGACTCCAGCTTCCGGCGACGTCCGATGGAGCGTCTGCCAAAAGGCGGACCTCTCTCCTTCGCGCGGCTTCCCAGCGACCGCCGTCCTTGGTAGCTTGGGGGCGCGTCTGCCAAAATGGCAGACTTGCGCAGCCACCCGCCATCCCGGCTTCCGACCCAGGATCGCCTTCCCCAGCCCATGATCCCCGCCCGCAAGAATGACTTCCTGTCACTGCACGACCTGTCACGGGACGAGCTGATTTCGTTGCTCGAGCACGCCCGGCGCCTGAAGGCGGGAGAAGGTGCCGGCACGCCGCTTCGGGGCAAGTCCCTGGCGATGGTCTTCCGCAAGAACTCCACGCGCACCCGGGTGGCGTTCGAGGTGGGCATGGTCCAGTTGGGCGGGCAGGCGCTCTTCCTCTCCGCCTTGGACACGCAAATCGGACGCGACGAGCCGCTCGCCGACACCGCGCGCGTCCTGGGTCGCTACGTGGACGGCATCATGATCCGCACCTTCGATCAGGAGGAGGTCGAGCAGCTGGCCCGCTGGGCGCCGATACCGGTCATAAACGGCCTCACCGACCGCCTGCACCCGTGTCAGCTGCTCGCCGATCTCATGACCATGCAGGAGGAGTTCGGGCCAGGGTTCGACGGGATCCGGGTCGCCTGGATCGGGGACGGCAACAACATGGCCAACTCCTGGCTGAACGCCGCGTCCATTCTCGGCTTTGAGCTGGCGCTGGCCTGTCCGCCGGGCTTCGATCCGGACCCGGAGATCGTGGCCCGCGCCCGCGCGGCCGCCCCCGTCCAGCTCACCCGGTCGCCGCGGGAGGCCGCCGAGGGCGCGGATGTGGTCACCACCGACGTGTGGGCCTCGATGGGGCAGGAGGGCGAGGCGGATGCGCGCCGGGCCGCGTTTGGGGGCTTTAACGTGGATCGCGCGCTGATGGCACGGGCCTCCGGGCGGGCGATCTTCCTGCATTGTCTTCCCGCCCACCGCGGCGAGGAGGTTACGGAGGCGGTCCTGGAGGGCTCCCGTTCGCGCGTGTTCCGGGAGGCCGAGAACCGATTGCACACCCAGAAGGCGCTCCTGATCGCGCTGCTGGGAGAGGATGGCGATGATGATTGACGAGAACAGGGGTCCGGTGACCGAAGGATGGACCCCGTGAGCGCCGGGCTCGCGCGCACGCCGCTCCACGGGGAACACCTGCGCGCCGGCGGCAGGATGGTGCCCTTTGCAGGCTACGAGATGCCGGTGCAGTACAGCCGGGGCATCCGCGCGGAGCACCACGCCGTGCGCGAACGCGCGGGCCTCTTCGATGTCTCGCACATGGGCGAATTCGAGGTGCGGGGCGCGGAGGCCCTTGACCTGGTGCAGTGGCTGACCACCAACGACGCCGGCCGCATGGAGGTGGGGCAGGCGCAGTACTCCGCATTCTGCGACGAGAATGGGTGCGTGCTGGACGACCTGCTGGTCTATCGCCTCGAGGACGGCTACCTGCTGGTGGTCAACGCGGCCAACCGCGAGAAGGACTGGGCCTGGGTGACAGGGCACGCGTCCCGCTTCGACTGCGCGTTGGACGACGTCTCCGACCGCACCGCACTGCTGGCGCTGCAGGGGCCTTCGGCGGCGGCCATTCTCGCCCGGCTCACCGGCGCCGACCTGGAAGCCGTGGGCTACTACCGCTTCACCACCGGAGAGGTCGCCGGCGTCCCGGCGATGGTGGCGCGCACGGGATATACCGGAGAGGACGGCTTCGAGCTGTACCTGGGGGCCGCCGACGCGCCGGAGGTGTGGCGCGCGCTGCTCGAATCCGGTGGCCCCGACGGTCTGGAGCCCGCGGGGCTGGGCGCCCGGGATTCGCTGCGGCTCGAGATGGGCTACGCCCTCTACGGGAACGACCTGGACGAGGAACACAGCGCGCTCGAGTCGGGGCTGGGCTGGGTGGTGAAGCCGGGCAAGGGCGACTTTTCGGGCCGCGACGCGCTGGTGCGCCAGAAGGCCGGGGGAATCCCGCGCCGCCTCGTGGGGCTGCGTCTGCTGGAACGCGGCTTCCCGCGGCCCGGCTACGGGATCGTCGCGGAAGGCGAGGTCGCGGGAACCCTCACCAGCGGCACGGTGAGCCCGTCGCTGGGGGAGGGAATCGCGATGGGATACCTCCCCACCCCCCTCGCCGCCCCGGGCACGCAGGTGGCCGTGCGCATCCGCCGGGCGGATGTTGCCGCCGAGGTGGCGCGCCCCCCCTTCTACCGGCGCGGCTCGATCCGGCGCTGACCAGACGGAGGCCCATGAGGTGACCGGCGACCCGACAACCCCCCGCCCCCTGACCGTGGCGATTCTGACGGCCAGCGACCTCGGCGCCCGGGGTGAGCGCGCCGACACCAGCGGGGACGCGATCGAGTCGTGGTGCCTGGCGCGCGGGTACGACGTGGTCGCGCGCGCGATCGTCCCGGACGAGACCGCCGCCATCGTGCCGGTGCTGCTCGACTGGGCCGACCGCCTCGACGCGGACGTGATCCTCACCACCGGGGGAACCGGCTTCACCGCCCGCGACGTCACCCCCGAGGCCACCCGCGCGGTGCTCGACGGGGAGGCTCCGGGCCTCGCCGAGGCGCTCCGGGCGCGGGGCGCGCTCAAGACCCCCTACTCCAACCTGTCGCGGGGCGTGGCCGGCTTCCGGGGGGGCACGGTCATCGTCAACTTCCCCGGAAGCACCGGCGGCGTGCGCGACGGGCTCGCGGTCCTCGACCCCGTTCTCGAACACGCCGTGGAGCTATCGCGCGGCACCTCCGTGTCCCACGCTCCCCGCAGCTCCGCCACCCCGTGAAGGACACGGTCCTGATCAGCACCCACCACCTGCCCACGGCGGGTGCGCTCCGGGGCGCCTTCAGGTCGTCCGGCTACCGGGTGGAACTGGTCACCCCGCGCGAAGAACTCGACCCGGGCGCCGGCGTGCTGCTCGTGCTCACCGACGCCCTCGCCGGATCGGCGGGCGACCTGGCGGTGCAGGCCCGCGACCGCCTGCACATTCCCGTGTTCGGGGTGGCGGCGCCCGGCCGCGAGGGCGAGATCGCCGCCCTTGGCCTGGCGGAAACCTTCGCCCCTTCCGCCGACCCGGACGAGGTGCTCCTCATCGCCCACACCCTCCTGGAACGGCGCCGCCTCCAGCGGCTGACCGGGATCGTGGGGGAAACCGACGCCATCCGCGAGGCGCTGGAGCGCGTCGTGCAGATCGCGCCCGTCGACTCGACCGTGCTCATCACCGGCGAGTCGGGCACCGGGAAGGAGCTCTTCGCGCGGGGCGTGCACGCGCTCTCCCCCCGCCGCCACAAGGCCTTCATCGCCGTCAACGTGGCGGCGCTCTCCCCGACCGTCCTCGAGAGCGAACTCTTCGGCCACGAGAAGGGCGCCTTCACCGGCGCCATCGACTCGCGCCGGGGCCTCTTCGAGCTGGCCCACCGCGGCACCATCTTCCTGGACGAGATCGGCGAGATTCCGCCCGCCATCCAGACCAAGCTCCTGCGCGTGCTGGAGCAGAAGGAGTTCCTGCGCGTGGGGGGCGAGGCGCCCATCCGGGTCGACGCGCGCGTGATCGCCGCGACCAACCAGGATCTGCGCCACGAGGTGGCCGCCGGGCGGTTCCGCCGCGACCTCTACTACCGCATCAACGTCCTGCACATCGAGCTGCCCCCGCTGCGCCGCAGGCAGGCCGACATTCCCCGGCTGGTGGAGGCCTTTGTCGCGGAGGTGAGCGCGCGCAACGACCGCCGTTTCGCAGGCATCAACGCCGACGCCATGCGCATTCTATGCGAGTACGCCTGGCCCGGGAACGTCCGCGAGCTGCGCAATCTGGTCGAGAGCATGGTTGTGCTCTCCCCAGGCAGGGAAATCGGCCCCGCCGACATTCCGGAGCAGGTGCGCTCCCCGGGATCGTCGCCCCTGCTGCCCGTCCCCACGCCCGGTCCCGCGTCCGCTCAAGGAGAAGCCGGCCAGCTTCGCCCGCAACTCGAGTTTGTCTTCCGCACCCTGGTCGAACTGCGCGTCGACATGGACGACCTGCGCCGGGAATTCGAGGCCTACCGGGAAGAGCACCGCTTCGACGAGGCGCTGCTTCCCGGGGAGACCGGCCGCGTGGAGATCGTCTCCTCCCGCGCCGACCTGCCGGGCACGGGGCTCGACCAACCTCCTCCCGCCCGGCCCGGCCCGGCCGCGGAGGACCGGCCGCTGCTCTCCCCGGACGCCGAAGAGCTCCCCGCCCCTCCGCCCGCCACCGCGGAGGACGCGTCCGAAGACGCCGAACCATCGCCCCGGCCGGAACCCCCGGCCCCGCCCGAAGGCATCGTTCTTCAGCCGGGCATGACCCTGGAGGACATCGAGCGGGAGGCCATCCTGGCCGCGCTCGAAGAGGTCGACGGAAGCCGCCGCCACGCCGCGCGCCTGCTCGGCATCGCCGAACGGACCCTGTACCGGAAGATCCGCCGCTACGGCCTCGAGTGACGCCGATCCGGACACATCCGGTCCGCCCGGGTCCGTCTCGCGCGCGGGTTCGGCCCCTGGTCGGTCCGTGGGTCGCCGACTAACCTCCCGCCCGCGCCCGCACCTTCGCGCGCTCGGCTTCCAGCACGGTCAGGATCCGCTGCCAGCCGGCGTTGCGGGCGTCCCTGTACTCGATCTCGAGGTCGAGATCGAGGTTGATGAAGGGGCTGAAGGCGTAGATTGCCATCTGCGTTTCCTGCTGGTCCAGGCGCTGTACGCCCCATCCCGGGGTGATCGCCTGGATGGCCAGCGGCCGCTCGCGAATCCCCTGGTTGACGATGTTGATGTCCTCGGGCTGGTAGGTGACGTCGGGCTGGTAGCTGAACACCGACACCAGGAAGAGCACCGGATCGGTCGACCGCGTCTGGAATTCGAGCGTCTCGCGGTGCGCGCCGGCAAGCGCCGAGAGGCGGGCGTAGGTGTCCGGTGCCGTGAGCCGCGTCACCTCCTCGGCGAGCGGGGTGGCCTTGATGAGCAGGTCCTCGGACCGGAGCGAGAGCGAGACCTCGTCCTGCAGCAGGGTCCCGAACCCGGCCGGCACCAGGTCCTCGTCGTCCGGCTCCTGCGCGGCGGCCGGCGCCGGCACGGAGAGGCACGCCAGCAACAGGATCCAGCGGCGGGCGAGGGTTGCCATATCCGGGTCGCGCATGGATGTCCTCCTGCCCTGAGCCCACGTGGGCGTCCGCCCGGCGCGGGTCTCAGTTCCCGGCCTCCAGCAGACCCCCGATCGCGCCCAGGAGTTCGTCCCGCCCCTCGCCGGTGCGCGCAGAGGACACCACCAACTGGTCCTTCGACACCGCAAGTTGCTCGCGCAGGCGCGCGATCCGCTGCTCCCGGACGCTCTTTCGCGTCTTGTCGATCTTGGTGACTGCGATCAGGGCGGGCAAGCCGACCTCACCCAGCAGCTCGACCGCGGCGAGGTCCGCGGGCGCCGGATCGCGGCGGGCGTCGATCAGGAGCACCACCCCGGCCAGCTCGCGGCTTCGCTTCAGGTAGTCGCGCACCAGCTGCTGCCAGCTCTCGCGCAACGCGCGCGACACCTTCGCGTAGCCGAAGCCCGGAAGGTCGACCAGCACGAAGCGGCGGTTGACGATGTAGAAGTTGAGGGTCTGGGTCTTCCCCGGGCGGGCCGACACCCGCGCCACCTTCTTGCGCGTGCGCCCCAGCAGGACATTGATGAGCGACGACTTGCCCACGTTGGAACGGCCCCAGAAGGCGACGTGGGGAAGTTCGGGCGCGATCGATACGCCGGGATCGACGTGGCTGCCCGCGAACTCGACGCTGCGAATGATCATGGTTCTCGCGGTTTGGAACGCCGGCCGCCGACGCCAGGGCCGAACCCGCATGCGCCGGGGTGAGCGCGCGGTTCGCCCTGCTCAGGCTTCCTTCTGTTGCCGCTCGGCGTCGAGCACCAGCAGAGGGGGGGTCCCCGAGGCGACGGACTCGACCGTGATCACCACCTCGCGCACGTCGTGCCGCGAGGGCACCTCGAACATCACGTCCTGCATCACCGCCTCGAGCACCGCCCTCAGGCCCCGCGCGCCGGTGCCCCGGTCGGCAGCCTTCTTCGCCACCTCGCGCAGCGCCTGGCGATCGAATGTGATCCCCACGCCCTCCAGCTCGAACATCTTCCGGTACTGCTTGACCAGGGCGTTCCTGGGCTCTTCCAGGATGCGCACCAGGTCGTCCTCGTCGAGCTCCGACAGGCCCACGGAGACCGGCAGCCGCCCCACCAGCTCCGGGATGAGCCCGTAGCGCTGCAGGTCCTCGGGCTCGACCAGCCTTACCAGCTCGTCGCGGTTCCGGTAGTCGCCGGCGCCTTCCGGCGAGCTCTTGCCGAAGCCGATGCGCCGCTGGCCGATGCGCTGCTCGACGATTTCCTGCAGCCCGTCGAAGGCGCCGCCGCAGATGAAGAGGATGTTGCGGGTATCGACCTGCAGATACTCCTGCTGCGGATGCTTGCGCCCGCCCTGGGGCGGCACGCTGGCAACGGTGCCTTCGAGGATCTTCAGCAGCGCCTGCTGCACACCCTCGCCCGAGACGTCCCGGGTGATCGACGGGTTCTCGGACTTGCGCGCGATCTTGTCGAGTTCATCGACGTAGACGATCCCGCGCTCGCATGCCGTGATGTTGAACTCGCTGGCCTGAAGCAGGCGCACCAGGATGTTCTCCACATCCTCGCCCACGTAGCCCGCCTCGGTGAGTGTAGTCGCATCGGCGATGGTGAAGGGCACCTTCAGGATGCGCGCGAGCGTCTGTGCCAGCAGCGTCTTGCCCACGCCCGTGGGCCCGACCAGCAGGATGTTCGCCTTGTCGATCTCGACGTCGTCGATCTGCCCCTGGTGGTTGACGCGCTTGTAGTGGTTGTAGACCGCGACCGACAGCGCCCGCTTGGCCTCCTCCTGCCCGATGACGTACTGGTCGAGGGCCGCCTTGATCTCCGCGGGCACCATGGTGGGGACCACCACGGAAACCGCCTCGCGCTCCTCCTCCTCCGCGAGGATCTCGTTGCACAGCGAGATACACTCGTTGCAGATGTAGACCGAGGGCCCGGAGATGAACTTCTTGACGGAGTCCTTGGTCTTTCCGCAGAAGCTGCAGCGGGGAAACTTGTCGCTGGTCGTGGGCACGGGTCTGCTCGGCGATGCGGGTGGTCAGGATCCGGCTGGAGTTCTATTCCTCAAGTCGCACGCCCCTGGCGGCTTCTTCCTCCCGGCCAACCAGCACACGGTCGATCAGGCCGTACTCGCGCGCCTCGTCGGGGCTCATGAAGCGGTCGCGGTCCACGTCCTGCGCGATCTTGTCCATCGGCTGTCCGGTGCAGTCGGCGAGGATGCCGTTCAGCCGCTCGCGGATGTCGAGCACCTCGCGCGCGGCGATCTCGATGTCGGCCGCGGTGCCCTGCGCCCCCGTGGACGGCTGGTGGATCATGATGCGTGAGTTGGGCAGAGCGCTGCGCTTGCCGGGCGCTCCCGCGGCCACCAGGATCGCGGCCATCGAAGCGGCCATGCCCACGCAGTAGGTGGAGACGGGCGCCCGGAGGTGCTGCATGGTGTCGAAGATGGCGAGTCCCGCATAGACGCTCCCGCCGGGCGAGTTGATGTACAGATAGATGTCCCGCTCGGGATCCTCCGCGTCCAGAAAGAGAAGCTGAGCCAGAATGACATTGGCCACATTGTCGTCGATATGCGAGCCCAGGAAGACGATGCGGTCCATCAACAGGCGGCTGAAGATGTCGTAGCTTCGTTCGCCGCGGCTCGTCCGTTCGATGACGTACGGAGGAAAAATAGGCATCGGGTTTTCGTTCTCCGTTGGTCCGGCTCAGCCGGCCTGGATGATCTGGGACTGCTGCTTCAGGAATTCGAACACCTTCCCTTCGGTCATCTCGCGCTCCAGCGACTCCATGCGCCCGTTCCGGCGCAGCTGGGCCTCCACGGTCTCCGGCTTCACGCCGTTCCTGCGCGCAATCTCGTCGATGCGTTCCGACACCTCCAGCGGGGTGGCGGCCAGATCGTTCGCCCGGGCCAGGCTCTCCACCGCCAGCATGGTGCGAACGGCGTTCTCCGCCTGGGGCCGGACGGCGGCCTTCATCTCCTCGATCTTCTCCGGGGGAGCGCCCTCGGGTCCGTCGGCCGCCACCGCCTCCAGGTACCGGTCCACCATGGAGTCCGGTGCTTCGAAGGAGTTGGCCTCCAGCACGAACTCCATCAGGCGCGCCCGCACCACCTGTTCGGCCTGGCCGGCGGCGGTCTGCTCCAGGTCCGCCCGGACCTTGTCCCGGAGATCGTCGAGGTTCGCGAAATCCAGGCTGGCGGCGAAATCGTCGTCCAGTTCCGGAAGGTCGAGAACCTTGCGGCTGACCAGCCGGATGCGCAGGTGCTCCTCTTCGCCCCTCCGCTCCTCGTTGGGGAAGTCGTCGGGGAACCGGACGACGAAGTTGCCCGCCGTCCCCACCTCCAGCTGCTCGATGGCGCGCTCCACATCGGGAATCGCGTCGCCTTCCCCGAGGATGAATTCGTACTCCCTCGCCTCGGCGTCCTCCTGCTCCAGCTGCAGGATGCTCACCGAAACCGCGTTGCCCGCCTCCGGGAATCCGTCCTCCAGCGGCCGCCAAGCGCCGTTCTGCTGCCGCAGGCGGAGCAGGACCGCGTCGATGTCCGCGTCGCCGACGGCGACCGCGGGCCTCTCCACCACGAACCCGCCGCTTCGGTCGATCTCGATGCGGGGCTCGACGTCGAACGAGATCTCGAAGAAGAGGTCTTCGCCCGGCTCGCTCCGCACCGCGCCCACCTCCGGGTCGCTGATGGGCCGCAACTGCTCGCTCCGGATGGCCGCCCGGGTCGCTTCGTTGAGGAGCTTCTCAAGCGTCTCCTGCTCGACGGCCGGTCCGTAGCGCTGCTCGAGCACTCGCGCCGGGATCCTGCCCTTGCGGAAGCCGGCGATGCGAACGCGCCCGGAGAGGCCGCCCATGATGCGCGCGCGTTCGCGTCCGACGATGTCGGCGGGAACGGTGATGGCGAGCTCGCGCCGCCAGCGCTCGCCCTCGGTGACGGATACGCGCAGCCGCGCGGGGTCGATGGTCAAGGGTCGATGCTCGTCATGGCTGTTTCAGGGGTTCGCCTGAGAGAAGCGAAGTGCGACTCCGGTCAGGAGAGGATGCGAAAGGGGGGACTCGAACCCCCACGGCCCGGGGCCACGGGATCCTAAATCCCGCGCGTCTACCAATTCCGCCACTTTCGCGGAAGCCCGGGTCCGGGCGGAGCGCTCCTCCGCGGCATCCCCGAAGCTGGCACAAACTCAAGAAGATAAACGAGCGGCCGGCGGGACTACAACAGCGCGCGGAGGAACCCGGGTGCCGGACGGGCGGGAAGGCGGTTCCCGACCGCTTCCGCCGCCCGTCCCTGCAGCCTCTTCTTCCCCGCGCGAATCACTCCGGCATGCGGATGTTGGTGAAGCGCTGCCGGCCGGTGACCGGGTTGGCCAGCACCAGCGTGACGATTTCGCCAGGCTCCACCTCGGCGAGGAGTTCCGTGACTTCATCCGCGGACTCCACCTGCCGCCGGTTGATGCCCACAAGCAGTTCGCCGGCCTGGACGCCGCGCCGGTCCGCGGGACCCATGCGGGTGACGCCGCTGATGAGCACGCCATCGTCGATGCGGAACTGAAAGCGCCGGGCCAGCTCGGGGCTGTTGTCCACCACCTCGATCCCCAGCCTCTCTTCGGCGCGCGTCGTCCGCTCGGGCGCCGCCGCGGTGGCGGTTTCGTTGAGCGGGGACTCGCCCAGCCGGACCTCGGTTTCCTGCCGCTCGCCGTCGCGGTAGTACGCAATGCGCACCCGGTCTCCCGGCCGCTTGCGCGCCACCAGCTGCTGCAACTGGTTCGAGTAGCCGACGGGGTCGTCGTCGATGGCGACGATCACGTCCTGCGGCTGCAGCCCCGCGTCCTCGGCCGGCGTGCCCTCGGTGATGTCCTGAACCAGCGCGCCGCTCACTTCGGGCAACTGGTAGACTTCGGCGTCCTCGGGCCCCACCGGCCCGATCTGTACGCCCAGGAAGGCGCGCCGCACCGCGCGGTACTCGATCAGGTCCTCCATCACCCTGCGCGCGAGGCTGATCGGAATCGCGAACCCGTACCCCTGGTAGTAGCCGGACTGGCTGGCGATCGCGGAATTGATGCCGATCACCTGCCCCTCGAGGTTGACCATCGGCCCCCCCGAATTCCCGGGATTGATGACCGCGTCGGTCTGGATGAAGTCCTCGATCGCGTATTGGGCGGCTGCCTCGGATTCGGGGTCACTGCGGAGTTCGTTGCCGATGATGCCCAGCGGCCGGCCCTTGAAACTGACGATCCCGGCGGTCACCGTGTGATTGAATGAGGCAGGCCCCCCGGCCGACCGGAACCCCGGATTGCCCACCGCGAGCACCCACTCGCCCACGCGCACCCCGTCGGAGTCGCCCAGGCTGACCGTGGGCAGGCCGCTGCCCTCCACCCTGATCACCGCGACGTCGGTGGTGGGATCACCTCCGACCAGGGTCGCCTCGAAGGTGCGCCTGTCTTCCAGCTGGACCGTGATGGCGTCGGCGTCCTCCACCACGTGGTTGTTGGTGAGGATGTAGCCGTCCTCCGATACCAGAAATCCACTGCCGCTGCCGCCGCGCGGCTCGGGGTCCGGTGTGCCGAACCAGTTGCGGAAGGGGTCGCCGGCGGTGGCTCGCACCACGCGGCGGGTCGTGATGCTCACGACCGCGGGCGTGACCACCTCCGCCACCCGAACGAAGGACTCGCTCAGATCGCGCGCCGGCTGAACCGCCTCCGCGGGGACCTGCGGGACGACCGAGATCGCGGGGGTCGCGACCGCGTCCTGCGTCCATCCCATCCCCGAGGCGACGCCCACGCCTACCAGGAACGCGAGGGCGACGTAGAACAGCACTCTCATCTTGGTCTTCAGGGGATCGAACATGCCAGCCCTCCTGTGGTATCGCTGCAGCCGGGGCGAGGGATGCTGACTGCTGCTACCCATTCCCGCACCACCGGTTTCTCCTTGTCTGTGTGCGTCCCTTTCGATGCGCCGCGCGGCGCCAGAGTTGTCCCGGCCGGACAGGCCCCGGCGGGAGCGCGGCCGGGAATCGCCGAAGGGTCTATTTCTCCTCGTCGACGATCTCGTAGTCGGCCTCCATGACGTCATCGTCCTCGGCCGTTCCGTTCCCGGTTCCGTCCCCGGTTCCGTCCCCGGCGTCGCCCCCGGCGGCATCCTCGGCCGCTCCGGCTTCGGCGGCCTGCGCCTGGTACATCTCCTGGCCGGCCGCGCTGAAGGCCTGCATGAGCTCGTCGCGGGCCGAGTTGAGGGTCGCGAGGTCGTCGCCCTTGAGCGCGTCCTTCGCCTTCGACAGCGCCTCGTCGAGCCGCTCGCGCGTGCCTTCGCCGACCTTGTCGCCCCACTCGCCGGTGTCCTTCTCGACCTGGTAGACCAGGGAATCGAGGTGGTTGCGCGCCTCGATCTTCTCCTTCTGCTCCTCGTCCTCGCGCGCATGCTTCTCGGCATCGCGCACCATGCGGTCGATCTCGGCGTCGGAGAGCCCGCTCGAAGCCTCGATCCGGATCTTCTGCTCCTTGCCGGTGGCGCGGTCCTTCGCCGAGACGTTCAGGATGCCGTTGGCGTCGATGTCGAAGGTCACCTCGACCTGCGGCATGCCGCGCGGCGCCGGCGGGATGCCGGTGAGCTGGAACTTGCCGATGGTCTTGTTGTCGAGCGCCATCTTGCGCTCGCCCTGCAGGACATGGATCTCCACCGTGGTCTGGTTGTCCTGCGCGGTCGAGAACACCTCCGACTTGCGCGTGGGGATGGTCGTGTTGCGCTCGATCAGCGGCGTCATGATCCCGCCCAGGGTCTCGATCCCGAGCGAAAGGGGAATGACGTCCAGCAGCAGTACGTCCTTGACCTCGCCGGCCAGCACGCCGCCCTGGATGGACGCGCCGATGCCCACCACCTCGTCGGGGTTCACGCCCTTGTGCGGATCCTTGCCGAAGAACTTGCGCACGATCTCCTGGATCTTCGGGATGCGCGTCGAGCCACCCACCAGGATGACCTCGTCGATGTCGTCGGGCGTGAGCCCCGCATCCTTCAGCGCGGCCTTCATCGGCGGGATGGTGCGCTGCAGCAAGCCATCGGCCAACTGCTCGAAGCGGGCGCGCGACAGCGAGTAGTTCAGGTGCTTGGGGCCCTCCTGAGTCGCCGTAATGAAGGGCAGGTTGATGTCCGACTGCATCGTCGAGGAGAGCTCCATCTTGGCCTTCTCGGCGGCCTCCTTGAGCCGCTGCAGCGCCATGGAGTCCTTCGACAGGTCGATGCCCTGCTCCTTCTTGAACTCCGTCACCAGCCAGTCGATGATCACCTGGTCGATGTCGTCACCGCCCAGGTGAGTGTCGCCGTTGGTGGCCTTCACTTCGAAAACGCCCTCGCCCAGCTCGAGGATCGAGATGTCGTAGGTTCCACCGCCCAGGTCGAAGACCGCGATCTTCTCGTCCTTCTTCTTGTCGAGCCCGTAGGCGAGCGCCGCCGCCGTGGGTTCGTTGATGATGCGCCGCACCTCGAGCCCGGCGATCTTGCCGGCGTCCTTGGTGGCCTGGCGCTGGGCGTCGTTGAAGTAGGCGGGCACGGTGATGACCGCCTGGCTGACCTTCTGGCCCAGGTAGTCTTCCGCGGTCTGCTTCATCTTCTGCAGGATGAGCGCGGAGATCTCGGGCGGGTTGAAGGTCTTGCCGGCGTTGGGGATCCGGACCTGCACGCGCCCGCCCGCGTCGCTGGTGACTTCGTACGGGACCAGCTTGCGCTCCTCGCTGACCTCGGAGGACTTGCGTCCCACGAAGCGCTTGATGGAGAAGATGGTGTTCTTCGGGTTGGTGATGGCCTGCCGGCGGGCCACCTGGCCGACCAGCCGCTCGCCGTCCTTGGTGAACGCCACCACCGACGGCGTCGTGCGCCCGCCCTCGGCGCTGGGGATGACGACCGGTTCGCCGCCCTCCATGACCGCGACCACCGAGTTGGTCGTCCCCAGGTCGATGCCGATGACCTTGCTCATCTGTTCTCCTTGGATTGTGTGGGTTCCCGATTACCGGGTGTCGCCGGGTGTGGAGCAACGTTCGTGCCCCTTTCCGGGGCCACAGACCTGACAAAATGGCAGACTTTCCAGCCGGGACCTGACAAAATGGCAGACTTTTCGGCCCGCTGGGCGGTTCTCGCGCAACAGGGTTATGATGGGCTTCGCGCCCGTCCACCCCAACCGGATCCGACATGCCTCCCATGCCTTTGAACTGCCGTCCTCCGGGCACCTCCGTCGCCGGGATGAAGTCCAATGCCGGGGTGGGGCCGTGAGTGGGGCGTTTGCCGGACCTCGAGCCGATCCCGGACGCGCGCTTCGGATGCTGTGGATGGTGTGCGTGCTTCTTCTCGGAGCCGGCCTGGCTGCTTCCTCGCTGGGCGCGGCCGGAGCGGGGTCCGCGCCGGCGCCGGAGGTGGCGGCCGCCGTCCAGCAGGGTCCGGGACTCGGGATCTCGATCGCTTCCGAGGGGCTGGACACCTCGTTTCCGGAGCGCCTGAGGTCGCTGCTCGGCATGCTGGCGCTGGGCGGGCTCGCCTGGGTGTGCAGCGTCAACCGGGCCGCCATACCGTGGCGGGTCGTGGCCTGGGGGGTCTCGCTCCAGCTCGTCTTCGCGTTCTTCATCCTGAAGACCACCATCGGGCTGGCGATCTTCCAGGGGGCCAACACGGTGGTGGTGGGGCTGCTCGGGTACACGCTCGAGGGCGCGCGCTTCATCTTCGGGAACCTGGTCGACAACAACATCCCCATCGGGACCGGGGAGCCGGGCAACGGCGACTTCAACCCGATCCCGGGGCAGGTCGCCAACCCGGGCGCCTACGTGGCCTTCACCGTGCTCCCCACCATCATCTTCCTGGCCTCTTTGATGACGGTGCTGTATCACCTTGGCGTGATGCAGTTCGTGGTGAGGGGAATGGCCTGGGTCATGCAGCGCACCATGCGCACCTCGGGGGCCGAAACCCTTTCGGCGGCGGGCAACATCTTCGTGGGCCAGACCGAGGCGCCCCTCCTCATCAAGCCCTTCGTCGAGAAGATGACCATGTCGGAGCTGAACGCGGTGATGACCGCCGGCTTCGCGACGGTGGCCGGCGGGGTGATGGCGGCCTATGTCGGCTTCCTCATCTCCTATTTCCCGGACATCGCCGGGCACCTGATGGCGGCGTCGGTCATGTCCGCGCCGGCGGCGCTGATGATGGGCAAGCTCATGTATCCGGAAGAGGGCGAGCCCGAGACGGCCGGCCGCCTGGTCAGCGACGTGGAGAAGCCGGACGTCAACGTCATCGATGCGGCGGCGCGCGGGGCCGGCGACGGACTGCGGCTGGCGCTCAACGTGGGGGCCATGCTGCTCGCCTTCGTGGCGCTGATCTACCTGATCAACGGGCTGATGGGTTGGGCCGGGGGCCTGGTCGGCCTGCCGGACCTCACCCTGCAGTCTGTGCTGGGGCTGGCCCTGGCGCCGCTGGCCTGGCTCATGGGGGTGCCCTGGGCCGATGCCGCTCAGGTGGGTTCGCTGATGGGGATCAAGACGGCGCTGAACGAGTTCGTGGCCTACGTCGAACTCGCCGGCCTGCTCGGGGAGGGCTCCACCCTGCATCCGCGCTCGGTCGTCATCGCCACGTACGCGCTGTGCGGCTTCGCCAACTTCTCCTCCATCGCCATCCAGATCGGCGGTATCGGCGGCATCGCGCCCTCGCGGCGGCGCGACCTGTCGCGCATCGGGCTGCGGGCGATGGTCGGAGGTACGCTCGCCGCCTTCATGACGGCCACCGTGGCCGGGATGATCCTGTGACGCCGGGGATGGCTCCGTGAAACCGGGAATCGCGCCGGCGGAGGACTTCGGTGCCGTGGTCGCGTCGTTGCGCGCGCGCATCCGCAGGGCTCCGCTGGTGCATCTGCTGCTCGGTTCCGGGCTGAGCGGGCTCGAACGGCTGGTCGACGTCGAGGAGGTAGTGCTGTTCGGGGAGATTCCCGGCCTTCCATCCACGGGGATTGCGGGGCATGCGGGCCGTTTCCTCTTCGGGCGCTGTGAGGGGGTGCCGGTCGTCGTGCAGTGCGGGCGGCTGCATTTCTACGAGGGCCATCCGCCGTGGGTGATCTCCGCGCCGGCCCGCATCGCGGCGGCCCTGGGTGCGACAAGTTCCGTCATCACCGCCGCGGTGGGGGGTGTCGACGCGCGTCTGCGGCCGGGTGGCCTGGTGGTGATCGACGACCACATCAACCTGATGGGGCGCACGCCGTTGCCGCCGCCCGCCCAGGCGGGGGACGCAACCCCGTTCCCGGACATGAGCGCCCCGTACGACCCGGGGTTGCAGCAGTCGGCGCTCGCACAGGCGGCCCGGCTGGGCGTTCGTCTGGCGCGCGGCACCTACGCGGCTCTGCTCGGCCCCAGCTTCGAGACGCCGGCCGAGGTACGCATGGTCGAACGGATGGGCGGGGACGTAGTCGGGATGTCCGTCGTGCCCGAAGTGCTCACGCTGCGGGCGCGCGGCGTGCTGGTGCTGGCCTTCGCCATGGTCACCAACATGGCGTGCGGGGTGGGGATGGCGCCGGGGGCGGAAGGCGCGGACGCCATCTCCCATGACGAGGTACTGGAGGTGGGGAACCGGGCGGGTGAGGTGCTGGAGCGGGTGATCCGCGGGATGCTGGCGGGGGGAGCGTTCACTGTCTGACGCGCGCTCGCGTGAGGGGGCCATTAACGTGCCTTCGCCGAGACGACCCCGCATATCGCGGTCCGGGAGACGTAGGGATCGGAAGCATGGATGAAACCATGGGGCACATCCTGACCCTGGTGGGCTTTGGATGCAGCTTCCTCGCGGCTTGGGTGTTCCTTTTGAGCGGTCGGGTGGCCAGTCCGGCCTGCGAGCGTGATGGTCTCGGTCTGCCAAGACCCTCTGCTGCGTGTTGCAAAGCTGCAAAAGCAACATTTTGTTGCATTCGGGCATTTGCAACGCTTTCCGGAGGTGGCCGTCATGCCATGCACAGGCTGGCTGCGACCGGCCTCCGGTCTCCCTGAACTCAGCCGCTGTCGGTCCGTGCCCCGGCGAAGTGGTTGATGGGGCCGCCCCCCGCCCCCAGCCCCGGTGCCGACGCGATCGCGCGCGCTACGAAGTCGATGGCCGCGTCCACGGCCCGAGGGAGCCGGGTTCCGCGAGCCAGGCCGGCGGCCACCGCCGCGGAGAGCGTGCAGCCGGTACCGTGCACGTGACGCGTCGTGATGCGCGGACGCCGCCAGATGCGCTCCTCGCGCCCGTCCCAGAACACGTCCGCGGCTTCGCCCGAAGGCAGGTGGCCGCCCTTCACCAGCGCTGCCCCCGCCCCCATCTTGACCAGGTGACGGGCCGCCGCCTTCATCGCCGCGAGAGAGTCGACCTCGGTGCCGGTGAGCAGCGCCGCCTCGTGCAGGTTGGGCGTCACGAGCGCGGCCAGCGGAAGCAGCCGGTGCGCCAGCGTGGCCTCGGCCTCGGGCTCGAGCAGGCGATGGCCGCTGGCGGCGACCATGACGGGATCCATCACGCAGGCGGGGAGGCCTTGGGCGGCGATGGCCTCGGCGACGACGTCGACCAGTTCGGCGGTCGCCAGCATTCCGGTCTTGAGGGCGCGTGGGCGGAGGTCGACCGCGACCGCGTCGATCTGGGCGCGCACGATTTGGGGCGGGACGGGGTGGACCGCGCTCACCCCCGTGGTGTTCTGGGCGGTGATGGCGGTCACGGCGGACGTCCCGAACACGCCGAATGCGTGGAAGGTCTTCAGATCCGCCTGGATGCCCGCGCCCCCGCCGGAATCGCTCCCGGCGATGGTGAGCGCGACCGGCAGCGAGCCGGGAGGTGATCCTGGTGGAGATGGCATGGGGACGCTGGTGGAGGATCGACTCTGGATTCCGGTGCGGTCGAGCGACCGGCACCGGAGAACATACCTGGCTATCGGGGGATGAGCAGGTTTTGCGAAGAGGGACCGATGCAAAGTCCGGTGAGGGGGTAGGGTGACGGCCTCCGGCCGGGCGGTGCTGAGCAAGCGCCGGACGCGGCTGCTCGCGCGGCTCGGGAGCCACCGGAGCCGCGTACGTGAGAGCTCTGTGCTCGTGGAGGGCGTGCGCGCAGCCGGGGAGGCGCTCGCGTCCGGCGCGGCCGTTCGCTTCGCGGTCTGCTCGCCCGCGCTGGTGCGCTCTCCCGCGGGGGAGGCTCTGCTCGCGGAGCTGGAAGCGGACGGGGTGACGCCCGACTGGGTAGGAGAACGCGAAATGGCGGCGGTGTCGGCCACGCCGAGCCCGCAGGGGATCCTGCTGGTCTGCGAAGAACCGGCGCCTGCTGCGGAGGCGCTCCATCTCGCCCCCGACGCCCGCCTCCTGGCGCTCGACGGGATCCAGGATCCGGGCAACCTGGGCACGCTGGTGCGCACCGCGAGAGCCTTCGGCCTCACCGCCGTGATCGTCCTCGACGGGGCCGTGGACCCCTGGAACGCCCGGGTGGTGCGCGCGTCCGCGGGAAGCGTATTCCGCATCCCGTTGGTGCGCGCCCCGTGGAGCGAGGTGGGCAGGTGGGCGGCCGGGGTGCAGGTGATCGTGGCCGACGCCACCGGGGAGGACGGCGCCGCCCTCTCCGTCACACCGCCGTGGATGCTGGTGGTCGGCAACGAGGGCGCGGGTGTGCGCGCCGAGATCCGCGAGGTGGCGAGCGCGTGTGCGGGCGTCCCAATGGCCGGGGCGGCAGATTCGCTCAACGCCGCGGTCGCGGGCGCGGTCGTGCTCTACGCGCTCACGCGGGCGTGACCGATCCGGTGGCGCTTTTCCTCGCCGGGCTGGCCGGCCTGGCGCTCGGGTCGTTCCTCAACGTGTGCGTGGCGCGCTGGCCGCGCGGGGCGTCGGTGGTGCGGCCGCGCTCGGCATGCCCTACATGCTCGGCGGCCATCCGCTGGCACGACCAGATCCCGGTGCTGAGCTGGCTCCGGCTGCGCGGCCGCTGCCGGAGGTGCGATGCGCGCATTTCCCTGTCCTACCCGCTCGTGGAGGCGGCCGGCGGCGCGATCTGTGTGCTCGCGGTCCTGACCCGCGGCCTGAGTCTCGAGGCGGCCACCTCCGGCTTCTTCCTGCTGGTGCTGCTGGGTATCGCCCTCACCGACGCCCGCCTCTACCTGATCCCCGACCAGTTCTCGCTCGGCGGCGCGGCGGCGGGCCTGGCGCTGTCGCTCGCGCCGGGGGGAATCACGCCGGCGAGCGCGGCCGCGGGGGCGGCGGCGGGGTTCGGCGGGATGTGGCTGGTGGGGACGGCGGGCACCTGGCTGCTCGCGCGCGCTCGTCCCGGCCGGTTGGAGGCAGCCGCCCGGGAGCACGACCAGGGCCGCCGGCGGGCCCGGGACGCACGGGGGGTGCGCATCCTGGCGACGGCGCGCGGCCAGCTGGCGGCGCTGCTTCCGGCCCTTCCGGTGATGGTGCTGGCCGGGTGGTGGTTCGGGCCGGTCGGCGTCGCTGCGGCGGTGGCGGCCGGCGCGGCCGCGCCGGCCGTCCTGGTCGCCTGGGTCGAGGGGTTGGGCGAGGACGCGGACGCCACCGCGCCGGTTTCCCCCGCAGTGCCGTCCCACGCGCGGGATACGGGCCGCCTGGAGAGCCCTGGCGACCCGGGTGATTCGCCTCGCGCGGCGACCCCGGCGGCCGTCCTGGGGGGTGGAGACGTCAAGATGATGGCGCTGGCAGGCGCTTTCACCGGCCCGTGGGGCGTGGTCGTGACCGTGTTCCTCGGGGCTCTCGCGGGTCTCCTGGCCTACCTCAAGCTGCGGCTGCTGCTCGGCACCCGGCACCTGGTGCCCCTCGGCGTGTTCCTGGCGGTCGGCGCCGCCATCAGTCACTGGTGGGGAGACGCCCTGCTGGACTGGTATCTGCGGCTTTCCGGGCTCACTTGAGGCCCAGCACCTCCATGTAGCGCCGCGACAGCCGCACATAGTGGCTCCCGCCTCCCTCCACCCAGCGCGCCGACGCCCCTTCCAGGGTCTTCCTGACCCGCCCGGGTACGCCCGCGACCAGGCTGTCCTCGGGGATGTCGGCGCCTTCGAGCACGACCGTGCCCGCCCCCAGCACGCAGCCCGCGCCCACCCGCGCCCCCTGCAGGATGACGGCGTTCATCCCCACGACCGTATTGTCGCCGATCGTGCAGCTCTCGAACTTCGCGCCGTGTCCGACGGTCACATCCTCTCCGACAACCGTCGGTCCCCAGTGGCCCACGTGCACCACGCAGTTCTCCTGGATGTTGCTCCGTGCGCCGATTACGACCCCGTGCTCCGGGTTGTCGCCCCGCAGGACCGCGCCGAACCAGATGCTGGCGTCCTCTCCCACCGTCACGTCGCCGATGAGCACCGCAGTGGGAGCCAGGAAGGCGCTCTCCGCGACCCTGGGAGTGTGCCCGTTGAAGGGCAGGATCAACGCCATTCCCTATTCGTCCTCGCCGCCGGGAGCCGGCAGCTTGCGCAGCCGGGCGCGCAGGATCTGGGTCTCGGAGGCCTCCACGATCCGGATGTCGACGCCCGCGAACACCACCTCGTCGCCCCGTGCGGGCACGTGGCCCAGCCTTTCCACCAGAAACCCGTTCAGCGAGCGGTGCTCCAGGTGGGGCAGGGACACGTTCATCGCGTAGTTGATCTCCCGAAGCTCCGTGGCTCCCTCGACGATCGCCTCCGTGCGGGAGACGCGCACGATGGCCTCGGACGCCGGATCGGTTTCGTCCACGATCTCGCCGACGAGCTCCTCGAGCAGATCCTCGAGGGTGACGAGACCATCGGTGCCCCCGAACTCGTCGGCCACGATGCCCATGTGGATGCGCCGGCTCTGGAAATCCCGCAGCAGGCGCGTCAGGGGCAGCGAACCGGGGACGAAGAAGGGCTCCCGCGAGAGGTCCGACAGGCGGGCCTTCGCCTGTCCGCCGGAGTGGGCGGCATAGGCTTCGCGCACATAGAGGATGCCGGTGACATCGTCGATCGACTCGCCGAACACCGGCACCCGCGAATACGGTACCTCGGGCAGCTGTTCGATGATGTCGTCGAGCCTTAGCGAGTCGCTCCACGCGAAGATGGACACGCGCGGCGTCATCACGTCCCAGGCGGTGGTCTCGTCCAGGCGAAAGGCCCGTTCCGCCAGTTCGTGCTCCTCCGGCAACACGACGCCTTCCTCCTGGCCGAGTTCGGCCAGTTCGCTGACTTCCCGCTCTTCGACCGAGCGGCCCTCATCGCCCGGCCGGTGGGTCCAGTAGCGCGCGAACCGCCGCACCGGATAGAGGAGCGGACGCGAGAGCCGCTCGAGCAGCAGCAGTGCGGGGGCGCTGACGAGCGCCAGCCGAACCGGCCTGGCCTGGGCCACTGCCCTCGGCACCAGCTCGCCCGCGACCAGAACCGCCCCGATGGCCACGACCGCGGCGATCACCACGGAGCCGGCCCCCGCGCTCGCCGACGCGCCGACCCACAGCCCGGCGGCACCCGCGTTGAACACCGTGTCGAAGAGCACGTAGGAGTCGAGGAACCGAACGGGCTCCTCTCGCAGACGCGAGAGCTTGTCGGCCTCCTGGAAGCCCTCGTCCACGAGGGTGCGGATGCGCGACTCGCCCACCGTCACGCAGGCGGTCTGGGCCGCGGTCAGCAGCGCCGACCCGACGAGCAGCATCAGCCCCAGGCCCAACAGGACTGTCGTCAATTGACGGCTCCCGTCCGCGGGAGGCCCGACGCCGATCCGACCCCCGCGGGCCGGCTCCGCCAGCCTGACGGAGGCTCGGAAGCGCTCGTACTGCTGGGATCTACCTCCACTGGCGGCTCTCCTCAAGCAGCTCGCGAATGATGTCGTGGGTGCCCCGGCTGTCGGCCTCGGCCTCGAAGTTCAGCACCAGGCGGTGCGCCAGCACGTCGGCCGCCACCGCGCTCACGTCGTCGATCGAGGGCATGGCTTCCCCGTTCATCGCGGCGCGCGCCTTGGCGCCCAGCACGAGGAACTGGGAGGCGCGCGGCCCCGCTCCCCAGCTCACGTACTTCCTCGTGACCATGGGCGCGTCGGGGGAAGGGCGTGTCGCGCGCGCGAGGCGGACAGCGAAGGAGATCAGCGCCGGCGACGCCGGCACCCGCCGCACCAGGTTCTGCAGCTCGATCAGCTCTCCCGCGGCCACGACGGGCGAGACGAGGCCCTCGTCCGCGCCGGTGGTTCTCATGGCGATCTCTTCCTCCTCCCGCTGATCGGGATAGCCGATGCGCAGCTCGAGCATGAAGCGGTCCAGCTGCGCCTCCGGAAGAGGATAGGTGCCCTCCTGCTCGATGGGATTCTGAGTCGCCAGCACGAAGAACGGAGGAGCGAGGGACATGGTTTCGCCCGAGGCCGTGACTGCCCGTTCCTGCATCGCCTGCAGGAGCGCAGCCTGTGTCTTGGGCGGGGCGCGGTTGATCTCGTCCGCGAGCACCACGTTGGCGAAGATGGGTCCGCGCACGAAACGGAACACTCGCCGCCCGGAGGTCCGGTCCTCCTCGATCACCTCCGTGCCGGTGATATCCGTGGGCATCAGATCGGGCGTGAACTGGACGCGGCCGAACTCCAGGTCGAGGGCGTCGGCGAGGGTCGAGACCAGCAGCGTCTTCGCGAGTCCCGGCACGCCCACCAGGAGAACGTGCCCGTTGGCGAGCAGGGCCGTGAGAAGCCCGCCCACGATCGCCTCCTGGCCCACGATGCGCTTCGCCACTTCGCTGCGCAGCGCCTGCGTGACCGTGCCGACCCGATCGAGCAGCAGCAGATCCCGATCGTCCACCATCGTGTTCTCGAGCGTTCTCATGTCAGGCTGCAGCTCCGGGTTCGAATCGAGGAACGGGCGGCGGATGCCTCTCGCATCCGCAAGATCGCAGATTCCGCAAGCCTAGCGAGAATAAACCGATTTTCGGGACAGGATCCCGGCTCGCGCCGGGCGATGCCGAAGGTACGGGCACCAGCCCCCGCGCGCCAGCCGCCGCCGTGGAAAAGGGGTTCCGGCGCGTGCCTCCCGGACCAGCGAAAAAGGGGCGTTCCCGAGGTTGCGCCGGATGCGTCAACCTTCTAGCTTCTGTCGGCTGTTTCCGGGGTAGGATCGCACCGGTGGGAGGTTGACCAGGTGGGCGACGAAAAGCCCCCGCGAGCTCCGGCAGGAGATCCGTGGAATCCTCGGGCAGATGCAGCCCGCGTTGCGGGGCAGGGACTGACCCTGGCGCTCGCGACCGGGCTCTTCCTGTGGGTGGGCTGGTGGCTGGACAACCAGCTGGGGACGGTCCCGGTGTTCACCGTCCTGGGCGCCTTCGTCGGAGCGGCCGCGGGCTTGTACAGCCTCTACCACCACGTCGTCCTGGAACCACGCCGACAGAGAGAACGGGAAGAACACGAGCGATGACGCTCAAGTACGCGGGGGCGGCCCTCGCCATCCTGGCCGCCGCAAACGGCGTGATGTTCCCCTGGCTCGACGGCCCCGGCAGGGCCGGTCTCCTGGTTGCGGCCGCCATCACGTTTCCGGTTCAGGTGGCGGCCTTCGCGCTGCTCTGGAAGCACGCGGCACGGCCGGGCGAGGGGCTGGTCGTCTGGATCGGCGCGGCGGTCGTGCGCATGGCGATCGTGATCGCCGTGGGACTGGCGGTTACGCTGCTGCCGGCTCTTTCCCCCGTCACAACCCTGGTGGGGTGCGCGGCATTCTTCTTCGTGCTTCTGATGCTCGAACCGGTCTTCCTCGCCGCCCGCATGCGGTCCGCGGCGGAAGCGGCCTGATGGGGAGAACTCCATGATCGCGACCGCGCTGCTGCAGGAGGGGCACGGTGCGCCCGCCCACGGGGCGGAGGGCGACGGGCCGGATCTCGGCGGGACGCTGATGCACCACATCGTGGATGCCCACGAGATCGAGGGTCCGCTCGGTGCCGCGTGGCATCTGCCGGAGTGGGAGCCCCTCCACCTTGGTCCCCTCGCGGTCAACCTGTCGCCCACCAAGCACGTGGTGTTCCTGTTGCTGGCGGCGGTGATCTGCGCGGTGGTGTTCACGCTGGTCGGACGCACCGCGAGACGGCGCAAGGTGCACGAGGCGCCTTCGGGGTTCGCCAACGCGATCGAAGCGCTGGTGCTCTACTTCCGGGACGAGGTGGTGCGCAAGAACATCGGCGAGGGCGCCGACAAGTACACGTCCTACATTCTGACGCTCTTTTTCTTCATCCTGACCATGAACCTCCTGGGGCTGGTCCCCTGGGGGGCTTCGGCGACCGGAAACATCTCCGTGACCGCGGTGCTGGCGATCGCCACGTTCCTGGTGGTCGAGGTGTCCGGGTTCCGTGCCCTCGGTCCCGCCGGCTATGCGCGCACCATCTTCTTCGTGCCCGCCGGCATCCCCGGGTGGATGAAGCCGGTCATGCTGCTGGTCATGATCCCGGTCGAGGTGGTCAGCAAGCTGACCAAGCCTTTCGCCCTCGCGGTCCGCCTCTTCGCCAACATGACGGCGGGACACACGCTCATTTTCTCTCTCCTGGGCCTCATCTTCATCTTCGCGCAGCTCACCTTCGCGAGATGGGCGGTCGCCGGTGCTTCCGTCACGGCCACCACGCTGATGATGGTCCTCGAGTTGTTCGTGGCCTTCCTGCAGGCCTACATCTTCGCCATGCTCTCGGCCGTCTTCATCGGCCTGATCCGCCACGCCCACTGACGGGCCGGCGTTCTCCGCTTCACGACGAACCAATTCAAAACCTCCACCACGGACGAGAAGACTGACCATGCTGCACGCGACACTGACTGCGGTCCAGGAGGCCGCCATGGACATGGAGACGGCCAGGAACTACCTGAGCCTCCTGGGCGCCGGCATCGGGTTCGGGTTTTCGGTGCTCGGCGCGGGCATCGGCATCGGGCTCATCGGCAAGGGCGCGGCCGAGGGGATCGCGCGCCAGCCGGAGGCCGCGGGCCGGATCTTCAACGTCGGCATCATCCTGGCGGCGATGATCGAAGGGGCCGCGCTCTTCGGCCTGGTGCTCGCATTCCTGTACAAGACCCTTTAGGCCGGAGTCCCCGGCGACGAGGCGGCCGACCTGTGCCGGATCCCGCATCCGGCCCGGTTCCCGAGCCCGCCGGGGGCACCTTTGGTGGCACGACTATGAGAGCATTATCGGTGGCTGCCGCGGCGGCAGCACTCAGCGCCCTTCCCGCATCGCTCCTGGCTCAGGAAGGTCCGGGGCTGTTCGACATCAACACCGGCCTGAGCCTGTGGGCGCTGATCGTCTTCCTGATCCTGCTTCTGCTTCTCGCCAAATTCGCCTGGGGTCCGATCCTGAATGCGCTCGAGACCCGCGAGCAGAACATCCAGAGCTCCATCGACGACGCCGCACGGCTGCGCAAGGAAGCGTCCGACGCGCTCGACGAGCACAGGCTCCAGCTGCGCGAGGCGCGACACGAGGCGCAGCTCATCATCGCCGAGGCGAAGGCGGCCGCGGCCCGCCTCGGGAGTGATCTGGAAGCGAAGGCGCGGCAGGAGAGCGCCGCAATCGTGCAGCGCGCGCGGCGAGAGATCGAAGTGGAGCGGGACGCCGTGCTGGAGGCGATCCGCAAGGAGACCGTTGGCCTCGCGCTCGCGGCCGCGTCCAGGCTGGTCGGGCAGCGTCTGGATGCGCGGGAAGACCGGGAACTGGTGAACGACTACCTGTCGTCGCTCTCCGAGACGGCCGGGGGGCGGGACGCGTGAGGGAAGAGACCGTCGCCAGGAACTACGCGGAAACCCTCTTCGCGCTCGCCAGGCGTCACGAAGGAGTCGAGGCGTATCAGGACGCGCTTGCCGCCCTGGTCGGCACCCTCAACGAGAGTCCGGGCCTGCGCACCTTCCTGGCTACGCCGCGCATCGCCGCCGCCGACAAGAAGGTGGTGCTGCGCACCGCGCTCGAGGGTCGCGTCCCGGGACACTTTCTCAGCTTCGTGCTGGTCACGGTCGACAAGCGCCGGCAGGCGCTACTCGAGCAGATCGCGCTCTGCTACAACGAGCTTCTGGACGAACACCGCAAGCGGGTCCACGTCGAGGTCACGGTCGCGCGCGCGCTCGACGACACGGCGCAGGCCAGCGTCGCCGGCCGGCTCTCGCAGCTGCTGGGCCGGACCGCGATTCCGCACTTCCGGGTCCACCCGGAAATCCTGGGCGGGGTGGTGGTGCGGGCCGGCGACACCGTATACGACGGCTCCCTGAGACGTCGCCTCGAAGGGATGCGCCACTCGCTGCTGGCGGCATCCCTGGGCGGCACTGGAACAACCAACGGCGGAGGCTGACGCCTTCGAGTCACCACAGGACTGGGCATGGCTCATACTGATTCCCAACTTCGGGCCAGCGAGATCAAGGACGTTCTGCTTTCCGAGATCGAGCGCTACGAGGACCAGCTGCACGCCGAGGAGGTCGGCGAGGTGCTGGAGGTCAAGGACGGCATCGCGCGCATCTACGGGCTGACCAACGCCATGGCCAGCGAGATGCTGGACATCACCTCCGGCGAAACCGGGGAGACGGTAACCGGGCTGGCGCTGAACCTCGAGGAAGACAACATCGGCGCCGTGATCATGGGCGACTGGACGCAGCTCCACGAGGGCGACGAGGTCCGCCGCACCGGCCGCGTGCTGGACGTCCAGGTGGGGTCGGGGTACATCGGCCGGATCGTGGACGCGCTCGGGAACCCGCTGGACGGCAAAGGACCCGTCGCCCCCATCGAGGGCAGCCGCCAGATCGACGTGGTCGCGCCGGGCATCGTGCTGCGGCAGCCGGTCAAGGAGCCGCTCCAGACCGGGCTCAAGGCCATCGACTCGATGATCCCGATCGGGCGCGGCCAGCGCGAACTGATCATCGGCGACCGCGGCACGGGCAAGACCGCCATCGCCGTGGACACGATCATCAACCAGGCCGACACCAACGTAATCTGCATCTACTGCGCGGTGGGGCAGCGGGCCGGGAAGGTAGCCGCAGTGGTCGAGACCTTCCGCGAGCACGGGGCCATGGACTACACCATCGTGGTGGCTGCCAACGCCTCCGATCCCGCGCCCATGCAGTACATCGCGCCCTACGCCGCGTGCGCGCTGGCGGAGCACTTCATGTGGCAGGGGATGGCCACCCTGGTGGTCTACGACGACCTCTCCAAGCAGGCTCAGGCGTATCGCCAGCTCTCGCTGGTGCTGCGGCGCCCGCCCGGCCGCGAGGCATACCCCGGGGATGTGTTCTATCTCCACTCGCGGCTGCTCGAACGGGCCGCCAAGCTCTCCGACGAGCAGGGCGGGGGATCGCTCACGGCGCTGCCCATCATCGAGACCCAGGGCGGGGACGTCTCGGCGTACATTCCCACCAACGTGATCTCGATCACCGACGGGCAGATCTTCCTCGAGCCGGACCTGTTCTATTCGGGGGTGCGTCCCGCCGTGAACGTGGGCATTTCGGTGTCGCGCGTGGGCGGGAACGCGCAGATCAAGGCCATGAAGAAGGTGGCGGGACGCCTGCGCCTGGATCTGGCGCAGTACAGGGAACTCGAGGCGTTCGCCCAGTTCGGCTCGGATCTGGACGCGGCCACGCAGAAGCAGCTGGCCCTCGGAGAGCGCACGGTGGAGGTGCTCAAGCAGCCGCAGTACCAGCCGATGCCGGTGGAGAACCAGATCGCCACCATCTACGCCGTCACCAACGGCTATCTCGATGCGATCCCGGTGGCGCAGGTGCGCAAATGGGAGCGCGGCTTCCACGAATTCCTCGCGACCTCCGCGAAGGACGTCTTGAGCGGGCTGCGCTCCGAGGGGATGCTCACCGAGGAGATCGAGACCCGCCTGGTCGACGCGATCCAGGCCTGGTCCGGGATGTACCTGGCCGACTCCGACGCCGCCGGCAACGGAGCGGCGAGCTGACATGGCCGGAGCCCGCGACGTCAAGCGCCGGATTCGCTCGGTCGAGAATACGCGCCAGATCACGCGGACCATGGAACTGGTCGCGACCTCGAAGCTCAAGCGGGCCACCGATCGGGTAAGGGCGGCGCGGCCCTACAGCGAGGCCCTGAGCGCCATCGTGTCCAGCCTGCATGCACCGGAATACGCGGAGGCGCTGCCCGTGCTTCGCCAGCCGGAGCGCATCCGCCGCGCCGCCGTCCTCCTGATGACCGCCAACCGGGGGCTGGCGGGAGCCTTCAACGCCAACCTCATTCGTGAGGGGCGTCAGCTGCTTGAGAGGCTGCGTGCCGACGGGGTGGAGGTCGACCTCCACCTCGCCGGCCGCAAGGGGCTCGCCTACTTCCGGTTCCGCGGCGAGGCCATCGCTTCGAGCCGAATCGACATCAGCGACGACCCGACCGTCGGTGACGCCGAGGGGCTGTCCGGGTCGCTGCGCGAAGCTTTCGAGGCGGGCGGGATCGACGCCGTGTACCTGATCTCGTCGGAGTTCCGCTCCGCCATGTCGACGCCTCCACGGATGCTCCAACTGCTGCCTCTGCAGCCGTCGGAGGGAGCCCTTTCGGCCGGGGCGTTCATCCTGTCGCCCTCGGCGGTCGGGGTGTTGCGCGATCTCATTCCCCTGTACCTGCGCAACATGGTCTACCGGGCGCTGGTGGAGAACGCGGCCGCCGAGCAGGGCGCGCGCCGCACGGCCATGAAGAACGCAACCGACAACGCGGGAGACATGATCGAACACCTCACCCGCACATACAACCGGGCCCGCCAGGCGCAGATCACGCAGGAGATCGCGGAGATCGTCGGAGGCGCGGAGGGCGTCGGATAACCCTCACGTCAAGTCAGGCTTTCCGCCCCGTCCGGCGGGCCGGAGTCCATTTCCAGAGAACCGATAAGACGACCCAGATCATGTCCCAGACAGATATAGGCAGAGTGGTGCAGGTGATCGGTCCCGTGCTCGATGTCGAGTTCGAGTCCGGCCATCTTCCCGAGATCTACAGCGCCCTGCGCCTGCAGGCGACTTCCGGCGAGGACCGCGAGATCTCGCTGGTCGCGGAAGTTCAACAGCACATCGGCCGGGGACAGGTGCGGGCCGTGTCCATGTCCTCGACCGATGGCGTGACCCGCGGGATGGAGGTCGTCGACACCGGACAGCCCATCACCGTGCCCGTGGGCGAGGCTGCGCTGGGGCGCATCCTCAACGTCATCGGCGAGCCCGTGGACGAAATGGGGCCGGTGCAGGGGGAGGACGGGGCTACGCCCGAGCGCTGGCCCATCCACCGGGAGGCGCCGCGATTCTACGCGCTCGAGCCCAAGACGGAGATCTTCGAGACCGGCATCAAGGTGGTCGACCTGCTCGCCCCGTACGTGAAGGGAGGCAAGACCGGCCTGTTCGGCGGCGCGGGCGTGGGAAAGACCGTCATCATCATGGAGCTCATCAACAACATCGCCATGGAGCACGGCGGCCGCTCCGTGTTCTCCGGCGTGGGCGAGCGCACCCGCGAGGGCAACGACCTCTGGCTGGAGATGAAGGAATCCGGCGTGCTGGACTCGACCGCGCTCTGCTACGGTCAGATGAACGAGCCTCCGGGCGCCCGCCTGCGGGTGGGGCTCTCCGGCCTCACCATCGCCGAGTACTTCCGCGACGTCGAGAAGCAGGACGTGCTGCTCTTCATCGACAACATCTTCCGCTTCACGCAGGCGGGTTCGGAGGTGTCCGCGCTGCTGGGACGCATGCCCTCGGCGGTGGGGTACCAGCCCACCCTGGGAACCGAAATGGGGGAGCTGCAGGAGCGCATCACGTCGACCCGGGACGGTTCCATCACCTCCGTGCAGGCCATCTACGTCCCCGCGGACGACCTGACCGACCCGGCGCCCGCGGCGGCTTTCGCCCACCTGGACGCCACCACGGTGCTCTCCCGCTCGATCGCGGAGCTGGGCATCTATCCCGCGGTGGACCCCCTCGACTCCACCTCGCGCATCCTGGATCCCCAGTTCCTCGGCAGGAGACACTACGAGGTGGCCACCGGCGTCCAGCAGATCCTCCAGCGCTACAAGGACCTGCAGGACATCATCGCGATCCTGGGCATGGACGAGCTGAGCGAGGAGGACAAGATCATCGTCAACCGGGCGCGCAGGCTGCAGCGCTTCCTCTCCCAGCCCTTCTTCGTCGCCGAGCAGTTCACGGGGATTCCCGGCCGATACGTCAAGCTCGGCGATACGATCGAGTCGTTCGAGCGGGTGGTGGCCGGCGAATTCGACGATCTGCCGGAGCAGGCCTTCTACATGAAGGGCGGGATCGAGGAAGTGGTGGCCGCCGGCGCGGAGCTGGGGGGTTCGGCATGAGTCGCCTCACCGTGAAGGTGGTGACCCCGGAGCGCGTGCTTTTCGAGGGCGAGGCCGCTTCGCTGGTCGCGCCCGCATGGGACGGCAAAGTGGGCGTCCTGCCCAGCCACGCGCCCTTCCTGACGCTGCTCGGCGAGGGAGAGGTGGATGTGGATCTCGTCGACGGAGGCAGTGCCCGACATCCGGTTTCGGGGGGCGTGCTCAAGGTACTCGCCGATGAAGTGATCGTCCTTACCGAGTCGGGGCGCCCCACCTCTTCCGACTGAACCGGTGCGCCTGGACCTCCACCTGCACTCCCAGGCCTCTGACGGCTCCGAGCCTCCGTCGGGCGTCGTGGAGGCCGCCGCTGCCGGGCGGCTGGACGTGATCGCGCTCACCGACCACGACACCACCCAGGGGCTCGACGGCGCCCGCAGGGCCGCCGCGCGAGTCCCGATCGAGATCATCCCCGGGATCGAGATCAGCACGGCGCACGCGGGCAGGGGGCTGCACATCCTGGGCTATTTCGTGGATCCCTCGACGCCGCGGCTGCGCGCGTACGAGACCCGGGCCCGGCACCGGCGCGAAGAGCGGATGCGGGAGATGGTTCGCCGGCTTGCCGCCCGCGGTGTTCAGGTCCGCTACGAGTCGGTGGTTGAAATCGCCGGGCCGTCGCGCCGCAGCCTGGGTCGGCCCCATCTCGCGCGGGCCCTTATGGGGGAGGGGTACGCGGACAGCGTACCGGACGCGTTCGGCCGGCTCATCGGGAACCAGCATCCCGCATACGTCCCCACGGCCTTCGTTTCGGCTGAAGAGGCCATTCGGATCATCCTGGAGTCGGGCGGCATCCCGGTTTGGGCCCACCCGCCCCACGAGCTTCTGGAAGAGCTGCTGCCCGGGCTCAAGCTGGCCGGCCTGAGGGGGATCGAGGTCTACAGGCCCCGAACTTCACCCAAGCGGATTCTCTCGCTGGAACGCATCGCGCGGTCGTGGAACCTGCTGATGACCGGAGGCTCCGACTGGCACGGTCCCGACTCCGGAACGCTGGGCGAGTTCTGCGTCTTCGGGGATGAAGTGGCGGGGTTCCTGGAAGCGGGAGGGATGTAGAGCGCGTAGCCGCGCTTTGTCACCCCCACTTCTCCATCGCCTCCAGCAACCGGCGCGTGGCGTTCGCGGGACGACGGGCCGCCATCACCGCCGAGATGACCGCCACCCCGCCCGCTCCGCTCCCGCCCAGGAGCGGGACGCGCTCGCCGGTCACGCCGCCGATGGCGAGCACGGGGATGCCCACCGAGCGCGCCACGGCGGCGAGCCCGCGGACCCCGATGACCGCGCCCGCGTCCGCCTTGCTGGTGGTGGGGAAGACGGTCCCGCAGCCCAGATAGTCGGCGCCGTCGGCCTCTGCCCGGCGCGCCGCGCCGGGATCGTCGGTCGAGTGGCCCAGCAGGAAGCCGTCGGGCACCATCCGGCGCGCCGCCGCCACCGGCACGTCGTCCGGGCCCAGGTGGACGCCGTCCGCGCCTGCCGCCAGGGCGATGTCGAGCCGGTCGTTGACGATCAGCAGGGCCTCGTGGCGGGCGGTGACGGCACGCAGGCGGCGGGCCAGAGCGAGGAGTTCGCGCGGCGGCGCCTCCTTGTCGCGCAGCTGAATGGCCGTGGCGCCGGCCGCCACCACTTCCGCCACCACCTCTTCCGGCCGCCGCCCGCAGCGCGGGCGAGGGTGGGTGATCACCATCAGGCGGAGCGCGCGCGATGGCGGATCCGGTCCGGCGGTCATCCGCCGCCCGGACCCGCCCCGGCGGCTTCCCGCCGCGCCCGCGCAACCGCGCGGTTGTGCTCGCTCAGGGTGCGCGAGAAAGTGTGCGAGCCGTCCGCGTTGGCGACGAAGTACAGGTAGTCCACCTCGGCCGGATGGAGCGCGGCGTCCAGCGCGGCGGCCCCGGGCGCCCCGATGGGGCCGGGGGGAAGTCCCCCCTGGGTGTAGGTGTTGTAGGGGTGGTCGGCTACCGAGTCCATCGCGGCATAGAGCAGCCGGGGGCGGTGGCCGCCCAGCGCGAACAGCACGGTGGGGTCTGCCTGCAGGAGCATGCCGATGCGCAGGCGGTTGTGGTAGACCGCCGAGATCGCGCGCATTTCGCCGGCCACGCGAGCCTCCGCCTGAATGATCGACGCAAGCGTCACCACCTCCCGCTCCGACAGTCCCAGCTCCTCCGCCCGGGCCTCCCGCTCGGGGGTCCAGTAGCTCCGGTAGCGTTCGCTCATCGCCCCGACCACGGCGTCGAGCGGGACACCTCCGGCGAAGAGGTAGGTGTCCGGAAACAGGTACCCCTCCAGACCCGGCCCCGGCAGATTCCAGCGGGTGTGGGCGTCTTCCCCGCCCAGCCTGACGCGAACGGTGTCGGCGGGCAGTTCGGTGATGCCGGCGATGCGGGTGGCGATCCGGGGAAGCGTGAAGCCTTCCGGAATGGTGACCGGCACCATCCTGACCCGGCCCTCGACGAGGGCGTCGAGCAGGCGCCCCCATCCGGTGCCGGCGTCCAGCGCATATGTCCCGGCGCGCACATTGCGGTCGTCCCGCCGCAGCCGTCCGTAGACCCGGAAGAGCAGGGGGCGCCGGATCAGTCCGCGCGCCACCAGCGTGTCGGTGATCTGCCCGAAGGTGGCTCCGGGCGCGACCGTGAACACCACGGTCTCGCCCTCCGGGGGCGTGGCGCGGGGAGGCTCGACGGGTGCCGCCAGCCAGAGCATCACCGACCCGCCGCCGAGCAGGATCACGCTGGCGGCGGCCCCCAGCGCGATCTTCGGCCAGCCCGGCGCCCCGCCCCGCGTGGTGACGGTCCGCACCGCGGAAGCGGTTTCGGCCACGACCCTTCGGAGAATCGCAGCCGCGTCCGCCGCGACCCTCGTCCAGCCGCGGCCGGCCTTGCGCACCAGCCCGGCGGCGACCGCGGCCGCGGACTTCACCCAAGTGGTCATCCCGAGGCGCCTCTCCCTCCCGCGTCCAGCCATCTCTGCAGAATCAGCGCCGCAGCCGCCGCGTCCACGCGTTCCTTCTGCTCCCGCTTGCGCCGGGGCAACGCGAGTGAGCGTACGACCCTCTCCGCGCGGGCCGATGTCATTCGTTCGTCGACATAGTACACGTCGAGCGCCAGGCTGCCACCGAGTCGATCTCCGAAACGCCGTACTTCGGCGCACCATGGCGTCTCGGTCCCGTCTGCGGCGAGCGGCAGCCCCACGATCAGTGCGGTTGCGCCGTGCTCACGCGCGAGCGCCTGGAGGGCGCCCATGGGCGGTCGCTTGCCGCGCCGCCGGGTCAGGGTGGGCAGGGGCGTGGCGAAGGTGCTCGTCGGATCGCTGATTGCGACGCCGATTCGCCGTTCGCCATAATCGATGCCGAGGACGCGCATGCGAGGCTGTCTCTCCGGATTCTGGAGGCTGTTTGACGGACGGGGCTCGACCCACACTCATATATGACGCCAACAACATCGCACTCCGGTCCGGTCGCCGTCGAGCGCCCGCGTTGCCCGTGAACACGATTCGCATCATCGAGCGCAAAAGCGCCGGCGACACCCTGGAAGCCACAGAGCTGCAGGCCTTCCTTCGCGCGTATCTCGAGGGTGACGTCCCCGACTATCAGATGGCGGCCTTCCTGATGGCCGTCTGGTTCCGTGGCCTTTCGGGCGCCGAGCTGGATGCCGTCCTCCACACCATGATCGCCTCGGGAGCTTCCCTTGACCTCTCCCATCTCGATGGCCCGCGGGTCGACAAGCACTCTACGGGAGGCGTCGGAGACAAGGTTTCGCTGGTTCTGGCTCCCCTGGCCGCGGAGCTGGGACTCCATGTGCCCATGATGTCGGGCCGGGGTCTCGGCCACACGGGCGGCACCCTCGACAAGCTCGAATCGATCCCGGGCTTCCGCACCGACATCGCACTCGACCGCTTCGTGTCGATACTGGAGCGGGAGCGGTTCGCGATGATCGGCCAGACCCCGGAGATCGCGCCCCTCGACCGCCGGCTCTACGACCTTCGCTCGGTGACCGGCACGGTCTCGTCGATTCCCCTGATCGCGACCAGCATCATGAGCAAGAAGCTCGCGGAGGGACTGACGGGGCTGGTGCTCGACGTCAAGGCGGGCTCCGGCGCCTTCCTGCCCGGGATCGACAGCGCGCTGGAGCTGGCGCGGACGATGGTGACCCTCGGCGTGCGCGCCGGCGTCGACACGGTCGCCCTGGTGACGGCGATGGATCGTCCCCTGGGGCGCGCCATCGGCAACGCGCTGGAGGTGGCCGAGGCACTGGACTGCCTGGCGGGCGGCGGTCCCGCCGATCTCCGGGAAGTGACTCTCGGCCTGGTTGCCCAGATGATGGTCGTCGGAGGTCTTGCGCGCGACGCCGCAAGCGCCCGGGCGCAGGCGGCTGCCACGCTCGACTCGGGCCGCCCGCTGGAACGCTTCGCGCGCGTGGTCGCCCTTCAGGGAGGCGACACCCGGGCGGTCCACCGCCCCGAGAGGCTGCCGGCCGCGCGGGTTCGCCGCTATGTGCGCGCGCAATCGGCCGGTTTCGCGGCGGCCATCGATCCGCGCACGCTGGGCCACGGGGTGGTCGAGCTGGGGGGTGGCCGGACGCGGCTCGGGGCAACCATCAACCGCGGGGTGGGCTTCAGGCTGGAAGTCCAGGTCGGGGAAGCGGTAGCGGTGGGCGGCACTCTGGGAGTCGTGTACGCGGCCACGTCGGAGGATGCCGACAGGGCGTCGGAGATGCTCCGTCGAGCGATTCCGATCGCTCCGGACGTTCCGCCGCCGCAGACGCCCCTGATGTCCCACCGCGTAACCGCAACCGGGGTCGAGCAGCTCTAGCCCGGATTTCTCACAGACATGAGATGGCATCGGCCTCCTGGGGCTGTTAAGTTTATGTGCCGCATAGACTTGACAGTCACCATAACGGAGGACCGATGCCAACACAGTGTAGACCCATTTCGTTCGGATTTCAAGCG